>FZRB01000010.1 GCA_900199595.1 Lachnospiraceae bacterium | reverse complement strand
TTTCCTGAAAGCTTTACAAGCTTAAGAACTGACTTGATGTTTGTCTTAACTGTTATAGAAGGATTCTTCTTGCTAGCCTTGATAACATCAACGAGCTTCTTTGATCCGATGTAGATAGTACCAGACTTATTTGTAGATGTGAACTTCTTGCCATCGATTGTTATAGCGAAAGACTTTCCTGACTTAACTGTAACACCAAGGATCTTGTTAAGGCTTGATGCTGCAGATGCCTTCTTAGCTTCAGCTATAGTAAACTTAACGCTTGCCTGCTTACTCTTAAGAATAACGCCTGTATATGTCTTCTTTGATGCTGCATCAACTCCAGCTGATGGAGCTACAGCTACTCCGAATACAAGTACAAGAGCAAGAATAAGACTTAAAATTCTCTTTTTCATTTTGTTTCTTTACTCCTTTTTGTTGCATAAAGCAACGGGTTTAAATATTATTACCATCCCATGCACGAGGCATGGGATGGTTTTTGATTTAAAATCCTATTGGGGTATAATTCCCAATTGTGTCAGTAAACTATAACTATTTTACTGAAAGCAGTGATATTGACTCTGTCTGTGATTTCTTTGGCTGATCCTCAACATGGAATGTTACTGATCCTCTCTGGTAATTCTTACTATATACGTAAGCAACATAGTCACCAGGGTTAAGTCTATAAGGACCCCATGTATGGTTCTTTGAATTGCTCATAGAATCTGTAGAATATGCTTCTGTTTCAACTAATGTCTCAGAACCATCAGCACCCTTCTTATAGATTCTTATTACATCAATACCATGCAGATTGTTATCTGTTGAAGTATTTGTCTTTGTTACAACAAACGCTACAGGTGTTGTAAGATCTTCGTCAGCAAGTGGAACGAATATATCCTTAGCAACCTTTAATTTAGCACCTTCATATGCGATCTTTCCTGCATACTGGCTTACATTCTTATAACGGTTACTTCCACTATCTTCTACAAAGATATTATACTCACCTACAGGGATATCACTAGTTGTGGTCCAAACTGTTTTGTTTGCCTGAGTCATTCCATATGCACCATTAAAGGTAATACCACCATAGTATAAACCTCTAATAGTATCATTAACAAATGCATCCTCTTCATCCGGTAATACAAACCATGTATCTGTTGCATAAGCATAAGCATACCAAGGATCAACTACCTGATTATTTTCTGAATAGATATTTGCTTCAATAGAACCAACACCTACATCCAGTAATGCATTGAATGTATTATCACCATCTATAAGAGCAGTAGTCTTGGTTGTGAATAACTGATATCCATCACCTCTGAATATAACTGTATACTCTTTTCCTGCCTTTAATACATTACCTTCATCTTTACTGTTATTAGCAATGATATACTCACCAGTATTTGTCTCACCAAGTGCAACTACAGTACCCTTATCATCAACTACTGTGATTGATACAGTCTTGAGGATTGCACCCTTATCATTCTTGTCTTTAATTGTTCCCTGAATATTTACTTCAGGAATCTCAACAAATTCATCATCTGATGTAAGGTAGTAATCTCCTTCACTCATACCAAGAATCTCATCATATGGTAAAGTAATAGGGAATGCACTTTCTTCATATCCGTTAATGTTGATAACTAAAGTATACTTACCAGGAGTGATATTAGTGAATTCTACTGGAATACCATTAGCAACCAGATCCTTACCACCATATTGTACCTGATCTTTTTCTGTCTGTGAAAGAATATCAGCGTAGTTCTCACATGAGAAATACTGATTAATATCAGCAGACTTAACTACATTACCAGCCTCATCCTTAAGCTGTACTTTTGTAACTAAAAGATTGTGAGTCTTGTCAAAAGTAGTTCCAAACTGATTGATCTGTGAATCGAAGTATATTCTTGTAATAGATGCTTCATCAGTAAACTGAATCTGAGTACTATTGTTAGTATTTCCTGTATAAAGGAACTCATAGTAACCTTCTTTAGCATTAATAGCCTCATCACCCATAGAACCACTGTTGTAAACTGAAAGTATTGAGCTCTCAAATCTTACTCTATATGTTTCGCCTATGATAAGATCGTTGAATCCAACTGTTGTATTGATTGAATTACCATCGCCGGATACTACGAACTGATTAACCTTTTGACTATCCTGAACTATTATTTCTTTTCCGGCTTCATCTATACGATATACTGTATATGCAAGATACTTATTTCCATCAATGTTTTCATATAAATCATTTAATTCAACATCGTGGTATGGAAGATATCCTCTCTTTTCAAAGAACTTGCCGGTCTTATTAAGAACTAACTGAAGTGTATAATCTTTTGACTGTCCAAAGCTTACTGCATTAAGAGTAGCAGCAGAACCGGTTGAATCTACCTCAAATGAACAGTATGCATCTGCAGAACCACTTAAACCATAAGAACATGTAACATAATATGTTCCTTCCGGTAATGAAATAGCTTTTTCAGGTATAACAGTTGCATCTTTCTTTGAAGCCTGAATAGTATAATCATACTCTACTTCTACAGCGTCTGAACCAGAAAGCTCTAAAACATAATTATTTTCTGAATCGAATAAATAGAAATCGATATCTACCTTCTCAGTAGAATCAGCTGGTTTAACATCTTTTGTCCATGTCATAGCGCCTGCAGGAACTGTTAATCCGCGGAATTCAGCAACTTTCTTAATTTCGATGTCATCTATCTTCTGAACTTCCTGCTTATTAAGATATGTAAACGGAATAGTCTTTGTTTCATATACATTCTGAAGATTGTTAGGAGCGAGTCCATAAGATATCTCGATCTGATAAGAAGTATCAGGATTTATATAATCAACTGAAGAGTAAAGAGTATCCCAGTTCCAATCAGCATATCTGAAATAATATCCCTCATCATTTTTGAAGTCTTCAGACTCAATAATAGAAGAATAATTATTTCTGAATGCATAGTAGCCATTTGAACCAACTTCTGTATATGCTATAGCTTCCCAGTTATCGCCACCAACGTTCTTATAAAGTGTTGCAGTTGGACGATATCCAGCTGAAGCTTCAAGTTCTGTCATTGATTTTCCATCAGAAGTTGAAACATATCCGTAAATTGCACGTTCCTCAACTACAATATCATCTAATACAAGGTTTGCGGTTGTTACTTTTCCATCAATTACAGATAATTTACTGAAATTATCTGTTCCTGTTGAAGTCTCATAATAATCTTTCTTATTTGCTAAGATATAATATGCAGAACCTTCACCAACTTCTACCTCATAATGACCATTGATGTCTGTAGTAGTAGTATTTACTGTCTGATTTCCTGCCATAACAGCAATGCTAGCACCATAAACAGGCTCGCCCCAATCATCATAAACCATACCAGCGATACCAGTCTTAAGTGTAGACTTTGTTACAGACTGTGTTAAATCATCTTCGCTATCTGTAGAAATAGCAACCTTAGGATCATCAGAAATAAGTGCATATGTTCCACTTGTTAACTGACTAGCATCAACAGCATATGTAGCTGTACCTTCACTTAAGCTGCCCTCAACATATGTAGCTGTGATAGTCTTTCCTGTATCTCTATTCTTTATAGAAACTGTAGTACCAACGAGCTGAGACTCTGTTACTTCTTTGCTTGTATCAGCCATAGCAACATCAACTCTGAGAGTTCCGTCTGCTGATAAACCACCAAAGCTTGTGATTCTTACAACATCATCAGAAATAACTGAGATTACACACTGAGCTGCTGGAGCTTCAGGATAATCAACGAGCTTAGCTGTAATAGTAGCAGTACCAACCTTCTTAGCCTCAAATGCACCTGTGCTCTTGTTAACTGTTACAACACTCGTATCACTTGATTCGAAGTCAACAGTTGAATTAGCAGGTGATGTTGTATATCCTAATGTACCTGTGTATCCAACAGGGCCTGATAAACTCTGCTTCTGAAGAGTTACACTTGCAGTACCCTTAATAGTAAGTGTTGTAGTACCTGTTACACCACTGCCATCATTAGCAGTAGCCTTAATTGTTGCAACACCTTCTTTAATTGCTGTAATAGCACCTGTTGAAGGATCAATAGTTACGAATGCTTCATCAGCTGAATATGTAACAGTACTGTCAGAAGCATCTTCAGGTGATACCTTAACTGAAGCCTGAGCTGTTCCACCAACAACTGTCTCTGCTGGAGATACGCCAACTTCAATAGTCTTTACATTGATCTTAGGAGCAGGTGTAGCTGTAGGAGCAGCTGTAGGAGCAGCTGTAGGAGCAGCTGTAGGAGCAGCTGTAGGAGCTGCCGTAGGAGCAGCTGTAGGAGCTGTTGTCGGTGCTGCTGTAGGTGTTTCAGGCGTCTTAGCAGTTACAGTTACCTTAATCGCCATAAACTAATTGCTTGATGTTTTTAGGTTTTGGGTGGTATTTTGGGAACAATGTATATGTTTTTGATAGCGTTATTATCCTTTTCACGCATTTTATTTGTTACATGGAGGTATATTGTTTTTGTAATATTCGAATTTTTGTGACCTACACGTCGAGAAATTGTTTCCAAAGGGACGCCTTCTGCTGCAAGAAGTGATATATGGGTGTGTCTGAAGACGTGTGGAGACAATTTTCTTCCAAGTACTTCATTGGAATATTTTACTATCTTTTTATATACAATATTGTATGAATATGGTTCACCACTATCATCAAAGAATATTAGGTCCGTACTAACTGATGGTATTAAGTTAAGTCTGATATCTCGTAGATTCTTTAGTTCTGTAAGAAAATCCCTTAGTTCGTTTTGTATGTAAATGGAGCGGATAGTACTTTTGGGATCGTCGAAGGCTTTTCTTGTTTTGTCATAGGTTTCATCTATTTTGATATAATCTTCAGAGATATCATCCTTTTTCAAGGCAAGAACTTCGCCTATACGCATTCCTGTTAGTGCCATAAGCTTACAAATTAGATATTCATAATTGCATTTTTCTTCATATAGTCAAGTAGCACGCCTAGATCTTCAGGTTCGAGATATTTGTCTGAAACCTCATGAGTGTGAGACTCCGGAAGAATTCTAAGTTTTTTTGAAATATCAGCATCAATATAGTTTCTGAGAAATGCCCAGTTCAGGAGCATTTTCAGAAGGAGCATATATCGATTATATTTGCTTATGTTGTTATTTATGGCATCGAAACAATCCAGAATATAGCCGCAATTCAGTTCGGAAATCATTGGGTCTTTCAGTAAATCGATTATACCCTTAAATGAACTGTAATAGTTAATCTTTGATCGTTCAGTTATATTTGACGATGTTATATATTTATCAATCAGATCAGAGACTCTTATTTGAGGTATATTAGTAAGTTCATTTTTGATTCTTTTATCCAGAATGCTTTGTGCTTCAGTTCTTGTTTTGAAGTTGTTTTTTGAAAATGAAACGCTTTTTGAATGATATTTTCCATCTAGACCTTTATATCTTTCGGTGAATTTAAAACTAGTAGGTCTTTTTTCAATATACATTTTTATATCACCTCGCTTTTACACAAAAACGCCTGCAGGAGCAGGCGTTGTGAAATATCAGTCATCATACAAGAATCTTACTTTACTAAATATATCATTAAAATCGACTTTACAGTTACCGCCCCATATTTCAACGGGAACTGCTTCGTCAAAGGTATATTCAGTAATGCTTTCCGGTTTTCCCCAATTATATACAAGCACGCTCTTATTATTAGGGAATACTATCCAGTATTCACGGACACCTGCATTTTTATATTTATTCAGTTTTCGTACGGTATCCATATACCAGCTGCTTGGGGAAATTACTTCTACAATAAGATCTGGAGCACCGACAACTCGCTCTTTTTTTATCTTATTTTTATCATAAACCACAAGAATATCCGGCTGAACCATGGTCTTATCGTCACAGTCCAGCTGAACATCAGTTGGAGCGACTGAATTAAAACATGATTCACCGTTTTTGTTTATAAAGTTTTCAAATGTACAAAAAATCATTCCACAAATTCGCTGATGAACTAATGTTGGAGAGTTTATCTCGTAGAATACTCCATCAATCATTTCTATACGTGCGCCTTCGGGAAGAGATTCGTATTCATTCAGGGTTTTGTTTTCAAATGAATCAAGACCATAGAGGGATGTCTTTGTATCTAAACTAGCTGAAGAGGTTTCGGAAAACAAATCCGAATATGTTTCCAGTCGTTTATATGTATTACTATTAATGAATAATTTGCTTAGTGCTATTATTGTTTCGTGTCGTGGTGAAGTAGTAACACCGCTGAATATCTTCTGAACTGTTCCCAGGGGGACTCCTGATAATTTAGATATTTGTTTACATGAATAACCATATTCCTTCTTTAGTTGCCTCATTTCATCAATTGTCATAATAATAACCTCCATGATCATTCCATATAATCGCCGAAAATATTCCATTTTTATTCCATTATAGGATGAATAATATTAAATGTCAATAAACTATAGTTATTTTCGTGCCACTGGATCATTACATCTTCTAAGGTTTTATTTTTGAGCGATTTATAATATAATGATGTGGGTGTCAAAAGTACCTTTTGACACCATATGACATACGGATTGCTCCATTGCTAAAGCAATTCGTGCCATATCTCCAGAGGAGATATGCAAGCCTTGCTTTGCAAGTCTTGGTTCTGCTTTGCAGAACGCATCCTTCGGATCCTCGATTATTGCATAATCGAGGACTGTTCTCGCAATCCTAGAAACATTCGGAAACCGCTAATTTTCTACGAAAATTGCTATTTCCTCATGTTTCAGCGTGTCATAAAGTCAACAAGCTTTTCTTGCAAGCAAGAACGCTTTTTGACTTTTGACACTTATGTCATATAATAAAAAAGGTTGCACGCGTATTTTTCGGAGCATGCTGAATTAAGAATATATTGCGGGGGATTTTTATGATTGGACAGATACTTGATAAGATAGACAGCGTGATGTACTATCCCATACTGATTATAGTTATGGCCATAGCGGGAATCTATTTTACCATTCTGACGAGAGGAGTGCAGATACGTCTGTTTCCCGAATCCGTAGGGCTTTTAAAGGAGCCGCCTGAGGACAAGAAAAATGTATCCTCTCTTCAGGCCATGCTGGTATCCACTGCTTCCCGTGTAGGAACGGGAAATATAGTCGGAGTATCTACAGCCATATGCTTAGGTGGACCCGGTGCAGTTTTCTGGATGTGGATAATGTGTATCGTCGGCGCTTCGTCTGCATTTATCGAAAGTACGCTTGCTCAGGTATATAAGAGAAAATCCGATGACGGCGAATGTTACGGAGGACCTGCCTACTATATCGAGAAGGCGCTTCATGCGCCCATACTTGCTGGAGTATTCTGTGTATTTCTGATTGCCACCTATGCGGTGGGATTCAATCTTCTCTGCTCCTACAATCTTCAGTCTACATTTGAGGCTTATTCCTTTTATAACAAGAGCGTTACACCGATAATAATTGGTGCGGTTCTGGCTGTTCTCACTGGTTACTGCCTACTTGGGGGTGGAAAGAGAATCGTCAAACTGACCAGTCTGATAGTTCCGGCGATGGGAATAGCGTATGTACTTATATCACTGATAGTTATTCTGTTTAATATAAAGAATATACCGGCGATGTTTGTGATTATATTTAAGGATGCATTTGACTTTAAGTCTATTCTCGGCGGAGTAGCCGGTTCCTGCATGATATACGGAATCAAGAGAGGTCTTTATTCAAATGAAGCCGGCGTGGGTTCTGCGCCAAATGCATCAGCCTCCGCTAAGGTTTCCCATCCTGCCAAGCAGGGACTGGTTCAGACCTTGTCCGTATATATAGATACGCTGCTTCTCTGTACTGCAACAGCCCTTATGTGTCTTGCCAGCGGGACTGAGAGAAGTGAAGCGGTTTCGGGAGCGCCTTATGTTCAGAATGCTATTTCTACAGTATTCGGAAAGGTGGGACCTACATTTATCACAGTTGCAATGATACTGTTTGCATTTACCACACTTCTGGGTAATCTGTACTACGTAGACAATGCGCTTATATTCTTGAATCACAAAAAGAAGCCGTCAACGCTTTTTATGAAGCTGTTCCATCTGGGCTGTGCCATCGTGGTTTTTGCCGGTGCTATTATTCCAATGAATGCCGCATGGGCCATGGCTGATATCACCATGGGAGGTATGACTCTTATCAATCTCCCCTGCTGTATGATTCTGGGCAAGGTTGCCATAGACGCACTGAAGGATTATGAGAAGCAGAAGAAGGAAGGAAAGAAGCCTGTTTTCAAGGGAAAAGATATCGGTCTTAATGAGGAAGAACTGGATTTCTGGAAATAAACCACAAGTATATAAAACAGGGTAAATAAAGGTTTAAAAAAGCTTGAAGTTGTACTATAATAGCGAATGTATCTCGATTGATACGTTCGCTATTGGTGTATTATGATATAACATCTGATGGCACATGTTTTTATACGAGGAGAAATGATATGGCAATGAAGAAAAAGCCTGTCACAGGCATGAAGGATATTCTCCCTCGCGAGATGGAGATAAGAGACTATGCGATAGGACTTATAAAAGAAACCTATAAGACCTTCGGTTTTACTTCTGTTGAGACGCCGGCGGTTGAACATATAGAGAATCTTTCAAGTAATCAGGGCGGTGAGAATGAGAAGCTCATTTTCAAGGTACTTAAAAGAGGAGATAAGCTGACTTCTGCAGTTGGAAAGCTGGTGGAAGGTGGAGCTAAGACTTCAGACGGAGAAGATAGCGGCTATGATATCGGATCACTTACTGACAGTGGTCTCAGATATGATCTGACACTTCCTCTTTCAAGGTATTATTCAAATAACGCAAATGATCTTCCGTCACCTTTTAAGGCTCTGCAGATGGGAAATGTATGGCGTGCCGACAGACCACAGCGTGGCCGTTATCGCCAGTTCATGCAATGCGACATCGATATACTTGGTGAGCAGAGCATACTTGCCGAGATAGAACTGATACTTGCAACAACAACACTTCTTGGTAAGCTTGATTTCAAGAACTTTACCATAAGAATAAATGATAGAAGAATACTTAAGGCTATGGCGGCCTACAGCGGATTTGCAGAAGCTGACTATGATACAGTTTTCATCATCCTGGATAAGATGGACAAGATCGGTCTGGATGGTGTCAGAGAAGAGCTTCTGAAGGAAGGTTATTCAGAGGATAAGGTTGATAAGTACCTTGGTCTCTATGAAAAGCTTGCCGGAGGAGAGGATGCAGCTGATACATCAAAGAAGGCAGAGGTCAGTGTTCAGAATATCCGTATGATAAAGGATACTCTGGGAGACTTCCTGGACGAAGAGGTATCTTCTAATCTTGAAACAATCATCTCAAGTGTAGAAGGCTCCAAGGCAGCAGACTTCGGTATACAGTTTGATCCTACACTTGTTCGTGGTATGTCCTACTACACAGGACCTATCTTCGAGATATCCATGGATGAGTATGGCGGATCAGTGGGCGGCGGCGGACGCTATGATGAGATGATCGGTAAATTCACAGGTCAGGCTACACCGGCAGTTGGTTTTTCCATAGGCTTCGAAAGAATAGTTATGCTTCTTCTGGAGAATAACTTCCAGGTTCCGGGAAGCGGTTCAAAGAAAGCTTATCTCGTCGAGAAGAAGATGCCGGCCGATAAGATGCAGAAGATCCTGCAGAAGGCTAAAGAAGAGAGAGATGCCGGAACCATAGTCAACATATCCGTTATGAAGAAGAATAAGAAATTCCAGAAGGATAAGATGATGGAAGAGGGTTACACAGAATTTGAAGAATTCTTTACAGACAGAGAATTTTAAATTGGAGGAAAGATAAATGCAGTCAAGAACGCATACATGCGGAGAGTTAAGAAAAGAAAATGCAGGCGAAAAGGTAACTATCGTCGGATGGATGGAAAATGTAAGAGAAGTCGGAGCGAATCTTGCATTTGTTATCATGCGTGATTTCTACGGAATAACCCAGGTGGTTATAGAGAATGAGGAGATGATGGCTAAGATCAAGCCGGTAAACAAGGAATCAACTCTTAAGATCACAGGTACGGTTCGTGAAAGAAGCAGTGTGAATAACAAGATTCCTACAGGCGAGATAGAAATAGTTCCTGAGTCGATTGAAGTGCTTGGTAAGAATTACCATGCAGAGCTTCCATTTGAGATCAATCACTCCAGAGAGGCAGATGAGACCTTCCGTCTTAAGTACCGTTATCTGGATCTTCGTAATCCTGAGGTTAAGAATAATATCATACTCAGATGTAATGTTGTTGCAGCTCTTAGAAGCGCCATGATAGAGCATGGGTTCATGGAGATAACAACACCTATCCTTACAGCTTCATCACCTGAAGGTGCAAGAGATTATCTCGTTCCTGCCAGAAAGCATCCGGGCAAATTCTATGCCCTGCCACAGGCACCCCAGCAGTTTAAGCAGCTTCTGATGACAGCAGGCTTCGACAGATATTTCCAGATAGCACCTTGCTTCAGAGATGAGGATGCAAGAGGAGATCGTTCACCTGGAGAGTTCTATCAGCTGGATATGGAGATGGCATTTGCTTCAAAGGATGATGTATTTGAGGTTATCGAGGATGTGCTTCCTCCGATCTTCGCAAAGTACGGAACATATAATATAGCTTCAACAGCTCCGTTCGAAAGAATTCCATACCTTCAGGCTATGGATGAGTTCGGAACAGATAAGCCGGATCTTCGTATCGATCTCAGAGTTAAGGATGTTACTGATGAGCTTGAGAATTGCGGTTTTGAGCCTTTCAAGCAAAATGTAATCAAAGCTGTTCCTGTTTCAGACTGCAAGCTCACAAGAAAGCAGATAGATAAGATATGTGCTGACATAGAGGTTCAGGCAGGTGCAAAGGCTTACTGGTTCAAGTGCGACGAGACCGGAGCTATTGCAGGTGGAATCGCTAAGTTTGTCAATGCGGATCCCGCTACTGCTGAAGCAATTACAAAGAAATTAGAGCTTGCTCCAAATACACTTGTTGTAGTTGGCGCAGGTAAGAAGACTCTCGCACAGAAGATATCGGGTGTAGCAGTTAAGATGCTCGGCGCAGAGTGCGAAGGTCATATGGATAAAGAAAGATATGAATTCTGCTGGATAGTTGATTTCCCTATGTATGAGATCGGGGAAGAGTCAGGACTTCTGGAGTTCTGTCATAATCCGTTCTCAATGCCTATAGGCGGCAAGGAAATCCTTGAAAAAGCAAAGGCCGGAGAAGTTGATCCGCTCAGCATAATGGCTGATCAGTACGACCTGGTATGTAACGGTATAGAGCTTTCATCAGGAGCAGTCAGAAATCATGATCCTGAGGTAATGGTAAGTGCCTTTGAGATGGTTCGTCTCGGAGAGGATGAAGTTAAGGCTAAGTTCCCTGCAATGTACAACGCATTTTCCTACGGTGCACCGCCACATGCTGGTATTGCTCCGGGAGTGGACAGAATGATCATGCTTCTTGCAGGCGAGGAATCCATCCGCGAGATCATAGCATTCCCTATGAACAAGAATGCACAGGATATCATGATGGACGCTCCTTCTACAGTAGAACAGAGCCAGCTGGATGAGCTAAATATCATCATAAAACCCGTAGAAGAATAAAAAAGAAGGTAGTTTATGAATATACCTATGATTATTATCTTTGCCCTGGCGGGGCTTATCACATACGTATTGTTAAATGTAATCATTAGACGTCTTATTGCCAAGGTCAGAAGTCGTGAAGACTATGACGAGGATGTGGACGGTGTGATGACCGAGGCTGAGAAGAAGGCTTCCGAAGAGGAAAAGGTAATTGAAGCAGGAAAACTGAAGATTGGAATAAAGGATGTATACGAGGAGAACAAATCAAAGTTCTATATCGTATCTGCTTTGGGTATTATACTGGGCGGTCTTGTAGGGTATAGGTTTGGTCTTAGTATTGATACCTTTATATTCTTTGTATTCTTTGCTGTTCTCACCGTGGTTACTTTTGTGGATATGGCCACAATGGAGATTCCACCTGAGCTTAACTGGATCATCCTCGGACTGGGTATAGTTTCAACAGTTATGACTCTGTTAGGAAAGTCAGAGATAACCATAGTTCAGCGTCTGGTAGGCTTTGTGTGTATCAGTGGCTTTATGCTACTACTCACGATTATCGTGAGAGGAGCCTTCGGCGGTGGTGATATAAAGCTGATGGCAGCGGCGGGACTTCTGCTTGGCTGGAAGGGAATACTTACATCATTTATATTCGGACTGTTTATGGGAGCGGCTATCGGAATTGTTCTTATTGCCAGAAGAAGAAAAGGTGGCAAGGAGCATATGCCGTTCGGACCATCTCTTTGTGCAGGTCTTGTGGCAGCAAGTATCTTCGGGGGTCAGCTTATTGACTGGTATATAAATATAATCAAACTATCAATGCCAAATACATTTGGAAATTAATAAAATAATACTTAGAGCTGCTCTGTAATGGGCAGCTTTTTTCTATTAAGATATCTATGGAGATTGATACATGAACGATAGATGAGTATACTAATATGTAATCATTAGGAGTACTTCTAGACTAATGATAAAGCGTAGAAAAAGACTGATAAAAAACTACTATAAGAAACCGAATCTATTTAAAATAATAATTACACGGGCGGCTGTAGTATTTTTAATTATTGCAGTTATAATGCTTATGATTACTGTAAGGTCATATGAAATCTTTCTTGAAAATGAAAGATTATTCTCAGATAGTCCAAGAACCAATTTTTATGAAAACAGTTTGAAAAATGCTTTTGAGCTTTATGAGTTGAGAAACGATGAGGAAAAGCTGGAAAAAATAAGTGAACTATATGGCCGTCAGCTTACAGATGAAGAATTATCTACACAGTTTGAATTGTTAATCAGAAACATGTATAGCTGGCTTGTTGGCTGCAGTGCAAATGTATATGATGAGAATATGAAAAATGGCCTCATGGATTTTGATAAGCCATTTTTAATACTCACAAGAACACAGGAATATACTCCAAAGGATAATTCTGAGGAGAGTAAAAAGGCAAAAGTTTACTATAGGTGTTGTGAAGCTGACGTGGTAGAAGAATTGTATCGACTTAAGGATTTTTACCAGGAACCGGTGTATGTGGATTTGAAGGGATATTATCTTAAGGATATGGATTTTATACCCGAAGAGATATATCTCTCAGTGGAAAAGGAAGATTATGATAGTTCATATAAATTACAGGAAATATTTTCAAATGGTGAAGAATATTTTGATTCTGATTATGAAACTGAAATGAGAAGGATAAAGCTGGATATGTCTCTAAAATCAAAAGATGTATTGATTGCTGAGGGTTATTCATATTCAGATGAAACCATAAGTGGAGGCCTTTATTCTGCGTTGTCACAGATACGTGTTATTTATCCATATAACGAAGAAGAGAAGGAATTAATAAGTAGAACAAAAGAAGCTTTTGAAGTATTTGCCGTAGACAATAATATGAAAGCAGATGAAGAATTTGATTATTCAACAGAAAGTGATCTTAGCTTTTTTACGGGACAGACTTATGAAGCTTTATATGGTGAACGTGTCCGAATGGGAGAAGGAGATAAGAAAAAGGTTTTCAATATTATCTCCGGTCATCAGATTAATTATTGGACTTCTGAAAATGTATTAGACTTTTCAGAATTTGGAGTATGCACTAACATGGAAATGCTGATGCTGGAAACTAGTATTGCAGCTGTCATAGGAATCATACTTACATTTATCCTTTCACTTTTTGCTTATCAGAAAAAGAAAAGCATCTATGAAATGAATATATATCAGAGAGATCTTACGAATATTATGGCACATGACCTGAAGAGTCCGCTTATGGTGATACGAGGCAGTGCAGAGAATATTCAGGACATGACTGATAATGATTATGCGAAAACCATAGTTGATGAGGCAGACTATATGAGTTCGCTTATCACCAGGATACTTTCATTTTCTAAACTGGAATCAGACCAGACAAAAATGAAAAAAGAGGCTATAGATATAAAGTCGCTGGTAGATGAAGTGATTGATAGTTATTCAAAGGAAACAGAGAGAAGAGGAATAACCACCGCTGTTGATCCTATGGATAAGGTTCTGGCAATAAAAGCAGACAGCTTCTGGATAAAAGAAGCCTTAAGCAATCTCTATGATAATGCAGTAAAATATTGTCCTGATAAAAGTGAAATAAATATAAAGCTTGGTGAAAAAGAGCTTTCAATCAAAAACAAAATGTCTGATCCGGATGTTAAAAATATCAAGAAGCTAAAGAAAAGATTCGTAAGAGGGGATAATGCCAGGAGCGGTCAGAAAGGCAACGGTCTCGGACTTTCCATCGTTGATACGATCCTTGAAAGAAATGGACTTCGCCTTGTTCTTAAAAAAGAGGAAGATAACTTTGTGGCGATAGTGAAAAAATAGAGCGACTATAGTTATATACTCAAAAAATTTCTGTAGAACTTTTCAAAGATTAGTGTTACAATAAGTAGCGGTCTTAAAAGGACCGCTGCTTTTGCGCTCAGCAAACTGGGCAATAAAAATTTAATTAGTTATATCGGTGGCTCAGTTTGGGACGTTAGCTGCCAGTGGCAGCTGGTTTTAGTCCACGAGGCTATGCCGAGGGCGGAAGAGCGCTGCGCTCAGCAAACTGAGCTTTAAAAAAATAAATATATATAATAACGGTGCGTGGCTCAGTTTGGTAGAGCGCTGCGTTCGGGACGCAGAGGTCGCAGGTTCAAATCCTGTCGCACCGAATAAGAAATGAGGATACCCAACGGGTGTCCTCATTTCTTATTCTATGTTATATGTTATGTCCCTGCGACCTCACAGTGTCACGAACGCCCGTTCGGGCGCAGAGGGACGGAGCGTGAAGAAAACAGTCCGGTGGACTGTTTTTAGCGGAGTCCACGAGGGCAAAGTCCGAGGGCAGTTGCTTTTTAAGTCTACCCAGAGTATTAATTATATGTTATATTTTGAATGTTTAACAGACAACAAGTTTAAGCAAAAATGTTTTTTGCAGCAAACAAGCAAGAATAAAGAAGGAAACGATTTATGCAGAATTCTAAAAAGAACCTGCTGCTTTTTGCAGGACTCCTTATATTCGCGGGAATATTGCATATAATTGAACACACAATACATGACATAAGTGCACTTGGCGATCCGCACTATGAGGCAGTTACGCTGTTCTTCTGCCTGGAATTTGTGATATACACGTTGCTTATCATTTTCTGGATACAGTCGGTATATACCAGACTGCTCCCATCCAGAGCAAGAAGCTATATGATCGTGGTGGCGGTATTCATGATTTTTTATCTGATACTGCGTGTATACAAATATCGAATAGCAGGTGTAGATGCAGGAATACGACTTTCGTGGTATGCCTACTATATTCCCATGACAGTTATACCTGCAATGTTTCTTATGGTTTGCATCTGCATACATAGAGGTGCTGCTAAGCCAAAGGTTGATGAAAGACTTTTTATAATTCCGGCGGCTGCACTTTCGGGCATAATAATAACAAATGACCTTCATCATCTGGTTTTTGTGCCGGAACCGGGATTAGATAATTTTATAGGGAAATCAGGAACATACACATACGGCATACCCTTCTACCTTGCATATGCATGGATAATACTTGCGGTCATTTCAGGTGTTATACTGCTCATAAAAACCTTCGGACTAAGACAGAAAAGAAGGCTTCTCTATCTGGTTGGAATATTGGTCATCTGGCTGATACTTACGCAGCTTCATACTCTAAAAAAATATGTCGAATTCACACCGCCTTATGAGTCGCCTGAAATATACATATTTACTGCACTGGCCATTTTCGAGTTTGCTATAAGGCAGAGACTTATACCTTATAACGAAAACTATGCCGGTTTCTTCGAGAGTCTGCCTATGACGGTGATGATTACCGATGAAGATTATAATCCCGTATACCAATCAGCAGTCAGTTTAAAGTTAGGATCTGATGTACTTGCAGAGGCGCTTGAAACTCCAATATATCCCATACCCGATGGAAGGCTTTCCGGTAGAAAAATCCGCGGTGGATATACATTCTGGATAGAGGATGAGAGCGACATCCGCCATGCAAACGAAGAACTAAATGAAGCAAATGAATTACTTGAGGGTGAAAATACCCTTATAGAGTACGAAAATAATCAGAAGGAAGAAAATGCATATCTGCGCCTGCATCATCATATCTATCACGAGATAGCACAGGAGATGTATCCTTATCAGAAGAGGATAGAGAGCCTTTTAAACGAAGCTGTTCCCGGTACAAAAGAATTTAAAGATATCGTGGCCGAGGTATCTGTGCTGAATGCATTTGTAAAAAGAAAAACAAATATGCTTCTTATGGCATCGGAGCATGAAACGATATCTGTAAATGAGCTGCTGATAGCTGTATCCGAATCAGGGAGATACCTGGAATTTGTAGGAATAAAAACATCTGTGGATCAGAGTGGGTCTAATGAAGATTATCCTTCAGATACTATCATTGCTATCTATGATACCTTCCAGCAGCTTATTGAGCAGCTGATAGGTGAGGCTACAATGCTTCTGATATCCTTTAGTGAGGAAGGCTTACGACTCTCGACAGATACAACTATAAAGCTTGATACTGAAAATGCACCGCTTCCGATAGAAATAGAGCAGCAGGATGATATATTGCTTATTACTATAAAGGCCGTTCCAATGCAAAAACACCATAAATGTGTAACCACTGCTACACAGACAAAACCGTCAGAGCAGTTAAAGCGGAAAGGCGGTGAGTAACATGACCATATGGGAATCAATGAATACAGGGCTCAGTGAACTAATCATATCCCTTGCCATGCTCATAATGCTCTATGCGGGATACCTGAGTATGACATTTTACAGACTGGGCAGAAAAGGGAAAAACACCTTAATTTCACTTACTGTCTTTGTGATATACTTTGCAGCATTCTATATGATGCTGGATGGTAAGTTCCACTATGTTGAGCCTGATTATTACTATTACATGGATGTGGACTACTTAAGAACCTGGCCCAGGGTGACAACGGCATTCTGCTCACTTCCGGTGGCTTTAATTCTAATTGTGGAAGTGATAACAGTCATATATCTGGTTTTGGGTACACTACATAGAATACATCTACGTAAAAAAAACCTTACACGTTCTTCAATAAAAGAAGCTCTGGATCAGCTTCCTGCCGGTGTGGCATTTGCAGAAATGAGCGGAAATGTTGTATTTGCCAATCTTTCCATGAATGCTATATCTGAGAGCCGTTTTGGAAAAGACATAATGGATATCGCCGGCTTTGAACATAATACGGTATATTCTGACAATACAAAAACCTGGCAGTTTACGCAGGAGCATATAACCTGGAGAGGAAAGCCGTATATACAGCTGACGGCAAATGATATAACCGAAGAAGCAAGGATAAATGAAGAACTGAAGGACAAAAATAAGAAGCTTAAAGAGATAAAGAGTCGTCTGGAAATATATAACAGAAGGGCAGAACAGATAACCATATCTCGTGAACTCCTAAATGCCAGAAGACAGGTTCATAGCGAGACGGGACATATTCTGCTTGCCAGCCGACACTACATGGAGAATCCGGAATCCATAGATGAGGATAATTTCTTAAATACGCTGAAGCAAACCAATATGCACCTGCTTAAAGAATATGAAGAAGATGACACTGAAGTTGACCAGCTGGCTGATGCAGTGGAAATGGCAAAAGCCATAGCCGTGAAAGTAAAGATAAACGGTATGATTCCTGAAACGGGAGAGCTTAGGGATATTCTGGCATCAGCCATAAATGAATGTGCCACCAATACCCAAAAGCATGCTGATGGTGATACCTTGACCGTAACCACAGAAGAAAAAGGAGATATGGTAATCTTTATTCTTACCGGAAATGGGCAGCCTCCGGAAAAAGATACTGCCGGTTCCGGTTCAGTGCCTGAAAATACAATCAGAGAAACAGGAGGTTTGGCATCACTGCGTACTCTGGTTGAAAATGCAGGTGGTACCATGGAGATAAAGGCGGAAGAAGATTTTACTGTAATAATAAAAATGAAAAATGGTTCTTAAGAGTGATGTAAAGCACACCATTATTTTTCTATAATGTGACATATAGTGTCATAAGTCAAAATTCGTTCCTGCGTGCATATTTGATATAGTTTTACGACTGCCCGACACAGAGCTCGAAATGCTCTGATCGTAGAAAAATACAGAAAGGAGGCGCCTATGTCCGGAGCAAATACCAAATACAAGGTTGTCATGGCCGATGACGAGTATGTTTCCAGAACTCTGTTTGAGATGCTTATACAAAGTACCGTAAATTATGAGCTGTCCGCCTCCTTCTCCACAGCAGAACAGGTAGTTAATTACTGCCGTACAAATGTTGTGGATCTGGTAATACTGGATGTTATGATGAAAAAGGGACTGGACGGGCTTACGTGTGCCGAAGCCATTAAAAGAAATAACCCGAATATAAAGGTAATATTAGCCACATCCACCGGCGAATACAAATGGATAGAAGAGGCAAAGCAGGAGAAGATAGACAGCTTCTGGTTTAAAGAATACCATGACAGCTCTCTGATTGATGTCATGGACCGTACCATGTGTGGTGAATCCGTATACCCTGAGAGTGTACCTGATTATGAGTTCGGAGACACTAAAAAGTCAGAGCTTACAGATAGAGAACTTGAGGTTTTAAGAGAGCTTACAACCAACCGTTCCAATGAAGAGATAGCGGAAAAATTAAATATATCCCTTAATACAGTCAAGCGCCATATCCAGAACATGCTTAATAAAACCGGCTATAAAAACCGGTTGGAGCTGGCCATGAATGCAAAAACAATTGGACTGGTAGTTCATGATGACGACAGAAAAGGGATTCATTGACAGATAAAAATGGTTCTTACGGGTGATGTGTGTCACCCGTTTATTTTTTATAATGTTGATGTAAAATGCGTCACTTTTAAGTATGGAAATGAATAATCCGGTATGCAAAAGATGCGTTGGAAAAGCCTTATGATAACATCTTCAAGGCAAAGGGTAATAAAAAAGTTACAGTGAAGTAAGTATTTTAAGGAGGGTAAATTCACATGAAGAAACTAAGCGTAAAAATGATATCAATTATTCTCGCCTGCATAATGGTGATAACTTTGATTCCATTTACGGGAAGCAAGGTAAATGCGACGGAAGAGTTATCTACGAAGATAACAGGTGCTCCGAAGGATCTTATATGTAAAGTACATAATACTGATAACAGACAGATTGATGTTGATTTTACTCCTGATCTAGAATGTGGTATAGATAAG
This sequence comes from Lachnospiraceae bacterium, assembly GCA_900199595.1. Taxonomy (GTDB): domain Bacteria; phylum Bacillota; class Clostridia; order Lachnospirales; family Lachnospiraceae; genus Eubacterium_Q. The sequence goes on along the minus strand of FZRB01000010.1, from coordinate 115,143 downwards.
AGCTGCGGTATAGTTATCGCTGCTTCAACTGATAATAAACAGACATGGCAGGTAGTAGACAGCTGGAGTTTTTCAAGTGGACAGGCAGACCTTAAATGGAATACTTATGCACTTTGTGACAGTTCGTATTTCAAGATGGATTACGAGAAGACTTACTATGTTAAGGCTTACTATGTTGAATCAGACGGAAAGAAGGGACCGGATTCAAATATCTGTGGTCCGTTCGGCCCTGTTGAAGATGAATCCAAGATTCCGGGTAAGGTAGAAGAAGCATCCAAGACACCTGTTAAGATAACAGGAGATGATGCCGGAATATTAAAGAAAGGTACAACAGTTACCTTTGAGAGAGATTTCTATAAACTCACATTGACAGTTAAAGAGATTAAAGGTACAGATATTACCTTCGCTGTAAAGCTCGATGAGAACAAACCTTACGACGAATATCTCAATATGTCACTCGGCAGTCTCAGAGGTAAGAACAATAAGGGAGAATCTTATGGAGATTTTATCACGAACGGAGAAGTCACTCTAGATCTGGCAAAGATGGAGGTTGGATGCACATCGCTCACTATCCCCGTTACCGCCAGTGTTTCTATAAAGTATGACAGAAACGAGAAGAAGTATAAGTTTGAGGAAACTTTCTACTGTGATGTAGCTCCTCAGGCTCCTGGCCTTATTGTAACCAAAGCTGATAAGAAGAGTGTTACACTCGGAAAAGCTTATTCAAATACAGTTAACTGTACTGATTCGGGAACTACTGTTTACTACAGAAAGAAGGGTTCATCTGCCTGGAAAGAGAAGACATTTGCCAATGGTAAGACTATGAAGCTTACAGGTCTTTCTGCCGGTACTTCATATCAGATTAAGGCTGTTAACTATGTTAAGAGTAAAGATAAGAGTGGAAGTGTAAAGACTGTCAGCAGTAGTGAAAGCAGTGAAATCATTTTCAGAACTGCATATAAGTCAGCGCCTAAGACCAAGTCAGCTAAGACATCAAAGGTTAAGCAGAAGACCAAGAAGTTTAATGGTCAGTGGGTAAAAAGCGGTAATAAGTTAAAGTGGCAGAAGCCTTATTCATTAAAGGTTACTACATACAAACTTACTATCAATCTTAAGTCAAGGCCTTCTAACGCAGGTGGATTAGTTGTTAAGGATCCGGATGGAGTAGTACATATCCTCAAGGGAACAAAGAGTAAATATACTCTTTCCAGCGAGATAAAGGGCTACAAAAAAGGAAAGAAGGTTAAGTTTAAGGTGGCTACCTTTGGAAATGGAGATAAGGTAGATAACCTGACAGGCGTAAGCCCTTATAAAACTATTACAGTAATAATGAAATAATTGAGAGTTTAGATGATTTGTCCAACGGAGAAGATGATTCTTCGTTGGACATTTTTAATGATAGTTACTATTTACGGATTATTTTTCTGTTGTAAATGACAGATTGCAAAAAGCTTAAGTTAATGATAAAGTAATAAATGTACTGATTTTGGCTTTAATTGGATAGATATAGTTATGATAATTTATAAAAATGAATCCTTTGATGAAGAAAGAGCTTTGTATGGAAGTGATGATATAAGAGTTGAGAACTGCCGTTTCGATGGGCTTGCAGATGGAGAAAGTGCCATGAAGGAAAGCAGGAACGTTATGGTAGACAGCTCTTTTTTTAATCTGAGATATCCTTTCTGGCATAATGAACATTTGCACATAAAAGACTCTGAGATGACTGATAAATGCAGGGCTGCCATCTGGTATTCAAATGAAATTAAAATTGAAAACACAAGAATGCATGGAATCAAGGGACTTCGGGAGTGCAAAGATGTTGAAATAAATGGCTGCAATATCATTTCTCCTGAATTTGGCTGGTCTGTTAAGAATATTGTGATGAATAACTCATATGCTGAGAGTGAATATTTTATGCTGAGATCATCTGAGCTCAGGTTTGATAATATCAGGATGAGTGGAAAATATGCTTTTCAGTATATTACTGATTCTGATTTTAAAAACTGCAGGTTTGATACCAAGGATGCCTTTTGGCATGCAAAAAATGTTACGATCAGGGATAGCTTTATTAAAGGTGAGTATCTGGCCTGGTATTGTGATAATGTTACTTTTGAAAATTGTACAATAATCGGAACACAGCCATTATGTTATGCAACAAATCTAAAGCTTATAAACTGCAAAATGATAGAAGCTGATCTTTCCTTTGAAAAATCTGAAGTTGATGCGACCCTTGTAGGAGATATAGTGAGTATTAAGAATCCTAAAAGTGGTACAATCAGGGTAAAGCATGTCGATGAAATAATCATTGACGACGAAAATGCTAAAGGAAAAATCATTATTAATTGAGGCGATATATGATTGATTTTCTAGGATTATTTGGTGGAGTCGGTCTTTTCCTTTTCGGAATGAATCTTATGGGTTCATCTCTGAAAAAGCTTGCAGGAGCAGGAATGGAGAAGATACTACAGACACTAACAACAAGTAAAAAGAAGGGCGTAGGTGAGCTAAAGGGTTGGGCACTCGGACTTGGAGTTACCGGTATTATTCAGAGCTCAGCTGCCACCACCATTATGCTTATTGGTTTTGTTAATGCCGGCATAATGACTCTTTCACAGGCTATTCCGGTAGTGTATGGCTCAAATATCGGTAGTACCGTTACCGCGCAGATACTCAGGCTGGGCGATCTGGGTTCAGGCAGTCTGGTTTTACAGCTTCTGAAACCCTCTTCCTTTGCACCAATGCTTGTTGCTCTTGGCGCATTGCTTTTTATTATCGGTGAGGTAAGAAATAATTTTGTACCGGGCAGGAAGCTTATAGAGCTTTCTGGAATATTTGTAGGTCTTGGAACACTTTTCTATGGCATGACTGCTATGGAAGAAGTCTTTATTCCACTTAAGGAGTCTGAAAGCTTTAGAAATATGTTTGTGGCTTTCAACAATCCTTTTATTGGAATAATGATAGGACTCGCTTTAACAGCTCTTATTCAGAGCTCCAGTGCTTCGGTGGGTATCCTTCAGGCGCTTTCCGCAACAGGAAGCGTAACCTATGGCTCAGCTGTACCTATCATTATAGGTGCAAATATAGGAAAATGTTTTACCATCCTTCTCGGAAGTATAGGAGCAAATAAGCAGGCCAAGCGAGTTGCCCTCAGTTATCTTCTTTTCAACATAGTAGGAGCGATATTTTATTCTGTAATTATTTATCTGATCTACTATACTGTAGGAATCCCATTTTTCAGCAATCCTGTAAACAGAGGAAATATAGCAAATCTTCATCTGGGCTTTAACCTGATCATCAGCTTAGTGCTTCTTCCATTTTCCAACAAGATGGCAGATATAACTACCAGAATTATTAGAGATAATGAGGAAGAAGTAGTTGAGGATGAATTCAGACATCTTGATGACATGCTGCTTAAGACCCCGGGAATAGCACTTACTCAGTGCAAGAATCTGATGAGTGTTATGTCAGAGAGAATTCAGGAAAACTTTCATATGGCAACAGGGCTTATATCAGATTATGACGAAAAGCTTTTTGATGACCTTAGAAGGAATGAAGATTTTATAGATAAATGTGAAACCGTACTTTCGGCATATATAGTAAAGATAGATAGAAAGAGGCTTACACTTGATAATATCAGTATGGCCAATTCCATGCTGAATACTATTGGTGATTATGAAAGAATAGGCGATTATTGTATGAATATAGCCTATACTGCTCAGGAATGTCATGATAATAATGTGCATTTTTCAGATAAAGGTCTTTCAGAGATAAGTGCAATAATAGAAGCTACGAAGAAAGTGCTGGAGTTAACATTTTCATCCGTTGAAAGCGAAAATATGAATAAAGCTTTCAGTGTTCAGCCACTTAGCAGAACGATTAAAGAACTGAAGCTGCTGATAGAATCCCATCATGTTGAACGTCTACAGACAGGAGACTGCGGAGTTCAGGGTGGAGTTGCGCTTTATGATATAACGAACAGTCTTCAGAGGATTGCACTTCATTCAAAGAGTATTTCCAAGCATACCATAAAGAGACTTTCCAGAGATGTCAGTCTTGATCCTCTGCACGGAAGTATTGTTGACAAGAAAAATGAAGAATATCTGGAGCTTGAAAAGTACTATAGAGACAAATATCTGGAACCGGTAAGAGTTATGGATGAGAAATCTGTGACAAAGAAGAAAAAACCGGAAGAACAAGACACCAAGGATAAGAGTATAAAAGAAACCCAATCGCATAATAAGGAAAAGAATAAGAAGACCGTCAAGCCGGAAAAGACTGATAAAAAAGAAAAAGAAAGTAAAACCGACAAAAAGGATAAAAAAGAGAAACTCAAGATAATTAAAAAGAAAGAAAAAACAGAAAAAACAAAAAAAGATAAAGAAAAGGAAAAAACAAAGGAAGATAAGAAATCAAAGAAATGATCAACCGTAAAAAACAAGTAGTATTTCTAATGGTAGCTACGTTTATTCTTTCTTTTTCAGGTTGTGGATTCAATTCTGATACATCAAATAATGAAGAAACTACAATCGAGATGGCGGAAGAATTTACAGAGGAATCGACAGAAGCAACTACAGAAAATACTACTGAAGAAACAACGGAGAAAACAACCGAAGAAATTACAGAAGCAACTACTGAAGAGGTAACCGAAGAAGTTACCGAAGAAAACACTGTAGATAGTACCGAGGATAATACTGAGGAGACAGAAGAGGATGATAAATGGTGCCTGATTCTGGTAAATCAGTATAATCCTGTTCCGGACGATTATGAAATAAAGCTGACAGATCTTTCAAATGGGAAACAGGTTGATTCGAGAATATATCCTAAGCTTCAGGCCATGTTTGATGATGCCAGAAGCTATGGAATGGATCTGTTTGTAAGAGAAGGCTACAGAACAAGAGAAGATCAGCAGAGTATCATGGACAGCAGGGTAGAAGCTTATGAGGCAGAGGGCTGTACTGAGGATGAGGCAATAGCATATGCAAAACAGTATGTTGCTGTACCTGGTACAAGTGAGCATGAGCTTGGTATAAGTGTAGATATAAATGCAAACAATGATGTCAGTGATGATGATACCGTATATAACTGGCTGGATGAAAATGCATATAAGTATGGTTTCATAAAACGCTATCCGGAAAATAAGATAGATATTACCGGGATCAACAATGAGCCATGGCATTATCGCTATGTAGGAGAGAAGGCCGCTCAGGAAATGAAGGAGCTGGATCTCTGTCTTGAGGAATATCTGGTATATCTTTCCGAAAATGAATAAAGTGGTTTACATAAAAAGATGACACTTTGAACCTGGTTCAAAGTGTCATCTTTTTTTAAACAATTTCAAGTATTGTATTTACCATCAGGTCGTTCTGCTTCGGATTCATGAAACAGAAGCGGATATATTTGTTGGATAATCCCTTTATATCGTCGCATTTTCTAATAATTATACCACGCTGTGAACAGTGAGTTGCCACATCGGCTGAGGTTATATCATCCTTTAGGAGTTTTACCAGCATGAAGTTCGCATCCGGCTTAAATAGGTGTATTGTTCTGCAGGTTGACATGGCAAGGTATACAAGTGAACGTTCTGTATGTATAGTGGATATGGATTCATTGATATATTCAGTATCTTTTAACATATTTGTTATAGCTATTGCAGTAAGCGAAGCTATATTGTTCTTGGTAATGATTTTCTCAATGATTTCCTTTAATTCTGGATTATTCATTATTGCATATCCAAATCTAAGTCCGGGAACAGAAAAGAACTTGGATACACTTCTCATGACTGCTAAATTATCATAATCATTGACTAATTGAACTGCGGTGATAGTCTTATAATTCTCCACAAATTCGATATACATCTCATCAACTATAAGAAATATTTTCTTTTCCTTACATGCCTCAGCAAGAGTCTTCATATCTTCCAGGCTTATCTTCTTTGAAGTAGGATTGTTAGGATTAGATATGATCACCATATCCATATCATCTGTAAGATTAGTGATGAAATCATTGATATCAAGGACAAATTCGTTCTCATCCTTCAACTCATAAAAAAGAACCTCTGAATTGTAAGCACTGAGAATTCTGGCGTATTCCATTGGTCCGGGATAAACTATCATAGCCTTCTTAGGAGTAAGAAGAGCACCGAAAAGCTTTAGAAGATCAGTGGAGCCATTTCCCAGAACTATGTTATCAAGTGGTTCGCCAACATACTCTGCAACAGCGGTTTTAAGCTTGGAATAATAAATGTCAGGATATTTCGATATAGTATCAATATTATCCTTGATCGACATTTTTACAGAGTCGGGAATGCCTCTGGGATTAAGATTCGCGTTGAAAAGTACAGTAGCGTATTGTTCTATTCTAAGAGGTGTTGCATTCATGATATTTTTCCTTTAAAAAATAAAGTTTATTTGTTATAATAAATTGATTTACTTTCGGAATTTTTACCTGCAAATCAATTAAAGTATACAACAGTTAAAGGTACTCTTTCAAGATAAAAATGGATTAAATGGAAATGAGTGCCGGAGTTTGATGGGGGAGACGGAGTACCAGGATGAAGGCGATAGTCGAGCAATATGCAAAGGGAAAGTTTATTATAGACAGACCCGAAATCAGCATATCTGAAACAAGCTTTAAAATCAGCATAGAGGCCGGAACAGTTTATGAGAGTTCATTCAGAATAGACAGCATGAATGGATTTCCGATCAAGGGAATGGTATATGACAGCAGATATCTTCTGAGGTTTGAGGACCACAGTTTTATCAGCAGAAATTATGTGGTTAAGTATTCTCTGGATGCTACCTGTTTTGAGGCCGGTCAGAATTTTCATGGACATATAAATGTAATAACTGATGGTGGAGAGTGGAGACTTCCATATGACATCAGTATAGTTCAGCCATGCGTCAAGAATCACGATGAGAAGATAGATGATCTTTTCAAGTTTGCTTCTCTTGCAGAGAGAAACTGGAATGATGCCGCAAGGCTTTTTGTACGTGATGATTTTAAGAGAACATTTATTGAGAAAGAAACTATCATAAAAAAGATATACGAAAGTCTTTTGGAGAGCCGTTCTGTCAATCAGGCTATGGAGGAATTCCTTGTTCTTGTATCAAAGAAAAGAACAGTAACTCTTTCTGTGTCAAAGGCGAAAATAGATATCAACATGCCTCGTGAAACTGAAAGTGTAACAGTTGATATACAGAAAAACACATGGGGATATACATTTTCTGAGATTCGTTCAGACTCAGAATTCATCATTCCTTCAAAAAAGACCATATCGGCAAAGGACTTTACAGGCAATACCTGTTCACTTAAGGTGTATGTCTCGCCAGAGCACGTTCCTGATGGAGAGAATACCGGTAAGCTGATCATAGAGAATATATATCAGAAGATAGAGGTTGAGATTCACCTTCTTAAACCTACTCAGGCAAGAGCTAATCATGAAAGTCATTTCAAGATTAAGAGTTACAAGAAGTGCAGATCGGATATCACCAGGGCATATCTGAATTTCCGCATGGACAGAATTAATCTCGAAGAATATATAAGCCAGAACATGAAGGCACTTAAAAAGCTGAATGAGCTTGAGCCGGAAGAGGATATGTATAGATTGGCAATCATTCATATGAATATTCTTTCCGGTGAATTTGCAAAGGTTGAACAGGAGTTTCTCAGAATAGAAGCTGATGTAGATAAGTCAAGTATGGGAGCTATGGAGCTCTGCTACTATAACTATCTGAAGGCAATGATGGATAAGGATGAGGAGACCATCAAGAAAACGGCAAATCTCATCAGAAGAAATTACAGAACAGAGCAGCCTAAGCTGTTTTACTTCTGGCTTCTTCTGTTTGTGGATGAGGATCTGAGTGAGGATAAGGCTGCTTTATACAGAGAGCTTTCCCAGATGTACAATGAGGGCAGTAACAGTCCGGTGATATACTTTGAGCTCTGTAATCTTTTTAATGGAAATCCTATGATGCTCAGACGTCTGACATCCTGTGAGATTACAAGTATCAAGTGGGGACTTAGAAATAAATACATCTCTGATGATGTTCTTTTGGAATTTGTTAAAATAGCCGGAAAAAACAAGGATTTTAATAAGAAGATCTTTGATGTCTTAAGAGAAATATATGATAAAAACGAGACTGAGCTCAGGGTTGAAAGAAGAAAAGCAGCTGTTGAAAGAGGCTTTGATGAAGCTATCTTTCTTGATTCGGGAAGAGCTGATGTGGATGAGCAGTCGAGAATATCAGCCATTCATGAGTATGATGATGAATCTCTTGAGGATATGTCCTTTAATTTCGGTAATAAGTCAGATTCCCAGCTCGGAAGCTTTGAAGATGAGGAGAGAAGAGTTAAGCTTTATCTGAAAGAAGAGGATGAGTCCGAGGATGAGACAGAAGCTTATAAAGATACGGAATCCTTGGATTCTGTAGAAAAATCATCCGTAGAAGAAAGAACAAAAGAAACTGCTGAAAATATACACAGCCTTGATGATTCCACAGATTCAAGATTTGATGCGGCAATCAGAGCTGATGCAGCAGAAAAGCTCAGTCGTAAAGAGAGCGAGAATCTGGAAGTTCTTTCCAGTATATGTTCCATGCTTATATCTGCAAATATGCTGGATTATAAGTATCATCGTTTTTATAAAGCTGCAGTTATGCGCAGTCTTAAGTTCATTGGACTTAATGAGTGTTACATCAGAAGCATGAACAGATCCCGTTATGATCTGATTCCTACGTCTGTACTTATGTATCTCAATTATAAGAACACACTTACAGAAGATGAGCAGGCTTATCTCTATGCAAATGTCATATTCAACAAGTCAGAGCATATGAAGATATATCACGAATATGCTCCGACTATGGAAGATTTCATGGAGAATATGATCGTAAAGGGCAAGGTAAATGATGACCTTACCGTTATATACGATGAATTCCTTGAGCCGGAAAATGTAAGCAGTGTCTACGCAGGCAAGCTTATCAACATCATTTTCCGCCGTAAGGTTGTATGTACCAATAAAAATGTTGTTGCAGTTATTGTCAGTCATGAGGAACTGCAGAATGTTCAGAAGGTTCCTCTGGTTAACGGAGAGGCGTACGTAGAGGTTCTTTCGGAAAATGCATCTATTATATTTGAGGATAGAAACGGTAACAGATATGCCGGTTCCATTCCTTATCATTTCGAGAGGATAGTTGATGAGAAGGCTTATATGCCTATCTGCCGTGAGTACAGTCCGAGAGATTACAGAGTACTTCTGTTTAATTATGAAAGTCTTGGTCAGTTCACCTATAGAAGTGCCAAAGAGGTAAATGCGGCAAGAGAGATAATTCAGTGCGATGAAATATCCTATGATTATAAGCAGCAGGCCTGCCTCAACATTATTGAGTACTATCATGAGAATCTGGATACAGATGTTCTCATAAAATATCTGAGCAGACTTGATATAGAGTATCTGACACATGCAAATGCAAGAACCATCATTACATATCTTATCGATATGAACATGTTCGATAAAGCATTCCAGGCTGTTAAGCTCTATGGTTTTAACGAGCTGGATACCAACGAATTGTACCGTCTTGCTGATTATGGTGTTACTGATTCAGACGGATTTATGATAGAAGATCTGATGTCCATATGTATCAACCTCTATAAGACCGGAACAGTAAACGCCAATATACTTGGTTATCTTGTGTCAAACTTCAAGGGAAGTCTCGAGGAGCTGGCAGATCTCTTCAAGCTTGCAAAGGACAAGGTAAATGATATAGGTCCTCTGGCAGAGAATACTCTGGTTCAGATGATGTTCTCAAATACCTATATCGAATATATATATGACGTATTCCACACTTATTATGGAGGTAGAAGCAGAGGCCTTGTTGTGAAGGCATTTACCAGACTTTCAGCACATAATTATCTGGTAAATGACGCTCAGGTACCGAATTCCATATTCGACGCCATGTTCCAGGAGGTTCTTAAAGGTAACATAGATGATGAGATATCAACTATGGCACTTCTTCTGTATTTCAGTAAACTGGAGAGATTCTCTGATGTTCAGAGAAATTGGATTCAGGAAAATGTGGAGAAGTTTGTGGATGCCGGAAAGCTGCTTCCATTCTTCAAGAGATTTGATTCATTTATCAGGCTTCCGCAGGATATATTCCTTAAGACATATCTTGTATATAAGAGCGAAAGAGAAAGACAGGTATTTGTTAAGTACAGCTTTGATACAGGAACAAGAGGGAAACAGAAGACTGAGAGACGGCGTATGGAAGAGGTTGTCAGTGGAGTTTATGTACTTGAATTTGTGGTGTTCCATGGAGAAAGACTTGTTTATTCCATTGAAGACGATCCTAATGGAAATGCGAAGATCTATGAGAGCGATGTTCTTAAGAAGAGAACCTTCTCTGACAAGAATCTCAGTCGCTTTGAACAGATAAATTCTATGCTTGTTAAACAGGAAATGCGTAAGGATAAAGAGCTTCTTGAGGAGCTGGATGTATATATCAATACTGTACATCTCTTTGAGGAAAATCTGAGGATACTATAACAGGAATAGAATCTAAATGGTAACGGAGGAAAAAAATGGCAGAAGTATTCTACATAGGCATGGATCTCTGTTCCGACTTTACACAGCTGTCATACTATAATGACATAAAACGTGAGCCGGAATCAGTCAGCCAGTTGAATAATAAAGAAACCTATCTGATGCCCAATATTCTCTTTTACAGTACCGATACCGAACACTGGTATGTTGGCGGTGAAGCTTCTGAAGCACGTTTTAACGAAAATGGTACTGTGGTGGATGGTATATTTGAGAATCTCAGCAGTGAAGATATAGTCACTGTAGCAGGTCATGAATATACCTATAAGCAGCTTTTTATGATGATGGTAAAGCTGCATATAGATACATTTCTTTACAGATATGAGACGGCAGAGATAAGAAAGCTTGTTATATCGGTTGAGACTTTTGATCCTGAGATTTTCAGCCTTCTAAGTGAATTATATAAGGAAATGAATGTTGATAAAGAAACCATTGAGATAACCAGTCATCTTGACAGTGGACTTTATTACATATTCAATCAGCCGCCAGAGCTGTGGAATAACAGTGTTGCATTATATGATTACAGTACTGATGGTCTGAATTATTACAGAATAGATATAGCAAAGAATAAAGACCCAAAGACAATAAATGTAATCCATGAGGATTATACAGGTGAGATATCCCTGTCCAAGTACGGAAATGATACATATCAGATGGATGTTGATTTTGCGAAAATAGCAGAGTACGAGGGCAAGAAGGCATATATATCAGCTGTTTTTCTGACGGGAGTCGGTTTTTCAAACAAGTGGATGAAGAAGTCGACAAATGTTCTCTGCCAGGGAAGACGAGTCTTTGTGGGACAGAATATTTATACAAAGGGAGCCTGCTACAGAGCTGTTGGCGGCGAGTACAGATCCTTCTATGATGAGTTCTTTGTTGAAACAAAGGAAAATGTTCTTTCAGATATAGGAATATCTCTGGGAGATGAAAAGGATACATTTATTCCTATTATAACAGGCGGTAATCAGTGGTATAACACTACAGGAAGACTTAATGTTATCATGGATGATACCGATAAAGTCACCATCGTTTATAAGAACCGAAAGTTCGACGATGAGAAGAGGGAAACCGTCAGAATACACGGACTTCCAAAAAGACCTAACAAAACCACAAAGCTGAGTCTTGAGGTAGAGTTTGAAAGTCCGAACGAAGGAGCGGTCATCATTCGTGATATGGGCTTCGGAAAAATGTTTCCTACAACAAATAAAATATATAGAAAGGAGTTTAAGATCTGATGTCAAAAATCATTCTTTGCAGTAATAAGGTTGCAGAAACTCCTTTCACATTTCTCAACACAAAGGTTGAGATATACACCTATGAGGAGCTTTGCTTCTATATCTACAATAATACCATGCTGATAAGCAAGTCCTCTCTTTCAGAGAAGCTGTTTAACTGGATAAGAGTAGAACTGGGGATGGAAGAGCTGGCAGACAAGCTTATCGGAATGCTTAATAAAACCACATATGCGCAGGATTTTCTGATAGAAATATTAAGTGCAGGTGATTATTATACTCTTGAAGAAATCAAGACCTATGCTGAAGCATGGCAGAAGTACAGGAAACTTGATAAGATGCAGCGTGCAAAGCTGAAGGCAGATGGATATCTGGCATACAGGAGATATATCAAGGCAGCAACCTTCTATGATGATATTCTGGATGAGATAGATGATACCAGAGACCCCGTATTTCTTGGAAATATCTATCACAACCGGGCTGTAGCTGCTTCAAATAACATGGATCTTGAGGATGCAAAGAAATTCTTCCTGAAGGCCTATGAATTAAATGAAAATCCAGAATCTTTAAAAGGATATTTCTATATAGTGGCTCTCACTTCTGACACTTCTACCCTGAGAAGTGAGATAAGATATCAGGGACTTCCTGATGAATATCTTGATGAGATAATGCATGAGATAGGAGATTCCAAGGATGATGTCCGAGAAATGACTATCTTTGCGATGCTTCAGAGAGCGGCATATAACAAGATGAATAAAGATATGACGGATTACGATAAGAGGATGGATATAATCCTTAGTGAGATCAAGGATGACTTCCGGGAGCAAGCGATTTAAGAAGGTATGATATTTTAGACTAAGGATAATTGGTCTTAAATTAAAAAATATAAGGAAAGAGAGTGATAAACAAATGCGTAAGGAACTCGAAAAGAATTATAATCCTGAAGATATAGAGGGAAGACTTTATAGAAAATGGGTTGATAATGGATATTTTCATGCTGAGGTAGATAGAAGCAGAAAACCATTTACTATTGTGATGCCGCCTCCAAATATTACAGGACAGCTTCATATGGGACATGCCCTGGATAATACTATGCAGGATATTCTTATCCGTATGAAGAGAATGCAGGGATACAATGCTCTGTGGCAGCCGGGTACTGACCACGCAGCTATTGCTACAGAGGTTAGGATCATTGCATCACTGAAGGAACAGGGCATTGATAAGAATGACCTGGGACGCGAAGGCTTCCTGAAGAAAGCCTGGGAGTGGCGTGAAGAGTATGGTGGACGTATTGTAAATCAGCTTAAGAGAATGGGTTCTTCTGCTGACTGGGACAGAGAACGCTTCACCATGGATGAAGGCAATAATAAAGCTGTAAATACAGTATTCAAGAAGCTCTATGATAAAGGTTGGATCTATAAGGGCTCCCGTATAGTAAACTGGTGTCCTGTATGTGAGACCACTATATCTGATGCAGAGGTAGAGCATGTGGAGCAGAATGGAAATTTCTGGCATATCAATTACCCTGTAGTAGGTGAAGAGGGAAGATTTGTTGAGATAGCAACAACCCGTCCTGAGACTCTTCTGGGTGATACAGCTGTAGCAGTTAACCCTGAAGATGAGAGATATGCAGATATCGTTGGAAAAACACTTCTTCTGCCGCTTGTTAATCGCGAGATTCCTGTTATTGCCGATGCTTATGTAGATAAGGAGTTCGGAACAGGATGTGTTAAGATAACTCCGGGTCATGACCCTAACGACTTTGAGGTTGGAAAGCGCCATAACCTCGAAGAAATCAATATAATGAATGATGATGCTACTATAAATTGTCCTGATACCAGATATCATGGAATGGACAGATATGAGGCACGTAAGGCAGTTCTTGAGGATCTTGAGGCTCAGGGACTTCTGGTTAAAACTGTTCCTCATACTCATATGGTAGGAACACATGACAGATGCGGAACTACAGTTGAGCCTCTCATCAAGCCTCAGTGGTTTGTTAAGATGAATGATATGGCTCTTCGTGCCCGCAAGGTAGTTGAGACGGGAGAAGTAAAGCTTGTTCCTGAAAGAATGAACAAGATTTACTACAACTGGATTGATAATATCCGTGACTGGTGTATATCCAGACAGCTCTGGTGGGGCCACAGAATCCCTGCCTGGTATTGTCAGGATTGTGGTGAAACCATCGTAGAGATGGATGAGCCTTGTGAATGTCCGAAGTGTAAGAGCAAGAACCTTAAGAGGGATCCTGATACTCTTGATACCTGGTTCTCATCAGCACTATGGCCATTTTCAACAGTTGGCTGGCCTGATACAGAGTCTGAGGATTTTAAGTATTTCTTCCCGACAGACGTTCTTGTAACCGGTTATGATATTATATTCTTCTGGGTAATCAGAATGATCTTCTCATCACTTGAGCAGACAGATAAGATTCCGTTCCATACGGTTCTCTTCCATGGTCTTGTTCGTGATGAACAGGGTCGTAAGATGAGTAAGTCTCTCGGAAATGGTGTCGATCCGCTTGAGATAATCGACAAGTACGGTGCTGATGCCCTGAGATTCATGCTCATTACCGGAAATGCACCGGGTAATGATATGAGATTTATCTGGGACAGACTTGATGCCAGCCGTAATTTTGCTAATAAGATATGGAATGCTTCACGTTTTATTATGATGAACATGCCTGATGCAGATGAAGAGGGCGGACAGGCAGCGCTTGATGCTGTAAATGCCATAACTCTTGATGATCTTACAATGGCTGATAAGTGGATAGTTGCAAAGGCCAACCAGCTGGTTCGTGATGTTACAGACAACATGGAGAAGTTCGAACTTGGAATAGCAGCAGATAAGATACATGGCTTCCTCTGGGATGAGTTCTGTGACTGGTATATCGAGATGGTTAAGCCTAGACTCTGGGATGAGAATGATACAACCAAGGCTGCAGCTCTCTGGACACTCAGAGAAGTTCTGTCTATAGGACTTAAGCTGCTTCATCCATATATGCCATTTGTTACTGAAGAGATATACTGCACACTTACAGGCAGAGAGTCAATAATGATAGATCCATGGCCGGTAGCAGAGGACGCAAGAGACTTTGACGTAGAGGCTAAGAATGTAGATATCATCAAGGATGCTGTTCGTGCCATAAGAACAGTAAGAACTGATATGAATGTACCGCCTTCAAGAAAGGCTGCTGTATATGTTGTCTCAGACAAAGAGGATATCCGCTCGGTATTTGAGGAGAGTTCATCCTTCTTTGCTGCTCTGGGTTATGCAAGTGATGTAAAGGTACAGGCAGATAAAACAGGCATACAGGAAGATGCTGTATCAGCAGTTATCCATAATGCAGTGATATACATTCCTTTTGCTGAGCTTGTTGATATAGAAAAAGAGCTTGAACGACTGAATAAAGAGAAAGCTCGTCTTGAAGGAGAGATAAAACGAGGCGAAGGAATGCTCGGCAATCCAAACTTTGTTAATAAAGCTCCTGAAGAAAAAGTTAATGCCGAAAAGGAGAAACTTGCGAAGTATAAGGAGACTTATGCGCAGGTATGCGAGAGAATTGGTAATCTGAAATGAGTAATGAGAGACAGTTAAGAAAGAGAATTAAATATATTCTTATTATTCCGGTTCTTTTGGCGCTGTTTTTGCTGGGCTTTGAGATTTATGTGAATGGGATCGACAGCAAGGTCGGTCTGGCAAGTCTGGTGCTGCTGGTAATATACATTATTATCGTAGTGATCATTTATCTCAGAATGCTTCCGGCTATAAGCAGGATCATGGTGGATTATTCACTTGAACAGGGGAAAATCCAGAAGGAGCTGATAAAAGAGCTAGAGGTTCCTTATGCTATTCTTGATATGTCCGGGCATATTATGTGGGCAAATGATGTTTTTCATGACACCATAGGTGTATCCAGGGATACAAGAATAAAAAAGACCATTGATTCTTATTTTTCACAGATCACACCTGATATTATAGGTGAAGGAAATGATATAGAAACAAGCATAGAATATGCTGACAGACAATACAGACTCTCAATGAAGAGAGTTGATATGACTAAGGTTTTTGATGAAAATGAAGAAGAGACCAAGGATGATGATATAGTTCTGGTGGTATATCTGTTTGATGAGACAGAACTGAGAAAATATAAACAGGAAACCCTGGATCAGAAGCTGTACGCAGGTCTCATATATCTTGATAACTATGACGAGGTTATGGATTCTCTGGAGGATGTAAAGCATTCCATACTTACGGCGCTTATTGAAAGAAAGATCAATATGTATCTTGGCAATATAGATGCCATAGTTAAACACACAGAAAATGATAAATACTTTTTCGTGTTTAGACAGAAGTTTATGCAGACTCTCAGGGATGACAGATTCTCCCTTCTTGATGAAGTTAAAAACATAAATGTCGGAAATGAAATATCCATGACACTCAGTATAGGTATAGGAGCTGATGCTGATTCCTCCACCAGCAGTTTTATGAATGCATATGACAATGCAAGAACTGCTATAGGAATGGCTATGGGCCGAGGTGGTGATCAGGTGGCTGTTAAGCTGGGTGATCAGGTTACTTACTTTGGCGGTAAGAGTGCCGGAACAGAGAAGAATACCCGGGTTAAGGCCAGAGTTAAGGCTCAGGCATTTGAAGAACTCCTTCTCAGTAAGGATAAGGTTCTGATAATGGCTCATAAAAGACCCGATGCAGACGCATTTGGCTCGGCTATCGGAATCTATCGTATGGTTACAAGTCTCGGAAAGAAGGCTCACATAGTTATTAATGAAGTTACAGAAGCAATCAAGCCTTTATATAATACATTTATGGTTGGAAATACATATGAAAATGTATTTCTCACTAGTAATCAGGCTGTTACTGAGGTAAATCAGAACACCGTAGTTGTTGTGTGTGATGTTAACAGACCAAGCATGACAGAATGTGAGGAACTTCTGAGTCTCGTTCCGACAGTTGTTGTATTTGATCATCACAGACAGACAAATGAGGCAATTACAGGGGCTACTCTTTCTTATATAGAACCTTTTGCTTCGTCTGCCTGCGAAATGATAGCAGAAATGTATCAGTATATCTCAAGGAATCCGAGACTGAAATCTCAGGAAGCTGATGCCATGTATGCCGGAATTCTTATAGATACTGATAATTTCCTGACCAAAACAGGTGTCAGAACCTTTGAAGCCGCTTCGTACCTCAGAAAGAGTGGAGCGGATATTACCAGAGTTCGTAAGATGTTTAGAAGTTCAATGCTTGAAATGAAGGAAAGAGCGCAGGGAATAAGCAATGCTTCCATATATATGGACCATTTTGCCCTTTCATATGTTTCTGCGGATCCTGATTCACCGGATGCGCCTACTGTAGCTGTCGCGAAAACGGCAAATGAGCTGTTAAATGTAGATAATATTACAGCTTCCTTCGTAGTTACAGAGGCTGATGACGGCATGCTGTATGTATCCGCCAGGTCAATAGGCGATGTGAATGTTCAGATCGTTATGGAAAAGTTTAATGGCGGCGGACATTCAAATGTTGCAGGAGCACAGCTTAAGGATAAAAAGAAGGAAGAATTCTTTGAGGAATTGAAAAAAGTTCTGAAGGATATGTATGAACGAGGAGAGATATAAAAAATGAAAATTATTTTATTACAGGATGTTAAATCGCTTGGAAAAAAAGGAGAAATAGTTGAAGTAAATCAGGGTTATGCAAGAAATTTTGTTCTTCCTAAAAAGCTTGGTGTAGAGGCTACTCCTAAGAATCTTAATGACCTTAAATTAAAAAATCAGAATGATGAAAAGATAGCAGCTGAGAATCTAGCTGAAGCAGAGGAGCTTAAAGCCCTGCTTGCTGAAAAGAAAATAACCTGTACAATGAAGGTTGGAGCTAACGGAAAGACCTTTGGTTCAGTTTCATCAAAAGAAATCGCCGAGCTGATAAAGGCGCAGCTGAATATTGATATAGATAAGAAAAAGATTGTTTTGAAGGATCCGGTTAAAGCACTGGGAGGATATAATGTTAAGATAAAGCTCCATCCCCAGGTTACAGCAGAGCTTCTGCTGGATGTGACCGAAGAGAAGTAAGATAGTTGGAGATAGAATATGGCGGATGAAAATACGATAAAACGCATACCTCCTCATGACATGAATGCTGAGAGAAGTGTCATAGGCTCTATGCTTATGGACAGAGATGCCATATCAGAGGTAAGTGCGATTCTTACTAAAGAAGATTTTTATAATACACAATATGGAATAATCTTTGATGCGATGGTGGACCTTTATAATGAAGGAAAGCCTGTTGATGAGATAATTCTTGGAGAGAAACTCAGAGAGAAGGGGGCTCCTGAGGATATATGCAGTCTTGGTTTTCTGGGTGAAATACTGGCAAATGTACCTACAGCAGCTTTTGCAAAGGATTATGCCGGCATAGTAAAGGACAAGGCTTATCTGAGAAGACTGATTAAACTGGCGGACAGTATTTCTGCAAGATCCTATGAGGGACTGGAAGGTGTTGACAGAATAATGGAAAGTGCAGAGTCTGACATGTTTGCACTTATGCAGAAGAGAACAGGTTCTACAGATTTTCAGCCAATTAAGAATATTGTTGTAGATGTAATAGGTGAGATAGAAGCTGCTTCTCAGACAAAAGGAAAAATAAATGGACTTAGAACAGGATTTACAGATCTGGATAATATGCTGACCGGTTTGCATGGTGGAGAGCTTCTTCTTGTAGCAGCAAGACCATCTATGGGAAAGACGGCATTTGTCCTTAATATTGCTCATCATGTTGCAATAAGAGAAGAAATTCCTGTTGTTGTTTTTTCGTTGGAGATGAGCCGTGAACAGCTTGTAACACGTCTTCTTGCGGTGGATTCCATGGTCGAAGCGAGAAGTCTGAAAACTGGTGATATATCTGATAATGACTGGACCAAGATAATCAAATCTGCCGATGATCTGGCAGGTGTAAATGTATTTATAGATGATAATTCTTCCATTACTATGGCAGAGCTTCGTACTAAATGTCGAAAGCTCAAGCAGACAGAAGGAATCGGACTTATTATCATCGATTATCTGCAGCTTATGAGTTCGAATGGAAAGGTAGAATCCAGACAGCTCTTCATATCTGAGGTGTCCAGATCACTTAAGGCTCTGGCGAGAGAGCTTAATGTTCCGGTTATAGCGTTATCGCAGCTGAACAGAGCAGTTGACTCAAGGCCGGACCACAGACCGGTGCTGGCTGACCTTAGAGAGTCGGGAGCTATAGAGCAGGATGCAGATGTGGTAATGTTTATATATAGAGATGATTATTATAATCCGGACACAACAGAAAAACCCGGAGTTGCTGAAATAATAGTAGCAAAACAGAGAAATGGAGCCACAGGACCGGTTGAACTGGCATGGCTCAGTAAATATACTAAATTTGCAAATCTTGCCAGACCAAAGGAATAATTACGGCTGAAGATTGATGAGTTTGTTTAACAGTTCCTCATCAGTCATATGATATATATTATCGATAACCCAGATGTGCATTTCCTTCGCTCTTTCCCGGAAGAAGGAATTGCCGGAACTTGAGCTTTCCAGAGGAAGTGCCATAGCCAGAGCTTTGCTGGCGTATTTGCCTCCGAAGCGTCTGGTTACAGTTTCCAGCTCATGCAGGGAATTACTGCTGGCCTTTCCGCTTTTGCAGGAAATAAATATCGGTGCTGTTGAGCGCATCAGTACAACATCTATTTCATTTATTGTGTCATAGCTTGCATGCATGTATTTTTCATAATCGGATGCAAAGGTTGCTTTTTCGGATTCGGACTTGTCTCCATTCCAGTCAATCATTGCACCGATTATTCTGTCTGTGAATATTTCCGGAGCACGGGAGGCAACCTCATATACGTGAAGCTCCAGGATATTTCCTGTTTTAGTGACTATATGTCTAATTGAATTATTCTTGAATCTGAAACGTATACGCTTATTATCCTGA
The DNA here is from genome assembly GCA_900199595.1 of Lachnospiraceae bacterium. GTDB lineage: Bacteria > Bacillota > Clostridia > Lachnospirales > Lachnospiraceae > Eubacterium_Q. The sequence goes on along the minus strand of FZRB01000010.1, from coordinate 95,334 downwards.
GAGAAGTCTCTGAGCATGCCTTTTCCGTTTAACTTGCCGAGAAGAGTGCCTGCTTCACCAAGTGAGGATTTGGGAAGGACATAGTAGCCTGTTTCATCACATGGATTGGCCTTTACCACATCCTCTATTACAGAGCAGTATCGATTCCATTTGTGCTCCAGACGCCTGGCGATATCCCAGATAGTGCGTATATCCTCTTTGAATTCTGTAGTAAATGACCAGGTGCTGTAACTGCCGGTCTGTCTTGTAAGAAGACCTCCGTGAAGAATTATATTTTCCTTCACGGATATTTTTATTTTATCCTTATGCTGACTGGGTTTTAGTCCGGGAAGCATATTTACTTCAAGGCCGGTATATGGGTCTATACGCAGGGTTTTCAGATTTTTGGTGGCACTTATAAATCCAAATGCTATAAGCAGCATTTCGCCACCACCGGTCAGTTCATAGAATGCATCCGGATATTTATCGTATACCTTATTAAGAGAATCAATACAGGAATCGAGATTATCTCTCTGAACCTCTATAAATTCAAGCCTGGTTTCAGGTGAAACGATTTTAGAAAAATTGATCAGGCTTTTCATTTTTCTGGTGACCATGGTAACCTTATAACCAAGATATACTATAGTATCAGGCTTATACTGAAGAAGGCACATTACATTTTCTAATGCCTCATCAGAGAAAAACTCCACATACGTACCACCCATATTTATTCTCCTTTATTATGAATTAAATACATTTTGTCTTTTGGAATTAATGTCACATTATTAGTGATCACTGCCACCCGCCATCCAGTTTAATTATTTCTCCGGTAAAGTAATCAGGCATTTCGAGAAGCTTTATTACAGCACGACCTGCCTCGTCCGGGCTCATTATATAGCCGGCGGGAATGTCTTCAATGATATCGGATTTATCCTCTAGTGTTAAATGAGAATTCATATCAGTATCTGCAATTCCAAGCGCAGCGGCATTTACCTGGATGTTATTTGGTGCCAGTTCCTTGGCAAGAGCCTTTGTAAATGCGTTCACTGCTCCTTTAGTTGCACTGTAGGCTACTTCACATGAGGCTCCCACGATTCCCCAGACTGAGGAAATATTAATGATTTTTCCGTGGCGTTCTTTAATCATATCGGGAGCAAATGTATGGCAGGTATTATATATAGAAGTAAGATTAGTTTTTACGATAAGATCCCACTCTGAAGGTGTCATATCAGTAAGAAGTCCAGTTATTGAAAGAGCTGAATTGTTTACAAGGTGTTCAACTCTTCCTATTTCTGTATGAAGTGTTTCCACATAAGATAAGTCACCTACATCACCAACAGAAGTAAGACATAGGGGGTCTGTAAGAACGTTATTATAATAATGTAGATTTTCATCAAATATTTTCCGGATTTCCTTCTGAACAGAGTCAAGAAGAGAGATGTTCTTATGGCAGTTAATAATTATTCTGTTGTAATTGCCGGAACGGGCAGCTTCAAGGGCAATGCTTCGGCCGATACCACGGCTTGCTCCGGTTATCAGAATACTTTTCATCTGTTAAGCCTTTCGTAGGTTGAAATAAAAAATCCATCACAAACTTATTGTAGCACATCAAAAGATTTCTTGAAATACCTTAATTCATTTGTTATACTCTTGATTCATAGAATGTGAGGTCCTACATTAGGAGGGGATTTATCATGGCAAAGAAAAACAAGAAAAATCCGGCCGGAATATTCTTTTTATTTTTTTTGAAGGCTATAGTAATAATACTTGGTCTGGTTATTCTGGCAATGGGAGCATATCTGATAAAATACACAATGTCTGCAGATAACAAAAAGAGTGAGCAGGAATTTGATGATTCCATGCTTGTAGATAATGATCGTGATGATCTATTAGCTTCAGATACAGATTCTGCTCTGTCTGACGACAAGCTGTTGTTTGATAACGAAGAAGGAGCGGTTACAGAAGCATCTAAAGACATTGCTTCAGATGACAAGATAGTAGTTCTGAATGCTACTGAAACCGCAGGGCTTGCGGCAGCCTGGAAGGAAAGACTGGCTGAAAAAGGCTTTACTAAAGTTGAAACCGGTAACTATCTTGGTGAGTCTCTTGAAAAGAGTAAAATCGTCGTTACAGAGGAGGGAACAGGCAATAATCTGTCAGAAATTATATCCGGAGCTTCTGTTGAAAATGGATCAGCTGACAGCGTGGACTGTGATGCAGATAAAGACGGCGTTAAAGCCTTTATAATTATAGGTAATTCTGATGATATCGTTAGTGAGTAATTGTATAAATTCGCTAAAAATGGTAAAAAACGTCAAAAGGCGGTTAATAGTTTTGTAATATATTTAGTAAAAGTAAACCAAAGTAGGGCAGGAAAAGGCGGTTTTAAAACGCCTTTTTTTGTTTATTATTGATATAAATATTTAGTCAATGTGCAATATGAACAAAAGTTTTAAGCATTATTTATGCAAGACATATATAGTTTATTTTTTTGAAAAGTATTATAGTGAAACAAGTTGTAAAAAAGGCAAAAATGCTATTTAGGAGGATTTTAAAATATGGCAGGATTACAGTTAAAGAACATCTACAAGATTTATCCAAATGGTTTTAACGCTGTTAAGGATTTCAATCTTGATATCGAAGACAAAGAGTTCATCATCTTCGTTGGTCCTTCAGGATGTGGTAAGTCTACTACACTGAGAATGATTGCCGGACTTGAGGATATCAGTTCTGGTGAGCTTTGGATAGGTGATAAGCTTTGTAATGATGTTGAGCCTAAGGATAGAGATATTGCGATGGTATTCCAGAACTACGCTCTGTATCCTCATATGTCCGTTTATGATAACATGGCATTCGGACTTAAGCTGAGAAAGGTTCCAAAGGAGAAGATAGATAAGCAGGTACATGAAGCTGCTAAGATTCTTGAGATCGAGCACCTTCTTGATCGTAAGCCAAAGGCTCTTTCAGGAGGTCAGAGACAGAGAGTTGCCATGGGACGTGCTATCGTTCGTGAGCCTAAGGTATTCCTTATGGACGAGCCTCTTTCAAACCTTGATGCTAAGCTCCGTGTTCAGATGCGTGTTGAGATTTCAAAGCTTCATCAGAGACTTCAGACAACTATTATCTACGTTACACATGACCAGACAGAAGCTATGACACTTGGTACACGTATCGTAGTTATGAAGGATGGTATCATTCAGCAGGTTGATACACCTCAGAATCTTTACGATCATCCATGCAACCTCTTCGTTGCAGGATTCATGGGTATGCCACCTATGAACTTCATTGACTGCAAGGTTGTTAAGTCAGGCGCTGACGTACTCCTTATGTTTGGTTCACATTCAATCAAGGTTCCTGAAGCTAAGGCTAATAAGCTTATAGCTGGTGGATTTATTGATAAGGATGTTGTTCTTGGTATCCGTCCAGAAGATATACATGATGAGCAGCTGTTCATTGAATCATCACCTGAGTCAGTTATTGATGCTCGTATCAATATCTACGAAATGCTTGGTGCAGAAGTTTATCTGTACTTCACAATCGATCAGTTTGATATCACAGCTAGAGTTAATGCTCGTACAACAGCTAGACCTGGTGATACAGTTCAGTTCGCATTTGACCTTTCTAAGATTCATATCTTTGATAAGGAATCAGAGGAGATCATTGTAAACTAGTATAATATCTGAATTTGTACTGATGGGGAAATGTAGAAATACATTTCCCCTTTTTATATATAAGCCTTTATTTTTTACGTAAACCTTTATTTTGTTGACAAAAAATGTTATAATAACCAGGTATGTTCAGATATACAGTGAAAATTCTGTGAATGCTGTATTTTTGATACATTTTTTATGCTTTGTAGTAATAGATTAAATGTTAACGGGGTTATCAAAAGAAACAGGAGTGTGGCTATGATTTCAAATCAAATCTTACAGGAAACTTTAGAGGGTATTAAAACTATTACAAAGGTCGATCTTATAGTGATGGATGCCGAGGGCAGGCTCCTTGCTAAAACAGCTGAAGATGGACCTCTTGATTATGAGGATGCGGTGATTGCATTTGGTGAATCACAGGCAGAAAGTCAGTCTCTTCTGGGATATCAGTTCTTTAAGGTGTTTGATGACAAGCAGGTTGAATATATAATACTTGCCAAGGGCGATACCGATAACACATTTATGGTCGGAAGGATGGCAGCATACCAGATACAGAGTCTTCTGGTTGCATATAAGGAGAGATCCGACAAAGATAACTTTATCAAGAATCTTCTCCTTGATAATCTTCTACTGGTGGATATATATAACAGAGCTAAGAAGCTCCATATAGAAACGGACGTTAAGAGGTGCGTCTTTATTATTGAGACAAAGGCTGAAAAGGATAATAATGCACTGGAGACCGTCAGAAATATCTTCTCTGTTAAGACAAAGGACTTTATCACTGCGGTAGATGAGAAGAATATTATCCTTGTAAAAGAGGTTAAGCCTACAGATACATATGAGGAATTAAATAAAACTGCTGAAATTATAGTTGATATGCTTAGTACCGAGGCTATGATTTCGGTTCACGTTGCATTTGGTACAATAGTAAACGAGATCAAAGAGGTATCGCGTTCCTATAAAGAAGCAAAGATGGCTCTGGATGTCGGAAAGATATTCTATAGTGATAAGAATATCATTGCATACAGTAATCTTGGAATCGGAAGACTTATATACCAGCTTCCAATTCCTTTATGTCGTATGTTCATTAAGGAGATATTTGATGGAAAATCTCCGGATGAATTTGATGAAGAAACACTTACCACCATCAATAAATTCTTTGAAAACAGTCTGAACGTTTCAGAAACCTCACGTCAGCTGTATATACACAGAAATACTCTGGTATATCGTCTTGACAAGATAGAAAAATCAACCGGGCTGGATCTAAGAATATTTGAAGATGCGATTACATTTAAAATTGCCCTTATGGTTGTAAAATATATGAAATATATGGAAAGCCTTGATTTTTAAGCAGAAGGAAGACGCAGCATATGATTAAAATGGAAAATGTAACAATGAAATATCCCACTGGAACAGTAGCTCTGCAGGATATAAATGTTCAGATTGAGAAGGGCGAGTTCGTATTTGTTGTAGGAACATCTGGTTCCGGAAAAACAACATTTATTGAGCTTTTACTTAGAGAGCTTGTTCCTACAAAAGGTAAGATTGAAGTCGCAGGATATGATTACAGCCGACTCAAGCCAAGCGCAATACATAAGGTAAGAAGAAAAATAGGTGTTGTATTCCAGAACTTCAGACTCCTTAAGGATCGTACAGTTTATGAAAATGTTGCATTTGCGCAAAGAGTAATAGAGACACCAACCAGATATATAAAGAGGCAGGTTCCGGCAGTACTTACGCTTGTTGGACTTGCTGATAAGTATAAATCATACCCTAGACAGCTTTCCGGAGGCGAGCAGCAGAGAGTTGCCCTTGCCAGAGCCCTGGTGAATAAGCCGGATATTATTCTGGCTGATGAGCCTACGGGTAACCTGGATCCTAAGAATTCATGGGATATAATGAATCTTCTTGATGAAATCAATGCAAAGGGTACAACAGTGGTAGTTGTTACTCATAATAAGGAAATAGTTAATGTCATGAAGAAGAGGGTTATTACATTAAAGAAGGGCGTTATTGTAAGTGACGTCCAGAAGGGTGGATACGTCGATGAGGATTAGTTCAGTTGGATACAGTATAAAACAGGGTGCCAAAAACATCAGACGTAATCTGCTTTTTTCGCTTGCTTCAGTGGGAACAATAGTTGCCTGTCTGTTTGTTTTCGGACTTTTCTATGCGGTACTTGTCAATTTCAGAGCAGCTATACACAAGATAGAAAGTACTATATCTATATCGGTTTTCTTCGATGAAGGTATATCTGAAGAAGGAATCAAACTTATAGGAGAACAGATACTTACAAGAAAAGAGGTTAATACCAGAGATTATATATCTCCGGAACAGGCCTGGGAGGAGTTCTCCGAGCAGACCTACGATGATCCTGAAGCTGCAAGAGCAGCATTTGGTGATGATAATCCGCTTGCAAATTCCGCTTCATATAAGATAACTCTTAAAGATGCAAGTACACAGGCCGATTTTGTTCAGTTTCTTGAAGGAATAGAGGGAGTAAGAAAGGTCAGCAGTTCTTCATATACAGCAGATAGTATATCGGCTATAAATGCATTTGTCGGATATGCTTCTTTTGGAATTATACTTATTCTGTTCCTGGTATCTATATTCCTTATAAATAATACAATTACTATAGGTATTACAGTAAGACGTGAAGAAATAAAGATAATGAAGCTTATTGGAGCAACAAATGGATTTGTAAGGGCTCCGTTTATTGTAGAAGGTGTTATTATAGGACTTGTTGGTTCAGTTATACCGTTAGTCCTTCTATATTATCTCTATGATATGGTTATAAATTATATAGCAGGAAGATTTACTATATTAAAGAGTCTTTTTGATTTTACACCACCCGGAACATTGTTTTCGAAGCTTATACCGATGACTCTTATTTTGGGAATTGGAATAGGTTTCTTTGGAAGCTTACTTACGACTAGAAAACATTTGAAGGTATAATATGAATAAAAAATCAAGAATCACCATGATTGTGCTGGTTTTGAGTTTTTTTCTTACTGCCGGAGTAACAAGCGTTACAGCAAAGGCCTTTAGCGGCGGCAGGAATACTGTTTTAGGTAAAGCCTCAACAGCATCACCAGGTGATGCCTCAGAAGAATCTACAACTGAAGAAAAAAAGAAAAAAGAAAAGGAAAAAACCACAGAAGGTACTGAAAGTACTACGGAAGCGTCAACTGTTCAGCCCGTAACTGTTGATATTCCACAGCAAACACCGATAGATACTGAGGAGCTTTCCCAGATTACAGCTGAATACAGCAAGACTCTTAAGGAAAAGATGGCTGTTCAGGAAAAGCTGAATCTTCTTATGGAGAATCAGAACGACTTTATTAAACGACTTCATGAGATAGACGATCTTATTATTGAGTATCAGGCTAAGATAGATGATATAAATAACAAAACTATAGAGATTCAGAATTCCCTCGTTGCACTTCAGGAGGATATTGAACTGGCTCAGGCCAGACAGGATGAACAGTATGAGCGTCTGAAGCAGCATATTGCCGAGGAATATGAAAATGTCAGCTATGGTTATATGGATGCTCTTTTTAATGCTGTGGACTATACAGATATAGTTAATAAGACAGAGTACATACAGGCTGTTGATTCCTATGATAACAATATTCTCGGACAGTATAATGAAATGAGAACCCGTCTTGCAGATAAAAAAGCTATGCTGACGATGATTAATAGCAGTATGGATGTTCTCGAAGAAGCGTATAGAAATGAGCAGGATACTCTGGAATTATTATCTAAAGAAAAAGAAAAGCAGATAAATGAATTTCAGGGCTCAATAGACAAAACTCAGGAAGAAATGGCTGCCATAGAAGCCGTAGAGGCTGCACAGACAGCACAGATAGCTGCCATAGAAGCCAAATACAATGTTTCTATATCTGTTACAGGACTGACTACTTCTATTGAGTATAAAGGGGCTGATTTTCTTTGGCCTATGCCAACCAGTACCAGTATATCTTCTTATTATGGTCCAAGAGTTGCTCCTACAGCCGGAGCTACTTCTTATCATAGAGGTATAGATATCCCTTGTCCGGTTGGAAGCGGCGTAATTGCTGTTGCTTCTGGAACTGTTATATATACCGGATATCTGGGAAATGGAGGAAATTGTGTTATAGTTGATCACGGAAGTGGAATATCAACATGCTACTTCCATTTATCTGCATTTGGATGCAAGGTCGGTGATTCAGTAACTGCCGGACAGACTATTTGTTTCTCGGGTAATACAGGAGTATCAACAGGACCTCATCTGCATTTTGCCGTTCGTGAAAACGGAGAATATGTTAATCCATTAAAGTATTATAAAAATATACAAGACAAGTCTCAGGTTGCTAATACAGAAGGAACAAATTAGTATAGGATTAATTAGCAAACAGAAGACTACAGGAGCATGAACAATGAGAAAACTTCCCCACAAGTTTGTAAAAAAGAGCATGCATGGTGTATTAGCCATGTCTCTCATTATGAGCGCATTTACCGGATGCGGAGTAAGTCAGACAGCAGCCACCTCAGGTGAGCCTGAAAAAGACAGCTTTTCCCTTTATGGAGGAGATAAGGACGAATCAGATGAGTCAGCACATGATGAAGAATCTGATTCAATGGATAGTAATAGCGAAGGCTTTGATACTAAATCAGGTGAAGTTGCTGATAAGACAGCAGAAATCGAAAAACTGATTGATAATTATTTTTATTTTGATCAGGATGATGAAAAAAGAGAAGAAAGCTATTATGATGGAATAATGAGGGGACTTGATGATCCTTATTCCGTTTATTATACAAAAAAAGAATATGAAAAGATGATGGAGGATGATTCCGGATCTTTTGAGGGTATAGGTGCAACCGTATCTAAGAATCTGAATCAGGGCACCATATATATAGTGAAACCTTTAGAGGGCAGTCCTGCAGAAAAGGCCGGGCTTCTTCCGAATGATATTGTAGTAGCAGTTGATGATCTGGAGATTACTACAGATATGGAATTGGACTATGTAGTTGACCATATCCGAGGAGAAAAAGGTTCAACAGTTACTCTCAAGGTATATAGAGAAGGTGAAGAAGATTTTCTCTCTATAAAGATTGTCAGGGATACTATAGAAAATAAAACAGTTGAATATGAAATGCTTGATAATAATATAGGCTATATAAAGGTTGAACAGTTTATAGATAATACTGCAGGTCTTTATAAGGAAGCTGTTGACAGCCTTCAGAGTCAGGGTGCCAAGGGACTTGTTATTGATATGAGAGATAATCCCGGTGGTATTGTTCCTGTTGTTTTAGAGATGGTCGATTATATGGTCGATGATGAAGCTATTGCAGAAGGAGCAACTGAAAAGGGTCTTCTTCTTGAGACTAAAAACAAAGATGATAAGGTTATGGACAGAATAGACTGTTCAGATGGTCATAAGGTTGATCTGCCAATGGTAGTATTGGTTAATGGAAACAGTGCCAGTGCGGCAGAAATCTTTACAGGATGTCTCAGAGATTACAAATTGGCTAAGGTTGTAGGAACAACTACTTATGGAAAAGGAATAGTTCAGTCTGTAATGAAGCTTTCAGACGGTTCAGCTATAAAGATTACTATTGCAAAATATTTCCTTCCATCAGGTGACGATATACATAAGAAGGGTGTAGATCCTGATTTTGAGGTTGAACTGGATGAGTCTCTTAGACAAAAGGTAACTATAGAACATGATGAGGATAATCAGCTTCAGGAGGCTTTGAAGCATTTAAATGATTAATTATTTAGGGACAGTCCCAGGTTTATCGGGGCTGTCCTTATTAAAAAGATTAAGTTTATACAAAGTTAGGAGGAAAGTATGGACAGAGAACTGATAGTCGTTCTGGATTTTGGTGGACAGTATAATCAGCTTATCGCAAGACGTGTCAGAGAGTGTAATGTGTATGCAGAGGTACATCCGTACACTATTCCCATTGATGAGCTTCGTGCCATGAACCCCAAGGGAATTATATTTACAGGCGGACCTAATAGCGTATATCTGGAGACTTCGCCAAGCTATACAAAGGATATATTTGAACTTGGTATTCCTATTCTGGGTATCTGCTATGGTTCACAGCTTATGGCGCATCTGTTAGGCGGTAAGGTTGCCACAGCTCCCGTAAGTGAATATGGACATACTGATGTTCAGATCAGTGAAATGCAGTCAAAACTATTCAAAGGGGTTCCGGTAAATATAGCTGTGTGGATGAGTCATACAGATTATATAGCTCAAGTTCCTGATGGGTTTAAGACCACAGCATATACAAAGGACTGTCCTACAGCAGCAATGGAATACCCTGAAAAAGGTTTCTATGCTACACAGTTCCATCCTGAAGTTATGCATACAGAGTATGGACAGGAAATACTTCGAAACTTTGTAATGGATATATGTGGCTGTAAGGGAGACTGGAAGATGGATTCCTTTGTTGAGACCACAGTAAAAGCACTCCGTGAGAAGATAGGTAATGGACGTGTGCTCTGTGCACTTTCAGGCGGTGTAGACTCATCAGTTGCAGCAGTTCTTCTGTCTAAGGCAGTTGGAAAACAGCTTACCTGTGTATTTGTAGATCATGGACTTCTTCGTAAGGATGAAGGAGATGAGGTTGAGGCTATCTTCGGCCCTAAAGGTAATTATGAGCTGAACTTTATCAGAGTTAATGCACAGGAACGATTCTATCTTAAGCTTGCAGGAGAGACAGATCCTGAGAGAAAGAGACATATAATCGGAGAAGAGTTCATTCGTGTATTTGAAGAAGAAGCTAAGAAAATCGGAGCAGTTGATTTCCTTGCACAGGGAACTATCTATCCGGATGTTATAGAGTCGGGACTTGGTGATTCAGCGGTTATTAAATCACATCATAATGTTGGTGGACTTCCTGACTATGTAGATTTTAAAGAGATAGTTGAACCTCTCAGAATGCTTTTTAAGGATGAGGTTCGTAAGTGCGGACTTGAGCTGGGAATACCGGAATATCTTGTTTTCCGTCAGCCATTCCCGGGACCAGGGCTCGGTGTTCGTATCATAGACGATATTACAGCAGAGAAAGTACGAATAGTACAGGAGGCAGATGCAATCTACAGAGAAGAGGTGGACGCTGCTATAGCAGCAGGTGCTATAAAGAATCCACCAAATCAGTACTTTGCAGCACTTTCAAACATGCGTTCTGTTGGAGTAATGGGTGACTTCAGAACCTTTGATTATGCAGTAGTACTTCGAGCAGTCAATACTTCAGACTTCATGACAGCAGACTGCTGTGATATACCATTCGAGGTTCTTCAGAGATGCATGACCAGAATCATCAATGAAGTCAAGGGAGTAAACAGAGTAATGTACGACCTGACGAGTAAACCGCCTGGAACTATTGAACTCCTATAATATAAATTTGAACTATTGGTTATACAATTGCAACCCTGTGGTTGACACATTGCAAGCCGTAGATGGTAGAAGATAGCCGTCCTTTTTAGTATGTTGGATGCGAAAACATACAAAGAAAGGACGGTTTTATTATGGAAGAAAACAAAACCACACAAAAAAGAAATCATAACAAAGAAGGAAGGGTTAAAAGGATTTGTCTGAGGATTGTAAAAGGTATTCTGATAGGTATAGCAGTTTTATTTTCGCTCACGGCAATACTTGGAATAGGAACCTATCTTTATAACAAGACATGTTTTAAGAAAGAGGCGAGATTGATCCAACATAAAGGAGAGTATGTAGAGGTTGATGGACACAATATGAATCTACTAATAGAAGGGGATGGAGAAAAAACTCTTGTATTCTTAGCCGGCGCTGGAACGCCTTCACCTATATTGGATTTCAAGCCACTTACCGACAGATTAAAGGATGATTATAAGGTTGTTATTATAGAAAAATTCGGTTATGGTTATAGTGACGAGATAGATGGTGAGAGAACAGTTGATATAATAACCGAACAGGACCGTCAGGCTTTATCAAAGGCAGGAGTGGAAGCGCCGTATATTTTGTGTCCTCATTCTGCTTCGGGTTTAGAAACTATGTATTGGGCAAATCATTATCCTGATGAGGTAGAGGCCATAATTGGTCTTGATATGGGAGTCCCGGAAGAATATGATTATATGGGAGCGGACTGGGATAATCTACAGCCGGAAGATCCGAAAGAAACAGCAAAGGAAATGGAATTCTATAATTTTTGGGTATATGATCTGGGTCTTATGAGATATATGAATGCGAAGGATATTTTTCCTGCATTAAAGTCGGAGTATCTAACGGATGAGGAAAAAAGAGAATATAGTGCAATTATGTATTCAAAGTATTCTATGGGGGCAGATGCTACAATAAATCATGAACAGTGGTTTACTGAGAATTTCATTAAACAGATGAAAGACTTGCATGATGGACCGATACCGGATGTTCCGACACTTATGTTTGTTACAAATGATAAAATGTTTGAGCCGCTTATGCGGAATATGGATAACTGGCTGCTTATTCATAAGAATTATATAGATAACATTTCAAATGGAAAACTGATTGAGATTGATGCGAGTCATTACTTCTATACGGAAATACCTGAAGAAGTTAAGGCTGAAATAGATGATTTTATTAAAACACTGGATTAAGTTTGTCCTGAGCGAAAAAAGCTTAAAAAAAACAGGAGGATAACAGATGATTCTTTCTGAAAAAATAACTGAACTTAGGAAAAGAAATGGTCTCTCCCAGGAAGAATTCGGTGCTGAGATAGGAGTGAGCAGACAGGCTGTTTCTAAGTGGGAGATGGCACAGACAACTCCTGATCTTAATAAGATTATGGCCATGTCGGAATTCTTTGATGTTCCTACAGATTTTCTATTGAAAGATGAGTATGATCTGTCGTTTTTGGAAAATAAAAGTTCGGAAAATTCAACAGCTATTAAGGTGGACTCATCAAAGGAAATTAGAGATTCTTCAAAAGAAACTATGGTTGAATTATCAGAGGTTCAAGGTTATATAGATGCAAAGAAAAAAGAAGCAAAAAGCCTTGTACTAGCTATTTTTCTTTTCTGGCTTTCTCCATTTCCGGGGATTATAATATCGCTTTTTGATGAAGAGCTAGCCATAGTAGGAGTGATAGCTCAGATTATCATGCTAATTATTTTGGCTATTTTCATTATTCTTGCTCTCTGGAAACTAGCTCCATATAAATATCTTTTTAAAGAAGATATGGAGCTTGGATATGGAGTTCGTGGAGTGGTGGAAGATTATAAAAAATCATTTGAACATTCATTTATTCTTGGGATAATAATAGGAGTTGTGAGCTTGCTGGCAGCAGTTATTCCGATGATGATAATATCATTATTTGTTGAGGAGGATGTATCTATAATGATGATTGCCGCCTCAATTATGATGATTATCTTTGCATTTGGCATATCATGTATAGTATATGTTGTGACAATAAATCAGGGATATAAACGAATTCTTATGCTAAAATAATCAGCATAATTATAATCTATGATAGAAAAGAATAAGGAGATTAGAACACGTGCAGTGGGAAGCTGATTTTTTACTATTTTTGCAGAATCATGTTAGAAATGATTTTTTGGATGTCATAATGAATGGTCTTTCAACGATGATGAATGGTGGAGTTTTTGTCATTATTCTTATTGCTATATTATTAGTTTATAAAAAAACAAGGCGAATTGGTGTTGTTGCATTAATTGCACTGCTAGCTTGTTTTGTTATAAATAATCTTATACTTAAAAATGTCATTGCAAGAACAAGACCATATGATGCTATTGAGGGGCTTGTTCTAATTGCAAAGAAACCGAATGACTACAGTTTTCCTTCGGGACATACGGCTATTTCATTTGTTGTTGCTGGAGCAATTACCTGGTGCCTTCCCAAAAGTAAGAAATGGATGGGAGTATTGCTTCTGGTGTTATCCGGACTTATTGCATTTTCAAGATTATATGTCGGAGCACATTATCCAACAGATGTAATATTTGGTATTCTGAGTGGAATAATAATAAGTATCATCGTATATCTTATAGTTTGGAAGAAGATCAATAAGAATGAACAAATAGAACAGGAGAAAGGTGGGATAACTGATGAAAAAGTGGTATAACGAAGAGTATGAATTTGCAATCGAGGTTACAGGGTTTCTTCATGGAGATCATACCGAGAGGTATTGCCGAAATGGAGAAGAAATTGGTGATAAGTACACATGTACATATGGCTGTCCCGTAAATCAGGAGGGATACGGAATCTGCTCAAAAACAATGATGATGCTGTATCCATTGATGGAAGCTGTACGTAGCGGTGGAGATTTGGAAAACCTTGGTGGTGACGGTAAATACACTAAAACAATTGTCTGCCCTGATGGCTGTGTGATATTTAAGCTGACAGCTACACCTTTGGGAAATGAGAATTTCCATAAGGGGGGATTCTGGGACTATCCGGACGAAACAACTCAGGATTAGGAAATAAATAGAAAAGATAGAATAAAAAGATAGAAAAAGCAAGATAAATAGGATAAAAGGTGAAGATGAAATGATGATTGAACAAATAAAGGATGCAGAAACTAAAAAGGCAGTAGCAAGAAAGATTCTCGAGGCATTAAAAGACTGGTTTGAAGTCGATGAGAGCAGAGAGAAATATATAGCGGAAAGTGCGAATCAGATATTTTTGGCTGCAAAAGAAAATGATGATTATGTGGGATTTCTTTGCCTGAAAGAAACAGGAAAAGAAACTGTTGAACTGGCAGTAATGGGAGTTTTGAAAGATTATCATCGTAATGGTCTTGGACGAAAGCTTTTTGAAGCTGCAAAGAATATAGCTGTAGAAGAAGGTTATTCCTTCATGCAGGTAAAAACTGTTGAGATGGGTGTATATGAAGATTATGATATAACTAATCATTTTTATCTGTCATGCGGTTTTAAAGAATTTGAAGTTATAAGGGAACTTTGGGGAGAAGAAAATCCTTGTCAGATATATGTGATGTATCTGAAGTAATCAGTTCAATTATAGAATCATAGTCAATAGCATAAGAAATGATAAAAGAAAAGAGTACATAATGAAGTTAAGAAAGTTTGAAATAGATAGTGATTTTGAAGCTATGAAAGACTGGATTACTGATGAGAGAATGCACGCCATGTGGTGTGCAAATCTTATTAAGTATCCACTTAGTAAGGAACACCTGGCTGAGACTTTAGCTGAAATAGCAAAAAGATTTGGTGATGTTCCTTATGCTGCCGTATCTGATGATGGCGAGGTGACAGGTTTCTTTTGTTATGCCTTTAATAACGAAACAAAAGAAGTAATGCTAAAGTTTGTAGTTGTTGATCCTGAGGCCAGAGGTAAGGGTATTGCTCGCGAGATGCTGAGTCTTGCAGTTAAACAAGCATTCGAAACCTCTGAAGCAGTAGGAGTTCAGTTAAACGTATTTCCGGAAAATCAGAGAGCTAAGAAATGTTATGAAAAGGTAGGGTTTGTAGAAAGAAATCTGACGCCTAATGCATTCACTTATAAAGATGAATCCTGGGGCAGATGCAATATGATTTTCAGGAAAGAACTTAATAATCCCTGGAAAGAGATAAGTCTTGATGATTATGAGAATCATATGAGTCTGGATAGTGTAAATCAGCTTCAGACTTTAAATAAGATGATGAAACAGCAGCTAAGTGACTATGATGTTTTTTCTGCGATGATCCTTGGCGTTGCCGGAGGAAATGGTCTTGAGCATATTGATAAGAATAAATATAAAAAAGTTTACGGAGTAGATATAAATGAGGATTACCTTCAGAAGGTATATGAAAGATATTCTTCTGAAGATAAATTAGGTGGAATACTTGAATGCATTCCAGCAGATCTTACGAAAGATGTAGAAGTTCTTCCTTCAGCTGAGCTTGTTATAGCAGATCTGCTGATAGAATATATAGGATATCAGGCTTTTGCAAAGGCTGTTAAGCATATAAATCCAAAGGTTGTTTCCTGCATAATACAAATAAACACAGATACAGAAAACTGGGTTTCTGATTCGCCATATTTACATGCTTTTGATGGACTTGATGCAGTTCATCATCAGATGGAAGAAGCTGAGCTGAGAGAAACCATGAAAAAAATGGGATATACCGAGATAAGAAGTGATATGGAATCTCTTCCTAATGGAAAAGTCTTAGTTAGAGTGGATTTTCAGGTATATGAACAGTGAAATATATAGAAAAAGTATAATCTGTGGCATGTTATGTGGGCAATTGTACCTCTTATTCCAGATTTGTTGAATAGCGATAAAAACTAAAGTATAAAGAAGATGTGTCGAGACATTGTATGTTTTGAACAGGTTGAGGAGCAAGTATTGAAAATATTTGTAAAGGACAAATTAAATCTCGCTGAGACAGAGGTGGAGATTAGATGCGGAGAGCGTGATGCTGAAGTAGAGGGAATCATCGAGTCTATTAGAAGCTTAGAAGAAAACCTAATGGGTGAAATGGAAAATGGGGATAAAATACCGGTAATTATCTCCAAAGTTCTGTACTTTGAAGCTGTTGACAGAAATGTATTCGCTTATACGACTTCGAATTATTACAGAGTAAGGCGTCCCCTGTATGATCTTGAAGAAGAACTGGTGAAGAGACATTTTGTTCGGATTTCCAAGGCGGTAATTGTTAATCTTAGGGCAGTAAAGAAAGTTTCTCCGGAAGATGGAAGAAGACTAAAACTGCTTTTGAGAAACGGTGAATGGGTGATAGTATCCAGAAACTATGTGAATGACTTCAAACGTGGAATTGGAATGAAGGAGGCTTAAGCTATGGACATTAAAAGAGCTATACAGGTTAAGGCCGCCCTTACAAAAGCATTTTCAATAGTTGCTGTATGTTTTTCAATGAGCATTATATTCATTGGTGTCTTTTGCGCAGCAACTAACCTCAGTATTGAGGGAATGGAGCTGGTGAAGATATGGCTGACCTTCTTTATACTTGGTGGAATAACATTTTTCAGAATAATGATAGATGATACACAGTGGGCAAAGAGTAAACCATTTTTTGTGAAAAATATAATCTTTATGCCGCTATATCTTGTTGTAACACTTATTATGGCGGTGAGCATTGTAGGAATGAGTGAGATATTGGCAAGACCATATCTTGTACTACTATATGTATTGATATTTCTGATTACTTTTACTGTAAGGCAGTTGATTGGTTATATTATCGAAAAAGCAAAGACAGATCTGATGAATGATGCTCTGGAGAGTTTTCAGAAGGAGTATTCATGGGATGAAGAAGAATAATATATTAACAGTATTTAGAGTTTTTGTTGCTTTGGTTGCATGGTTTTTAATCTATAAATGTTATGGATTATTCATTGATCCATTACTAGAGGGATATGTATCAGATAGTATTCGGGCGATACTAAGTAGAATGGTGATTCCATATACTTTAGGATTTGGTACGGCATATCTTATAGTGAGAGGAATGCCAAAGGGGAATGATAGTGGAAAATTACGACTAAATGTTACTCCGATACTATTCATAAAGGCTTTCCTGATTCAAATGGGACTTAGTATGCCGGTTATAATGATTGGTAATATGATTCTAAAGATACTGGAACGACCTTTAGGAGGGATGAGCAGGGAAGAAATCTTCGGAGAACATGCTATTTTCTATATTGTGTTATTGCTGGTATTTAATCCAATTATGGAAGAAGTGTTATTCAGAAAACTAGCTCTGGATAGATTATTAGTTTTGGGAGAGGTGCCAGCTATCTTTATATCAGCTGCTTTTTTTGGACTGCCACATGCTTATTCTCAGGGAGTTCCACAGATGTTCGGTACTTTTGTTCTTGGTCTTGTTTGGGCTTATGTAAGAATCAATACCGGAAAGATTTGGCCATCTATGATTCTTCATATGCTATTTAATCTGTATGGAGCATACTTTACACTTTTTATGGCTGGTAGTAATATAACCGCGTGCATTTTAGCGGGGCTTAATATGCTAATCCTGCCAATACCTGCGGTAATACTTTTTATACTAACTATGAGTCATCCTTCCACGAGTTCTTCTAATAATTCAGAGGTGACATTAAAATCTTTATAGAAATAATGAAAGAATTAAACAGGTTTTGTTGAATAAGACACAACCCTGATGAAGTGTGCACAGAATGTCGGGTGACACATTTCATTATTTGATATATTGATATTGCAAAGGAAAGAGGTGATAAAAATGCAAGGCTGGATTGAAGGTTTTCAAGCATCTTTAGATTATATCGAGCAGAATCTTACTGAAACACTTGATATGGAAGTGATTGCTGAGAAGGCATCATTCTCTTCATTCTATTATCAGAGAATATTCGGTGCGCTGTGTGGTTTGACAGTTGGTGAATATATTCGTGCGCGCAGAATGACACTGGCGGCACAGGAACTGATAAGCTCTGATGCGAAGGTGATCGATGTAGCTGTAAAGTATGGCTATGATTCGCCGGACAGTTTTGCAAAAGCATTTCAGAGGTTTCATGGAATAACACCTTCAAAGGTTCGTGAACCTGGAATAGTAGTTAAATCACTTGCACCTATGCATATCAAAATATCACTGGAGGGTGGAAATATGTTGGATTATAAAATTTCTGAAAAAGGACCATTTACTATTGTTGGCGTAAAGAGACCATTTAATTCTGATACAAGTTATCAGGAGATACCAAAGTTCTGGGATGAATGGATGGCACAGGGAGACAGCCGTCCTATAATGGGAACCTTCGGAGTCTGTATAGACATGAGGGGAAAGGATTTTGATTACTGGATTGCAGATCTTTACTTCCCATGGGATGAGATACCGGAGGGTTGTGAGACCAGAATGATTCCGGGCTGTCTCTGGGCAGAGTTCCCTTGTACTATGGATAATCTGCAGGATACGAACACAAAAATCTGGTCTGAGTGGCTGCCGGCACTTCAGGGCTATGATTTAGCCGGAGACTATGATATAGAAGTATATCTTCCGAAGGAAGATGGTTCCGGTGAACTTAATGTAGCAATCTGGATACCACTTAAGAAAATTGATTAACGTTCATTTAGTTTATATTGGCTCGCAGCCCCCTGATAAAGCGGGGATGCGAGCTTTTATATTTAGGGATCTCATAAACTTCCGATTAAAAACCTTACAAACTTCCGATTAACTGTTGGATATTTTTTCGATATAGAGTATTCTAGTGACAATGGGGGTGAAATTAATATGATTAGAGCAATAGAAGAAAAAGACATTAAGGAATGTGTTAGTGTGATACGTGAGAGCTTTATGACTGTTGCGAAGCAGTATAATATAACTGTAGAAAACTCGCCTTATTTTACTGCATTTGCAACTGATGAAAACAAGGTTCGTTTATGGATGTATGAACAACATCGTCCCATGTATGGATACTTTGATAATGATAAATTAGCCGGCTATTATAATCTGTCTTTTCCTGGTGAGAAAGAGTGTGAATTGGGGAGCCTTTGTGTATTGCCGGAATATAGGCATAAAGGTATAGGTGAGATGCTTCTTGATGATTCAATCTCCAGGGCAAAAGCATCAGGTTGTAACGTGATGAAACTCAGTATAGTTGAGGAGAATACTGTTCTCAGAGAGTGGTATGAAAAACATGGGTTTATTCATACTGAAACTCGTAAATATGATTTCTTCTCTTTTACAGCAGGTTATATGGAAAAAGAAATTCTTTAAATAGATACATTTAATATGAAGCTAAGAAATGAACAAAGTGGGAATGAAATAATGAATGAGAATGAAATATATTATGCTTATGAAATGATTTACGACAAGGCTGACGTACCTGAATCGAATATAGAGTGCATCAGGTTTGACGAGTCATATATTAAGGATTATATAGCAAGCTACAATGAAGCTTTTTATCCAATGAGAAAGGCACTTGATATTAAGCCTTTTAACTGGTACACAGAGGAGAGCGCTGTCTTAGAAAAGGCGGCCGATACATATATGCTTATTCATGGCGGTAAGCTGATCGGTGCAGTAGCTTGTTATGGAAATGAAATTGATGACCTGTTTGTAAAAGCGTCTGAACAGGGCAGAGGTTACGGAAGAGAACTCCTGTTATGGGGTATGAATCATATAAGAGAGAAAAATAATGAGCCTGTAACGCTTCATGTGGCGGAATGGAATCAAGGAGCATGTAAGCTGTATAAAAGTGTAGGGTTTAAAGTGATAAATAAAGAAAGAATAAAATAGGGTATAAAAGGAAAGATAATTGATGAAATACGGAATTATAAATTACGAAATTATTGGAGAAGGAACACCGGTTTTAATTATTCATGGTTGGGGAATAAGCAGTCATACAATGAAAGGTGCATTTGAACCTATATTTAACAGATTAGAGGGATACAAGCGTTACTATATAGACCTTCCCGGAATGGGTAATTCTGAACATGGAGATGTAAAGAACTCAGATGATATCTTGGAAATACTCCATGGATTTGCTGTAGATGTTATAAAGGATAGTTTTATTATAGTGGGACAGTCCTATGCCGGTCTTCTCTCAAGAGGTTTTGTATACAAGTATCCGGAACTGATCAGAAAGATTATCCTTCTGGTTCCATGTATGATTCCCGGAGTAAGACAGGGACGAGTAGAACCGTTAACTGTGGTTGAAAAGGATGATGAATTCTTAAAAACACTAACAAAAGAAGAATATGACAGCTTCACACAGATGAATGTAGTGCTCACCAAAGAAGTTTGGGAAAGATATGACAAATATCTCGTTCCGGCGCTTGAAAGTGCAGATTGGGATTTCCTAAACAATGTTCTTGAAGGAAGCTTTTCTTTTAATCCGGATGATCTTAAGGAACCTTGTACTATACCGACTCTGATAATAGCTGCAAAACAGGATACAGAAGTAGGATATAAAGACCAGTTTGATCTGATGAAGCTTTATACGAATTCAACTTATTGCGCAGTTGAAAAGGCCGGCCATAATCTTCAGATAGAACAGCCGGAGATATTTGAAGGACTGGTAGAGAACTGGTTGAAAGCTAATCTAATGAGAAAAAATCCATAATTTGGAAAAATTCTCAGTGTCATTGAGAATTTTTCCTTGATATTATGAGATTCGAAAAAACATAAACGAATGAAAGAATAGGTAGTACATATGAAATTAGATAAATTATCTGAACATGTATGGGTATATCCTTTTGAAGAGAAAAGGGATAGACCGAATCTAAGCTATATTCATGGGGAGCGCTGGAATCTTGTGGTGGATGCCGGACATTCGGAGGAACACACAAAGGAGTTTTATGCTGCCATTTATGAGGCAGGGCTTCCGCTTCCTGATATTACTGTGATTACTCATTGGCATTGGGATCATATACTGGGAATGCATGCGGTAAATGGACTTACGATAGCAAATGAGAAGACTAATCAGTATATAGCTGACTTTAAGAAGAGAATAGAGAATGAAGGAACTGACTTTTTCTTTGAATTTGATGAAAGAATTCGTGAAGAGTATAAAGATGGGAAACAGGTTATTGTGACCATGCCTGATATGGTTTTCAGTGGTGAAATGATGCTGAATATTGGTGGTTGTAACGTGAGGATATTTCAGGCTGAGGCTCCTCATACAGATGATTCAACGCTGATAGAAGTGATAGAGGATAAGGTACTGATACTTGGAGACTGTACAGGTGGGACATTCCCTGATTGGACTGTAAATCAGACTCTTGCTGAAAAACTGGCAAAAACTATTGAAGATATTGATCCGGCTTTATGCCTGCCCGGACATTGGAATGCGCTTTCTAAGGAGATTATAATTCAGGATCTTTTATATGGAGAAGATTAGTGATAAAAATGGAGAGTATGTAATATGAATCATTGCGGAACGTTGACCTTAGAAACAGAAAGATTGATACTTAGGAGACTCAGAGTTTCTGATGCAGAAGCTGCATATAATAACTGGACATCTGATCCGGAGGTGACAAAGTTTTTGACTTGGCCTACACATCCGGATGCTGGTGTAACCAGAACTGTGATTGAGAGCTGGATACCGTCATATGAAAATGAAAGCTATTATCATTGGGCAATCATCTTAAAAGAAAAGGGAGATGAACCAATTGGAACAATACATGGACTTGTGAATGATGATACGGAATCTATTCGTGTAGGTTACTGTCTGGGAAGAAGCTGGTGGCATATGGGAATTATGTCGGAAGCACTCAGAGCTATAATGGAATTTTTCTTTGACATAGTAGAGGTGAATTCAATTAATTCATATCACGATCCAAATAATCCGCATTCAGGTATGGTTATGCAAAAATGTGGTATGAAATATGATGGCACGCTCAGGAGTTCAGATAGAAATAATCAGGGGATAGTGGACGCCAGTTGGTATTCTATCCTAAAAACTGAGTGGGCTGAGCTTGAAGAATAATAAGTTGAAGGGGATAAGGTTATAGTGAGAGACATTAAAAATTTACCTGCATGGGAGCGACTTTTTAAGAAGATAGTCTGGAAACAGCTTGGGGATATAAAAGATAAGTATATACTTGATTTTGGAAGCGGTGAAGGAATAACAGCTAATTATTTTGCAGAGAAAAACTGCGTTGTTGCTGTTGAGCCCTGGGAAGAAATGCTGAAGGACGCATGGACTGATAATGAGTATAGACAGATTATCGGAGATGTTAATTCTTTGAAAGAGTTTGAAGATAACAGCTTTGATATTATTATCTGCCATAATGTTCTTGATTATATAGATGATAAGGAAAATGTAATAAGAGAACTTGAAAGAGTATTAAAACCAAATGGTTTTATATCTCTGGTAAAGCATAATCGTAATGGAAGGGTTATGCAGATGGCTGTTCTTCTTGATGACTTTGATAAAGCTAATGCGTTGCTTGATGGTGAAAACAGCACTGCATCAAAGTTCGGAGCAATAAGGTATTATGAAGATTCACAGATAGAAGAATGGGATTCAAAAGTTTATATTGAAAAGACATACGGAATCCGTACATTCTGGGATTTGCAGCAAAATCAGGAGAAGCATTCTGATGAAGAATGGCAGGATAAAATGATGGATCTGGAACTAAGAGTTTCAGAAATAGATGATTTTACTGATATAGCATTTTTTCATCATTTAATTATTCGTAAAAAACGATAATATTTTGTAGATTTTAAATATCAGAAGTTTGATTCTGCAACTGAAGATGTATAATATAAGTAGCAAAAATGCAACTGCAGGTTAATGCCATGATAAGAAGATATTTTGTATACTTATTTCGGAGGTGATGAAAATGATATTTTCCGAAAAATTACAGATACTTAGAAAGAATAAGGGACTCACGCAGGAGGAGCTGGCTGAGAAGCTCGGTGTGTCCAGACAGGCAGTTGCAAAGTGGGAATCAGGTCAGGTGTATCCTGATATTTTTAATCTTATTCAGATCAGCAATATGATGAATGTCAGTGTTGATTATCTGGTTAAAGATCAGGATTGTGCGGTGAATATATCTCCGCAGCAGAGGACTGATATAGATGAGCTGATTGAGTTCAGATTAGAGGCAAACGTTAATACATATGCTGCATATATGAATGAAGTTGATGCAACCAGACCTGCATCACATGATTTCAGATACGAGAGTGGCGATTATATGTATCATGACACCTATGTGGGTGGAGAAGAGTTTGCGGGTGAAGAAGCTGTCTGGAAAAAAGGTGTCGCTGTATATGCCATGAATTATATGGGCCGTGTGCTGGATGATAAGTTTAGTGGGGATTTCTTAAAAGAAGCCCTTCGGGCCGCAGATAAGAAAATGCCTTACCGGGGGCCGTCAGTTTATCAGTCCGGAGAATATAAATACAGATGTAATGTTACAGGAGATTTCACCTGGTTCCAGGGATATGAGGAAATATATTGGAATGACATTAAAGTGTATGAATGCGTATTTCATGGCGGATTAACCAAGTGATGATGCAGAATCAAGGAGCAAGATGCATTTTATCTGCAATAAATGCATCTTAGTCCTTGATTTATTGAATAGAATGGGAGCTTCATATATAGTTGCTTTAACAATAATTCTATAATCTTGTAAATACAGTTTCACCTTGATATACTTATCGTTAGTATTAGTAAAGATAAGTGAGACAGGGTATGGAACTAAAAGTAAAACGTGTACCTATAGATGAACCGGAAGTCTTAGAAATAAGATGCCATAAGGTCACTGATGATGTGCAGGAGATAATATCTTTTGTGAAATCAAGACAGGGCCAGCTTAGTGCTGAGAAGGATGGACGGAACGTGGAGATTCCGGTGATAGATGTATTTTACGCAGAAGCTGTTGATAATAAGGTCTTTATCTATACATCAAAGGATTGCTACGAGATTCGTATTAAAATATATGAATTAGAAGAAATGATGAAAGGTAAAAAATTCCTCAGGGTTCAGAAGGGACTCATACTGAATCTGATGAAGGTGAAGTCCATAAAACCTGCGCTAAGTGGCAGATACACGGCTCTTCTAAAAAATGGTGAAGAAGTTGTAATCTCTCGTAAATATGTACCCGATTTGAAGATTACTCTGAAGGGTGGTGATTAGATATGAAATTGAAAGAGAAACTTGGTGAAGCATTCAGAATGTATTTCATTTTAGTTACCCTGATAACAATTCTTCTTTTGATTTTGGGAACGCTGTTTGATGGTGACAGAACCTTCAGCTATGAGGCCTTTTTATCACCGCTTATTTATGCAGCAATCGGGGTGATTCCGGTTTTCTTCTTTAATGATGAGAAGGAAGTCAGTTTAAAGGGACTGTTAGTACATAGGATTATCCAATTGTTAATAATCGAAGCAGCTATGCTGGGAATTGCATTCCTGGGTAAAAATATAGATACTGATAGAAGTGAGGTGGTTATTGGGATAGCTGTCGGGGTAGTAGTTGTATTTGCCTTATCGATAATAGTTGAGTATCTTTTTGAAGCTTCCATTGCTCAAAAGCTAAATGAGGACTTAGAGAGATTCCAAAGAGAAGAAATATCTAATATATAATGTCATAAAGAATAGTGATTATTACAGGAGCTGTCGAACTTAGTGATATATTCACTCGGGCGATAGCTCTTCTTTCATATTTTAAACTTTCCAATATGGAAAAATTATTATATACTAATTGTACAAATGATGTATTAAGTTTTTAAATAAATAATCTTACAATTAAGCCATAAACAAAAGACATAAATTGTCTACAACCTTAAAGGAGGGCAGGTTTATGGCAGAAAATAAGATAAGTTATAAAGAAGTTTTAAAAGAATCAGAATATAGAAAGCTTCTGATTTCTACGATCATCAATAGATTCGGTGATTCCCTGGATGCGGTTGGATTCACCTGGCTTGTATATCAGATAACACATAGTGGAACCTGGTCAGCAATCATATTTGCACTTAATATTCTTCCAAATGTAATTATTCAGCCTTTTACAGGGGCATTGGTAGAGAGACTTGAAAAGAAAAAAGTCATAGTTGTCACACACTTCCTTAGAGGGACTATACTAATTGGTTTTCTGACCATATATCTCTTGGGATGTGCAAATGGCTGGATAATGGCTGGATTTACATTTTTGATCACTACTATAGAAGCCTTTAATATGCCTGCTGGAAATGCATTTCTTCCAAGCGTGATCAAGAAAGAGCATATGACTCATGGTATGAGCCTGAATGCTACATTATCAAGTGCTGCTACACTTGTTGGAACAGGACTCGCCGGAGTGATCATAGCAGCTGCAGGTCTTAAGACTGTTATGATAATTGATATCATTACATTTTTTGTGGCTGGATTAATTATTCTCACAATCAGGTGTGAGCAGCTGGAAGAGAATCTTGAACAGATAAAGGGTGAATCATATCTTACAACTCTAAAAGAAGGTATACGTTATATCAGAAGTGAGCGGGTTATAGTTAACTGTATTATTATAGCTGTTATGCTGAATATGGTGCTTGTACCAATAAATGCACTTCAGGCACCACTTGTCAGTGAATGCTATCACCTGGGAAGCGAACTCTTAAGTGTAATAGGTATAGCCGGATCTATAGGTTCTATACTTGGTTCAATAATGATACCAGTTGTTTCAAAGAAGCTGTCACTTAAACAAACATTAATCATATTTGGCTTACTCCTGGGACTCGGAGTTATGATCATTCCATTTGGTGGAACTATTACTGATATAGCTATGATCAAATTTTTATTTGCAGGAATGTGCTTTATAATACTTACATTTACATCAAGTCTTATTGTTGGAATGTTTAATATAGCATTTTTGACTTATGTGAATCCTAAGTACCTGGCTCGTGCATCGTCAGTGATCACTTCTGCAGCTACAGCGGTTATGCCGATTACATCACTATTTGTGGGATGGGCTAAAGTAAGAATAGAAACCGGAGCAATGATAACAGTCTGTGGTATAGGAATTATTATTCTGATGATAATAACCATGTTAATAAATCCTGAACTTGAAATGAAAAAGGGAATAACTAATGAAGTTAAAGTTGCATGATAATATTAAAAACTTTAGAAAAGAGAGGGGCCTCACTCAGGAAAAGCTGGCTGAGGCTCTGGGTGTAACTGTCGGAGCAGTGTCTAAATGGGAAAACGGGAACAATACTCCGGATATAGTTATGCTGGGAATCCTGGCGGACTTCTTTGATGTATCAGTTGATGTACTGATTGGATATGATATGTCATCCAAACGTGTTTCTGATATAGTGGACAGAATTAATACCCTTACTGTTGAACGTAAGTATGAAGAAGCCATCGCAGTTTCAAAAGATGCAATAACCAGGTATCCTCATGATTTTGGAATCCTCTTCACATCAGGAATGATGTATAACGCCTATGCATGGGAACATCAGGATGTTGAAATGGCTAAGATGGCAATTAAGCTTCTGGAGGAATCAAAGAATTATATATCTCAGAATACAAATTCGGAGATAAATATTTATACTATTGATTCGACAATTGCTACGAATTATATAATTGTTGATGAAAAGGAAGCTTTGAAAAGATTTAAAGAGATTAATTTTGGCGGGATTAATAACAGTGTTTTAGCTCTGGTGTACCTTCAGAATGATGATATAAAAGAATCTCTAAATTATAGCACTCTTGGAATGATAAATGCACTTGCCAATATGTTTAATTCATCAACACCAATGATTTTTTCCCTCGCTTTAACCGGCGGCAAGAAAAATATTAATTCAGCTCTGGCGCTTACTGATGCAATTCTGGATATAATAGAAAAGCTCAGTTTTGATAGAGTAGGGTATTATACAAAGATGGAAGCAACTTATCATATGTTAAAGGCTTATCTGTATGCCTGCCTGAATGATGATGAAGCGATGAAGGAAAATGTAAATATATCAATTGCAAAAGCCAGAAGCTTTGATGAAAAAAGCGGCTCAAACGATGCGGCTAAAGACTTTAGATTTTACTATGCATATCAGAAATCATTTATTGCAATAGATAGCATAGGAGAAAAGGCTATGGAGGGAATTGATTCTACACTAAAGAATCAGTTCTTTAATACTCCAGGTATAAATAAGAAGGCTTACAATAAATTAATGAAGTATTGGGAGAACGTTAAGTAATAAAAATTGGTGCCAGGCACCTTTTTAGCAGAGGGGAAATAAATGATTGGTATTTATTTTAGTGGAACGGGTAATTCCCGATATGCTACAGAACTGTTCTGTCGGGAATATGATAAAGATTCTAGAGTCTTTTCTATTGAAGATGATGATGTTTTTGAGTCTGTTAAAGGGGCGGATTTGATAGTATTTGCTTATCCTGTTCAGTTTAGTACTGTTCCGAAAATTGTGAGAGATTTCGCTAGTGACAACAGGGAGTTGTGGAAGAACAAGAAAGTATTTGTGATAGCTACGATGGGCCTTTTCAGTGGGGATGGATCGGGAATGCTCGGTCGACTTCTTGAGAGTTATGGTGCAGAAGTGATAGGTGGACTCCATCTAAAAATGCCGGACAGTATTGCAGATGAGAAAGCATTGAAGCGCCCTTTAGAAAAGAATAAAGAACTTGTAAAACTAGCACAGCAGAAGATAAAGGAATCTGTCCGACAAATGAAAGAAGGACACCCTACGAAGGAAGGCATAGGACTGTTGTATAGGCTGGCTGGTTTTTGGGGGCAGAGAGCATACTTTGGTCATAAGACCAGGGAGTACACTTCAAAGCTAAAGGTTGATAATGAAAAATGTGTCGGCTGCGGAAAATGTGAGAAACTCTGTCCTATGAATAATATAACCATAGTTGATAAAAAAGCAGTTTCAGGCAATCGTTGTACAATGTGTTACCGGTGTATAAACAAATGTCCAAAAGAGGCAATCACTCTTCTTGGGAAAAAAGTTGTAGAACAGTGTGAGATTGAGAAATACTTGTAAGGAGTGATATGGATGAAGAAAATTATTACAGTTCAACATACGCAGTCAGTTCACCATACGAATGGGATGGTTGGTTCCTGGACGGATTGGGATTTGACTGAACTCGGAAGAATACAAGCAGATCACATAGGAAAAAAGCTGAGTGAGGATCTTGATGGTAAAGATGTAGTTGTATATTCTTCTGATTTGAAGCGTGCTAAACAGACAGCAGAAGCAATCACGAAGTATTTGGGTGTAGAACCTATATTAAGACAGGAACTTAGAGAAAGAAATCTTGGGAAATGTTGTGGGAAGTCAGTTCAGTGGCTTCGTGAAAATATAGAATATCCGGAGAATACAGTCGATGACAGGTTGTTCTCTGATGGAGAAAGCCGGAGGGATGCGTGGAATCGTCTCAAGCCTTTTTATGATGAAGTGATTGAAAGTAATGAAGAAAATATTATCATAGTGTCTCATGGTGATCTTTTGAGTATCTGGAATGCTATGTATATAGGACTTCCGGTTGAATCATATTATGAAGTGGATATTCATGGTCCTGCTGGAGGTGTATCCCATATGATAATCAGTGATGATGGAAAACATCGGGTAAGGCATATTAATGATATGTCATATATATAGGAGAAATGGATTTTTCCTGTTGACAGGAATTTATATATGTGATAACTTCTGAACAGTGACAATAACTGTTACAGAATATTATTAAACGAGGACAATTTATGTTAAGCGTGGTTATGTAACCATTGCAATTTAATATGCAAGGTTTGATTCGATTAATGAGTCGAGATTTACCTTCGGGTTAGTGACGTGAGTCGCTGGCTTATTTTTGCTACGCTTAATATCTTGGATGCCGAAAATGTATTCGGTAGATATATACCTCGTTTTTATTATGTCTTTATGAGGTTTGGTTCATGTAGTTTTTTGGTTTAGACTGAATGGCTATAGATTACCTAAATCTCTGTATAGTATAAGTGAAATGAGACCATGATATCACTCGCGTGACTATCATGGTCTTTTTGTGTGTGAGGGGTGAGTCAAACTGAATTTAAGCTTGTTGAAATTCAGCTTGGCGAGCCTGCATCATCGAGTAGGTATTCTTAATCGATGTCAGGGGTAAATTATCGATTCGAAAAAATGATTTGAAATAAGGAGGATAACAAAATGAGTAAGGAAATGAATAACAGTATGAGTAAAAATATGAGATGTGAAAACTATAGGGAGTTCTTTAATGCGGATTATCTGATGGGACCTAACAGTCTGCAATTACTGGATGAAATGCTGACTAAGTATCCACTTAAAGAAGGCGGACGAGTTCTTGATCTTGGAGCAGGACGTGGAATAACAAGTATATTTATGGCAAAGGAAGCGAAGGTAGATGTATTTGCTGCTGAGTTATGGATATCACCTACTGAGAATGCTAAAGCTTTCGAGAAGTGGGGAGTTTCTGACAGAGTAATTCCTATGAAGGTTGATGCAAACGAAATGCCCTTTGCCGAGGATTATTTTGATGCAATAGTGAGTATAGATGCATTTCATTATTTTGCAAATCAAAAGGGTTATTTCCAGGATAAGATCCTGCCATACATCAAGAAGGATGGGGTTGCTATCATTGCAATGCCGAGTCTTAAGAAGGAGATAGAGGGACCGATTCCGGAACTCTTGCTTGAGTGGTTTGAAGGTGATGAAAGTGAAATAAATCTTTTCCATACAAGAGAACAGTGGCTTAAAATCCTTGGAGAAAATAAGGGTTATGAAGTTGTAATGGATTTTGATATGGATTGTTTTGATGCGGCATGGAACGACTGGTTTGAGTCCGGTCATGAATATGGAGTAAAGGATAAACAGTTCTTTGAAAGAGGACTCAGAAATTATCTCTCTTTCGTAGGACTTGTGATACGGAGAAAATAAAAAATGAATACAGAAATACAGATAGAATTTAACAAAATAAAAGAAAGATGGGCAGAGCTTGCAGCTACAGATTATGCCAAGTCACTTATAGAAGAGGCATCAGTTATCTTGGATGAAAAGGAACTGAGAAAGCAGCTTCGGGATACAAGTGACAGTCGTGACATGATTGAGAAGCTGGGGGCTCCCCCGGTTCAGAATGTAAATGAAATGAAAGAGGTTCTCACAGTTGCCCAGAGGGGCGACTGCCTGACACCTTATCAGCTGGAACGGGTTGAAACTGTTCTTGCTGTGGTTGAACGCCTGGCACACTACTTATCAAGAGGTAAGCAGTATGGGAATCCACTGGCTTATTATGATGAGAACCTGGACAGCCTTGATTATCTGCGGGATGAGATTAACAGACAGATAAGAAATGAGGCAGTTGATGATAGAGCTACGAAAGAGCTTTTTGATATCAGAACAAATATGGTTCAGGCTGAGGATAAGATGAAGCAGAAAGCGGAGCAGATTATCAGAAGTAATAAGGACTGTATGGCTGATAGCTTTTATGCACTTAGAAGCGGCAGGGTTTGCGTTCCGGTAAAGAAGGAGTATAAGTTTAAGATTCCCGGAAGTGTGATTGATAAGTCAGCTACCGGTAATACTCTCTTTGTTGAACCGGTTGGAGTCAGCAGATATTTCGAGGAGCTGGAACTCCTGAAAATAGATGAGGAAAATGAAGTATATAAGATACTTTATACTCTAACTGCCATGGTTTCGGATGCAGTGGAGATTCTTGAAGAAGATATGAGAATGATCGAGAAACTGGACTATATATTCTCAAAAGGAAAGCTTAGTATAGATCTTGACTGCGTAGAACCTAAGATCAATCTTGAAAGACGAATAATCTTAAAGGAAGCCAGACATCCACTGATGGACAAAACGGTAAATGTTCCGCTGGATTTTTCTCTGGGAGATACGGAGCTTGATAAAGAAACTGAATATAATGAAACAAATGAAAACAGAATCAGTGGTATCGTAATCACCGGTCCGAATACCGGTGGAAAAACTGTGGCGATAAAGACAGTGATGCTGAATAGTTATATGGCCCAGTGTGGTCTTCATGTTACCTGTAAGGAAGCTGATATCTGCATGAACAGCAACTACCTGTGTGATATAGGAGATGGACAGAATCTGTCAGAAAACTTATCAACCTTCTCGGCTCATATCAAAAATGTTCTGGGAATCCTGGAGAGAGTGAATAAGGACAGCTTTGTCATAATGGATGAGCTGGGTTCAGGAACAGATCCTACCGAAGGAATGGGTATTGCTGTAGCGATACTTGAGGAACTGAGAAAGAGTGGCGCTAACTTCCTTGTTACTACGCATTATCCGGAAGTAAAAGAATATGCTTCAGAAACAGAGCATATAGTAAATGCAAGGATGACATTTGACAGAGAAACCCTGATGCCGACTTATAAGATGGTGATCGGAGAGGCCGGGGAAAGCTGTGCTTTCTACATAGCGGACAGACTGGGAATGTCAAAGGAAATGTTAGGTACCGCAGTTGAAGCGGCCTATGGAAAAGCTGCTGTTGATGGCTACAAGTTCCAGAGTACTGATGATAAAAAAACTAAAAGGAAAAAAGAACCGTCTGAAAGAATTACGAAAATAAAGAAGCCAAAGAAAAAGGCTAAAATTGATGTTGATTATAAACTTGGGGACAGCGTGATGGTTTATCCGGATAAGAAGATCGGAATAGTGTGTGAACCTGCAAATGAAAAAGGGGTTCTACGTGTACAGGTTGCAGGGAAAAAGATATGGATCAATCATAAACGGGTAAAGCTTCATGTGAGAGCTGAGGAGCTGTATCCTGAGGATTATGATTTCTCAATCATATTTGATTCAGTAGAGAATAGAAAATTAAGGCATGACATGGGACGCAAGTTTGTAGAGGAAACCCTGATTGAAGATTTTTAATAATGACATAAGTGTCCAAAGGTACTTTTGACACTCACATAAAAAAAAGGTATCATAAAAAATGGAGCAATGCGTATGTCATATAACCGAGGATAAAACAATGAAACGTATACTAGTACTTGAAGATGAGGAAAATATCAGAGATGAGATTGTGATACTTTTGGGGACTTCCGGATATAAGGCAGAAACCATCACAAACTTTGAGAATACGGTTGAGGATATACTTGAATCTTCACCGGATATGGTATTGCTGGATATCAATCTTCCTTATAAAAACGGTAAAGACATCCTGCGTGAGGTAAGACAGAAATCTGATGTTCCGGTGATAATGGTTACCAGTAGTGATGCCCAGCGGGACGAGCTGATATCTATGGGTTATGGAGCTGATGACTATGTCACAAAACCCTATAATCCGACACTGCTTCTGCTTCGTATCGGAAATATCTTTAAAAGACTTGGTGGAAGTACAGAGATTGGAGAGTATCGGAGTGTCAAAATAGATTTCAGGCGGAGTATGATAATCGGTAAGGACGGAATTGAAACAGTGATTTCTAAAAATGAGATGCTGATACTTTCATTTCTTTATAACCACAAAGGACAGATTGTCAGCCGCGACGAGCTGATGACAGATCTTTGGAACAATAGCGAGTATCTGAATGACAACGCGCTTACTGTGAATATCAGCAGACTCAGGGGAAAACTGGCTGAAGCCGGAGTCGCAAATGCAATCGAAACACGTAAGGGACAGGGCTATATTCTTCTATGACAATTAGTAATTATCTTAAGGACAAAATAGTAGAAATCATACTGGCAGCGGTCATATGCGTAATAATCATATGGCTTCTGCTGGTATTTAAGGTTAATCTGGTTGCAAGTGCACTTATAACCGGTCTTTTTTTAGTGTCATGGATAAGCATATTTATATATGATTATAACAGGAAGAAGAAATTCTATAACGGACTTCAGGAAAATGTGTTGCAGATGGATAAAGCCTATCTGGTGCTTGAAACATTGGATAGACCGGAATTCCTGGAGGGACAGCTTATAGTGGATGCTCTGTATGAGATAGATAAGTCTATGGCAGAAAATGTAGCACTGTATCAAAACTATAACAGGGATTTTTCTGAATACATTGAAATGTGGCTTCATGAAGTCAAACTGCCATTATCTGCAATCAGTCTGAAACTGCATAATCTTATTCTCCTGGATAATACAAAAAATACCGATGATATCAGGAAGCTTCTTGCAGAAACAAGAAGAATAGAGTTGCTGGTTAATCAGGTGCTGTATTATGTGAGGTCCGGAAGTATGGAAAAGGACTATCATATATCAAAGTTTTCTGTGGCCGAGCTTATTCATGAGACAGCTATGACCTATAGGGAAAACCTTCAGGATAATGAGATGAGTCTTCTGGTAGAAACAGGAGATATCGATATAAATGAGATGTTTGTTAATACAGATCAGAAATGGTTTACCTTTATTATGGGACAGCTGATTTCGAACAGTATCAAATATAAGAAGGATGAGGGTGAATCATTTGTAAAAATAATTGTTGAATCTTTGGATGACCGGAGTATAGAACGGGAAAATAATATTCGAATCACTCTCGAAGATAACGGAATCGGCATTCCGGAAGAGGATTTAAAAAGGGTGTTTGAGAAATCCTTTACCGGTTTTAATGGACAAAGAAGAACGAAGTCAACAGGAATGGGTCTGTATATAGTAAAGGAACTTTGCAGGAAGCTGGGACATAAGGTCAGTGTTGATTCTAAACAGGGTGAATGGACAAGAGTAAGTATAATAATATCAAATGATAAGTTTTATGAAGTTGTATAAATACCCGGACCAACATTACAACTTTGTAATATTAAGTAATATACGAAAAACGACTATCTCTTTCTTAAAGCGTATGATGAAGAAAAATTAAGAAAAGAGGTAAAGAGGAATAATGGAAGGACTACTGAAAATCGATACAATCGAAAAATACTACGGAAGTAAGTCGTCCCTCACCAAAGCAATAGATGGAATAAGCTTTGAAGTGGATGAAGGAGAGTTCGTAGCAATCATGGGAGCCAGTGGAAGTGGAAAGACTACACTTCTTAACTGTATTTCAACGATTGATAAGGTAACATCGGGGCATATCTATGTGGCAGGAAGGGATATTACCAAGCTGAAGGGAAATGCTTTGAACAAGTTCAGACGAGAGGAACTTGGATTTATATTTCAGGATTTCAATCTTCTGGATACGATGACGGCCTACGAGAACATTGCATTGGCACTTTCGATTCAGGGAGTAGGCGCAGCTAAGATTGATGAAAAGATTAAGGGCATTTCCGAATCACTGGGAATCGAAGAGGTGTTAAGCAAATATCCATATCAGATGAGTGGTGGTCAGAAGCAGAGAGTGGCAGCAGCCCGGGCTATTATTACCAATCCCAAGCTGGTATTAGCTGATGAACCGACAGGTGCTCTTGATTCCAAGTCCAGTAAAATGCTCCTGGAGAGCTTTAAATATTTGAATGAGTCTATCCCGGCAACAATACTCATGGTAACACATGACGCATTTACTGCTTCTTATGCGAAGAGAGTTATTTTTATTAAGGACGGAAGCATATTTAATGAGATTATTCGCGGAAGTAAGTCAAGAAAAGAATTCTTCAACGAAATCATAGATGTTATCTCTCTGTTAGGAGGTGACGCTGGCGATGCTCTTTAAATTAGCGATTAAAAATATCAGAAAAAGCGTGAAGGATTATTCTATCTATTTCTTTACATTGGTAATTGGAGTAATTATATTCTATATTTTCAATGCACTTGATTCACAGACTGCAATGCTGAATGTATCAAAATCAACTAAAGAAATTCTAATATTAATGAATACCTTTCTCAGCGGAGTTAGTGTATTTGTAGCAATAGTACTTGGAGCGCTTATTATATATGCCAGTAACTTCCTAATCAAGAGAAGGAAGAAGGAATTCGGAGTTTATCTTACTTTGGGAATGAGCAAGCGTCGTATGTCTACGATTCTGCTTACGGAGACTTTTCTTATAGGAACCATATCTCTGGCAATTGGTCTTCTCCTTGGGATTGTACTATCACAGTTCATGAGTGTTGCCGTAGCAAATCTGTTCGAAGCAGATATGAGCAGCTTCGCATTTGTGTTCTCTGCTAAGGCAGCTGTAAAAACTATCATATTCTTCGGAATTATGTATGTGGTAGTAATGATTTTTAATACTGTTTCAGTTGGAAGATGTAAGCTTATCGACTTGCTTTACGGAGAGAAGAAGAGTGAGCAGCTTAAGGTACGTAATCCGATACTTTGTCTCGTTATTTTTACTATCTCCTGTATAGTTCTTGGAAGAGCATATTACCTTGTGACCTCAGGCTTTAGTGTGGATCAGATATTTGCACCAATAGACCTGATAAAGGTTATCATTATGGGAGCAGTTTCTACATTTTTCATCTTCTGGTCAGTTTCCGGAAGTTTACTTACCGTTGCTACAAAGATGAAGGGTGTATACCTTAAGAAACTGAATAGTTTTACACTCAGACAGTTCAGCAGTAAGGCTAATACCATGGTTATGTCCATGACTGTAATATGTCTGATGCTGTTTCTGACTATCGTTCTTCTTGGCAGCGCTATCAGTCTGACCCGTTCTATGAATCAGAACATAAAAAAGCTGCTTCCGAAGGATATTCAAATGGTTTCCGAGGTGTATATTTCCGAAAAGGATGTAATGACAGCTCTTGAAGAAAATGGTTTCGAAACTGATAAGCTAAAGGATATAGTGAGTTATAATTGTTATGACCCTGAAGGGCTTACCATGGGAGACACTATGGGTGAATATATAGAGTCTACTCTTAATATGTATAACTTTGTTTCTGAGGATACAGATGAAACTATAATGGCTCTTTCGGAATATAATAAGTTTGCAAAGGAATTTGGAAATGAAACTGTAGAACTAGCAGATGATGAGTATGCAATAGTATGCTCACTGGATTCAGTAGTAAAAGCTAGGAATAATGCGATGTCATCCGGAAGGACTATTAATTATAGAGGAAAAGAACTAAGACCTGCTTACTCAGAGTGTAAGATAGGAGAAGTTCAGCTTACCATAAACAGGACTAATGAGGGTGTGATAATTGTTCCGGATAGTGCAGTAGAAGGAGCCAGGGTGCTTGAAAACTATATAGTTGCAGATTATGTTGCAAATACTCCGGAAGCCAGAGAAGATATGGAGGCATATGTTGAAAACTTTGTTGAGACATTTTTTCAAGGGAAGGATATCTCTTGGGATGACTGCTATTTCTTCTATACATCAAAGGATGTACAGAAAGCCGGTTCCATAGGACTTGGAGCTATGGCTACATTTGTGAGTCTTTATGTGGGAATTATATTCCTTATTGCCAGCGCTGCGGTATTATCACTTAAGGAGCTTTCGGAATCGGCAGATAATATAGAACGCTTTGCAGTTCTTCGAAGAATTGGTACTGATGAGAAGATGATCGATAAAGCACTATTCAAGCAGATAGGAATGTTTTTCTTCTTCCCTATGCTGCTGGCTGTGATACATTCAGTTTTCGGATTGATGGCTTCAAGCAGGATACTTGAGGTATTCGTATCAGATGGAATGGGCTTTGCTATATTTATAACATCACTCATCATAGTGATAATATATGGAGGCTATTTTCTGGTAACATACTTTACCAGTAGAAGAATAATTAAAGAAAAATAGGTTTTGAAGAAGGTTAAAAAATGAAGAGATCAGATGAAAATGAATTAAGAGAAAAATGGAAATACGAGGAAGAAATTGCTCACATCAAGGGCTGGGACTTTTCCTATCTGAATGGACGTATGGAAGAAAATCAGGATTTTCCATGGGATTATGAAGAATTAATACATCAGTATGTGACAGATGATATGAAAATAATGGATTATGATACAGGAGGGGGAGAGTTTCTCCTTACGCTGAAGCATCCCTATAAGAACACTGCGGCAACTGAGGGCTGGGAACCAAATGTTAAGCTTTGCAAAGAAAAGCTTCTTCCTCTGGGAATTGATTTCAGAGAATGTAATGATGCATCAAACTTTCCTTTTGAGGATGAATCCATTGATGTATGTATTAATCGTCATGGTGATTTTGATCCCAAAGAGATTAGGAGGGTTCTGAAGCCCGGAGGATTATTCATAACACAGCAGGTTGGAGATCAAAATGACAGAGACCTGGTTGAGCTGGTTCTGCCTGGAGCAGAGAATCCATTTCCGGGACTTAATAAAGATACTCAGGTAAAGAACTTTAAAGAAGCAGGATTTGAAATACTTCGTTCAGATGAAGTGTTTAAACCAATCAGGTTTTACGATGTTGGAGCTTTTGTCTGGTTTGCACGTGTTATTATCTGGGAATTTCCTGATTTTTCAGTAGATAGATGTTTTGATCAGTTGCTGAAATTACAGCAGCTGATAGAAGAAAAAGGGTTTGTGCAGGGAACTATACATAGATATATGATTGTTGCCAGGAAACTATAAATCATTTTAGTGGTTATTGCAACGCAAGAATCTTTTTGCTACAATGTCTGTCACTATGAAAAAAGAAGAATCTAACATGACTGAAAATGTACCGGTAAAAAAACGTAGATCAAACATAGAACTTCTCCGTATTCTTATGATGCTGCAGATCATATTTCTACACATTTCCGATTACGGTGATTATACTGAAATAGCAAATGAGCTCGGCGGAAGGACTGAGCTCATTTATTGGCTTGTCTGGCTCATGAATCGGTGTCCTGTCTATGTTTTTGTAGTTATTATGGGATACTTCCTCAGCACAACAGGCGATGAATTCAATGTAAAAAGAATACTTAAAGCTTATCAGCCTATGTGGTTTTACTCTGTAGCAATACCGGTAATATGTTGTATCGTTAGCCCCCAAAGAGTATCTGACGAATATTGTATCAAGGCATTTATTCCGTTTCTTTCCAGGACTTGGTATTTCATGACTCTATATATTTTGGTGTTAATAATTTCACCCTATCTAAACCGAATGATAGATGGTCTGGACAGAAAGCGCTTCCTTATGCTTATAGGCATTTGTTTCTTTCTCTTTTCTATATGGCAGCCTCTTAGTATGCTGGAGCCTTTCGAAGGTATTATAGGAACTAAAAAAATACTCTTTACCCAGGGCGGAAAGAGTCTTTATGATTTTATATATATGTACATATTGGGTGCATTCCTGAGGAAATACCACATATTCAGCAACCATGAAAATATCCCGGATAAATCCATATGGAATAATCCTCTAGTATACCTTTCAGGATTCATATTAATGGGTCTTATCAATCTTCTGATAGTTAATGTCTATCCTGATCAGGGTATCGAAAGTATCATCGGCTATAATGATAATCCCGTTGTAGTTCTTCAATGCGTGCTACTTTTTAGAACGTTTGAAAAGCTTGATCTCAGCAGGTTCCCAAAACTCGGAAATGTGATAAACTATATAAGTGCCGGGAATATGGGAGTATACATGATACATGAACATCCCCTCATCAGACCGCTTATCTGGGATGAGATATTCGCTACATATGATATAGAGTTTTACAGTCACCACCTTTATCTGTTAAAATTTCTTATGATAATGCTGATAGTATACTTCACTTGTTGGTCTATCGACTGGATGAGAAAGATGTGTGCGAAGTTTATATCGAAGTTCCTGACAAAGATATCACAAACTTCCATTTAAGAAAGGTGAATATAATGATATTTTATTTCCATGCTACAGTAATTCTATCTGTCCTGTTTTCTTCCATATTTGTTTTACGCTGGAGGCGGGGAATTTCTGTACATTTTCCAATTATATTTGTGTTCATCCCGGTCATTAACCTTGGATATTTATCTGTGGCTACAGCAACCAATGTGGAACAGGCTTTACTGGCTAATGGAATTGAATATCTGGATGGTTGTTTTCTTGAGCTCTTCTTTTTTCTGTATGTTCTTAATTTCTGCAAACTTAAACTACCTAAGATAATCACAGCGATTCTGACGGCGATAGGTTCATTTTGTCTCTTTGTTGCTATAAACACTGGAAGCAATTTACTTATGTATAAGAGTGTTGAATTGAAACAGCTTGACGGAGTTTCCTATCTGGTTAAAGAATATGGTCCTGTGCATACTTTTTACTATGTGATGATAGCTTGTTATCTGATAGCTAATCTTTCTTTGCTTATATATAGTCTTACCAGAAAACACACCTCAAAATTGAATACAATACTTCTTCTGACAGTTTATTTGGTGATTATCCTGGCATTCTTATGCGGGAAGGCCTTCCATCCGGCGTTTGAACTGCTTCCTGCATCATATATATTTGCGCAGATTATTTTTCTTATTATCATGAAAAGATTTAATCTATATGATGTATCTGAATCGGCGTTTTCCAGTCTTACAGAAAATGGAAGTATCGGATTTGCGTCATTTGACTTGAAAATGAGATATCTTGGTTGTACGGAGCCTGCTTTGGAATGTATTCCTGAGCTTGCAGAACTCTATATTGATCAGCCACTTACAGCGGAAAATGATAATTTTGCACAGATACTTGAATGCGTAGATAAAATTATGATCAGTGGTGATTCTTCTTATTTCTATGTCAATAAAAATGATATCAGTTATAAAATAACCCTGAGTCATCTGTATATTGGAAACAAAAGAAAAGGTTATCAGCTGAGAACAGAAGATAATACTCTTGAATCCAAGGTGATGGAGGCGCTTAAACTTAGAGAACGTCAAAAAGAAATGGAGGCAGAGATTTTAAAACTGGAAAAAACTGCCGCTGAATCTGCAAATGAAGCAAAAAGTTCGTTTCTGGCTCAGATGTCTCATGAAATAAGAACTCCTATAAATGCTATTCTCGGTATGAATGAAATGGTGCTCCGGGAAAGCAAAGAAGCTGAGATAAAAGAATATGCTGAAAATATAAAGAGCTCTGGAAGAACGCTGCTTTCTCTGATTAATTCTATTCTGGATTTTTCTAAGATTGAAGACGGAAAGATGGAAATAGAACCGGTAAGCTATGATACAGCACTTATGATATTTGACCTGGAAAACACTATTGCTGAAAGAGCTAAAGCTAAGGGGCTGGAATTTGTGATCGAAGCAGATGAAGAACTGCCCAGCATGCTAATTGGTGATGATATCAGGATCAAACAGGTTATTTCAAATCTGCTTACTAATGCTGTGAAGTATACCGAAAAAGGAAGTGTTAAACTTGTGATAAAAAAGCAGAGTGAATCTGACGGTATGATTATGATGAGCGTTGAAGTAACAGATACCGGTATTGGAATCAAGGAAGAAGATATCGGTGAAATGACAGAATCCTTTAAAAGGCTGGAAATGAATCGTAA
Organism: Lachnospiraceae bacterium; assembly: GCA_900199595.1. Classification (GTDB taxonomy): domain Bacteria; phylum Bacillota; class Clostridia; order Lachnospirales; family Lachnospiraceae; genus Eubacterium_Q. The sequence goes on along the minus strand of FZRB01000010.1, from coordinate 55,072 downwards.
CAGAACAATTGAAGGAACTGGTCTGGGTCTGTCTATAGTAACAGGAATTTTGAATAAAATGGACAGCCATCTTGAGGTTGAGAGTGTTTATGGTAAGGGTTCTACCTTCGGCTTTGTGCTTCCCCAGAAGGTGGAAGATAATAGTCCTATGGGTGATTACCGGGAAAGAGCACATTTCCATACAAAACATATGAATGAAAAAGAAAAGTTTTACGCTCCAAATGCAAGTATTCTTGTAGTGGATGATAACAGTATGAATCTTAAGGTTGCGGGAAAACTTCTTGGGTTATTCGGAATCAAAGCTGATATGTTATCTTCGGGAGAGGAAGCTCTTAAAACTCTTTCTGAGAAACAGTATGATCTGGTATTTCTGGATCATATGATGCCTGAAATGGATGGAATAGAAGTGCTCAGGGAAATCAAGAATCGTAAGCTGGTTTCAGATGATACTGTAATTATCGCACTTACTGCCAATGCCATTTCCGGAGTAAGAGATATGTATCTGACTGAAGGCTTTGATGATTATCTGTCCAAGCCAATTGAAGTGGGGAATCTTGAAGCTGTTCTGAGAAAGTATATCTCAAGTGACAAGATTTATTCTGATGAAGAAACTGACAGAAGCATAAAAAGTGATATGACTTGTACAGGTACAGATATAGATGATGCAGAAGAACCGGAAATACTTGAATTTCCTGCGGGTGGTGGAGATGACGAGAATTTCTATGATGATGACAGCTTTAGTTCTAAAGAACTGGAACAGATAAAAAAACTCTGTTCTCAGATGAATATGGAAAAGGCTATGACATATTGCATGGATTCCAGATCATTCTGGTATGAGATGCTTCATAGTTATATCGATGATGATAAAACGGAAGTGCTTATACAGGCGTTCAATAATCAGGATATTAAAACATATGGTATAAATGCACACAGTATCAAAAGCTCATCTAAAACGATCGGTGCCATTAGGCTCTCTGAAATAGCGGCAGAAATGGAAGCTGCAGCAAATGTTTCAGATGTTCAGTATATAAGCATACATCACGCGGCATTTATACATGAATATAACGAGTTGATCGAAGAAATCAGACAGATTGTAAAAATTGATATAAAATGAGAAATGGTTTATAATTTTTATATTATTCTGTGAATGATTCAAGATGGAGGTGTTATGGCAGTATTAAAGAAGGTAGTAGAAAAGTATAACAGTGTAAGTTTGATCTTACGCATATTTATCGGTATTGTAATCGGTGTAATTCTTGCTTTTTTGATACCGGGTGCGACCTGGATTTCAACCTTGGGAAGCCTTTTTGTAGGTGCTCTTAAGGCTATTGCTCCGGTACTTGTTGCAGTGCTTGTAACCAGCGCACTTTGTCAGGGTACTGCTAAGCTGGATAAGAGATTTGGTATGGTTATTTTTTTATATCTGATTACTACGCTTATAGCAGCATTTGTGGCAGTTATAGCCAGCTTTGCATTTCCACAGACCATGATTCTGGCAGAAGGTGCAAGAGAACAGACTCCTCCCAGCGGGCTCGGAGAGGTTCTCAGTAATCTTCTTATGAATATAGTCGTCAATCCCATCCAGGCCACTGCAAGTGCCAATTATATAGGTATTCTGCTCTGGGCAGTGATCTTCGGAATGGCTCTTAAGAAGATAGCTTCGGAAACCACAAAGGTGATGCTTTCTGATTTTTCTGATGCAGTATCACAGGGAGTAAAATGGATCATAAATCTTGCTCCATTTGGGATATGCGGTCTTGTGTTTGGCTCAGTATCCAGTAACGGTATGAATATATTTGTTGATTACGGAAAGATAGTAGCTCTTCTGGTTGGATGTATGCTGACAGTATCGCTTATAATCAATCCGATCATAGTAGCTATATGTCTAAGGTGTAATCCATATCCTCTGGTATGGAAATGTATCAAGGAAAGTGGACTGACCGCATTTTTCACGAGAAGCTCAGCTGCGAATATACCGGTTAATATGGAGCTCTGTGAGAAGCTTGGACTTGATGAGGATGTTTATTCTGTATCAATACCTCTTGGAGCAACCATCAATATGGATGGTGCTGCAATCACAATTACAGTTATGACACTGGCTGCTGCAAATACAGTAGGTGTAAATGTTGATATCCCGACTGCATTTGTTATGTCATTTCTTGCTGCGATTGCTGCATGTGGTGCATCAGGAGTTGCAGGAGGCTCACTTCTGCTTATTCCTATGGCATGTTCACTTTTCGGAATATCAAATGATATAGCTATGCAGGTTGTAGGAGTTGGTTTTATTATCGGTGTTATTCAGGATAGTGTGGAAACTGCACTTAATTCTTCCGGTGATGTTATCTTTGCAGCTACTGCGGAATACTACGAATGGCGTAAAGCAGGCAGGGATCTTCCGGAGTTTCTGAAAAAGAAAAAATCTGCTTCAAAATAATATAGAAGGGTAAAAAGTTAAAATGGAAGAACAAAAGGTTGAGGAAAGGATAAGTCCTAATCCGAAAGCATTACTTCCGATAGGATTGTTTCTTATTCTGTATCTTGGAAATGGTATATTTTTTGAATACATAAAGCCTGAAGAAGGACAGATGGGATTCTATGTAGTATCTGTTGTTCTCGCATTTTCCATATCACTTATTGCGGCTTTTTTGCAAAATAAGAAGCTGACCTTTGATGAGAAGATACACGTATGCGCAAAAGGAATCGGTGATGACAATATAGTTATCATGCTCTTTATATTTCTGATGGCAGGAGCTTTCAGTGGTATAGCAAGTGAAGCAGGCGGAGCAACCAGTACGGCGAATATGCTTTTAAATGTAATCCCCAGCAGGTTTGCCGTTCCGGGTCTTTTTCTGATAGCCTGTCTTATTTCTATGGCCATGGGAACCAGTGTTGGAACAATTACTGTAATTGCTCCGATTGCCTGTGCAGTTGCAAGCGGAGGCAAGCTGTCACTACCGTTGTGTGTGGGAGTTGTAGTGGGCGGAGCCATGTTTGGTGATAATCTGTCCTTCATATCAGACACGACAATAGCTGCAACAAAAACACAGGGTGTCGAGATGAAGGATAAATTCTTTACTAATATAAAGATAGCACTTCCTTCCGCACTTATAACTCTGGTCATTCTTTTGGTTTATGCAATAATGAAAAGCGGCGCAGAAGTGGGTGACTTTGAGTTTAATATTATTCAGGCTCTTCCTTATTTTATAGTGCTTGCTATGTCTATTATCGGTATAAATGTATTTATCGTGTTAAGTACCGGAATAGTTCTTTTCATCGGAGCAGGGATCATAACAGGATCATTAACCTATCAGACTGCCCTTTCTTCTATGGGAAGTGGAATGTCGGGAATGTTTGAAACTATGATAGTAACGATTCTTGTGGCATCAATAGCATCACTTATGAAGGAGAATGGTGGATTTGAAGCCATACTTGCCCTTATAAGGAAAGTGGCTAACGGGAAAAGGGGCGGCATGTTTGGAATAGCGCTTCTTACATCCTTTATGGATATAGCCACAGCTAATAATACAGTGGCAATTGTAATAGCAGCTCCGATAGCAAAAAATATTAGTGAAGAGTATAATGTTGATCCAAAGAAAACAGCATCTCTGCTGGATACATGCTCCTGTATCATGCAGGGTATCATACCTTATGGTGCCCAGCTGCTTATTGCTGCAGGAATAGCAGGAATAACAAGTATATCACTGATGCCATTTCTGATATATCCATTTATTCTTATAGTATTTGTGGTAGCATCAATTGTTATTCCGGATAAATCCCCGGAGATGAAAAAGGAGGAAAAATAAATGAAGAAACTGGTCGTTCTGATTCTGGCTGGCTGCATGATGTTTGGTCTGGCTGCCTGTGGTTCCGACAAGGATAAGAAAAAAGCAGACAAAACAGAGACTACAACTGTTGCAGAAAAAACAACAGAAAAAGAGAAGGAAGATACTACAGAGAAGGCTGAGGAAAAAACTGAAGAGGCAAAAAAGGAAAAGAAAAAGGAAAAGGATAAAGAAACGAGTAAAGAAAAGGAAAAAGAGAAGACAGAGGAAAAAACCGAAGAGGCTACTGAAGCTGAAACCGAAGAAGCTACAGAGGCACCGTCAAAAGAGAATTCCATTACTGCATATAGTGAAGACGGAAATGAAGTATATTTGACTAATAATGGAGATGGCACATACAGTAATGCTGATGGAGTTCTTTATTATCTCGGAGAAGACGGAGTTCTTCGTGCAAATGGTTATCCTGATCTTTATACCAGTGGTTCTTACAGTTCAGAAACAGGTGATGATACAGCGTCAGCTGATCAGGGAGAGGTTATAACTGTATATAGCGAGGATGGATCAGAAGTAAATATCACAGATAATGGTGATGGTACATATACCAATTCTGATGGAGCTGTATACTATCTTGGAGAAGACGGAGTTCTTCGTGCGAGAGGAGCATCAGACCTTTATACAAGTGATCCGACAGTTAAATAATTGGAGAATCTGCATGGAAAAGAAATATAAAAAACCTGTAAAGATAACTGATATATGTTACAGATATGATTCATTTAACAATGGAGACGTCCTATTCGGAAGGAAGGGACGTCTTCCTGCTATGGGATGGAATAGCTGGAATGCCTTTGGAAGCGGAAATACCGAAGTGCTTACAAAGATTATGGCTGATAAACTTCTGGAGCTTGGTTTAGATAAACTTGGTTATCAGTATGTGATTCTGGATGACGGGTGCTACGGAGCTGAGCGTGTAGACGGACGTCTTACTTCTGATAAAGAAAAATTCCCCAGTGGATTTGCAGCCCTGTCTGATTATATTCATGAAAAAGGGCTTAAGTTCGGAATGTATAATGATGTAGGGTCAAAGCTGTGTTCCGGGCTTGAGGTAGGAACCTGTGGCTATGAGGATGTGGACACAGAGGATTATGTCAGGTGGAACATCGACTACATTAAAGTTGATAACTGCTACAATGAGTGGGATAACGCTACATTTTCGAATCCTGAAAATGCTAAGTTCACATTTGCCCCTAACATAAGGGGAATAAAACTGAAAAAGACTGATGGTACTTTAGTAAGTGAGTATTCTGCTCCACAGGAAGGAATCATCACAGGTCACAGAGCTTTTATTCAGGGGAACTATGTGGTTGGAATAGGTACCAGTGACGGGACAGGTCCGGATGTATCGCCAATAGGTGAAATGAGCAGCGAGCTGGTATTTACTCCAAATGTATCCGAGTCCGGCGAGTATATCCTGGAAGCTGTATGTGAGCCGGGCTGTGCTGAAGGAACGGGACAGTGGCTTCAGGTGGCAGTCGGTGAAGGACCAAAGGACGTAAAGTATTATTATGATGATTTGATTGAAGCTGCTGATTCCGAAGAAAAAGCAGTTGTATGTAAAATAAATATAGAACTATCTGCAGGTGAAAATATACTTCGACTGATGAATCACAGGCGTCAGGAAAATATACTTACTTCATATGCCAAAATACAGGAAGGCTTCGCAAAGACAGGTACTGACAGAGATATTGTTTTTTCTATATGTGAATGGGGAAAAACCCAGCCACAGAATTGGGCATATAAGGTTGGAGATTCCTGGAGAATACTCAATGATATAACATTTCAGGTTGGTTCAGATGGTGACAGAGGACATGGTACCTGGGAAGGGGCTTATACCACAAGTGTTACTGCCCAGTATAATAAGGCTGTTATAATGGATGAGTTTTCAGGTCTGGAAAGGGGCTGGAATGACCCTGATATGCTGATGATTGGAATGGATGGTCTGACGGAAACTATGTGTAAGACACACATGACGATGTGGTGTATGATGAATTCTCCACTTATGCTCGGTATGGATCTCAGAAATGTTGAAAAGGATGACAATATCTTCAGGATAATAAGTAATGAAAATGCAATTGCACTAAATCAGGACAAGCTTGGGATTCAGGCAAAACGAATATATACTACCAAGGCAGTTGACCCGGATAAAACCTATCTGAGAGATAATGATCGTCTGGACGTGCTGGCGAAACCACTGGCTGATGGCAGTATAGCTCTTTCATTTATAAATGTAAGCTTGGGAGACAGGTATGATGAAATAAAAATCAGTCTTAATCTGATAAAAACATATATCGGGCACAAAATGGTCAGAGCAGATGAATTCTTTGAAGCATCCGGTTATGAGGTGACAGATATATGGACCAAGTCAAAGTGCAATATAGAGTCCGGTGTTTTTTCAAATAAAATGTTTGGAGCAGTCTCACTTAAGGCCTGTGATAATCTGACAATAATAATTACTCCAAATTAATCATGCTGATTAAATCTTTCCTTTGATAATGATCAAAGGAAAGATTTTTTTCTTAAGGACTTCTTAATAAGAAAAGGTATATAAAAGTATTGTAAACAGATAAAAAAAGTATTTTACTTAATACAGAAAAGAAAGAAACAGGAGAAGACCATGAAGGAAATAATACTATCTGCAAAGGATGTTCAGAAATCATTTTCGAATAATGGCGAAATTACACAGGTTCTGATGAATGTGAATATTGATATATACAAGGGAGACTTTACTGTGATCATGGGATCCTCGGGTTCAGGTAAGTCAACACTTTTATACGCCCTTTCAGGAATGGATAAAGCAACTGCAGGTCAGGTTAAATATAAAGATTATGATATTACGACACTTAAAGAAAAGAAAATGAGCAGTATCCGTGCTGATGATTTCGGTTTTGTATTTCAGCAGATGCATCTGGTAAGCAATCTGTCTCTTCTGGAAAATGTATCTGTTACCGGTTATCTGAATAAAAAAAGAAGTACAGCTGAAACAAAGAAAAAAGCAGAAGATCTTCTGGACAGGATGAATCTGTCTGATGTAAAAACACATCTGCCTTCCAGAGTGTCCGGTGGCGAACAGCAGAGATGTTCCATAGCAAGAGCGGTTATTAATGATCCTGAAATACTATTTGCAGATGAACCAACAGGAGCCCTTAACAGGAAAAACACAACAGAGGTTCTTAATCTGCTTACAGAGCTTAACAGTGAAGGACAAAGCATAGTGATGGTTACCCATGATATAAAAGCAGCACTTCGAGGAAACAGGATTCTCTATCTGGATGATGGTAACATAGTCGGAGAACTGGAGCTCAGCTGCTACGGAGAAAAAGGTTCAGACGGAGAACTGCTGCAAAGTAATAAGGCACGTGAAGCACAGGTAAATGCATGGCTGGAGTCATTGGACTGGTAAATATCACGCCTCATCAGGAAAGGATAAACAGATGGAAATATATACACTTGTTAAAGCAGGAATAAAAAACAGAAAAGGTATTATGACCGGCTTCATGATTCTCACAATGCTTATAGTAATAAGTGTAATCACAATGTTCGGTGTCAGAAGAAATTTTGAGTCAGCGTTAAACAGGGCTTTCGAGGTTGAGGATAAAGGTGTGATCTTCGCACATTTTACTGAAGAGAACTATTCTGAAGAGCTTATGGATAAGGTAAGAGCTCAGGACACTGTAGATCATATAGAGGTACATGATGATCTTGTAGGTGTAAATGTTGCGATCGGCGATAAGAAGGAAGGAAATGGCTACTTTATTATAAAAAAGCCTGATACGATTCCTATATATAATGAGGATTGTACAGAACTTATCATGCCTGATTCTCCGGAGTATAAGGATCTCGCACTAAAAAAAGGAGAGATATATCTTCCCTATGGCCTAAAGAATGAGCTTGATGCCAGAGTTGGCAGTAAGATTGAAATGGATTTTCTGAATTCTCACGAAACATTTACGGTAAAAGGCTTTGTTCAGGAAGCTTATATGGGTTCGGCAGTTGTAGGTTATAAACTGGTATTCCTGAGTGATGATGACTTTGATAAATTCTATAAATCCAATAAGGAAAGTGTAGTTGATCCCGTTACTGACGGATGGGTAACAGGAAAAATCGTTTTCGTGTTTCCAACGGAAAAAGCTGATGAATCGTCGAATATCTTTCTAAGAGATCTGACGCTTAAGACCAAATTCAATGATATGGCAAAAGCTACTATGACAAGAGAAACATCAGAACACTATACAGGGCTTTTTATAGAAATTATTCTTGCAGTTATAACTGCATTTGCAATTCTGCTATTTGTTATCTTCCTCATTGTTGCAGGACATAATATAAGTACAGAAATGGAAATCGAATATAGGAATCTCGGTATACTTAAGAGTCAGGGCTTTTCGGACAAGAAGATACAGGCGGTGTATGTTATTCAGTATCTGATGGTTGAACTTATCGGTATACTGCTTGGAGTGATAATATCAATTCCATGTGAGAGAATAATGAGCAAAGTATTCTTCAGCCTTACAGCCATACTTCCCGAGAAGAAACTGCCTATTATTGAGAGTCTGATTTTTACAGTACTGCTGTTCCTGATTACAGTCATTTATGTATATATATTTACCAGAAAGATATCTAAGACCTCCCCTGTTAAAGCTATAACAAATGGACATGAGGACTTCTATTTTGACAGCCGCTTAAATGTACCACTCAGAAAAAACGGCATGAGCTTCTGGCTTGGTCTAAGGCAGATAACAAGCGCTCCAAAGAGATATATCAGTACAGTAATAGTAACGGTTCTTCTCATCTTTACGATTATTACAACAGAGTTGATGAGTGGCTATATACAGTCCAGAAATGCGCTTATATCAATGGGCGAACCATTTTTAGATATTGAATTTGCATTTCAGGGTGCAGAGCCCAAATGCAAGGTAGTTGATATTGAAAATATAATAGAAAAATATACAGAGATCGAGGCGAGACTATACAAATCACACATTTATACATCAGTTAACGGCGAGAGCATGATGACCTTCGTGAAGGCTTATCCGGATGAACTGTCTTCAGTTTATAAGGGCAGAGAGATAAAGTATGATAACGAGATAATAATAACTGAGCAGGTCAGCAAGCTTCTTGAAGTCGGGATAGGCGACACAGTGACAGTAGGACGTAACAATTATTCAGAGGAATATGTGGTAGTCGGTATATTCCAGACTATGAATGATACAGGAAAGGCCGTTGCATTATCCCTGGATGGTATAAGCCGTCTTAAGGAGAATCCCGATGAAAAGTACACCTTAGACCAGCTGTCAATGTACGGGGTTATTCTGAAAGATATTTCAAAAGGAGAAGAAATAGTAAAGGAAGTAAAGAATAAGTACGGAGATGATATAGAAATAAAGTTTAATGATTTTAATGGGGAAAATGCATTCTTTATTGATGACTTCTACACAGCTGCCAATGGATCAAAGCTTCTCATATATATACTCTCATTCGTTTTTGCTATAGTAACGATAGTAATGGTATGCACGAAGGCATTTATCCAGGAGAGGACGGACCTTGGAATCTACAGAGCAACAGGCTTCAGCGTAAGAAAAGTCAGAAATTCATTTGCAGCAAGATTTATGATCATAAGTCTTATCAGCGCAGTGGCCGGAGTCATTCTCAGCAGGCTGTATTCCGCAAAACTGCTTGCGTCACTTTTCTCACTTTTCGGCATCCCGCATATAGAGCTGGAATACGGACCGATGTTCTTTATCAGACCAATAATCATATTTGCACTTTGCTATCTGCTATTTGGATATATCGCATCCAGAAGGGTAAAGAAGCTGAGCGCCCGGGAGCTCATAACAGAATAATCATGTGAAATAAATTCACATATATGATAGAATTAACATAAAAAAGATGACAGTTGAACCAGGTTCAACTTGTCATCTTTTTGGGGGTGCATATGCGAAAAATTCTTATTGTCGATGATGATGAAACCCTTTCCGACATCACAAAGGAGATGCTGGAAAGCTATGAATATGATGTGGATCAGGCGTTTAGCGTTGAAGATGCCTATGATAAACTGACCGATGGAAAGTACGATCTGATACTTCTGGACATCAACCTTCCCGATGGGGAAGGTTTTGATGTGTGTCAGGAACTTAGGCGTGTTTCGAATGTCCCTGTGATTTTTGCCAGTGCCAGAACAAGCGTGGATGACCGGATTTCAGGGTTTGAAAAAGGTGGCGATGACTATCTTATGAAACCATATTCTATGAAAGAACTTCTGGTTAGAATAAATGCGCTGATAAGAAGATCCTACGGCTTTTCCGAAAATGAAGAAATAATAAGCTTTGGCGATGTTGAAGTGAATATAACCTCCCGTAGTGTGTCGAAGAGTGGAAAACCGGTGAGTCTTTCACTAAAGGAATTCGATCTTCTGGCATATCTTTGCAGATATAAGGGAAATGCAATCGAAAAGGATAAGCTTATTTCAGAGGTTTGGGGAGCCTTTAGTGAAGTAGATGCTTCTACGCTCACAGTTCATATCAGATGGCTGAGAGAAAAACTGGAGGATAATCCTTCAAAGCCTGAACATATAAAAACAGTTTTTAAAGTAGGATATATCCTGGAATAACGAATCCAATTAATGGAGGGTATGATGAATAAGAAACTACTGTTTTTTGCACTGTTATACATTATCATTATACTGATCATATCACATGTGGTGATTTCTCAAATCAGTGCCAGCTTAAAGGAATATAAGGGAAATGATAATAATTCCGGTAGTATTTCAGTAGAAATGAATGAAATCAAGCAGCTAATAAATTCCGGAGAAACAGATAAGGCTTTGGAAAAATGTGATGAGATAGCTGACCGGTCTGATGATAACATTAAAGAAATACCGCATGAATTCTATATGATGTGGATATTAACAGGCATAAATATACTGGCTTTTTTATTTGTTATTTTATATGTAAATAAAAGAATTCTTAAACCTTTTGAAGATATGAAGGGCTTTGCAAATGAAATCTCAAAGGGAAATCTGGATGTTGAAATAAAGATGGACAGGGAAAATTATTTTGGGGATTTTACCTGGGCCTTTAACAATATGCGTAAGGAAATCAATAAATCCAGAAATGCTGAAAAGACAGCTATTGAGAATAACAAAACTGTAATTGCAACCCTTTCTCATGATATAAAAACTCCCATGGCGTCTATAAGAGCATACGCAGAGGCTTTTGAAGCAAATATGGATTCAACTCCTGAAAAAAGACAGAAATATCTAAATGTTCTTATGCAGAAATGTGATGAGGTTTCAAAGCTTACAAATGACCTGTTTATTCATTCTATATCTGAAATGAACCGACTGGAGGTAAAAAGCAGGAGTATAGATATAGTTCGTTTTCTGGATGAGGATGTAAGAGAATTATTTACGGATAGTGATGATGTTGAAATAATACTGCCTCAGGAAAAAGCAGAGGTTAGTGCTGATCCTGTAAGACTTCTTCAGGTCATAGAAAATCTGAAGAGTAACTCCGATAAGTATGCAAAGACTAAAATAGAAATAAAGCTTGAAACCGAAAATGGCACGAGAATCTTATTCAGAGATTTCGGACCCGGAATACCGGATGAAGAGATTCCTTTTATTACCGGAAAATTCTATCGTGGAAAGAATTCAGCAAACGAAAATGGATCCGGTCTTGGTCTCTACATAGTACAGGAACTGGTTCAGAAAATGGGTGGGAAGATAAAACTGCTGAATAAAGATCCGGGGTTTGAGGTAATTATAACGCTTCAGAATGAATAGCAAAGGTAAGAAAGAATTATGGAAGAAAAATACATTTTAGATACAGCTGAGAATAAAGAGTTTCTTGATTCAAATGCAGGAATATTACTTGACTTCGGAAGAAAGTTTCCATCTGAGGGAGGAGGAAGCTATTATCTTGGCGCAGATGGAAATCCTTTGAAGGATAAGAAAAGAGAGACCTGGATAACATCCCGAATGGCTCATGTATACAGCATAGGAAAATTGAAGGGGGATGAAAAGAGTAAGGAACTCGCAGAAGCTGCTGTAAAAGGACTGATTGGAGAATTGCATGATGATGTAAATGGTGGCTGGTATGCCGGAATCATGCCTGATGGAAGTTTAGAATCCGGAAAACAATGCTATGCACATGCATTTGTTATCCTTGCTGCAACCTCTGCACTCCTGGCAGATATACCCGGAGCAAATGACCTTCTGGAGGATTCCATAAAAGTGTACGATAAGTACTTCTGGAATGAAGAGGAAGGGCTGTCCTGTGATACCTGGAATACGGAATTTACGGTTCTGGATGAGTATCGGGGAATAAATGCAAATATGCATACAGTTGAGGCATTTCTGGCGGCAGCGGATACATTTGATATAGTTAATGGCCCTCATTCGGGTGATAAATACCGTGAAAGGGCAGGAAGAATAATTGATCACGTGTTATCTTGGGCTGAAGAAAATGCATATAGAATTCCGGAGCATTTTACCTCAGAATGGAAACAGGTTCTTGATATGAATATAGACAAGCCGGATGATCCTTTTAAGCCTTATGGGGCTACGCCCGGACACGGAATTGAGTGGGCAAGACTTATTACCCAGTGGAGTCTGTCTTCCGATATATCTGATAAGGAACGTTATATTGATGCCGCCTGCCGGTTGTATGACAGAGCAGTTCAGGATGCCTGGTGTGCAGATGGTAAGGGAGGACTAGTATATACCACAGACTGGGATGGGAAACCGGTTAATCATGACAGAATGCACTGGACACTTGCTGAGGCTGTTAATACCTCTGCAGTACTCTTCAGAGTGACAAATAAAGAAAAGTATAAGAATGATTATTCTATGTTTATGAAATATATAGATGAGGTGGTTATAGATCACGACCGTGGGTCATGGTATCATCAGCTAGATCGCGAAAACAGATTAAAAGAAACAGTATGGCCCGGAAAGCCTGATCTTTATCATGCATTTCAGGCAATGCTGATTCCATATAGCAGAACAGACCTGTCGATAGCCTCTTCAGTATCGGTTTCTATTCATGGTACCACATAAACATGAGTAAAGTAAAAAAATAAATAGTAAATATACCGGTATATATGTTATCATCAAAGGGTAGCAAAATAGGGGTGAAAGATTAGCCCCATATAAAGAGGGAGGAAATAAAAAATGGCAGAAGTAAGACCTGAATTAATGCAGAGAATAACAACACCTGAGCTGGCTCAAAGATACATCGACGGTAAGATAGAAGAGATACGTGCTCAGGTAGGTGATAAAAAGGTGCTTCTTGCACTTTCAGGAGGCGTTGATTCATCAGTAGTTGCTGCACTTCTTATAAAAGCTATAGGTCAGCAGCTGGTTTGTGTTCATGTAAATCATGGACTTCTGAGAAAAGGAGAGCCGGAGCAGGTAATCCAGGTATTCAGAAATGAAATGAATGCAAATCTTATCTATGTAGACGCAACAGACAGATTCCTTGACAAGCTTGCAGGCGTTACAGATCCTGAGCAGAAGAGAATGATAATAGGCGGAGAATTCATCGAAGTATTTGCAGAAGAAGCAAGAAAGCTGGATGGAATCGAGTTCCTTGCACAGGGAACCATCTGGCCAGATATCCTGGAAAGCGAAGCAGGAATCAAGGCACATCACAATGCAGGCGGCCTTCCTGAAGATATGAAATTCGAATTAGTAGAACCGGTACGTATACTCTTCAAAGACGAAGTCAGAGTAGTAGGAAAAGAACTTGGTCTTCCGGATAACATGGTATATCGTCAGCCATTCCCGGGACCGGGACTTGGCGTAAGATGTCCGGGAGCAATTACACGTGATCGTCTTGAGGCAGTTCGTGAATCAGATGCAATCCTCAGAGAAGAATTCGCAAAGAACGGCCTTGAAGGAAAAGTATGGCAGTACTTTACAGTAGTACCCGACTTCAAATCAACCGGAGTAAAAGACGGAAAGAGAACCTTCGACTGGCCATGCATCATCCGTGCTATCAACACAACAGATGTTATGGAAGTAACAGTTGAGCATCTCTCAGACGAGTTGATAGATCACCTGGTAAATCGAATCATCTCAGAAGTACCGGGAATCAACAGAGTACTGTTCGACTACACCCCAAAGCCACCGGCTACTGTGGAATATGAGTGATAACGAGCCAAGCTCAGATATATAAACAGTTACCACGTAGTGGTCACGAATAATGAAAGCCATGCCCGCAAGCTCGCTTGCAAGGGCATGGCTTTCGTTATTCGTGAGTGTTGCGAAGCAACACTGTTTATATATCTGAGCTTGGCGACAACATACATCGAGATGCCGGCATTTGCCGGTGTCTCGATGAGCATATGAGCGCGAAGCGCGAATGAGTGCACCTCCGGAATACTTGGTCAGAATGATGGAGTATATTATGCTGCTTGAAGAAGAACGGTATCGGCGCGTGATAGAGATCGATACGCTCAAGCATAACGGTTCTATTCAATAATTGCATAATAATCTATTTAATATCGATATTATACATTTATGAGCCTCCGTGGTATAGTTGTATCAACAATGAACAACTGCAATCAAAAGTTCAGGAAAGGTACAGAAGGAGGATACGATATGTTTACCAGGAAGAATACTTTGAAAGAGATCATGACCGATCCGAGGATCGCACCATACGCAGATCGGTTCGTTGTGGGTCTGGACCTGAAACAGGCACCGTTTTATGGATCGACGATCGAAGAGATCTCCAGACAGAGGATCTTTCATGGATATTCGTTGTTGAATGGATTCAATCGCCTCCTGGAAGCGGCTGAAGAAGGAGATTTCACCTATCCGTTGTATACGGAAGAAGAGATCAAAGCTGACCCGAGAAAGGAAGAAGCATATTTCATGTACTTCCCATCCATGGATCCGGATGCGGATGAGAGACCCTTCCTTGTTTGTGTTCCCGGCGGCGGCAACACCCAGATCTGGAACATATCCGAAGGATTCCCAATCGCTAATCATTATAATCAGCTGGGATATCATGTGGTCGTATTGAATTACCGCGTCGGTGGAAAGAAATTATATCCGGCCCCGCTGGCGGATATGGCGCAGCTGCTCAGGTACATCGAAGCCCATAAAGCGGAACTGCATCTGAACGCAGGCCATTACTTCATCGCAGGTTTTTCTGCGGGCGGCTATCTGGTCGATTCCTGGTGTACGGACAATCACGGCTATCCTGCTTATGGCCTGCCTGCACCGATCATAAATATCTCTGTTTATGGCTTCGTCTCCTGGAGAGGCGTGCGCACAGGGCATGATGTCGGAGGCTGGAGCATGACGACCCATGGTTTCAGCCTGGAAGAAGCTGCGGAGTCCGACTGGAATGTGGAAGACCATATCAGTTCATTCCCGCCGACCTATATCCTGCACGGGGATAACGACCATGCCTGTGACTTCATAAATTCCCGCATCCTGGCAGATGCTTTGCAGAACGCAGGCATCCCGTATGAATTCGAGATCGGCCATGGTATGGATCATGGCTTTGGAGAGGCTTTGTTCAGTGAGCTTCGCGGATGGATCGAGCGGAGCGTGGCTTTCTTGAACAAAATCGAAGGAGTCGCGGAGCGCAAATAAAGGATCATGGAACACAACACCCCCTGGACCGTTCATAACGGACGAGGGGGTGTATATGTCTTAAAAGTTTTATTATTCCTCCGGGTGATCCAAATAGTCCAAAAATACCTGCACCGCAGGAGAGACTGCTGAGTTTTGCTTCCAGATCAGCACAGGTTCACTTTTTCGGGTCGGAGCAAAGGGCACAAAGACCAGCCCGTGACTGGAGGTCGCCGGCATATCCAGGCAGACGATATGTCCGCCGCCGGTCAGTTCAAGCAGGATGGCGTTTCGTA
Organism: Lachnospiraceae bacterium; assembly: GCA_900199595.1. GTDB lineage: Bacteria > Bacillota > Clostridia > Lachnospirales > Lachnospiraceae > Eubacterium_Q. The sequence continues at coordinate 39,359 of FZRB01000010.1, read as the reverse complement.
CCAGAGTATAGGTCGCACGCACATCGGGCTGTCCGCCGATCCAGCTCAGGACCTCCTTGCGGAATACGGTGTTCTCCGGAATGATGAGAGGCGTTTTGCGGAGTTCTTTTGGATCGAGGGCATCCCTTTCCGCCAAAGGGTGTTCTCGGGGAAGCAATACGCCCCAGTGCTCCTCCCGGCCAATGGCCAGATTTTCATATTTTTCCGTGCTTACGGAGCGCATCATAAGGCCCAGATCCAGCAAGCCTTTGTCCACGTCATCCCGGATCTTTTCTGCGTGTGCCGAGAAGATGTGAAAGCATACCTTAGGGTATCGTTCTTGAAATGCTTTGATCTGATCCGCAAGGGCAGAGAAGGACTCTGTCTCTCCTGAACCCAGATAGATGTCACCAGACAGTTCCGTGCTTTGCGCATGTTTCTCCCGGGCTTTTTGGTATAAAGCCAGGATGTCCCTGGCGGTTTCACGAAACATAAGTCCATCGGGTGTGAGAGTCACACTCCTTTTTCCGCGGATCAATAAAGTACTGCCGATTTCTCTTTCCAGTTCCATCAATTGTCTGGACAGTGTGGGCTGTGAAATATGCAGGATATCCGCCGCGCGGCTGATGCCGCCGACCTCGGCCACCGCAAGAAAGTATTCTAAAACACGCAGGTCCATCGGATCGCCTCCCGGTATAGTATGGAGTGAGTGTAGCATCTTATGCCGGAAGATGCAAGAAGAATCATTCAAAAATCGAATAATTCGATATACAAACTAAGCATTTTGCATATTATGCCGGGGGTGGTATAGTATACTCAGAACATAACACGGAGGAAATCACATGGTCTTCTATTTTACAGCCACAGGCAACAGCCTTTACGTAGCCAAGCATCTAGACACAGAACTCATCAGCATCCCTCAGGAAATGAACAAGACCGACCGACATTATAAAGCCGATAAGATCGGCATCGTATGTCCACTGTTTGAATTGAATCTGCCCGATCTCATCAAAGATTTCATACGCAACTCCACATTTGAGACGGAATACTTCTACATCATCATCACCTATGGAATGCACCATGGCGGCGTTGCGGAACGTGCGCAGGAATTCCTGGAGAGCATTGGGAAAAAGGCTGATTATATCAACACGATCATCATGCTGGATAATGCCATCATCGTCTTCGACATGGAGCAGCAGAAACTGCTTGAGCCGGAAAAGAAAGTTGATGAGCACATTGCTATGCTGAAAGCAGATATCGACGCCTGCAAACACGAGATCCAGTTTGCGGCGGAAGAGGAGAAGACTTTCTACCAAGGGTTTATGAAGATGACGGAAGAGTACGGCCGCATGTATTCCTTCCCGCTGTATGGAGTCACAGATGCCTGTGTAGGCTGCGGCACCTGTACCCGTGTCTGCCCGCGGGGATGCATCCGCGTAGAGAACAGCAGACCTGTGTATGACTATACCCACTGTGTCAACTGCATGGCTTGTGCACATGCATGCCCGCAGAATGCCATCAAACTGGTATGCGTCAAGGAGCCTAATCCGAACGCACGGTATCGCAACCCCAACATTTCGTTGGCAGAAATCATCCAGGCCAATCAGCAGAAGTAAGATATATAAAAGGAGCTGTGAAAAAAGCCGACAATGAAAAGAAGGTCAACTGACTAAGTCAGAAGACCTTCTTTTGTGTTATAATTAGCTTGCTATGAAAACCATAACACATCCGTCAGGTGCAGGCAAGGCAAGGATACTATGTTCAGTGACACTCACGGTGAGCCTGAAAATGACAAAATCGCTGAGCGCCTGACAGCCTAAAAAACATAGTAAAACTAAGAGCCTTGTGCTTGCATAGGGCTGATTTTTGTTTCGATTAGTAGCTGCGAAGCAGCGCTGTATATTAATCTGAGCTTGGCGACAACATACATGAGGACGAAGCGAAGCAAAGTTCGAATGAATAAACAATTAACAATAAACAAAGTCAAAGGTCTGAACAATTACATTTTAATCGGTGTATGTGATGTAGTAAATTATGTCAATAAGAATAATGTCAAGAAAGGATGTGAAAACATGAGTGTAATAAAGCCATACTATCTTAATCAAAATGGATGGACTTCAGATGATTATTATGGGCTTCATAGATATTTGCATAGATTGTTTTTGCGTTATGACAAGAAGAAAGAAGAGATACAAAGTATGGATATCAGTCAGATGACTGATGAAACTAAAGTTTTGATTTATTGTATTTTGAATTACTATAGTATGAATGATCTTATGCAGTTAGATAACTTAAAATCGTTAGCTAATTGTACTCCGTTAAAAAAACCTTTAGTTCTTGGGAATCATAGTATAAAAAGTGTAACAGTATATAATGATATGAATGTGATGTTATGAGGTGAGCACACATAACGAATATTATGGGGATTTTGTCAGAGTAGTTACACTAGATGATTTATTTAAGTGATTTAAAAAGGTAGCATAAGATGTTAAAATGTGTAGATATACGAGGGGACAATGATGATGCAATGTCTAATAAGAAAAGCAACAAACAATGATATAGGAGCGCTTCGAGAACTTTATTTGGTTTTAGAAGAAGACGGAGTCAGATATCAACCTGAACATTTTGTGATAGGTGAAAGGACTGAGGAGTTCTTTCAATCTATTTTTAACAGTGATAATCAAGATATTCTTGTGGCGGATATTGATGGAAAAGCAATAGGGTTTGTACACGTTATGATTCTTCAACAGAAGAAGGTTTCATGTCTGAAACCTCAAAGCGTTGTATATATCCAGGATTTGTGTGTTAGAGAAGATTTGAGAAATAACGGAATCGGAGCAGTTCTTATACGTGCGGCAAAGGACTATGGAAAGGAGCATAAAGTGGATTTCATACGCACGCAGGTTTTTCCGGGGAATGTTGACGGGATGCGTTTCTATGAGCGTAACGGATTCTGTGAAATGATGAAAACTATAGAATGTCAGTCGCTAGATTGAATTACAGTTTTATATACAGCGATAAGGCGTTATGAGTAGAGATGATTATAGCGCCTTTTTTAGTGCCTTAAAGGGCGGAAAGGAAAGAGATGGCAGATAAGCAGATTTAATATATATGAATAGGCGATATAGAATAGGATTTGATATGCTTCAAGAGATGATTTACAATTAATAATATGTCACTTGTGTAAAGGGGACGATATAGATGGATACAAGAAAAGAAGCTCTTGAATTTGGCCTTTCATTTCCAGATACTTACCAAGATGCGCCATTTCATGATGATAACTGGCAACTTGTAAGATTTAAGGGGAATAAGAAGGCCTTTCTCTGGACTTATGAAAGAGATGGATTTATAAATCTGAATATTAAGGTTGATCCTGATATGGCGTATTTCTGGCGGTCGGCTTATGAATCAGTTATACCTGGCTATCATCAGAACAAGGATCACTGGAATACGGTAATACTGGATGGTTCTATCCCTGATGAGGATGTGAAGCTGATGATAGAGCAGAGCTACAATCTGATTAGTGACAGCCCGACTAAAAGAATATATGAAGCGGTAAAGAAGATTCCATATGGAAAGGTTGCCACATACTCGCAGATAGCGAAACTTGCTGGTAATAGTAAAATGTCACGGGCGGTGGGAAATGCGCTCCATAAGAACCCAGATCCTGACAATATACCATGCTACAGAGTAGTAGGCGCTAAAGGATTCCTGGCCGGGGGTTTTGCATTTGGCGGAGCCGAAGTTCAGGCAAAACTTCTCGAAGCTGAAGGAGTTGAGGTTAGTGATAATAGGGTTAATCTCAGAATATATCAATGGGATGATCATAAGTAAAACTAAGGATAATCCGGAAATAAACAGAGAACGTACGCCAAATACTGAGTGAGGTAATCTGGTTGTAGGTTTAGATGGCAGGACACACCGTGTCTAATAATAAAAAACGGCATTTCTCGCTTTGTGTCGTGGATTTTTTAGAGGGTGGATTCTATTATCGAGGTGTAATTCGGATCATCAGATTCGAAAACACTAAAACATGTTCTATCGTTTCAATACTTATGATAGATGAGGAAATATTCTGGACGAACTGATTCTTTTCCATGTGGCATATCTTCTTATGCAATGAAGTGTTGCGCTTTTGTTATATTCTGGATTCTATACTAAAGTCATAATTTATTTCGATAGGAGATTTGTTATGCCTAAAAAATATAGACCGGAAACGGATGATTACATGATTTTTACTTCGATAATTTCAATGTATGGAATGTTCAGACCTATAGAGGATAAACTACGCGCAGCAGGTTATACAGGACCTATTTTTGCTGATTTTGATAATAGGATATATTCAAATCAAAATATCAACAAAAATACTGAACTTAATTTTCTAGATTTGAAGATTGAGGCAGATGAAAATGGAGTAGATACGCCTGATTGGAATATAGAAGCTGGATTTGAATATAAAAAAATTTTAACTAAAGATGCAGAAAGAAAGTTTCAAGATTATACTAAAAAATTTGAAAGTTATCTTGACTTGATAATAAAGAATACGCCTCCTGAAGAGTATCCTGAAGAGCTTTCTGAAATAAAGTACTTTAAAGCAGCCATTAGAATGATAAAGGTTTTTGGCGCAAGGGCACTTTGGCAGGATCAATTGGGCTTTCTGGCTAATGCAAGATCTTATGATTCCGATATGCAGTCTATAGATGAGATAGGAAAGAATAAAAAGCCTGATGCAACAAGAGAATTATGGAGAGAAGTGAAAAAGCATTATCCTTATTCACAGTTAAGAGATTCAATAATAAATATTACTAATCTTGTATGTGATTATGAAGAGAATAAAGAGAAGAATACATATATAGAACAGATTGAGTATAGAGAAAATTATAAAAAGGCTTTGCAAAACTACTTATCTGCTAATGAAGCTTTGGAAATGGGACCGGAAGAAAAAGAAAGAATCTCAAAACTTTATTGCAGAAAAGTCGTTATTGATGAATTAAAAAATACCGATGGGCCAGGTAAGGATATAGATTACAATGCTATTATAAAAAGGGTAGAAGAAAAGGAAAAGGCAGGTGAGCCAACCGATCCGGATGAACAAAAAATAGTTGATGATATAAGAGAAAAAACAAATAATATGTATAAGAGTAATCCCTATAAATATGAGCATTGTAATTCCCGTTATTCCCTGGAATTAGAAGCTATGGGGTATTACGTAAACGAAAGGGATTTTACAGGAAAGAGGGGAAACGAAACTTTTAAACCAGAGATAGAAGCCCAGATAAATGCAATAGACATGGGATGGCCGGTTGATGAGCTGATACATATTCAAAGACTCAGCGTGATATTACGAGATACATTTTCAGTAAGAGACAGAGATAGTAAAGACTATATTGATTTTGCAAAAAAATGTAAAACATTTTATGAAGAAAAGATAAAAGATAAACCTTATCCTTCAACAGAAAAGGGAAGACGTGCGCTTTACCGGGAGTTTTATTCTTTGGGAAAGGAAGCATCAGAGGTTATAAGTTCAAGATTTCAATATAATGAAAAAGGGGATGTCGCAAATATTAAGTGGGATGTTTTTAAGAATGATATCAAAAAGACTATGAATAAGCCACTTAGTTTCTCACAGAAGATAGTACTTAAACAGATTCAGGTTGATGAAAAACCGGAATTATCCTCAGAGGGAATTCTTGCTATAAAAAATAAGATTGATACAAAAAGAAGGATTGGTCATACTAATTCTGCTGAGTTTGATAAGCTCCAGAAAGCGTTTAATAAGCTGACTATCGCGTTTAATAATGACACAAGTGCATTTGTATTATATAAGAATTTAGACCCAAAAACTCTGAATCTTCTTGAAGAAGTAAAAGCAGCGGCAAAGGTTTATCTAAAGGAAAAAGATAAAGAAGCGAAAACCCCGGAGGAACGATCTACCATGGGAAAGGATCGTTACGAAGGAGCTTTACAGGCGTATCAGCTGGTTACTGACTTGATAAATCAAAACCAAAAAAATCTTGAAGATAAGGCAAAAGCGAGAAAAGAAGCAGAAGACGTTAAAGCAAGAAAAGAACTCAGAGAAGCTTTCTTTAAAACAGGTACAGATAATGCCAAAAGAAGTGATGATTTTGATGTAAAGCGAGCAGGTGGAGAAGATAAGTTTAATGAATTAAAGGCAGAAGAAGCTAGAAGGGATGCTGAACAAGAAGCGAAAGAACCTGTAACAGATGCTGAAAAGTATGAAAAACTAATAAATAGCTGTCGCTTAAAAAAGTCGGATCCTGCTGTTTATGAAAATGCCCAGGAAAATGAGACAGTTCAGAATAAAAGAATTGATAATCTTTCACTTATGCTTGCTGCAATGGAGATGCAGGAAAAGGGACAGCCTTTTAATATGCAGAATGTCACAAATAGAAGTAAAGTCCTTAGAAATCTTTATTCTATGGACAGCCTTAAGATAGTTACTGAAAATGTAAATGGTCCGGAGAATCTGAAAAATGGACTGACATTTAAATTCAGAGCTACAGAGTTAAAAAAGAATCTTGAGGAAGCCCTATATGAAGTAGGTAAGGTCAATAACAATAAATTATTTGAGTCGCAGAATAATTATCAGCAGGATTTAAAAACGGTTCTTGGAAAAGAGGAAAATGCTTTGTCACCAGGGGATCAAAAGATAGTTGCTGCTATAAATGAAATAACAAGTATCGATTTGAATGACAGAAGTTATGCAGGACTTAATGCTTATAAGCTCCGTAAAGCTAATGTTAAGCTGATGGAGACAATTGTTGATGCCATTGATCCAGAAAAGATGAATCAAGTCGATAGAGATGGTTTTAAAACGAAGTTTGCACTTGATGCATTGGCAGTTCTTACTACCTATACGGGATGCCAGAGTGTAACTAATAAGTTCCTTCAGGAACTAAATACAAAAATGGCAGATAAAAACAAGAATAATATAGATATTGAGAACTTTACGAAGAATTATGGAGTAAACAATTCTGAGAATGCTTCAGCTAGGGTTAAACATAGTGTTAATAATAACGTGATAAAAAACCCTGTTAATCATATTTAGACTAAAATTTTTTTATTGATTCCATTCGTATATTCAAAAATACATCAGAGTTGGTTGCTAAGCCGATTCTGATGTTTTTTTACCTATGCACAGGATGGTATATGTGCTAAAATCAACGTGATAGTCAAGTGAAAAAGTGTCATCAAATACTGTGGTTACGACAGTAACGGATATAGGTAAAGGTTAAGGCAGTTAGACGGGGAACTGCATATATTTACACCTATGCCCAGAATTAAATAATGGACGAAAAGGGGATATATGAAAAAGATTCTGATTATATTAGTTAATATTATAATCATGGCTGCTATATTGGTTTTCGTTGTTTTTTACTCTAGATATGAAAGCAAGGCTTCTTATCTGAGACAGATAGAGTATTTTGAAGATACAACGGTTTCCATGGAGCGTGTGACGGAGAATTATCTGGAAGGAGAGCAAAGGATATGTGATGTATGGTCACGCTATATCAATATGAGCGGCATGACCATGGAGGAGGCAATAGAGTTTATCCGAAACTCTCATGTGTTAGAAAACACTTCGGGACATATAATTACCATTGATACACTCGAGGGTCTTTCAACGCGCCCAAAGCAGAATACGACAGATGACTTTGCAGTATCATATAAAAGGGTGGATCTGTTGGAGGATACCAGTTGGATTAATGATATGGGTGGGGCGATCAATATTACTCGTGCTTATACTAATCCAATGAATGGTGAACAATCACTTGCTTTCTGTAATCGGGTTGCACTTGTCGATCCTGAAAATGGTGGCACCATAGATGCAATCCTTCTGAGAGTGATTCCAATCTCTGCCCTTGAACAGAAATGGGTTTTTCCACAGACTGAACTGGAGAATGCCGAACTATCCATGATCGATGCAAGTGGTGATTATATTCTGAAAGGGAGCAGCTTTAAGAATTCCAGCTTTTTTGAATTTTATAAATCTTACAATCAAACTGATAATGAATCGACAGCTCAAGTGTTTGACAGTATAACATCGTCGACAGGATCCGTCTCAATGTTTAATTCCCATGGACAGGAATGTATTCTTGCATTTACTCCTGTTTCAGCATCTGCCGGATGGACTATGCTGGGTCTTATACCTGCCAAGGATCTTCACGTAGAAAGAAATAACTGGCTGCTATTTGGATTTGTTTCTGTCGGATTACTTATTTTGTTCCTTTGCGATCTGTTTCATATGCTTTCCTTAAATAAGAGACTTCAGATTACGGCAAGAGAAGCGAAGTCTGCAAGTAAGGCTAAGACAGATTTTCTTTCAACGATGTCTCATGATATCCGCACGCCTATGAATGCCATCATAGGTCTGACAACCATTACTGAAAAGAATCTTGGAGATGTGGAGTCTACAAGAGAGAATCTTCGTAAGATCAATCTTGCAAGTAATCACCTGCTTACACTGATAAATGATATACTGGATATTTCTAAGGTTGAAAGCGGAAAACTGAAACTAAATCCTCTGACATTCTCCTTAGTGGAGACGGTGGAAAATCTGGTGAATATCTCACAACCGATGATCAAAGAAAAAAATATCGAATTTAGAATCCATATCAATCAAATGGAGAAGGAGTACCTATATGCAGATCAGCTCCGTCTGAATCAGATTTATATAAATATACTTTCGAATGCCATCAAATATACTGAGCCCGGAGGATGTGTCAATGTAGATTTAAGCGAGGAAAAGAGTGAAGTTCCGGGGTGTGTTCGACTGAAGTATGTTGTGGCGGATACGGGAATAGGTATGAGTCCGGAATATATGGAGATAATGTATCAGCCATTCTCGCGTCAGATAGACAGCCGTGTCAGCAGTATTCAGGGAACCGGGCTTGGTTTGGCTATTACCAAACAGATGGTTGAATTGATGGGTGGAACGATTGAATGTCAGAGTGAACCGGGCAAGGGTACTACATTTACAGTTGTCCTTGATGTTTCCGAAGCCGAAAGACAGCGGGAAGAGCTGCGGTTTGAGGATGTTGATGTACTGATCGTTGACGATGATGAAATCATGCTGGAAACCTTAGAAGATGAACTTGAATCTATAGGCGCATCAGCAGAGCTGGCACAAAGTGGTGATGAAGCAATAGAAATGATTAAAAGCAGGCATAACAGTGAACGTGATTATAGTATTGTAATCATAGACTGGAAAATGCCGGACATGGATGGTGTTGAAACAATCCGCAGAATCCGTGAGGAATTTAACTCGGAAATCCCAATACTTCTGATCTCTGCATATGACTGGTCAGACATTGAGGATAAGGCTAAAGAAGCTGGGGCAAATGGATTTGTAAGTAAGCCTATCTTCCGTTCTACTCTCTATAATAAGATTAATGAGCTTATTGGAGAGGAAACCCAATCCTTCGAACCTGAAGATGATTATTCCGATATTGAAGGAATGCATATTCTTATTGCAGAAGATATAGACGTAAACTGGGAAATCATATCAAATATGCTCAGTATGTTTGGTATCACTTGTGACCGGGCAGAAAATGGACGTGTCTGTGTGGATATGATGAAATCAGCCGCTGAAGGCAGCTATGAGCTAATATTCATGGATATACAGATGCCTGAGATGAATGGACTGGATGCGACCAGAGAGATTCGTAAGCTGGAAAATTCCTGGGCAAACTCTATACCTATAATTGCAATGACGGCTGATGCATTCTCTGAAAATGTTACGGAGTGCATGAACGTGGGAATGAACGGACATATTGCAAAGCCAATAGATATCAAACTGGTTATCAAGGAGATTCGAAGAATCAAATATAGATCAAAATAATGATAGGGGGATGAACGATTATGAAAAAGAAAATATGTGTTTTATTATCGGTGATGATGCTTCTGAGTCTCGCTGCATGTGGTTCTAAGAAGCAGGAAGTAGAGACGGAGAAGGAGAAGGGTTTCAAACCTGCTCTGGATACTTCACTTAAAGCGAGTATTAATGTAGCTGGTGGATACGATAACTTTGAGGCTTTGGAAACAGAATTTGATCGCTTTAATGAGATATATCCGGATGTGGAGCTTGTTTATACAAAAATTGACGACTATAACAACATGATAGGAACGGTACTGAACGGAAATGATGCCCCTGACATTTATGTAAATAATTCATGGATGTATGGTCGTGAACAGTATAAAGATTCCATAGAACATGCTGAAAATCTGGCAGATCCTGCGTTGGGACTTGATCTGGATTGCATCCGCAGCAATATCCTTCTGAAGACGGAAGATGGAACTCTTCCGATGGTTCCAGTTTTTTCAAGTACCTATGGAATGCTGGTAAATAAAGATCTGTTTGAAAAGGAGGGACTTAGTATTCCTACTACATATCATGAACTGGTATCTGTGTGTAAAGAATTTAGTGATAAGGGATATACAAGTCCTATGATGGGGTACTCTGTTGAGGAGAAAACATCGATTTACACATTAGTAAGTTATCCTTTCTTCTGTTCTACGGTGGCTGGTGATGCTGAAGCTGTCAAAAAACTGAATGATCTTGATCCATCGGCTGGCGAATATATGAGACCGACTCTTAACAAGATGGAACAGTTTATAAGTGATGGCTTAATGGATCCTGATGCATGTGCAGCTATTGAGAATAACTATGAAGCTGTAATACTGCGTTTCTTTGAGGGAGATGTTCCTATGATGACCTGCTCAGGAGATACTGTATCCGGAACAAAAAAACGTGAAAGTATTTCTGAGAGCTTCACAGCAAATCCATTTTCGTATACATTTGTACCTATTCCTATTGCAGATGATGGTTCATTTTTTATTGATATACCAAACCTGCAGTTCTCCGTTAATAAAGAAAGCAAGAATATAGATATCGCAAATGAATTTATGCGTTTTCTTGTTACATCACAGGAACTAAATGAGATGGCTCGGAACAAGGGGCTGATGTCGCCGACAAAGGACCTGTCCTTTAATAGTATGTATTCCGCATTTGGAGACATTCCGGAGTCCAGGATCCTGTCACCGGAAGAATTCGGTATTACTGATGATGCAGTAATTCAGTTAAGGATGGCGGTTTACGGGCTTTCAACAGGAAAACTGTCCATAGATGAAGCAGTTAAAGGGTATGGAACCTATGCCCAGTAAAGTAATCCATAAAAGATTTTCGGAGCAGATGATATAACGCTGGTATTAATCAGTGGGAAAGGAATTCTGTGCATGATTAGAGAGTTAATTATTCAGAACTGGGCAAATGTATTAGTTCTTGTAGCTTTTGCAATTCTGCTCAGGACAACAGTGTTTTTGGAAAAGAGGACAATACTACGATTATATGCATTGATTCTTATATTATTCATTTTTTCTATGATAGTTTTTTTGGAGTTTGCTCTGGAAGAAAAAGGTGAGTTGCCGAATGTTCGACTCGTTCTGATGTCTGTACGATACAGTGCAACACCATTAATTATTGCTTTTATTATTTATACCCTAGCTAAAAATGTGCACTGGAGGGTGTTTATTCCGGCTATAATACTGGCTATCATAGATATAATATCAATTTTTACAGGAATTGTTTTCTACCTGGACAGTGAAGGAAAGCTTCATCGTGGTTTGTTGGGCTATCTTCCTTATATAATGGTAGGCGTATATTCTGTATTGTTTGTAAATCTGCTGTATAAACGAAGTAATAAACGGTCTTCAGAGATTTTTCCGATTGCATTTCTATGTCTTGCTTTATCATCAGGCCTGATTCTTCCGTTTATACTCGGAAAGGAATACTCAAAGATTTTTTGTGTGACACTTATCATAGCTCTTTTTGTATATTACGTATTTATGATCCTCCAGCTATCGGAAAAGGATGCACTTACAGGGCTTTTGAATCGCCAGTCATTTTATGCTTCGACCAGTAATGATATAAAGGACTTAAATGCCTTGGTATCTATTGATATGAATGGGTTGAAAGCAATAAATGATCAGGAAGGTCATGCGGCAGGAGATAAGGCATTGGCAACTCTTGCATTTTGTTTTTTGCAGGCAGCTTCGGCAAAGGATTCTGTTTACAGACTCGGAGGAGATGAATTTGTAATAGTTTGCAGAAAAGTATCAGAAGAAGATGTCCAGAAACTTATCGAACGTATTCAAAATAAGGTTTCTGAAACAAAATACCATTGTGCTATCGGATACAGTTTCAGTTCGAACGGAGATAAGGATATAGATGACATGCTTAAAGAGTCGGATGAAATGATGTATAAGGATAAAATGGAATATTATTCTAAACCAGGTAACACAAAATACCGTGGGTCTAAAGTATGACACAGAATTTTAGTACCACATGATATAGAATGATTTGAATAAATATTTGAACATAAGGGGGCTATATTATGCCGAAACCTAAATACTTTAATAGTGGAAAATATGGGAAAGTTAATCCATGGACTCAGGCAACGTTGACACTAGAGATGAACCGGATGTTAGGTATGAAAGAAATGAGTCCAAAAACCTTCAATAATCTAAAGAATATTATTGATAAAATAGGACCAAATGTGAAGAATCAGGAAAACAGATTCAAATCTTTAGCAGATAAGACATTAGAGGGAGGTACAAATTCTTCCGATACTTCTGAACTCTATAATGCGATTTTGGAATCAAATAAGTATTATAAGAGTATTCTAAATAAACGTGAACCTAAAATGCTGCCTTTTCTTGGTTATGCCAGATTAATTGAGACAGTTTCCAATCCGGAAAAGGGGAATTTTTCGGAAGCGGTTTATGACAACTTATATATGGAACAGTTTATTTCGCAGGGTATAAAGCTATATTCCGTAAATTCCGAAGGTAAAAATGGGCAAAAGCAAACGGTAGAGTATCTTGCAAGTCAGGAAGGACTTGGTCAGGCGCTGCCTGTTTTTGATGCTTATTTTGAAACTATCGGAAATCTGATAAACAGTGAATATGAGAAGAAGGCTCTTCTAGACGATTATAGTCAGGAGAAAGAACAGAGTTATCTGAGTAACCTTTCTGCAAATATCCAGAAGATGATTGAGACATATGAACAAATGTCGGGGTTTGTTAATGCCGATGGAAAAAGTCCGTATGATCACTGTTTTTCAGATCCTCTTGCTACGGTTGTAGGTAAGGGGGATATATTAGATGGTTCAAACAGACGAAATATAATCAGTAGTATAGACAATCTTCAGGGACAGAAAAAAGCAATAGAGAACGGCTGGGGAGCAGGTGAACTTGAGGTGCTCGGCTCAATGAATCAGATACTGGGCGTTATTCAGAAAGATATTCAACTCGCTGAGGCTGAATATAATAATAAGAGTTTGAACAGTGATGATGAAATTCAAGCACTGAGAGAAAGACTAAGTGAGGAGCAGACTAAACTTAATGAGCTTTTGGATAAGGGGGTTCCGGTAGAAAAAGAAGAAGAGAAGAATGATGAGAAAAAGCATGACAGGTTTATACGTAAATTGGATGAGTATAATGCAGATAAGGAAAGATATCAGAAAAATATTCAAAAATTTACGTTACAGATAGAGAACTACCCTCAGGAACTTGAGAAGGCCAGAAAACATATCGAAGAATTAAAAGAAGCTCAAAATGAAATGACTTCCATAAAGGAAGAAGCATGGGACAAAAAAGAGCCATCAACTGCTGATAAATTTATGATGACCAGAAAATTCAGGGGATTTCTTGATAAATATTCAAAAGATAATTCTCCAATTAAAGGTTATTGCCCGATTTACAGGAAGGCAGTAGACAAAGCTGCACAGTATGGATTCATCAAGCCTGTAAAAGATACTGAGTTTGAGAAAAACCTGTTTCAAAAGGATGATTATGAAAAATATAATCAACGCTTTGTAGCAAATAAGTATTTCTTAAAACCTATCATGATGGCTTCAGAGCATTACGAAGATTTTCAAACAGTAAACAACGATATATTTGAATTGGTTGATAAATCAGAAGTTCAAATTTCTCGTGATAATGAACTCTTTGCTCCATTATGCTTTGGTAAGGATCCTCACTATAATTTAGTAATCTTAACCGATAATAATAAAGAACTTGAGGAAAAAAACAAAATATTGAGTAAATGGGCGCAGGAGACTTTAGCTAAGAGCAACAGTGCAATAAAGTCATTTAATTCGTATACGAAGATTTTAGCTGCACCCGGAGATATAGATAGAGCTGATGTTATAGAATTCTACGGCGATAATGCATTTATTGACCCATTGATGTCTAATGTTTCGGGAGCAGGACCGGAAATATTCAGGAGTATTGTTGACAAATCGGGAATAACGCCAGAGCAGGTTAGAGAGTATTTTCAGACAACTGGTGTTAAGCGTCCACTTATGAGGTTTTTTGATGGTGCTGAAGAATATTTAGATGCGTTATCTTTTAAACAAAGGGGGATGAAAGATAACTGGACTGCTCTTAAAGAGACAAGATATCTAGCAAGGCTTGAACATTCATTCGATAAAATAATCTCAGAATATGATCAGCTGGAAAAGTTCCCTGATAATTTACAGCAGGATAAGTTATCGAAAATGTATGGAAATTCGTTGGGACATATGACCAGCAAGGGTACTCCGGATGAAAAACGTGGAGTAACAAAGTATATTGAAGGTCTTAGATGGATGAAGCAGGGTATTCATAACGGCTGGGGAAGCAGGGATCTCGAAGCATTGAATTTAATGGGTATTTTCGAAGGCACACTAAATATGAAAAAATATAATGCCCAGTTTACCGGTGATATGGATACTCTTGTAAAATATAATGACTGGGAGGAGAAACATTTCAAGCCTGTAAAGGAACTTCTTTCGAATATGAAAATAAGGTCTTCATCAGATGTGCTTGAGGCAATAAGTATTATCGAAGACTTTCAGAAAAAGGCTTCAAACGACGATTTAGTAAAAGACATTAGTAAAGTAAGTCTGGATATCATCGATAGAGGATTCTTAAAAAGGGTTACGAATGCATGTATTGAAGATATCAAGACCGGTAAGAGTCTATATTATGGTGACAATATAAGCAAGGGAGATATATTTAAAAAATCGGATTTCAGTGATGATATGAAAACAACTGCAGAATCCATAAGAACAAATAAGGATTTATCTGAAAATGAATTAAAGAGCCGCATTACCCAATATATTAAGAACTACTATATGAATGATAAAAATATTCACAGTAATCCGGAGCTTTTTATGCGACAAAATACTTATTATTCAGTTGTTGAACGGAGGCTGAATAAAGAATGTGAAAAGTATTCTGATGAGTTGATCAAAAGCCTGAAGAATAATGAGGGTAAGCTTCCTTCTAATGATGTAATAGCGGATATTCTTGAATTCGGAGATCATGAACCTCATATGTCAGATATTAAAGACAGAATAGAAACCTCAATGGCACTTAGTCGTATTAAAGGATTTGCTAATGGCAGACATGAAAACAAAGAAAATGACAAAACTTTGTCAGAAGCATTAGACATCATGGAAAAAGCTGATGTGGGGGTTTTTACTACCAATACTCGTTTTAGTGACGTTATGGACAATCTGAAATTATTAGATAAACAGAGGGAGAAATTTAAAGAAGAGCTGTCTGTTAAATTTAATGAAAGTTCATCTCTTAAGGTAGATGAAAAAGAAATGCAGAAATACATTGATCTGCAGAAAGAAACATATAAAATAATAAATTCATACCTTAGTGATAAAAATAGAAAAATAAGAAAGAAGAAGGGTAATCCAGAAAGAGATGAAGATATAGCTCTGCTTGGTGTAAACGGAGCTAAGCGTTACAGAGCCATGCTTGAGGCGAAGAATACTTTAGAAAATCTATATAAGACAACAAAGGATTTCCAGAGAAATGGATTCACAGATACACAAAGAATAACCTGGAACCATAAAGATGATCCCTTTAAGATTGACGGCGAAAATATGAAGCAGGATATGCTCAGAGAAAAGTACCGTTTACTGGATAATAAAGCCAGAGAAGTTATTCTTAATGAAGAAAAATATCGAATTAAAGAGGCTGAAACATATCAAAGGATTAAAAAGCAGAGAGAAGTCGATCTGGCTGACAACAGGATAACTCAGGAGCAATATCAAAATTTCCAGAAAGAGGATAAGGCTGAGTATAATAATAAAATACTCAGTTCTGCAAAGAAGACTCTTTTTGTAGAATCCGTCAGAAACGTTTACACAGATCGGGCTAATAAGAATTATTATAATAAGGCTTCGTATGATGATACGATGCCTAAGATCAAGGAGTATGAAACCGCAATAAGGGAGATCTCTCTGGAGAATAATAAGGGTATTTCCTTTAAAGAGAATTCAGATCAGTTTAAGAAGTATAAAGACCTGATGTTTAAGGAGGGAAATACTTTTGGAAAGAACTTTGAAGATGCAATTTTATCTTCGGATAAGGTTCCAATACATTCTGATATAATTAAAATTCGGGATAACTCCTTACAGAAAAGTATTGAAGGTGCAGTTACTGATAATGAAAAGAAAAAATACCAGGGATTTGTCAATGTATTAGGTAAGGGTGAGACAGAAGCATCCTATGGAACCTTTAAAAAGCAGAAAGATGCTGAGAAAGCAGAATTAGAGAAGAATAATCAAAACAATATGAAAAAAGATAATTTACAGCAGAAACTGCCAGGTTAAGATGAAAGGAAAAAACAATATGCGTAGATTTTTGTCAATCATTCTAATCGGTACACTCGCTTTGGGATTAGCAGCATGCACGAAAGAACCTGCTCCGTCAACTGAAGCATCAGAACGCCAGCTATAAAGCTCCAGGAATTCATGGACGACCTTGATACCGATGCAGAAGGAAATACAGGCAATATTGTGGGAGTCGGCCGTATAATAGGCTATTACTCCGCAAAATAACGATCATAATCTCGTCTGACTCCAGAGGGCATACTGAAAAAACTCAGCATTATTTTTGGAAGAGGTAAATACTTATATTATTTCAAGCCTGCTGTAAATATGGAAATTGATATATAAGTAAAAAATATATTTTACTTGACGTACGTAAAGTTTTTGTACAGTATAGCTTATATTGAAGAAATCGAAAATTTGAATTATAATATAATAAGATGCTTTGTCCGATTCCGATAGGGTGAGAGTGTATGAAATTATTAAAGACCATTCGTAGATATTATTTCTACTGCGGAATTGAAAAAGAAGAATATAACGAACTAAAAAAAGATGCGTATGTTTCGAACTATGAAGTCTGGAGGATACTGCATTTTATTATGGTTGTAGTTTTCTTTGGTTTGTTTATTGCGTCTCTGGTAAATGATATGATGTCGATAAATAGATATTATTATCTGGGGCTATTTGTATATTCGGTTATTGCTGTCATTTTATTTTATATATTAGAGAAGGACTCGCTTGCAGCGCAGCTTCTTATATATCTTTCAATGTCGTGTCTGTTTCTCTTTGGATGCTTAATAAGCATGAATAATCCTGAACATAATGCAACAACATTTATTGCATTTCTGCTTGTAACTCCGATGTTTATGATTGATAAGCCGTTTTTTATGACTATTGAGCTGGTTGCGGCATCTGTTGTTTTTTTGATATGGATGTATGCTGTTAAGCCTTTTGAGGTATGGGAGATGGATTTTATCAATGTCTTATCATACACGATCATTGGATGTTTTCTAAATGTAGTTGCGAATTCTATACGAATTAAGGAGTTTGTCCTGACAAAAAAAATCCGTATTCAGAAAGATACAGATGCTATGACAGGACTTAGAAACAAAGGAGCTCTGACTAGAGAAATAGACGAATTTCTGAAAGATGAATCATCTGATAAGGGTCTCCTGCTGATCATGGATATCGACAAGTTCAAGTTCATAAATGATAATTACGGCCATGATATTGGTGACAGAGTCATCATTCAGTTTGCGAATTTCCTTTTGAATAAATTTGGTGATGAATTGACAGGGCGTTTTGGCGGAGATGAATTCATACTGTTTGTCAGGAATACCTATGATGAAGATACTGCTGTTGAAATAGCAAATGAAATAATAAATAACATTTCAGAAGTAGTAGAACTGCCGGATAAAGATAAAAAAATAAGTACCAGTATTGGTATTGCAGTTTATAAAGGTGTTGAAAAGAGCTATTCTGAAATATTTAAGAAAGCTGATATAGCATTATATAGAGCAAAGGATGATAAAGAGAATAGATATTGCATATATAAATAAGCGAATAAAGCTTGACGTCATTCGTTAAATCTAATATAATATTCTTAACTTAATATGTTGGCAAAACCGGTGAAAACCGGCGACGCAAAGCTATTAGGGCCTTTAAAATGGCAGCCAGTTGCACTTTAATGATTGATTCATCAGAGTTGGCTGCACAGCCAGTTCTGATGTTTTTTTATTTATATTAGTTATATGGAGGTAAATGTATGTTCGATGAGATGGATATTGATGTAATGATGGGTTTCGGTGATGAAGAATTGTCTACAGATCTTGATATTTCCGTTGCTGAAAAAACGGAAGAGACGCAGGAAGAGATGCCGGAAGATCTTGATATTAATCAGGAAGTAGCCCCTGTTCCTATAGAAAAGAAACATAGGGGAATCACAGAAGTTTTAGTTGGACTTGTAAAAAGAGCATAATGTAACAATACAGAGTATTTAATGTTGAATCGTCCCTTAGAGGGACGATTTTTTGTAGTAGGAAACTGCGTTTCCTATTTTACAAAAAACGCTGTGCTAAACATGCTTTGTTGCGCTTTTGTGTTTATTCGATAGTAAAATGAGAATCGGTTTATTATACATAAAAAAGGACATTTAAATAAATATATGTTCTTGACATTCAGACATAGAACCATTAACTTAATCAGTATTACTGACGAGGTCAAGAAATTTAGTAGATATGAAATCATACATAAAAAAAATACTTGCAATTGCAATACCAATAATGCTTTCAAACCTTATATCCCAGCTGCAGATGCTTATCGACCGTGTATTCATTGGAAAGCTTTCCCTTGAATGCATGAGTGCGGTAGGAAATGCATCTACACCGCTTTGGACTACCATGAGTACCATGTTTTCACTTACAACAGGTGCGACAATCATAGTTAGTCAGGCATATGGGGCAAGTGAACATGATAAAGCCAGAAATACATTGGCATCACTATTTAAATACAATAATGTACTTGGATTTGTTTTGTTTCTGTTCTGGCTGCTCTGCCCGCAGATTGCATTTCGTATGATGGGAGTGGATGAGAGCATAATCGGAATGAGTATTGACTATGCACATTACTTTGCACCGATCTTCATACTTACGGGGATTGGTGCTTCAGTAAGCTGTATGCTTCAGGTGTGTCAGAAAACGCATATCATGATATGGTATGGTGTTTCAAGGTCACTCCTTAATATTGCTCTGGATTATATACTTATATTTGGTAATTTTGGGTTCCCTGCAATGGGGGTCAAGGGAGCGGCTCTGGCTACCACCCTTGCCGAACTTCTGGGTGATATTATAGTTCTGCTATATGTGATCATTTCCAAAAATCTGATTTTGAAACCGACACTTGGTCAGATTTTAAAATCAAAACTGAAACCGTATCTAAAAACGGTGAAGTTTGGTGTTCCTACAGCTTGTGAAGACTTTGCCTGGAATTTCGGAAATATCTATCTGATAGCAATGCTCAACAAAGTCTCTATAGAAGCAGCGGGCATTCACTCGATAGTATTCGGTGTGGAACTGATAGCGGTGGTTCTGATAGGTTCTATAGGAACGGCAACCCTCACTCTTTCAGGTTATGAGACGGGACGTAAGAATGTAAAAGGAGTATGGGATGTTGTTAAGAGTTCTATCCTGCTAAGCTGGGGAATATCTGTTATCAACCTGATCATATTCATGATTATCCCGACACAGATTCTCGGTCTGTTTACAAAGGATACGGCGGTGATCGCTGCGGCGCCGATTTTCCTTCTGATCGTCGGAATCGATCTTTTTCCAAAGAGCGGAAATATCATTTTCGGTTCAGGAATCAGAGGATATGGCGAGCCAAGCTGGATGCTTAAGACGCAGCTGTTCGGAACAGCATTTATCATTCTATTCAGTTCCATTCTTGTGCTTGGTTTTCATATGGGAATCATCGCGATATTCTGTCTGGTAGTTATAGATGAGACCCTCAGATGTCTTATAAACTTCTGGAAACTTCGATATATATATGTTAATAAAAGAAGCGTGTCTTAAGCTTTGCTATATCGTCATTTTGCGGAGTAATAATAAATTACCTGATCGATATAATCGTTAGTGCCTCGGGAGTAAAGAATTTTTGTTCGATCTCTCCGGCATTTCTGGAGCTCTCTTTCCTGATAATTTGATGTACGCTCTTTGGAGTGGTAAAAGGTATCAATTATGGTATTCTCCTTAGTTTTTGCTATTCATGGAATTCAGTGGTTAGAGATGAAATATCATTTATTCCGATTATTTATTAATAACATATATTCATTTCACAGTATATAAGTTTGATGATAAGATAAAACTGTAAATAAGAATCGCGACTAAATTTACGTTTGGATTATATAATTTAATTTGGAGATGATATTATAAATGGATTATTATGAAGTGATTAATTCAAGACATAGTATAAGAGATTTTGCAGATGAGAGCATTCCCAAGGATATTTTGGAGAGAATAGTTAAGGCTGCATACACGGCGCCTGCAAATGATCATTTCAGAGATTGGAATTACATAGTGGTGACAGATAAGGAGATTATGAAAAGTGTAATTGAAGGAGTCCCTAAGAATCTGACCGTGAAGGATGTGGATGCTATGACATTTATTTCTGATCCCATTCAGAAGGAGAGTTACCAGATTGCTGTGCCAAAGCAATACAGAATGTTAATCGATGCTGCCGCAATCATAATTCCTCTGATGAAAAAGAAGGTAGATATTCTAAATCCTTCCTGCTTGTCGGATCTTAACTGTTATGCATCTATTTGGTGCGGTATAGAAAATGTGTGGCTTGCGGCTGTGTCAGAAGGTTACGGATGTAATGTCAGAATCCCATTGGGGAATGAAGAGACTGTAGCGAAAGAGGCTTTAAATATTCCTGATGAATATCTAATACCATGCTTTATAGGAGTTGGACGACCTGCTGAGGGTGCTGCTCTTACAAAGCAGATAGATGTAGATTATGATGCGCAGATACATTGGGAAAGGTTTTAAGTAAGATGAAATCTTAAAAAGTAAACATCATGAATTAACATACATCAATGCAAGAGTTATCGATAGATGATATCCTGTCTTCATGAGATATGAAGGAGGTACATCGATGATGAAGGATGTAATGATAGGCACATGGGCGTGGGGACCGGGAAACAATGGATCCAAAATGGTATTTGGACAGAGTTATGATGAAAACAGTTTGAGAGAAACCTTTGACGAAGCAGTGAGACTCGGTCTGATCAAGTGGGATACGGCCGCCGTGTATGGTATGGGCTCCTGCGAGAAGCTTTTGGGGAAGTTCATAAATGGGAGAGAGGATATATTTCTCTCAACAAAATATTTCCCTAACAAGAAGTTTAGAACAGGTGATCTTGAGAAGTCCTTTGAGGAAAGTATGACGAGGCTCGGTCTTAGTTCTGCAGATCTTTTTTGGATACACAAACCGATTAATCTTAAAGAAAATCTGAAGGATGCCATACCTCTGCTGAAGGATGGACGTATCAAGTCTATCGGAATATCCAACGTATCTATACAGGATATAAAGATGGCAGAAGATGTTCTGTCTAAAGAAGGTTTTAAACTCGGAGCGGTTCAAAATCATTTCAGCCTGCTTAGGAATGACCAGCAGCCGATCATCGATTACTGCAATAGTAAAGGGATAACATATTACGCATACATGGTTCTTGAACAGGGAGCGCTTGCGGGAAGATATAATGCCAAGCATCACTTCCCTACATTTTCAATGAGGAATCTGGCTTTTCCGAAGAGAAAGTTTAAGAAAATAGAAGGGCTTCTGGGACTTATGAATCAGATAGCTTTGAAGTATGATATAGATAAGTCGCAGGTCCCGATTCTGTGGGCTATTGCAAAAGGTGCTGTTCCGATAGTTGGTATAACGAAGAAAAAATATGCAGAGCTTCTTGTTGAGGCATTAAGAGTAAGCCTTGAGCCTGCTGAAATCGATAGCCTTACTTCGGCGGCTGCCGCAACGGGAATCAGGCAGCAAGGGGTATGGGAACCACAATAATTAAGGAAGGTGCTCCGTTACAGGATGAATATAATAACTTGTATCGTGCTTTATTCAACAAGCCGGAACAGTATATCAAAATTATTGAAGCACTTTCCAACGTGACAAAAGGAATTACAAGAGATGTAATTTGCAAAAAGACGAAAATCCCCAGCTCCGGTGAACTTACACTTCACGATTATCAACATAGTATTTCTAATTATTTTATTGATTTTGTACTTTGGATTAAGTATGTAACAAAATGTAAAATTTCTGCATCATTTTATAAAGGATGATGCAGTTTTTTTTGCGTTAATTTATGTCGTAGTATGTTATAATGTAATTGGGGTAAGGCAAAAAATAATACGAGGGGGTATTATATATGAATATAGATAGTTTAGCATTTGATCAGGTTGCAAATACGTTGGCAAAGCAGTTTGACAGTTTGTACTATGTGGATACAGAATCCGGAAATTTTATCGAGTTTTTCCATTCAGAGATGTTATCAGGCCTTAACCTTCCTGAACAGGGAAGTGATTTCTTTTCATTTTTGTATGAACAGGCTTTAAGAACAGTACATCCTGATGATCTTGAATATGTACTTAGTCTTATAGATAAGGAAAAGCTTATGAAAAAGCTGTCTGAAAACAATTCCAGTTTGATTGTTTTCAGGTTTGTACTTGATGGAGAGATAATGCATGTTTGTCATTTCAGTGTTTTGTGTGAAGACAAGAAGCATATTCTGGGCTGCATCAGAAATATAGAGTCCGAGTTTATTGAAAGGCAGGAGCAGGAAAATGTACTGCAATCTGCTCAGCGTCTGGCAAGGCTTGATGAATTAACAGGAATTAAGAATAAAAATGCTTTTTCAGAAAATGTTAAAGAAATAGATGAAGTGATAAACAGCGGTGATTATGATCCGGAGTTTGGCGTCATCATGTGTGATATAAATGATCTTAAGCGGATTAATGATACAAGAGGACACAGCTTTGGAGATGAAGCCATACAAAAAGCATGTCGTATGATATGCGATATTTTCGCGGGCAGCTCGGTCTACAGGGTTGGAGGAGATGAGTTT
Source organism: Lachnospiraceae bacterium (assembly GCA_900199595.1). Classification (GTDB taxonomy): domain Bacteria; phylum Bacillota; class Clostridia; order Lachnospirales; family Lachnospiraceae; genus Eubacterium_Q. The sequence goes on along the minus strand of FZRB01000010.1, from coordinate 16,058 downwards.
GTTGTTATACTGACAGGAGACGATTATGCGAATCGCGAAAAATTACTTGAGATTCTTAAAAAGGGATCTGAAACCAATGGACGCCTCAGAATCGGTCCTGTAATTGCATGTGGTATGGCAAAATATAATCCCGGAATAGACAGGAGTTTCCATGAGGTATTCAACCGGGCTGATGGACGTATGTATGCAAATAAAACTGAGTTGAAATCCGGAACCATTATGGAAGAAATCAGGAAGCGAGAAGAAAGTAATCAGATGATTCCTGAAGACAGGATGCGAAAGGTTGATAGATTGTATGGAGCTCTGCATACTGTGGCTGGAGATGGATATATATTCCTGACTGACCTTAAATACAATTTTTCCAGATGGTCACTTTCAGCGATTAATGATTTCGGATTACCGACGGATTATATGTATAATGTTGAAGATATTTGGAAGGATTATGTACATCCCGAAGATGTAGACAAATATGTAGAGGCTGTTAAGGCTCTTTTTGAAGGGACACCGGTGCTTTATTCTATCACATATCGTGCCAGAAAGGCAGATGGAACATACATAACACTTAAACCAAGAGGCTTTATACTAAATGACAGCAAGGGCATTCCTGAATACTTTGGTGGAATAATGCTTCCTCAGTAAATTTAAATATAGATATGGTTTTAATGGACTGTAAAAAGTGAGAAGTAAGATAGGGGATGAGTTGACATGATTAATGATTTACGAAGAGAAATAATTAAAACTGTTCGAAATAGTATTAGCTGTTCTACGCTTCCTGAGGATGAATATACTATTATGAAATATCCTAAGCTCATTCCGCTTATGGTTTTTAATGTAAAGCAGTATGACCTGGATGGTTTTGGACATCTGATGCTGATGCATACAAGGACTAAAATGGGTATGGAACTCCTGACACTGTCTTTTATGCCATCAACCTTTGTTAATCTTCCGTATCTTCTGCTGGATGCAATGAGTATGAAGAAGAAAAGATGCGTGTTTGTAGAATATTACGGCTGTGGAAATGATAATTTGAAGGATGAACTTCTGAAAAATGTATATGAAAGATATAAAGATCTTCCTGATTATGATGAAAAGGATAACTGGTATGTAAAGGAACGTATGCCATATTCACTTATTAAATCGGGTGAAGAAGCAGAACTGATAGAGATGTCAGTCAGATCTGTAGAGGCCTATCTGTCATCTGTCAAGGGTTCAGAAATTGATTTGGGATATCGTGACAAGCTTGAAAAATTCAGAGAAAGAATGATAGTCGAGGGTAATCCTTCGAGCAAGACATTGAAGCTGCTGCTGAAAGAAGATGGTGCAAGATTATTTATGGAGGAAGTGATAATGCCGATACCACCGATTCATTAGCAGCGGTAATAGAAAAGCAAAGCATACTGCTGATTCCTATAAAAACGCATTATACTATTATATGGGTGTCAAAAGTACCTTTTGACAAAACAAAAAAAGGAGTGAGGTATTATGAAGGTCGTTCTGGCTGGGGCATATGGTAATCTGGGAGCGGATGTATTCAGAACTCTCATTAAGGAAGGACATGAAGTTGTTGCGCTGGACATGATGCAGCGTGATATCGGGGTGACAGATGGTTTTAAATTTATACAGATCGATGTTACGGATCCGAAGACTCTGGAAGGAGTATGCGACGGGGCGGATGTGGTAATTACAACAGTAGGACTGACAAAGGGTTCTGCAACGATAAGTAACTATGATATCGATTATAAAGGGAATCTGAATCTCCTTAAGGAAGCTAGGAAAGCAAAGGTTAAACATTTTGTTTACATATCGGTCATCAAGGCTGACAAAGCACCTAAGGTTCCGATGGTTCATGCAAAATATCTGTTTGAAGAAAAACTTAAAAAGAGTGGGCTCACCTATGTTATCCATCGTCCTACAGGATATTTTTACGATATTGTAAAAGTGTTCAAGCCAATGGTGGAAAAGGGCAAGGTAACACTTCTTGGTAAAAATGACGTTCATGCAAATGTCATCTCTACCGAGGATTTCGCGGAGTTTATCGTAAAGCATATGATGGATGAGAATAAGATGTATAACATAGGAGGAAAAGAAACCTACTCCTACGAAGAGATAGCAAATATGTGTTTCAAAGCTGCCGGTAAAAAACCGGTTGTTAAAAGAGCTCCGGTATGGCTCTTTGATGTGCTGGCATTTTTCAACTTTTTAAAGAAAAATGGCAAAGATGCTGTTATCCGCTTCTCCAAATTCACACTGACCGATGATATGGTTGGTGATACAGTCTATGGCGATATGAGTTTTTCACAGTACATCAAGGATAGCTTCAAGTGATGATGTTTTATATAGAAACCGATGCACCAGGAAGGAGTGGACATGGTTTTATATTTCAGTGGAACAGGTAACAGCAGATTCGTTGCAGAAAAAATTGCAAAGGAATTAGACGATAAAGCAGTAGATATAAAAAAATTTCTAAAGAATGAAGCAGTGCCCGATTTTAAGGAGGGCGGAGTATATGTTTTTGTAGCGCCATCCTATGTATCGGCTATTGCCAGACCTATGACGGATTTTATCTATGAAACGGCATTTCCAAAAGGAATCAAAGCTTATTATGTGGTGACATGCAAGGCTTCTATGGGAGTGTCCCCTGAAATAGACAGAAGACTTTCCGGAAGAAAAGGCTTTAAATACATGGGGACTGCAGAGGTTAAGATGCCACAGAATTATCTTGTTTATTTTACGACAAAAGAGAAAGAAGATAATCTGGAGGTTATAAATGATGCTCTTCCTGAGATAGATAAGATTGCGAAGACCATTAAAGCAGGAAAGAGGCTGCAGAGCACAAAAATGAAATCCGGTGAATTCCAGATCACTGTTTTTGTTGCAGATCTTTATTATGAGTTTTTTATGAAGACAAAAAAATTCAGTGTTTCAGATGAGTGTATCTCATGTAAAAAATGCGTTAATATTTGTCCATACAATAATATAGAAATGATTAATGACAGGCCCGTCTGGGGAGATAAATGTACACACTGCATGGCATGTATCAATATGTGTCCAAAGAAAGCAATCAATTACGGAAAGGGTACAAAGGATAAGCCGCGTTACACCGGTCCGTATGATGTTATAAGTTGAGTTAGTAACAAGGGGAAAATGTTTTGAAAAAATTAATCAAGGTTCTATGTTTTATGATTATACTTTCATGTGCCGGATGTGGATCATTAGACAGTACCGCGCCGGAAAGTACTACGCAAGATAGTGCTGAACCAGACGGTGCTACGTCACAAAGCACTTCAAAGTATAATACATTTATTGATGATTACGCATCTTTCGAAGTTACTTCAACCAACCTGAATAATGGTGTCTGGGATGATATTATCTCAAATACAAACAAAGGTTCTAATAAGTCGCCTCAGCTTGAGTGGAATGCGGTTGATGGCGCAGCTCTTTATGTCATCATAATGGATGATACGGGTATGGACTTTATACATTGGAAATCGGATAATGTGACAGAGACGAAGCTTGATGAAGGCTGGGCGCAAAGTTCAGATTACATTGGTCCATATCCGCCAAGCGGCTCAACTCATACGTATGAAATTTATGTTGCTGCTCTTAAGGCACCGGTTGAAGGAGTAAATGAAGCCTTTTGCCTGGGACGCAATCTTAAATTTGAGGAAAACTTTAAGGCGCTGGATATAGATGCAGAGGGAAATAGTGGAAATATAATTTCTGTGGGCAGAATATCCGGGACATTTACAAATTAGCTTTAAGATATATTTATGATGTGGGTGTCAAAAGTACCTTTTGACACCATATGACATACGGATTGCTCCATTGCTAAAGCAATTCTCGCAATCCTAGAAACATTCGGAAACCGCTGATTTTCAACGAAAATTGCTATTTCCTCATGTTTCAGCGTGTCATAAGGTCAACATGCTTTTCCTGCAAGCAGGAACGCATTTTGACTTTTGACACTTATGTCATATTTATAAAATTCTAAATAGTAACTAATCTTGAGGTGAATTAACTCCGGACTTAAATGCTTTGCCGGCAATTAACATCAGTACGAAGGTAATTGCCATATCCGGAAATGTATTTCCACAAGGGATATCAACTTTCATCAGCATTCTATATGCTATAAATCCGATAACCCATATGACAGCTCTTACTATATCCATTTTCTTCTCTGAAGAGTCATTTTTCAGTACGAAGAAGTCAGCTATCTGTATGGCTATCATTGGAGCGAAAACTGAACCGATCAGATAGAGGAAATTAGTGATATCATCCATAGGAAGTGTGATAGCACCGATGGTTCCCAGTACGGTAACGCCGATAGCTACCCATTTGCCATTGATTTTGGAAATGATTGATTCAGATGATACTCCGGCAGAATATGCATCGAGAAATGTTGTTGTAACTGTTGAGAATACAATTATCAGCAGACCTACAATTCCAAGACCCGCTTTAACCATTATAGAGGCAATATCTCCCTCTCCGGTAAATATAGCAGCACCCATTCCGATTACATACATCCAGCAGCTTGTAGCAAAGTATACTATCGTGCTGACAAAGGTTGCCTTAGCCGGCTTTTCGGCAGTTCTGGTATAGTCGCTGATCAAAGGAAGCCATGACAGTGGCATTGCTACTGCCAGCTCAACTCCGGCGCCGAAGCTCATTCCTTCTGAAGCTGCTCCTTCAAGCTTTGAAGTGTCTTTAAATATAATGACTGAGAGCACTATTGTCAGAATAAAAAGTGCTGTCATTGCACAGGTGCTGACTTTGCCGAGATTGGAAAGTCCGATCAATATCCATACTATGATGAGTATGCCTATTACCAGACACCATACCCATTTGCCGGCATGCAGTGCAGTGTCTGCAGATAATGCACCATCATAGATCATTATTCCGGTCCAGCCTACGAGCTGGATTACATTTAACAGTGCAAAGAATTTTGAACCATATTTTCCAAATGAAAGTGCCACAGTTTCCATGGCACTTTTTTCTGTTTTGCCGCCTATGAGACCGGCCAGATAAAATAGTGCACACCCGATGATGTGACCTATGATAATTGCAAGGATTCCTTTGCCAAATCCCAGTTCTCCAAAATAAGTTCCTGTGAGGATTTCTGCGATTGATACTCCCGCACCGAACCATATAAGCCCGTTGCTGAGAGTGCTGGTTTTCTTTTCTTCCATAACTATTCCTTCCTAAAAAACATTTGATGTGAATGTGATAGCTTACTGTATCAGCATGTAATTGTGAGCCAGAGGACCGCTTCCTTTGCCCAGATCGAGCATTGCAGCAAGAGCTCCGGATATATAATCCTTTGCATTTCTTACAGCATCCTCTAGGCCTAAGCCTTTTGCAAGATTAGAGGCAATGGCGCTTGAAAGAGTACAGCCGGTTCCATGGGTGTTGGGGTTGTTAATTCTCTTGCCCTTGAACCAGACTGCGCCGTTATCACTAAACAGCAGGTCGTTGGCATCATTAACCTGATGACCGCCCTTGCAAAGAACTGCACAGCCAAACTTTTCATAGATGATTTTAGCGGCTTCAACCATATCATCTTCGGAGGTTATAGTCATGTCAGACAGAACCTCTGCTTCAGGGATATTTGGTGTGATCACAGTTGCCAGAGGAAGGAGCTTCTCCTTCAGTGTTTCAATGGCATCTTCACTGATAAGTCTGGCCCCGCTGGTGGCAACCATTACGGGATCCACTACAATGTTTGCAGCTTTATACTGCTTTAGTTTTTTGGAAATAACAGTTATAAGTTCAGTTGAAGAAACCATGCCTGTTTTGATGGCGTCAGGGTAGATGTCTGTGAATATGGCATCCAGCTGCTTCTCTAGAAACTCCGGTGTTACTTCCATAATTCCTGTTACGCCGGTGGTGTTCTGAGCAGTGAGCGCAGTTATAGCGCTCATCCCATAGACTCCATTTGCAGTCATGGTCTTAAGGTCTGCTTGTATACCGGCGCCTCCACTGGAATCGCTTCCAGCAATGGTTAATGCTGTGTTCATATTTCTTACCTTCTTTCTTTTTGATTAAGATTATATGCGCATTTTTTTTATAGCGACGTAAGGTGGTGCCCCCGATGCGCCGCTTTATTAACTATGTCATATGGTGTCAAAAGGTACTTTTGACACCCACATCATGTTATTCAAATAATTGAGGGATCACATCAGACAATTTCTCAATATATATATCTGAGGATTCCCGCATTCCTTCCTGATCAGTTTCTCCATTTTCATCATATACTCCGACGGTTTTGTAGCCTGCATTTTTTGCAGTCATCAGGGCATATAATGAATCCTCAAATACCAGGATTTCATCGGGGTTCAATTTCATATAATCAGCTGCCTTATCATAAATGGCAGCTGAATGCTTGCTGATTCCAATCTCTCCCGTCGTATATATCACTTCAATGTATTGAAGGAGATTATTTCGTAAGAGAGCTTTTTCGACGTGGGCTCTGGGACTGGAGGTGGCAGCAGTCATCCTGATATGCTTATCCTTCAGATAATTCATCAGCTCTGCGGCTTCAGGTTTGGCTTTAACTTCCGTGAAATAGAAATCCTTAAGCATATCCTGTATTCCATTAAGAATACTGTCTGCTGATTCCTTCAGTTTGTAATGCTCTTTCAGATAGTCGGCCCCTTGTTCCATACTCATGGAAAACAAAATCTCATTCAGCCCATCCTCAGGTACGGCTCCGATGGAGCGAAGGTACCTGGCTCCGAGATCATTCCATATAAGCATGGAATCAAGCAGTACACCGTCTATATCAAATATGATTCCTTTTATCATTTTCGTTCCTATCTGTTTAATTCTGCTTTTCAGCTATATAAATATTTTTAGCTTAATTAGATACGGTCTGTTCTGTAACAAATTTTAGCTTCCTTGTTGCTTCCGGGATGTCAGGCTGTGCATAAATTGCACTGATAACTGCAATTCCACAGATGCCTGTTCCGGCAAGCTTCTTCGTATTATCTACAGTTATTCCACCGATAGCGATTACCGGTATGGATACAGCTTCACAGATGGCCTTTAAGGTTTCATGGGATACATCATCTGCGTCATCCTTTGATCCTGTCGGAAAGACAGCGCCGACACCCAGATAGTCAGCTCCTCTTTTCTCAGCGAGTAAGGCCTGCTCAACAGTCTGTGCGGATACACCGATTATTTTATCGGGACCAAGCTTCTCGCGGACGTCACCTGCTTCCATGTCACTCTGACCTACATGAACTCCATCGGCATCTATCTTAAGAGCTATATCAACATTGTCATTTATGACAAATGGAACTTTATACTCAGCGCAGAGCTTCTTTAATTCACGGGCTTCTTCCAGGAAGCTTTCTTCATCCAGATCTTTTTCTCTTAACTGGATAAAGGTTGCCCCGCCATCGAGACTTTCCTTTACTACTTCATAAAGTGTTCTGCCATCTAACCAGTGACGGTCAGTAACGGCATATAACAGTAAATCCTTCTTATCTAATTTCATACTTAGCTCCCTTTTCAAGTGTATCTCCATCCATGTTGAAGATGGCATCAATTATACGATTGCGATAGGTAGAATTGCCGTCGCCTTCCTGCATGCGTGACCAGCCTGTCTCTCCTGCAAGACCCATTAAGCATACAGCAGCAGCGGCAGCTTCAAGTTTATTATCAGGATTTGCTACAACGTAAGCTGTAGTAAGTGCTGAGAGCTGGCATCCTGTTCCTGTAATCTTTCCCATTTCCGAACGACCGTTTCTGATGACGTAGCAGGTATCACCATCACTTACAAGATCGATAGCACCTGTTATAGCTACAATGGCATCTGCTTTTTTAGCGAAATCCTTTACGAACTTTACAGCGCTGTCCAGTGTATCTTCGGTTACTGCATCAGCCACATCTGCGTCTACGCCCTTAGTTGTTCCGCTTCCGAGTGCCAGAGTTTTGATCTCGGATATGTTTCCTCTGATTACAGTAAAATGCAGTTCATCCATAAGTTTAACTGCTGTATCAGTTCTGAGCTTTGATGCTCCGGCTCCCACAGGGTCAAGGAGAAGAGTGTGTCCCAGCTCCTCAGCCTTTCTTCCGGCTCTGAACATTCCTTCTATTGTACGCTGGTTCAGTGTGCCTATATTGATATTCAGACCTGGGCAGATGGAAGTAATATCTTCCACATCCTCCGGTTCGTCAGACATGATAGGGCTTCCGCCGCAGGCCAGAAGTACATTGGCCACATCATTAACAGTTACGTAGTTTGTGATGTTATGTACAAGAGGTACGGTATTTCTTACATTTTCAAGACATTCTTTAAACATGATGATTACCTTCTTTCCTAATAGTATAAAAAACAGGTGTGCCCAGTTCGGACATACCTGCTGTAAATGTAAAGTCTTTCCCTACGTTGGCATTATCCAAATCAGGTTACGGGTCCAGACAATACAGTCTGTTCTCAGCCGAATCAGGTTCAGCTCCCCTTTTTTCGACGACAATTATAAGACTTAGTACCCGCTCTGTCAACTACAAAGCATTACTCTTTTTTTGATGTTTTATTACATTTTTGCAAAAAATCCCAATATTTGTTAATAAGATGGCAATTTTTAATAAGTGTTTTGTTTCTTTTAATGATAATATATATGTGTTTAGTTCCAAATTATAATAATAGTAACCTGTAGATTTGTAGAAAAATAAAGAATGAAGAGATTTGAAATGAGAAAGAACGAGAGAAAACCCTTAGTAACTCATATTTACACAGCAGATCCTTCTGCTCATGTTTTTGACGGAAAAATCTATATCTATCCTTCACACGATCTTGACTGGGATTGTCCTGAGGATGATGATGGAGAACAGTATAGAATGGAGGATTATCATATCCTTTCCATGGATTCCCTTGACAGTGAGTGTGTTGATAACGGACTTGCCCTTCACGAGAAGGATGTTCCATGGGTAGGAAGACAGCTTTGGGCACCTGATGCTGTTAAGGTAAACGGAAAGTATTACCTCGTATTTCCTGCAAAGGATAAGAATGAGATCTTCCGTATAGGAGTGGCTGTGTCCGATTCACCTGTTGGACCATTTACTCCACAGGAGAATTTCATAGAAGGAAGCTATAGTATAGATCCTGCAGTTCTTCTTGATGATGATGGAAGGATATATTGCTACAATGGCGGACTTTGGGGTGGACAGCTTGAGATGTGGCAATCGGGAAGCTTTAACCCGGATGAGCGTCGTCCGGAAGGTAATGAGAAGTCTCTTGGACCTCTCTTTGCTGAGTTTAAACAGGATATGACCGGTTTCGTTGAGCCTCCTAAGATGATTGAGATTCTTGATGAAAACGGTGAACCTATCAAGGCCGGTGATGAAGATAGAAGATATTTCGAAGGACCATGGGTTCATAAGTTCAATGGAAAGTATTATCTTTCATATTCTACAGGCACAACACATTTCCTCTGCTATGCAGAAAGTGATAATCCTGCAGGTCCGTTCACATATAAGGGAAGACTTATGGAGCCGGTAATCGGATGGACAACACACCATTCAATTGTAGAAATAGATGGTGAGTGGTATCTGTTCTATCATGATGCTCAGTTATCAGATGGATGCTCACATAAGAGAAGCGTTAAGTTTACAAAGCTTACAATTCATGAGGATGGAACCATTGATAAGATCATTCCATATGACCATGAAAATTAAATATTTATTATTAATGGATATACCACAAGGCTCGCCCTGGTGGTATATTTTTTCTTGATTATTAAGTGAAGAAGTGTTGAATATAAGCCTTATACCATGTATTATATAAATGTGGAAATTAAAGACAGATAAAATTATCTGGAGGTCAGCCTGATGGAAGAAATCAAGAGCAGTTTTTTTAATGAAAAAGAGATAATAGATGTCAGAAGGAGTATTCTTATCGTAGATGATGAGATGATCAACCAGGAGCTTCTTGGAAATATACTGAAAGATGATTATGAGATAATTTTTGCATCTGACGGAGTAGACGCACTGGAATGTATAAAGGAACATAAGGATGCTATCGCTCTTATCATGCTGGATCTTATCATGCCGAGAATGGGCGGTGTAGAGTTTATCGGAAGATTGAAAGAGGACTCTGATCTCAGGATGATTCCTATTATTGTTCTGACTTCGGATAAGAAGTCAGAAGTTGAATGTCTGAAGATTGGTGCCACTGACTTCATTCCTAAGCCATATCCGGATCCGGAGGTTGTTAAGGCGAGAGTAAATAAATGTATCGAATTGTCAGAGGACAGAAGCATCATACGTTCAACTGAAAGAGACAATCTTACAAAGCTTTTCAATACTGAATATTTTGTACGTTATGTGCATCTCTTTGATCAGCATTATCAGGATATATCCATGGATGCGCTGGTAATAGATATTAATCGCTTCCACATGGTAAATGAAAGATATGGAAAGGATTTCGGTGATGAAGTTCTTAGACGTGTAGGAGAGAGAATTAAACAGCAGGCAAGAAAGCTGGGAGGCGTTGGCTGTCGTCAGGGTGCAGATACATTTCTTATCTATGCCCCTCACAAGGATAATTATGAGGATATAATAGAAAGGTTGTCTGAGGGATTGGCCGGAGAAGGAAAAGATACTCCGGACTGTAAGATTAATCTGAGAGTGGGAGTATACTATGAGGTAGATAAATCCTTAGATGTTGAGAGACGCTTCGACAGAGCTAAAATGGCAGCAGACAGCGTAAAAGGAATGTATGACACATCCATAGGAGTATATGATCATGAACTGCACGAAAAACTGATATTCAGTGAGAGACTTCTGGATGACTTCAGAACCTCTCTGGAAGAGAAACATTTTTCAGTATTCCTTCAGCCTAAGTTCGATGTAAGACCTGACAAACCGGTACTTACAAGTGCGGAAGCACTGGTAAGATGGAACCATCCGGAACTGGGAATGATAAGTCCTGGACTTTTTATACCACTTCTGGAGGAGAATGGTCTGATACCGGATCTTGATTATTATGTCTGGGAGGAAACTGCATCCTATATCCACGCCTGCAAGGATAAGTTCGGCTTTTCTGTTCCGGTTTCTGTAAATGTATCACGTATAGATATGCTGATGCCAAATCTCAGGGAAATATTTGACGGCATTCTTGAAAAATATGAACTGACAACAGAGGATCTGATCCTGGAGATAACAGAGTCTGCTTATACCGGAGACAGTGAGCAGGTTATATCAACAGTAATCGGATTCAGAGGAGAAGGTTTCAAGATAGAAATGGATGATTTCGGAACCGGATATTCGTCTCTTGGAATGCTTTCCAATCTTCCGATAGACGCACTGAAGCTGGATATGTCATTTGTCCGTAATGCGTTTAGTGAGAAGAAAGATATGAGAATGATAGAGCTTATAATCGATATAGCCGACCATCTGAAGGTTCCTGTTATTGCTGAAGGCGTTGAGACAGAGGAGCAGTACCTGACTCTTAAAGAAATGGGCTGCGATATCATACAGGGATATTATTTCTCAAAGCCTGTACCGGAGGAGCAGTTTGACAGCTTCCTGGCAGAGAGAACCGGTAAGTAAAAACAAAAACCGCTCCGCTAAGGATGCGTCTCGGCGCGCAAGGAAGATAGCTGCCTTTTGGCAGCACGCGCCTCGCGCGGAGAGTGTCGCAAGCGACACTCTTTTTTACTGGATGAATCCTATTAAATGTGGTACTCTGTATGCAGTTTATAAAAAAGGAGAAAGCCCATGAAACTTGGAATAATAGGTGCCGGAAATATGGCCAGTGCCATAATCGGTGGAATCATTAAAAAAGGAATAATAGCAGGTAGTGATATTCTCTGTTCTTCTCCTGTAGAGGCAGAAAGAGAAAAGGCAGCGAATACATTTGGTATTAATGTTACAGCTGATAATAAAGAGGTTGTATCTAAGTCAGAGATCATTCTTCTGGCAGTAAAGCCTCAGGTTATTCCTGTAGTTGCTGCTGAGATAAAGGATGATCTTAAGGACGACCAGCTTATCATATCAATTGTAGCAGGTAAGTCCATTGCCTGGTATAACGAGGCCTTCGGAAGAGAATTGAAAATAATAAGAACTATGCCTAATACTCCTGCTCTTGTAGGTGAAGGTATGACAGGAGTAAGTCCTGCACCTACAGTCAGTGAGGAAGAAATTGAGAAGGCATTAAAGATACTTTCATCATTTGGTGAGGCTGAGGTGGTTCCCGAGAACCTGATGGACAGTGTGGTTTCAGTATCAGGAAGCTCGCCGGCATACGTTTTTATGATGATAGAGGCTATGGCTGATGGGGCAGTTAAGCTTGGAATGCCGAGAGCCAAGGCTTATAAATTTGCTGCTCAGGCTGTTCTTGGAAGTGCAAAGATGGTACTTGAAACAGGTAAACATCCGGGTGAACTTAAGGATATGGTATGTTCACCGGCAGGCACAACCATTGAAGCGGTAAAGGTTCTTGAACAGGAAGGCTTCAGAGCAAGCATCATTGATGCTATGGAAGCCTGCGCTGATATTTCCCGAAAGCTTTAGTAAATTATTTATAGTATCCGGCTTAAAGATCTTAAGGCTGATCCGAACGGACTTTATAAATCAGAGGATGTAATACAGCTTTTTGAAGATAAAATAAATGAATATGATCAGCTGATTGATGAATAATTTCTCGGTATATATATTCGGACAATTGTTCCACCGCCGTCTCTGGCAGAGAAACTGATTGTACCATTACACATCATGGATAGTCTTTCACGGATGTTGTTGATGGCAATATGAGGTTCTCTGTTATTGTCGGCGGTATTTTCATTTTCATCAAAACCGGGACCGTTATCCGTAACAATGATCTCATTTCCATCTTCTGTTTCGTTTGTGCTGACAGAAATATAAAGTGGATCAAGCTCCGGATCGACACCGTACTTGACAGCATTTTCAACTATGGGCTGCAAGGTCAGCGGAGGAATACGAAAGCCCATATGTGGAGTATCGAACTCAACAAACAGCTTTCCTTCAAATCGTATCTGTTCTATGTTCAGGTATGTGCGGACGTGCTCTAATTCCTCTCTGAAAGGTATAGTACCATGCTTTGCAATGGCCTGGAAATTCTTGCGCAGATAATTTGTGAAGCTTTCTATCATTTCCATAGCCTTTTTAGGATTCTGTTCACAGAGATAATAAATACTGGTCATTGTATTATATATAAAATGCGGACGCATCTGTAATACATTGATACTTACCTGTGCTCTCGCATTTTCTTCTCTCTGAGCAACATATACATCCATCTGTTCGCGATGGATGTAAGTAAGAAGGAAGAGGGAAGAAACAGATGAGCCTATAACGATAAGAAGTAAACCGTACATACACATCTGAATAAGCATACAAATAAGCGGAACAATAATATATATAGAAAACGCTTTTATAAGTCTGGATGAAAGACTTTTTCTATATCTTATGAGCACAGTCAGATTTAGAAGCATTAATAATGCGGGAGATATTAAAAGTGTAGGATATAGTGGTCCGCGATGATATACGTTATCGTCCGTAATAAAATAAATATGTCTGGTAAACTGAGTTATTATAAGTGTAATAAAGTAGGAAATGAAAAGAATACATGCCACAACAAAATAAGGATTATTGTATGTTTTTTTACCGGCACATTTTAATAGGAACCATGTAAGCATTGGCATCAGTATGGCTGAAAAAAAGGATTCACTAAATACACATACTCGGGAAAGGATGGCATAATCACTTCCAAGCATGGTCAGTGATATCTGAGAAAACAGGTCAGATAATATATAGGCTATGAGCAGAGAAAAAAATACTTCAAAATACTTCCGGATTCCTTTGTCCATATATGGAGATCCCAAAGTGATGAATAAGCCTATAAACGCAACTATCAGACCGGCGCACGCAACACCGAAATTAGTGAGGTCAATAAAGCTGGTCATGTATTCTCACCTCCATGGAATGGATGACGGAGCTTGGCTAACTGTTTTTTTACTGCAACATCAGAGATGGGCTTCAATAAAAAGCCACAGGCCCCTGTATCCCATGCATCTAAGGAGTATTCTGCATAAGCAGTAAGGAATATAACATTGGTAAGTGGATTGATTGTAAGAAGATCCTGACATAAACTGAGACCGCTTACCTTTCCTATTTCTATATCGAGAAACGCTATAGCTACTTTGTTTTCTCTTGCGAAGTTCAGCGCCTCTGAAGGCTTTATAAAACCATTGACTGAAGCATCAGGAAGGACTCTCTGGATGACCGGAATACCCCCGGTCAGTATGATTCTTTCATCATCAACCATTATAACGTTGATTTCTGTTTCCTGCTTATAAGATAAACCGATAAGATAGGATACGTCTACATTTAAAGCATTTGATATCTGTGCAAGCATATCTGCGTCCGGCATACGTCTTCCTGTTTCCCAGTTTGCTATAGAAGAACGGTCAACATGTATCAGGTCAGCGCACTGCTGCTGAGACAGTCCCTTCTGTATTCTCAAATGTCTTAGGGTTTCTCCCAATGAATTATTCAAAAGTTATATCCTCCTCAAAGCTGTTATATAACATCATAATCCATCATAGGAATAACCACAACAAAAAATAATTCCGGTCAGGATGTGACATTCTGACACAACTTATTGTAATAAGCATGTGATTTGTTAGAATTATAGGATACACCGTTGTTGGTTTTTAGTTTGTAAATTAAAAAGAGTTATATACCATTATAGATTTGGGATAAAGGCTTATGTATTACGCTAGTATAGGGATGCTTTCTTTAGTGGTTCATATAATAATCAACTTTGAGGCATTGAAGAAAACTCTAAAAACAAAGAATAATATTACAAGAAACAGGTATCGTCAGTTCCTTTATGGTGTGATGATATACTATCTTTCTGACATTTTTTGGGGAATTCTCTATGGAGAGAGAATAATCTTTTTGGCATACATTGATACTGTGTTTTATTTCTTCTCTATGGTGCTATCAGTTCTTTTATGGACCAGATTCGTAGTTTCCTATCTGGATAGTCATGGTCGTTTTGGTAAAATCCTTCTATATGGAGGATGGATTATATTCACATATGAGCTTATAGCACTGATCATCAACTTGTTTATACCTGTAGTTTTTGCATTTGGAGATGACAAAGAATATATTCCGGGTCAGGCAAGATTTATAACACTTTTTATTCAGATGTTTTTATTCCTTATGACTTCGGTTTATGCACTGGCTGTGGCGGTAAAGGCTAAAGGCGAAACGAAATTACATCACCGGACTATAGGTTTTTCCGGTATAGTTATGACAATATTTATAGCATTACAGTCCCTGTATCCGCTTATGCCGTTCTATGCTATCGGATGTCTGCTGGCCACCTGCATGATCCATTCATTTGTTTATAAGGATGAGGCTAAAGAGTATGAGAATGAGATAGAGATTGCAAAGGAGCAGTCCTATAAGGATGCTCTCACAGGCGTAAAGAATAAGATGGCCTATCTGGAGGCTCTGCAGGATATAGAAAAGAGAGTGGAAGAGGGAATGCTTACCGAATACGGGATTGTAGTATTTGATCTGAATGGTCTTAAAAAGATAAATGATACCTTAGGTCATGATGCAGGAGATGAATATATTAAGAGTGCCTGCAGATTGATATGTCAGAAATACAGTCATAGTCCTGTCTTCAGAGTTGGTGGCGACGAATTCGTTACCATCCTTGAGAGAGATGATTATAGAGACAGAGCTTCTCTGCTGCAGGAATTTGACCAAAAGATTGAGGAAAATCAGAAATCAGGACATGTGGTTATTTCAAGTGGAATGGACATATATTATCCTGAGAAAGACAGAAGCTTTAATGATGTATTCAGGCGGGCTGATCAAAAAATGTACAAGAGAAAAGAGGAACTTAAACGTGCGGCGGTCAAGTAAGATCGCTGCATTTTTCTTGCTATATTTTGAGTTAGAAATGTATTATAATGTGACATAAGTGTCATAGTTCAAGATGCGATTCTGCTTGCAGAAAGAGCATATTGAACTTATGACACGCTGAAACATGAGGAAAAAGCGATTTTCGAAGAAAATCA
>FZRB01000005.1 GCA_900199595.1 Lachnospiraceae bacterium | reverse complement strand
TGTGAAGAAAAAATTTGCGATAAGGAATCACATATATGGTTTATAGATTAGGGCGCGGGAGCGAAGTCAAGTGACAGTACGCTGGATGCGAAGCATCCGGGCAGCACTTGACGGAGTGACACGGATAATCCTGTTGTTCCAGAAACAACAAGAGTTGTTTCCCTGCCTTCCCGGCGAGGGACGGGTTTGGGCGGAGCCCAATATTGCTTAAAGGTTAAATGTGCAGTATAATTTTTGCATCTATCAGCTGAACACTCAGCTGTCTTAGGTGGATTCCCACATTTGATTTCCGAAAGTAAATTTACGCTGTCAAAAGCAACGGTAATTCGTGACAGAAGGCATTGATTATAGTATAATTATATTAGATATTGTCTTTCGTAGGGGTAATTTGGGAGGTTGTTATGGAAGATAAGCTTAAAAGTACTTCATTTGCCGATCTGGCCATTGCGCTTGCGGATGATTATGAATGTATATATGTAATAGATTCAAAGGATGACAGTTACGTGGAGTATACCACGGAAGGAACTGATAACGAGCTCAGCATCCGTTCTTCAGGTGAGGATTTCTATGCAGACACCGTGGTGAACTGTAAAAGATTAGTCTGGGTTGAGGACCAGAGCAAGTTTCTCAGAACTTTTCGTAAGGATAAGGTTATTGATTCTCTTGCTAATGGCTGCTTCTTTGAACTCAGATACAGACTGAATATTAATGATAAGCCGGTACACTATTATCTGAAAACAATCAGAAATAAGGGCGAGGATATTATTATTGGTGTGAAAAATGTCGACGCCCAGGTAAGAAGTGATATGGAAAGTCGTGAGAAATATATGATCTACGACGATATAGCCAGATCACTGGGCAGCATGTTTGAAGCTATTTATTATATAGATATAAATGACGGCCATTATATAGAATTCTATTCCAGTCAGAGCTATTCAGATCTCGGAATTGATGATGGCGGTGACAATTTCTTTGATAAAGTTAAGACCGATATAGAGAAACATATTTATAAGGATGATCGCGAGATGCTCATGAGGGAGCTTGATAAGGATAATCTTCTGAGTATTCTGAAGGTATCCAATGAGCATTCTATGACCTACAGACAATTTATTGACGGGAAGCTGCAGTATCTGAATCTCAGCGCTTTTAGAATGCAGAATGAAAGTGATCATATAGTTATCGGTGTCCGTAATATTGATTCCCAGAAAAAACATGAAGATTATATTACCAATGAAAAAGAAACCTTTGGTGAGATCGCAGTGGCTCTTGCCCAGAGATACGATATTATTTATCAGGTAAATATAAAAACAAATGAATACTCTGAATACTGTGTAAACGATGAATATGCAAAGCTTGAGGTGGGTGCAAAGGGCGAAGACTTTTTCACGGAAACACAGAATAATCTTAAGACGGATATCCACCCTGATGACTATCCGATGATGGCTGCTGTCATGCAGAAGGATTATTTTCTGGAGAATCTTAAAGCGACAGGTAAGTTTGTTCTGAGTTACAGACTTTTGATAAATAATAAGCCGCAGCATGTGGCACTTTTTGCTGTTCGTCCGAAGGAGGATTCGGACCATGTTATTATAGCTGTGGCAAATATTGATTCCACCCAAAAGATGGATGAAAAATTCACACAGGCCATGGATGACGCCATGAATATGGCAGAGACCGATCCGCTAACAGGATTTAAGAATAAGCAGTCTTTTGCACAGCTGGAAATGAAGCTGGATAATCAGATCAGTGAAAAAGAAGAGATTACATTTTCCATAATGGTCTGTGATGTAAATGGCATGAAGCAGATAAATAATACCCAGGGACACAAGGCGGGAGACGAATATATAAAAAGCGCCGGTCAACTGATAAAGGAAGTGTTTGAGGACTGCGATATCTACCGTGTGGGTGGAGATGAGTTTGCCATTTTTATAGATGGAGATAATTATAATCAGAGACACAGTCTTTACAGAAGAATGACTGAACTGAATCTGGCCAGAAAACTTAGTGGAGAAGCAACAGTTGCTTTCGGATTAGCAGACTATGATCCGGAAAATGATATAATTGTACAGGATGTTTACGAGAAATCACTTAAAGCCATGATGGTTAATAAGAGATCTCTTAAAGGCCGTGATACCTCAGTGGTTTCTGAAAAGGATGAAGTAAATCTTAATCTGTCTTCAGATGAACAGACACTTAAGTTTTATGAACTTTTCATACGTCTTGTGGATGTTATGACGGATCCTAAGTACAAAAACAGTCCTAATACGCCTGTTATAGAACAGCTGCTTATTGATCTTTCAAATGTGTTCCGTCTGTCTAAGGCTGTTACGAGATTATTCAAGAATCCTCAGGAGGAGGCATCAGGCGGCGGAGAGACTCTTTGCTGCTTCGATACAGGAATAGAGGGAGACGAGATACTGAATATAAGGGTTGTATCCAGTGTCATGTCCATTACTCAGATGTCTGTATATATGGCGCCTGATGAAAAGCCCCTTACTGAAGAGGAGAGATGGCGTGTGGAACTGGTTATGCGAACGGTTATTTCATATGTTGGCAGAAACCGTATTACCACACTGCTTGAGGAGCTTACATATTATGATGACAATGGTTTCCTGAATCAGAGGAGTTATCTCAGATATCTGAAGAAAAACAAGAAAACTATTAATGGCATGGTTGCTGTCAGATATAATCTGCTGCATTTTTCTCTGGTAAATCATGAACTGGGAAGAAAGACTGCAGATGTGGTAATGAGAAATCATTACGAAGGCTTAAAAAGAATAATAGGCGATAATGGTATATTATGCCGACTGGGCGGCGATAACTTCGTGGGAATCTTTGCCTATGAACAGCTGGGACATGTGCTTACTTACCTTAACGATGTTCCGGTTATATATAACACTTCTCAGGGTAAAACTGTGAATATCTCCACTAGTATAGGAATATACAGGGTTCCTGTGGATGAGGAGGTAAAGGATCCCGGGGACATCATGGAGAAGGTAATTATAGCCTATCAGAAGGCTAAGAGCGGTGGCAGGGAAAGAATAGTATTCTTCAATGATTCATTTTCCAATGCAAGAGATGATGAGATGAGGGTTCAGAGACTGTTCCCTGAGGCTTTGAAGAATGAGGAATTCCAGGTATATTATCAGCCTAAGGTTCATACCATGACGGGTGAGATAATCGGTGCTGAGGCTCTCTGCAGATGGTTCCATGACGGAGCTATGATAAGTCCGGGCAGTTTCATTCCGATGCTGGAAGAGACGGACGATATCTGCAGACTTGATTTCTATATGCTGGAGCATGTGTGCAGGGATATCAGACGCTGGCTGGACGAAGGCAGGAAAGTGGTACGTGTTTCAGTCAATCTGTCCCGTAAAAATATGACAAATACCAAGCTGGTGGATAATCTGCTTAAGATCATAGACAGACATAACATACCTCACAGCTGTATAGAGATAGAGCTTACTGAAACAACTGCGGATGTGGGCTTCAATGACCTGAAGAGAGTTGTTAACGGCCTTCAGAGCGTGGGCATCTTTACCTCTGTAGATGATTTCGGTATGGGTTATTCTTCCCTTAATCTCATACGTGAGCTTCCGTGGAATGTTATCAAGGTTGACCGCAGCTTCCTTCCTGTGGAAGAGGATGAGCCGGACAGCGTTAACAGCATCATGTTTAAGTATGTTATAGCCATGGCAAATGAACTGGGAATCGAATGTATAGTGGAAGGAGTGGAGACTGCAAAACAGCTGGAAATTTTGCGCACAAACAAGTGCAGCTTCGCCCAGGGCTTCCTCTTTGATCGTCCGCTTCCTGTGAGGGATTTTGAAGACAGGATGAATACCGAAGAATATTCGCTGGATGTATAATTTTCTTGCATGATTATTATTATTTGGTTATACTATAGGTTGGTTTATTTTTTGAAATTGTAAGTTAAGGAAAGTTAGCAGTTGCATTTTGACTTTGCCGGATAAGGAGAAATGAATGGCATCAGGAAGAAAGGCAGTTTTTGCAATCAACTGGATGGAGGTAGAGGCGCTCACAAAGGCCATGCATGACAACCCTCATCATATACTTGGAATACATGAGTGTATAGATGATGTATTTGTCAATGTTTACCTGCCTGAGGCAAAGGTTGTAAAGATTACAGACATAACGGAAGGCAAAACCTATTCTCTTGTATCTGAAAGATATGATGGATTTTATTCCATTAGACTGAAGAATAAAAAGAGATTTGAATACAGGGTTAAAGCTAAGTTTATAGACGGACATGAGGAATCTTTTATAGATCCTTATACCTTTGAACCTGTAATCGATCCTATAGATATAAGCCAGTTTAATGAAGGTATTCATTATGAAATCTATGATAAGCTGGGATCACACCCCATGGAGTTTGAAGGTGTGTATGGAACGCATTTTGCTGTATGGGCTCCGAATGCTGAGAGAGTTTCAGTTGTGGGTAATTTCAACAACTGGGATGGCAGAAGATATCAGATGAGGAAGCTTGATTATTCAGGTATATTCGAGATATTTATTCCCGGTGATTTTGAGGATGAGATATACAAGTTTGAAATCCGCTCAAAGACGGGTGAGGTTTTCATGAAGAGTGATCCATATGCGGTCATGTCTGAAATCCGTCCCGCAAATGCGTCCAGAGTTACTAAGATGGACTATAAATGGAATGACAGCGAGTGGATGAAGAAGAGAGACAAGAAGGCTCTTAAGAAAGCGCCTGTAAATATATATGAGGTTCATCTTGGTTCCTGGAAGAGACCTGATGATGGAAGAGAGTTCCTTAATTATCGTGAGATAGCAAGAGAACTTTCAAAATATATGAAGGAAATGGGCTATACTCATGTAGAGCTTATGCCTGTGATGGAGCATCCTTTTGATCCTTCCTGGGGTTATCAGGTAACAGGCTACTATGCACCTACCTCAAGATACGGAAAGCCTACGGACTTTATGTATTTTGTGGATTATATGCATGAGCAGGGACTGGGTGTAATAATTGACTGGGTTCCGGCACATTTTCCAAAGGACGAGCATGGACTTGGAAGATTCGACGGTTCACATCTCTATGAACACGAGAACCCTATGAAGGGAGAACATCCTCACTGGGGTACATATATCTTTAATTACGGTCGTAATGAGGTAAGAAATTTCCTGGTGGCAAATGCACTCTATTGGGCTGATAAGTATCATGTGGATGGTATCAGAATGGACGCTGTAGCTTCCATGCTCTATCTGGATTATGGAAGAGGCGAGGGAGAATGGATACCGAATAAGTTCGGTGGAAATGAGAATCTGGAAGCGGTGGAATTCATTAAGGAACTTAATTCCAAGATGAATGAGCTTTATCCTCAGGTTATGATGATTGCAGAGGAGTCAACAGCATGGCCGATGATGACTCATGCAATAGCAGAGGGAGGCCTTGGCTTTGACTTTAAGTGGAATATGGGCTGGATGAATGATTTCCTCAGATATATCTGTCTTGATCCGCTTTACAGAAAATATCATCATAATGAGCTTACCTTCAGCATGGTCTATGCATACAGTGAAGACTTTGTTCTTGTACTGTCACATGATGAAGTTGTGCATGAAAAGAAGTCTATGATAGAGAAGATGCCTGGAGGCTATGAGGATAAATTCTCAAATCTTCGTGCAGCCTATGGCTTTATGGCAGCTCATCCGGGAAAGAAGCTTCTTTTTATGGGACAGGAATTTGCCCAGATGAAAGAATTCAACGAGTCAACAGAGCTTGACTGGTCGCTGTTTGAATTCGATGCACATAGATGTATCTATGAATATGTAAAAGAACTGAATGCACTTTATAAAAAGGAACCTGCACTCCATGAGAAGGATTACGAACCGGACGGCTTTGCATGGATAAGTGCAAATGATGCCAACCGTTCAATTATTTCCTTTGAGAGAAGAGGTACCAAAGAAGAAGATACACTGCTTGTAATCTGTAATTTCACAACAGTGGATGCCAAGAACTATAAACTGGCAGTTCCTTCAGCAGGAAGCTGGAAAGAAATCTTCTCAAGTGATCTTTCAAAATTCGGTGGCGAAGGTCATAACAATAAAGTGGTTAAGAAGTCAAAAGAAGGAAAGGTTGATGACAGAGAGAACTATATTCAGATAACAGTTCCGGCATTATCAGTTTCCATCTTTAAGAAAAAAGGAAAGTAGCAGAGATGCCTTCTGGTTGGAAGGGGATGAATGATATACAAAAAATCGAGGGATGAACTCCCTCGATTTTTCAATGCTTTTCGGAGGTAATTAAAAATCTCATAAAGTATACTTTTTAGACTATACCCGCGGCAAGCTGAAACTCGCAGTCACGAGATGATATACCTGAGAGACACTACTCTCGTACGGTTCGGGTACCCCTAGCGGTCGCTTCGCTCGCTAAGCTCTCAGCCATCTAAAAATCAGATGTCTGAATCGCTAAGCGCCGAGACCCGAAACGGTCTCTCAGGCATACACTCGTGTCCTGCTTAGTCAGCTTGCTCGCGACGATACTTAGATACATGATTTGTGATTATATACTCATTGAATCGATAGCTTGATTTTCGTCAAATTCGAAGAGATAGCTTCGCGAGTTATACCGCGAGCGGATTTGTCTGAAGTCCAAATGCCTTCCTTATATGATAAAGGGCATTTGGACGAGTTAAAGCCGAGCGGTTTTTAACTCGCAGAAGGTATCTCAAAGAATTTAGAAAATCACGAGCGTGATTCATGAGTATATAATCACAAATCATGTACATAAAAGTATACAATTTGGGAATTAGGGGGCTTGACAGATTTGATAAAATAGATGTTAGGAAAAAATAATCATAAATATAAGAATCGAGGTGTATTTATAATGACGAAAATAGATATCATATCCGGCTTTCTCGGAGCCGGAAAAACGACCCTTATTAAGAAACTGATAAGCGAAGCTTTCAAGGGTGAACAGGTTGTTCTTATCGAAAATGAGTTTGGCGAGATCGGTATAGACGGTGGCTTCTTAAAGGAAGCGGGTGTAAATATTACTGAGATGAATTCAGGCTGTATCTGCTGCTCACTTGTTGGTGATTTCGGTGAGGCTCTTAAGCAGGTTGTTACTGATTATAAGCCTGACAGAGTTATCATAGAGCCTTCAGGTGTAGGTAAACTCTCTGATGTTATCAAGGCTATTCAGAAGGCTGGTGAAAATGTCGAGATAGCTCTTAACAGCGCAACTACTGTAGTAGATGTTACCAAGGCTAAGATGTATATCAAGAACTTCGGTGAGTTCTTCCTGAATCAGATTGAAGCTTGTGGTACTGTAGTTCTGAGCCGTACTCAGAATGTTGATGAGGCTAAGCTTCTTACAGCTGTCGATTTGATAAAAGAGCATAATGCTGAGGCAAGAATAATCACAACACCTTGGGATGATATAACAGGAACTATAATACTTGATGCTATGGAGCATTCATCTTCAATAGAAGATATAATGAAGAACTTCAAGTATGACCCTGCCGTTGATGATGAAGAGCATCATCACCATCATCATGACCACGATCATGACGAAGATGAACATGAGCATCATCACCACCATCACGACCATGACGATGAAGACGAAGATGAACATGAGCATCATCACCACCATCACGACCATGACGATGAAGACGAGGATGAACATGAGCATCATCACCACCATCACGACCATGACGATGATGACGAAGATGAACATGAGCATCATCACCATCATGACCATGACCACGATCATGATCACGAGCACCATCATGAACATCATTATGATGAGAACGGTGTCTGCAGCTGCGGACATCATCATCACCATCATGATGCTGACGAAGTATTTACAAGCTGGGGCAGAGAGACTGCTCATAAATACAGCGAGGATGAGCTGAAGGTGATTCTTGATAAGCTGGCAGTAGAAGAGGATAATGAACTAGGTATCATCCTTCGTGCAAAGGGTATCGTGCCTGATAAGGATGGAAAATGGCTGGAGTTCGATCTTGTTCCCGGTGAATATGAGATAAGACAGGGTTCACCTGATTATACCGGAAAGCTCTGCGTTATCGGTAGCAAGCTGGATGAGAAAAAGGTAGCAGAATTATTTGGCCTTTAAAAAGATCTGAATAAATAGAGGAAAACAATATGTTTAATAATGAACCGGAGGAAATTCCTGTATACGTCTTCATGGGATTTCTGGGTAGTGGAAAGACTACATTTGCAAATGATGTGCTTCTGAATCAGGGTTTTACCGAAGGAGCAAAAACTCTTCTTCTTGCATGTGAAGATGGAGAAGAGGAATATGATGAGAAGGTTTTAAAGGAAAAGAATATTTATCTTGAATACATAGATGAATCTTCCCTTACCGCTGATCATCTTCTGGAGCTTGGAAGAAAATATAATCCCGAAAATGTAATGATCGAATACAACGGTATGTGGGAGCTTGACCGTATATTCCAGATAAGAGTTCCAAAGGGCTGGACAGTAGTCCAGGTTATATCCTTTGTGGATGCGACTACATTTGATGTATATGTAAATAACATGAAGAAGATCATGATGGATCAGCTGAGAAATGCGGACATGATCATCTTCAACAGATGTGATGAAAATACAAAGACAGCTGAATACAGAAGAAGTCTTAGAGCTGTTAACAGACGTGGTCAGGTTATTTTTGAGGGTAAGGACGGCAAGCCTATTCAGACTGACGAGGAAACTGTTCTTCCATATGATATTGATAAGGATGTGATCGAGCTTGAAGAAGAGGACTTTGGCATATTCTATATCGATGCTGCCGACAATCCTGACAAGTACGTAGGAAAGCGTATCAGATTTAAGGCACAGGCACACAGACCATCTAACTACGGAAATACAGAATTCGTTCCGGGACGCTTTGCCATGACCTGCTGTGCTGACGATATCGCATTTATTGGTTTTAAAACCTACTATAAAGGAGCATCGACTCTTAAGGATAGAGACTGGATAATAGTTGAGGGTTCCATCAAGAAAGAGTTCTATCCTGAATTTCAGGGAGAAGGTCCGGTTATCTACGCTGACAGCGTATCCCTTACAGGCCCAGCTGCCGATGATCTTGTATATTTCAATTACTAATATGGTAAAATAATTAGTTTACATAAATAGATGATAATTTGAACCTGTGCCATATCGACTTTGTCGATATGCATGACTTCCTTTGGAAGTCATGGCTGCACTTCGTGAGGCGCATCCTCGCTTTGCTCGGACCCTGGGAGCCCTCGGTTCTTCGAACCGTATCCCAGAGCCACGGTTCAACTGTCATCTTTTTTTGTTGCTTGACTATCAGGGGGGCAGCGTATATCATTAGATATGCGTTATTCCGAAGAGGCGGAAGGGAGCCTCAATTGTATTCAAAAATCTATAGTGGTGTAGCTCTGGGAATAGACGGTATGCTGATCACGGTTGAGTCTGATATCAGTATGGGTCTGCCGGGGCTTAGTCTTGTTGGGTATCTGTCCTCGTCAGTTAAAGAAGCGGCTGACAGAGTCAGGACCGCACTCAAAAATTCCGGTTATCCTGTTCCATCGAGGAAGGTAACTGTGAATCTGTCGCCCGGGGATGTCAGGAAGGATGGCACTGGTTTTGATACAGCCATCGCAGCCAGCATTCTCATATCTATGGGCTGTTTTATTTTCTCTGCAGAATTTAATAAAGAGCTTGAACAGACTCTGTTTCTCGGTGAGCTGGGACTGGATGGTAAAATCCTTGCAACCTCAGGTGTTCTTCCTATTGTCGATGCAGCGGCGAAGCAGGGAATTAAGAGAGTTGTGCTTCCTGTAAGTAACTGCTACGAAGCAACCTTTATCAAGGATGTGGATATTATACCTGTTAATGAACTGGCAGATATAATCGACATTTTCCTAAAAAATGAATGGGGTGATGTTTTTACTATACCTGATAATCCCTGTGTGAAGTTTGATTCTTTTACCTATGATCTTGGAAACATACGGGGACAGGAGGTTATGAAAAGGGGCATTATAATTGCCGTAGCAGGCTTTCATAATATTATTCTTACAGGGGCGGCC
Source organism: Lachnospiraceae bacterium (assembly GCA_900199595.1). Lineage (GTDB taxonomy): Bacteria > Bacillota > Clostridia > Lachnospirales > Lachnospiraceae > Eubacterium_Q. The sequence continues at coordinate 148,828 of FZRB01000005.1, read as the reverse complement.
GGTTCCGGTAAATCCATGATAGCCAAATGTATCCCGGAGCTTATGCCGGAGCTGACCTATGAAGAAAGTCTCGAGCTTACGAAAATATACAGCGTGGCAGGTGCTCTGGATATGAAGGGCGGTCTTATGACAAGAAGACCCTTCAGAAGTCCGGGACAGAATGTAACAGAAGCTGCTCTTATAGGAGGCGGTCCGAGACCGAAACCCGGTGAGGTCAGTCTTGCAAACAGTGGAGTCCTTTTTATGGATGAATTTCCTGAGTTTCAGAGAAATGTGATCGAAGCTCTGAGACAGCCTATGGAGGACAAGGTGATATCAGTTTCCAGAGTTCGGGCCAGCTATACATTTCCGGCCAGATTCATGCTCGTATCAGCAAGAAATAACTGTCCCTGTGGTTTCTTCCCTGACAGGAGAAAGTGCCGGTGTTCTGCATCGGAGATATATCATTATCAGAATAAGATAAGTCATCCTATCATGGACAGGATTGATATCAGACTGGAGATAAAACCGGTTAAGTTCGAGCAGCTGTTCTCCGATGAAAAGGGAATGGATTCAACAACTGCAAAGAAGCAGATAGAAAGGGCTATCGAGATTCAAAAGAATCGTTACAGAAATGAAACCTTCAGTTTTAATTCTGAGATACCTCAGTCTAAGATAGGGGATTACATCAGACTCGGTGATAATGAACGTCGGCTCCTCAAAAGTATTTTTGAAGATACGGAAATAAGTGCCAGAGGCTATTTTAAGCTTCTCAGGCTTGCAAGGACCATAGCTGATTTGGAAGGAAGAGAAATAATAAGTACACATGATATAGAGGAAGCATCTTTCTTTAGAAATGAAGCAGGTGTTTATGAAGATTGGAGGTAGCATGGAAAAGACAAATAGAAACTGCCTCCTTTGGCTGAATCACATCAAAACCTTCAGGATTAAAGACAGGGCTGTGCTGCTTAAGATATTTGGTGATGCTGTCTCAGTTTATGAGGTGCTTACTAATGAGGGGCAGGAAGTAGAAAGATTACTGGAAAAACATATAATAAAGCCATCGACCATGGAGGAGATAAGAGAAGACAAAACTGACATTTGGTATGACAGATTAATGACCAGTCTGGATAGAAAGGGAATAACCGCTGTCACACTTGATGATCCGGAATATCCCGAAAGACTTAAACCGATACCGACACCTCCTCTTGTGCTTTTCATGAGAGGAAGGACTGAACTCTTAAACTATGAAAATGGAATCGGGATAGTGGGAAGCCGCAGACCTACTCATTATGGCAGTCTTGTGGCTGATGAATTTGCCAAATCTCTGGCAGTTAAGGGAATAACAATAATCAGCGGGATGGCCATGGGGATTGATGCCCGCTCACATCAGGCGGTTCTGGAATCGAAGGGTAAGACCATTGCTGTTTTGGGAGGAGGAGTTGATATATGCTACCCCCAGACAAACTATGACATTTTTATGGAAATGTGTGAGAAGTCTCTTATTCTTTCTGAGTACGAGCCCGGCGAAGCTCATGTGTCGTTACATTTTCCTGCAAGGAACAGAATAATAAGCGGGCTTTCAGATGGTATTCTGGTGATAGAGGCGGCTCTCAGGAGCGGTTCTCTTATAACGGTTGATAATGCGCTGGAGCAGAATAAGGATGTTTATGCGGTTCCCGGCAGGGTGACAGACATGCTGTCCAAAGGGACTAATAATCTGATAAAGCAGGGGGCCATGCTGGTTGACAGTCCGGCAGACATCATTATAAATATGTTCGGAGCGGATACATTTTACAAAAAAACAGATAACAAAGGGAAGGCAGATATAAAAGGTACAGGACTTGATGAAAAACAGAAAAAACTTCTGGGAATGCTTGGTTTTGAACCGGTTTTTATTGATGATCTGATAAGAGCAAATGACATGAATATAACAGATACGATCCACCAGATGAAGTCGCTGGAGGAGCTGGGATATGTCAGGTCGATCGAACAGAGCTACTATATACTGTCAGGAAAAAATACTTGCATTTGAAAATTTTTTGGTATATAGTACCGAATCAGTGAGTTATAGGGAAATATAGAATCTGGGGTAATTAACATATACCGGAGGGATTATGGCAAAAAATCTTGTGATCGTCGAGTCACCGACAAAGGCAAAAACCATAAAGAAATTTTTGGGTAAAAACTATGAAGTAATAGCTTCTGAGGGACATGTAAGAGACCTTCCCAGAAGCAGTATGGGCATAGATAAGGACAATGATTTTGAACCTCATTATATAACCATCAGAGGAAAAGGTGATCTTGTGGCTTCACTTAAGAAGGCTACGAAGAAGTCGGATTTTGTATATCTGGCAACTGACCCGGACCGTGAGGGAGAGGCTATATCATATCATCTGTCTGTTGCTTTAAAGCTCGACAAAAAAGCATATAAGAGGATTACATTTAACGAGATAACTAAAAATGCGGTTAAAGAATCAATAAAAAATGCGAGAGCCATCGATATGGATCTTGTGGATGCTCAGCAGGCACGAAGAGTTGTTGACAGGCTTGTGGGATACGAGATAAGTCCGCTTCTGTGGGAAAAGCTCGGAAAAAGAAGCCTCTCAGCAGGAAGAGTTCAGTCTGTTGCGCTTAAAATGATTTCTGACAGGGAAAATGAGATCAATGATTTCATTCCTGAGGAATACTGGACTATAGATACCTATCTTAAGGTTCCCGGACAGAAGGCTTCTGCACTGTTTAATATCAAGAAGGATTTAAAGGACGAGAAGTCAGCTCTTGAGATCAAGAAGAAACTGGATAAAGCAACCTTTACGGTTAGCGATATAAAGAAAACAAACAGGACTAAGAAGGCACCTGTTCCGTTTACGACAAGTACACTTCAGCAGACGGCTGCCAGCAGGATCAATTTTACTACATCAAAGACAATGAGAGTTGCTCAGCAGCTCTACGAAGGTATTGATCTGAACGGTGATGGAACTGTAGGTCTTATTACCTATTTAAGAACTGATTCTACACGTGTTTCAGATGAAGCAGACAGAAATGCAAGACAGTATATAAAGGATAATTTCGGTGAGGAATACGTGGCTGATAGTGTTCCTGTAGATACAGATAAATCAAAGAAGATCCAGGATGCGCATGAGGCTATACGTCCGACTGACGTGACCAGGACTCCGGCATCCATAAAGCCATATGTTTCTGCAGAGCAGTATAAGCTCTATAAACTCATTTATGAGAGATTTGTTGCCAGCAGAATGAAGGCAGCTGTTTATGATATATTTACGGTTACTGTCGAAGCTGCAGGAGAAACATTGAAATGTTCCGAAAGCACTGTAAGCTTTGCAGGTTATCTGAATGTTTATAGTACAGAAGAGGATAAGGTCAAGACTACTAATCTTAGCGGAATAAATGTAGGTGATGTGCTAAGGCTTGACAGAGTTGAGGCTAAACAGCATTTTACAGAGCCTCCGGCACATTATACCGAGTCACTTCTGGTAAAGACTATGGAGGAGAATGGTATCGGTCGTCCGTCCACTTATGCTCCGACTATATCTACATTATTAAATAGAAGATATATAACAAAAGAACAGAAGAATCTTTATATCACTGAGCTGGGAGAGGCGGTAAATGGAATCATGATGACCGCATTTCCTGAAATAGTAGACGTAGAGTTTACTGCAAATATGGAATCACTGCTTGATTCTATCGGTGAAGGTGCTATCGACTGGAAGGTTGTTGTAAGAAACTTCTATCCTGATCTTGAAAATGAGATCAAAAATGCAAGCAAGAATCTGGAGAAGATAAAGATAGCAGACGAGACAACAGAAGAAGTATGCGAGGAGTGCGGTGCCAATATGGTAATCAAGTACGGCGCATACGGAAAGTTCCTTGCCTGCCCGAACTTCCCTAACTGTAGAAATACAAAGCCATACTTCGAAAAAATAGGCGTTAAATGTCCTGAGTGTGGTTCAGACATGGTTAAGAGAAATACAAAGAAGGGACGTCCGTTCTACGGCTGTATCAATTATCCGGAGTGCGAGTTCATGTCCTGGAACAGACCGCTTCCGAAGAAATGTCCTGAGTGTGGAAAGATGATGATCATAAAGGGCAAGAAAGCAGCATGCTCAGATGCAGCATGTGGGTATACAGAAAAGATGGAAGAGGAGTAGAGGGTTATAGCTCCTGCTTCGCAGGTACGATATAAATTTTATACTAACTGTCTTTGACTGCAAGCAGTCACGCCAGTCAGTAAAAATTTATATCTTCTGTGAATAGTAGCTTGATTTACATTATGTAAACGTGTTATACTGTGTGTCGGTGGTGTAAACCACCGACATTTTGTGTATAAAAGGGGTAAAGGTATGAATGCTACAGTAATTATCTTATTAATCATAGGTATTCTGGCTATAATCATAAGCTTTTTTATGACATCTGATGAAGATACCAAAGAAGAGTCAGAGGGAAAAGCTGCATTTGTGGGCGATGATCTGTCAGAAGCTGACAAGAAAAAACTGAAGAAGCTTACTGATAATTATATGAATGAATATAGTAAGAAAAGAATTAAGGAGACTGTTAGCAAGAATATTAATTCAGCTATTTCCGATGAGATAAAGAAAAGTGAAAAAACTATCTCTAAGAAGATTGAGGATAATGTAAATAACATAGACAGCAGAGCTTCTGAAAATACTAAGAAGATGGAAGCATATTATAATGAAGTAACAGCTGATATTGAAAAGAATAAGGCTGAGATAGAAGAGATATATCATAAGGTTTCTGATAAGGAGAAGGATATAAAAACTTCTCTCGGAATTATTGATGAGTATAAAGCCGGTCTGGACAAGCTGAAGAGCGAGACAGAAAGACTTGAAAAGATTAAGGCAGATATCGATGGTTATGATAAGAGCTTTGAGGATATTAAGGCTGAGATAAATGCTCTCATGGAGAAGCTTGACAGTAAAAAAGCTGAGATAGAGGAGCTTCTTGAGAAAGAACCTGTGGCTGTTCAGGCAGCTGATCAGCCGGCAGCTGCAGATAAGTCAGCTAGTATAGATGATGAGGCTGAGGATGAGACGGAAGTTTCAGCTGAAACTGAAGATTCAGAAGAAGTTGAAGAGGATGAATCAGAACAGCCTGATGATGACGCTGATGCTGATGATGAAGATGACGACGACGAAGCTGATGACGATGAAGATGATGACGACGAAGACGATGACGGGTCTGATGATATAGTTGAAGAAGCTGATGAGACATCTGACCAATATGAAGAGTCTGATGATGATACAGAAGAGGATGACGAAGAAGATTCAGACGAAGACGACGATGATGATTCAGACGATGATGAAGATGATGAAGACGAAGACGATGACGATGACGAAGATGAGGCTGACGACGACGCACCAAGTCTTGCAGAGATGCTCGACAAGGAAGGCATAGATATAACCGAGGGTGATGAAGAAGGAAATATCATGGCTATGTACAATGCTGGTTTCAGTATTATTGAGATATCCAAGGTTATCGGTGTGGGTGTTGAAGAAGTAAAGTCAGTAATTGATAAACAGTCTTAGGGGAGATATAAGATGAATAGAAAATACCTTCTTAGAGGAATAGGAATCGGAATTCTTATCGGAGTCATAGTAATGTATGCGGCGTATGCTACAATGGGTAAGAATTCATCAGGTTCTGATAATACAAAGACCGTAGCTGAGGCTACAACAGAAAAAGCAACTGAAAAAGCTGCTGACAAGACTACAGAAAAGAAAACTGAGAAAGAGACGGAATCTACAACAGAGAAGACAACAGAAGCGACTACAGAAAAAACAACTGAAAAGACTACAGAGAAAACAACAGAGAAAACAACTGAGGCAACCACTGAAAAGACTACAGAAAAAACCACAGAGGCTACCACAGAGAAGACCACAGAAAAGACTACTGAGAAAGCGACCGAAGCAACTACAGAAGATACAACAGAGAAGAAAGAGGAAACTACCGAGAAGAAGGAAGAGACTACTGAAAAGAAGGATGACAGCAAGTCTTCTGATAAAGAAAAAGAAATCACAGTTTCTTCAGGTATGGGATCTGAGGAAATAGCAGCGCTTCTTGAGGAAGCAGGGCTGGTTGATTCCGCTTCAAAGTTTAATGAATGGCTTGTGGAAAAGAATTATGATTCACAGCTTCATGTAGGAACCTTCAAAGTTAAGGAAGGTCTTAAATACGAAGATATAGCAAAAATATTTATGACTGAGGGACAGTAATCCTAAACCTGTTCAAAATAAATAGAAAAAGTGGCATTAATGTGTGAAAAACCCCTTGCAATGGGGTTTTTCTTATGTTATTATAAGCGTTGCGCGACTTTATCGGGTTTCTTTTGTAATGCCCAGGGAGTCCGCAGAGAATACATGTGGATTTAAATGCATGGTGCTGCCAGCGCTCAATGTCCGGATTAAGGATACAGGCAGTGTGTCGCATTTAAAAGATAAGTCCACAGAAGAAAAAACCAGGAGGTATATTATGAGCGTTATTTCAATGAAACAGTTACTTGAGGCAGGTGTTCACTTCGGTCACCAGACAAGAAGATGGAACCCTAAGATGGATGAGTTCATCTACACAGAGAGAAATGGTATCCACATCATCGACCTTCAGAAGACAGTTGGTAAGATGGATGAGGCTTACAAGGCAGTATTTGATGCTGTAGCTAACGGTGGTACAGTTCTTTTCGTTGGTACAAAGAAGCAGGCTCAGGATTCTATTCAGACAGAAGCTGAGAGATGTGGTATGTACTTTGTAAACCAGAGATGGCTCGGTGGTATGCTTACAAACTTCAAGACAATCCAGTCCAGAATCGAAACTCTTAAGAAGTATAAGAAGATGGAAGAGGATGGTACATTTGAAGTTCTTCCTAAGAAGGAAGTTGTTAATATCAAGAAGATGATGGAGAAGCTTCAGAAGAACCTTGGTGGTATCGAGAACATGAAGAAGCTCCCTGATGTAATCTTCGTTGTAGATCCTCACAAGGAAAGAATCTGCGTACAGGAGGCACATGCACTTGGAATTCCTCTTATCGGTATAGCAGATACAAACTGTGATCCTGATGATCTTGACTATGTAATTCCAGGAAATGATGATGCTATCCGTGCTGTAAAGCTTATAGTATCAAAGCTTGCTGATGCTGTTATCGAGGCAAATGAAGGCTCAACAGAGTCTGCAGAAGCTGCTGATGAGGCAGAAGCAGTAGAGGAAGCAGCAGTAGAAGAGACAGTAGCAGAGGACGCTGAGTAATTAATTGAGAATCTACGATAATATAGGAGGATATAATAATGGCAATTTCAGCTGCAGATGTAAAGAAACTTAGAGAAATGACCGGTGCCGGAATGATGGACTGTAAGAAGGCTCTTACAGAGACAGATGGCGACTTTGATGCTGCTATAGAGTTCCTTCGTAAGAAGGGTCTTGCTCAGGCTGAGAAGAAAGCAGGACGTATAGCTGCAGAAGGTATCGTTTCTACAGTTATTTCAGATGATGATAAGACAGCTACAATTATAGAAGTTAATTCAGAGACAGACTTCGTTGCTAAGAACGAAGTATTCCAGACATATGTAAATGGTCTTGCAACACAGATTAACAATGGCAACTATGCAGATATGGCTGCATTCCTTGCTGATACATCGGCTATCGATCCTTCAGCAACAGTTGAAGCACATCACAAGGCTATGGTAGCTAAGATCGGTGAGAACCTTACTATCCGTCGTTTTGAGAAGATCACAGGCGATGTAGTAGTTTCTTACATCCATATGGGTGGTAAGATTGGTGTTCTTGTTGAGGCTGCTACAGATAAGGATGATGATGCTGTAAAGGAAGCTATGAAGAATATCGCTATGCAGATAGCTGCTATGAATCCTCAGTATGTTAACAGAGATGAAATCTCTGCAGAAACACTTGCTAAGGAGAAGGAAATCGTTATCGACAGCTCACTTGCTGATCCTGCTTCACTTCCAAAGCCAATCCTTAATGCAGTAATTGCTGAAGCAATTGAAACAAATAAATGGAATGATACTGATAAGGCTGCTTATGAAGAGCAGAAGAACAATAAGTTCCTCTTCAACTTCCTTTCAGATGAGGCTATTCAGGCTCTTAGAGATATCGCTGCAACTCACAAGGCTGAGTATGTTGAGAACAAGATCTTCGCTGGACTTGTTGAAGGACGTTTCTCAAAGCATCTTAAAGAGATCTGCCTTGTAGATCAGGCTTATGTAAAGGCTGAGAACAAAGAGAACGTTGCTCAGTACATCGCTAATGTAGCTAAAGAGAATGGCTGCAGTTTCGATATCAAGAAGTTCATCCGTTTCGAGACAGGTGAAGGACTTGAGAAGAAGAACGAAGACTTCGCTGCAGAAGTAGCAGCTCAGATGGGCAAATAAATAATAATTTAGTTAACATAAAAAAGATGACACTTTGAATCAGGTTCAAAGTGTCATCTTTTTTTACGTTGAATCTTCCGGAAGGATGTTTTATACTTCTTTTTGGATAAAATCTTAAATCAAGTTACAAGGAAATCATTATGAATATTGATTATAGTGAAATAATAAAAAAAGCAGATGTGGATGCACTTCTTATCACAGATCCATATAATCTGAGATATTACACTGGTTTCCGCGGCGGCGAGGGATTTGCTCTTATTGCCGGCCAGCAGGGGGAGCAGCTTAAAATCCTCATAACGGATTCTCGCTACACTGAGGCAGCCGGGAAGGAATGTTATGACGGTTTTGTGATAAGACAGTTTGATGCAACGATTTCAATCTATGATATCCTTATGGAATATATAATCCGTGACCATATTCATACGATTGGTTTTGAAAATGAATCCATCAGTTATTCTCTTTATAATAAGTTTGTTAAGAACCTGAATGGTGTAATGCTGAACCCGCTTAACTCAACCCTTCAGATTCCTCGTCAGATCAAAACGCCTGAGGAGATAGAACTCCTGAGGCAGGCCGAGCATATCGGAGACCTGGCTTTTGAGGATATCTTAAAAATACTTAAGCCCGGGATGACTGAGCTGGAGGTTGCTGCTGAGCTGGAGTACAGCATGAAGCGTCATGGAGCAGAGGGGCTTTCCTTTGATACTATTGCTGCATCGGGAGTTAATTCTTCTATGCCTCATGCTATTCCGTCGGAAAAGAAGCTTGAAATAGGAGACTTTCTCACCATGGATTTTGGCTGTAAGTATAAGGGATACTGTTCAGACATGACCAGAACGGTCTGTATAGGAAAAGCGAGCGACGAACAAAAGAAGATATATAATATAGTCCTCAGCGCCCAGTTAAAGGTTCTGGATGAGCTGAAACCGGGTATGCAATGTAAAGAGGTAGATGCTATTGCCAGAGACTATATAAAAGAACAGGGCTACGGTCAGTATTTCGGCCACGGTCTCGGACATGGAGTCGGACTCTATATACATGAATCTCCCGCATTTAATACGAGGGATACTTCGATAGTCAGACCAGGAATGATCGAGACAGATGAACCGGGTATATATTTACCTGGCAGATTTGGAGTCAGGATAGAGGACATGATCCTGATAACTGAAAATGGATGCGAGAGTCTTGCTCATTCACCTAAGGAGCTTATTGAATTATAGAAATAAAAAAGGTTATGAAAAATGGATGTAAGTGTTTTAATTGTAGATGACGAAGTAGAACTTGCGGAGTCTACTGCTGAATATTTTAATATGTTTGATGTTCCGTCAAAATGTGTTTTCAGCGCTGTAGAGGCCTTGGAATTTTTTAGGTCCAATACTGCCAAGCTGATCCTTCTTGATATTAATCTGGGGGATAAAAATGGAATGTCGGGCTTTGATCTATGCAAGAGATTCAGAGAGACAATGGATGTACCTATTCTTTTTATCAGTGCCAGGTCCAGTGATGACGATATGGTTATTGCCCTGAATATCGGTGGAGATGATTATATAACCAAGCCATATTCACTGAGCGTTCTGTATGCAAAGGTAAAGGCTGTGCTAAAAAGGTATGAAAAATCCATACCTGTTGAAAAGCATGATAAACTCAGCTTTGGAAACATAGAGATAGACATAGACTCGGCGCTTGTTAAGAGAAAGGGTGAATATGTAAAGCTTACTGCTATGGAGTATAAGCTTTTAGTTTATCTTGTGACAAATAAAAACCGCGTGATTTCCAAAAATGAGATCTTTGATAATGTCTGGGATGACAGCTTTGTATCGGAGGGAACTCTGAATGTCCATCTGAGACATTTGAGGGAAAAGCTGGAGGAGGATTCCAACAGTCCTGAGTATATAAAGACTGTAAGAGGAATGGGGATAATGTTTAATCTATGAGAAAGTTTTTAACTATCTTTGTTGTTATCGCATTAGCAGTACTGCTTATGCCGCTTATTGTTATGATTAATCAGAAAAAGGATACAGTTTACGGCCTCGATACTGTCGAGGTCAATGAGCTGCTTTCGGAAATAGAGAAGTCGTGGGGAACTTCTTTTGTTTATCCGAAATGCAGCTTTGATTATGCTGTTCTGGATTCAGATGAGAATCTTATTTATAAGTACGGAAGCAATAGTAGTGCAGAGTCGATTAATAAGGCCACTGCTGAGAGAGATACTGTCAGAGATATAGTAGTTGATGACGAAATAGTAGGAAAGGTCATCATATATAATCACATTAAAGATGTGGAAAAGAATATAGAGGCGCATTTCCTGCTTAATTATCTTATATCTGTTGGCATAGCATTTTTAGTTATAGTACTTGTTATCCTATGGATAGAGATAAGGGTTGTGAAACCCTTTGACAGAATGAAGGAATTCGCAGTATCTATAGCTTCAGGTGACCTGGATAAGCCACTTGAGATGGACAAACTCCATCTGTTCGGTGCATTTACGGAAAGCTTCGATATCATGAGAGAGGAACTGAGCATCTCCAGAGAAAGAGAACTGCAGGCCAACATCAGCAAGAAGGAACTGGTGGCTCAGCTCAGTCACGACATCAAGACTCCAGTTGCTTCCATCAAAGCTATGTCCGAGGTGCTTTCTGTTAAAGAGGACAGAGAAGAACTCCGTACCAAAGTAATAGCCATAGGTGAAAAGGCCGATCATATAGACAGTCTGGTTTCAAATCTCTTTACCTCAACTCTGCAGGAACTTGAAAAACTTGAGATAAATACCTCTGAAATGGACAGTACCTATCTTGAGAAGCTGATAAGAGAAGCAGATAACAGAGGACTGGTAAAAGAACTGGATATACCTGAATGTATTATATCCTGTGACAAGATAAGAGTGACTCAGGTTATCAGCAATATTATTTATAATTCCTATAAATATGCAAATACGGATATATATGTACTGGGAAGAACAGATGATAATACTCTTTCATTAAGTATTACTGACAGAGGCGGTGGAGTTCCAGTAGAAGAGCTGGGAATCATAACCCAAAAATATAAGAGAGGAGCCAATACTGAAGGAATCCAGGGAACAGGCCTTGGACTGTATATAGCTAAAGAGCTTATGGAAAATATGGAGGGTGGTCTGGAGGTTACAAATGCAGACGGAGGTTTCAGGGTAACACTCGATTTTAAGCTTGCTTAAATTAAAAATTAAGATAACGTTAATGTTCCGCTAAAGACAATTAATGTTTTTTTTCTTACAATATAGACATAAGATGTTTGTCTCATGTATAAGCATGAGGTGTAAAATAAAAAAAGGAGAAAAAACATTATGAGTACTAGAGGAACATTTTCTTTGCGTAAAAAAGCAGGTAAAGCTGTAGCATTTGTCCTTGCAGCTGTTATCATGATTGGCGCAACACTTGGTTTATCAAAGGGTAAGGGAAGCACAGTAAACGCTGCTTACACAACTCCGAGACTTATGGTTACAGGCTGCGATATAAAGGGTGGCAGTGTAAAAGCAGGATCAGAGTTTGACATGGTAATTCATTTAAGAAATGAATCAGACAGCACAAAGCTTACTAACATCAAGCTTAAGCTTTCAAGCGACAACAATCAGATAGTTCCTGTTTCAGGTTCAGATTCAATCTACATCGATGAGCTTGGTAAAGAAGAAGAGACAGATGTAAGTGTTAAGATGAAGGCTAAGGAAGATCTTGAGCAGAAGAATTATACAGTAAATGTTGCATACGCATATGAGAACAGCTGGGGCGAGTCATTTGATGACAGTGCAAGCCTTACAGTTCCTGTAGTACAGGAATCTAAGATCGGTATCTCAGAATTAAAGCTTACGAAAAGTGAAGTAGAAATAACTGGTAAGACAAGTCTTAGCTTTAAGGTTAACAACCTGGGTCTTGATAAGCTGAGAAATGTAACAGTAGAGTTCAGCGGTGATACAATCAAAGAAATCTCATACTTCGTAGGAACCATCGAATCAGGTGAAAGCGGATCAGTAGATATGACAATCACACCTGATAAGGTAGGAAATGATGATATACACATTAAGGTTATTTATGAAGACATCCTTGGAAAATCATATACACTTGATGATAAAACAAGCTTTGTAGTAAATGAAGAAACTACAGAAGAGGAAGCATCAGCTTCAGCAGCAACTCCGGATGCAGCTACAGCAGGATTGCCAATAGCTCCTATCGCAGGTGTTGCAGGAATAATTGTATTAATAATAATCGTTGTCACTGTAATAAAGAAGAACAGACAGAAGAAGTATGAGTAAAGGAAAAGATAAATGGAAAACAAAAACACAATCATAAAAACAGATAAGCTCTGCAAGTCCTTTACGGCAGGCGGTGTCCAGCATCATATCATCAAAAATATGGATCTGGAAATTTATGAAGGTGATTTCACTGTAATCATGGGCTCATCCGGAGCCGGCAAATCAACACTTCTGTATGCTCTTTCAGGAATGGATAAGGCAAGTCTTGGAAAAATAAACTTCTGTGATAAGAACATTACCAAGTTTACCAGCGATCAGCTTGCTATATTCAGAAGAAGACACTGCGGTTTCGTGTTCCAGCAGATTCATCTTATTGGAACCATGAGTATACTTGACAATGTAATGGCAGCCGGACTGCTTACAGGGCAGAATAAGAGAAAACTTGCTGCAAATTCAAAGGACCTGCTTCAGAAGGTTGGAATAGAGAAGAAACTCTGGAATAAATTTCCTAATCAGCTTTCAGGTGGTGAGGCACAGCGTGTCGGAATAGTCAGAGCACTTATAAATAAACCGGACATGGTTTTCGCGGATGAGCCAACAGGAGCACTTAACAGTGCCAGCAGTGATGCAGTACTTAACATACTGACAGACTTTAACCGTGACGGCCAGAGCATTGTAATGGTAACCCATGATATGAAGTCAGCACGTCGAGGCAACCGCATCATATATCTTAAGGATGGTGCAATCTGCGGCGAGTGCAACCTGGGCAAATATGTCACAGGAGATAAGGAAAGACATGAGAAACTTCGCTCATTTCTAAGTGAGATGGGATGGTAAAGGGAAAAAAATATGTTAAGCAAACTAATTAAATCCAACTTCAAAAACGACTTCTCCCACATGATCACATTTTTCCTTATCATGGTGCTGTCCGTTTTCATGCTCCATACAGGAATCATGATCCTTATCGGATACAATACTGTATATAAGGAAAAACTCGAAAAGTATAATTTAGCAGATCTTATAGTACTCAGTGCCCTGAAGCCTGAGGAAAAGGAGAAGACTGAAGAAATAATATCAACATCGGACTTTATAGAGTCCTATGAAAAGGTAGTTCCGATTTCGAAGCAGTTCAAGATAGAAAAAAATGGCGCTGCTGATGGTGATTCTAAGAACAGCTATGATACATCAACTGCAGGTGCTTATGTTCTTCCTTATGGAAGCTGGGGTGAAATAGATGCTCCACACTTCTGTGAACTCTCTGAAGAGGAATACGATAATCCGATATATATATCACTTTATTATAATGCTAACTTCTTTAAAGCAAAGCTTGGAGATAGTATAGATATTCAGGTTGATGATAAATACTATACATTTCAGGTTGCCGGTATCTACGAAGGTATACTTGCAAATATGACAGGTATGACTTACGTAAGTCCATCCTTATATGATGAGTGGAAGCTTGACTTTGAGAAGCGCATGGTAGAAGTTAATAAGCAGATAGAGGAAGAACAAAAGGCTGAAGAAGCTAAGAGAACTGCAGCAGATTCCGGTGAGGCAGTCAATGATGAGGCATCTTCTGAAGAGGCTGAAGCTAAAAAAACTGAACCACTCTATACATTTACACTTTTCAATATGAAGCTTGCGCCCGGAGTTGATTCGGTAGAGGCATCAGGTAAGCTCACGCAGGCTCTTAATGATCATGATATCCTGGCTGCAGGTCAGGGAGTTGATGAGATAATAACTATATTCTCATTTATGCAGAATATTATAGGTGCTATGCTTATGGCTTTCTCATTTATCATAGCTATTATCTCTATGATCATCATCTACTTCAGAATAACTAACAGTATAGAGCAGAATATAACTAACATTGGTGCTCTAAAGGCTCTGGGCTATACTTCTCAGCAGATACGTCAGTCAATGATCCTGGAATTCTTATTAACAACAGGCTTTGCAGCAGCATTAGGTATAGGTAGCTCCTATTTGGTAGTTCCTGTATTTGAAAAGCTAATGAGAAGCTCCAGCGGAGTTATGTGGGAGCACGCATTTGATCCTATAGCTTTAGCTGTTACACTGATATTTGTACTCGGAACAGTTCTTTTAGTAGCTACTGTAAGTACGAGAAATATAATCAAGCTTGATCCTGTTATAGCTCTTAGATTCGGACTTAACGACAGCAATTTCAAGAAAAATCATGCACCTGTTGAATATACACCGGGACCGCTTACATGGATTATGGCACTTAAGTCTCTTCTGGGTAATACAAAGCAGAACATAATTCTTCTGGTGGTTATGACTTCCATTGGATTAGTAACAACGTTTTCAGCCTTCCTGGCATATAACTGTGCTTATGATCCTATGCATCTTTACAGAATGCTTCAGCTTACTGCGTGTGATGTTAACGTCTATATGGCAGACGAGGATATGAGCAACTACAGTGATCTTAAGAGTCTTCCGGAGGTTGAGAATATATGGTGGATAGATAATACAAATATGTATGTAGAAGGCTACAGTGCATATACATACATAGCAGAGGACTGGTCAGCTGTTCCGGATATTAATGTATATGAAGGTAGAGCTCCTATATATGATAATGAGATAGCAATTGGAGGTGTACTTGCCAGAATACTTAAGGTTGGTGTAGGTGATGAAGTCGCTGTATCATATGGAGGTACTGAGAGAAGATATATCATAACAGGTTTTGAACAGGATTCCAGTCAGATGGGTAAAGATATATCCATGACTCAGGAGGGGGCTGAACATCTTAACTATGATGTAAATAAAAGCAACTATTTTGTAAATGTTAAGGATCACTCTTTAATTAATTCCCAGAATCTGGTTAAAAAGTCTGAGGATATGTTCGGAGATAAGATGAGTTCTTATATGAATATAGTTGAGGAACTTAGCACCGGTGAAGATATGGTTATACAGATAGCGGCAACTATGGCGATAGTTATGGTGCTGGTATGTCTTGCAGTAATAGTTCTGTCAATGAATCTTCTGGTTAAAACACTTATAATCAAGAAACAGCAGGAGATAGGTATAAAGAAAGCTCTCGGCTTTTCCAGCGATCAGCTGAGAATAGAACTTGTTCTGTCAATGCTTCCACAGATAGGAATCGGTGCGGCAATCGGAGCATTAATCGGAGTTGCAACTTCAAATAAGGCACTTGCTCTTATGCTCACATCAGTTGGTATAATGAGATCGAATATGGATGTCTATCCTTGGATGGGATTTGCAGCTATAGTATTCGCGATAGTAGTTTCATTCTTCATTATCTGGATCATATCCGGAAGAATAAAGAAGATATCTGCATATTCACTTATTACAGAATAAAAATGGTATCAGGATGATAATCCTTTTATCTCGGCTTTATTCTTATACATCTCATCGTCAGCACGTTTTACAACATCCTGTACGGAGAAATCCTTGATACGATCAAAGGAAGATATTCCGCAGGCGATAGAAAGATAATTATCAGGAAGAGGAACCTCATTTGAGTATGGACTCATGAGGTTTCTCATTTTTTTGATAAGATCATTATGATTCTCATAATCCTCGCCTGTAAGTACAGCAATAAACTCATCGCCGCCAACCCTGTAAATGGGGCTGTGTTTAAAGACATTACAAATAAGACGACATGCACTGATGAGGTATTCATCACCTGCATCATGTCCTCTTGAATCGTTAACAAGCTTAAGATTATTTACATCGAACATTGCTATTGCAAATTCTATTTCAGAATCAGAATTTATTTCAGACTGAAGATATTTCTCCTTATCTTCATAGGCTCTTCGGTTATTTACATTTGTAAGAGGATCCTTCTTCATAACCTCAAGCAGTCGTTTATTAATAAGATCGAGACTGAGAGCGTGTCTGAACTTGTCAAAAACAAGCCCCATACGGCTCTGGTAGGTCTGAAGAAAATGATTTGCAACCTTTTCCATACAGTCTCTGAATACTATATATCCATAGGCTTCTTCACCTTCGTGTAAAGGAAGGAAAACATATAAATGGTTTTCGCCTTCTCCGGTATATCCCGGAACAAGATCCTTTGAAGGAAATTGATCTTTCTTGTAGGGAACGCCGTCTTCAGTTGAGTAAAGAACTTCCATATGCTTGCTGTATCCGGATTTACGAAGTCTGATATTAGGATCATAAATTGAAAGACCAAAATTAGGCTCGAGCAGTATGTGGAAGGAGTCGCCTTCATAATCATGATTATCATCCAGAAGATGGAATAAGTTGTTTTTAAATTCCTTATATGTAAGACAGGACAGGATAGTAGAGTCGATGAGATTAAGCTTCCTGTTGAAATAGGTTGTCATAGTACGTTTGGCAAATCCTTCACGACCAACCCGTCTTCTGATTGTGTCGCTGTTTCTGAATTCATAGCAGTTGCAGCTGTCACCAGGAATAAATTTACATGGGATTATAGTTTCTTCAACTTTCTTCTGATCGGAGAATAAATCAATAAACTGTTTTCCACAGGCATTTCCCATCTCAGTAAAACACTGATCTACAGAAGCGATAGAAGGATCAAATATCTGACTGTCATCTATATAATCATATCCGGTTACTAATACGTCTTCAGGAACACTGTATCCTTTGCTGAAAAGAGACAGACAGGTTTCCATGGCAAGGCCGTCATTTGCACATATAAAAGCATCAGGCAGCTCACGGCCTTCTTTATAGAAGCGGTCAATATATCTCGTTACGGACGCATTTTCCCACTTGGTATAAAATACTTCAACAAGATCATCGGACCTGTTGTTTTCAGCCAGATAATCGCGCACAGCTTTAAGCCTGAGCTCAGAATCCAGAGAATCCTCAGTTCCTGCAAAAAAGATGATTTTGTTAACATCATGCTTATCATGAAGATGCTCACACATAGTCAGGGTAGCCTGATAATTGTCTGAACCGATATAGGAAGCGTTTTCATGCTTTGCACCCTGCATAATAACAGGTATACCGGCTTTCTTACTTTTTTCAATCAGATTATCTATGATATTACGGAAATCAAGACCACTTCCGAATATGACAACACCATCAAAATCATTGAGGTCCGGAAGATTAAAGATATTCAGTTCCCCCTGCTTCATGGCAGGAGTATCTATATAGGTCGGATAGCATAAGAACAGAAAGAAATCTATCTGTTCATTTTTAAATGATTCTGTCATTCCTGTCAGGAACTGGGAAAGAATTTCGCTGCACCATCCTGTTGTGAAAATAGCAATCTTTTTCTTCATTTCTGTAATACCTTTGAATAACCCTGAATTGTCGAAAAAACTACATTTTTATGATAAAACATACTAAAAATAGATGCAATCATTTTTTGTACAATAACTCTTCACAGTAACTTCACAGTAACAGGTTTGTATTGTATAAAAAAGGTCAAATATATGCCATAATTTATTATTTCTCTATGTTAGATTTAACTCAGTTAAAAAGATGCTTTTTGTATTTATCATAGGGAGGTTTGTCATGGAGAAAATAGAAATATTTGAAAGCTTGAAAAAAGCTTGTACAGACGAAAACGGACTACTGACAATTATTAATCTTGATAACCTGAATTCCTTCTGCGATGCCTATGGTGTAGAAATGGCCGAGAGACTTCATAAGGAGTGTAAGCGGATAATAAACAGTGCTATAGAGGAGGACGATATTAAGGCCTGCCTTGGTGAAGATGGTTTTGTATTATTCTGCAAGGATCTGAAGAATAAAAATGAGCTCATAGATATCTATTTTTATATCAGTGAAAAAATGGATGAAATAGTTGCTGATATGCTCAGTAAAGAAGATATGTCCGGGCTCATTAGTGAAGATGCTCCAATTTCTGTCAAATTATCCATGGGTGCTGTTATGGTTCCCGAATTTGGTACGGACTACACAGACCTGTTCCAGAAGGCTGACCAGGCTATCAGCGAGCTTAGAAAACAGGATGAGCATGATATAGTTTTCTATGATGAAGGGGCTGACATGAAAGAAGGTGCAGTATGGGTTGAGAAAGAAGAGTATGAGTCAATCCATAATTATCTTCGCAGATATATCAATACTTATAACAATCCGGCATGTGAAATGACTGTTAATTTAAGTCCTGTTTTTGAAGAGATGAATGTTAAGGAATTCAGAAAGATAGTTTACAGCAGCGGAAAGACTATTTCAGGTCTTTTAAGAAACAGTGATATCATGATGCAGGAGGAGAATTCATTTAAGCTTCTTCTGGCTGAAATGAGCAGAGAAAATATAATCAAAATAGTGGACAGAATAAGAAGGGGTCTGAAGAAGGCCGGACTGTATGATTATGAAATCATAACCATAGATACCATAATGCTCGGAACTGATGGAGAATACTGTAAATGGGATAAAGTTGCAGTATAGTGATTTAGAAATGATAAGATAAATCAATATTTTTCTTGTGTTATTTCTTATACATTATTACAATAGAGAAGAAAATGATTTGTTCTTTTTCTTCTCTATTTTTTGTTACTATGAAGGTGTTTTTTGTTATCAGGGGGATTACATATGAATACTGACAGTACACTGAATTACAGATTATATCTGCAGAGACAGGAGGAGTTTGTCAGAGCCGATTATCATGCAGAATTCAGGCAGTATAATAAAATAAAGAACGGTGATGTGGAGGGAGTCAGAGAAAGATTCAAGATAGCCCGTAAAAAGTTTGAAGAGGGGCGTGGAAAGCTTTCAGATAATCCTCTCAGAAATATGATCTATCATCTGGTGGTGGCTGCGGCCATTATCAGCAGAATGTGTATAGATGGCGGAATGGATCATGATGTGGCATATACGCTCAGTGATATATATATCAGAAGAGGTGATGTGGCCAAAGATACGGAGGAAGTTCTGGATATTATAGCTGAGATGCAGATAGACTATGCAACACGTATGAGAGAGCTTAAGAAGCTGAATACCGTTTCCAAGCATATAAGACGCAGCATCGATTATATATATGATAATCTTCAGAGACAGATAACTGTAAAGGAGCTGGCTGAAAGAGAAGGACTCAGCGATGGTTATTTCTCCAGACTGTTTATGAAGGAAACCGGAGCAAATGTAAATCAGTTCATCAATGAAACAAAGATAAATACAGCTCAGAATATGCTCAGATATTCTGACTATTCGATACTTGAGATATCAGTGTCTCTGGGGTATTCGTCCCAGAGTGCATTTTCTTCAAATTTTAAGAAGGTTACTGGTATGACGCCGAAGGTATATAGAGATACCTATTACACCAGGCATATGGAATGACATGTTACTATTCACGGTATACATGATATATCATAAAAAACAACTGCTTGCAGATTGTTTTTTTAATGATATATCATGTATCCTGTGAAACAGGAACATCAAAAACATGAGGAAAGTGTCTGCGTAAGCAGACGATAGAGCGCCGTAAACAGTTTTTATAAGCTCGTTTATAAAAACTGTGATACGTGTGCGGACTTTCCGAATGGTTTTTGATGTACCGTGAATAGTAACAGTTGGAGTAAAGATAGTAACAATAATACCTTGTGATTGAAAAAGATATGTTGTATCATGACATAAGTGTCAAAAGTCAAAAAAAGGAAAGGATATAACATTTATGCGATTTTTCTTAGCACTTTATATATCCAAAACTGTATCAAAAATACTTCGTCTTGTGGCAAAAAACAGAGGAACTATTCTTCCCGGAAAGATTGCCTTGAAGATAGACCCGAAGTTTTTGTCCCATATTAAGGGAGTTAATTCAGAAAAGGTTGTTTTTGTGACCGGTACAAATGGTAAGAGTACTACAACTAATATCATTAATCATATACTTACACATTCAGGACTTAAGGTTTCTTCAAATCTTAAGGGCGCAAATATGGTAACTGGAGTTACAACAGCTCTTCTTAAGGATATATCCATGAGGGGACGTTTAAAGACAGATGCCATTGTTATGGAGACTGACGAAAGGTATATCCATCTTATCCGTGAACAGCTTCCCGCAAAATATATATGTATTACAAATGTGCAGAAGGATCAGGCCCAGAGAAACGGTGAGCCGTCATATATTCTGGATAAGCTTAAGAAAGCCATCGATTCAGATGTAACACTGTTTGTAAATAAAAATGAACCGAATTCTTATTCACTTGGAAGCCTGGCCGGAAGAGCCATCAGCTACGGCGTTGCTCCGAACAGTCAGTCTTATAGGAAGGATGATGATTTCTTTTCTGTAAGTCAGCCCTGTCCGTGCTGTCATAATCCACTGGTTTTCCATTCATACAATATAGAGAATATCGGTCCTTTCTACTGCCCGGTATGCGGCTTTGGAAGTGGTGAAAATGTAAATTATTATGTTTCTGATGTAGATTATGAAGGAAAAGTTTTTACAGTAAATGCCCGTAAGTATGCATTTAATTTTAATACTGCATATTTCCTGTATTGTTATGTTCTTGCCATTGGTGTAGCTGCTGAGCTGGGAGTTCCCGGAAAGAGGATTGCTGCCGCACTAAAAGATTTCAAGAATATCCGTGGAAGGCTGGAAACAAAAAAGATAGCTGGTAAGACTCTTAATTATATTAAAATGAAACAGGAGAATTCAGAGACCACTCAGTCATCTCTGAATCTTATAGCCAGAGATGATCATAAGAAGATATTTATGATAGGCTATGATGAATATCTTGATTTCTTCCCGCCTCTTGTTATTTCATTTTATCCTTTCGATTATGATCCGCGATCGGTGCTTCGTTCAGGCGTTGATAAATGGATATGTATGTCAAAGGCCATGGGAAGAGCAGTTGCTCTGAGATTCCTGTATGATGGTTTTGATGAAAAGGATATGATCGTTCTTCCGGACAGTAAGGAAGAAACGATAGAAAAGACATTATCAGAGATACCCGGTAAAGATGTGGTTTATCTTGTTGAGGAAATACCATACTGGAAAAAGTGAGGATAGCAGGCTTGGGTGATTTTAAACTTTTTAATGAGATACGTTCTGCTGCAAAAGGCAGTGACAAGGAAATAAATAATCATGGTGCTTTGGGAGTGGCTCCCGGTACAAGAGGAATAAGAATTGCCTGGATGTATCCGGATGTTCTGAACATGCATGGCAGTAGAGGCGATGCAATGGCACTTATGCATTTCAGCAACCTTATGAAGATTCCTTGTACCATCAGAAGAGTCAATATGCTTTCAGAGCCTGTACCGTTTGACTGGGCAGATATGCTTTTCTTCCCCAGCGGAGATATCAGTTCCATGGAAGATATCTGTAAGACTCTGGCACCAAAAAGAAATGATTTTAAGAAATATGTTTCAGAAGGCAAGATAATACTGGCCATAGGCAGTACAGGAGTGATTCTGGCTCAGAGTACAGCATATCTGGATGGCAGGAAGGTGAGAGGCCTGGGGCTTCTGGGAATGAAGATGAAGCAGAGAAAGACTGTACATGGTGATGATCTCTGGATAAAGCTTCCTGATGGCAAAGAGCTTCTCGGAACTCAGATACAGCTTGCAGATGTTAAACTGACAAGTGAGCAGCAGCCTTTGGGGGCAACTATTTATGGACGTGGAAATTTAGGAAAGGGGCAGGAGGGTGCAAGAACCGGAAATGTGATCTATACTCATCTGCTCGGACCGCTTCTAGCCAAGAATCCACAGTTTACAGCTGAACTGCTGAAAACAGCGGCTTCTATAGCAGGAATGGAAACAGAAGGACTAATATTAAAGGACAGTGATATCAGTCTGGAGAATGCTGCTCTGGAGGATCATAAGGAGTTTATAACAAGCAAAGTTGAAAAGTCGCGAAAGTGACCGAAAATAAAGAAAAAGCTTGCATTTTACAGGATTTGTGTTATCATACATATAGCTTAATAATAATTACTTGAGTGGGTTCGGGATTCGAACCCACTTTACTTTTGTACTTTAATATGTATAAGGAGGATTCGGTTGTTGAAAAGAGCGGATATAGAAAAACGCACCGAGGAACTTGTCATGCCTATCATTGATTCCGGAGGATATGAATTCTGGGATGCTGAGTATGTGAAAGAAGGCTCAGATTATTATCTCAGGGTTTATGTTGATAAGGAAGGCGGAATCACGATTGATGACTGTGTCACTATTAGCAGAGCGTTGGAAGAAAAGCTTGATGCTGAGGACTTTATCAAAGAAGCGTACATTTTAGAGGTCAGCTCTCCCGGACTTACCAGAAAGCTGAAAAAGGACAGGGATTTTGAAAGAAGCCTGGGCAGATTGGTATATCTAAAGCTTTATAAAAAAGAAAATGAAGTCAAGGAATATACCGGTAAGCTAGAAGCCTTTGATAAGGACAGTATAACAATTAGTCCCGATATTACATTTTCAAGAGATAACGTATCAAGTATAAGACTTGAATTTGAAGAATAACGAATAATCATAATAATAACCGTTTAAGGAGGAATAAGGAAAAATGTCAGAAATAATTGAAGCTTTAAATACACTTGAGAAGGAAAAGAATATCAGTAAAGACGATATGATAGAGGCTATAGAGCGTGCTATCACCTCTGCCTGTGAGAAGGATTTTGGTAAAGAAGGCGTTGATGTTCATATGGACAGAGAAACCGGTGAGATCAAGGTTTTTGCAAACATGGTAGTAGTTGAGGAGATTCAGGATCCTCATACAGATATTCTTATTGAAAATGCAAAGCATATTGATCCGGACTGTGAGCTCGGAGAAGAAGTTCGCTGTGAGGTTACAACAAAGGATTTTGGTCGTATAGCTGCACAGAAGGCAAGAGGTATCATTCTTCAGAGCATCAAGGAGAAGGAGAAGGATGCAGTTTATTCTTACTTCAAGGCTAAGGAACATCAGATCGTAACAGGAATCGTTCAGAGATTTGTTGGTTATAACATGAATGTCAGCCTTGATAACAGAACTGATACTATACTCAGTTCAAAAGAAATGATTCCGGGTGAGAGATATCGTGTCGGTGACCGTATCAAGCTTTATATAGTAGAAGTAAAGAAAACAGAAAAGGGTGGTTTCAAGATAGTTACATCAAGAACACATCCTGAGTTTGTAAAACGTCTCTTTGAGAGAGAGGTTTCTGAAATATCCGATGGAACTGTTGAGATAATGAGTATATCAAGAGAAGCAGGTTCCAGATCAAAGATAGCTGTTCGTTCATCAGATCCTGATGTTGATGCAGTAGGTGCATGTGTAGGTCTGAACAGCAATCGTATCAATAATGTAGTTGAGGATCTTGGTGGTGAGAAGATAGATGTCATCGAGTGGGATGAGAATCCTGCAATCTTTATCCAGAATTCACTTCGTCCTTCACCTGTTGTTTCTGTAGACGTTTACGATGATGATAAGTTTGCAAGAGTTATAGTTCCTGATGAGAAGCTTTCTCTTGCCATCGGTAAGGAAGGACAGAACGCAAGACTTGCTGCACGTCTTACAAATTACAAAATAGATATAAAGAGTGAGTCACAGGCTGCAGAAGAAGATGAATACTATGATGAGTATTACGAGGATGAAGAAGAAAATGAGGAGGCACTCACTGATGAGGATGTAAGTGCTGCTGTTGAAGAGTATGAAGCTGAACAGCCTGAAGAAGCTGCAGATGATGCAGAAACAGCTGAGGATGCTGAGTCCTCTGAGGAAGCTGCAGCAGAGGAAGAGAATACAGAGGAGTAAACTTGAGTACTAAAAAGAAAAACAGAGGCAGACAGCCTATAAGACTTTGTGTATGCTGTGGCCGTGAGGCGCCTAAGTCCGATATGTTCAGAATAGTTGTTTTACCTGACGGTAAGGCAGAAACAGATGAGGGCGTGGATGAAACCGGCAAGAAAAAGGGCAGAGGAGCATATATATGCAGGAAGCTGTCATGTATAGATAAGGCATACAGTGATGGAATAATAGGTGAGAAAACAAAAGAAGAAAGCTATGCTTATTTGACCGGATACGCCTTACAGCTGATAGCTATTGCCATGAAGGCGGGACGGATTGCATCAGGAGAGTTCAGCGGTGAAGAATCAATAAAGTCAAATACTGCCGGACTTGTGATCATAGCACAGGATGCATCAGATAATACAAAAGAGAAATTTATAAATAAATGTAAGTATTACAGGATTCCATACATTTTATTCAGTGATAAAACAACGCTGGGGAATATACTTGGAAAAAATGAAAGATCAGTTGTGGCTGTTAAGGATGTTGATTTTAGTACAAAGGTTTTGAATATATTTGGAGGTAACGAATGAAAATACACGAATTTGCGAAGGAACTAACGAAGGAAACAGGTAAACAGGTTACTGCAAACCAGATAATAATGCTTCTCAGTAAAAAAAGAGAAGGTCTTCGTATGACCAGTGATATAGATGAAGCACTGATGGAATATGCCAAGGTGAGAATAACAGGAAAGGCTGTTGCTCCTAAAAAACCGGCACCTGCATCAGCTCAGAAGGGTAAGCCTGCAGCAGTTAAAAAGCCGGTAAAGAGTGATGCTAAGGCAAAGACTGATGTAAAGGCTAAAAAGGAAGATGAGGCTGCAGATAAGCCTAAGAAGAGACCTGTTCCTGTAAAGAGACCCGGAACAGGAAGACTTACTGCGTCCACAAGACCTGATGCTGTTATAGTTCCAAAGCCTGAACCAAAGCCTAAGAAGGCTCCAGAGGTTAAGGAAGAACCTAAGCCGGAAGAGGTTAAAGAGGTTAAGGAAGTAAAAGAGGTAAAAGAGGTTAAAGAGGCTGCTCAGCCTGTTGAAACCAAGCCTGTTAAGGAAGAAGTAAAAGAAGCTGTTTCTGAGGTAAAGGAAGAAAAGAAAGCTGAGGCTGTTGAAGAAGTAAAAGAGGCAGCTCCTCAGACAAAAGCTGAATCTAAGGAAGAAGAGGTTAAGGCTGCTGCTGAACCTGTAAAGGAAGAAAAGAAAGCGCCTGAAAAGAAACAGACCAAAGAGGCAAAGGAAAAGCCTGAAAGAACAGAAAAATCAGACAGAGGTGAAAAGCCGGAGAGAGATCGCAGACCTGATAAGAAGAGTAAGTCAGATAAGATGGAAATGTCAGATTCTCCACAGCCGGATTCAAGGAAGAGTTCTCGTAAGGGCGATAAGTCCAAGGATAAGGAAAAGGAAGCCAGAAGAGAGAACAGAGAAACAAGAACCAGAGGCCGTGAGGATAAGCGTTCCAAGAAGAATGATTTCCGTGAAAATGATGAGATAAGAGAGAGAAAGAAGAAGCCTGTAAAGAAACAGGAGAAGAAGGAAGAAGAGACAATCAAGACAGTAACTCTTCCTGAAACTCTCACACTCAGCGAATTTGCTTCAAAGATAAAGCAACCTGTAAATGCGCTTATCAAGAAGCTCTTCCTTGAAGGAAAGATGTATACAGTAAATACAGATCTTACCTACGAAGAGGCCGAATTGATTGCTCTTGAGTATAATATCATCTGTGAGCAGGAAGTTAAGGTGGATATAGTTGAGGAAGCACTTAAGGATACAGAGGATCCGGAGGAGTCTCTTGTAACAAGACCACCTGTAGTCTGTGTAATGGGTCACGTAGATCATGGTAAGACTTCACTTCTTGATGCTATTCGTAAGACCAGCGTAACAGAAGGCGAGGCCGGTGGTATCACACAGCATATCGGTGCTTATACTGTTAAGGCTAATGACAAGAGAATCACATTCCTTGATACACCGGGACATGAGGCATTTACCTCTATGCGACTTCGTGGTGCACTTGCAACAGATATAGCTATACTCGTTGTAGCTGCTGATGATGGTGTTATGCCTCAGACAGTTGAGGCTATAAACCATGCCAAGGCTGCAGGGGTACAGATAATCGTTGCAGTTAACAAGATAGATAAGCCTAGTGCAAATGTTGAAAGAGTTAAGCAGGAGCTTGTTGAGTACGGCCTTGTAGCTGAGGACTGGGGTGGAGATACCATATTCTGTCCTGTATCAGCTAAATCACATGAGGGAATTGATAACCTTCTTGAAATGATCCTTCTTACAAGTGATATACTTGAGCTAAAGGCTAATCCTTCACGTAAGGCACGTGGTATCGTTATCGAGGCTAAGCTGGATAAGGGACGTGGAGCGGTTGCTACACTGCTTGTTCAGAAGGGTACACTGAAGGTTGGAGATTTCATCGCTATAGGTGAGTCACACGGACGTGTCAGAGCTATGACAGATGATAAGCAGAGAACTCTTAAGGAAGCTACACCTTCTATGCCTGTTGAGGTTATCGGTCTTTCAACTGTACCTAATTCAGGTGAGATCTTTATTGCTACTGATACAGAGAAGGAAGCACGTACAATAAGCGACGCATTTGTCATAAGAGGCAAGGAGAATCTTATAGCTGAGACAAAGGCTAAGATGTCTCTTGATGATATATTCTCACAGATGAAGGAGGGTACTCTTAAGGAGCTTAACATCATTATCAAGGCCGATGTTCAGGGTTCAGTTGAAGCTCTTAAGCAGAGTCTTCTCAAGCTCTCAAATGAAGAAATCATTATCAAATGTATTCACTCGGGAGTTGGTGCAATCAATGAGAGTGACGTCAGCCTTGCAGCTGCATCAAATGCTATAATCATCGGATTTAATGTTCGTACTGAACCGATAGCAAAGACAAATGCTGATGAAGAAAAGGTTGACATAAGATTATACAAAGTTATTTACAATGCTATAGATGATATCGAAGCTGCCATGAAGGGTATGCTTGATCCTATCTTCGAAGAGAAGGTAATCGGTCATGTAGAGATAAGACAGACCTTCAAGGCTTCTGGTATCGGTGTTATCGCAGGTAGCTACGTACTTGACGGTGCAGTTGAGAGAAATGCTCAGGCACGTATATCCAGAGGCAAGGATCAGATCTGGGAGGGCAAGATAGCTTCTCTTAAGAGATTTAATGATGATGCCAAGGAAGTTAAGGCAGGCTACGAGTGTGGTATCGTATTTGAAGATTTCAGCGATATCAAAGAAGGCGATAAAGTTGAAGTATATAAGATGGTAGAGGTACCTAGAGACTAAATATGTGACGTTCACGTCAGTGATGAATGTCACCTGTAAAGGATAGATATGAGAAAAAATAATTCAAGAGGCGCACGTGTAAACAGTGACGTCAGAAGAGTGTTAAGTCATATAATCGAATTTGATATTAAGGATCCTCGTATAAGCAGTCTTACATCCGTGGTCAAGTGTGAAGTGACAAATGACCTTAAGGAATGTAAATGCTATATATCCGTTCTCGGAAGTGATGAGGATGCTCAAAACACCATAGAAGGACTTAGAAGCGCAAGTGGATTCGTAAGAAAAAGACTTGCAGAGTCACTCAACTTAAGATACACACCTGTAGTTGAGTTTAAACTGGACAGGTCTATTGAGTATGGTGTAATGATGTCTAAGAAGATAGATGACATAGTTGGAAAACACGAAGAAGATATAGAAGATTCAGAAGATATAGAAGATATAGAGGATTCAGTTGATACAGAAGATATGTAAGACAGCTTCAAGACCATAAAGGGGTAAATATGAGTGTTGATATAGTGAAAAAAGCAAAAAAATTCTCACAGTTGATTGATGCTGCAGATACTATAGCAATCATCGGACATAAGCATCCGGACGGAGACTGTATAGGTTCAAATCTTGCGATGTACAACTATATAACTGAAAACTTCAAAGGTAAAACCGTAGATGTATATGATGAGATCTGCTCTACTTCTTTTAAGATTTTGTCCGGATACAGAAAGATCAAGCATGAAGCAGCGGATAAGAGATATGATCTTGCCATTTCAATTGACGTATCTGATATAGACAGACTTGGAAGCTTTAAGGAGTTATATAGTACTGCTATTTCTACTGTTTGTATCGATCATCATGTGAGTAATAAGGGGTTTGGGGATTTTTGTTATATAGTTCCTGATTCGTCAAGTGCATGTGAAGCTATGTGTGATCTTCTTGATCTGGATAAAATCAGTGAAAAAACCGCCAATTGCCTGTACCTTGGAATCATACATGATACCGGAGTATTTAAGTACAGCAGCACAAGCAGGGCAACCATGGAGCTTGCCGGACTTCTTATAGAAAAAGGAGCTAAACCCGAAATCATCATAGACGGTACATTTTACAAAAAATCCTATAAGCAGAATCAGCTTATGTCGAGAGTAATCCTTGATTCCGAGCTTTATGAGGGTGGAAGGATAATATTCGGACATATAACTAAGGAGCTGTTTAAGGAATGTAAATGTTCGACTATGGATACAGACGGTATAGTTGAACAGCTCAGACTTACTGATGGGGTTGAGGTTGCAGTTTTTGCCTACCAGCTTACTAAGGATACGATTAAGTTCAGCCTCAGAGCTAAGTCTTATGTGGATGTAAATGCCATAGCTTCTGAATTCGGCGGCGGTGGACATGTAAGAGCTGCCGGTTTTGAAACAAAGCTTACTTTTGAGGATGCACTTGAAAAGGTAATCCAGCTTGCAAAAAAACAGCTTGTGGATGAAAAATAAAACGGGATATTGGTTTGATGAATGTACGACGGTATAGTAAATGTTTATAAGGAAGCCGGCTACACATCTCATGATGTAGTTGCCAGGCTGAGAGGTGTATACGGACAGAAAAAGGTGGGACATACAGGAACACTTGATCCACTTGCTGAGGGTGTCCTGATAGTTGTTCTTGGCCGTGCAACCAGACTGGCTGACCTTATTATAACTAAGAAAAAAAAATATACTGCTGAGATGCTTCTTGGAATAACTACAGATACTGATGATATAACCGGAAATGTTATATCAGAAGCCGAAAGTGGTGAAACGGACAGGCTGTTCAGTAATAAAGCTATGCTGGAGGGACTCATCAAGGATGTTTTTTCGGGCTTTATGGGAAAAAGCAAGCAGATACCTCCTCGCTACAGCGCTATAAAGATCAATGGTAAAAAGCTTTATGAATATGCCCGCGAGGGTATAGAGGTGGAACTTACTCCGAGACCTATAGAGATTTATTCCCTAATACTTAAGGGAATAAATGAGTCAGAGCATAAGGTTTTATTTGAGATTGAGGCTTCTAAGGGAACATATGTAAGAAGTCTTATAAGAGATATAGGTGAGAGAATCGGTTGTGGAGCCACAATGTCCGGGCTTGTGAGAGATGAGATAAATGGTATATATCTTTCGGATGCACTGAAAATCTCAGACCTTGAAAAGCTTAAAGGTGAGGACAGACTTGCTGAGTCGGTTCTTCCAATGGATAAGCTGCTTGAGAATTATCCTGAGGTACATGTAAGAAAAGAGGCTGTAAGATTTCTTTCGAATGGAAACAGACTTAGTCAGGGAAGCTTTACTGAACAGGATGAAGAGTTAGTAATGCAGGCTGAATTCTTTAGAGTATATATGGATGATGAGATCAAGGCACTTTATACATACGATAAAGAAAAAAACAATTATAAGGTTTTCAAAATGCTATGAATAAAACTGCAGTGACAATAGGTAAATTCGAAGGATTACATTTGGGACATCAGCTATTACTGAAAGAGGTTTCAGATGTAGCCGAGGCTAAAGGATATGAGGCTGCATTTCTTAAAATAAGGATGCCGGGACAGAGCATCATGACTGAGGAAGAGGAGAGGCAGTTCATTCAAAATGAGTTTCCGACTATAAAGCATATAGTTTATTATGAATTCAGTCCTGAATTTGCTGCAATTACAGCCGAGGATTTTATAAAGGATATTCTGATAAAAAAGCTTAATACAGCATATCTTGCGGTTGGAAATGATTTCAGATTTGGAAGTAAAAGATCCGGTGATGTGAAGCTTCTGGAAAGCTTTGGCCTGGAAAATAATTATGAAGTTAAGGTTTTTGATAAGCTGCAGATAGACGGTGAAACAGTCAGCTCAACAAGAATAAAAAAATGTCTTGAGGCAGGTGATATGGAGTATGCAGCTAAACTGCTGGGACACTCATTTAAACTGTCCGGAGTAGTCAGAGGCGGTAAAAAGCTTGGAAGAACTCTGGGATATCCGACTATTAATCTTGGGCTGGATGTGAGTAAGCTGCTTCCAGGTTATGGAGTCTATTCCAGTGATGTTATACTGGACGGAAATAAGTTCAGAGGCATAACAAATATTGGTATCAGACCATCCATAGATGATGGGGAAAAACCTACTGTAGAAACCTTTATATATAATTTTAATGATGATATATATGGAGAGTCGGTTGACATAATTCCAACACGTTTTATCAGGCCGGAAAGAAGGTTTGATTCACTAGATGACTTGACTAATCAGATAGAATTGGATATATTAGATGCTGACAGGAACCAGTAGCTCAGTGGATAGAGCAATGGCCTCCGGAGCCATGTGCGTGGGTTCGATTCCCGTCTGGTTCATTAATTATTTGTAACTGGTTTAGTAGTTACAATTACTATACAAAACGAGGTATGATCAATGGCACAGAATAATAAAAAATCAAAGCAGAAAAGACTTCTTGCTTCAATCTGGATATTATTTATATTAGCAATAGGTCTATTTGGATTTATGGTTTATAAGCAGAGAGATGTAGTAAGTGAAGATCTCGGCTTTACCACCAGATTCTCATATAAGACAAATGCTAATCCTGATATAAATGCACTTATTATTACATACCTTAGTGCGATGGCATCAGGTGACCAGGATATTCTGAAGTCATGTGTTACAGAACCTTCAAAGTTTGATGACATGTCTGTTGTTCAGAACCAGTCTAAAATCATAACCGCATACAGTAACATAAACTGTTACACAGTTCAGGGAATAAAGAAAAGCGATACTATAGTATATGCTGTTGCAAATATATCGATAGTTGGTATAGAGTCTACACCACTTGATATGCTTGGACCATTCTATATAGTTGATAAGAATGGTGAGTACCTAATATATAATGGAGAAATAAGTGACAGCACCCAGAAGTATATCGATAAGGCCGGAAAGGATAAGGATATACAGGAGCTTTACCAGATGGTTAAAAAGGATGAAGAAGAGAAGGCTGAGAAAGAACCTGCCTTCAAGGAATTCCTTGACAGACTAAACGACTAGTGCTCATGAGTGCAAGCACGATTCGTGCTTGACAGCTGTTTCGAGAATAAAAAAAGATGACACTTTGAATGAACCATGTTCAAAGTGTCATCTTTTTATTTTGAAGCTTCTTTGTTTAATATAGATACATCGATTCCGCGTGGTTCAACCGGTGTTGAAAATACTATCTGAGTTTCTGTCTTTCCATAGGTCTGAAGCTGACCTATAAAATGATCCAGCTCCTGTGTGCTTGGGAAGCATACCTTGATCAGCATGGAGTAATTTCCTGTGACACAGTTACATTCAAGCACATTGGGACAGGCTTCTATAAAAGGATAAAACTCAGCCTTCTGATGAGGCTCAAGTGTGAGATTTATGAAAGCAGTTATATGGTAACCCAGAGTCAAAGGATCAAGTGTTGCATGATAGCCTTTGATGATTCCCTGTTTTTCAAGTCTTTCGATTCTGGCAGAAACTGCAGGAGAAGAAAGGAAAACTTTCTCGGCAAGAAATTTGAGAGGATATCTTGCATTTTCCTGAAGCAGTGAAAGAATCTTGACGTCAATTTTGTCCATGATACACCTCGAAACTTAATAATATTATGTTATTAAAAAAAATACTTAACTATTATAACTCTTATTTATGGAAATATCTATATATTTTTTAATTTTACATCATATGACATACGGATTGCATCATTGCTAAAGCAATTCTCGCAATCCTGGAAACACTCGGAAACCGCTGTTTTTCTACAAAAAAAGCTATTTCCTCGTGTTTAGACGTGTCATAAAGCTAATATGCTATTCCTGCAAGCAGGAACGCATTTTTAACTTTTGACACTTATGTCATATCATCATAAGGTTGAAGAAAAAACCAAAAGATGTTATATTTGACAGATGGAAAATGTAGAGAAAACAACTGAAAACAGTGGAATAAGAATTAATAAATATCTCAGTCAGGCCGGAATCCTGTCCAGAAGAAAAGCAGATGAAGCTATATTAAATGGAGAGATAACCATTAATGGAAAAATAGCTGAGCCCGGGGACAGGGTAGAAGAAGGCGACCGTGTATTATACAGAGGAAATGAGGTAAGTCAAAAATCCAGGAAGAAAGTAGTACTTGCCTACAATAAACCTTTGGGACTGGTTTGTACTTCAAAGGAAGCTGATAAGGATAGTATATTCAGAAAACTGGATTATCCGGATATGCTTTATTATGTAGGAAGACTGGATAAGAATTCTCATGGACTGTTGCTTCTGACAAATGATGGTGACCTGGCTAATCAGATACAGAAGGCACGTAATAATCATGAGAAGGAATATGTTGTAAAGGTGGATAAACCACTGACGAGACAGTTCCTTGAAGGGATGACTGCTGGCGTACCTCTTGAAGAGAGAAAAACCAAGCCCTGTAAGATCATCAGAGTGAGAACATCAGCTGATGGAGATTTCAGTAAAGATACATTTAGAATTATTATCACAGAGGGTATCAATCATCAGATACGCCGTATGTGTGAATACTTCGGATATAGGGTAGTAGCCCTTAAAAGAGTCCGTGTAATGAATGTTAAGCTGGGTAAGCTTGCTCCCGGTGAATACAGAGAATTAACTGAGGAAGAGGAAAGAATCCTTAGAAATAAGTGTAGGTAATTATGGATAAGATAGATCGTATAAAGGAATTAATCGATATACTTAATAAAGCTTCCCGTGCCTACTATGCCGAGGATGTGGAGATAATGAGCAACTTCGAGTATGACAAGCTCTATGATGAGCTGGTGGCTCTTGAAGCTGAGACAGGGACGGTTTTTAATAACAGTCCAACCCAGAATGTCGGCTATGAGGTTGTCAGTGAGCTTCCGAAGGAGAAGCATCCTTCACCCATGCTTTCACTGGACAAGACTAAGGAAGTTGATGCACTTGTCAGCTGGCTGGGAGATAAGGAAGGCCTTCTTTCCTGGAAAATGGATGGTCTTACTGTAGTGCTCACATATGAAGGAGGCGTTCTGACTAAAGCAGTTACCCGTGGAAATGGCGAGATAGGAGAGGTTATCACACCAAATGCCAGAACATTTGTAAATCTTCCGGGGGCTATTGCTTATAAGGGTAAAATGACTATCAGAGGTGAGGCAATAATCACCTATTCTGATTTTGAGAAGATAAATAATGCAATTACCGATGCAGATGCAAAGTACAAGAATCCGCGTAATCTGTGCAGTGGTTCAGTGAGACAGCTTAGCTCGCAGATAACAGCCGAGAGGCATGTCCGGTTCTACGCATTTTCCATGGTGGATCCGGAGGACAGCAGTCTTATAGACAGCTTCGAGAATTCCTTTGAGAAAAGATTTGAGTATCTGAAGAAGCTGGGCTTTGAGACTGTAGAGTATGAAAGAGTCATCGGACTTACACTTCCGGATGCCATAGAGAGATTTTCAGCCAAGATACCTCAGAATGATTTTCCGACGGATGGTCTGGTTCTTAGCTATGATGACATCGCTTACGGAAGGAGTCTCGGAACGACTGCCAAGTTCCCGCGAAATGCCATTGCATTTAAATGGAGAGATGAAGAAGCAGAGACAGTGCTTCGCGAGATAGAGTGGAGTCCGTCCAGAACGGGACTGATCAATCCTGTAGCTATATTTGATACTGTAGAGCTTGAGGGTACGGATGTAAGCAGAGCTAGTTTACATAATATCAGTTATATAAAAGATATGAAACTTGGAATCGGGGACAGGATAAAGGTTTATAAGGCCAATATGATCATTCCTCAGATATCCGAGAATCTGACTAAATCAGGTTCATTCAGTCTTCCGGCAGACTGCCCGGCATGCGGAGGCAGCGTGGAAGTGCGAAATGAAAATGATACTGAAACACTTATATGTCTGAATCCGCAGTGCCCGGCAAAGAATATAAAACATTTTTCACTTTTTGTTTCGAGAAATGCAATGAATATCGATGGTATGTCAGAGGCGACTATGGAGAAGTTTATAGGAGAAGG
This sequence comes from Lachnospiraceae bacterium, assembly GCA_900199595.1. Taxonomy (GTDB): domain Bacteria; phylum Bacillota; class Clostridia; order Lachnospirales; family Lachnospiraceae; genus Eubacterium_Q. Next base: position 114,214 of record FZRB01000005.1, on the reverse strand, counting down.
CCTTCTGCATGGACTGTCGGATATATATCATCTGAAAGAGCATAAGGATGTTATAATAAATATGGAGGGTTTTGGTGAGAAGTCTTATGTAAACCTCACTGATGCCATCGAAGCCTCTCGAAAAGCAGACATGGCAGCCTTTCTGTATGGTCTTGGAATTCCGGGCTTCGGAGTGGCAAATGCTAAGCTCGTTGTAAGAGCCTTTAAGAGCGATATAGAAGCTATAATGAATGCCACTGAAGAAGAGATGGTTGAAATAGACCAGGTGGGAGATGTTCTTGCTCACGATTTTGTAGCTTATTTCCACGATGAAGGAAAGCTTGCTGAAGTGAGAAAGCTCCTGAATGAAATAGATTTTGTGATAGAAGAGAATACTTCAGAACAGGATCTTGAGGGCATGACCTTTGTTATCACGGGCTCCCTTGAGACATACCCCAACCGAGATGCTTTGAAGAAAGAAATAGAAGATAGAGGCGGCAAAGTTGCAGGTTCAGTCAGTGCAAAGACCACCTGTCTCATAAACAATGATATTAATTCCGGTTCATCAAAGAACAAAAAGGCCAAGAGTCTAGGAATTCCTATCATTACCGAAGAAATGTTTATTAATAAACAGTTTTAAGCTGGAGGAATAAAATGCCGATAAGAATAGACAATGATTTACCTGTTAAGCAGATACTTGAGGAAGAGAATATCTTTGTTATGGACGAGAATCGTTCAAACAGTCAGGATATCAGACCTATAGATATACTGATTCTTAATCTCATGCCTCTAAAGGAAGATACGGAGCTGCAGCTTCTCAGAAGTCTTTCAAATACCCCTTTACAGGTTAACATAACATTTGTAAGAACATTATCTCATGAAAGTAAACATACTTCCAGGGAGCATCTGGAGAGATTCTATTCCAACTTCCGTGATGTGAGAAAGCATAAATGGGATGGTATGATCATAACAGGTGCGCCTGTTGAGAAAATGAGATTTGAGGAAGTAGAGTACTGGGAAGAACTTACTAAGATCATGGATTGGGCTTCGAAAAATGTAACCTCAACCCTTCACATCTGCTGGGGGGCCCAGGCCGGACTGTACTATCATTATGGAATAGAAAAGCATGAACTACCTAAGAAACTTTCCGGTATCTATATGCATAGAACCATGCATAAGAGTCAGGAACTTGTAAGAGGCTTTGATGATACATTTCTTGCTCCTCATTCCAGATATACAGGAATAGATGCATCAGCAGTAAGAAATAACGGTAATCTGGTTGTTCTTGCAGATTCAGTTGAGTGTGGTCCTTATATCATTGTAGGAGACGGCGGAAAGAATATCTTCATAACCGGCCATCCGGAATATGACACACTGACACTGGATCAGGAATATCACAGAGATCTGGGTAAGGGAATAGATCCTGATATTCCGGTGAATTATTATCCGGATGATGATCCAAACAGAGAGCCTGTGAAGTCATGGCGTTGTCATGCAAATACACTCTATACAAACTGGCTTAATTATTACGTATATCAGTCAACTCCATATGACTGGACTAGAAGAGTGGCAGAAGATAAGTAAAAAGCTAGATTTTATGCGGGTTTGCGGCCGATTTTAAACAAAATATAATGTTTCGAAAGTTTTACGATAATGCTACAAAAGTGTTACAAATTCTTATATTTTCTTGTAATATTGGTGTAAAATTGGTGTACGATTCAAAATGATTGGTGTAAAATTGGTGTAAAAAAACCGGATTGGTGTAAGGATTTTCACCCGGGGTTTTTAACATTTTTTCATACTTTTGTAACTATTGATTATGATAAAAAATATACAAGCAAAGACGCTTAGAGAGATCGGATATATCCGGTCTCTTTTTGCGTTATATACTTTTAAAGTATACTTTTCAGTGATTTGTATGTTACTTGTCGGATTATTACTATGATAGATTGACTGTAGATTTAGTCGAACAATTTGTTCGAGGTACAACTTAACGTAGGCAGGTTGAGATATACTACTATAATCATGGTAATGAAGCTTTCTCGGAAAAGATACCGGTCGATTAGATGAGATTTCGGCTAGAGTTGGCAGCTTATAATGTTCCTGTCGTGATAATGTTTTTTTATAAATGGTAATTCGTTGCTTTACTATTTGAGATATGCCCTTGTTCGTTCAGTTAAGTTATCTATTCTTGTATAGATACATTAACTGAGCGAACAATCCTGCCGGTACATAGTGCCGTGTTTGCTCAAATATATGTAAAGGAGGAATAAAATTCGTTGATTGATGAAGTTATTGTTATAGGGATTGATCATGGATTCGGCGATATCAAGACCAGAAACTGCTGCTTCAGTACCGGAATCGATAAGGTTCCTTCGCCACCGATAGTATATGACAACGTGCTTGAGTATATGAATAGCTGTTATCATATTGGAGGAGACAGACTGAAGATTCAGGAAAGTAAGACTGAAAATGATAATTACTATATTCTGACACTTGCAGCTATAGCTAAAGAACTTAAAATAAGAGGTATCAAGTCCGGAAGAATAGTACTTCTGTTCAGAGTATTAAAGATATGCTATATTAGTAAGGTCTATACAACTTATATTCTATGAGCTGATAGTAAAATAATCTTACAGTAAAACTTTCCATGGAGAGAAAAAGAATGCAGTTTCATTCATATGGAGATAAAAAGAATAAGACGATATTGGCATTGCACGGAATGCTTTGCGACTGGCAGAAATTCCGGGAATTGCTTAAACCGTTGGAAGAAACATATTATGTCATTTATCCCGCAATGACCGGATGCTATGACGGTTCAGAGAATTTTGTTTCTTTTGCAAAAGAAAGTGAGCAGATTGAGGCCTATGTTACGGAGAATCTTGGCGGCGAACTCTATGCCGTTTGGGGCGCTTCTCAGGGTGCAACCGTACTGACAGAGCTTCTTGCAAGAAACAGGATTAGTATAGAAAAAGCAATCCTCGACGGAGTATATCTGGCGCATCAGGGGAAAATATGTGCCAAGCTGGGGCTGAAGGCATTTCTGAAGATGCAGAAAAACGGCGGACAGATTTCAAAACGAATGCAGGTCGTGAGTAAACTTATGGGACTTGGCAAAGAAGATCTCGCTGAGTTTTCGTTAATGTACTGGGGAAGTAGCAAAGAGTGTATGCAGGCTAATCTTATCGAGAATTATACGTATCGCGTGAATGAAGATATCAGCAAGACCGAAACAAAAGTATATCTCTGGTGTGGCAGTAAGGAACCTTATGCCATAAAATCCCATGAGATTTTGAAAAAGTACTTAAAGAACTATGAAGAACATGTTTGGCCGAATGTCGGTCATGGAGTCATGCTGTATTTTCATACGGATGAGTATGTTGATGCAGTAAGAGAAACATTGAAGGAATAACTTCCAGTTTATCATCGATTAAATGATGTTGAGGATAAATGGATAGTTTCTATCGATGAAAGAAACTATACTGACGAGGGAATCCTAAAAATGATCGATTTTCAGGAACAGTATTTTAGAGGAAGATTGTTAAGATAACTTTGTATTGATAAGGGGGACAATATTTTATGAAAGATAATGAATCAAGAACAAAAATGTTTTTTATTAAGTTGATAATTCCGCTATTCATACTATCAGTTGTGGGCTTTATTCTTATTTTGAATGATGTGTTACCTTTTTATGCAATATTTATCAGTATGTTAACTACGCCATTTTTAGTAACGGGTATTGCTTATTTTGTCGAAGCTATAAAGGATAAAACGTCAAGGTTTACTGTCTCTTTTGTTTGTCTTGTGATAACTATAATAACAGCGATAATTGGAGTCATTAGTTATTTAAAAGACCACGACTTTATCCTGCGTGGACTTGGAGCTCAGCTTATATGGTTTTTTGTAAGTTTACCATCATTTGTTGCTGCAATCGTTCATTTTATAATTGCTGTTGTTAAGATGAACAAGGAATTGAAAGAAAAATAAATATGAAGATAATTTACGAGAATATGTTTTTAAGGGTATATTAGAATGAAAGAATTAAAAGCTAAAGAGTATAAACGTTTTGAGGATATAAAACATATCAGAGAGGATGGGTCGGAATATTGGAGCGCAAGAGAACTTGCGTCAGCGTTGGATTATACTCAATGGAGAAATTTCTCAAAAGTAATAGGTCGCGCTATGATTGCTTGCGAGAATAGCGGACACGATGTTTTGGACGATTTTGCTGAGGTCAGCAAAATCGTGGATGCAGGTGCAACCTCTAAGCCGATAAAGGACTATGAGTGGTACTTGGGAAAGATATCTATTACCAATCAAACTGGAGAATGAGATAACTCCCGCTGTTGTATCATCTATTATCATGTGGGCTTTAAATGGAAGTGAGGCAGTAGCAATTAACTGGGATGGAAAGTCATATCCAGTATAAATACAGTTTCTATTCATAATTCTTAAATAGATATATAACATAATTGACTATAATAAAGTAGAAATATAAAGGGATAGTATTTATGGATATTAATATGATTGGTAGATTTATAGATAAACAGAAGGTTAGCTTTATTTGTTCCGTAGATGATGACGGGTTTCCTAATATAAAAGCTATGCTTAGACCTAGAAAAAGAAATGGATTAAAGGAATTCTATTTTTCTACAAATACCTCATCTATGAGAGTAAAGCAGTTCCAAAACAATCCTAAGGCAAGTATATATTTTTATCATAAAGGGCTGATAAAATATGTTGGGGTAATGCTTATTGGCAACATGGAGGTTATGACAGACCAAGAAACAAAGAATTCGATTTGGAAAAAAAGTGACACAATCTTTTATAAAAAGGGAGTAACTGATCCAGATTATTGTGTATTAAAGTTTACGGCTGAAAAAGGAAGATATTATTGTGACCTGAAGACAGAGAGTTTCGATTTAGATTAGATTTAATGAGGCTTGTTATGGATGAAAAATTTTTTAATAAATGGTTTAATTCGTTAAATGACGGACTTGATAAAATGAGCGTTGAAGAATGCTCTCGTCTATTTTCAGGATGTGCAGAAACGTGCTCCAGAGATGCATTAAAATACTTATACCGAGATTTGTTTGATGAGTGTGATGGAAATCTGGATATGTTCTTTACAAAGGTGGGAGAAAAGAAAAATGTAGAGGGCAGAATTGTTGAACCTGGAAGAGTTTATGAGTTGATTTTTACCAGCTGTGATTGTCCTTTACATACAGACGCAAATGTAAACTCAATAAGGTTATGTGAGTGCTCTCGCCAAAGTATGATTTGTGTATTTAAGAATCTTGTACCTGAAAAGGATTTTGAAATAGAATGTATATCTTCGATTCTTTCAGGAAATGAAAAATGTTGTCATAGAATTACATTTGAGGATTAAAAAATTGAATAATAGTAGAAAGGATTGAAGAAACATATGATTACCAGAGATGAAGCATTTGATTTGCTAAAAAAATATAATAAGGATCCATTTCATATTCAGCATGCACTTACTGTTGAAGCAGTTATGAAATGGTATGCGAATGAACTTGGATATTCTGATGAGGCTGAATACTGGGGGATAGTAGGCTTGTTACACGATATAGACTTTGAACTTTATCCTGATGAGCACTGCCTCAAGGCTCCAGAACTTCTGAAGGATGGTGGAGTGAGTGATGATATTATTCATGCAGTTTGCTCTCATGGCTATGGAATAACAGTAGGAAATGGTGTGACAATTGATGTTGAGCCAGTTCGGGAAATGGAAAAAGTTCTTTTCGCTGCTGATGAGCTTACCGGTCTTATCTGGGCTGCAGCTTTAATGAGACCATCCAAGAGTACAAAGGATATGGAACTTAAATCACTTAAGAAGAAGTATAAGAGTAAAGGTTTCGCTGCCGGATGTTCAAGAGAGGTCATAGAACGTGGCGCAGAGCAACTTGGATGGGAACTTGATAAGCTGCTTACCATGACATTACAGGCTATGGCTGCAAATGAGGATCTTATTAATTCTGAAATGGCAGCTGAAGAATAGAAATGGGGTGACAAACTCATGAAATCAATTCTGATAAAAGATACTACAAGGGAAGAAAGAGAAGAGATAATACGTAACTCTCTTGATTGTGGTGGCGGCTGTGAGAACTGTTCCTCCTGCTGGCTTGGTGGTGGTAATCCATGGGGGATCTATCAGGACTATATAGATGGAAAACGCGAGATCAGAGAGATAAATATGGGTTATATGGAAGAATATCGTCAGGATAGACAGATAAAGGGATAGAAATGAATACAGCACCGGAAATAAACGAGTCAACAATTGAAGAACGAAGAGAATATATAAAGAATAGATATCCTTGCATTTCTGACTGCGACATGTGTGGTCTATGTAAAGTATTCCATGGTAAAGATCCTGAAAATGCTTATGATGACTACATTAAGGGTAAGCGTTCATTTATGGATGTATCTGCAGATTATAAACATTAGAAGAGGTTTGATTTTTATAGTATAGAAAATTAATCAGGATAATGGGATAAGAAATATGGATAATAATAGAATTATGAAGATAGATTACGAATGGACAGATGGAAGTAATGAGGATTTCCATAAGTTTTATCTTAAAACAGAGGAATTCTACAGCAGTATTGTCGGTGGCCTGAAGAACCGTACTGCGTTTGTTCCGTATAACATTTCGGAGAGTATACCGTATGTTCTGATAGCTTCAGTTTCTGATAAAGCTGTCGGGTGTGCCGGATTGAAAGCTTATTCGGATTCTGAAGTTGAAATCAAAAGAGTTTGGGTAGATCCGGAATTCAGAGGTAATCATATATCTACTGCCTTGATGGATGCATTGGAGAAAAAGGCATTAGAACTTGGATTCAACCGGGCAATCCTTCAAACAAGGCCGCAGATGGAAGAAGCAGTTCATTTATACACAAAACGCGGATATGCGTTGATCGATAACTATCCGCCTTATGATAAGCTTGAAGGAGCGATTTGCTTCGCGAAAGAATTATGATTGATAGTATGAAAAAACGGAATAAAATTAAATAAACAGCGACAGGGCGTTATGATATGTACCCTCTTTACTGGTTTGTCCAGTAAAGAGGGTACATATCAATTATACTAACTTTTTTGAGGGTTTGTGACTAAAAAATATGGTTACGAGAAAAGCGATTTGGCTAAGCAGTGAACTGTAACCTTTTTTTACTGATTGTTGCTCATTTGTTATCACCTGGATGGTATAGTAAAGAGTGGTTATATATAAGACTCTGTGAGGAATAGTTTTAGTCATATAGTTTATTTTGGAGGAAGAAAAATGCCAAATAGTTTATCGAAAAAATATCAGGAACTGCAGGAAAAGATGGTGAACTATCTTGATGACCGCAGTAATGAACCAGATCCAGCTGTTAATCCGAAGGCATTTGTGGAATATCATTCTCAATATAGAGAAGTGAAGAGAAATACAAACTATCTGGATGATCTGGTAGAAAATACACTGACTGATGATGAGAAGTGTGCAGTTGTTAAGATATATTACGGAGAAAATGATCTTAATCAGATAATGAATGAAAAATGGGAGGATACCAGACTTCTTTATTATCTGAAGAAGAATTTATTCATTCGATTTCCTGAACTGGAAAATGAACTCAGCGATGATGATCGGAAGAATTTTGATAAAACAATTAAGTATTCTGAGGTTCTGGTGAAAAGATTTATCGCTTCTGGAAAGATTAAGGAGGAAGAGTTAAATAAGATTTACCAGCTTGTTTTATTTGGCAGTTTACTTCCTCAGAGAGACAGCAGACTGGAAATAGTACGTATAATTGAAGGCACTATTTCAAAGGAGAGGATGGATACTCTTATCAATGGAGCCCAGGAGTATAAGACAATCAATTCTCTAAAGCTTGAGGAGCAGATTTCGCATCCTTATTCGAACAGAATAAGGGAACTTAAAGAGAATGTTCCGGAACCAATTGCTTCTGATTCCATCCGACTTAATGAATATACAGAAGCTCTAAACTATGCTGATAGTCACCTTACTCTTGTTAATGAAGAAGTAAAAAATGAGAAAGATGAGTATGAGCATAGTATTGAGTCGATTGAATCTAAATATACTAAAAAGCTGTATGCGGATAACAAAGATACATATCAGGGTGGACTTTTCAAGGACCTTTACCAGGAAACGGAATATGGTATAAAAAAAATAAAGTACATTAGTAGCGAAAAGAATGATAACTTCGGTAAGCTTATTAATGGAAAGATAGAATTAAGCCAGGATACAAAGGACGGCCTTCGAAGGATGCTGCACCTGATGGAGGAGATGAATCTGTCATCTTATGCATATGATAAAACAGGTGAAGATGGTGAAAAGGTTTATGGACAATGCAAGTTACTGAGAGACAAGACTGAATTAATCAAAGCGATTAAAAAGGGGGAACCAGAAGAGATAATTAATGCCCAGAAAAAGTTTAAAAAGACCTGGGAACAGATGGAAGAACTGTATAGTATTGCAAAAGCGTCCTTTAGTCAGGATAATACGCTCTTTCCCGGAAATGTTGATGGAACCAGAAATGCACATCTTTCCTGGGAGTTTACGAATGATGTAATGACTACGGCACAGGTTAATACAGTATTTTTGATCTATATGAATCTGAAGAACTCAGGAAAGAGTATAGATGAATATGTAGAGAACCCTATAAAAGACTTTTATAAAGATATCGAAAAGAAGGCGCTTCCATATACCTTTGTGGGGATGAGTAAAGGGCTGAATTTTAGCGATACCCTGGATTTACTTCTTGAGTCAGGTGAATATAAAGACGCCTACTCCAGGCTGACAAATAGTAATGCGGCACCGGCTATGGGAGTAGGCAGAAGTGCAATGGGACCTTCCTTTATTGAAAAGGATCCAGAGAAAAGAGATGAAAAAATAGTATTTTGTAAGGAATTCAAGTCTGTCTGGGAAAATGCGATGGCTCTGAACAATGCAAAGTGTGGTTATCTTGAAGAGCTTAAAAGTGGAGCGCAGCTAGAGAGAAAATTGGAAACACTGAAGAATCTGCTTATAGCTTCCGATCAGGATAGAAATACAAATGCTATGCTTGCAGGACTTCCGGAAACGGATTTATTTGGCAGAACTATCGGTGAAAGTTTCAAGTGGAAAGATTATCTGAATACACATCCGGCAGACTATACAGGTATAATTCAGCGTTTCAACATCCTGAAGGAGAAAAGCAGGGAGCTTCATGAGAATTATGAAGACGATAATCCGATAAGGCTGGATTATTGTATTGAAGCTATGAATGATATAGCAAAGAATGTCTTGATTAAGAATGTTGCTGATAGAAATACTGAGGGATACCGCCAGCTGGAAAATGAGTTTTTATCTCTTTATTATGAGCTTGCGGAGGATGCAAATGCTGAGATAAGAGTAAAGCTTGAGACGAGTCGTAACGAATATCTCCTTGCCCTTCGTCAGGCAGCGCCAAAGGATTTTCTGGAAAATGTAACTGCTGCTGTCAGTCAGGCAAAGGTAGGAGTACATGGTGGAAGCGGAGAATATGATGATGCAGAGAAGGCGCTTTTGAATCTGAGCAGAGAATATAAGATCCTCATGGACTTCGGCCGTCATACACCACAGGAAAGACGTCAGATGCAGCTTGAATCAGTTAGAAATCTTATGATAGAATCTGCTGAAAAGATACAGGAATATCTGAATCGTAAAGAAAAACAAAAGAGAAAAGGAAAACGTCTGAATGGTAAGTCAATTAAAAGAATGAATACTATGAGGCGCTCACTTGATGCACTTCAGGAGCTTTTCTATATTGTTAATGAAAAAGAAATTCAGTTAAATGCTGATGAGAATATAGAAGAAGGTCTGCCTCTTAGAGAAGAAGGTGCAGGAAAGACGAAAGAACAGCTTCTGGAGGAACTCAAAAAGGCTCAGTTTGAAGATCCGGACTTTGAGACCTTCATGCAGCGGCTTGAGGATCTGAATAATGAAATGGCTTCTCTTATGAAGGCTGATGAAAATGGCTGGAAAGAGATAGATAAGGAGATCCTTAGTCAGCTATATGGAAAATATAAAGCGACAGGAAGTGCTCTGGAGTTAGTAATAAGAAAGCTGAAAAATAGTGGGGATGAGAATTCAGTATTTATAAGGGAAACCTGTAAGAAGATTTCTGCAATCATGTCCAGAGATATGGAAGAAATAGGATCATATAATCCGGATAAGGGAATGAAAACTCTTCCTACAATTCTGGAAAATTCTCGTACAGAAACTCTGGAAATAAATAAGAAAGCATTAAAAACAGTGAGTGGAAGTCAGTCGGTTAGAATTCCTATGAGCATCGTAGATGGCGATGGAAATGTAAAGACCGGATTTTTTACAAAAGCTACTTACTTTGATCCGGTCAATGAATTAAGGGGTATCATGGCAGAATCAGCATCCAAAGCAAGTACTCCTGAAGGCGCAATGATGCTGAGAGGTCTGCTGGATAACTATTTTCAGTTTATGGAAAACAAAAATGCTATGTATGATGATGGCGTCGATAATTCTAAGGAATTCATCAGATTCATACTGTCAGAAAATTACCAGGCTGGAGAGATATCCAGTAATAAACTTATGGATCTTATTAAAACCGTCTATGGTAAAACAGAGAAAGAGGTAAAGAAACTGTGTGGTTCTAAGGCTATAGATGCATTGAAAAAGAATCTCGAAGATCATACTATCCCTATTCTTATAAATGCCGGTAATGGTATCGGAGAAAAGTCGCGTACGGATGTTAGAAACGTAGGTATGAGTATAGTTGCCGACCTTCTCGGTACCCCTGGTCTTATATGCAGATCCCGTACTATGAAGCTTAAGTCACAGGATGGAAGTGTGATTGATGGAACATTTATGGAGGAGGCAGTAGGAAAAGATCCAAGATTTCCGGGAAGTTTACATTTTGCTCCAACCAGCAGATGTCTTTCGGGTGGAACATGTATGGGGCTTAAGCTGCTTGCTGATCTACAGGTAATAGATTATATCTGTGGAAATTGTGACAGAAACTATTCCAATATGTTTTTTGATTTTGATGAATATGGAAATTTGATTACTGTTCAGGGAATTGATAATGAAAGTGCTTTCGGCTCCAAAGAATCTCATGTAAATGGGTATAATAAAATGGTGGCTCCATCTGATATGCTTGTGATGAGCAGGGAAATGGCTGACAAGATACTTGAACTGAAACCTGGTCACCTTATCTTTTCTCTAAGGGGAAGGCTTGAGGAAAAGGCTATTGATAATGTTATAATAAGACTTAATAATCTGAAGGAAGATATTAAAAAAAGTCGTGAATACTATCGTACAAATCCACACAGGATTAAAAATGGCCATATATGTGAAATATCAGATAAGGATTGGAAGAGAGTAAATATTTCCGAACTGACAGCAGGAGAAGGTACTAATAATATTTTCACTAATGCAGCTCTGGGTATTCAGGTAATGAGAACAACATCTGGACGTGCCCGACAGTATAGCGCCAGTGAGGTAGGTAACCTGAATAGAGCTACAGAAGGCGGGCTTATCAATGAACAGGAGAAGGTGGTTAGTCTTATCAAGGAACTGGGGGACTCAGGAATAAAATCAGGTGAGCTTTATGGTGCGGCGAAGCAGTATCAGAAGGTTCTAAGTAATATTCAGAAGAGAGTTCATGCAGACCATGCCAAGGTTAAAGATGGTGATATGTCACCAGAGAGCATATTCGGACAATTTGTAGGAAAGGCGGATCTCTTAAAGATAAAGGACAGTGCTGCCGAACTTTATAAGGCTTCAGAGAATTATTATAATAGCCTGACGGCTGAGCTTCAGGGAAGAAAGCCTGATAAAAGGACTGCGGCTAAGCTCGCGGCATCACAGAATGTTAAAAAGATGGCTAAGCTTAGCATGGTACTGAGTGCTGACGAGCAGGAGAGAACTTTGATCAGCGGAAGACAGGCGTCAGAGCAGATGCTTAAGGTTATCAGAAAACAAGAGAGTAAGCAGAAAAATACTGGCAGGAATAATGATAAAGGTTTAAAACGTTTATCAACTAAATAATCGTAACGGTGCTTTGCCCTATTGATGGTACGGATACTTATTTCTTAATGGAGATAGAGCGTCTATGAGTAATCATGGACGCTTTTGTCTGTTCAGAGTATCAATAATATGATATATTTTGCAAGAGGACGGATGATGTATAAGGCAGTTTTTTCATTTAAATGCTATGTGGTAGCTGTTTCTTTTGAAACATATTTTATATAATAGGAAAAGGAGACAGGTTATGAGGAAAATAAGAATTTGTTTCTGCATGCTTCTAACATTGATAATGGGACTTGAAGGGATAGGATTTCCATACACATCCGTGGAGGCAGCAGCAACAACCGTAGTACAGATAAAAATTGGGGATACAAATTTTCAGGCGTCTTTCGAGGATAATAAAACAACAAAGGCACTTTTTAAAAAATTTCCGGTCACTTATACGATGTCTGAATTGAATGGCAATGAAAAGTATAAGTATTTAAGTTATGAATTGCCTAAAAATGCGAAACAGGTAAAAACGATACACGCAGGAGATATCATGCTGTACGGAACGGATTGTATTGTGCTCTTTTATAAGGATTTTAAGACTTCCTACTCTTATACCCGTTTGGGAAGGATCACAGATCCGTCAGGACTTGAAAAAGCAGTTAAAAAAGGGAAAATCAAAGTACAGTTTTCTATTCCGAAGAAAAAGATCAGATTGAACAAGAAAAAAATAACACTGACAAAAGGTAGTTCCTTTCAACTGAAACTGATTGGTGGAAAAGCAAAAAAAGTGAAATGGAGCGTTCAGAACAAAAAGATTGCCACGGTAAAGAATGGCAGGATAAAGGCAAAAAAGAAGGGAAAAACGAGAATTGTAGCAATATATAAAAAGAAGAAATATGTCTGCAAATTGACGGTGACAGAAAAGAGTGCTGCGACAGCAAAACCGAAAGAAACAGCGGATGCAACAAAAGAACCGGTGCAGACGGAGGAACCGAAGGAAACACCGGATGCAACAAAAGAACCGGTGCAGACGGAGGAACCAAAGGAAACACCGGATGCAACAAAAGAACCGGTGCAGACGGAGGAACCGAAGGAAACACCGGGGATAACAGAAGAACCTGTGCAGACAGAAGAGCCGCAGGAAGAAGGTGAGTACATGATGAAAATGAAGATTGATGATGTTGAGGTTTCAGTAGCATGGGAAGATAATGAATCAGTAAGAGAACTGAAAAAAATAGCAGGAAATGGTGAGATCAAAATATCCATGTCTATGTATGGCGGTTTTGAACAGGTGGGATCGCTTGGAACGAACATCAGCAGACAGGATGTGCAGATGCGGACGGAACCCGGTGATATTGTACTTTATTCAGGAAATCAGATGGTAGTATTTTATGGATCGAATACATGGGCATATACAAGACTTGGAAAGATTCAGGGCTTGACAAGCGAAGAACTTAAAAATCTGCTTGGAACCGGAAATGTAACGATAACGATATTTGCACATTCTTAAAGGGGGATAATATTCAATATAAGAAATATCGTGCAGGAGATTTCTCAAAAGACGACTATATGAATGAGCGTGCAAGCAGCAAAAAGCAGATAGCCGATATCGAGGCAAGGCTTAAGAATATGGATGAATCAGCCTATAGTATAGATACGGTTGTTTATGCAATCCCAAAGATTTCTGATAAATTGATTCTGAAAAGCCGGATATATTTCATGAAAAGATTAAGTTGCTGGAGGAATAACATATGTCTTCGGAAAGACTTTTAATAGTAGAAGATGATAATGAAATAGGTGATATTTTGGATAAGTATCTTAAGGGAAATGGCTATGATACAGATAGAGCATATAATGGTATAGAGGCTATTAATAAGATCGAGGAGGAAGATTTTTCTCTGGTTCTGTTAGATATTATGCTCCCTTTCAAGAGTGGTGATCAGGTGCTGCAAAAAGTACGTGAGACTAAGCAGATTCCGGTGATCATTATTTCAGCTAAAGATATGATTCAAACTAAGATAGATGTTATGAGGATGGGAGCTGATGATTATGTTACCAAACCTTTTGATCTGGATGAGGTTTTGGTCAGGATTGAGGCGGTTCTCAGACGTACAGTGGGAAATCTGAGTGGAGGAGTAAGTTCCTCAAAAAAAGAAGTTATTAAACATAAAAATATTGAAATGGACAGGGACGCTGCCCGTGTTTTGGTAAAGGGACAGAGTGTCACATTGACATCTAAGGAATATGCCATATTGGAACTATTCCTTACGAATCCAAATAAGATTTTTTCAAAGACTAATATCTATGAATCTATATGGGATGATACATACATATATGATGATAATACCTTGATGGTTCATATAAGTAATCTTAGAAATAAGCTTAAGGATATAGATTCTGAAGAGGAATATATTGAGACAATATGGGGAATGGGATATCGACTAGCTGAATAATTTATAAAGCTTAAGAAACGATTTAAGTTTTTCTTAAGAGTTTAGTTTTACGATATGTACAGTAAATCGTGCGTATGATAAGACTATCTCATTAAGAAAGGAAAAGAACATGGATTATGTTATGGAACTCGAAGGTCTCACAAAAACCTTCGGGAAGAAAACTGCAGTAGATAACTTTTCCCTTAAAATAGAAAAGGGACATATCTGCGGACTGATTGGACCAAATGGTGCCGGAAAGACAACCATTATGAGGATGATGGCTGCACTGTCAGAACCGGATTCGGGGGAAATGAGATTCTTCGGCTCCACTGAGCTTGACAAGGCCAGGAGCAGAATGAGTTTTATTATCGAAGAGCCATATATGGAGCATAGCATGACTGCCAGAGAGAATATGCAATATGTCAGATTCATTCGTGGAGTTGCAGATGATTCAAGAATAGATATGCTCCTGGATTTTGTTGGACTTAAGGATACAGGAAAAAAGAATGTTGGCAAGTTTTCTCTGGGAATGAGGCAGAGACTCGGAATTGCTATGTCATTACTTGCAAAACCGGAATTTATGGTACTTGATGAACCAATCAATGGCCTGGATCCTGAGGGAATAATTGATATTAGAAATATGCTTCTAAAGCTTGCAGAAGAAGAGAAGATAACTATTCTTATATCAAGTCATATTTTAAAAGAATTATCAGAACTCTGTACTGACTATGCGATAGTTAATCATGGTAAATTGATTGAAAAGTTATCCCATGAGGAGCTTCTGACAAAGACGAAATCATTTATCGGGCTTCGAACAACTGATATTGGAAGAACTTGTACAGTTCTGGAGGATAACCTTGGAATCAGAAACTATAAGGTCAGTCCGGAAAACGAGATAATGATATTTGAGAGACTGGAAGAGCTGGAACATATTTCTAGTACAGTAACTCAAAATGATCTGATCATCACAAAACTTAATGTAGAAGGTGAAAGCCTTGAAGATTATTATATCGGAAAGGTAGGTGATCAGAATGAATAGACTTATCAGAGGTGAGTTATTCAGACTTCGTCATACAGGACATTTGTTCTGGTATGCGATACTACTACCACTTGCATTTGTTTTTATGCCAATTGTTCTCTGTTGGGATTTGATAGATAAACCGCTGGACATGTCTACAGAATCACTTGGAACTATGTGTGTGCTTGTATACAATTTCTTTCCGGCCCTGACTGCAGGTATTTCAGGACAGCTTTTTAATAAAGGAAAAATTGGATATTATGAAGTTATGGCAGGAAATAAGCCATCTCATATTATAATGAGTAAGATCTGTTCGGATGGAGTATTCTTCTCATTTATTTATACAGTGTGTGTTTCAGCATTCTATGTATTTCTGGCAATTAAAAATGGGGTTGGAAGTGTTACCCATCCTATAATCAGACTTGGACTTTTTGCAGTCGTTATGACACACCTTGTAGTCTCTAGCATAATGATAATGATGGCGTCTAAGAAAACTGTAACAGGAGTTATTCTTTCATATTTTAGATTCATGTGCTTTGATATAGCATTTATGCCTGCTCTTATAGCTATCGCTACAAAACTTGGGTTTAAAAAAGTGGCATTGCATATAGGATATATGATCGTCTTTAATCAATTAGAGCTTTCAGTTCAGTCACCTGTAGATTTAACTGCTATATTACATATAGTACTTGGATTCCTTGGAGAATTTGTTTTCTGGTACATTGTAGTGTATAAAGGAATAAAAAAGAAAAAGTTTTCATAGAAAAGAGATTATGAAATATATTATGTGGATATTAGTATCAGTACTTTTCTTAATAGTTGTGGCACTGATACTTAGAATCATTAATTATAAAAAACAACTCCACTCATTTACAAAACAGATTCATAACCTTCGGACAGAAAAGAAGGATGGACTAATTAGTGTAGATAACTTCGACGAGGATTATATAAATCTGGCGAAGGAACTGCAGCAGTATGTAGATGAGGGACATGAGTTAATAGAACAGTCTGAGAAGGATCGGCAATCAGTGAAACATATGGTTGCCGGTATTTCTCATGATTTCAGGACTCCGCTTACTGCGGCTATGGGTTATATACAGCTGGCAGAAAAGGATGAGGGACTCTCCGTGGAAAATGCAGAAAACCTGAAGAAGGCATATGATAAGACAAAGTATCTGAAGGAGTTATCAGATGAGTTCTTTGCATTGTCGCTTATGGAGAATAGACCTGAAGAAGAACTCACTGAAATAAGCTTCAAGCGTCTTCTGGAAAATGTTACTTTGGAGCAGTACGAATGGATAGGTAAAACTGATATCAAATTCGAAGCTGACATCACCGATGATTCATGTATGATACGGGCAGCAGAGGTGGATATGACAAGACTTCTGATGAATCTATACTCCAACGCTAAAAAATACGCTAAAAGCAGTATAAAAGTGAGTCTAAAAAAAGGTGAATCGGATTTGATATTAGTTATTGAGAATGATATGGATAAAGATACGGTAATAGATGAGCGAAGGGTGTTTGAACCGTTCCATAGGGAATATGTCGGTGAACAGGGCGGAAATGGTCTGGGACTCTATATTACTAAAAGGATAGTAGAAAACTATGGTGGGAAGATCATGGCTGAAAAAAGAGCAGATATATTTAGTGTGAAAGTATTTCTGTAAATGAGATATCCTAAGATACTTTTCTTGACTAGTACAATTTTTTCAAAATAATAGTGAATAAATGACATTTATTACATAAAAAAATACAGAACGAATGACATTTTTGTTCAAATAAAATATTGAAAAAATGACATTTTCATAATAGAATTATTGTGAACAGATGAAAAATTCTATAAGAGATATAAAGAGGTCATATCTCTCAGATATTGGGCTATTCACAACAATGATTTTCAAAGCATCGCCAAAGACTGATGAAGGCATATATAGTAAGCTATTGGGGGATAAGCTGTCAGCTGATCTGGGGTATCTTTATGAAAATGCTGTAGTGCAAATGATTACCGCTACAGGCAGGTCTGCATATTATCACACATGGGAAAAAGAAAACAGCACACATTATTATGAAGTTGATTTCCTGTTTCAGGACAAGGCTAAGCTCCTTCCTTTGGAAGTGAAATCATCGGCTACAAAAAAACATGAGTCTATAGATGCATTCTGTAAGAAATATTCTCAATATGTTTCGCGAGCAATACTTCTATCTCAAAAGGATGTTGGAAAGGACAATAATCTGAATCTAAAGCCAATATATATGCTTCCATTCATTATGGAAGAATTATAACATATATAGTTGCACATAAATTGAAAATCCAGTAGTAAGGAAAATCGGAATTAAATGTACTGAAATCTAAAAATCCCTTTATTATAGCCACTTGTAGGCTGTTAAATATCGAAAATCATTTCATTTTCCCTTGTTTTTGCCCTTATGAGCAATCAACAAGGGAAATATTCTTTATTAAGGGAAATAAGGGAAACTTATTTTACGAGTTTCCACCCACAACCTTATCCATGAGCCTTGCCGAATTACGCTTGGCTTCTCTGGAGGCGTGAGCATAAATGTTCATTGTTGTTGACAGGTCTGAATGTCCCAGAAGTTCCTGAACATCTTTTGGTTGTGCACCATTTACAAGAAGGTTAGTTGTATATGAATGCCTCAGTGCATGGAAGTGAAATCCTTCCAGTTCTGGAACTTTATCAGCTGCACGTCTGCAAGAGCAAGTAAGACATCCTGGTGGAAGATAGGAACCATCTTCCTTGGTACATACGAATGAAATTTCTCTATATCCATCCGGAATTGTATCATTTATCCCGAATGAGTATAGATCATAGTATGTTCTGTTCTTTTCGGTTACTTCCACAAATTGATTTGTCTTATACAGTGATCCGTATTTGAGACGATTCTTTTTCTGTTCCATTTGGGCTTTTTTCAGGATAGCGGTAAGCGTATCACCGAAATCAACAACTCTTATTTTTTTTCTTTTTGTTGGTCCTATCTCAACCCTGTGTCTGATTGGTGAGTACTTAACACTTCTTCTCACTGTGAGATACTGTTCATCCAGATTAATATCCTGCCATGTAAGTCCGCATACTTCGCCAATCCTAAGACCTGTAAAATATGCTATCTGTATCGGCAGAATTGAAACCGGACTATGCTTTTTCATGTGAGATATTAGTTTTTGATAATCATCATATGAAAGTGGTTTTGTTGCTCCAGTGTCAGAAATTGAATCTCCGAATATATCAACATCTGCTTGTCCCTTATGCTTTGTAACATATTGCATAGGATTGAATGTGATATATTTCTTTGGAAATACTGCAAATCTGAATGACTGATTGAGTACTGCGGTATAAGAAGTAATGAAGTCCTTGGAATATCCTTTTGATTTAAATTCTCCAACTACACCACCGAATAGCAACAGATCAATAAAATCCTGCAACTGCTCAGATGTGATACTTTTCAGCTTCCTCTTTGCTAAAGGATGCCTTTTAATTCTGCTTACTACATGCTGATAGTTCTGGACTGTACCATTACTCAGTGATCCGGTTTTCAATTCCTCTTCAACCCAGATATCAAGTAGTTCTCCAAAAGTTATGTTCTCAGATCTGGCAACGAATTTCTTCTTTTCGTATTCATCCATTGCAGCTCTGAGCATCTTTTCAGTTTCAGCTTTGCTTTCAGAACCGACACATTCCTTCTGAATCAGGTTTCCACTCTCATCTTCAACATAAAATCGATAGTACCATTTCTTTCCTTTTTTTCTAACAGATCCTTTTGCCATAAATTGTTTCTCCTTTCCGGCTGGCAATCGGAACTGAAGGATAACCTTTTTGCGTGTAGGTATATCAGAACTCCGTATGCCTGCCTGTAATCAGTGGAGAAAGCTTAGAAGATTGTTTACCCTCATGTTAGCATAATCAGGTTCTTTTGGATACCTTCTCAGTATATCACTAACTTCATTTAAATTGTTAATCGTATGCATGATTTCTTTTAAAAACATCATATTATTAAATTCATCTTCGGATTCGCATCCTATGACATCTGCAAAGGATGAATTATCAGAAGAAGTAAAATTGATCGCAAATTCAAATGATTTGTTAAACTCTACAAAGTCTTTCAAAATTAGTAATAGTACTTTTTCTACAAATTGGTTCTCATCAGAACTGATATTAAGAGGGTAGCAGCTCAGCAGTTTTTTCATTGTATCCTCTAATTGAACAAATGTGCCATCTGAATTATTATCAGTAAGCTCATCAGTCTCTCCCTTTAACCATTCCGGGGATACATGAAGCGTAGAAGCAAGCCCTTCCAGAATCAGTTTTTTGGTGTTATCAATGGAACCGCTTTCGTATCTTTGAATAGTAGATTTATTTACATCCATTCTTTCTGCAACATAGTCCATTGAGAGTCCTAATTCTTTTCTTCGAGCTTTTGCTCTTTCACCAACTGTCTTGCGCAGTTTTTTATCAATCATCGTAAAGACCTCCTCTACCGGTGTATGCCATTTTTTTTAATGGCTGAATCTATTGCTTTACATTTGCAAGTATAACATAACATATAATAAAATGCAATATGCAACAATAATAAAATGCGGAATGCTTGACAAATGATTTGGAGGGCTTTATAATGACGACATAGCAAAGTTGCAATATGCAACATGACAGAAAGGAGGAATGCGTATGATGGAAAGCAAGTTCTCGATGTCGATAGAAGAAGCATCTGAATATACAGGGATCGGAAGGAACACAATCCGAAAATTGATCGAATGGAAAAAGCTTCCGGTTCTGAGGATCGGAAGAAAGATAGTAATTAGAAGAGATGCACTTGAAAAATTCATATCGATAAATGAAGGAAGCAATCTCCGCATAAGAGATGAAACAAAAGCAGTAACAAACTAAAAGAGGAGTGACCTGATGATCACTCCAGTTGGTAACCAGACCGAAGTCCTGATATACCTACACGCAAATAAAGTTTATCACAGACTCCGGTGGTTATCAACGAAAACCTGATCTTTGAAAAATTAAAACAGGAGGAATAAATATGTCGAGTAAACGAAGTCTGGAAGAAAGAATTAATGAAAAGAATGAAATGAAGGAAAAGGCTCTTGAGAAAGTAAGACAGTATGAAGCTCAGCTAAAGATGCTTGAAAAAAAGCAAAAAGAAGCAGACAGAAAAGCCAGAACTCACAGACTGATAACCATAGGTGGAGTAGTCGAAGCAGTGTTGGGAAGAGAATTCAGAGATGGAGATAATAAAAAACTTGAAATCTTTCTCAGAACACAGGAAAGGAATGGAAGGTTCTTTACAAAGGCTATGGAGAAGGAAATTCCGGATGATAAAGAGTCGGATGAAAAGAAGGAATCATGCGGTGATGAAAATGGTTTATAGGAGCAACGGCTGGTTGGAAGTTCCCTTCATCGAGCCGTAGGCGAGATAAGAAGGGCGCACTTATATATGGGCGGAGCCCATATCGTATAAGTTTCTCCCTGCGGTCGAACCGGTCAGACTCTAAAGAGTCTGCCGGGCGCGTTCCGTCGGCGGGCCTTATGCAGGCAGCACTCCTACGCGGAGGGCGGTCCTGTGCAGACGGCACCAAAGGGGCTCTGCCCTTTTGGATATCCCGCAACGGGCTTTGCCCCCTTGACTCCCACCCGCAGTACATTACCAAAACTGAATCTGCACAGTTCAAACTTACACTAGGTTTGCAGATTTGGTTTTGTATATATACTGCTATGCTCAATGGACGCTGTCCATGCCGCAGGTGGCTTCCTGCCAGGTTTCACCTGGAGGGAGTTAAGGTTTGCCACCTTAACAATCCGCCCGCCATTTAACAAATATTTATAAAAAAGAAGGTGATGTTAAATGTCTATATATCACTGTTCCATAAAAATCATTGGCCGTAACGGTGGACGCTCTGCCGTTTCCGCTGCAGCTTATCGCTCAGGCGAAAAGCTTACAAGCGATGAAACCGGCATCATCCATGATTACACTCGCAAAGGCGGAGTGATCATGAATGAGATTATCCTTCCGGATAATGTGCCCGACCGTTTACTGGATCGCGAAGTTTTATGGAACGAAGTACAGCAAGTAGAAAAAAGAGCCGATGCGCAGTTTGCAAGAGAGGTTGAAGTTGCCTTTCCAAATGAATTATCCAGGGAAGAACAGATTGAATGTGTCAGAGACTTTATTAAGGAAAACTTCACTTCCAAAGGAATGATTGCAGACTGGGCACTTCATGATAAAGGCGATGGTAATCCACATGCTCATATAATGCTTACTGTAAGAGAAATAAATGAAGAAGAAGGCTGGCAGTCGAAGCAGACTTCCGTGTTTGCAAATGATAGAGATAAAAATGGAAAAGCTATATATGATCCATCAAAACCTTCCTATGATCCTAAAGATAGAGAACATACTTCCCAATATCGAATTCCGGCACTGGATGAAAATGGGAAACAGAAAACCCGTGTTAGAAAAGGTAAAGGAACGGAATATCTCTGGGAAAGGATCTCTATTCCGGCAAATGACTGGAATGAACACAGTAAATGCGAGCAGTGGAGAAAATCATGGGCTGAACATTGTAACAGATATCTTCCGCTTGAACTACATATCGATCACAGGTCCTATGAAAGACAGGGACTTGAAATAGAACCAACCATCCATGAAGGTGTGACAGCAAGACAGATGGAAAAAGAAGGAAAGACCTCTGAACGATGTGAAATAAATAGAGATATCAAAAAAAGAAATCGTTTAAGAGAAGAGCTTGTAAAAAGCTTTAAGGAACTATCTGAACTTATTACAAAGAAAGTGAGACGAATATATGAAAGAATTACAAAACTATTTGAAAATAGAAAATCTGGAAGAAATGATATCGGTTTTGGAAATCCAGGACGAGCTTACAGCTCTTATGGAAGAGTTGGAGAAGGAGAACGAGGATCTGAATATAACGAACCAGACTCTGCAGAGCCGAATATCCAAATTGGAGAATATCATAACAGAACAGAAACTAACTCTTCAGGAGAAAGAGGAAGAGATAGACGAGCTGGAAAAATTAAACGAGAACTTGAACAAAGAGAATCAGAAACTCTTTTCACAGACGAAAGAATCGAACAGACAGATAGAGATATTGCAGAAACAGATATCCGAATTGCAGAACTTAAAAGAATAAAAACTGAAAAGGAGCAGAAATTACATGACAGAATCAGAGCCATTATGGAACGTAGAGGAACTGGTGTCACAGCTGGAACTGATGCAGAAGGAGAACGACAACCTTCTGGAAGAGAACAACAAGCTGAAGACACAGAACAGGACTCTTTCCTCAGAGAAGTCAGAGCTGCAATCTGCAGTGCGAGAGCTAACGAGGGAATTGCAGATAAAGAGCGAGAAGCTCGTGAGGCAGAGCAAGTCAGATTTGATAGAGAAAGAGAACGAGAAGCTGAAAGAGAGAGACAGGCAGAGAGAGAACGAGCTGAGCGAGATAAGGCGAAAAAGCGAAGAAGAGATCACAGCCGTTAAGGAGGACTATGAAGAAAAAAATAATGATCTTATTAGGCAAAAGGAAAAATATAAATCTTCCAAAGCGGAACTTGATGTAAAGATAAGGGAGCAGGATGACATAATCGTCAGAGGTGCCACCAGCATGTTTAATAAGTACAAAGTTACATTGGAAAAGGAACATAAGGCAAGAATCAAAAAGTCCGATGCTAAATACAAAGCAATGATAGCTGCTATTCAGTCTGAACTTTGGAGCACGGTCTTATATGCAGTAATAATAACATTGTTTATGGCTGCTAAGTCAGAGCACTTTACCGAGAATCTGACAAGCTTCTTTATCGGAATTGCTAAGGTAATAAAATTACTTTTAATAAATGCACTTTCAGCAGGAGTGTGGTGTGCTGGAGTTACAGATGGAATCGAGGTATATGTTCTGCAGCAGATACTACACTACATGATTATAGTAATCATTATGACCTTGATATGCGGTGTCCCTGGGCTGATAATCTACTTTGCCGGAAAGAAATACATCAAATGGTACAAAGAAGAAATAGCTGACCATATATCCATGTGGGTTGCAGTAATCGCACTTGCTATAACAATCTTCTTTGCAGAAGAAATCACATCCATCATTTCTATCAATCTAATCTGGCTGAATATTATAGTTCACCTTATATACAGTGCTGGACGAGCTTATGTCAGAGGTTGTAAGAGGAACAGGGGATATTATTAAAAAATCAGAAGATGATGAGATATCACATATTTATTGACTCAATAAGAAATATGTAAATTGTGAGTTTTCATTGAGAGAGTGCAGGTTTTTTGGTATAATCATTCTGTAGAAATATATGATTTATTTCGTTTATTATCTATATCTATAGTGATACAGATGGTTATACCTAATATAATATTATAAAATTAGGAGCGACGATGACAGAACAGGAAATACTTAATCAAATAGAAGAACTAAATAAAAAACTTGAAGAGGTTCGAAAGAATAAAGCATCAGTATATTCAAATGTAGAAATAGATTCAGCTGAAAAGGAAAGACTACATCAGGAAGATTTGCAGCGTCTTAGAGGACTAAGGCTGATAGATGATGATTTTATGAATGCATGTTTTGATGGCTATATTGAAGGGGCTGAGCTTCTTCTCAGAATCATTCTTGATAAGCCAGATATACGTGTTAAGAGTGTGACAACACAAAGACAGATGAAGAACTTACTTGGTAGAGATATCTGTTTAGATATTGATGCAGATGATGATTCTGGTAAAAAATATAACATAGAAGTTCAGCGTTCAGATAAAGGTGCAGACAGAAAAAGAGCAAGATATCATTCGAGTATTCTTGATGCTCATTTACTAAAGTCAGGAGAAGATTATTCTGATTTGCCGGAAACATTTGTTATATTTATTACAGAGAATGATGTTATCGGGGAAGGACTTCCGCTATATACGATCGAACGAAAGATAACAAATACAGGAAAACCATTTGATGATGGTGAGCATATCATCTATGTTAATGGAGCAGATAAAAATGCATCTACAGAACTCGGGAGGCTTATGCATGATTTCTTCTGCATAAATGCAGATGATATGAATTTTAGGGAACTGGCAGAAAAAGTCAGGTTTTATAAAGAAGATGAGAAAGGGGTGGCTGAAATGTGTAAAGTTATGGAAGATATGCGAAATGAAACAGCTAAAAAGATAAAAATAGAAGCTATAATAAGTATAATGGAAAAATTAAAATATACTGCTGAGCAGGCTATGGATCTTTTGAATATTCCACAAGCTGAACGTGCTACATATGTTGGACTTGTTGAAAAAAGATGATATGACGACTAGAGAACAGATCTAAGAAAGGACTTGACAGATGAAAAATAGTTTAAGACAATCTTTAGACAGCAGACAGCAGACAGCAGACAGCAGACAGCAGACAGCAGACAGCAGACAGCAGACAGCAGACAGCAGACAGCAGACAGCAGACAGCAGACAGCAGACAGCAGACAGCAGACAGCAGACAGCAGACAGCAGACAGCAGTAATCTGTTCTTTTTGTAATGAATATAAAAACACTAAAAAACAGTATTTAACAGGATGAGAGTCCTGTTAAATACTGTTTCTTTATTTTGCTTGCAGTGAAGGTATGGGGAAAATAAGTTGGAGGTTACATTAATGGGAGTGGTTGCGGAACAATTATACTTCGACAACTATTCACCAGTTGGAGATATTACAGTCATTGCAACGTGTTTTGTTGCAATCTATAGGTATAATAGAGATGTACGTATGACAAAAAATAAAGTATTCCAATTTAATTGGACCATTGTAAATTATGTAGGAGGATAAAAAATGCCAAAGTATAGACCATCAGAAGACGATTATATGATATTCAGTGCTGCAGTTTCTCTTTACGGTGCTTTTGCACCAATTGAAGAAAAACTTAAAGCAGGAGGCTATAAAGGACCTTTCTTTGCCGATTTTAAAAATGATATTTATAAGAATCTTGAAATTATTGATGACAAAGCAACCCAAAAGAAACAGGAGGATTATGACAAAAAAAATCCCGACAAACCTAAGAAGGTTTCTCCAGTATATAAGTCGACAGAATTAGATCATATTAATCAGATGGATAATTTAGAGCTCTCTGAATCAGTTAATCTTTATAGGGAAAATTCAATGAACATGAAAAAGACCTTATCAAAGAATCAGGAAAAAAAGTTCTGGGAGTATTCAAAAAAATATGAAAATTACCTCGATCTTATAATTAAAAATACTCCTGAAGATGAATACCCTAATGAGCTTAATGAGATTAAATTCAACAAAGCATATTTAAGAATGATTAGAGTTTATGGATCAAGAGAGCTTTTAGAAGATCAGATGGGCTTTCTGCTAAATGCAAGAGGCTTTGACGGCGACCATGCATATATAAAATACAGTAAAAAAGATTCTGGTATATCAAGGGAACTCTGGAGACTTGTGGATAAGAATTATCCATACAGTGAACATAGAGAAGCTATCACAAATCTTATTAATGCTGCATGTGATTATGAAGAGAATAAGGAGAAGGATACCTATATCGAACAGATTAAAGCCAGGGAAAACTATAAGAAGTGTCTAAAAAATTATCTAAAAGTTAATAGTAAGCTTATGGAGACGCGAGAAGAAGGCAGGAGGATGATAAAGCTTGATGAGTTAAATTATGCGATAAAATCGCTGAAACTCAAAGATGGTGAAGATAAGAAAATTGATTATGAAGCTATATATAAAAGAGTAAATGATAATAAAGAACAAGGTAAGAAAGTAGATCCTAAAGATAAAGAAATCTATGATAAGATTATGTTCAAAGCTAATAATCTTGAGAGTATAATAAGAGATTTGAAGCAAAAGGATGGACCTGATAAGGACATCGATTATTATGCTATCTACCAAAGAGCAAAGGATAAGATAGATAATAACGAGGAAGTGGATTTAGGCGAAAAAGAAGTCTATGATAAGATATCAAATGAAATCGAACGCTGGCTCGATTCTAAAGATGATTATGATTCACGCTATGGTCTTGAAATAGAAGCAATGGGATATTACTTAAATGGCGATAAGGATTTTACAAGAAAACGAGGAAATCGTAATTTCGAGACAGAACTCGAAGCCCAGATAAATGCTATTGATATGGGATGGCCTATGGACGAACTAATACATGTCCAGAGACTTCAGATAGTAAAATCACGGTATTTTAAAAGAAAAACTGGAGGAGAATTCACTCCCGAGGAAAAGGAAATTGTAAAAAGAGCAAAAGATTTTTATGAAAACAAAATCAAGGATAAACCGTATCCTCATACAGAAGAAGGTCGAAAGAATTTATACCAGGAGTTCTATGAGATAAGTAAAGATATTACAAAGCTTACAAAACAGTCTTGTGTAAATGAGGATGCAATTGTGGAGGTAGAGTGGTCCCAGTTCAGAGATGATATCAAGAAGACCATGGATAAACCCCTCTCCTTTGCAGATAAGCTGGTGGTGAAGCATGTTCAGGAGGAAGCTGATCCTGAGATAAATAATCAGAAAATAGATGATATAAGTAAGCAGATTAATAAAAATAGATTTGGTCACAGTAACTCGGGCGAAATCACAAAGCTTCAGAAAGCATATAAGAAGTTTGCGGATGCATTTAAGGCTGATGCAGATGGATTTATTGTGGGTACAAATGGCATAAGTTCTGCTAAACTAAAGCTTTTAGAAGAATTGAGAAAAAGTGCAGAAGAATACCTTAAGGCAAAGGATAAGGATAAGAAGATGCCTGAAGATCGTGAGGAGATGGGAAAACAGCGTTATGAAGGTGCAAAGGCCGCTTATCATATGGCAGACAAGATTATAAAACAATATGAGGCAAAGCTTGAAAGAGATGTTGAAGCTAAAAAAGAGGCCGAGAGGATAAAAGGAAGAAAAGAAACAAGGGAAATATATTTTGATCCGAACACTGCAGATAGCATACTCTCGATAAAGAAGGATAAATTAAAAGCTGGAAGTGAGGAAGCTTATAAGAAGCAAAAGGAAGCTGAAGAAAGACAAGCTCAGGCATATGCTAAAAAGGAGCCGGTTACTGATGCTGAAAAGTATGAAAAGCTTATAAATAGTTGCCGTACTATGAAAGATGATCCTGTAAAAGCGGATGAAGAAATTCTTAATAAGGAGATTCAGGAAAAACGTGTAACGGATCTAAGTACTATGTTAGCAGCCATGGAATTAAGTGAGAGCGGAGAGCCTTATAATACAAAGGCTATAGGAGATAAAGCATTAGAAATTCGATATCTATATTCATTGGATACTTTGAAAACCAGTACATATACTCTTAATGGACCAGAAGTGCTTAAGAACTCTCTCTCTTATACATTCAGAGCAGCAGATACGAGAATGATGCTTGAACAGTCTCTATATGATGTAAATAAAGGGAAATACAAGAATATAGCTGAGTCTCACACAAAGTATAAGAATGATATCGCTGAATTACTAGGAAGAAAGAAACCACAAAGTGTAAGTCAACAGACTCAGAAGATTATAGATGCACTAAATGAGATTAATAGTATAGATATGTCTGACAAATCCCTTATAGGTATTAATTCATACAGGGTGCGTAAGGCAAATGCAAAGATAATGAATGCTGTGCAGGATTCATTTAAGAATAATAACCGAATGGATATGAATGGCTATGGGGCAAAGCTTGCGCTTGACTCAATGGCACTACTAAATACATATACAGGTTGTAAGTCTGTAATCAATTATCAGCTTATGATAATTAATGCCAAAATGAAGGATATGAATGGAAATCGTATAAATATTAATGTCGAAAACTTTAACAAGAACTTTGGGACTAAGAATTCTAAGCAATTAAACAAACAAAACAATGTACGAAAGACAGTTCCTGCACATGCTGCAGAAAACCTTCAGCATAATGGACTTAATGTATAAAGTTTTAAAACAAAAAGGGGTATTGTTGCTCTATAACTGGTATACTAACTCTAGTACATCTGTTCTTAAATAACTCGACCCAATGCTTGCCTGCTTAACCTGATAGCGCATTAGTCGAGGTATTTTGCGACAGATGTACTAGTTTGATATGATATGTATCATGCTCAATATTTTGTTACAGCTTTAAGGAGGATTTTCGATGAAGGAAGTAGAAATTGATGAGAATATTAAAAGCATAGATGAGATCAGCGCCAAGAAGGACCAGTGGAAACCAATAATCCAATCTGTTATACAGACTATGTCAACGACATTTGGTAATGCTTCAACTCCTAATGCTGTTGAGGGTATGGATTTTGGTCTTAAAGTTATGTTTCAAGAAAATGTTCAGACAGTAAAAGACGAACTCATAAAGTATAATGATTATCTTCTTAAGGAAGTTAACGGGAAAACAAATTTTCAGTTATTCGCAGAAAAAAAGAATCCGCATGAATTTTATCGAATGATTAATCGCCTTAATGATCATTTTGGCGGTGTTTTTAATATGGAAGCCATAGGAAAGCTGGCTCCTGAAAGTAAGAAAGTAATAGATGCGGAAGTTAGTAAAAGAGTTAAACATGATAAGTACTATGATACTTATTACAAGAAATCATTTGCTGAGAATAAAAGTTTATATAGGTCTTTTATTCCAACCAAATATCGATCAGAGAGCCTTGAAAGACAAAAACTGGGGGCTATATCTTTTGGAAGAACAGGCGGACATACAATCACGACTCTTATGCTTCTTGCAAAAAAAGATTCTAAAGGAAATCATTTATATACTATTGATGAAGTGTTTGATGAGAAAAAACTTGTTGCCGAAAAACATCAGATATTTGAAGAAGTAATTAATCATTCTATAAAAGCAGGCGCATCTATTAAAGCAGCTGAATCAAATAGCCCTGATGCTAATTGGTTAGTCGATACAATGTTTGACATCATAATGGATGCAAACAAAAGGATAAATGAACTTGCTGAAAAGATAGATACTACTAAAGATGATTTTATATACTCGGAAGAGTTTATTAAAGTGTGCGAGCTTTCCAGTACAGTTTTTGATGTATGGCAGGAAATATGGCGTTACAAAAAAGCTTGTGAAGCTAAACTTAAAAAAGAATTCCCGAATATTAAAGATAAAGGTGATCGATATGAACATTTTTCAACAATTAACGGACCATTTTCATTAATGAATTCTGATATATATATGGTACTTACAAATGTTAGAAAATATCACGATCAAAACGGTGTAGTAAATTATGGTGGAATGTTTACATCCGGAATCAGACTTGCTGTAGCAAAACAGATGATTCTCGATTGGAAAAAGAATGGTAAAGGAATGCCTGCTACGGTTTATATGAATTCTGTAAAGGCAGATAAACTATATACGCAAGTAAGTGATGATTCAGGTGAATACGGCGGGGCTTTATATGAAAAGGTTAATTCCAAAAATGAAGAAATCACTATAAATCGGTTGATGGATGGCAGTCTTTTTAAGAATGTCAGATACATCCCTGCTAAAGGAAATAAAAAAGCACATTTTGAAAATCTTCCTATTTATAATTCTAAGAAAGGTGATTATGATATTCCCGGTGTTAATACAGGTAATATAATTAAAGATGAGACTGTAGTTAAGAAAAATACAGAAGATAAGGAAAAGATTGTTAATATCTTGGATAATGACGACAATATAATCCATGTCGATAATCATGAGATTAATGCTGATAATAAACCACCGGTAGAAGAAATAAATACAGATGCAAAACCGCCGGTTGAAGAAATTAAGTCAGAAGATCTGCCTCAGTCTGAAGAAGTAAAAGAAAGTGAGAAAGTTGAGCAAGAAAGTTTATCATTTGACCCAGAGATTATAGATAATGCAAGCTTTGATATTAATCTGAACGATGCCGAAGATTATGTTCAGGCTCTTAAAGGTCTCGCAGGAAATGCAAGAGGCTTTATCGATTCTGATGAATATACATTATTCTACAATTCAATTGAGGATGTTGCGGATGAAATAAGAAAACTTAAGAGAAATGCCAAGACTGATACTATCAAGAATAAAGAAGAAGATAAGTATGCTGATTATAAGAAATCAGTAAGAAGACTCCTTCGATTTGCTAAGGCTTATGAGGATTATAAACTGAGCGACCATACTGAAAATCCTGATGCTGAACCTGAAATGAAGAAGCTTAATTCTGATGACATAAGAAAACTTAAGATCATCAGAGGAGCTATGAACAGTAAATTCTTTAATGTAGACATTAAAACTGATTCAAGAATACACGGAAAAGGTATTTCTGATGATGAATTCCTTAAGAAATCTGATATAGCGCTTTCTCGTCTTGAGAAGGGTAAATACACTTCTAAAAAGCAGTATGTACGAGACGCTGCATATGCTGTAATAGGTCAGATGTATCGCTTTGGCGGAAATAAAGCGCCAATAAGTTCCAAGACCGGTAAGCAGGTAAGTCTTTGGGATTATATGAAAGAAAAACTGGATTCAGGTGATTTTGAAAACTCTATCAAGACTTCTGATGATAAATACATTTCACCTAAGTCAATAGTAAAAATGGCGAGAAATAAGTCAAAGATAGATTCTTTTTCCCAAACAAATATAAGAGAAAGTGCTGAAATGTTGAAAGGCTTTTCTAATGATATATCTGCTTTTATTGAAGGTATTAATAATACTTACGGAAAAGGGAAAAGCGACAGCAAACCTTCTGACCTTATGAAGGATGTACTTATATCAATGAGACGTTCTCTCAGGAATATATCTAATGTATCAAATGAAGAGTTTTTAATGAACCTGGCGAATATAGAAAAAGCGGCAGATGCTTACCTTGAAAAACGAGATTTCCAGGAAAAGGATGACAGGATAGAAAGAAGGGAACAGGTACTTGCATTAAAAGATGCAGTTAGATCTTATAGAGGTGAAGCGCGTAATATTAAGGCGGGAAAACCAGCTAATGTCCACGCACCACATCTTGCTGATAAGACTGAGAAAAATGGCGTAACTGCAATGGATATCAAGAAGAACCTTGTTGCTTTCTTTAGAGATTCATTAGAGGAAAGATATATAGGTCACATTTTCCTGTCAGAAAACGATCCGGTTTTTTATGATGAAAACCAGGAACGTATGGAAGATGAAGTAAAACCTCAGCCTCCAAAAGGTATTATAAAGGATTTCTGTGACGCGCTCCGAGAATGGAATAATCTTGGTAGAAACTATCCTGTTGATGAAAAGAAAAACTATTCTTTTAACAGCTATAAGCAATTAATGGATAGAATATATAAGCTTTCTTCGAAGTATCTGGCTCAGAATAAAGGTGATGAATATACAAAAAATATGGTGAAAGCAATTAATAAATCGGTGGAGATTGTTAAGAAAAACATACGTTTTCTTCAGCCATATATGGATTTAGATACTCCTGAAGGAAAAATTGGCGAAAAAGAAGTATTTTATATCACTACAACTATGGGAGAACCATATAATAAACTTGTTGGTATATCTGATGAAATGGCAATTGGAACGTTTGGTGAGCGGGCTTTTTTGGCTCAGGAAAGTGTAGAAAAAGATTTAAAGAAGAATAAATCTCTTGCTCAGAATAAATATCATAGTGGCTTTAAACTTAAGGATGATGTTACTGTAAAGTTTACAACATCGATGTATAAAAATCCTGTATTTAATAAGCTTCCTGACAAAAAAGCTACTAAAGAAGAATTAGATAACAGAAAATCAGCCTTTAGCAAATTGATTGCTATAGATCTATTTGCTAAAGAAGTTGATAAGTATGATGGTTGGTATGATTTTTCAAAGGAGTTTGATTCTGATATGACAATCAAAGTTCTTTGTAATAACGTAAGAAAAGAAATTGAGAATACCCAATCATTTAAAAATGTTTATAAAAAAGTAAACGTTAATAATTTAGGTGAAGCATTTATAAAAGAAGCCAGGAAATTAGGCGAGTATGATATGGTAAAAGCTATAGTTAATCCTGAAGCTGTTAAAAAAGAACTAAAGAAGATGGCTGCCGAAAAGGCAAAAAAATCAGAGAATAAGGCTGTAGTAAAAAAGTAGTAAGTAAATGTAGTTACATAATTATTTACATTATTTAAAATCTTTTTATGACAAATTGTTTATTTTTATTGATCCTAAAAACGAATTCTTACTTCTGGGAGTTGCTGGTGGGATGTATGATATAATGGATATTAATACTCAGGTTTATGAGAAACTTAAGGCAGACAAAGCTCTCTCACCAAGAGCTGGCAAACTTGAATCATCTGAAATTAACATGGACATTAACACTGGCGGAGTTGAGAAGAGAATTATGGATCACCTCGTAAAACATCCTAAAACTTACGAGGTCAAAACTGCACCTAATATGACAATGTAAATTTGTAAAATGAATTTGTAATTGTAAAATAGTCATTCTGAGCTTAGGCAAAGAAGAGATTTAAATAGAAGATGGAGAAATGCCATGAAAGATTTTGAAGGAGGAATAAAACATGCCAAAGATCCCAGGTTTATTTCAAAAAAGAGTTGACCAGGGCCTCACGCAGGAGCAGGCGGAGGAATCCCTTCGGAAGACCCAACATCTCGATCAATTCTGGAAAAAACAGAAAACGACCGCCGGAAAGATCAACGCATTGACCCTGATGCATCAGTTAAGATATTGCATGCGTTACGATGACGATGTGGACAGCCAGGAAGTCGATAAGGCCGCGAAAAAGTATGGTTATCTGAACAGCAATCCAACGCTGAGAGAACGGTGCTATATATATGACGCAGAGGATGAATTGATTGCTGACGCGCCCAATGATCTGGACGGCCTGACAGATTATATGAAGACCATCGGATTCCTGATGGCGCAGGCGGCTGTCGAGGCAGGAAAGGACAGAGCGAAGATATTGGAAATGTTCCCGAACGATCCGGACCGGGATCTCAAAGCCGACATGATTCTCCATACTTCGCGTTATTCTTCTGTCGAGAAGGTGGGTATCTTAGGAGATTTTCTCGATGGTGTCCTGTCAAAAGAAGGCACGAATCTTAACAGCCTTATCAAAACGGAACTTGAAAAAAAGACCGGCAAGAGCCTTGAGACCGTGACGCTTTCCGAGTTTGCGGGGTTTATGAATATTCCGGAAGAGGAAAGTGCTGAGTTTTATGCCCAGTTCAGCACGGCGGGACAGAAGGCGAAGCCTGAGGATCTTCTGACAGAGAGGGCTCTGGGCGCGTATGAGAATTTTTTTCCAGAAGGCAGCAGACGGGAAGATGCGGAAAGACAGATCATTATCGCGCAGGTACTCAACCGCTGTTTCAAAAAGACGATGGAAAAGCAGGGTTTGGAATCGGCGCTGGCACTTATGCCCGAAAAGGAAAAAAGATTCTTCGACGACGGCTATCGCTATTCCTCCATTGAAGTCATGACCAGGCACAGGCTGAAGCTGCATAAGGATAAGCCAAAGGAAGACCTGGAGAAATGGATCAAGGAGAACGATTCGGTCTATATACGGCATGAGCTCCGCGCCGGGAATATCAGGAAAAAATATATATGGCTGCATGACACTATAAATAAGCAGGTCACGCCCGATTATCTCTTCCATTATCCGGTGCCGTTTGAAAAGCTTTCGGGGATGCGGCTTCCAGGAGACGTCAAACAGTCCCTGATCCATGACCAGTGCCTGCGCTATGAAGAGAGGATGAAGAAAAGACAGAGCTCTGAACGCAGAATGGAAGCCATTGATCATTACATCCTCGGGAAATACCTGGAAAGCCGTTTTGAAAATGGGGCGGACAAGGACGTATTTTCCGCTGAAAAGCTGGAAAACCTGAGGGACGTAATCAGAAGCGAGATCACCTGCAAGCTGCCGAAGGAGCTGCTCAAAGAAGCAGATCCCGGAAAGTATCTTTCCGCCAATATGGACAAACTGCTTTCCGGTATGGCAAAGCTTGACAGAAAGGCCGATGACAGGAACAGGGTGGGATACCTGCCCTATCTCAGGAAACACACCGGTGAAAATGCCGGAAACACCGCGGAAGAGAAGGTGCGGAATCTCTCGAAGGCCATGGCGGCCGAGGCCCTCCGAAGGATCGGAAGCCCGTTCAGCCTTAAGACGATCCATAAATTTGCGGAACATTTCAGGAAAACGTATGCCATGGATGAGCTTCTTGACAAGCCCGAGCGTCTTGACAGCTTCCTTAAGGATCCCGGGAGCATCCGGGCGGCCGGTATCGAGCTTAGAAAGGACCAGTACGGCATAGCACCGGAACGCATGGACGACTACAGCAGTGCTATGGAAAGGCTGATGAACAGTATGGTGGATCCCGGTCGACACAGCAAAGCGTATAAGACCCTTTTTGACTGCGTAAAGGAAATCGCCGGGCTCGGGCGTCAGGCCGGTGATCTGAGCGCGGATAAAAAAGCCCAAAAATACATCAACGCAAACATGAAGCTGACGGAAGCCCTGCGGAAATATACAAAGGGAAGAGAGAAGCTGATGAAGGATGAAGAGCGGAAGGCCTGTTTCCACAACGCCCTTGACGCGATGGCTTTAATGAAGCAGTTTGCACCAGGAAGCGGGACGCATGTGGACAGGATCGTGAAGGACGTCAACCTGGTCCGAAACATGGGGCTCAAGGCAGCCGCAAACTATATCGATCCCGACACGCTTACAGAGAAATACGGAGCGGACAGGGCTGAGAGCGCAAAGCTCAGCCTGTCTCAAAGCAATAAAAAGATTAGGTTCGCAGATCATGGAAACAGAGAGGCCAGTGTTCACGTTCCCCCTCATGTCCTGTAGAAGAATAAATATCTGCGAACAAAAAAACTATGCACCCGGGCGGGACTTCAGCGGGATGGGAACAGTCTGGATAAATAGTCTCTCGGAATCTTGAGGCCTATGTCGCGCTTTTCATTTAAATCGATAAATGGAGTTATCGCTTTTTTCTTGAAATATTTATAAGGAGGCATTGCATCATGAGCAGAGTTAAGAAGGATTTTAGAATTATTATACTCTGTAAGAAATGCCTTCATATCAAACCCCGGTCATTATCCGTAACGTGTTCTGGTTGATCAGATATACAGAACCAGAGAAAACAGAGCATACTGTAAATTTCATGGAATCCGGATATCAGGTCCTGCACTCGGAAGGCCCAAAGCTCTTACAAACGATGAGAAAAAACAAGCGTATGCGGATAATACAGATCGGATTGAAGTGGAACGTGGGTTTAGTCTTGCAAAACGTTGTTACGGATTAGGTTTAATCCGTACGAAGCTTGATACAACCACGCGTAGTTCCATCGCTCTGTCTATACTTGCGATGAATATTAATCATCTTGCTGGGACTGTTTTGCGTTTTTTATTATGGATGCTGATTTCAAGAACAGATGGCACGATAAAACTGCTTAAATTCGAGGCATTTCAGCGGAAAAATATAATCACTGTTTGTTGAGCAGACACTAAATAACATTGATGAGCCAATGACTCCAAAATAATAGGATATATAATTAGAGCGTAGGAGTGATGTGAACCATTAATCCTACGCTCTTTTAATATCCTTCAGTTAAGATTTAAGCCATATACATGCATTTATGTTGCTAATACTAAATTATCGAATAGCTTTTAGTTTTTCCCTTATATTTTCCCTTATGACTTTCGTGACTTGATATAAGATGATATAATCTGAAATAACATTTCTTGAAAAGTTGAATTGATTATATTCAGTAAATATAAGGCTTTTCGAGGTGTTTAATAACATTTAGTGAAAGCTAGTAAAGCCAAATGAAAATGTAAAAATTAAATCGGAATTTAAAATGACTTCTTCACTTGTTTTAGGAATTTCTCTGCTATAGGCGTAAAGGCCTGGTATTTGTTCCAGATAAGATACAGCTTTGTTTCCTGCTTTGGAGACAGTGGTTTGAATACTAGGTCACTTTCTTCGGAGCAGTTGATGAGATGTTCGAAAGTAAGGAGTATGCCGAGACCTTCTTTTGCAAACATGGAGGCATTATAAGAAAGCCGGAAAGAGCCTTCCAGATGGAGTCTGGGATAGTGTTCTCCCGCCCATTCAGGTATTTCAATATTCCAGCTTTGTTCAGAGCAGTAAAGAGGCTGTCCGATAAGGTCAGTTGCTTTAATGCTCTTTTTCTTTGCAAGTGGATGTTTTTTTAACATGACCGCACCCCAGAGATCGGAATCAGGGAAGACAAGATATTCGTATTTGTCCGTGTTTGGTGTTTCACATATTACTCCAAAATCCAGAAGTCCTTTGTCGAGTTTTTCCGTAACCTGTTCAGTGTCTCCGCTGGTGATATGGTATGTAAAGTTTGGATACCTGTCCTTCAGTTTTTTTATCTCACGTGCAAGCAGACTGATCTGATAGGATTCTGCCAGACCGAAATAGATGTCTCCGCCTGTGATGTCATCGAGGGAGATGAATTCCTGTTCAATTTTATCTGCCATTGCTACAAGATCTTCTGCACGGTCACGCAGAAGCATACCCTCATCGGTAAGTTTGATGGAGAAACTGTGACGGGTAAACAGTTTTTTACCCAGTTCATCTTCAAGTGATTTTAAGACCTTTGATAAGGTCGGTTGTGTAACATGTAGGATTTCCGCTGCGTGTGACATGTTTTCTTCTCTTGCAACTGCAAGAAAGTAGCGAAGGTTCTTTATTTCCATCTTAGTGGCTCCTTTCTATGATATTCCATTATAGAATATCACGATATTCATTTTATTTATTAGCGAAGATCATGTCAATGCATTATTCTTAAATCAGAAAGACAAAAGAAGTGTTTTACAAGGAAAATGAACTTATGGAAATGGAACTGAAGGCAATGTTTGATAATTTGGCGGATGTAGGATGCACAAAACATGATGCTGAAATCGCAGGAGAACTTTACAAAAACGGACAGGCAGATGAGCTGATCCGATTCTTAAAGAAATGCAGATGCAGCCTTATGGATGAGATGCATGAAAGCCAGAGAAAAGTAGATCGTATGGATTTCCTAATCCGGCGGGTGGAGAGGAAAGCGGCAAAGTAAAAAATTATGGAGGACAATGCAATGATCAAAGAAGAACTGAAACTGGTACAGGAATGGGACAAGACTTTCGAAAAAAGTGATAAGGTAGATCACAGTAAGGTGACATTTGTAAACAGATATGGAATCACCCTTGCAGCTGATATGTATGTGCCGAAGAATGCGGAAGGAAAGCTTCCTGCTATCGCAGTAAGTGGACCGTTTGGAGCTGTGAAAGAACAGTGTAGTGGATTATATGCGCAGACTATGGCAGAGAGGGGATTTCTGACAATCGCATTTGATCCTTCGTTCACAGGCGAGAGTGGCGGAAATGTCAGATATATGGCGTCACCCGATATTAATACGGAAGATTTTATGGCTGCTGTGGATTTTCTTTCTCTGAATGAAAAGGTAGATCCTGGCCGGATAGGAATCCTTGGCATTTGCGGATGGGGCGGCATGGCAATCAATGCGGCTGCACTTGATACAAGGGTAAAAGCAACGGTGGCTTCCACTATGTACGATATGACAAGGGTGAATGCAAACGGATATTTTGACTCTGCGGATTCTGAGGAAGCTCGTTATGAGGCGAAGAAGACACAGTGTGCACAGCGCCTGGAAGACCTTAAGAATGGCGAGTACAAGCTTGGCGGTGGTGTGGTGGATCCGCTTCCGGAGGAGGCTCCATTCTTTGTGGCAGATTATCATGACTATTACAAAACAGAGCGTGGATATCACGCAAGATCACTTAACTCCAATGGTGGTTGGAATGTGATTGGATGTGAATCGTTTGTTAATCAGCCAATCCTGAAGTACAGCAATGAAATCAGAAGCGCAGTTCTTCTCATTCATGGTGAGAAAGCACATTCCTGTTATTTTTCAAAGGACGCTTATGTTGCGATGATAAAGGACAACAAGTATACGGAAAATAAGGAGCTACTGATAATTCCTGATGCAGTGCATACCGATCTGTATGACGGGGGCGGAAAGGATGCGATTCCTTTTGATAAGCTGACAGAGTTTTACATGGAGTATTTGAAATGAATATATTGGATGAGGAGGATGACTATATGAGTAATATATTAGTAGCATATTTCAGCGCAAGTGGTGTAACAAAGAAAGTTGCAGAGAATCTGGC
This sequence comes from Lachnospiraceae bacterium, assembly GCA_900199595.1. Taxonomy (GTDB): domain Bacteria; phylum Bacillota; class Clostridia; order Lachnospirales; family Lachnospiraceae; genus Eubacterium_Q. The sequence continues at coordinate 75,605 of FZRB01000005.1, read as the reverse complement.
AAAGGCAGCTGGAGCGGATCTGTTTGAGATTGTTCCTGAGCAGATCTATACAAGTGAGGATTTGAATTGGCATAATAAGCAGAGCAGAAGTTCTGTTGAGATGGATGACAAAAAATCAAGACCTGCTATCAGCAGCAAGATAGAGGATATCAAACAGTATTCCCATGTATTTGTAGGGTTCCCGGTTTGGTGGTATCGTGAGCCATCCATCATCGATACCTTTATGGAGAGCTATGACTGGAATGGTATAACTGTAATACCATTCTGTACTTCCGGAGGAAGTGGTATTGGTGATGCTGGAAAGAATATGCAGGCTCTGGGAAAAGGTGCAAAGGTGAATCCCGGAAGGAGATTGTCAGGAAATGCATCAGAGGCAGAACTGAAAGCCTGGGCAAATCAGATTTTGTAAAAACGGTAATGCATCTTACCGGAGAAAAATGCATCTTATCCCCTGATCTATTGATGAATTATAAAAAGTGACTTATATTCGCCTTATCAAATAGAAAGGCGGATATAAAAATGGCATTAGTTCTTTTATTAGTTTTAGTTATTACAGAAATAGGATTTGCAGTATTTGAACTTACAAAGAGTACTACAAAGAAAGACTGGACAAAGAGGCAGCTCGGTGTAATTGGTGCCGAGATACTTATTTATCTTCTTATGCTCGTTCTTCCGGGAATAGATTTTTCCTTCAGATTCAAAGGTTTTGTAATTCTTTTGGCAATTCGCATTATCTTCGCTTTTATATCATTTCTTATTAACAGAAAAAATGAAAAGATTAAGAAAAAGGTTTTCATAGTATTAGGAAAGCTGTTTACATGCTTCTTTATTATAGGTTCTCTTGCACCTGCTTTTATTTTCAAGGATTATAATGGAAGGCCTTTAATGGGAAGTTATGAAGTGGCTGAGAGTGAATCAATACTTATAGATCATTCAAGAACAGAAAGCTTTGAGACAGATGGTTCATACAGAGAGGTTCCGGTACATTTTTATTACCCTGAGAATGCTGAAGTTATAAAGGAACATTCACTTCCGCTTGTTATATTCAGCCATGGAGCATTTGGATATTATCAGAGCAATACTTCAACCTATATGGAGCTTGCAAGTCATGGATATGTTGTAGTAAGTCTTGATCATCCATATCACTCATTTTTCACTAAAGATTCTGATGGAAAAACCATAACAGTTAATCCTGAATTCATTCAGGACGCAATGAGGATTCAAAATGGTGGCAGTGAGGAAACAGAGGAAGAAATATATGAGATTACTTCCAAGTGGATAGAACTCAGAATAGCAGATATGAATTTTGTGATTGATACATTGGAAGATACTGTTTCTACTAATAACATGAACGAAACCTGGTTTGTAAATGACGATTCAAAGAATAGCATTTCAAACATCATAAAGCTTATCGATATTCAAAAAATCGGTCTTATGGGGCATTCTCTTGGAGGAGCTACAGCAGTTACAGTTGGAAGAAGAGAAGATGTATCTGCAGTAATAGATCTGGATGGAACTATGCTTGGAGAAGAGATCGGAGTTAAGGACGGAAATCCGATAATAAATGAGGAACCTTATATAACACCGTTACTCAGCGTGGATCACGAAGCACATCATCAGGAACGCATAGAAGCAGAAAAGACAGGATATAATTACGTAAACAATATTATCCTTAAGAATGCTACTGAAGGCTATAGTACATATTTTAAGGGTTCAGAGCATATGAACTTTACAGATCTGCCGCTGTTTTCTCCAACTCTCGCTGGTTTGCTTGGAGTAGGAGATATAGATGCGGGTAAATGTATTGACCAGGTTAATAGTCTGGTGGTTGATTTTTATGACAGTTTCTTAAAAGATTCTGGAGAATTCGAAGTACAGGAGAGTTACTAGCTTTTTCTATTCAGAGTATTGAAGGCAATCAAATAGAACTTACTGTATAGATATTCGATAATATCGGAAAACTCTTAAATAAACAGTATTGACATTTATTTTGAAAAAATATATATTATATAAAGTGGTTTATATAAAACGATTTATATAATAGGAGAGTGAATATGTCGCGTAAAGTTACGGTTTCAAAAGATGTAATACTGGATGCTGCTTTTAAAATGCTTATCAAGGAGGGATATTCATCCATAAATATAAAGAGTCTTGCAGCGGAGATAGGCTGTTCTACACAGCCTATTGCATGGCATTTTGAGAATATGGACGGACTAAGAATCGCTCTTGCTCAGTATGCAAAAGAATATGCTGATAAAAAGGCTACTTCAAAGAAGGGTAATGCTATAGAAGGATTTGAGTATATGGGGCAGGCCTATGTAAAAATGGCAATAAAAGAACCCAATCTCTTTAAGTTTTTGTATTTGGGAGAGAGTCCTTTAGGAAAACCATATGAATTAAAGGATATCTCCGGAGCAAATGAAAATGCTGAGATGATTAATGGTATTGTTGAGCTGACAGGTCTTTCGTATGAACAGATAGCCAGAGTTATAAAAAATACCATTATCTATTCTCACGGTATTGCTACCATGGTGGCGACAGGTGTCTTTAAGGCTTCTCAGAAAGAGATAATGGCTATGATAAAGACGGCTTCCGAAGCATTTCTTGAGAGAGAAAGGATGAAGAATAATGAATAAGAAATATTTTCCATTTTTACTTCCGATCCGTTCGATAGTTTTTATTCTTGTTTTTGTTGTCGGAACATTGATTTCCGGTAAGGCGCTTACAGATATCAGTAATTGGTGGACCATCGTAGCTACTGTCGTTAATGTATTTACGATAATTCTTCTTGTCGCTATCTCCAAAAAGAATAATATGACCTACTGGGATTTGATCAATTACAGGAAGGGATCAACTACGGCGAAGCAGATTATTATTATATCAATAATCGTCCTTATTGTGGGGACGGGTGTAATGTATCTGGCCGGATTCATATGCTATGGAACTATACCGTATGCGCCTCCAATGATGATAGCGCCCATATCAAAAATCCTTGCGATAATCAATTTTTTTCTTCTTCCTATATCTACAGCGTTCGCTGAAGACGGATTATATCTGGGATGCGGGGTTAATGAGATAAAGAATAAATGGGCAGGAATTCTCATACCTGCATTTTTCTATGCCCTGCAGCATTGTTTTATACCGACATTACTTGATATGAGATATATCATTTATCGATTTCTGTCATTTCTTCCGTTGACGATCATCTTATGCTGGTATTACCGTAAGAAAAGAAATCCCGTACCGATCATGGTGGGACATGCACTTATTGACTTGGCGACTGTATCAATGGTTCTTGCCACATCACTTGTGCCGGATTTTTATGAAACAATGTGCGGCATGTAACTTTTAAGATATATTTTTTAATGTTCATTTAAGGTTCGGCTTTTAAAATACAATTAATCTAAAGATTGATGACAGTTTTTTATCAGGTGAAAAACTGTCATCTTTTTATATCGTTCTGGAATCTGGATAAATGTTCGAAAGGAAGGATCTGGCGGCCTCTGAATAGTCCGCAGCCATCATTTATCAGCTGGTTATTGTATGCTTTAAACATATTTACATTTATGGATGCCAGATCCAGCTCCTGAAGCTTTATGAGTCTCTCGTATGCCTCGTCAAAACATTTGCACTGGCCCTCTGGGATCATATCTCTCTTGGCACGGTTTTCTTCCTGTTGCTTCTCGTATCCAAAATGATTTGCCCTTCCTATCTCCGCGAGATCGTCCATATCCTTGGTCCTTAGCTGCAGCTCCGTATAGCATCTAGCGAAATTATCATAAAATGTAATGTGAAGTGATCTGTATCCCGACGGGCGCGGAGTCTGAACGTAATCTCTGTAATAAGGCATATTGGTGTCTGACAGATACTTTGAGCTGTTCTTATTGAAAAAGCCCGACATTTCAGCAGTAAAGCCCCTCTCTTCAAGAAACTCAGGAAGTACATTTGCGATCTCATACAGATATTTCAACTCCAGCTCTTCAAGGCTTTCCTCTTCTGACACATGACACTGCGGAAGGGATATAACTATCCGATATGCAATCAGATCCCTGAAGCAGTTGAGGTTGTTTTTGATTTCAACTTCACTGGGATATCTTCCGTTCGCCTTATAATAATCGTGCACGTACTCAAGTATGTAACCGTTGAACTTTTCTTCAGCACGAATAAGGGACTTGATTCTTCCTTTAAATGTAAAGGCGAGGAAGGGATACTTATTGGCCATGTACATGTAGAACTCATTGATCCTCTGAGACTGGGAGGTAAGGAACTCCGTATGCTCAAGAATCTCAATGATCTGAATCAAGAAATTACTATGTGCCATATCTATGGGATTACGATTTTTAATCGCATCATTCTTTAAGTCCGCGGAATACTGAAGGAGAATCTTCAGAACAGTATCGCCGGAAAACAGATAATCGTTTAATGTATACATTTTATGCTCCTCTCACAAAAAAGAAGGCGCCTCATCTGATATGATGAAACGCCTTTGCTTCTATGAGATAAATGTACCATATTTTAGGATTTTGTCAACTTCATTATTGTATCAGGCAAAAAGATGACAGTTTTTCACCTGATAATAAAGTGTCTGATAATAAAGTGTCACCTTTTTTGACAAAAGTTAATTCTTAACAGCTTTGCCTCGTAATGATATAATATGACATAGTGTCTAAGGGTAATGGAGCAATCCATATGTCAAAAGTATGAAACGAGGGGTTATAATGATTTGTCCAATATGTGGAAACGACACATTTGATGATACTGATTATGAATTTGAAATCTGCGATGAGTGCTACTGGGAGTACGACGTCGTTCAGGTGGATGATCCTGATTTTGCGGGTGGTGCCAACCACCATTCATTTAATGAGTATAAGAAGATATATAACAGACTTAAGGCTGAGAATCCGTCCTTCAGCTGCCGCAACGAAGCTGACAGGAAGCTGATCATAGAATTAGATTATAATGATGGGGATGAGCTATGATAGAAAATGTATTCAGACAAATGTCTCCTGAAGAGATGAATATTGAGGCTATAGATGATATTAAGATGATCCATATCTATGATCTGACCGGGGCTGAGAAGCCGGACGGAAAGTACGGTGTAACGGCGGCGCTGGTGAGTTTCGGCGACAATCAGCAGCTAAACTACACTGAGAATGATCACTGCTTTAATGCTTTTGTCAAAAAGATATTTGAGGCTTACAGCATCAGTCAGGACAAGGACAAGGTCATCATGGATGAGACCACCCGGCAGATAATGGAGGCCGGAGATGTTCCGAGGCATGACTGCCTGCTGAATAAATACTATGAGGCCGAGAAGAGGGACGTGCCTCTTCTGGTAAATGCGTCGACTCTCAGTAAGCGCTTCGAGCCCCTTATTGAGTATCTGATCATCGGTCTCTATAAGACCATGGGGACTGAAGTGGATATAATAGACAGAAAGAGCGGCTGGCGCGGTTCCGGCAGACTGATCCTTCGTGTGGGAGATTCCAACCGTACCATTTATTTCAAGAGCTTTGAGATAAATGACAGTACATTTTCTATAAAGCTTAATGGCTGTCTGGAGGAAAATGGTGATCTTCTGATAAATGTGAATCTTTACGAGGATTCAATATCCATCGCCTACAAGTCGGAGGCGGCGAAGCTTGAGGGAAACAGCTCCTTCAGATTCGGAAAGGATAACCTTCGTGAGATGCATCAGATACAGAAGAACGGAGAGCAGATCTTCTATGATGTGAACACCTATGAGAATACATTTTCCAAGGATTCGAAGCTGGAAGATGAGGTATCACCTTTATCCGTGGGACTGCTTCCGGAGGGCATGAAGCCTTGTGCAGTCTATCGTCTTCCAATGGGACTTGATTTTCTTCTGTACGATATAGCCCAGTCCACTGATAAGGTGGAGGTCCAGACCTTCTGCGGCGTCTACCTGTGGCAGGACGCATCTTATGCGGATATCAGAGGCTGGTCCCTGATAAAGAGTCTTGATTCGGGGCTTTCGCTCAGGAATGAGGCCTTCAGATATATAAATTTAAGTGACAACAGGGAAATGATTCAGACTGCTTTCTTAACGGGGACGGGAAGCAGATATAAAGAGGAACTTGAAGGAAAATTTGTAATTAGTGAGAGGAAAAGTATAAATTATGGGAATACTGTCAATACTTGAAAAAGATGCTGATAATGAAATAATCAACGATACTGAACGAATACTTCGTACGCATTACAGTGCAGCGGCAAAGGATCTTTTAAGCAAATATTTACAGCTTAAGCAGCATCCGGATACAAGGGTAATCGAGCCCTTTAGTCTGTATGCCACTGCTCTTAATATTCTTATGGCCAATTCTTCTGTGCCGCCTGAAAAGTATTCTGAGGCTATGACCTACGGCGAAAGTATATATTCGGAAATGTTTCCTTATGAGGAACAGACTCCTGATTTTCAGGAGCTCAGTGTTATCTTCATAGAAATGTTCAACAGGGACGGGGTTGTTGCCAGAAAACTCTTCAACGGCGGTATCTATGACCTTTTCGGCAATAAATTCAACTACATGAAATGGGTTAAGAATGTGATGGGGAATACTTCTGATGGTGTAATAGAAGCCTTCGTGAAGCCCTATGCAGTTGAGGCAAGAGTATATTTCCTGGACGAGGACTGCTTTACGGCAAATCTTATCGACGTAACTTCAAAGCTTCAGAAGAGTGCCGACAGACAGGCGGTATATGATGATGAGCTGGACAAGCTTCATCATATGTCCGGAATATATGATGTAAATGAAGCAGCTCTTTTGGATGCAGTAAGAAAGATCCAGATGGCTCAGGTCCTTCACGACAAGGTGGTTGAGCTTGTGAAGGTTGTGGAGGAAAGAGTAAATATACTTGATGCCACTTCCAGAAATGCCGTAGCAGATACAAAAACTATCTGCGAGGACGAGGTTAAAAAAGCTAAGTATGAACTTAGTATAATAGATGAGAAGCTTAAGGCTGCCTATGATGCGGCAGTGGCCGAGCAGAAGCAGGTGGTTTTATATGAGAAAAAGAAGCTGGTTGACGAGGTATTTGCGGAAGCAGAGGAAAGACTGAGTCAATTAAAACAGGCTGCGGAAAAGACTATCAACACCGTTAAGCTTGAGATGCCTGAGGGAATAACCCAGCTGGATCTTGGAGCGGTTCAGAGTCAGATAAGAGTTACGGCACCTGCACCGGGGATAAATGTAGTTCCCGGAACTTCGGCAGGCGTATCTTCAGGAATATCGGCAAGTGTAACATCCGGAACAGTTGATGGCATCACTACAGCTTCGGATTACTTGGGTTCACATGATGATTATGCCAGAGTATACGAGCCTCAGATAATGGTGAAGGATGATGACGTTGAGATACCGGGAGTGAATCCGCTGCTGGATGAGTCGAAAAATTTTGCGGACAGATATAAAGAGGCAATGGATAAGAAGGCATACATGATCGCCACGGGAGAACATTTCCACAACAAGTTTGATGATGTTCTGACAGCTGTTATGGAGAATTCAAATCCTTATCTTATCGGTCCTTCAGGCTGCGGAAAGACCTACATGGTTTCCCAGTTAGCAAAGATTCTCGGTATGGAGTTTATAGATATTGGATATATAAATGAGGAGTATGATATCCTCGGTTTCCAGACTGCCAACGGCGGCTACAGCAGACCGAACTTTTACAGATGTTACAAGTACGGCAAGATAGCTTTCTGCGATGAGCTGGATAACGGTAACAGCAGGGCGACTGTTAAGCTTAATTCTTTCCTGTCGAATCTTAAGGATGCAAGCTACAGCTTCCCTAATGGGGAAAATGTAAGGCGTCATCCGAACTTCCGTATAATCGGAGCAGGTAATACAGACGGAAATGGTGCCGACAGCAATTACAACTCCAGAGAGAAGATCGAGGAGTCAGTTCAGCAGAGATTTACGCCTATTTATGTAGGCTATGATAACGAGGTTGAGAAGAAAATTCTCAGTGACTATCCGGACTGGTACGCATTTCTCGTACTCTTCAGAATGGCTACCGACGAGTGGAGCAGAAAGAATTACGGAGATGCGCCGGGTATCATAACAACCAGAGATGCCGTGCGAATAAAGAAGTATAAGGACAATAACAGCTTTGATATGAATAAGATACTGGAGTACGAATTCATCCAGACAAAGGACATAACATATCTGGCATTTATTGAGGACCATATAAGACAGAATATAAAGGATTATGGAAGTGCTGCAGAGATATTCAAGGCATTTTCCACCATGATCGATTCAAGAAGGGGTTAATTAATATATGAAAAATGAAGGTGTGACCCCTGAAGAGTGCAGATATCTGGAGATAATTGAAAGTAAGAATCTCACGGAATATAAAATGTACTTCAGGTCCATAGGCGAGGTGCAGAGCTTCCTTCTTAGTGATCCTGATATTAACTCTGACATATTCTATGAGCAGAAGAGCAAGACGGCCAGCGAAGACTTTGCAGGTGCTCCGCTTGAGCAGGCGATTAATTACTGCATAGGCGGCTACAGCGAGAACTACGATCAGTTTCTTGCTCTGTCCAAGCAGCTTGAGCAGGTGAATAAAAAGAGTGTAAAGGTTCGGAAGACTACCACATCCTTTGTGGGACAGAGGCCGAACGTGCCTGCATTTATAGCCGGTGCGCCCAAGAATATGTACAGGCTTGAGAGAACTGAAGAGAAGAAGCTGAAAAGGATATGGATGAAGGTTACCTATGAGGCTTCCACCACTGAACAGCAGATAAGAAACAGAGGAATCATAGCGCTGAATCTTATCAAGCTGCTGGAAATGAACAATTACATGGTGGACTTCAGGCTTTTTGAGGTGTGCAGTGTGGAGTCTGAGGTTTTCAGATGTGAGGTCGGACTTAAGAGACCGGGGGAACTGCTTTTCCCGAGACTCTGCTATTATCCTATGTGCGGCAAGGCATTTGTCAGGCGTGTGCTCTGCAGGATAAAGGAGTCCATGCCCTTTAAATGTGGCTGGGGACTTAGCTACGGTGTGGTTCTGAATGAACAGTACACCAGAATGATAATGGATATTCAGGACGGGGATATATACATTGGTTCCCCAAGTGAGATGAATATCCGGGGTGAAAATATCTACGAGGATGCGGATGCATTTTTGAATAAGATCGGTATAGGGGAAAAGATAGTGATACCGGTATATACAGATGAGCGCGAAGTCGTGCCAAATGGAGGTTAAAGTAAATGGATGATATATCTAGGTTAAGAGAACTGTCGGATAATCCGGAGCTGTATCTGGAAGATGAGGACAGGGAGATACTGCAGTCGAATCTCGAGCTTCTTGATGTCAGCATGGCCAACAGCATTACTGTCTACGGTTCGGATATACAGAAGAAGATGGCTGATCTGTCGGAAATGATGATCAAGAGCATCGGTGAGACAAATGTGGACGAGATAAGTGAGACCATCGATCAGACTGTTGCATATCTGTCTGAGACGGATGATAAGGAAGAGGAAAAGAGCATCCTTCCCTGGAAGAAAAAGGCTAAGCCTCTTACTATTCAGAACAAATATGATGTGATTTCCAAGAATGTTGAAAAAATAGAAGGATCCCTGCAGGCCCATCAGATCCGCCTGATGAAGGATACGGCCATGCTTGATCAGATCTATAAGATGAATCAGGAGTACTTCAAGCAGGTTAATCTGAAGATTGCAGCTGCGAAAGACAAGCTGGAACAGGTAAGAGCGGGTCAGTATCCGCCGGAGTGTGCAGATATCATTCCGGACATAATCGACAGACTGGAAAGAAAGATTCTTGAACTGGAAACAACCAAGACCATATCTCTTCAGCAGGCACCGCAGATCAGAATGCTTCAGGCAAATGCGGCCGCCATGGCGGACAAGCTCCAGACAACTCTTTATACGGTTATTCCTCTTTGGAAGAATCAGATAGTAATCGCCTTTGGTACAGAACATACCAGGGCTGCCATAGCAACAGATAAAAAGCTGACAGACATGTCTAATCAGCTTCTTATTAAGAATGCCCAGAATCTTAAAATGCTTACTGTGGAAACACAGAAGGCAAGGGATGATAACAACATAGATCCCAAGGCACTGGGCGAGGCTAACAGGATTCTTATAGAAAGCCTGGATGATATAACAAAGATCCAGCAGGAAGGAAAGCTGAAACGCTATAAGGCAGAGCAGGAGCTTGCGAAGATCGATGAGGAGATGAAGGGAAGACTTTATCTTGCATCCTCAGGGTCTGAGATATAGGAAAGCTATATAAGATATTGCAACAACATATAGGGATAGCAGTAATGCCGGCATATCTCCTGATATTTGCTGTACTAAACATAAGTCTTTTAGAGATAGCATACCGAAAAGCAGATAATAATCTGAGTAAGAAAGGTTTTTATGAATAATTTAAATAGCTTAAATAACTTTAATGGTTATAACAGTATATATCATATGAATGACGAACTTAAACGTGCGCATGTCCGCAATCCTTATAGAATATGCTTTGTACTGAATCTGTTATCTATTATTCTGGCAGGCATACCAAGTATTTTTGGTATTTTATATGTTTTGTTTTGGGTTATTCTAGGGGTATGTACATTTTTCTGGGTATGGGTTGAACTGGATTTTGATTTCTTTAATCTCGTAGCAAAGTTTAGTTTTTTGATAATTCCTTTTGTTATTATATCTTTGATAATGAATATAATAAGTTATAAGCCTCGAAAGGATAAATCGGATAATAAATTAATGTTTATTACGTCATTAATTGTTTTATTTTTTGATATCGTATGGGTTATAGGTCTTTTACTGATCAGAAAACAGCTATGTTCCAAATTCGGAAATGTAAGTATGATATTGTTCCTGATTCCTCAGATAGCGGGCATTATCTGTGTGGTAATCAGTATTATATATTACAATTCAATAAAAAAACAAAAAATAAAAAACCTGCCATACAGCAGGTGAAATATGGCAGACTTGGAGAAGGATATTTATTCAAGGGAACTAAGTTTTTTCAATCAGTAGAAACATTAATACTACGAGATACTTTACTTTGGTGTAAAAGTGATGTTGAAGAATATGTAGTACCTTCTCATGTCAAAAAAATCGGAAGGTGGGCTTTCTGGGAATCTACGATAAAAAGGATTATCATTCAGAATTAAAGCGGAAATTGCATACATGCGATGTAATAGTGGCTATCGTTTGTCTGAAGCGGCAATAGATAATTACAAGAATTGTTGCGCTTTTGTTATATGCTAGAAGGTATAGTATATAAAAAAATTATTGAAGAAGGTGATTATTATGCCTAAAAAACCGGGTGAAAATATAAATGATATTACAAATGAGTTCAGAGATAAGCTTAAAGGGGAGCAAAACCTGACAGCAGAGGAAGTACAGTATCTGAACAGTCATGTTGACAATATGGCTGTTTCTGTAATAGTTAGTGATCATGATCAAAATGATTACAGTGTTGTCATGTCTGAAGATCCGGATGTAAAAAAGACTAATCAGGATATTTATACTGCTGCAGGATTCTTAGGGACAAGAGAATCCACCATGCGCAGTATGTTTATTATCTGGCTCATGGGCTCCAAGGATATGGATGTTAAGGCAGCTATAGGAGTACTTCGCGGAGAGAATAATCAGAAGTATGTAGAAGATTTTGTAAAGTTTTGTCAGGATAATCCAATGAATCCTGAATCTGAAATAAATAAAGATGTAAAAGCCGATAAGTATAGTAAAGCTGCAAAGAACTGGGCTGATATAATGAAGAGAAGTACTGCCAAAATGCAGGAATATACTATTCCGGATATTGATTATTTTGACAGGGAGATGGCAAAGGATTACTATGACGAGCTGAGTATAGTTGGTAATCTCATGATTGATTTTAATCAGGAATTCTTTGTCAGAATGGGTAATTATACCATCCCTAAAGGAACAGGTTCTGATAATAAGGTTTATGAGGAAACCAAAAGTTCAGAGTACATCCAGAAATATGTAGGTGGTGAACTGGAAGCAAAGAAGATGGCGAATTTCTGGGTGGGATACCAGAAGGTTTTTGATAATATGATAAGTGCTGTCGGAAATGCAATGTATTATGATGAATGGCAGTCCGGTGATATTGGAACGATTAAAAAGACCATTAATAGTCGCGCACTGGATGATATGCTTTTCAGAACTCAGTTTCAAGAGATAAAAGGTAAGAAGCTGGGAGATATATCCAAGTTTGATATAAAAAGAAATAATAACATAAATGATATCAAGTATTCAATCAGGCCGCAGATTGAATTTGGGAATTTTGAGATAGAACAGGATAAGGTCATAGATTATTTGACCGGAAAAGATACAAACGGGTTCATAAATGATATAAACGTCAGATATATTCAGCCGCAACTCGGTAACAAAAAAACGGAGATAGTAGGACTTTCAGCTGCAAAAGCTTTCTTTCGTTCTATATCCAGATCAAATGAGATGCTGATTCCGTTGACTCAATCTTCCGGAGATGATGCAGCATCGGTAAAGGATTTTGTGAGGCTTAATAAGCATCTGATAAGAGAACCCTTTGATTATATATTCGATGAAAATATGTATAATTATGCCGAAGACCTGGAGTTAGATCCAATCGATCTGTTTCGTGTGGATGATAAATCACCTACAGAGCTCTGGGGAGAGAAATATGCGGATGTTACGGACAGTACTGAAAAGAGATTTCTGCTTAAGGCTGAGATCCTTAAGAAGGCTATAAAGGGTGACAGCGAGATAACCATAAAAGTTGCGAAGATTGGTAAGGATAATGCATTCATATCTAAGAAAGAAATGATCGCTGTACCCAAGAGGGCAGATCTTGAAGAGATGGCCGAAGGCATTGAGATATATAATGGGCTGTTAGATAAACTTACTGAAAAGGTCGGAAATTATCAGACACGTCTTGCAGAAACACAGAAGAGTCCGGATAATAATTTTAAGAATAAAACCGCTGAAGGTTCTGAACCATATCAGGCTATGTGCACTGCTCTGAAGGAATTGTCGACATACTTAAGTAAAAGTAAAACTGACAGATTCAATATGGAGGGCTTAAGGACAAAGCTTTCTGATTTTCAAAGAGCCGGCGAAACATACTTTAAACGTGGGAAAACCAGCAATAGAGAGAGACTTGCTGTAGCCGGTGAAGTGGCGTCAGATATGGAAACATATATGAATGCTTTAAATGATGCCTTCAACGATTTTGATAAGAGATATCCTGCAGATCTTGATGGAAATACTATTGATAAAACTTCAAAATCTTCAATAGAATGGCAGATAAACAGTCTGGCGGTGACATACAATAAGGTAAAACCTCTTAAGAAGCTAAGTAAAGAGCAGAAAGATGCTAAAATAAATGAAGCCTTAGAGAGAGGTGTAGGTATTGCGGATATTAATACAAAGATCCCGGAATCATTTAGCGCTCAGGTATCTCCTGAAGATGAATACATGTATATAACGATGTTCATGACAAAAGAAAATCATGTAGGAGATTGGAAAAGAAAAAATAATCCTTATATGCATAAGCTGAAGAGTGCGGATATTATAAAGGATTCTAAAGATTATGAGGATCAATTTTCATCTTATTATTCTCAGAAACTGGCCGATAAGATACATTCATTTAAGGATATGGAAGAACAATTCTCTCATATGATGGCAGGTTATGTAAAAAATTTAGCTCTTGTTGGTAAGAATTTTAAGGCTGTATATGACAGTTTAGATGGTGAAGAGTATCAATATGATAAGGCACTTTCTTCAGCGACTCAAATAGGGGTTTTTGCTATGGCAGTTCAGAGTGACGATCTGATCAATGAGATATCTCATAAGGAGCCATTTTATAATAAATTCAAAGAATTGCTTGGATATAATAGAGATATGACCTTCAGAGATGTCTATAAAAAGCTCGGTTATACGGCTGAAGAGATAGAGATGCTGACAAAGGATGAACCTGATAAACTGGATGCAAAGCCATGGCCGGATAAAGACATGGATGATGATAATAAAATGTATTCAGCTATTGGCGTGTTGAGTGAGGAATACTTTAGAATTCTTAAATATAAAAGTGTTCAAAAGTCACTTGATGTTGTTTCTGCAGAGGAAAAAGAATATTATGACATGGCTATAAAGGCATATGAAGATGTCAATGTCAAAATGAACAAAGAAGAGGTGAAGAATAAACAGGATGCTCTTGTTGCATGGCATAATGAGAAACTGGATACTTTAAAAAAGCTGGAAGTAAAGTTCAGGCAAGATCAGATAAATCAGCTTAATTCTGTTATATTTGGCGAAAAGAAGATGGGAGTTCTGGAAAAGGATGAAATGACAGGAGCTTACAGAGCACTTTATAACAGAAAAAATGATTATATCGGTGCATATCTCAAAAATGAACCGGAGGCTGCGGCAAAGGCAGACGCGGTACTAAATAATCAGGCCGGATATGCGAAGCTCGGTGAAAAGAGCCGCAAGCCTGCTGTAGGCTTTAAGAGTTATCTTATGCTCCATACCGGGCTCAAAATGGGACGAAATGCTGAGGAAATGGTGGAAAATGTATCAAAATGCATGGCTGCCGTTCTTTTAAGTGATAAAAAGTTCGATATCAAGACGATTCATAAGTATGCCGGAGCTTGTAAAGAGATGTATTCTCTGGATGCTTTAAAGAATAATCCAAAGAAGCTTCAGTCTATGCTTCATAATACTGAAAGTCTGATAGCGGCCTCCAATGAGTTAAGAAATACCATTTATGGCGTCAGTCCCGAGAAATGTGACAGATATTTTGAAGACATGAAGATGATTGCTGATAACCTGTCAACCACCTCCGGGCATGGAAAGCAGTATAAGAAGCTGAACGGCCTCATTAAAGAGGCGGCAGGCCTTAAGAATAAAAATCTTTCTCCCAAGGATTTTGCAGATGAAATAAGACGGCTGAATGTTGCCATATATGGTGCGGCTCTTGAATATATCAACAGCAAGGGAATGAATAAGATAGATGTGGATAAGAATCCCCGAGCAGCGGCAGCTTTAAATGCGATATCTGTCTTGACCAATAGTACAGAAGGATTATCTTTCAGAACAACAAAGCTCATAACAGATATGAGACAGGCTCTTGAAAGAAGTCATAACAATGCAGCTGAAAAATTTGAAAATCTGAATACATTTAAAACTCGATTCGGAACCAATAATGTAAATTCACAGAAGGAGCCGGAAGTAAAAATGCAGCCTGTCGGAAAGCAGACTGATAAAGATATATCTAAAAAATGATATGACATAAGTGCCAAAAGTCAAAAAGCGTTCTTGCTTGCAAGAAAAGCTTGTTGACTTTATGACACGCTGAAACATGAGGAAATAGCAATTTTCGTAGAAAATTAGCGGTTTCCGAATGTTTCTAGGATTGCGAGAATTGCTTTAGCAATGGAGCAATCCGTATGTCATATGGTGTCAAAAGGTACTTTTGACACCCACATCATGATTTGAAAACTAAATAGAAATGCAACAAAAAAGATTGTGTTCTGATGTTTATAGACAGGAGATGGTATGTCAAAGGTTTTGGATTTTTTAAAAGAACGAAAGAGGCGTATATTCATGTCTCTGTTCGGAGTTATTATATGCGCAATAAGTGTTGGAGTTTTTAAACTTGCAGCGCTGGGGGTTGACCCGTTTCAGTCTCTGATGAGCGGACTGGATGCGCTGATACCAATTAATTTCGGAACACTGTATGTAATAGTAAATGTGGTGCTGCTCACGTTCAGTCTCATAGCAGACAGGCATAATATTGGTATCGCTACCTTCATTAATCTGTTTTTGCTGGGATATATCACGCAGTTTACCTATGATTTTCTTCAGAAGATGATCCCGGATCCGTCCATGATAGTACGGGTGATCTGTCTGATAATCGGTATAGTTGTTATCTGTTTTGGTTCATCTCTTTATATGACAGCTGACCTGGGAGTTTCCACCTATGATGCAGTTGCGATAGTAATGGCCAACAAATGGAAATGGGGCAAGTTCAAATATATAAGGATCTGCACTGACCTTGTATGTGTAATAGCAGGCTGTATCTTATTTGTTGTTGCGGGAAATGCGATTGGCAAGATTCCAACTATCGCAGGTGTAGGTACAATAATCACCGCATTTTTCATGGGCCCGCTTATAGATCTTTTCAATGAGAAGATAGCTAAGCCTATGCTGGAAAAGGGAAAGTAATTTAGAATTAATTGTCGAAGGAGGTATTTTGATGATGACATGTCAGCTGACGTCACTCTGACAGATAACAACCCTGCTACAGTGTGCCTGAAGAGATAGTTGAAAAAATATAGTTGTATCATGATGAATAGAGTGATAATATAGCAATAGATATATGTGTTTAGGAAACAATGGCGTTTCATCCTTAGGGATGGAGCGCCGTTTTTGTCTTTGGTGATATTATTAATTGATTATGGGAGGTTACTATGGCAGCTTTTGACAGAGTGAAAAGCGGTATACCGGAAATGGATACGGCGTTTGATAACATTCGTCTGGGGGATAATGTAGTATGGCGAGTGTCGGATCTTTCTGAGTTTAAACTATTTATGGAACCATATGTTAAGCAGGCGATTGAGGATAAGAGAAATATCATTTATTTCAGATTTGCAAGTCATGAACCTCTTATTGAGGAATGTCCGGAGGTTAAAAGGATAAATGTTTCTCTTTCCCACAGATTCGAAACATTTACGGTGGATATTCATAATGCTATCGAAAAGGAAGGCTATGATGCTTTCTATGTCTTTGATTGTCTTTCTGAGCTTCAGACGGCATGGGCTACTGACCTTATGATGGGTAATTTCTTCAGGGTAACCTGTCCGTTTCTTTTTATTCTTGATACTGTGGCATTTTTCCCGATAATCAGAGGAAAGCATTCTGTTCAGGCTATAAATAAGATACTTAATACGACTCAGCTGTTTTTTGATGTTTATTCCGACAGTAAAAGTGTATATGTCAGACCTGAGAAGATATGGAACAGGAACTCTGAAACCATGTTTCTGCCTCATACCTATGACAAGGAAACAGGAGAGTTCAGACCGATTCTTGACGGCGTAAAGTCCAGCAGATTTTATCAGACTTTAGGTAAGGCACAGCGTTCTGCAGAGGAACAGTATTCGGACTCCTGGGACAGATTCTTTAACCGCACGAAGCTTCTAAGTGAGAACGGAATGGACATTACAGATGAATGTAATACTATGTGTAAGATAATGATGACCAGAGATCCTAAGATGCGTGAAATGGTCCGGAAGAATTTTACTGTTGAGGATTACTTTGCTGTAAGGGATCATATGATCGGAACAGGAATGATAGGCGGTAAGTCCTGCGGTATGCTTCTGGCAAGGGCTATAATCAGGAATAATGAACCGGATATAAGTGATGTGCTTGAACCTCATGATTCATTTTATGTGGGGTCTGATATGTACTACACTTATATAGTTGATAATGACCTGTGGGACCTGAGAATCAGACAGAGGACTGACGAGGGATACTTTACTCTTGCAGAGGAATTTGCAAATAAGATAATGGAAGGTACTTTCTCGCAGGCTATGAGAGACCAGTTTGTGAGAATCATTGAATACTATGGACAGGATCCATATATTATCCGTTCCAGCAGTATTCTTGAAGACGGATTCGGAAATGCATTTGCGGGAAAATATGAGTCTGTATTCTGCGCAAACAGAGGTAGTCTTGAAGAACGACTTGATGAGTTTGAACATGCTATAAAAATAGTTTATTCAAGTACAATGAGTCTTTCAGCCCTGGATTACCGCAAGAGAAGAGGACTGGCAGACAGAGATGAACAGATGGCACTGCTAATACAGCGTGTATCAGGTTCGTATTATGGTTCATTTTATATGCCATGTGCGGCAGGTGTAGGATATTCCTACAGCCCTTACAGGATCATGAAGGATACTGACCCGACAGTAGGAATGTTAAGACTTGTTATGGGACTTGGAACTTCAGCTGTAGATAGAACAGAGGGATCATATCCGAGAGTGGTTAATCTTGATATGCCGGAGAAGTCCTCCTATTCATCATCAGCAGATAAGCACAAGTTTTCACAGGGAAAGGCTGAAGTTATCAATATGACTGACCGTCAGCTTGAGAAACTGGCTTATGAAAAAATGGAATCGAACATCCCTAAATATCTTGAAAAGATACTCCTTGAACATGATACATAAGCGGAATCAAGACTTAGAGAAATGGGACGACGTCGTGAAGTTAAGTTTATTTCCTGCAAGGGTCTTGTTAAAAATGCGACACTTATGGACCAGATGAAAAGAATGCTCAGATGTATTCAGGATGAATATGAGTACCCAGTTGATACTGAATTTACGATAAATATATCTGAAAACGGAGAATATTCCATAGACCTTCTTCAGTGCCGTCCGCTTCAGGTTCAGAAAGGTAAGACCGGTACGGTTGTTCCATCTGATATTACTGATGAAAGGATACTACTTGAAAGCAAAGGTGCTTCAATGGGCATGTCAAAGGCTTCAGAACTAGACATTATCGTATATGTTGATCCGGTAAAGTATTACAATATGCCTTACAAAGATAAGGATCTTGTGGCAAAGCTTATAGGCAAAGTAAACTGGCATTATCGTGATCTGAATAAGCATATGATGCTGATCGTTCCGGGACGTGTTGGTACCACTTCGCCTGAACTGGGCGTGCCGACTGCATTTTCGGATATAAGCGCATTTGATATTATCTGTGAAACAGAGGAGAGCAAGGCGGGATATAATCCTGAGCTGTCCTATGGGAGTCATATATTCCAGGATCTAGTTGAGGCAGAAATCCTTTATACAGCTGTATTCCAGGGTGATAAAACACTTCACTATACTCCGGAAAAACTGGAAAAAACAAGGGATATGATTAGGGATTTCAGTGATTCTGATGCACTCGCCGGAATAGTCCATGTATATAATGTTTCAGACAGACAAGTTGAAGTATATAACGATGTTGCAAATGAACATCTTCTCATTACATGCTGATATAAGTCTGGCATATCTTTTATATCATTTTGTTTGACACAAGGGTGAAAATTTCATACCATGTATATATGTTGTTGCAATAGTAATACATTTGCATACATGGATGGATTTTTTCCTGATATGTGATGTGTGGGGGTATACAAAATGTTTGGGAAGAACTTTGAACTAAATGAACAAACTATGATTATTATTAAAGAAATCGGCCGGCATATGCCGGGTGGTTTCTATATTTATAAGGCTGAAGGCGATGAAGAAATCATATATATAAATGATGCGGCCATCAGCCTTTTTGGTTGCAGTGATTATGATGATTTTAAGGCACATACAGGGAATACTTTCAAGGGAATGTTACATCCTGAAGATTATGAAAAGGTTACCAGTTCCGTTAATGATCAGATACGTGCCAACAACACAAATATAGATCATGTCGAATACCGGATTATTCGCAAAGACGGTGCAGTGCGTTGGATAGATGATTATGGACATTATACTGAAACTGACAATTATGGTGGTATTTATTATGTATTCATTGCGGATATTACTGAAAATCATGATATGAATGAGCGTAATAATCTAAAGGAACGTCTGATCAGTGAACAGGTCCGAAGGGAACAGCAGGATAAGATGATAACAGCGCTCGCTTCGGATTATCGAAGTGTCTATCATATAGATTTAGACCGTGATGAAGGTATCTGTTATCGTTCGGATCCGGATGATAATGAACAGGTAGTAGTAGGTAAAGTATTTTCTTATCTTGAGCGCTTCAGATCATATGCTGAGCATTTTGTTGATGAAGCCTATAGAGATGGTTTTCTCAGCTTTATAGAACCTGACAATGTGAGAAAGGAATTAGCTGACAAGGCGATTATTGCTTTCCGTTATCTGGTTCATAGAAAAGAGAAAGATTACTATGAAATGATTCGAATGGCAGGTGTTCGTCATGCTGAAGACAGAGATGATCATATAGTTCATGCAGTTGGATTGGGTTTTACGGATATTGACTCCGAAATGAGAGAAGAAATGGCTAAAAATCAGGCGTTAGGTGAAGCGCTTGAGGCGGCGGAAGAGGCAAATAAATCTAAAACTGCATTTCTGTCCAATATGAGCCATGAAATCAGGACCCCGATGAATGCAATTATAGGTCTTGACAGTCTGGCCCTAAGAAAGGAAACGCTCGATCCGGAAACCAGGGAATATCTTGAAAAAATAGGTGGCAGTGCCAGACATCTTCTGGGACTTATAAATGATATTCTGGATATGAGCCGTATAGAGTCCGGAAAGATGGTTCTCAGAAATGAGATATTTTCATTCAGAAGCTTTTTGGAACAGATTAATATGATGGTCATGACTCAGTGTAGTGACAAAGGGTTAAAATATGAATGTAAAGTCTTTGGAGGAGTTTCTGATTCATACATTGGTGATGATATGAAATTGAAGCAGGTGCTGATAAATATACTCAGCAATGCTATTAAGTTTACAGATGCTCCGGGTGAAGTTACGATGGTGGTGGAGCGTGTAGCGGTCTATGAAGACAAATCTACCATTAAATTTTTGATAAAAGATACCGGTATCGGAATGGATGAATCATTTATTCCTAAAGTGTTTGATACTTTTGAACAGGAGAACAACGGAAGAACAAACAAGTATGGAAGCACAGGACTAGGAATGGCAATTACGAAAAATATCGTAGAAATTATGAATGGTTCTATTTCGGTGGAATCCAAGAAGGGTGTCGGAACTGAATTTACAGTAATAGTTACATTAAAGAACTGTGATCAGGAAAGTGTGGCCAGTCTTTTCATCAATCCTAATGATATGTTTGTGCTTGTTGTGGACGATGAGGAGATTGCTGCAGAACATGCAAGAATTGTTCTGGACGAGGCGGGTATAAAGGCAGATACCTGTCAGGACGGAAATACAGCACTTCATATGCTTGAGGTTCAGCATACAAAACACAATCCATACAATCTTGTGCTGCTTGACTGGAAAATGCCTGATATGGACGGTATAGAGGTCGCAAAGGAGATAAGGAAATTATATAGCAGTGAAACTACCATAATAATACTTACATCATTTAATTGGGATGAAATCATGGATGAGGCGCTGCATATCGGTGTTGACAGCTTCCTGGCAAAACCTCTTTTTGCTTCAAATGTTATTGGAGAATTTGAACGTGTAGCAAGAAAAAATAACATGGCTCTGTTCCAGGAGAAACAAAGAGTAGAGCTTGTGGACAGAAATATACTTCTTGCGGAAGACGTTCTTATCAATGCTGAGATAATGAAGGAACTTCTGAGAACAAAGGGAGCAAGAATCGATCATGCCGAAAATGGCAGGATTGCTCTGGATATGTTTGCTGCCAGCGACATAAATCATTATGATGCAATAGTAATGGATATCCGCATGCCTGAAATGGATGGATTGGAGTCTGCAGAAAGGATACGTTCTCTTGACAGGTCTGATGCTGCTACAATACCGATCATAGCCATGACTGCGAATGCCTTTGATGAAGATGTTCAGCGTTCTTTACAGGTGGGAATGAATGCGCATCTTTCAAAACCCGTTGATCCGGAGATGTTATATCAGACATTAGGAGAGCTTATCTGGCAGAATGATCATTGATTCAGTAAGAATTTGGAGGCATATTTTGAAATATATATTTTTGACTGTTTTTCTTATTTCAACAGCCATTCATCTGTATGCTTCAAAAAAAGAGGATACCGGGCTAAGGAATAAATCAAAACCATTTATATTACTGTCGCTGCTGGCATTCTATGTTATGGCGACAGAAGATATGTCGGTGTTAATTGTTTTTGCACTGTTTTTCAGCTGGATAGGAGACCTTTTGCTGATACATAAGGGTATTAAGTGGTTTGCGTCGGGTGGAACTGTATTTGCTATAAGTCATATGTTTTTTATTGCCGGGTATACGAGAGATATCAGTTTTAAAAAGATTCCCGTAATATTGATAATTCTGCTATTTCTGATTTTTACGGGTACTGTAGTTTACATTTTCTCGAAACTGAAATCACATCTGCCGAAACCATTGTTTTATCCGGCTTTCTTTTATCTGCTGCTAAATGGAGCGATGAACTGCTTTGCTATTTTGCGCTTTGCAAGTATGTCAACAGTGGCTGCTGTGATAACGGCATTGGGCGCTATACTGTTTTTTGTTTCGGATACATTTCAGTTTTTTGTTCGGTTTAGGAGAAACAGTAAGCTGAAGACGCATTTTCCTATTATGCTCACTTACTCTGTGGGTGAATTACTGATTGTGCTCGGCTTACTGTAAAAGTCCTATAAAAATACCTATGAGAGAACATGTTTTATAGATCATGTGATATATAATTACTTTCTTCTTCCACAAGGAAATCCTTTTTCTCTCGTTCTTTCATGAGATCCATGGCGGATTCTTTCTTTACGCCTTTTTCTGCTTCTGTTTTATCTGTTTTTGTTTCTTCTTTTTTAACTGAATCATCAGCATCATTAGAATTACCGGATTTTGAGGTAACTGCTTTTAAAACATATATACCGATAATGATCACTATAGTTACTATAAATATTCCGAGAAGTCCTACGCCCATAATCGGGAGTGAGTCCAGAAATGCATTTGTATCGATCTTCATAACACAACCTCCTATCTTGGTATCAGGTTAAGTATAAGGCCTCCGGCTATAACAGAAGCTATCTGACCTGAAACATTTATGCCTATTGTATGAGTGAGAAGGAAGTTGGTTGGATCTTCCTCGAGACCAAGCTTATGTACTACTCTTGATGACATAGGGAAGGCTGATATTCCGGCTGCGCCTATCATAGGATTGATTTTTTTCTTTGCGAATACATTTATCAGCTTTGCAAATAATACACCGCCTGCAGTATCAAAGATAAATGCTACAAGTCCCAGTGCCAGTATCAGCAGTGTCTGTGGATTCAGGAATGCATCGGCCTGCATTTTTTCTGCAATAGTGATACCCAGGAAAAGTGTAACCAGGTTTGGAAGAGCTGTCTGAGCAGTTTCTGATAGTGAACCCAGTACACCGCATTCACGAATGAGGTTACCAAACATGAGAAATCCGATCAGTGCAACTGCGTTAGGTGCTACAATTCCTGTAAGGATGGTAACAAATATTGGGAAGATTATCTTAGTTGTCTGAGATACATCACCCGGTTTATATTCCATTTTGATCTTACGTTCCTTTTCTGTTGTAAGGAGCTTTATGATAGGTGGCTGTACTATAGGTACCAGCGCCATATATGAATAAGCTGCAACAATTATTGCACCGATATATTTGGTTCCGAAATAATTAGCTACAAAGATGGATGTAGGTCCATCGGCAGCACCGATAATAGCTATTGAAGCTGCATCACGAAGCTCAAAACCGAAGAGAGAAGCAAGACTCAGAGTAAAGAATATACCAAACTGAGCAGCTGCACCAAATATCATGAGCTTGGGATTGGTAAGAAGCGGACCGAAATCAATCATTGCTCCGATTCCTACAAAGAGCAGCAGTGGAAATAACTCATTTGCTATACCGCTTTCAAAAAGGATTGATATAGGTCCTTCCTGGACTATATCGCCTACTACCTGTGTTATAGCTCCGGATTTAGGCAGGTTGACCAGTATGGCTCCAAAGCCTATTGGAAGCAGAAGAGTAGGTTCCATCTTTTTCCTGATAGCAAGATATATGAGAATTCCTCCTATTATCCACATTATCAGTTGTTTAAAATCGAGATTGAGAACATTTGAAAAGAGTGCTGATAAAACTCCCATAATAATTCCGTCTCCTTTCATTGGAAATACTGAGCTTATGTATTATAGCATTAATAAAGAATATTAACAATTGAATTAAGGTATAAGTTCAAGTATTGAATTACGAAATAAGTTTTAGTAATATACTAAATGTGCTTTAACAAGTTAAAAGGAAGATGGTTATTATGAAAAAAATCTTAAAAAAATCAATTGCGATTATTCTTATTTCCATGCTTGTTCTGACATGTACTTCTTGTGATGATGAATACTGGGATGAGGATTATGAAGAATACGGTGAAAGTGAAGACTACGAAGATGGAGAGTATGATGCCGAAAACCAGGTGATTCCGGAAGGGGATGTTGATTCAATAAACGGACTCAGCATGCAGGTTAATAATTCAAACGGAGATATCTCTATCTCCAGAAAAGATGTAGAAAGCAAAGCTAGACCTGATGACGGTATATGGACTATCTTTGTATATCTCTGTGGAACGGACCTGGAGTCACAGTCCGGTATGGGAACTGATGACCTTACAGAGATGATGAATGCTTCACCAAGCAATAAAGTCCGCTTCGTGGTTCAGACCGGTGGTACGGATGGATGGAACACCTCTGAAGTAGATGATGGTATGATCCAGCGTTTTGTTGTTCAGGCAGGTAATATAGAAAAAGTTGATGAAGCATCTCTTGAAAGCATGGGTCGACCGGATACGCTGACTGATTTTCTTGTCTGGGGTACTTCAGAATATCCCAGCGAACATCAGGGGCTTATTATGTGGGATCATGGTGGCGGAAGTATAACCGGCGTATGCTTTGATGAAAAATACAGTATGGATTCCATTACGCTTATGGAGATGGATTCGGCACTCCTTAAATGCACTGAATCATCAGGGCGCAGATTTGATTTTATAGGTTTTGATGCCTGCCTCATGGGTACGGTTGAAACAGCAAATGTACTCGCTACATATTCTGATTATATGTATGGTTCTGAGGAAACAGAACCGGGAAGTGGATGGGACTATACCGCAATAGGAGATTTCCTGGCAAAGAATCCTGATTCAGATGCAGCTTCTCTTGGAAAGGTCGTATGTGACAGCTTTCTCGAAGCGTGTAAAAAACAGGATGATGATTCTCTGACGACTCTTTCGGTTATTGATCTTTCTAAGGTGGATAGTCTTCTTACAAGCTTTAACAGCTTTGCAAAAAATATGTACGATGCAGGAGAGGATTCATCTTATATAGCAGAAATTATCCGTGGAATAGAAGGTGCAGATAATTTCGGTGGAAATAATAAAACCGAAGGATATACAAATATGGTTGATATGGGCGGGCTTTGTGAAGCCTGTGAAGGATATGCAGACGGAGCAGATGCAGTTGTAAAATCAATCAAAGATGCAGTCGTATATAAAGTAAGTGGTTCTACACATCCTGACGCATCAGGACTTTCTATCTATTATCCCCTTGCCATTCAGGGTTCAAATGAGTTATCACTTTTCAGTAAGATTTCCGTGAGTCCTTATTATCTGTCATTTGTAGACAGACAGAATAAGACCGGTGCTACTGATGATAATATCGAGGATTATGATGATAATCAGTGGTTTGAAGACAGTGGTGACTGGGACTGGGGTGAAACCTCCGATGACGATTACTGGAATTATCTGGATGATTACCAGCAGACAGGTGAAAGTCCTTATATTACATTTTCGGAAGAACCGGGAGTAAGAGATGACGGAACCTACGGACTTACACTTGATGAAAACGGAATAGACAGTGCCGCAAATATAATCGCAGTTGTCTATGAGGTCTCAGATGATGGCAAATACCTTATAGAGATAGGTGAAACCACCGATGTACAGGGCGACTGGGAAAGCGGTCGTTTCAGTGATTATTTTGATGGTAACTGGCTTTCACTTCCGGACGGTCAGAATCTTGCTACATATATCGTTGAAGAAACATCGGACTATGTTATATATACTTCACCGATTCTGTTAAACGGAAAAGAGACCAACCTTCGTATGAAGCAGTATTATTCCGATGATCATGTAGAGGTTGAAGGAGCCTGGGAAGGAATAAGCGAAGAGGGAGCGGCAGCCCGTGAAATAGTCAAGCTTAAGGATGGTGATGTAATAACCCCGGCATATTATTCATTTTCCATGGATAATGATGAAGAAGCTGAGTATTCCGGTCAGGAATTCACCGTATCGGGTGATATAGAGATAAAGTACGATCAGATGGCTATGGGCCAATATTATTATTCGTTCTACATAGATGACATTTACGGCGATTATTACATAACAGATCACGTGACCTTCAATATAGATGAGAACGGAGAAGTAACATTCTAACAAAAAAAAGATGACAGTTTGAATGAATCAGGTTCAAACTGTCATCTTTTTTTTGTTAACCAAGTTTATGCTTTCTTTTTATGTTCTTTCTTTTCGATATACATCAAAGTATCTGCGTTACGCAGATATTCTTCGGATATTTCCGTTATGGTTTTTTCGGAAGTCTGATCCGGTATGGTGATATAGCAGCCGATGCTGACTGATATATCAAATGGCTTATTATCATTAAAACATGTTTCATTAATGATTTTTCTTATTTTATCTATATATTTTTGAGCCGTTTCTTCGTCATATCCATTTGCCAGAATTACAAATTCGTCACCGCCGGAACGGATACAGATTTCGTTACCGGAAGAGGCGGCTTTCATTGCATTTCCGATAGTACACAGACAATAATCGCCTTCATCGTGACCAAAGCAGTCATTGATCATTTTCATGTTATCCATATCTATCAGGAAAACAGCTATCTTTGAATTATCTTTGATCGCCTGGTTATAGTATTTCTCAAAATTGAGACCATAACCGCGTCGGTTATAGAGACCTGTCAGCATATCTGTCATGTACAGATTCTGAAGCTCATCCACAGAATTCTTAAGCTGTATCTTTAGTCGCCAGTTCTCAAGCATGGATCCGATATTAATGAACCAGGACTTGATATTTGTCTGGGATAATTCCTCGAGATCCGGTGAAACTATAAAATATCCCATAAAGTACTGAAGATGATGAATTGGAACAAGATAATAGGCTTCAGGATCCTCCATGAGCTCATCAGGAAGCAGCTGACCCTTAGGAAGTTTTTCTCTCTTGATAGGCTTGTTATTATAGGTTCCACAGACTACCGAGAATGATGCATCTTTAAAGTCTTCGTGACTGTTTATTTCTATCTGTTTATCCCAATCATCTATCAGACAAAGGATTGCATTTTTGAAGCCTGTTCCTATGCAGCTGTTGTATTCTATCTGATCTAATATCTCATCATCGTTTGCTGCATTTGAAAGAGATATGATGATATTTGTGATCGACTCTGACAGCTGTCCGAGACGGAGAATAGTATTGTAATAGGATTCTCTTAAGTTGTCGGCTTTATAAACGTTCTTAGGCTCGCATCCGCAGGTCTGACGTTTCTGGATTATTCCGGGTTCTGCTATAACATGAGGAACCTTTTTTCCTCCCCATACTTTAACAAGTGCGTTAATGCTGTTTTTTCCAACCTGCTCAAATGGCTGGGCAGATGTAGTGATAGAAGGATCATTATAGGTAGCCTGTATAACATCATCATATCCGGTAACTATAACGTCTTCAGGAACGGTGAAGCCTTTCTTTTCAAGAGCTTCTAAAACACCTATAGCCATGTAATCATTTGCACAGACAATAGCATCGGGAAGAACCTTGTCCTGATTGCTCTTATATCGTTCGAGTATCTCATTGACAATCCTCGGACCACAGTCGTACCATAGAGTTCCGTAAAATATCCTGTCATCCTCATCAGGAAGATTATGCTTTTTCAGGGTTTTTCTGAAAACATTCAGACGATCGCGTGAAAATGACATTTCCATTCTTCCTGCAACATGCACGAGATCGGTACACTCATGATCGATGATAAGATGCTCAATGATTTCCATATAGGAACGATCCTGATCATTTACAACATTATAAGAAAAGTCTCTGATATCACCCAGAGTTACAACCGGGCAGGGAGCCTCTCTTTTGAGGTCATTAAGCGGCTCAATAAATATTTCCGGCATGTAGCTGTCGAAGGATAGTAGTCCATCATATTTAGTGAGATCAGGGAGATGATAGATAGCAAAATCACCTATATCATATTTAGTGAAACTCGTGTATTGGAGATTACTGTAGTTATCACTGAAACTTGTAAAGAACAGAATTTTTATGTTGTGTCTTTTTGCAGCCTGTATAACGCCATAATGAGTTTTTCTGACCATATCGCGATATATGTCTGATACATAGGCGGCAACAAGTTTTCTTTCCATAGATTTCCCCTTTAGCCATTTAATCACTAATGTCTTTTAACTGAATACAAATAAGCAACTATAATTATACCACTTTAATACTGATAAATACATAAAAAAATTATTGACGAAATAACAATAATATATAAAATATTCTTTGGAGATTAGACAGATAAAATATCTATAAATCATAAATAGAAGAAGAGGAAAGTAAAATGTTTGAGATCATGACGCCTGATCAGGCCGTACAGCTTATAAAAAATGGAGATACCATATGTGTCAATTCATTTCTTGGCATAGAAAATCCTGTTGAAATGCATGAGGCGATCTATAAAAGATTTAAAGAGACAGGTTCTCCTTCGCATCTTACCATAGTTTCCAGTGCCGGTTTCGGTCTGTGGGATGAAGAAAGAAATGCAGAGGGATATATAAGAGACGGAGCAGTAGATAAGCTGATTTGCGGTCATTTCGGCGCGATGTACAGTACCAAGAAGCTGGTTCTTGAGGACAGGTTTGAAGCTTATAATCTTCCGCTGGGGTGTATATCTCATGCCATAAGAGCGCAGGCCGGTGGTATTCCGGGGGCTCTTTCCAAGGTCGGACTAGATCTGTTTGTTGATCCAAGAATAGATGGTCCCGGAATTAATAACATTTCAAATGACGATTCATTAGTCAGACTGGTTGAAGTTGATAATGAGGAATTTCTGTATTATAAGCTTCCTAAGATAAATATTGCCTTAATAAAGGGTACGGCCGCAGACAGAAGAGGAAATATATCCTTTGATGACATGTACATGTCAGGAGATGCTCTTTCCATATGTCAGGCTGCAAAGGCAAATGGCGGAAAGGTAATTGTACAGGTAGATAAGCTTGTAAGGAAACCTACCAGACCTCGTAATGCCATTATACCGGGATGTCTTGTAGATGCCATTGTTGTAGTAGAGCAGGAACCGCTTGGAAGTGGATATGAAGCTCTTACAGGTAGCTTTGAGATTCCTTCCGGACAGTGGGATATGTGGGTAGAGATTATCGACAGAATGTCTGCAGCAGAGCGTAAAAACAGTGTTATTGCTGATATCATAGGCAGGAGAGCATCACAGGAGCTGCATGAGGGAGATATAGTCAATATCGGTGTCGGCATACCTGAATATGTTTCCAGATATGCCAAGGAAAGCGGAATGCTGAATAAGATAACGCTGACTGTTGAGTCCGGAGGAGTTGGAGGATTTCCTGCTTCAGGGCCTGTTTTTGGTGCTATGATCGGAGCTGCTTCGGTTTATGATATGGCAAACCAGTTTGATCTGTATGATAACGGCGGACTGGATATATGCTTCATGGGAGCCCTGGAGGTTGATAAGTACGGAAATGTCAACGCTCACAGAGGAATCGGTTCATATTCGGGAATAGGCGGCTTTGCAAATATTACTGCTAAAACACCGTTGGTTGTATTCTGCCTTTCTTTTACGGCAAAGGGTCTGTTTGTAGAAGAGGAGAATGGAAAGATAAATATAGTACAGGAGGGGCGTGTTCCCAAATTCGTTGAGAAAGTATCAAGTATAAGCTTCTCAGCAAAAAGAGCTCTGGAAAATGGACAGAGAGTTCTGTATGTAACAGAGAGATGTGTATTTGAACTTACAAAGGACGGACTTAAGCTTATAGAAGTTTATCCGGGAATAGATAAGGAAGAGGAAGTGCTTTCACAGCTTTCATTCCCGGTTATCACAAAGTAGAGTATTTACTAAAAAAATATGACAGTTTGAATCAGGTTCAAACTGTCATATTTTTATTATTCTTCTGATTTTGTCAGCTGGCCTGCTGTAGTTTCTTCAATCATGTCCTCACGTACGAAGGTAACAAGATCTTCCTCGGTCATGTTAGCGTCCTGTACGATACGGTTGGCCTGTCTGTCGATACATCTCTCGAAATAGTTACGAACGAGACGTGCATTAGCGAAGTTATCCTTCTTGCTTTCTGTCATACCTCTCAGATATGTTTCTGCTATTGAAGCAGCACTTTCGGTAAGCATATAGTCTGTATCCTTACACATATATCTGAAGATCTGCATAAGCTCATTACTTGAATAATCAGGGAAGTGAATATACTTGTTGAAACGTGAACGAAGACCTGGGTTGGATTCGATGAACTCATGCATTTCATTTGTATATCCTGCAACGATTACGATGAAGTCATCACGATCGTCCTCCATACGTTTTAGGAGTGTATCAACAACTTCCTGACCATAGTCACCTGATTCTTTGTTATGAGTAAGTGTATATGCCTCATCTATGAAGAGGATACCACCGATAGCTCTGTTAATAACTTCGGTTGTCTTAAGAGCAGTACCACCGGAATAGTGGTCTACAAGTCCCGAACGGTCAACCTCTATAAACTGACCACGGCTTACAACACCGAGCTGTTTATATATCTTTGCAAGGATACGTGCGATAGTGGTTTTACCGGTACCAGGATTGCCTGTAAATACAAGGTGGAAGGACATGTCGATTCGCTTAAGTCCTTTAAGCTCACGAAGTCTTCTTACCTTGATGATATTTACAAGGTGCATAACGTCATCCTTAACGGATGCAAGACCGGTAAGTCCCTGGAGCTCGGCAATGAGGTCATCAAGTGGCTTTTCGATTTCTTCAGAATCATCACTTCCACGTCTGTTACGACCTACACGACCTTCACCACGCTTGAATACTGCATCTTCTTTTTCTTCTTCCGGCTGGAAATTAAGGAATTCAGATACGTCATCAGCACGTTTCTTCTGAATGTTATATCCGGATATGTTGATCGCTTTCTTTGTAACAAAGCTTCCGGACTTTTCATCAAAGGTAGTTACATTTTCAAGGTCAGGGTTCGTGCTGCTTGTAAATGTAGCGACACCCTGTTTTCTGTTTGGATTATCTGACATTCTGAGAATGCTTGTATGCTGGGATGTAAGAATTCCGGCACTATTGAGAGTAGCATTCAGAACCTCAACAAAATCTGACAGATGTTTTCTGGTTGCATCATGAACTTCGGGATAATCTATAAATCCCTGTCCAACCTTACGAAAGCTGTCAGCAATAAACTTAGACTTGGAGACAGCCCCTGACATCTGGGACTCTCTGTTTGCAGCCTGATCGGCAGCGATAAAGTATTTGATTGACTTAGGAGCTTCTGTAAGGAATCTTTCATCCATACATTTCTGCTGAACAAATTCCTCGAATTTATCTTCAGAAAGATTCATTCTGAGATTTGTTCTGATAAACTCCATCTGATCAGCCGAATGTTTGTTTCTCGGCTCATAAAGATATCCGAGGAAAACTATGATATCATGTCTCAGAAGATCTCTGAGAGGCATACGCGCATCCTCGGGATAGATTTCACCATTCTTATTGATTTCGTCAGCATAAGCAATGCACTCCAAAATCATATTTTGTAGATTTCTAACTTCCATTTCTCGTCCAACTCCCCAATAGTATAGTTGCCAAAAAGTAATAATTACCATTAGCGTTTTTTATTATAACACAAAATGTACAAAAAAAGTATAGCAACTTTGGAAAACTTTACCGCAATATTTGAAAAGTATTTGAAAGGTGGCTATGTTACTATAAATCTGTACTGCGACTTTTGTTTGTTAGGGTTATTGGTATTTATCAAATGAAGGAACAGGAGATTATTTAATGAAAGAAGAATTCAAAAAGAAAGCCGCTGAGCTTGTTGATTCAATGACAATTGAAGAAGCAGCAGGACAGATAAGATATGACAGTCCGGCCATAGACCGACTTGGGATTCCTGAGTACAACTGGTGGGGCGAAGGACTTCATGGTCTTGCGAGAGCAGGCACAGCGACGGTATTTCCTCAGGCAATCGCACTTGCATCCATGTTTGATAAGGATTTTCTTAAGAAGATCGCAGATGTTATATCAACTGAAGCAAGAGCAAAATACAATGAGTCCTCTAAACTCGGTGACAGAGATTTGTATAAGTGCATTACCATGTGGTCGCCAAATGTAAATATATTCCGTGATGCAAGATGGGGAAGAGGACAGGAAACCTATGGTGAGGATCCTTATCTTACTGCCAGACTCGGAGTTGCTTTTATAGAAGGACTCCAGGGAGATGGGAAATATATGAAAGCAGCGGGATGCGCAAAGCATTATGCTGTTCATTCAGGACCTGAAGCATCGAGACATCATTTTGATGCACAGGTATCAGATAAGGATATAGAAGAAACCTATGTTCCTGCATTTGAGGCTGCTGTTAAAGAAGCCGGAGTTGCAGGTGTCATGGGAGCTTATAACAGAGTAAACGGAGAACCTGCCTGCGCAAGTCAGAAGCTCATAGTTGAAAGACTCAGAAAAAAGTATGGATTTGACGGCTATTTAGTTTCGGACTTTCTGGCACTTATGGACTTCCACGAGAATCACAAGGTTACGGCAAATATAGTTGAATCAGCTGCCATGGCTCTTAAGGCAGGCTGTGATGTAAATGCCGGATTTGTTTACAGGCATGTGATGGAAGCCTACGAGCAGGGACTTGTTACAGAAGAGGACATAAGAAGAGCTGCTAAGAGTGCATATACTGTAAGGGCTGCTCTGGGAATGTTTGCAGATGACTGTGAATATGACAGTCTCGGACTCCTCGATATAGATACAGAAGAGTCTGCACAGCTATCATACGAGGCAAGTCTTAATTCAATAGTCATGCTTAAAAATGATGGAATTCTTCCATTAAATAAAGAAGAAATAAAAACCATCGGAGTTATCGGACCTACTGCTTCATCAATCGGTGTTCTTGAAGGAAATTATAATGGCCTTTCATCAAGGTACGTTACGAATCTTCAGGGGATCAGAGATAAGGTTGGAAAGGATGTCAGAGTTCTTTATTCCGAAGGGGCTCATCTCTTCCTTGATAAAGTTCAGAATCTTGCCCGTGAGGATGACAGACTCAGCGAAGCTGAGATGGTTGCAAAAAACAGTGATGTGGTAATTCTTTCGGTTGGTCTTGATTCAACTATTGAAGGTGAAGAAGGAGATACGGGAAATGCGTTCGCAGCCGGTGATAAGGTATCACTTTTCCTCCCTGATTCGCAGAGGAAGCTTATCGAAAGAGTTATATCGGTAGGAAAACCTGTGATAATCGTATCCAATACAGGAAGTGCTATTGATTATTCTCTTGAGGATGAGAAATGCAACGCCATCCTTCAGTGCTGGTACAGTGGACAGTCAGGTGGAACGGCTCTTGCAGATGTTCTTTTTGGAGATGCGAATCCGAGTGCGAAGCTTCCGGTTACATTTTACAAGGATGGAACCCAGCCTCCGATAGATGATTACAGCATGAAGGGGAGAACCTACAGATATTTACAGACAGAGCCTTTATATCCTTTCGGATTCGGACTTTCATATACATCCTTTGATTATTCGGATATGAATATAATAAAGAATGATGACAAGGTATCTGTTGAGGTTACTGTAAAGAATACAGGAAGTGTAAAGGGAAGTGAGATAGCTGAGCTGTATATCAGAAATGATGTTCAGGATAAGCTTTCTAACGGACTGAATAATGAAATTCAGGATATTGGAAGTCTTCTGGTTGAGGATAATCAGCCGAAGCACAGCCTTATCGGATTTGAAAGAATAACACTTGAGGCCGGTGAATCAGGAAAGGTTGTATTTGAGCTTTCAGATAACGCCTTTGATACTGTTCTTGAAGACGGACAGAGAGTAAAGCTGAAGGGTACATATGCTTTATTCGCTGGTGGACAGCAGCCTGACTCAAGAAGTGAGGCACTTACAGGCAACAGCTGCCTCTCAGAAACAGTAACTATATAAATCAGTAAAATATCCATAAATATAAATAAATAATTGAAATAAAAAAATTAACAAAGGTTTTATACTATAGAAGTGTTTATACTTCGATGTATATCAATAAATTTTAACAGAGAAAGGGAGAAAAAAATGAAGTTTTTTATTGACACAGCAAATGTAGACGATATCAGAAAAGCAAATGACATGGGTGTTATCTGCGGAGTAACAACTAACCCTTCGCTTATTGCTAAGGAAGGAAGAGATTTCACAGAGGTTATCAAGGAGATTACATCTATAGTAGACGGACCTATCAGTGGTGAGGTTAAGGCTACTACAGTTGATGCTGAAGGAATGATCAAGGAAGGTAGAGAGATTGCTGCCATTCATCCTAACATGATCGTTAAGATCCCTATGACTGTTGAAGGTCTTAAGGCTGTTAAGGTTCTTTCTGCAGAAGGAATCAAGACAAATGTTACACTTATCTTTTCAGCTAATCAGGCTCTTCTTGCAGCAAGAGCAGGTGCTACATATGTATCACCATTCCTTGGAAGACTTGATGATATCAGCATGCCTGGTATTAACCTTATCGAAGATATCGTTCAGATATTTGAGAACTATGGTCTTGAGACTGAAATCATAGCTGCAAGTATCAGAAATACTGTTCATGTAACAGAGTGTGCTCTTGCAGGTGCTGATATTGCAACAGTTCCGTATGCAGTTATTGAGCAGATGACAAAGCATCCACTTACAGATCAGGGAATTGAGAAGTTCCAGGCTGATTACAAGAAAGTTTTTGGTGAGTAAGAATTAAGCAACAAATAAAAAAATAAAAATGGAGGTTACAACAATGAAAAACATACCTGAGGTTAAAATAGGAATCGTCGCAGTTAGCCGTGACTGTTTCCCAATGAGTCTTTCTGAGAGAAGAAGAAAGGCAGTAGTAGCTGAGTACACAAAGAAGTATGGTGACATTTATGAGTGCCAGACCATTATCGAGAACGAAGTTGATATGAGAAAAGCACTTGCAGAAGTTAATGAAGCTGGATGCAACGCTATTGTTGTTTATCTTGGAAACTTCGGACCTGAATCAAGTGAGATCCTTCTTGTTAAGGAATTCCAGGGTCCTGCAGCAGTTATCGCAGCAGCTGAGGAGTCTGGTGACAGCCTTCTTGATGACAGAGGAGATGCTTACTGTGGTATGCTTAATGCAAGCTACAACCTTAAGCTTCGTAATCTTCGCGCTTATATCCCAGAGGTACCGGTTGGTGACGCTGAGGAATGCGCAGATATGATAAATGATTTCAAGACAGTTGCAAGAGTAAGAATAGCTCTTAGTGATCTGAAGATAATAAGCTTCGGTCCACGTCCACAGGACTTCCTTGCATGTAATGCACCTATCAAGCAGCTCTACAACCTTGGTGTTGAGATTGAAGAGAACTCAGAACTTGACCTCTTCGAAGCATTCAATAAGCATGAAGGCGATGAGAGAATCCAGTCAGTTGTTGATGATATGGCAGCTGAGCTCGGCGCAGGTAACAAGAAGCCTGAGATTCTTTCTAGACTTGCTCAGTATGAGCTTACACTTCGTGACTGGGTTGAGGCTCATAAGGGCAGCAGAGGAAATGTTATTGTTGCCGGTAAGTGCTGGCCTGCATTCCAGACACAGTTCAAGTGTGTTCCTTGCTACGTAAACAGCCGTCTTGCTAAGGATGGAATTCCTGTTTCTTGTGAGGTTGATATCTACGGTGCTCTTTCAGAGTACATCGGTGAGCTTGTAAGTGAAGATACAGTTACACTTCTTGACATCAACAATACAGTTCCAAAGGATATGTATAATGATGAGATCAAGGGCAAGTTCGATTATGATTATAAGCTTACAGATACATTCATGGGCTTCCACTGCGGAAATACAGCTACTAACAAGCTTGCATTCTGCGAGATGAGAAACCAGAAGATCATGGCTCGTTCACTTCCTGTAGAAGTTACTAACGGAACTCTTGAGGGAGATCTTATTCCTGGAGATGCTACAATATTCCGTCTTCAGTCAACATCTGATGGTAAGCTTCGTGCTTATGTAGCAGAAGGTGAGATCCTTCCTGTAAGAACAAGATCCTTCGGTGCTATCGGTATCTTTGCAATACCGGAGATGGGAAGATTCTATCGTCACGTTCTTGTTCAGAAGAACTATCCACATCATGCAGCTATTACATTCCATCATAATGGAAAGCTTCTCTTTGATGTATTTAAGTTCCTCGGAGTAAGATTCGATGAGATCGATTACAATCATCCTGCAGGAGTTATGTATAAGTCAGAGAATCCATTTGCATAAATAAAATAATAAACACTTCGTAAAAAGGCTTCCCCTTATAAGGGGGAGCTGTCAGCGAAGCTGATTTATGAGGTGTGAATATAGGAAGGAATAAAGTATGTATATAGGAGTAGATCTTGGTACTTCGGCAGTAAAACTGCTCGCTATGGATTCAGACGGAAATATCTTAAAGACTGTTTCTGTTGAGTATCCTATAAGTTTTCCAAAGACCGGATGGTCAGAGCAGAATCCTGAGGACTGGTATGATGGAACTATAAAGGGCATCGGTCAGCTGCTTGAAGGACTTGATGATATAAATGTTGAAGGTATCGGTATCGGTGGTCAGATGCATGGACTCGTTATTCTTGATGAGAATGATGATGTTATCCGTCCTGCAATCCTCTGGAATGATGGACGTACAACTGCTGAAACAGATTATCTGAACAATGAGATTGGAAAGGATAAGCTTTCCGAATACACAGGGAATATTGCATTTGCCGGATTTACAGCACCAAAGGTTCTTTGGGTAAAGAATAATGAACCTGATAATTTTGCTAAAATCAAAAAGATCATGCTTCCAAAGGACTATATAGTTTATAAGTTTACCGGTTCTTATGTATCTGATTATTCAGATGCTTCCGGAATGCTTCTTATGGATGTAAAGAATAAGTGCTGGTCCAAAGAGATGCTTGAGATATGCGGTATATCTGATATAGAAATGCCTGTACTTCATGAGAGTTTTGATGTAGTCGGTGAGGTTAAGGATGAGATCAAATCAGTTCTTGGTATATCCGGAGATGTTAAGGTTGTAGCCGGAGCCGGAGACAATGCTGCAGCTGCAATCGGTACAGGAACTGTAGGAGAGGGCGGATGTAATCTGTCACTCGGAACATCAGGTACATTATTTATTTCAAGTGAAAGATTTTCAGTTGATGATAAGAATTCCCTTCATTCATTTGCTCATGCTGATGGTGGTTTCCATCTTATGGGATGCATGCTTTCAGCAGCATCATGTAATAAATGGTGGATGGATGAAATACTTAGGGACAAGGATTATTCAGGTTCTCAAAAAGGAATTGAGAAACTTGGAGAAAACAATGTGTTCTTTATGCCATATCTTATGGGTGAGAGATCACCTCATAACAACCCTCTGGTAAGAGCCGGATTCCTCGGAATGAGCATGGATACTACCAGAGAAGATATGATCCAGGCAGTTCTTGAGGGTGTTGCTTTCGGACTTAGAGACAGTCTTGAAGTAGCAAGAAGTCTTGGTATCAAGGTTGATGTATCAAATATCTGCGGTGGTGGAGCTAAGAGCCCTCTGTGGAGAAAGATTGTTGCAAATATAATGAACATCAAACTTGAGATCCAGGCTAATGATGAAGGACCTGCCCTAGGAGGAGCAATACTTGCTGCTGTTGGCTGCGGACGTTTTAAGGATGTTAAGGAAGCTGCAGACAGTATTGTTAAAGTGGTAGATACAGTTGAACCTGAGCAGGAGCTTGTTGAAAAATATGAGCAGAAATATCAGCAGTTCATAAAGCTGTATCCAACGGTGAAGGATTTATATAAATAAATATAAAGAAGGTGGAGTATGCGTATGACTAGCGAATTTGGGAAAACAAAGAATGGTGAAAATGTAACGGCATATACTATAAAAAACAAATCAGGTATGTCGGTCACTCTGATTAATTTCGGAGCAACTATTGTCAAGCTTGAGGTTCCCGACAAAGCAGGTAATCTCAGGGATGTAGTTTTAGGATATGATGATATCAGAGGTTATGAAGAGGGCAAAACATTTTTCGGAGCCATAATCGGTAGAAACGCAAATCGTATCTGTGAGGGTAAGGTTACTCTTGATGGAGAGACCTATCAGATGGAACAGAATGATAATGAAAATAATCTTCACAGTGGTCCAAACGGCGTTGATAAAAAATGCTGGACAGTGCTTACAAATGATGATGAATCATCTATTACATTTATCTGCAAATCAAATGATATGGAGCAGGGGCTTCCGGGAAATGTAACGATGACTGTTACCTACAGTATTACTGATGATAATGAATTTATCATTACATATGATGCTGTAAGTGATAAGAAGACTGTTATCAATCTTACAAATCATTCATACTTTAATCTGAATGGTCATTATAAGGGCGATATAGAAAACCATGAGCTGACACTTTATGCAGATTATTACAATCCTGTAATTGATTTCAAGTCTATTCCGACTGAAGAGAATGCTCCTGTTGAAGGGACTGTATTTGATTTCAGGACCGCAAAGGTAATTGGAAAAGATATTGAAGCGGATAACGAACAGCTGAAGTTTGTTGGCGGATATGATCATAACTTTGTTGTTAACGGAGAAACCGGTGAGTTAAGACCATTTGCTACAGTATATTCACCTGAAAGCGGTATTTGTATGGATTTCTCATCTGATCTTACAGGAACTCAGTTCTATTCAGGCAATTTCGTCGGTGACCAGGTTGGTAAGGGTGGATTTAATTATCATAAGAGATCCGGACTCTGCCTTGAACCACAGTATATACCGAATGCCATGAATTTTATTCCTGAGGGTGATGTTGACAGCCCGGTATTTGATTCAGATGAAAGGTATCATTCTGTAAGTTGTTTTAAGTTCTCAATTAAGTAAATTGTATAACCGTTTTTTCATAAAGGATGGACCGGAATAGTTTGTAGCTGTTCCGGTCTGTTTTTGGTAAAAAATAGCAAAAATATGTTAAAAATAATAAAAACATAGCAATATTTGATAAATAAGTCGCAATATTTGATAAGTGTTTTTGTATATTTTATACTATAATAGTTCTAGTCAACGGGCATAGTATACATTATGCCTAAAGTGTGCATGCTTTGAGGAGACGGTTATACTAAGTATTTTAAGGAGGATTTTACAATGAGAAAAATGAGACGTGCTCTCGCTGTAGCACTTAGTGCTATGATGATTGCAGGCGTAGCTACAGGTTGTGGATCTACATCTACAGACACATCATCATCTGATGATTCTGCAGCTACAACTGAAGCAGCAGCTTCAGATGACACAGCAGCAGCTGATGATACAGCAGCTGACGACACAGCAGCAGCTGATGATACAGCAGCTGATGATTCTTCTTCATCAGATGGTGGAGTAATCAATGTTTGGGCATTCACAGACGAAGTTCCTAACATGATCAAGAAGTTCAAGGAGACACATCCTGACTTCAACTACGAAATCAATGAGACAATCATTGCTACAACTGATGGTGCTTATCAGCCAGCACTCGACCAGGCTCTTGCAGCAGGTGGAGATGACGCTCCTGATATCTATGCAGCAGAGGCAGCTTTCGTTCTTAAGTATACACAGGGCGATATGGCTCAGTATGCTTGCCCATATGATGATCTTGGTATCAACACACAGGCAGAGATAGACGAAGCTAAGATTGCACAGTACACAGTTGATATTGGTACTAATCCAGATGGTAAGGTTGTTGGTCTTGGTTATCAGGCAACCGGTGGTGCATTCATTTACAGACGTTCAATCGCTAAGGATGCATTCGGAACAGATGATCCAGCAGAAATCGCTAAGATCATCGGTGCTGGTTCACAGAACTGGGATAAGTTCTGGGAGGCAGCTGCAACTCTTAAGGACAAGGGATACGGAATCGTATCTGGTGATGGTGATGTATGGCACGCAGTTGAGAACAGCTCAGATACAGGCTGGATCGTAGACGGAAAGCTTAACATCGATCCTAAGAGAGAGGCATTCCTTGATATATCAAAGAATCTCAAGGACAACGGTTGGCATAATGATACTCAGGACTGGACAGATGCTTGGTTCGCTGATATGAAGGGCGAAGGCGAGAAGGGAATCTTCGGATTCTTCGGACCAGCTTGGCTCATCAACTATACACTTGCTCCTAACTGTGGTGGCGAGAAGGTTGGCGAAGGCACATATGGTGACTGGGCTTGTTGTGCACCTCCAGTAGGTTTCTTCTGGGGTGGTACATGGGTACTCGCTAACAAGGATTCACAGAAGAAGGAAGCTGTTGGACAGATTATCGACTGGATCACACTTAATTGTACACAGGATGGTCTTCAGTATATGTGGGCTAACGGTACATTTAATGGCGAAGGCGGAACAAAGGACTGCGTAGCTTCAGCTACAGTTATGGATATGTCTGATGGTACACTTGATTTCTTAGGTGGTCAGAATATGTTCGATGTATTTGGTGACGCAAACGCTTATGCAAATGGTAAGAACCTTACACAGTACGATGAGACAATCAACAGTTACTGGAGAGATCAGGCTCGTCAGTATTCAGCAGGCGAGAAGAGCAAGGATGATGCTATTGCAGCATTCAAGCAGAATGTAGCTGATAACCTTGCTGTTACAGTTGAGTAATTAAAAATACAATTAATCCACAGTGCCGGTACCTGCTCCTCAGGTGCCGGCCGGTGGAAATATAACACAGTTCTTGATATTTGAAGTGTGCACACTTCATTTTTTGACAAAAATTTAAGTAACTTTTTATTTGGAGGTCAATATGAAAAAGAAGAAGTCTGGTGAAGTCAGATATGCCAAATATGGATACATATTTAGTCTTCCATTCGTTATTGCCTACCTTTTATTCCAGCTCTATCCTATATGCTATACAATATTTATAGGTTTTACAGATCTTCAGGGTGCTGCGCCTAAGCCGGTACATATTCTGGATAATCCTTTCCAGAACTTCCAGCAGGTACTTTCAGCACCAACATTCCAGGGTGCATTAAAGAATACAGTTCTTATCTGGCTGGTAAACTTTGTTCCTCAGATACTTCTTGCACTTCTTCTTACAGCTTGGTTTACAGACAGAAGATGGAATATAAAAGGTCAGGGTATATACAAAGTACTCCTGTACATGCCTAATATCATTACGGCGGCAACTATAGCAATTCTTTTTAATGCAATGTTTTCTTATCCTACCAGTCCTGCTAACGATATTCTTCTTAGTCTTGGTGTTATAAAGGAAGCAAAGAATTTCCTTATCAGTAAGGGAATTACCAGAGGTATAGTTGCATTTATACAATTCTGGATGTGGTATGGTTATACAATGCTCATACTCATATCAGGTGTTCTCGGAATTAATCCGGAGATATTCGATGCTGCTGAAGTAGATGGTGCTAGCAAAGTACAGATATTCTTCCAGATTACACTTCCGAATATAAAGACAATACTTCTTTTCACACTTGTTACATCACTTATCGGTGGTCTTAATATGTTCGATATTCCTAAGCTCTTTAACCTGGGTGGACCGGATAACGCAACTACAACAACAAGTGTATTTATCTACAATCAGGCCTTTAGTGGAAGCTTCATGTATAACAGAGCAGCAGCTGCTAGTATGATAATGTTTGTTATCATCATGATCTGTTCAGCAGTTCTTTTCTATCTGCTTAGAGAAAAGGATGGAGACGGATACGGAACAGCAGAAGTTAAAGCGCTTAAGAAGGCTAAGAAAGGGGGTGCTAGATAATGGCAGAATCAGCAGCTAAGTCATACGACAGCGCAACAATGGCACCCAAAAGTCATAACGGAATGAAGGTAGTTATACATGTTGTTTGTATAATTTTATCAGCACTCAGCGTACTACCTTTCTGGATTATGATTGTTAACTCGACCAGGTCGACAACACAGATACAGCAACATGCCTTATCACTAATACCATCTTCCCATATGATTCAGAATTTCCAGATTCTGACTGGTAAGTCATTTAATCCTATGGTGGGTCTTATGAACTCTCTTATTATTTCAGTAGGTTCAACCCTCCTTACAGTTTACTTCTCATCACTCACTGCTTATGCATTGGTAGCGTATGAATGGAAGCTTAAAAATGCATTCTTTAGCTTTGTAGTAGGAGTTATGATGATTCCTGCACAGGTTACAATGATAGGTTTTTATAAATTCGTTTATAAAATTGGAATGACCAATCATTTGTCAATGCTTATACTTCCTGCAATTGCAGCTCCTGCGACAGTGTTCTTTATGAGACAGTATCTGTACCCTACTTTATCGATGGAGATAGTTCAGGCCGCTCGTATAGATGGAGCAGGAGAATTCAGAATTTTCAATGGAATCGTACTTCCAATTATGAAACCGGCTATTGCTACAC
Source organism: Lachnospiraceae bacterium (assembly GCA_900199595.1). GTDB lineage: Bacteria > Bacillota > Clostridia > Lachnospirales > Lachnospiraceae > Eubacterium_Q. The sequence continues at coordinate 33,255 of FZRB01000005.1, read as the reverse complement.
AGGCTATATTCTGTTTCGTTAATAGCTGGAACAACCTGTTTACACCTCTTGTTCTTCTTACAAACAAAGATAAGTATACTATGCCTATAATGGTTTCCCTCCTTAGAGGTGATATCTACAAGACAGAATATGGTTCAGTATATATGGGACTTACACTTACAGTTCTTCCACTGATCATAATGTATCTGATTCTTTCAAAATACATTATCGCCGGTGTAGCACTTGGTGGTGTAAAGAGTTAATTGTGTATTAAAGTTAATTAATAAAATGGGGATTTGTAAATTAGTTAGTGAAGGTTAGTTTACAGATCGTGAAGGTTAAAAAGTATTTAAGAAGGTTAAAGTATTAGTGAAGGTATAAAAAGACCATCCGATATCGGATGGTCTTTTCTTTATTAGTTAATATAAGTTTATATATTTATAAGTTTGAATGATTATCTGTATCAGCATTAAGAATAAGCTTCTTATAATCGCTTGGCGAATAGTTTTTATATTTTTTAAAGGTTCTGCAGAAGGATGGAAGAGTGTTGAAACCAGTCTGAAATGCGATTTCAGTTATAGGAATATCGGTAGCTAAAAGGGACTCCGCTTTGCTTATTCTTTTAATAGTCAGGTATTCGTGGAATGTATATCCGGTCTGAAGTTTAAACAGTCTTAAGAAATGATATTTTGAAAAGCCTGTATATTCTGCAGCCCTTTCGGTTGATATTTCCTCGGAATAATTTACATCTATATATTTAAGCAGTGCATTGATCCTGCTTGCAGAATGAGATGAGGATTCGAATTCCTCGCTCATCAGAAATTCCGAATGCTTTGATATTTCTATAAATACCTGATATATCTTGTCATATACAATAGTTTCCCAGAAGTTTGCATTTGTAAAGTATACTGCATTCATTTCCATGAACAGCCTGTATACTGTCTCGTAAATATCCGGGCATGTTTTCATATTGCATAAAAAAGCGTCAAAGAACAAGGGTTCTATTGATTTATAATCATGTGATTTGAAAAAGTTGCTGAGTTCTATAAGATATATGAATCTTATTCCGGTTTTGTCATTTATATACTCATGTGACATAAGAGGAGGTATGATAAGTATATCTCCTTCTTTAAGTATGTAAGTCTTGTTATTTGCATTTATCTGATAATCATTTTGAATACAGATAAAAACCTCAAGAGCTTCATGAGCATGAAGTGCATATCCTTCGGGTTGATTGTTGTACCATATTCTTATATGGGAAGTCTGGTTGTAGGAGACCAGTTCCCTTTTATTACGTACAACACGTTCGCCTATATTACCATCCGCCTGTTGATATTTTGCAGGAACGGCATTCTTTTTTAAATATGTCATAATCCTCACCTGATAATGATATTATTTCAATATATTAAATATATCAAATAATATAAATTTTTGTCAATGATACAAAAATGTCTAGTTGCTTTAACACACTAAAATTAGTATAATAGCATATGTGTGTTCAAAAATGGGCATACCTAAGTTTTGAAGGGAGGAATCCTAATGTTAAAAGAAGCAATGATGGAAGTTGAGGCTGCCGAAAAGGCTGCTGCCGAAATGCTTCAAAAAGCAAAGAATGATGCTGATCAGATAAAGAAAAATTCTGAATCACAGTATTCTCAGATTATTAAAGATGCAGAGCAAAGTATCAAGCAGAAGCAGACAGATATATTTAATAAACTTGAAGAAGAAAGACAGCTTTCAGCAAATGATGCCAGGGTATCTGCTGATAAAAAAGCTTCTGATTTAGAAGATAGTGTTAAGTCTAAGGAAGCCGAAGCTGTTGACAAGGTTATAGCTGCTCTTGTATAGGCTTTCTACCAATTATATAAAGAAAGGCGGGATAAAACTTGGCTATTGTAGAAATGCGAAAGCTGGGAGTTTATGGTGAGAAAAAACACCGTAAAGGTACTCTTGAGTTTTTGCAAAGTACAGGAGTCATGGAGATAGATGATGTCCCTTCCTCTGATACTCCATTTGGTAAAATGGATACTTCGGGTGAAAGAGTCAGATTTCAGAAGATTGCCGATGAATTTGATCATTGTATAGAACTTCTTAAAAAGTATGATACATCAAAATCAGGTTCTTTACTGAATCTTGAAAATACTCTTGTAACTCTTGAAGAGTATGAGGGAATAAAGAAGGATCGAAGGAATTATTATTCCAAGGTTAAGGATATACTGGCACTTGAAAAGAGTCTTTTTGAGAGTCAGGCTACCATCAGCCGAAAGGAAAATAAGATAGCGACGCTTTCTCCATGGTCTAAACTAGATATACCACTTAATAGTGAAAAAACCGGAAGAACAAAGATATTTATAGGTACCTTTAATGATACTATCAGTCAGGAAAGACTTTTAGAAATCATATCTGAGGGTATTGAGTCTCCGGTTCCTGCAGAAGCAGAAATCCTTTATTCGGAAAATCAGATAACAAATGTCTGCGTAATAGCAGTTAATTCTGTTGCTGAGAAGGTTGAGGAGAATCTTAGAAGTAACGGTTTCAGTAAATTGCCGTTCCTTTCTCACAGGATTCCTGTGGATGCTATTAATAAAAGAAGAAATGATATCATCGCTGAGGAAAAGAAGATAGATGAAACTGAAAAGAAGCTTTCTTCTTTTGTAGAGTTTATACCTCAGTTCAAGATAGCAGCTGATTACTACAGAACAAGATCTGAAAAGTATAAGGTACTTGGAACACTTCCTCAGTCAGAAAAGGTATTCTTTATTCAGGGCTGGGTCGAGGCTGATAAGGCAGAAGCTGTTGCCAAGGCTCTTGAGGATAAGTTTGAAGATGTTGTAGAGATAGAAAAGGATGATGAGCATGCTCCGATAAAGCTGAAAAATAATCATTTTTCAGAGGCATCGGAAGGAGTTCTTGAGTCCTATGGTCTTCCTACACATGGAAGAGTGGATCCTACATTTGTAATGTCCATCTTTTATGTATTTTTCTTTGGAATGATGCTTTCTGATGCCGGCTATGGAATACTGATGGCTATCGGTTGTGCGGTTGTTTTGAAGAAATTCCCGAGAATGGCTAGTGGCACTAATAAAATGCTCAGACTATTCTTCTGGTGTGGAATATCTACAGCCTTCTGGGGCTTTATGTTTGGCGGCTTCTTCGGAGATGCGGTGGATGTTATAGCCAGAACATTCTTCGGGGCACCTGAGAATTCACAGATTCTGAAGCCTTTGTGGTTTGCGCCTCTTGAGAATCCTATGAGACTTCTGATATGGTGCATGCTGTTTGGTATGATCCATCTTTATGCCGGACTTGGAATGAAAGGTTATGAATATCTGAAGAATAAAGATATAGTCGGATTTCTTTCGGATGTTGTTGCCTGGTATATGTTCCTTACAGGACTTGTACTCATGCTTCTTCCAACACAGATATTTGCTTCAATAGCACAGATGCAGTTTGTTTTCCCGGCATGGCTTTCCATGTTATCCAAGATAATTACTATAGTAGGAATGGCTACTATAATTCTTATGTCCGGAAGAGCTAATAAAAACTGGGGACTCAGAGTTGCACTTGGTGCATATGATATATACGGAGTTACAGGCTGGCTTTCAGATGTACTTTCATATTCCAGACTTCTGGCCCTGGGACTTGCTACAGGTGTAATCGCCAGCGTAATTAATTCCATGGCTGCTATGCAGGGAAATACTCCGGTTGGAGTTGTTATATTTATTATCGTATTTATAGTAGGTCATATACTTAATATGGCAATAAATCTACTGGGTGCGTACGTTCATACAAACCGTCTCCAGTATGTAGAGTTTTTTGGTAAATTTTATGATGCAGGCGGAGAGCCTATGCGTCCATTTAAAAGAGTAAATAAGTATATAGAAATTAAGGAGGATTAATCTTATGTCACTCGGTTTTACACTTGCACTTACAGGTGCAGCACTTGCAACAATTCTGGCAGGTATAGGTTCTGCCTGGGGAGTAGGAAAGGGAGGTCAGGCTGCAGCAGGCGTTGTTAGTGAGGATCCGGCACAGTTTGCAAAGGTACTTATTCTTCAGCTTCTTCCAGGTACACAGGGTATCTATGGTCTGCTTGTTACATTTATCACACTTTCAAAGATTGGTCTTCTTGGAGGAAGTCCTGCAGATATCAGTACACAGCAGGGACTCTGCATACTTGCAGCATGTCTTCCTATAGCTATTGTTGGTCTTATTTCTGCTTATCATCAGGGAAAAACATCAGTTGCTTCTATCGGTATCGTAGCAAAGAAGCCTGATCAGTTTGGTAAAGCTATGCTTTTCCCTGCAATGGTTGAGACATACGCTATTCTTGCACTCCTTGTTTCAATCCTTGCTATTTCAAACATTAACGTATAAAAGTGTAGTAACTTTTTGATATAACAGTTTTTATATATAAGCCGAGCATGCTTGCATGCACAGGAATATTAATAAAAACTGTGTGGTAACTTACGAAGTAAGCTGCCATAACGTAAATGAGGAAAACATTTTGTGAAAGCAAAATGATAAGCTGCGAAGCAGCGATTTTCCGAATTAACGTTATGATATCAAAAAATATAATAGATAAGGAGGAGCTATGGCGGGAATAGAGAATATCACTAAAGTGATAGCCCGGGATGCTGAAATAGAAGCTGCTCAGATAATCACTTCCGCTGAGAAAGCTGCAGATGAGTTAAAGCAGAAAGCAGAAGCAGAAGCTGAAAAGCTTTCCAAAGCGGCTGATGAAAGACTTGATAAAAAGGTTGCTGACGAGAGAAAAAAGATTCAGTCACAGAACGAGCAGATAGAGAAGCTCAGACTTTTGAAGCAGAAGCAGCAGATAATAGAGGATACTCTTAACAAGGCCAAGGAAAAAATACTTGGATATGATGATAAAACATATTTTGGTACTTTACTAAAAATACTTGAATCATCTGTTCAGGCAGATAAGGGCGTTCTGTTTCTTAATTCAAAGGATTTAGGTCGTATCCCGGATGATTTTGATAAAGAGATAAATGTTGTTGCTACTAAAAATGGAGGAACTCTTGAAGTGGGTAAGGAACCTGCTAACATTAACGGCGGTTTTATCCTTAAGTACGGCAATATAGAGATTAATTCATCCATAGATGCTTTATTTGAAGAAAATGAAGAAAAACTGGTAGATATAATTAATTCTGTTCTTTTTAAGGACATCACAGATTAATTATTTATTGTTTAGGTTAATACAGGAGAAATAAATGAGAGACGCAGATTATATCTATGCTGTCGCCAGTATCAGAGCAAAGGAAAAGACTCTGCTCACAGATGCTGATATACAGACTATGATTGGTATGAAAAGCGAAAAAGAGGTTCTGAGTTTCTTAAATGAAAGAGGATGGGGAGATAATTCTTCTGATATGAGTATGGAGGAATTACTTAGTGCAGCTGAAGAGTCAGAGATGAAGCAGCTGACCAGTCTTGGTGTTGATAAGGAAATTATTGATACACTATTTATCGAAGAATTATACCATAATCTTAAAGCTGCGATTAAAGAGGTTTGTACAGGCATTACTGACGTCCAGGCATTCTATGATCATAAAACCTATGATAAAGACACCATGCTTTCTATAATCAGGAATAAGGAATATGAAAAGCTTCCTGAAGATATGAGAAAGCTTGCTAAAGATGCAATGGAGCTTATGCTGACAACCAGAGACGGACAACGTCTGGATATTATGATCGACAGAGCCTGTCTGGATGCTACTGAGAAGGTTGCGTCAACCACAAAGGACAGATTCTTAAGTGATTATGCAGAAAAAAAGGTTGTTATTGCTGATATTAAAATAGCTGTCAGAGCCGCTATTACAAAGAAGAGTCTTCAGGTAATAGAGGATGCACTTGCGCCTAACAGAACATTTGATGTAAGGACTCTTGCTAAATCCGCAGCCAACGGACAGGAAAGTGTATATGAATTTTTGGATAGGGTTGGATATAAAGGAGCTGTAGAAGCGCTTAAGGAATCATTTTCAAGCTTTGAAAAATGGTGTGATGATTCCATTATGAGTTCACTTATGACACAGAAAACCAATATTCAGTCCAGTGGTCCGATAGTTGCTTACTTTCTTGCAAAACAAAACGAGATAAGAACAGCCCGCATCATTATGACTGCCAAGGCTAATGGCTTCAGTAATGAAGCTATCTCAGAAAGGGTAAGGAAAATGTATGGATGATGAGAATAAAATTGCAGTAATCGGCGATTATGACAGTATCTATGGATTTGCCTCCCTGGGACTTAGCACATTTCCTGTAGAAGGAGAAGAGGATGCAGTAAGAACACTGAAGAATCTTGCAGGCAGTGGATACGGGATCATATATATAACAGAAGAACTGGCAAAGATCACTTCAAAGCAGATCGAAAAATATAGAGAAGTGATGACACCTGCCATAATCCAGATACCCGGAGTAAAGGGTAATACCGGAGACGGAATACGAGCAGTACGCCGTTCAGTTGAGCAGGCCGTAGGTTCAGATATTCTCTTCGGTGAGTGATGAGGTGTAATTAAAAGAAAGGAGAAACGCTCCATGGGAGTAGTTGGTAAGATAAAGAAAGTCGCAGGACCTCTTGTTATTGCAACAGGAATGCGTGATGCCGATATGTTCGACGTTGTACGTGTTAGTAATGAGCGACTTATAGGTGAGATAATAGAGATGCACGGAGACGAGGCATCTATTCAGGTTTATGAGGAGACGGCCGGACTTGGACCGGGTGAACCGGTTGAATCTACAGAGGTTCCTCTTTCAGTTGAGCTGGGTCCCGGACTTATGGGTTCTATCTATGATGGTATCCAGAGACCTCTTACAAAAATCATGGAGGTTACAGGTGGAAACCTTCTTGCCAGAGGTGTTGAGGTTCCTTCGCTTGACAGAGATAAGAAATGGGACTTTGTTGCTACCGCAAAGACCGGTGATAAGGTTGTTGCCGGAGATATAATTGGTACAGTTCAGGAGACCGAAGTAGTTACACAGAAGATCATGGTTCCTTACGGTATTGAAGGAACTATTAAGAGTATAGAGAGTGGTTCTTTTACAGTAGTTGATACTGTAGCAGTTGTTGAGACTGCAGACGGAGATAAAGAGCTTACCATGATGCAGAAATGGCCTGTTCGTAAAGGTCGTCCATATAAGAAGAAACTTCCACCTCGTCAGCCGCTTATAACAGGTCAGCGCGTAGTTGATACATTTTTCCCTATTGCTAAGGGTGGTGTTGCAGCTGTTCCGGGACCTTTCGGTTCAGGAAAGACAGTTATCCAGCATCAGCTTGCTAAGTGGGCAGATGCTGAAATCGTTGTATATATCGGATGTGGAGAGCGTGGTAATGAGATGACTGACGTTCTTAACGAGTTCCCTGAGCTTAAGGATCCTCGTACAGGCGAGTCACTTATGAAGAGAACTATCCTTATTGCAAATACATCGGATATGCCGGTTGCTGCCCGTGAGGCATCAATATATACAGGAATTACTCTTGCAGAGTACTTTAGAGACATGGGATATTCAGTAGCGCTTATGGCTGATTCAACATCACGTTGGGCAGAGGCTCTTCGTGAGATGTCAGGTCGTCTTGAAGAGATGCCCGGTGAGGAAGGTTATCCTGCATATCTTGCATCACGTCTTGCCCAGTTCTATGAGAGAGCCGGACATGTAGTTTGTCTTGGAAGTGATGAGAGACAGGGTGCACTTTCAGCTATCGGTGCTGTTTCACCTCCGGGTGGTGATATATCAGAGCCTGTATCACAGGCTACACTTCGTATCGTTAAGGTGTTCTGGTCACTTGATGCAAGTCTTGCTTATCAGAGACATTTCCCTGCAATCAACTGGCTGAACAGCTACAGCCTCTATCTTGATGAGATGAAGGGCTGGTTTGATACAAATGTAGATGAAGGCTGGATGAAGACCAGACAGGAGCTTATGAGTTTGCTTCAGGAAGAGGCTTCACTTAATGAAATCGTTAAGATGGTAGGTATGGATGCGCTTTCACCTCAGGACAGACTTAAGATGGAAGCAGCCCGTTCCATAAGAGAGGACTTCCTTCATCAGAATTCATTTGATGAGGTTGATACTTATACTTCCATGCAGAAACAGTTCTTTATGCAGAAGTTAGTTTATCAGTTCTATGATGAAAGCTCAAAAGCGCTCAAAGAAGGCGCTAATATAAATGACATAGTAGCTATGCCGGTTCGAGAGGATATCGGACGATATAAATATACTCTTGAAGAGAATATTGAAGCACAGTATATAAAGGTTCATGAAGAAATAACACGTGAACTTGCAGGACTTATAGGAAAGGAGGAAGACTAATGCCGAAGGAATATCGTACTATACAGGAAGTGGCCGGCCCACTTATGCTTGTAAAGGATGTTGAAAATGTAAAGTATGATGAGCTTGGTGAGATAGAGCTTGCAAATGGCGAGAAGCGTCGTTGTAAGGTTCTTGAGATAGACGGCTCAAATGCATTGGTCCAGCTCTTTGATGCTGCTACAGGTATCAACCTGGAAAGCAGTAAGGTTAAGTTTCTTGGACGTTCACTGGAGCTTGGAGTTTCAGGAGATATGCTCGGTCGTGTCTTTGACGGACTTGGCCGTACTATAGATGGCGGTCCGGAAATCCTTCCGGATGCACGTATGGATATCAATGGTCTTCCTATGAATCCTGCTGCAAGAGCATATCCTTCAGAGTTTATCGAGACAGGTGTTTCTGCCATCGATGGACTTAATACACTTGTTCGTGGACAGAAGCTGCCTATTTTCTCAGCTTCAGGTCTTCCACATGCTCAGCTTGCTGCTCAGATAGCACGTCAGGCTAAGGTTAAGGGTAAGGACGAGGATTTCGCCGTTGTATTCGCTGCCATGGGTATCACATTTGAGGAAGCTAACTTCTTCGAAGAGTCATTCCGTGAGAGTGGAGCTATCGACAGAACAGTTCTTTTCATTAACCTTGCAAATGACCCTGCCGTAGAGCGTATATCTACACCTCGTATGGCACTGACAGCTGCAGAGTTCCTTGCATTTGAAAAGGGCATGCATGTCCTTGTAATAATGACAGATATTACTAACTACGCAGATGCACTTCGTGAGATAAGTGCTGCACGTAAAGAGGTTCCTGGACGTCGTGGTTATCCGGGATACATGTACACTGACCTTGCTACAATGTATGAAAGAGCAGGACGTCAGCGTGGTAAGAGCGGATCCATCACTATGATTCCTATCCTTACTATGCCTGAAGATGATAAGACACATCCTATCCCTGACCTTACAGGATACATCACAGAGGGACAGATTATCCTTTCCCGTGAGCTTTACAGAAAGGGTATCACACCACCTATCGATGTTCTTCCTTCACTTTCACGTCTTAAAGATAAGGGTATCGGTGACGGAAAGACAAGAGCAGACCATGCTGCAACAATGAACCAGCTGTTCTCTGCATATGCCCGTGGTAAGGAAGCTAAGGAACTGATGGTTATCCTCGGTGAGGCTGCCCTTACAGATATCGATCTTCTTTATGCTAAGTTTGCAGAAGAGTTTGAGAAGAAGTATGTATCACAGGGTTATCAGGCTGACCGTGATATTGAGGAAACACTTGATATCGGATGGGAGCTGCTCAGGATACTTCCTCGTTCCGAATTAAAGAGAATTAACGATAAGTTCTTAGATCAATACTATTAAAGAAAATCTATTAATGTATACTTATTTAGACTATATCCGCGGCAAGCTGTGACTCGCAGTCACGAGATGATATGCCTGAGAGGACACTGCTTGCGCACAGGCGCGGTGCCCTAGGCTCACTAAGCTCTCAGCCATCTAAAAAGCAGATGTCTGAATCGCTAAGTGAACAGACCGCTTATGGTCCCTCAGGCATACACTCGTGCCTTGCTATGTCAGCTTGCTCGCGATGATACGTAGCTACATAATTTGTGATTATATACTCAATGAATCGATAGCTTGATTTTCGTCAAATTCGAAGAGATAGCTTCGCGAGTTATACCGCGAGCGATATTGTTTGAAGTCCAAATGCCTTCCTTATATGATAAAGGGCATTTGGACGAGTTAAAGCCGAGCGGTTTTTAACTCGCAGAAGGTGTCTCAAAGAATTTAGAAAATCACTAGCGTGATTCATGAGTATACTAATTACAAATTATGTAAAATATAGTATACTATGCTAGATATGGAGATTTGCGATGGCAACACAGAACATAATTCCAACTCGAATGGAATTAACCCGTTTAAAGAAAAAACTTAATACTGCCGTAAAAGGACATCGTCTCCTGAAGGATAAGCGAGATGAACTGATGCGCGAATTCCTTGAGCTTGTAAAGGTTAATATGGAGCTTCGTGAGAAGGTTGAGAAGGGCATAGATGCTGCCAATAAGAACTTCGTGCTTGCTAAGGCCGGTATGTCTGAGCAGACTCTTCGTACGGCTCTTATGGCTCCTAAGCAGGAGGTAAGTCTTGTTCAGGATAAGAAGAATGTCATGAGTGTTGATATTCCTGTATTCGATTTCAAGACACGTACTCCTGATAAGAATGATATATACTCATACGGATTTGCATTTACCTCTGGTGATCTGGATATGGCGGTTACATCTCTTTCTGATGTGTTTCCTGACATGCTGAAGCTGGCTGAAGTAGAGAAATCCTGTCAGCTTATGGCTGCTGAGATAGAAAAAACCAGACGTCGTGTTAATGCTCTTGAGCACGTTATTATTCCCGAAACGCAGGAAAGTATTAAGTATATAACCATGAAACTTGACGAGAATGAGCGTTCCACACAGGTGCGACTTATGAAGGTTAAGTCAATGATGCTTGAAGAAGCACATCATTATAAAGAAAAAGGATAATACTTTTGAAATTAAAGTCCGAACCTATTGTTCGGACTTTTTTAAAAGTGTATAATGTAGATATTAATGGGTGGTATTATTTTTTGGAGGTGGCAAATGAGGGTTTATTTAAATAATGGTTGGAAGTTTTCTGAGAGCTTTACTGATGAGATGATCAAGGCTGATTATAACGAAAGCATGATGACTGATGTCAGAGTTCCTCATACTGTTAAAGAGCTTCCTTTTCACTACTTTGATGAGAGTCTTTATCAGATGGTAAGTGGTTATAGAAAGACATTTGGGGTTCAGAAGGATTGGGAAGGAAAAAGAATTCTTATTACATTTGATGCAGTTGGACATGACGCAGTTCTTTTTGTAAATGGTATCAAGGCTGCAGAACATCATACAGGTTATACCGCATTTACTACTGATATAACTGAGCATATCCGTTTTGGAGAAAAGAATGTTATTACAGTAAGGTGTGACAGCAGAGAGACTCTTAATACACCACCTTTTGGTTTTGTGATTGACTATATGACCTATGGTGGAATATATAGAGATGTTTATCTGGATGTAAAGGAAAAAGAATATATAAAGGATATATTTATTAAGACAAAGCTTGCGGATAAGTATGAAGAAGATGGTATTCAGAAGGTCAAAACTTCTCAGACTATCTCTGAAATTGCTTTATCTGATTTTGTGAAGGATAAGAGCGGTCTCGCTCTGAAGCAGTTTATTAAGAGAACAGACGAAGCTGAATACAGAAAGCTGTCTGAGTCCTCTCTTGATAGTCTCGAAATCATTGGCAGAGAAGACAATAATGCATTTGAGTTAAGCGGTCTTTCCGGTGATGTGGAGCTTTGGGATATAGATAATCCTGTAAGATATAATATTAAAACTGAGCTTGTCAGAAATGAAAATAATACTGAAACAGTACTTGATACAAATGAAACAATTATAGGCTTCAGACGAGCTGTCTTTAAGACTGGTGGATTCTTCTTAAATGGAAAGAAGATCAAGATACGTGGATTAAACAGGCACCAGAGCTATCCTTATGTAGGATATGCCATGCCTAAGTCTATGCAGGAATTTGATGCAGATATTCTGAAAAATGAGCTAGGCCTCAATGCCGTACGTACATCACATTATCCTCAGTCACATTATTTCATAGACAGATGTGACGAGATAGGACTGCTTGTATTTACTGAATTTCCGGGATGGCAGCACATAGGCGATGCTGAATGGAAGAATCAGGCAGTGGAAAATGTACGGGAAATGGTAACTCAGTACAGAAATCATCCATCCATTGTTCTCTGGGGCGTTCGTATCAACGAGTCGGTTGACGATGATGAATTCTACACAAGAACCAATGAGCTGTGCAGAAGACTTGATCCGACCCGTCAGACCGGCGGTGTCAGATGCTATAAGAAGGGCAGTCTGCTGGAGGATGTATTTACCTATAATGATTTTTCACATTCGGGAAAGAACAAGGGGTGTGAAAGAAAACAGGATATTACATCGGATATGGATAAGCCGTATCTTATCAGTGAGTACAATGGTCATATGTATCCTACCAAGCCATTTGACTGGGAAGAGCATAGAATGGAGCATATGAAACGTCACGCAAATGTACTGAATGAAGCTTCAAAATACAGTGAGATAACAGGTACCTTTGGATGGTGCATGTTTGATTATAATACCCATAAAGATTTTGGAAGTGGAGACCGTATATGCTATCACGGTGTTCTTGATATGTTCCGCAATCCTAAGCTGGCATCATATATTTATACCATGCAGCAGGACAAGAAGGATGTACTGGTTGTCAGTTCTTCGATGGATATAGGAGAGCATCCGGGAGGAAACAGAGGGGACGTATACATTTTATCTAATGCGGACAGTGTAAAGATGTATAAGAACGACCGTTTCATTAAGGAATATTTCATGAAGGATTCCGAGTATGAATATCTTAATCATGGTCCTGTTCTGATTGATGATTATATAGGAGATGCCCTGGCCGAGGGCGAGCCTGATATGGGAAGAAAGCAGGCTGAGGATGTGAAGGAGCTTCTGAATGAGGTTTCAAAGGTCGGTCTGTATGGCATGTCAAAAAGAATGATGGCAAAGGCCGGTTATGTCAGTGTCAAATATAAGATGAGCCTGACCGAAGCTGTTTCACTGTTTAACAAGTATATAGGCGACTGGGGCGGTGAATCTACGCAGTTCAGATTTGAGGCTTATAAGGACGGAAATCTGGTTAAAACTCTTAATATTTCACCGATGAAAAAGATTAGATATGACATCAGGGCAAGTCATACAGATCTTGTGGATTCTGACAGCTATGATGTTGCTGCAGTAAGGATCAGAATGGTTGATGATAACGGAAATATACTTCCTTATGCAAATGATCCGATGATGCTCAGCACAGTTGGCCCTATCGAAGTAATAGGACCAAGCATCATAAGCCTTCAGGGCGGCATGGGTGGTACTTATGTCAGAACTACAGGAAAGGCCGGCGATGCGAAGCTGATCATTACACCTCAGTTTGGAGATTCAAAAGAAGTGAAATTCACTGTGACTGTATAAGAGGGGTTCATAGAAAGGAGAAGATATATGGAGCTGGGATTTAAAGAAAAGCTTTCTTATGGACTTGGCGCTATAGGTAAAGACATGGTCTATATGCTTAGTGCCAGTTATGTTCTTTATTATTTCCAGGATGTACTTGGGGTAAATGCTATAGCTATGGGTATCATCCTGATGGTTGCGAGAATATTTGATGCATTTAATGATCCGATAATGGGTATCATAGTTGCAAAAACCAAGACGAAGTGGGGAAAGTTCAGACCATGGCTTATGATCGGAACACTTACAAATGCTGTTATTCTCTTTCTGATGTTTGCCTGCCCACCTTCTTTGGATGCAAAAGGGCTGGTTGCTTATGCTGCAGTTACTTACATACTTTGGGGAGTAACCTATACTATGATGGATATTCCTTACTGGTCAATGATTCCTGCGTTTACAAAAACAGGTAAGGAGAGAGAAGGACTTACAACTCTTGCCCGTTCCTGTGCAGGTGTGGGTTCAGCTCTCGTAACTATTTTTACGGTTATGATCGTAAATGCAATAGGAAAAGGCATCGCAGGTGCTGATGCAACAGCAAAACAGGTTGAGATAGCCGGTTTCAAATGGTTTGCTCTTCTGGTTGCAGTTTTATTCATAGTTTTTATAACTATCACTTGTATCAATATTAAAGAAAAAGCAACTGTAGATATGGAGTCGCCATCTGTAGCTCAGATGTTTAAGGCTCTTATATCGAATGATCAGGCTATGACTATAGTTATAGCTATTGTTCTTATAAACAGTTCAGTTTACATAACATCAAATCTTGTCATTTATTTCTTCAAATATGATTTTGGCGGAGAAGGCTGGAAGGGAAGCTACACCCTGTTTAATATGTTCGGCGGGGCTATTCAGATTCTTTCCATGATGCTCTTTTATCCTTTGCTGAGAAAATTTGCCAGCAATATAAAGGTATTCTATATATGCCTGGCCAGTGCAATAATAGGATATACAGTTCTTTTTGCCATTACATTTACAAATATGTCAAATGTATTCATACTTTTTATTCCTGCATTCTTTATCTTCGCGGCAAACGGAGTTCTACAGGTGCTCACAACTGTCTTTCTTGCAAATACCGTTGATTATGGTGATCTGAAGAACAACCGAAGAGATGAGTCGGTTATTTTCTCTATGCAGACCTTTGTGGTTAAGCTGGCTTCAGGTGTTGCTGCGCTTATAGCTTCTATTTGTTTGTCACTGAATAACCTTAATGATTCAGCAGGAGATGAGGCTGAACAGCTGTATGATTTCTCAAAGGATGTAGCTGCATCTTCAAAGCTGGGACTCAGGATGACCATGACTATCATTCCTGTTGTAGGACTTATAGTTGCTATTATCGTATTCAGAAAGAAGTTTATTCTGACAGATAAGAAGATGGAAGAAATCACTAAGGAGATAGCAGCAAGATAAATGATAATAGATGGAAAAAAATATTACATTTTAAATACAGACGAAACATCATACATTTTCCGTATCACAGATACCGAACATCTGGAGCATCTGTATTACGGAAAAAAGATTCGTGTATCGGACTCTCTGGATGGTCTGATGGAGAGACAGGAGTTTATTCCGGGAAATAACAATTCTTACAATCATGAATACCCGTATTTTACACTGAATAATCTCTGCCTCGAAGCTTCCTTTGAGGGAAAGGGTGATAACCGTGAAGCTTTTGCTGTTATTGAGAATCCCGATGGAAGCAGAACCTCGGACTTTTTATTTAAGTCGGCTATAATAGATAATGAAAAAAAGGAACTAAGGTCACTTCCATCAGCCCACAGCTTAAGAGCCGAAGCCAGAAAAACTTCCGGAAATCATCTCCAGATCGAACTGGAAGATAAGAATAATAAGCTCAGACTCCTGCTTGATTATTATGTTTTTGACAGGGAAAATGTAATAACCAGGACTTCAACGCTTATCAATGATGGGAAAACGGCTGTAACAATTAAGCAGCTTATGTCGGCCCAGCTGGACATGCATGAATCTGGATATATTATGTCAACCTTTAATGGTGCATGGGCAAGGGAGATGAGCAGAAAGGATATACCGCTTATTTCCGGAAAACATATAAATTCAAGTTATACAGGTACTTCGTCAAACAGTGCAAATCCGTTTTTTATGCTTTCAACCCCTACAACCACTGAAGATACGGGAATAGCCTATGGATTTAATCTTTTCTACAGTGGAAATCATGCAGAGATAGCAGAGGTAAATGAATTTGGAAAAACCAGGCTTCTCTGGGGAATAAATCCCAGGAATTTCAGCTGGAGGCTGGGGGCCGGTGAGGTGTTTGAATCCCCTGAAGCCGTTATGACATTTTCTGACAAAGGCTTCAATGGAATGTCGGTTGGTTTACATAATTTTGTCCGCAGACATGTTATCAGAGGTGAATGGGCCAGAAAGGTAAGACCTGTTCTTTTGAACAGCTGGGAGGCTTCATATTTTGATATAAATGAGTCTAAACTTCTAAGACTTGCAAAAGCCGGCAAGGATGTTGGAATTGAACTCTTTGTTATGGATGATGGCTGGTTTGGTAAAAGGGACAATGACACCAGCTCCCTCGGTGACTGGAAGCCAAACCTGGAAAAGCTTCCCGGTGGCGTGAAGGGCATAGCAGATAAGGTTAATAAGCTGGGGATGTCTTTTGGAATATGGGTAGAACCTGAGATGGTAAATGTGGATTCTGACCTATACAGAAGCCACCCCGACTGGGCTTTGCAGATTCCTGACAGACCTCATAGCGAAGGCCGTAATCAGAGGATAATGGATCTTACAAGGACAGAGGTTCAGGATTATATCATAGATTCAATGTCTGAAGTTTTCAGGTCAGCAAACATTTCCTATGTCAAATGGGACATGAACAGGACGCTGACTGATATATATTCATCTTATCTGGCGGGGGTTGGCAACGATATAGCCGAAGATTCTAAAACGTATAACCGGCAGGGTGAGTTGACCCATCGGTATATGCTCGGACTCTATCGGTGCATGAAAATACTTACTGAGACATTTCCGCACATTCTCTTTGAAGGCTGTGCAGCCGGAGGTAATCGTTTCGATCTGGGAATACTCAGTTACTTTCCGCAGATATGGGGAAGTGATGATACGGATGCCATGGTAAGGGCAGAGATACAGACAGGCTACAGCTACGGCTATCCGCAGAACTGCTGGGGCTCACATGTTTCCGGAGTGCCGAATCATCAGACACTTCGTGTGACTCCGCTTTCAACACGTTTCGCAGTCGCCGCATTTGGAAGTCTGGGATACGAATGTAACCTCTGCGATATGAGTAAGGATGAGCTTGATCTGATAGCAGAGCAGATAAAAATGTATAAGAAATTCCGCAAGATATTACAGTATGGTCAGCTGTACAGGGGACGCAGCTTTACGGGCGTCACCAGCCAGCCGGGAATAAATCATGGACTTGCTGTCGGTGGTTTCTCTGCTTCCGGAAGCGTACTTACCAGGAGCGACAATAACGTGACAGAGTGGACGATAGTAGCTCCCGACAAAACGAAGGCGGTCGGGATGATCGCACAGAAGATGGTGATCCCGAATATGGCTTACCAGTATTTCAGACCTGTGGGACTGGATGAGGATAAATATTACCATATCTATAACAAAGAGATTAAGGTAAATATAAAGGAATTTGGAGACTTGGTAAATACAGCTTCTCCAATCCATATCAGACCGGATTCCGTAACACAGAGAGTGGTATCCAAATTCGTTAAACTGGACGGAGAGAAGGAAGATCTGAAGATGTTCGGCAGCGCCATGATGAATGCAGGAATAAAGCTGTCTCCGGCATATGCAGGAACTGGCTTCAATGATAAAACAAGAGTGTTTTCAGATTATGCCGCAAGGGTGTATTATATAGAAGAGATAAATATATAAAGTGTCAGCGCATTTTGCTGACCAATGAAGTGTATAAATAAACTTGGAAGGAGAATAAAAATGTACAAGGATTATGAAAATGTCATAGTAATGGAGCATCCGCTGATCAAGCACAAGATATCACTTCTGCGTGACAAGAACACAGGAACAAATGAATTCCGTAAGCTGGTAGAGGAGATAGCCATGCTGGAAGCCTTCGAAGCTTTCAGAGATCTTCCGTTAAAGGATGTTGAGGTAGAAACTCCGATCGAAAAATGCATGTCACCGATGATCGACGGAAAGAAACTTGCTATAGTACCGATACTTCGAGCCGGACTCGGAATGGTAAATGGAATTACAGCACTTGTTCCATCAGCAAAGGTAGGACATGTAGGACTTTATCGTGATCCCGAAACACATGAACCTCATGAGTATTATTGTAAGCTTCCTGATCCTATAGATCAGCGAATGATCGCAGTTCTTGATCCTATGCTAGCAACCGGTGGATCAGCTGTGGCAGCAGTAGATTTTATTAAGAAGAGTGGCGGAAAGCAGATAAAATTCCTCTGCATCATAGCAGCACCTGAAGGAATAAAGAGACTGGCTGAAGCACATCCCGATATCGAGATATACATAGGAAATGTAGACAGATGTCTTAATGAAAATGCATATATCTGTCCGGGACTCGGAGATGCAGGAGACCGTATCTTCGGAACAAAGTAGTTTACATAAAAAATATGACAGATTGAACCTGATTCAATCTGTCATATTTTTTGTTCGTTAGTATGTTTTATTTGTAATATCCGTCAGGATCTATTGTTGGATCTGTGCCAAATGGCTGGTCATTTCCAAATGCCTGATTTGAATCAAATGTTGGGTTTGAGTCAAATGCCTGATTAGGATCAAATGCCTGTTCTGTACCGAAGGTTTGGTCAGGACTATATGGCTGGTCCATGGCAGATGTCTGTGAAGCATCTCCGGGATGAGCTGTATCCGGTGCCTGTGGCTGAGCAGGTTCATCATGCTTTATAGCGTATGAATTCTGAGCAGCTGACTCAGGGTTCTTTGTTGATGGATTATATGGCTCTGATGGAGCATAGCTTGCAGGTGAAGTAGGGTACTGCTGGCTTTCTGGTGTATATGCACCCGGCTGTTCCTGATTTGAACCAAATGTAGGATCAACATTAGGATTATAAGCCTGACCTGCATTAGGGTTGTAAGCCTGACCTGCATTAGGGTTGTAAGCCTGTCCTACGTTAGGGTTGTAAGCCTGACCTGCATTAGGATTATAAGCCTGTCCCTGATTAGGATTGAAAGGCTGTCCGCCCTGGGGCATTCCGTAACCTGTAGCTAAACTTGGTACATAGTATGGACCTGCTCCCGGATATGTCTTATCTCTGAGGTGCAGGAAGAGTTCTGCCTGTGTAGCAGCTACATAAGGATTTACGTAGAATATACCAAGGATACCACATGTAAATGCTGAAAGTATCTCCCATCCGATGAATGAGAGCTCGAGTACAAACGTAGCCCATTTATATCCGTCCATCATTCTCTTGCTCTGTTCAAGAGCATCCTTGTAGCTGAGTGTCGGATCCTCTGAAAGTATATATTCAACCAGATAATATTCATAGGATTTGATGATTCCCGGAATTATGAATAAAAGTGACCAGAGGAATATGAAGAGATTCTTCATAAATTCAACCTTTACTATATTCATATAGCGACCCTTTTTAAAAGAGAAGCCAACCTCATTGAAATTAGGTTTTTCATATGAATTGATCGTAAAGTACCGCCTACACCCGACCATAATAGGGTTTGAAACAAATACGCTGAATGCAATACCTACTGCAATAGCTATTAGCATAATAACTAAAATGATACCGGTCAAAGCACCTATGATCGGTAGGAGTTCTCTGTTGGATGATATACTGGAATCACCATGGTTATTGATATCATCGAAGTCAAAATCATCTAAATCGAAATTACTGCTGTCTGAAATAGAATCAGTAGTTTTCTTATTCAGATTATTTAAAGATCTGGTACCTCCGCTGCTTCCTCCACTGCTGCCGGATACGAAGGCTATGATAAGCGCAACAAGTATACATGGCCAGTAGTTTCTCTTAAAAGCAAACATACCTTTTTCTTTTAAACTGGGTCTGTCTAACATATTATTCCTCCTTTGAAATATTAAAACTTTTAACAGAAAATATCTTACAATAAATGCCGGATAAAGTAAACTTATTTATATAAATAAAATGAATTAAAAAATGTTTACTTTTTACCTGTATTGTCTTATCATAATTAAAGATATGCATTTATTTTCATGTCGTGTGGAGGAATCTATGGATAATAAGAATTTTTCAAAAAAAGACGCTTCTGCAGTCTATGATGCCAGGGAACTGGGAGTAACAAAAATGGTGGTTCTGGGAATACAGCATATGTTTGCTATGTTCGGTGCCACAGTTCTTGTTCCCGCTTTAACTGGACTAAGTGTTTCAGCCACACTTCTTTTTGCCGGAGTCGGAACTCTGCTTTTTCATCTTATATCAAAAAGAAAAGTTCCTGCATTTCTTGGATCTTCATTCGCATTTCTGGCCGGCTACGCTGCAATAGCGCCTAATGGTGAGAAGGAGCTTCTGCCTTATGCCTGTCTGGGAGTTGCCTGTGCCGGGCTGATCTATCTGGTGCTTGCAGCACTTATCAAGGCCTTCGGCGTAAGTAAAGTAATGAAGTTTTTCCCACCGATCGTTACCGGTCCCATCATTATCAGTATAGGTCTTTCCTTATCAAAATCAGCAGTTGATAACTGTTCGACAAACTGGTTTATAGCAATTGTTGCCATACTTATAGTAGTTCTTTGTAATGTATGCGGCAAAGGCATGATTAAAATAGTACCGATCATTCTGGGTGTGCTTGGTTCCTGTTTTATAGCTGTTTTGATGGCAGTTATGTTTGGAGAGAATATAATAGGAGCCGACGGGGTTGAATACGTGACTCTGGGTGGAATTGAAAATATGAGACTGTTTTCTGCATCAAGCATTGACGCAATCAATAATGCTGCATGGATAGGTCTTCCGTTTAAAATGAGTGACACGGTATTTTCCATATTCAGTAACCCGGATACAAAGCTTATAATATCTTCAATAGTTACTATCGTACCTATTTCCATAGCAACGATAGTGGAGCATATAGGCGATATTTCTGCTATATCATCTACAGTAGATAGAAACTTTTTAAAGGATCCCGGACTTCACAGGACTCTTTCAGGTGACGGAATTGCCACCATGGTAGCATCTCTTTTCGGAGCACCGGCAAATACAACCTATGGTGAAAATACAGGAGTTCTTTCACTTTCAAAGGTTTATGATCCTGCTGTTATAAGAATAGCTG
Organism: Lachnospiraceae bacterium; assembly: GCA_900199595.1. Taxonomy (GTDB): domain Bacteria; phylum Bacillota; class Clostridia; order Lachnospirales; family Lachnospiraceae; genus Eubacterium_Q. The sequence continues at coordinate 12,551 of FZRB01000005.1, read as the reverse complement.
CAGTATTTGCTATAGTATTTTCGTTTTCACCTAAAGTAGCAGCATGTATTTCTGCAATACCTACTCCAGTTATGGGTGGCATTTCACTGGTACTTTATGGTATGATATCAGCAGTAGGTGTAAGAAATATAGTTGAAAATCAGGTAGATTTCAGTAAAACCAGAAATGTTATCATAGCTGCAATCATTCTGGTATTATCAATCGGTATCACCTACAGTAGTGCCGGTTCGATAAGCTTCAAAATAGCAGGTATGGTTATATCACTTTCAGGACTCGCTGTAGGTTCACTTGCGGGAATAATACTGAATGCAGTATTACCTGAAAAGGACTATGTTTTTAAAGAGTAACTCATTAATTGACAAATTTTAGGAGGTTTTATATGGCAACAGGAACCGAACTTTTTGATCTTAAGAAAGTAGTTGAGGAGTATTCAGAGAAAAAAGGATATACAGAGGGAGTTATCTATTATTACAAGCTGATAAAAGCTAACAAGGCTGTAAGACATTCTGAATTTGCTGAAACAGTAAAAAAATTTGGCGATGTTCTGGATGATTTTGTAAAAGATGAGAATACCACAGCGCTGATAGATTTGAATAATATACTTCTTGAATTCTATGTAGAGAATAATCTTCCGGACATATTTATAGTTGAAGGATTAAAGCCTGCATTTGAAAATATGTCTGAATATTTAATGCATCTCAGAAAGCTGTATAATTTAGATTACTATATGTAATGATGCAAGGTCAGAAAGTATATAAGCCTTTCATGTTTACATGAAAAAGGCTTATATACTTTATTGACCGCTAAAACATGAGGAAGTAGCAATTTGCTTGCAGAGAAAGCAAATTAGCGGATTCCGAATGTTTTTAGGATTGTGAGAGTTGCGCAGCAACGGAACAATCTGTTAGCATCATTAAGTTTTGTATATTTGCGGTTGGAGAGGTTAGTCCATGTATTATTTCATTGTGAATTACACAGGTGGAAGCGGCAAGGCCCGAAAAACCTGGAACAGAGTACATTTTCTGCTTCATGAAAAGAATATAGAATATAAGGCATATGTTACCAGAAGACCGGGACATGCTAAGGACCTTGCAAAGAAGATATCTGAGCTGCCCGGCGATGATATACGTCTTATAGTTGTAGGCGGAGATGGAACGATTAATGAAGTTCTGAACGGGATAACCGATTTTTCAAGGATAAGGTTCGGAATCATACCTACAGGGTCCGGAAATGATTTCGCCAGAGGTCTTGGAATTCCCAAGGATACCGATAAAGCTCTCGATATAATGCTTTCATCCGTATCCGGACGTAACATAGATATCGGAGAAGTTATTACAGAAAACGGTAATAGCAGATATTTTGGTATCAGTTCCGGAATAGGTCTTGATGCGATAGTATGTAAGAAGAACCTTGATTCAAAGGTTAAGAAGCTGCTTAATAAATTCGGAATTGGCAGTCTTTCCTATATAATTCTTACTATATCAACTCTTTTCAGCATGGAAACCTATGATGTAAAGGTCAGACTGAAAACATCGGATACCGGTGCAGACGGAGTAAAGAAAGACCTGATAGAAGAAGAAAGATTTTCAAAGCTTATCTTCCTTGCGGCTATGAACTTTTTTGCTGAGGGCGGTGGAGTACCTATGAGTCCGAATGCTTCTTCGGAGGACGGAAAGCTCTCCATATGTGCAGTGAATGGTATTCCAAAGTGGCAGACATTTCTTAAGCTGCCTCTGTTAACTATGGGAAAACATGAAGGAAAGAAGGGCTTCTTACTGAAAGATGTAGATTCCCTTGTATTTGATGCGGACAGACCTATGGTGCTCCATGCAGACGGAGAGTATATAGGAGATGTGAAGCATATAGAAATGAAAGTAAATAGAGGAGTGCTGAACGTGATGGTTTAGCCCTCCTCATCGATAAGCTTCCCCCCAGAGGGAAGCTTTTTTCTTTTGTTAAGAGATATTTTTTTATCTGTTTTCAGATAGTACTCTGGCTGTATATCCGGACAGATTAAATTTTCGTAGTCCTTTTTCTTTATAAAAATACTTGTTATTTGCAAAATACTGATCTGCCCATTCGGTGTTATATTCATAGATAACCGGTGCAGCATCCGTTGAAAGCTCAGTCAGATACTCATAATCCTGTTTGGCTATTTCCGGTTCGATAGTATTCATATACTTAAGATTATAATCAGCTATTATATAGTCAGGATGTGCAAAGCTTATCAGTGCATACATGATACCCACGACTATAATACTGTATTTAAACAGTGGGAAACCGTTCTTATATATGGAAATGATGACTGCCACAAAGAGCAGTGAAAGTACGGCTAGTCCCCAGAGAACCCATATCCTGAGAGATGTAAGAAGGCATGCATCTATGTAGATAAGCATTCTCATACAGCTGGATGCGATCATTATATAAGTACATCCGGATATTACAGTCATAAGAACCTTGAGTATACGGCTTTCTCTGAAATAACTGTTTACAAATAGCACCATAAGGAAATTGATTATACTTACTGCAAGGAGCTGGAAGAATCCTTCTCTTGCATAATCAGAATAGGAGTAGTTGTTTGGAAGTTTCATTCCTCCCCAGAACAGGTAAATGATCTGAATCATGGAGAAGAACAGATATATAACCGAGATAATGGAAAGAACGGTTATAGCGATGACCGGCTCCATATTTCTGTGTGATGTAACTTCTTCCCTGATAGTCTTTTTGGAAAAGAATCTCAGAATGCAGTAAGAACCGAAGAAGCTGAATGCAAAGGTAATGATTATTCCAATAAATGTACTGATATTAAAATCAAAGCTCAGATATTTGCTCAAAAACAGGTTGAATACTTTGTCAGCTGATGAAAGCAGAAGGAGTATTATGCCTGCTAAAGGTACAGAAATTAAAAGACCAATGAAAATGTACTTCAGCGTATTTCTTTTCTCTACATTTGCTTCATTAACCTTTTTTCTCTGCTTAAGAACCTTCATGTCCTTTGTAAAATCATCCATTTCTCCGATAGAACAGAAGAACGCTTCGAAGCAGGAAATAAAAGTCTTTGAAAAGTTCCAGCGGCTGTCGTCATAAACATTATGAAGCAGAAAAATAAACAGCATGATCAGGATTCCTACTGTGTTAAAAAAGTGAAATGTAAGATTACCTGTCAGAAAGTTCGAGATGGTCAGAGCCATAAGTATGGAACCATAGAACCAGCTCAGCTTTTTTATCTGAATATTGTACAGCTTTAATGCATATATCATATATACAAGAGTAGCTATTCCGAAGAAAGGCATCGTTACTCCGGTAAGATTGTTATATAGACAGAAGGTAAATACAGCTGCATAAATAAGTGATCCGATTCCAAGCTTTCGTGCCATTTTCTCTCTGAAATCCTGAACTTCCACGGCTTCTGCTTCCTGGAATCGTGAAACCCTCTGAATATAAGGTGGGGCAGCGTTTACACCATTAATCGTCTGGGCAGCATATGTACCATTGTAAGTCTGACCAGAATAAGAATTATTAATTGACTGGTTCTGATTTGTATTATCAGAAGTATTATTATAAGTATTCATCATGATTTCCTCCTTGATTTGTTACCGTTATTATCATTTACGGTATTCCAGTATATCCCCGGGCTGACAGTCCAGGACATCACATATCTTATCAAGTGTTTCAAGGCGTACTGCCTTGGCTTTTCCATTTTTAAGTATTGATATGTTGGCAAGCGTGATCCCGACCTTATCCGCAAGATCGGAAACTTTCATTTTACGTTTTGCCAGCATAACGTCAAGATTTACAATTATCATGCCGGCGCCTCCTATATAGTAAGTTCATTTTCCTGTTTTATCTCATAAGCGTTCTGAACAAGCTTGGACATGGCTATGCATAGGATTACAAATATGATAAAAACAAAAATCTTAAGTAATGTATATGAAAGAGATATAAATTCAAGATTCCCTTTAATCAGCCAGACAACTATGCGAATTACATATTCGAGAATTATGAAACCACCGCAGACAGCCATACATTTGAAGTTCTTTACATTTTCCAGGGAAAAAGAATTGTCATTACCTATTTCATTTATTATCTTCCAGAAAAAGAATAGAATTAGATAGCATATAATGGCGGTTATCCATATGAAGACTATATTTTCTCTCAGATAACCGGGAACCGGTTCGTTATAGTCCGGTTTAAAGACAAAGGCATATAGAGTGGCACTTCCGAAAAATGCGATGCCCAGCAGGCCAAGTGCTATAGCTACTGCTCTAAGCAGGTAGGTTATTTTTCTCTGTTTCATAGATATTCCCCTTTTCTGTTGAATTTAGCATCATGATAGTATATAAAAAATCGATTGTCAAGAAAAATATATCGTAAAACGATAAATTTATTATGTGATTCATACAAAGACAAAAGATTTTATGAATAAATCGCTGAATAAATCTGAGATAAAGATATTAATAAATCCGAAATAAAGACATTATTGACCTCGATGCCATAGTATGATAAGTTAGATGTGTATAACTAGTGTAATGAAGCGGGTCGAACAATAAATGAAAAAATATTCTGTAACGGGAATGAGCTGTGCTGCCTGTCAGGCAAGAGTTGAGAAGGCGGTTTCCCAAGTGGACGGTGTGGAGAGCTGTTCGGTAAGTCTTCTCACAAATTCCATGGGAGTAGAGGGAACGGCAGCAGATAATGAAATAATTGATGCAGTTATAAAGGCGGGCTACGGCGCGTCTGTTTTTGGTGAAGGAAATGATGCTTCTGTTAACTCCGGGGGAATCGGTGCCATGGAGGAGGCTCTTCGTGATAAGGAATCACCGGTACTTGTTAAGAGACTTATCAGCTCTGTTATAGTTCTTTTAATACTTATGTATTATTCCATGGGACATATGATGTGGCACTGGCCGGTTATATTCCCTATTTTTGAGAATCATGTGGCACTGGCTGTTTTTGAAATGCTTCTGGCTATTATCGTTATGATAATTAATAAGAAGTTTTTTATCAGCGGTTTCAGTTCCCTGTTCAGGCTTTCTCCCAATATGGATACTCTGGTGGCTCTTGGAAGCAGTGCTTCTTTTGGATACAGTCTGGTGGTTCTTTTTATAATGATCGATGCTATGAGCAAGGGTGATTCTGATACTCTTATGAAGCAGGCCATGAATCTTTATTTTGAATCTGCAGCCATGATTCCGACTCTGATAACTGTAGGTAAGCTGCTGGAGGCAAAATCAAAGGGAAGAACAACTGATGCACTGAAAAGTCTTATAAGTCTGTCACCTAAGGAAGCTGTAGTTATAAGAAATGATAAAGAGATCAGAATTCCGACTCAGGATGTCAGAATAGATGATATATATATATTAAGAGCCGGCGATATAATACCTGTGGACGGAACTATATTAGAAGGCTCTTCAGCAGTAAACGAGTCATCCCTTACAGGTGAGAGCATACCGGTTGATAAGGAACCCGGTGACTTGATTTCGGCCGGAACTATTAATACTAACGGATATCTTAAGTGCAGAGCTACGAGAGTAGGCGAGGATACAACTCTTGCAGAGATAATCAGGATGGTCAGTGATGCAGCTGCTACGAAGGCGCCTCTTGCCAGAATAGCCGATAAAGTATCGGCAGTATTTGTTCCGGTTGTAATGATTATAGCTTTGATTACATTTGCGGGCTGGATTATATGCGGAGCTACTGTCAGCTTTGCAATAGCGAGGGCGATATCAGTGCTTGTAATAAGCTGTCCCTGTGCGCTTGGGCTTGCAACACCTGTTGCCATCATGGTTGGAAATGGAATGGGCGCGAAAAACGGTATCCTGTATAAAACTGCTGAGTCCCTGGAAACAGCCGGCAGAATAGGAGTAGTGGTACTGGACAAGACGGGCACCATTACAAGAGGTGAGCCTGAGGTGGTGGATATTCTGCCTGCAGAGGGAATGAAAGAAGAGGAGCTTCTGAGTAATGCTTATGCTCTTGAATACAGGTCTGAACATCCACTGGCGAAGGCAGTTGTGAATTATATAAAGAATACTGCAACAGAAAACAAAAAGGTAAAAAATACATTAGAAATGGATGGTAAAGAAAGTCCGGAATATGAATTAACTGACTTTGAGACCATGCCCGGAGCAGGTGTTAAGGGAGTACTTGAGACGACGGGCGAGACAATATATGGTGGAAGCTTTAAATATATAGAGAGCATTTTAAAGAATAATAATATAAAATCAGAATATCTCACAAATATTGAAAATGAAGTGAGTATCAGGGCATCTGAGGGAAAAACACCGCTGCTTTTCATCAGGCAGGATAAATACCTCGGAATGATCACAGTTGCTGATCAGATCAAGCCGGACAGCGCAGAAGCAATAGGCGAATTAAAGAAAATGGGTATTTGCAGTATTATGTTAACTGGTGATAATGAGCTTACTGCAAGATCAATTGCTGATAAGGCTGGCGTAGACAGTGTTATAGCCGGTGTAATGCCGGATGACAAGGAAGCTGTGATCAGAAGTCTGCAATATGTTATGTCAACTAAAAAGAATGTAAAGACAGCCATGGTGGGAGACGGAATAAATGATTCTCCGGCACTTACAAGGGCAGATACAGGCTTTGCCATAGGAGCTGGTACTGACGTTGCAGTTGATGCTGCCGATGTGGTCCTTATGAAGAACAGCATTAAGGATGTCAGTGCTGCTATAAGGCTCAGCAGGGCGACCATCAGAAATATACATCAGAATCTGTTCTGGGCATTTTTCTATAATGTACTATGTATTCCGCTTGCCATGGGGCTATATGGAATAGCGATGAAGCCTATGTATGGAGCGGCAGCAATGGCCTGTTCAAGTCTTTTCGTATGTCTGAATGCTTTAAGACTTAACCTTTTCAGAGTTTATGATTCATCTCGTGATCATATACCGGCGGCCCTGAAGGATAAAAGTGTTCGGGCTGATATTATGGATTCGATTAAAGATATAAAAGAAGAAATAGATGATAAAAAAGAAGGAGATAATGACATTATGAAGAAAACACTTACGGTTGAAGGAATGATGTGTGAGCACTGCGAGGCTACAGTACAGAAGGCTCTTGAATCTATCACAGGAGTAAAGTCAGCAAAGGCCAGTCACAAGAAGGGAACTGTTGTAGTTAAGCTTGACAATGAAGTATCAGATGATATACTGAAAAATGCAGTTGAGGAAAAGGACTACAAAGTAGTTTCAGTTAATTGATGAATCATTTCCGGACTTAGGAAAAAGGCAGTATATATAATGAATTTTATTTTTCATAAAATAAAAAAATCAGCTATAAAAAACTGCAGGGATATTATATCCCTTATTCTAATACTTTGCATTATGGGAGCTCTTACCGCATGTGGCGGCAAGGGCTCTAATTACGGTCTGGATAAAGACAGGCCAAGAGAAATATCCATATGGTATACATTTAATAGTAAACGGTCAGCTGCTCTGGAGAAGATGATCGAGGAATTTAATTCCACTGAGGGAAAAGATAGAGGAATTGTAGTTAAGTGTACTTCCTTTGATTCAGATAAAAAGCTGAGGGAGAGCTTTGAAGAGACAGCGGCAGAAGACAGACCGAATATGCTGGGGATTTCTTCGGAATGCCCGCTGTTATATGACAGTAACGTGAAATACGTGGATATTAACAGCTTAATAGCTGCAAATGTTAAGGAAACAATTGATGAAGAATACATTAATAAGGGATCCCTGAATAACCAGTGGATAATGTTTCCTATTGTTAAGGATACAGAAGTGCTGGCTGCAGATCTTGGACAGTGGCAGCCCTTTATGCAGGAGGAAGAGCACTATCTGGGGAGCTTAAGTTCCTGGGAGAGCATGGCAATAGTCGGTGAAGACTATTATGCTTATAGCGGAAAGGGAATACTGGCCTTAAGATCTGAGGCAGATTATATGCTTATTGGAAGTCATCAGCTGGGAACAGATATACTGAATGTAGAGGGTAACAGTACTATTTTCAGAGCAGACGGAAAGGTCATGAAAACTCTCTGGGATAACTATTATGTACCGATGGTCAAGGGCGCATATTATAAATACAATCAGAATAGTATGACTGACCTTCTTGAACAGAGGGTTGCCATAGCGTCTATCAGAAGTTCTTCCGTTGGTGAACTGGGGACTGCAACAGCTACAGAGGGCGACGCATTTGTCATGGGTGTATATGAGATACTGCCTTATCCGCAGTTTAAGGGAGCGGAAAGTATCTGCGCCGTAGATGATACCGGAGTTGCAATAATAGATAAGAATGAAGTCGAGAATTTTGCATCCATGCTGTTTCTGGAATGGCTGTCCGGTTCTGAGGTGAACTTAAGATTTGCCTGTATGTCCGGTGGACTTCCAATTAATAAACTGGTTTCTGATATGGAAAGCCTGGAAAAGATTATAGAAAAAAATACTGTACCAATGTCACCACTAGAAATATCTGCCATGAGGGTTATAATGGAAAGTCTTGAAGACGGCAGGCTTTATATGCCGCAGCTTACGCCTCATTACGGTGAGCTCAGAAAGATTCTGGCAGGATGCATGAGTAATGAGGGAATTAATGACCATTATGACATGGAGGAAAAAATATATATAGGAATTAAAAAGAAAGAAGCAATAGAGGATTATATATCAGATGATCATTTTTCAGTATTTCTGGATGATCTGAAGAAGAAGTTCCCGGAATCATAGAACTTCGGTTACTGTGAATAATAACACAGAAATTCATTAAGAATGACGGAAGTTTACGGTTGCATAGATGATGATTTTTTAGTAAATTAGAAAGAGTATAATTCACCATAAAAGGAGGACATCATGAACATAACTGATACAATTAAGTATGTAGGCGTTGACGACAGAGATATAGATCTTTTTGAAAGTCAGTATATAGTACCAGAGGGAGTATCCTATAACTCGTATCTTATCCTAGATGAGAAGACGGCTGTTATGGATACTGTTGATGCTCATAAAACCGATGAGTGGCTTGCAAATCTTAAGGAAGCACTTGGGGGAAGAGCTCTTGATTATATAGTAGTGCAGCATGTTGAGCCGGATCATTCCGGAAGTATTCTAAGAGCTATTCAGGAATATCCTGATGCAAAGCTTGTCGCTACAGCAAAGGCGCTTCAGATGATTCCTCAGTTCTTTGAGAAGATTGATATAGAGGACAGACAGATTGCTGTTAAGGAAGGGGATACTCTTGAACTTGGAAAGCATACCTTAAACTTTATCATGGCTCCTATGATTCACTGGCCTGAGGTTATGATGAGCTATGATTCATTTGACAAGATCCTTTTCTCAGCAGATGGCTTTGGTAAGTTTGGTGCTCTTGATTTTGATGATCCTGAGGGCTGGGCTTGTGAAGCAAGACGTTATTATTTCGGTATAGTTGGTAAGTACGGAGCTTCTGTACAGGCACTGCTTAAGAAGACTGCTAATCTTGATATAGAGAAGATACTTCCTCTTCACGGACCTGTTCTTCCTATGCCGGGAACAGAGCTTAGTTATTACCTTGATACATATAATACATGGAGCTCTTACGAGCCGGAGACTCACGGAGTATTTGTAGCTTATGCTTCAATCCATGGAAATACAGCTAAGGCAGCTGAGAAAATTGCAGAGTTTCTTGAAGCAAAGGGAGAGAAGGTTGCTATATCAGACCTGTGTCGTGAAGATATGGCAGAATGTGTAGAAGATGCTTTCAGATATGACAGAATGATTCTCTGTGCATCCAGCTATGATGCAGGCGTTTTCCTTCCTATGCATGATTTTCTGACACATCTTACAGCTAAGACCTACCAAAACAGAAAAATAGCAATACTTGAAAATGGTTCATGGGCTCCTTCAGCAGCAAGAACTATTAAGTCGATTATTGAGAACTGGAAGAATATTCAGCTCATCGAACCAACAGTTACTATCAGGTCAACGATGAAGGAAAGCGATATACCGGCAATTAAAGAATTAGTGGATGCAGTTGTTTTGGCAGGAGAATAATTCCATCATCAGTCATTTATTTGCAGCTGACGGATGAGGTGTAATAAATATACATGTAAATTACGGAGGAAATTATGGGCGGATTTTTCGCAACGGCACTAAAAGGAGATTCGGTATTTGATTTATTTTATGGGACTGATTATCATTCTCATCTGGGGACAAGAAGAGCGGGAATGGTAGTGCACGGACCGGCAGGCTTTAACAGGGCGATTCATAATATAGAAAATGCACCCTTCAGAAGCAAGTTCGGCAGTGATGTACATGATATGGAGGGTAATCTCGGTATAGGATGCATATCTGATTATGATCCGCAGCCGCTGCTTGTAAGATCACATCATGGAACATATGCAATCGTATGTGTTGGAAAAATCAACAATACTGATGAGCTTATAGCTTCAGTATTTAAAAACGGTGGATCACATTTCCAGATGATGAGTACAGGAGAAGTTAATAAGACCGAGCTTACAGCTGCACTTATTAACCAGAAGGATAACATCATCGAAGGAATCAAATACGCTCAGGATTCTATAGACGGATCCATGACCATACTTCTTCTTACGCAGGATGCGGTTTATCTGGCCCGTGATAAGTTCGGAAGAACACCGGTGATGGTTGGACAGAAAGAGGGTGAAGGCTTCTGTGCCGCATTTGAATCCTTCTCATATCTTAACCTCGGATATAAGGATTACAAAGAACTGGGACCCGGCGAGATAGATGTTATGACTCCGGAAGCTGTTACTGTAATGGAAAAGCCGGGAGAAAAGATGCGTATATGTACATTTCTCTGGGTTTACTACGGATATCCATCAGCAAGATATGAAGGAGTATCCGTTGAAGAGATGAGATATAAATGTGGTGAGGCGCTGGCAACACGAGATGGCTTCGGACGAGAAGTCATAGATTCAGTTGCAGGAGTTCCGGACTCAGGAACAGCACATGCCATGGGTTATGCTAATAAGTCAGGAGTTCCTTTCTCCAGACCATTTGTCAAGTATACCCCTACCTGGCCCCGTTCATTTATGCCTACACATCAGAACAAGAGAAATCTTATCGCTAAGATGAAGCTGATACCGGTTCATGAACTTATAGACGGAAAGAAGCTTCTTCTCATAGATGACTCAATAGTAAGAGGAACACAGCTTCGTGAAACAACAGAATTCTTATATGAGAGCGGTGCAAAAGAGGTACATATAAGACCTGCGTGTCCGCCACTTCTCTTTGGATGTAAATATATCAACTTCTCACGCTCCAATTCAGACATGGAGCTGATAGCAAGACAGGTAATTTGCGAAGAAGAGGGTGAAAATGTAGAGAGAACAATACTCGATGACTACGCAAATCCTGATTCAGACAGATATCATAAGATGCTTGAGAGAATCAGACAGAAGCTTAACTTTACGACACTTTCATTCAACAGACTTGACGACATGATCGCCGCAACAGGAATAGAAAGAGACAAACTCTGCACCTATTGCTGGGACGGAAGAGAGTAGTTTGTGGTTAGTGGTTAACATAAAAAGATGACAGAGTGAACCAGGTTCACTCTGTCATCTTTTATGTTAACTAGATTGTTGACTGGATTGTTAATTGGATGGTGTGTTATTTATGATAGGGTTCGTGGTTTATTATTCTGAAGCTGCGGTATATCTGTTCAAGAAGAATGACTCTCATCAGCTGATGAGGAAATGTCATGTCTGAAAAGCTGAGAGCTGTATCGCTTCTTGATATTATAGAGTTATGTAAACCGAGAGACCCGCCGATAATGAATATCAGGTGGCTTTTTCCATTTATGCTAAGTGATTCGATCGTGTCAGCCAGTTTTTCGCTGGTCATTTTTTTTCCTTTTATTTCAAGGGTTATGACATGACAGTCGGGTGTTCCTTTATCAGGAATATACTTCATCAGCCGTTCGGCTTCTTTCTCAAGGATTTTATCCCTTTCAGTTTCCGAACAGTTATCTGGAGTTTTTTCATCGGACACTTCTATAATGTTCAGGCTGCAGTATCGGGATAGTCTTTTGGAATATTCGGATACTGCATCTCTGTAGAAGCTTTCTTTTATCTTGCCAACACATAGTATATCAATTTTCATGGGATTACCTTTCGTTTTTTATTCTTGAGTTACTTAGTTTCACTCGGGATAACGTTTATTTTTGTTATAAAACTTGCCATTTGTTTTTGTAAAGAACTTGTCAAGCATTTTTGACTATGTCCCGAAATGATTAAAACATTTGCCCTGGATTTTCCAGGGCTTTTGTTATGCTTGGGGCTCCGCCCCAAACCCTGTCCTTCGCCAGGAAGGCGAGGGAACAGCATTTGCTGTTCCGGGATCAATAGGATTATCCGTGTCACTCCGTCAAGGGCTGCCCGGAGCTTCGCTCCAGCGTACTGTCCCTTGACTCCATTCCCGCGCCATCTACATGCAAGCTTCAAGATTATCAAATAGATGATGTTGCTGAGATAATACAAATCTCATAAATGTTTGGCTTCTCCATGGATGATTCATTTCTGGGATGTATGGCTTTTTAGGTTTTGTTTCTTTTAG
>FZRB01000040.1 GCA_900199595.1 Lachnospiraceae bacterium | reverse complement strand
GAAGCAATTTACTTGCAAAGCAAGTAAATTAGTGGAGCCCGAATGTTTTTAGGATTGTGAGAGTTGCGTAGCAACGGAACAATCCGTGGCATCATACTTGTATGAAAAGCTAAGAGGAGAGAGAAATGAAATTTCCCCCAACTACAAGGAAAATAATATCGATAATACTAGTTTTTGTGTTGTCGTTTAATATTACATTTTTATCTGCCTGTTCTGCCGGAAATGAATCTGACATTACTTCTATAACCATTTGGCATGTTTATGGTGAACAGTCAGATTCTCCTTTGAATGATCTGATTGATGAGTTCAATTCTACGGTAGGCAAGCAGAAGGGAATAAGCGTAAAGGCTACCAAGGTTTCGGATACAAATACTCTTCATGAAGCGGTACTAAAGTCTGAACAGGGTGGACCCGGCACTGAAGAGCTGCCTGATATTTTTGTTGCCTATCCAAAGACTGTTATGGCTATGCAGAACCAGGATCTTCTGGTTGATTATAATGATTATCTGACTGAGGACGAAAAGAAGGCCTTTATAAAAGATTTTATTACTGAGGGAGAGATAAACGGAAAGCTGACTATTCTCCCGATAGCTAAATCGACAGAGGTTCTTTTCGTTAATAAAACTCTATTTGACAGATTTGCTGAGAAGAGTGGCGCATCCCTTGATGATCTTGCGACCTGGGACGGACTATTCAGTACTGCAGTTAAGTATCGTGAAATGATGGGAAGACCATTTTTGGCTGATGATTATCTGTTTAATTATTTCCAGCTTGGACTTGCATCAAGAGACAGTAGTTTATTTACAGATACCGGACTCATGTTAGATGGTGATTTTGTAGATCTGTGGCAGCCGTTTTCAAATGCTGCAACTCAGGGAGCTGTATGGCTTGGTTCAGGTTATGCATCGGAAGCCTTAAGAACAGGGGATGCTGTTGTGTCCTTTGCTTCATCGGCGGGTGTTATGTATTATTCAGATACTGTAACCTATGAGGATAATACTACGGAGGATATGGAGCTTATTACTCTTCCATGTCCTACTTATGAAGGTGGGAAGAAGCTTGCTATGAACAGAGGTGCCGGTCTATGCCTCTTAAAAACAGATAGAGAGAGAGAAGAGGCTGCAATGACATTTCTTAGATGGCTTCTGGAGCCTGAGAGAAATGTAAGCTTTGTTACAAAAGCCGGTTATATGCCTGTAACAAATAAGGGGTTTTCGGATTATCTTCCGGATGCGGTAGGAACTCTGGAAAGTCCAAGATATAAGAGCCTTTATAAAACATTTATGGCTATGCAACAGGATTACAGCTTTTATACACCGCCACAGGTCAGCTTCTACCTGGATAAGGAAACCCTGTTTGAAAAAAATGTAAGGCAGATACTTTCTGAACAGGCGGTGGACTATAGTGAGAAAATCGGTAAAGCTTCGGGAACTGATGCTGAGGTGGCTGATGACAAGCTTTTAGATGAGCTTTCAACAGACGCCCTGAATAAAATTAAAGATATAGTGGAGTAGATATATGAGTTTAAAGAAGATGTTTAAATATCTGACATCTCATGATAAGCAGAGTATTTCTATGAGATATCGTTTGCTGGCATATATGATGCTTCTTCTCATTATGGCAGTTGCTATACTTGTAACGGGACTTGTTTTTTCAGGCGTTATTTCTATGGATGATGAAAGAGTTGTAGAAGCCATGAACATGCGTCTTAACATAGAAGAGCAGCAGCTGAAGGGAGAAGTAGATGCTATAACTGTCCAAGGAATTAATCTTGCAGAAAATCTGGGAAGAGAAACAGAACATTTTTTTACAGACAATAAAATAAATATAAATGATTTAAATAATGATATAGATTCTCTGAGTAAACTGCAGAATTCATACTACGGATATATGAATACTGCAATTCAGGTATCGGATGCCAGCGGCGTGTATGCTATAATAAATGCCACAGCAAATACCAAAATCAAGGATTCGGATAATTCCAGAAGCGGTGTATATCTCAGAGTCAGCAACATAGACCTTAAGGAAAAAGCTAACAAGGAGCTGAATCTTTACAGAGGAATAGCGGACATCGGAAGAGAGAAGGGACTCCGGATGAACAATCAGTGGCAGCTGGAGTTTGATATGAATCGTTCAGTGGTAAAACTTCCGGAGGGTAAGGTTGGTGATCTGAATTCTGAGTACAGCTATACCGGCAAAAATAAACTGGTTAATATGTGGGAAGAGGTAGTTCTGCTGGCGGTACCCTTTGCCGGAACTGACGGAAGCGCCTACGGAGTATGCGGACTTGAGCTTTCAGAAGCGTTGTTTTCATTGTGGCATCCTGCATTCAAAAGCGAATATGGTCCTTTCGTTACTGTAATTGCACCTTATGATGGAAAAACCTTTTATCTTGATCAGGGTCTGGTGGGTGGAACAAAGGATACATTTCTCACTGATAAGGAAGACTTTACAATAAATGACAATGGAAAGCTGACAAAAATGAGCAGCAGCTATGGTGAATATGTCGGAGTAATGAAGGAAACAGATATATTCGGAGATTATTCAAACTCTGGCAGCAAGGAAGTAAATACAGAGAATAAAGTGAATTCTAATTGGATGCTCTGTGTCATGATGCCTGAAAGCTATTATAATGAATACATGAATGGTCTCAGAACCCGCTGGATGGTAATACTTCTGCTGGTGATTGTTATCAGTTTCGTGACAAGTATCATCCTTTCCAGAAGATATGTGAGTCCGGTGCTTTCCGGAATGGAAGCTCTGAAGGGAGATTCTGAGGGGGGTGAAATTACAAAAACCGGATATTCAGAGATAGATGATCTGATTGAATTCATGAAGTCTCAGGGATCAGAAGAAGTAATAGTTGAAGAAAAGCTTCCGGAGAATGTGGCAATTCTCTTCGATAGATTTGCAGATAATATTAAAAAGCTGTCTCCGGCAGAGTGGATAGTGATGAAGCTTTATATAGAAGGGTATGAAATAGCTGATATACCGGATAAAGCCTTTATCAGTATGGCAACTGTGAGAAAACATAACAGAAATATATATGAGAAACTGGAGGTTGCTTCCCGAGATGAGCTTATGCTGTATATCGATCTTTTCAGAAGAAGCAATCGTCTCGACGAGCTGATTCCAGAGGAAGAAGCAGACGATCAGAAGCAGGATGAGGGGTGAAGGAGGATAGTACATGAGTAAAGAGAAAAAAGTAAATCTCATTATGGCTATAATAATGTCCGCCTGTATGGGTATTCTGTTTGCATTTGTAGCGAGAAAAAGTGCGTCACCGCAGGCGCTTCAGACAATGCCGTCTGCACCGGTTATGATAATTACCAGTTTAATTGAATCTATAATAGTAGGTGTGATAGTAGCATTTGTTATACCTATGGGGAAAATGGGAAGTGCTCTTTCGGCAAAATTCGGAGCAATTCCCGGAACAGCTAAGTTTACAGCTATCAACAGCATTCCATTTGCAGTTATCAATGCGGTTCTTGTAAGTGCAGTGTGCAGCTTTATCAGTATAGCCGGATCGCATGCAAAAATGCCGCCGGAGCAGGCTCCGCCGCTGCTTATTATGTGGCTTTCAAACTGGCTTAAGACACTTCCTCTTTCCATTTTGCTTAGCTATGTTCTGGCTGTTATTATTTCTCCTATAGTTGTAAAAAAGGTTGGACTTGGCGGTCCACCGGCAGATAGAGGACCCAAAGAATGAATACAAGATATTTAAATGAGAGAAAGATAGCTTCACAGGAAACAGTGAAGAAGATATATATGATAATTGCCATGGTTTTCGGTGATTTTAACCTATTTGGAGTTGTCCTGGGCATTATTCAGAAGGAAAAATTTATGATAGGTATGTGTTTATTTTTCCTTATCATAGATGCATTGATATTCTGGTTTGGTGTGATAATATCAAAAAGAATAGATGCGGCCAGGAGATATGAGACCATATTCGGAAGCGACGAGGATGGTTTTGTTACAATCGGAGAAATGTCTACTCTGATGCAGCAGCCGGGTCGTAAGATATTTAATGAAGTTTCAACTCTTTTCAGAAAGAAATACTTCATCAATTGTAAGCTTGAAACCAGAGGACAGCCCATGGTAGTTATATATAATGCGATGCCGGGTGAAAATGTGAACAGCGGTGTAGGATTTATAATCTGCACCTGTGGTAATTGTGGCACCCAGAATCGTATAAGAGCGGGCAGCATGAGCAAATGTTATGCCTGCCATGCACCTCTGTCCGGAGTTGTGAACCAGGTGAATCAGGCAAACCAAATGAACCAGATGAATCAGGCAACCCAGGGAAAACAGACAAATCAGGCAAATCAGGGAAACCAGATGAGGTAGATATTCTGAGAGAAGAGAAGAATATCTAAATAAGGGAATAAGAAGTATGAGTGAAAAAAAGTCATATCTAAATTATGTAATAATCAGAAAAACAAGAGCCAAGGCAAAGGTTCAGATGATAGTCGGAGTATCCATGCTTGCATTTTATGCCGTTGGATTGTTGGGAGTTATACAAGGTCAGATTGAAAGATATCAGACAGCACTTATCATAGCTCTTATGGTTCCTGCTTTTTATCTGGTTTGGTGTGCATGTAATCATTATGGGTTTATCGCCAAGGCAGAACGTTATGATAAGATATTCTGTAAGGATAAGAACGGAATCATAACAGCTCATGAAATGGCTGAAGAAATGAACATGAAGTACTTTGATATGTTTGTGGAGCTGGAGAAGATATTTAGAAGAGGCTACTTCGTAAACTGTACCCTTCAGCAGGGAAGAAACCCAAGTGTAATTATCAATAATGCACAGGTAGGAGATGCTAAGGGCGTGGGCTTTATGCAGATGGTATGTCCGAAGTGCGGTGCATCTACAAGAATCCGTGCAAATTCGAGAGGTAATTGTGAATACTGTGGTTCAATAATTCAGGCTCCCCGAACACAGAAAAAAGATAAGTAATAAAGTAAGAGTAATACAAAAAAATGAGTAATAGTAATAGCAATAATAATATCAATAATAATATTAGTAACGGTAATAATGTAAACAATAAAAGCATTCTGGGAAACAAGCTGTATCTCTACCTTACGGAATTCTTCGCAGGTATGTCGGTTATGGCTGTTGAGCTCGGCGCCAGTCGTTTAATGGCGCCATATTTTAGTTCTTCACAGATAGTGTGGACTATTATTATAGGTACTATAATGATAGCCATGGCACTGGGAAATATCATGGGTGGCCGTTGGGCTGACAAGGATCCTAATCCCGATAAACTGTATGGCCGAATCATCATAGCTTCGATATGGATTGCCCTGATCCCGGTAGTTGGTAAATACATAATTCTCGGTGTATCAGCACTTCTGGTATTTTCAATTAATAATAACTTTCTGATCATAGCTGCATTTGTGGCATGTATGCTTATCTTTGTATTTCCTCTGTTTCTTCTGGGAACAGTTACCCCTTCGCTGGTAAAGTATACTGTTGACAGTCTGGATGACAGCGGGAAAACAGTGGGATATCTGAATGCCTCTAATACGATAGGCAGCATCATAGGAACCTTCGTTCCGACATTTATCAGTATTCCGGCAGTCGGAACAAGCATTACATTTCTTATCTTTGCAGGAATACTGCTTATTCTTGCGATTCTTTACTTCGTAACCGGTCACAAAAAGTCTGTGAAGGCTGTTGTGGGAGTGATCATTCTGATCATTTCCTGTATATTCGGTCACAGCTCATCCTTTGCTTTCTGGCAGAATGACCTTACTTATGAGGGTGAGTCTATCTATAATTATCTGCAGGTTTACGAGGATAGCAGTAAGGTGGTGCTTTCTACAAATGTACTCTTTGGTGTGCAGTCTGTTTATAAAAAAGAGAAAACTCTTACAGGTATGTACTATGATTATGCGATGGCGGCTCCTTATATGGCAGGTCTGCAGGATAAGAGAAATGCAGGTCAGACCTTGAACATACTGGTCCTTGGAATGGGAACGGGAACCTATGCGACCCAGTGTAACAGATATTTTGGAGAGTCCGTAAATGTAAAGGGCGTGGAAATAGATCAGAAAATAACCGACCTGGCCAGAGAGTATTTTGAGCTGCCGGACAGCGTAGATGTTGTCACTTATGACGGCAGGGCTTATCTTCAGGGACTTAATGCCGGTGGAAAGAAGGCCAAAGTTGAAGCAGATATAAAGTACGATGTAATCATGGTTGATGCATATCAGGACATTACGATTCCTTTCCAGATGTCATCGGTTGAGTTCTTTACGCTTGTTAGAGATCGCCTGACTGAGGATGGTGTAATGGTCGTTAATATGAATATGAAATCAGATTCAGAGGGCGGAATAAATGATTATCTGTCTGATACAATCGCTTCCGTTTTTAGTACTGTTTATACAGTTGATGTAAAGAACAATACAAACAGAGAGCTTTTTGCATCAAATAATCCGGATATGGCAGACAGATTTTTCTATGATGCAGCGTACAGTTCAGATGGTGATATACAAAAAATGATAAAAATGGTAAATGACGGGCTTGTGAAATACGAGGCAGGCAACAGGATACTTACCGATGATAAGGCTCCGGTGGAGCTGCTCAGTATGAAAGCCATTGACGAAATAATAGAAGAAGAGGTCTCATATTATAAAGAAGTTTATAAAGAACGAGGCTGGAAGGGTGTATTAGAAGAGTTTTAGTCCATATATATTTGAGAAGCTTCCCGTTTTTTGGGAAGCTTTTTTATATAATAGCCTGCAAATAAAAAGTCAAGGCTAAATTTATAAAAATTGAAAATTAATTATAAGTCATTTTTGATAATGTCCTATTAAACCACAAATGAAAATGTCCCGATATGGTATACTATCCTCTCGCAAGAGAGGAGGACATGATGAGGAGAATTGATTTAACTATGAATGAACAAAAGAAATATGAAGTGATCAAACGACTGGTTGACGAGGGTGGTAACAAAGATCGCGCCGCTCTAAATCTAGGTATTACTAAAAGACAAGTTAACAGACTTATCAAAGCCTATAAAGAAAAAGGTAAAGCCGCTTTCTCACACGGTAACAAAGGACGCAAACCAGCAAATACCATTCCCGATAACATTCGGAA
>FZRB01000020.1 GCA_900199595.1 Lachnospiraceae bacterium | reverse complement strand
AGTGGTATGGAACGATACCTTATTGTGAACTGCCGGTATCAGTTAAGAAACGTTTCGCGATAAAGAACCATATCTATAATTTATAGATCGTGGCGCGGGAACGTAGTCAAGTGACAGTACGCTGGATGCGAAGCATCCGGGCAGCACTTGACGGAGTGACACGGATAACCCTTATGTTCCGGAAACAACAAGAGTTGTTTCCCTGCCTTCCCGACGAGGGACGGGTCTGGGCGGAGCCCAGTATTGCAAAGAAGTTAAATGTATAGTAAAATCAGCGCATCTAATAGCTGAGCACTCAGCTATCTTTGGTGGGTTCCCACATTTAATTTCCGAATGTAAATTTACGCTGTCCATTTATAGTGAATTGTGATACAATAATCACGGTGTTAATACATTTATATCTGATATAAATGCTATTAACGAATTAAATATTGATTGGAGCATTTTTTTATGAAGAAGAGAATTCTGTTAATTGTATTGACTATGGCTATGGCAGTTATATTTGCAGGATGCGGTAAAAAAGAAACAGCGCTTGAGATAGAGACAGGTGCTAACGTTCAACAGGAAATAGTACAGCTTGTTAATACGGATCTTCCTGCTCTGGCAGAAAAGAGAAATAAGGCTGTTGGAATTTATAATGATTATTTTAAAGATGGTGCATCTCTTGATTCTGAAACCTGGAAGCAGCAGCTTGAAAATGAAGCGCTTGCTTCTTATGATGAATATATAGATGGTCTTGATAAGCTTATCTATAATAATTCAGAAGTTGTTAATCTTAAGAATATGTATTCAAAGGTTGCCGGTAGTGAGAAGGAAGCAATCGGTTATGTTATAGAAGCTATTAATGATCTTGACAGCTCTAAGCTTGATCAGGCTAAACAGTCTATTAAGGATTCAAAAACTTATCTATCAATGTATGAGCAGGAGCTGAAATCATTATGTGATAAGTATAATATCACTGTTCAGGGAGAACTTCAGTCTGCTTCTGCTTCAGATGCTGACTAACAAATGTATATGATAAACGAGCCTGGCATGGGCTCGTTTTAAGTTAAAATATAATGAGAAGGGGTGAAATATATGGGAGATATAAAAATACTTGTAGTGGATGATGAGGAGAGAATGAGAAAGCTTGTAAGAGACTTTCTCGCTAAAAAGGGTTATCTTGTTGTCGAAGCAGCAAATGGTGAAGAAGCATACAATATATTTACCTCTAATAATGATATCGCTCTCATTATCATGGACGTTATGATGCCTAAGATGGATGGCTATGAGACCAGTGAGGAAATCAGAAAGATATCCAATGTTCCCATCATGATGGTTACTGCAAAGTCCAGTGAAAAGGATGAGTTAAAGGGATATTCACTTGGAATAGATGAATATATTACAAAACCTTTCAGTCCGAGCATTCTCGTTGCCAGGGTAGAGGCTATATTGAGACGTACAAACAGTGAGGCTGAAGAGTCTGTTATTGAAGCAGGAAGCATAGTGATTGATAAAAATGCTCATACAGTTACAGTTGATGGTGCATATATTGATCTTTCATTTAAAGAATTCGAGCTTCTTGAATATTTCATAACAAATCAGGGCAGAGCACTTTCCAGAGAAAACATATTAAACAGAGTCTGGAATTATGATTATTATGGCGATGCCAGAACTATTGATACTCATGTTAAGAAGCTTCGTGCTAAGCTTGGTGAAAAAGGTAAGTATATTAATACCATATGGGGAGTAGGATATAAGTTCGAAGCTAAGGATTGATTGATCATAGGGGTGTCGTATGCTCAGAATAGCAAATTCAATCAGATTAAAGATTGCTGTCATAGTTTTTTTCTCGACGCTTTTTACCATGATCATATCCTGGTCGATAAGCATTCATTTTATAGAAAAATTTTATGTGACGCATACAAAGAATTCTCTTATAGAAACCTATAAGTCATGTAATGAATTCTTCAGTGATAAAGAGAATATCAAGGCTCTTAAAAGGGACAAAATCGTAAGTCTGTATGGTTATATAGATAACCCTACAAGTGCGTCCATTTATGTTATTGATCCCGTGAATTTTAATGTATATTCATCTGTAAAGATCAATGATATAGCTACACTTGCTATCCAGTCACTTGTTCAGGAATTCGATGTTTCTACCATGAAATATTCCAAGACAAAGTACAAGATAGTCAAAAATGTAGTCACTCCCGCTGAAAGCTCAAATCATATAGGTGGAAGTTATTTTGATCTCATCGGACTTCTGGATAATGACTTTATCCTTATTCTCAGAACCCCCATTGAACAGATAAATGAAAGCAGTATTTTTACTGCAAGACTCTTCATAAGTATTTCTGCTGGTATGCTTATAATGGAAATACTTATTGTTCTTTACATTTCCAATATGTTTTCAAGACCTATTATTGAAATGTCAAGAGTTGCCAAACGTATGTCAGATCTTGATTTCAGCGTTAAGGTTGATGTAAGAAACAGAGACGAGATAGGTGATCTTGGAATAAGTATTAATAATCTTTCCAGTAAGCTTGAAAAATCGATTAAAGATCTCAAGACAGCAAACCTTGAGCTGTCAAATGATATCAGGGAAAAAGAACAGATAGAAGAGATGCGAAGTGAATTTCTGTCTCATGTGTCTCATGAACTGAAAACTCCGCTTGCTATAATCCAGGGCTATGCTGAAGGATTAAAGTCCGGAGTGGCTGATGACACAGAAACCATGAATTATTATTGTGATGTAATAACGGACGAAGCTTCAAAGATGAATACACTTGTTATGAAGCTCATCAATCTTAATCAGATAGAGACAGGTAATGACATGTCGATAGAACATTTTGATATTACACCACTGATAAGAGATGTTATCAAAAATTCCAAGATACTTATTCAGGACAGAAATGTAAAGATAGTTTTCGAGGAACAGGATGGAGTTCTTGTCTGGGCTGACAGCTTTATGATAGAAGAGGTCATTACCAATTATCTTTCGAATGCTATTCATTACGTATCAAAAGACGGCACCATCAGAATCTGGTATGAGAAAAAAGAAAATACTCTGAGAGTCAATGTATATAACGATGGTGACAGAATATCCCAGGAGGATCTGGAGAAACTGTTTATCAAGTTCTATAAGACTGATCCTGCAAGAACGAGAGAATATGGAGGATCAGGAATAGGTCTTTCAATAGTTGCTGCTATAATGCAGTCCCATAATAAAGACTATGGAGTGTATAACGCAGAAAAAGGCGTTGTATTCTTCTTCGAGGTTGATACACAGAGTATAGTATAATTATATAAGTCATTGAATCGCGCATCCTGTAAATGGGTGCGCATTTTATAAAAAAATATAAATTATAAAAGTGAAAATTAATTGTGGTTGGAATAATGAGCATTATAAATACAATAGTATTTGATATGGATGGAACAGTGCTAAATACCATTGACGACCTTACTGTATCAATGAATTATGTTCTTGATAAGTTCAATATGCCGGGACATACTATGGAAGAATACCGTATGTTCTTTGGAAATGGTATAGAGTTCGCATTGAGGAAGTCAGTACCGGAAGATACTCCGTCAGATGTGATCAAAGAAATGATATCGGTTTTCAAGGAACACTATGACATTCATTGTCTGGATAATACAAAACCATATGACGGGATACTAAGTCTGATGAATGAGCTGAAGCAGCAGGGATATAAGATGGCAATAGTATCAAATAAGATAGATTCAGCTGTTAAGGAATTAAATGAGAAGTTTTTCTCAGGTGTGGTGGATGTTGCCATAGGAGAAAAACCGGGTATTAAAAGAAAACCTTCTCCGGATACTGTTTTAGAAGCATTAAAGGAATTGAAAAGTAACGTAAATGAGGCTGTGTATGTAGGTGATTCTGAAGTGGATTATGCAACTGCTCAGAATTCAGGACTTCCTTGTATTTCGGTTTTATGGGGATTCAGGGATAGGAAGTATCTTGAAGACATCGGAGCTGATACATTTGCAGAGAAGCCGGAAGATATTATTAAATTATTAGATAGATTCTAACAAATTCTAACCAATACAGAAAATATGATATACGAAGAAATATGTAAAAACTTCATAGACGATAATATATCATCGGTCAGTCCGCTGGGAGATGGACACATAAATGAAACGTTTCTTATAGAGACTGGAAGTAGTAAATATGTACTTCAGAGACTTCACAAATCAATGAATATAGAGAATTTGAAATATAATTATGAACTGTATTCATCTGTATTTGATAGTAGCGACTGGAAATATCCAAAATGGTTAAGATCTAAAGATGGTTCTTTCTTTTGTCCTGACGAAAATGGTGATAACTGGAGAATGTATAAGTATATTTCTGGCGATATAATAACTTTACCTTTGTCAAATGATATGCTGTATGAGTTTGGTGTTGGTCTTGCTCGGATGCATTCTATTTTTGGGAAGATTCAAGGAAAACCCAGAGCAGTTTTTTCGCATCTGCATGATTTACAGTTTTATTATGAAAAATACACCGAAATCATAAGTGAAAATAAGGCGTATAATAAATATCGTGATGAGCGCATAGAAAAAAGTATCAAAGCATTGTATGCTGGTTTTATAAATTATACAAATAATAATCAGTCAATAATCCATGGTGACACCAAGGTAGCAAATGCACTCTTTAAAAATGGTGTAATGACTGGCTTTCTGGATTTTGATACTGTTATGTTAGGAGATATTAATATTGATATTGCTGACAGCATAAGATCCTGCTGTTTTATAGACGGAGAGTTTGATCAGGCTGCTGCAGAGTCTTTTGTAAAGGGATATTTAAGTGTTTCTCCTCAGTTAGAAAAGGAAGTAACTAAGAATATGAAGAAGACTCTGAGTAAGCTGTGTTATGTGTTGGCAATAAGGTATTATATAGATACAATATCTGGAGAGAATCACTTTAAAGAAAAGTATCCGGGATATCGTCTTGAGAGAGCGAGTAATCTACTGGAAATATGCGATACATTTTGGAAAAAGTTTGGAAGAAAATTGGTATGCAGTATAAAATAATACAAAGAAATAACGAATTATGGAGTGCAGAGTTTGATATTATTAATGACAAAGATCAGGTTGTCGGAAACATAAGCTTTAACGGAAATATGGGGTCGGTAAATGGTGTATTTGATATCAAATACATGAATGATCATATGTCGATGATTCCGACTACTATAGAGACAGCTAAGGAAATGGCAGGAAGATATGTAGATTTTTCTTCCAGCGGAAAGATTATTAAACCTTATACCATAGATTATAATGGGAATTCGGGAATCATTTTCAGCCACCTGACAAAAACGAAAAGCTACCTAAATATTGGAAATGATCCATTAAATATGTATGTCATCGGATTTGGTAAAAAAGGATTGTGCAATCCGATATATCGTGGTGAAACCTGTGTTGGCGAGATACATAAAGAAGTTACGGTTTATGACGACCTTCATGAGTTTTCACTTTGTTTCCCGGATTACAACATAGTTCCGGCTCAGATATTATTAACCTGTCATTCATATGTGATGCATTACTATAAGCCTGGAAAGAAGATAACAAAAGGAATGTCAAAAAACATATATACGACAAAAGATAAAGAGTTGATTTTAAAATGCAAAAATTCTTATTACTTAAATGATTGATGTTTATAAATCAAGTAGTTACCGGTAATAATATGGGAAAAATAATTAAAGGAGAGGAATCATGTTAAAAAGAGGGAAAAATGCGATTAGCTTTATATTATCAGCTGCTTTAATAGTTTCAGGTTTTTCTATCAGCTCGGGAAGGGTTAAAGCTGAGGGAGAAGAGGGATATGGGCTGAGTAACCCAAGAGTAACTTATGATTATGTTGAAACAATATCTTTTGGAAAATATTGGCAAGAAGATACGAATGACACTAATTGGGTTGATGAGGAAGATGATAAGCAGCCCATTACTTGGCGTATATTAAAGAAATACGATGACGGAACGGCTCTTGTATTATCAGATAAAGTACTAGACGAAAAGTTATATCATAATGCAAAACATAATTTAAACGATGATAATGTAGATCATTCATGTACGTGGGAGACTTCAACTATTAGAGAATGGTTAAATAACACATTTCTAAATGAAGCATTTACTGAAGAAGAGCAAAAACTGATCGTTAAAGAAAAACTTGTAAATTCAAATAACGTAGAATATGGAACAGAAGGAG
The DNA here is from genome assembly GCA_900199595.1 of Lachnospiraceae bacterium. Taxonomy (GTDB): domain Bacteria; phylum Bacillota; class Clostridia; order Lachnospirales; family Lachnospiraceae; genus Eubacterium_Q. Next base: position 76,135 of record FZRB01000020.1, on the reverse strand, counting down.
GAAATGACACAGAAGACTTTGTTTTCCTTCTTTCGTTGGATGATATAACTAATGAAGAATATGGATTTGATGAAGATTATTACTGTAAAGACGAATCAAGGGTTACTACTAAAACGGGATATGCATATTGGGCTGGTGATGATTGGTGGTTACGTTCACCTGGTTCAAATAGTTCCGAAGCAGCATGTGTTAGCTATGATGGGCGAGTTATTCTTTCAGATAGGGAAGTATATCTAAAAGGTGTCGGGGTTCGACCAGCTATGAGAGTTAATATTTCCAATCTTGAAATAAATAATAAAATTAAAAATTTAAAGTTTAGTGTGTGGGATACTATCAAATTTGGTAAAGATGAAGAAGGAAAGGATATAATTTGGCGTGTTCTTAATGTTTCAGGAGATAAAGCACTTATTTTGAGTAATGGTATGGTAGTTGGAACTAGTTATAATAAAGAATATGGTGATATTACATGGAAAGATAGTTTAGTACGCTCATGGTTAAATAATGATTTTTATGAAAGTTCCTTTAACAACGAAGAAAAGGCTGCAATAATATCAACATTAATCCATACAAATAATAATCCTATACATACAACATCACTAGGAGGTGAGGATACAGAAGATAATGTATTTTTGCTATCACTTGAAGATGTTATAAATCCATTATATGGTTTTCCAGATATATATGATGTTGATTCAAATACACGAAAAGTTTATAACTGGAAAGGCGAATCAAGAAATTGGTGGTTAAGATCTCCTGGAAATGTTCAATTTGATGTAGCCTATGTTGATAGTAATGGCTCAGCTTCATGGTTTGGCGATGATGCAGAGAATGCTCTTGGTATTCGTCCGGCATTATATATTGATTTATCTCTTGGTGGATGGGAAAAAGGTGATACATTTAATTCAGATGATATCCACGAACAGGAAGAGATTTCAAATGATCCTACACCAACTCCGGTTCAGAGCCCAACTCCTGATTCTATTCACACTACGGAACCGGACATTACTCCAACACCTGCAGGTAAATCTGATAATTCATCTTCAACTCCAAGTACAGTTCCTATGGAGGTAGTTTCTCCTACCGTTTCCCCTACGGTCACTCCAACGGTTTCTCCGAGTCCTGCAGTGACGAAGGATAAGGTAACTACCTTCAATATAAAGAACAAGGCTACTGTAAAGACTTCTTCTAAGATAAAGATTAAAGATAAGGATAAGATCAAAAAGATTACACTGAATGGTAAGACCATTAAGATAAAGAAAAATAAAACATCGATTACGATTAAACTTAAGTCATACAAGAAGAAGCTTAAGAAGAAGGGCAAGTGGAACACTCTAAAGGTTACAGATAAAAAAGGAAACGTAAAAACAATTAAGTTTAAAACTAAGTAACTTACAATATGAAGGATCAGCTCTATAAATATCAATAAAAAATATGATGGATCGCCTATGGTTTATGGAATCCATGATAATATTGGCGTGTTAGTACAATATAGTACTGATAAGAAGTTTTCTGAAGGCAAAACTAAAACAGTAAAAATGTCTCCCAAAAAGTTTTATAAGCTGATAAATTGGAAAAATAAAAAGGGTATAGTAGATATAACTAAACGGGGACCCAATAACGTAGGTACTGTAGTCAGTAGATATGTTCTGATTAATAAACTTAAGAAAAAGAAAACATATTATGTGAGAATACAGCTTTATGAAAAAAGTACAGATTCAGATGATAAAGGGGCTTATGTCTATTCCGACTGGTCGAAAGTGAAGAAAGTCAAAACCAAATAATAAAGTTTTCCTGAGGTAGATTTAAGTATGTATACAAATCTGTTCTGGAATGAGGAGAGAGATCTGCCGCCTGATAGTGGATTTTCATTATTTGGTCCGGATCATCTCGTGACATTAATTCTAATCCTCGTCTTTTTGATTACAATAATCGTTTTGTTTAATAAAACAGGGACTCAGAAAAGAGTTATTATATTTAGAATAATAGCTGTAGTTCTCCCTGTTTTGGAAATGTGGAAGATTATAATGCTTTTATCCTGTAACAGAATGGATAAAGGCCATCTGCCTTTACATTTGTGTAGCATGGCGATATACATTTACCCGATAATCATATTTACGAATAATGAAAGAGTAAGGGAGACTCTTTCTGAAATATCAGCTATAACGCTTCTTCCGGCTGCTGTATCTGCTTTACTTTTTCCGGATTGGACCATGTATCCGATACTGAATTTTTATTGTATCCATGCATTTATATGGCATTCTTTGCAGGTTCTGTTTCCAATCCTATGCATAATAAATGGATGGTGCACCCCTTCAGTGAGAAATATATGGAAGAATTCAATTTTTCTGCTGGTGGGTGGTATGATTATATGGCTGTTTGACTTAATGCTGTCATGCAATTACTGGTTTCTGAGAGAACCGGTACAAGGTACACCACTGGAATGGCTGTATAATGGCTTTGGACAATATAGATATCTGCCGGCATTATTCGTTTTGGCTACATTAGTGAATTTGATTTCCTATTTTATGTTTTATATGATAAAAAAATCTTTACTTTTCAGATGATCCAAATATAACAATTATTTGACATTTAACATTTTTAGAATTATTATATCCCTATAGTAGCTTGAGTTAGTTTATATGGAGGTTAAAGCGTTGAAGACAAATGTTTATGTTGAGTTTTATGGTGAGCAGGTAAATCAGGATGAGATTCTTGATGAAGCTAGAAAGATATGGAAAGAAGCAGGAAATAAGCCAGCTGATTTAAAGAAGATTGAGATTTATATCAAGCCAGAAGATGACAGAGTTTATTATGTTTTTAACGGCGATTATACTGGTTCATTTCCTATTATCAATACTCAGAATGATTTCTAAGGATTGATAATAATTGGTTCTGTTATAGAAACCTGTTAAAGCATCCGGTCATATAAGACCGGATGTTTTGATGATTATAGATATTACGTATTTATTTAGATAAAAAGGAAATAATATGATTGCGATTCTTGACTATGATGCCGGAAATATAAAAAGTGTTGAAAAGGCTTTTCAATACCTGGGCGAAGAAGCTGTTATTACCAGCGACAGAGATATTATAATGGCAAGTGACGGTGCTGTGCTTCCCGGTGTTGGTGCCTTTGGTCTTGCTATGGATAAGATTAATTCAAGAGGCCTTGATAAGGTTATACATGAATATGTTGATACCGGGAAACCATTTCTCGGAATATGTCTCGGGCTTCAGCTTTTCTTTGAAAAGAGTGAAGAGAGCCCTGAGGCTGTGGGGCTTGGCCTTCTGAAAGGGACAATTACAAAGATCCCTGAGATTTCTCCTGAGGGTGAACATCTCAAGGTTCCACAGATAGGCTGGAACAGTATAGAAGTTAATCCGTCCAGCAGGCTTCTTAAGGGTCTGGGAGATAATCCATATGTATACTTTGTGCATTCCTATTATCTTCAGGCTGAGAACAGAGACGAAGTTGCGGCTACAACACATTATAGTGTAAGTATTGATGCTGCAGTTGAAAAAGGAAATATAATGGCTACTCAGTTCCATCCTGAGAAGAGCTCGGATGTGGGGTTGAAAATACTTACGAACTATATTGAACTGACAAAGGCTAAAAACTGATAATAAACGGAGAAAAGCTATGCATACCAAGAGAATTATTCCCTGCCTTGATGTTAAGGATGGAAGAGTTGTTAAAGGAATAAACTTTGTAAATCTTATTGATGCCGGTGACCCTGTGGAGTGCGGTAAAGCCTATGACAGAGCCGGAGCAGATGAACTGGTATTTCTGGATATAACAGCTTCTTCAGATAAAAGAAATATAGTGGCTGATATGGTTAGAAAGGTTGCTGAAACAGTCTTTATTCCATTTACCGTTGGTGGTGGAATAAGATCCATAGAGGACTTCAGAACCATCCTTCGTGAGGGTGCCGACAAGATAGCTGTTAATTCAGCTGCAATTGATAATCCTACGCTCATAAGTGAGGCTGCTGATAAGTTCGGAAGCCAGTGCGTGGTACTTGCCATCGATGCAAGAAGAAGACGTGTGGGCAAGGCTACAGATCCGTCACTCAGTTATGAGGAAAGTATAAAGATAAATGATGAATGGACACCTGCAGACGGCTGGACCGTATATAAACACGGCGGTCGTATCGACATGGGTCTGGATGCGGTTGAGTGGGCTGTTAAGGCCGTAGAAATGGGAGCGGGAGAAATCCTTCTCACAAGCATGGATGCAGACGGAACTAAGGCCGGTTATGATCTTGAGCTTACAAGAGCAATCGCAGACAGAGTAAATGTACCGGTTATAGCATCAGGAGGTGCAGGTAATCTTCAACATTTTGAGGAGGCATTTACCGAAGGACACGCAGATGCAGCTCTTGCAGCATCATTATTCCATTTCAAGGAGCTTGAGATAAAGGAAGTCAAGGAGTACCTGAGAAATCAGGGAGTATCAGTAAGGTTATGATTAAATTCAGTGAAGACAGATTATCAGTTGCAGAATACCTGGGGCTCAGAGCTGCAGTCGGCTGGAAGACGCTGACTGAAAGACAGGCTGAGCTTGCACTTGAAAACTGTATATATTCCATATCTGCATACGATGAAACAGAGAATGGATCGAGACGTCTTATAGGTATGGGCAGGATCGTTGGTGACGGTGCAGTAATCTGCTATATCCAGGATCTTATCGTACTTCCTGAGTATCATGGAAGAGGAGTTGGTTCGGCGCTTATAAAGCACCTTAAGAACTACGTTAGCAGTCTTAAAACAGACGGCGAAGAAATGATGCTTGCACTGATGTGTGCCAAGGGAAGAGAAGGCTTCTACCTGAAACATGGCTTCACAGCCCGTCCAACTGAGAATCTCGGTCCCGGAATGATCATCTACCTGAAATAAATAAAGGTGACAGTTGAACTTTTGTTCAAACTGTCACCTTTTTAATACCTATTTCTCGAGGTTTTCGCGAGCAGCAGCAAGCATGAGCTTGATGCGGTTTATCTGGTTAACTTCTGATGCGCCCGGGTCGAAGTCGATTGGTGTAATGTTGGCATCGGGATATACGTTTCTCAGTTTCTTTATAACGCCCTTACCGATTATGTGGTTTGGCAGGCAGGCAAATGGCTGGCAGCAGACGATATTTGGTGCGCCTTCTTTTATAAGTTCTACCATTTCTCCTGTAAGGAACCAGCCTTCACCGGTTTCATTTCCGATGGAAACGATTGGTCTTGCATAGCTTGCAATGGTTGCTATAGGTGTTGGTGGTTCAAATCTCTTGCTCTTTTCAAGGGCTTTTGCCATAGGAGATCTCAGCTGTTCAAGAAGCTTTATCAGCATGTTGCTGATCTTGGCTGACTTCTTGGTCTTTCCTAAGAACTCATACTTATAATTGCTGTTATATGCAGAGTAGAAGAGGAAGTCCAGAAGATCCGGCATAACTGCTTCAGCACCTTCTGCTTCCAGCAGATCAACCAGGTGGTTGTTTGCTGATGGAAGGAACTTTACAAGTATCTCGCCTACGATTCCTACTCTGGGCTTAAGTATTGTCTCATCAAGTGGGATATTATCGAAGTCTCTTACGATATCACGTACTATTCTGCTGAAGTTGTGTGAGCCTCTTTCTATATCTCTGATACAGATTCTTTCCCATTTCTTATGAAGCTTATTTACTGAACCCGGAACCTTCTCGTATGGTCTGGTCCTGTAAACAACTCGCATAAACAGATCTCCGTACATAACTGCATGCATGGCAGCCTTAAGTCCTTTAAGGTTGATCTTAAGTCCGGAGTTTTTCTCGATTCCCTGTGCACTGATGGATACTACCGGTATATGACCGTAGCCGGATTTCTCCAGGGCACGTCTGATGAATCCTATATAGTTTGTGGCACGGCAGCCGCCACCTGTCTGGGTGATAGCCACGGCCAGTTTATTTGTGTCGTATTTGCCGGACTGAATAGCCTCCATCAGCTGTCCTACAACGATGATGGAAGGATAGCAGGCATCGTTATTAACGAATCTCAGTCCTTCGTCTATTGTAGACTTGGTTGCATCCGGTAGCATAAGGAAGTTTACGTGGAAATGTTTCATGGCAGCCTGTAGCATCTTAAAATGTATTGGTGACATCTGCGGGCAAAGAACTGTATAGTCCTCACGCATTTCCTTTGTAAATTCAACCTTGGTTATAGCTGTGGAACAGTCAATTGGTCTGTATTTCTTCTTTTCTCTAACCTTCATGGCTGAAAGAAGAGAACGGATCCTGATTCTTGCAGCACCTAGGTTTGATACTTCATCTATCTTTAGAACTGTATATATTTTATTTGAATTTGAAAGTATATCCTTTACACAGTCAGTTGTAACAGCGTCCAGACCGCAGCCGAAGGAGAAGAGCTGAACCAGCTCCAGGTTGGTCTTGGTCTTAACGTAGTTTGCAGCCTTGTAAAGTCTTGAATGGTACATCCACTGATCGGATACGATAAGAGGTCTGTCCACATCTCCCAGATGTGCTATTGAATCTTCGGATAGAACAGCTACTCCGTAGGAGTTGATCAGTTCAGGTATACCATGATTTATTTCAGGATCGATATGATAAGGACGACCTGCCAGAACTATACCGACCTTGTTATTTTCTTTAAGGAATTCGAGAGTTTCTTCACCCTTTTTACGAACGTCCTTCTTAACCTTTTCAGCTTCTTTATAAGCCTTATCTATAGCGTTGCTGATTTCCTCACGGGTAACGTCTGTATATTTAGAGAACTCTCTAAACATACGATCCTTCAGTGCAAGTTTGTTATCCAGTGCAAGGAACGGACGTATATAAGTGATATGTTCGGTCTCCAGTTCCTCCATATTGTTCTTTATATTTTCGGAATATGAAGTAACTATAGGACAGTTGTAGTGGTTGTTGGCATCAGGAGTCTCGTTCATCTCGTAAGGAATACAAGGATAGAAGATGGTCTTCAGTCCGTTCTTAACAAGCCACATAACATGACCGTGACTTATCTTGGCAGGATAACACTCTGTATCACTTGGGATGGATTCGATACCCATCTGATAGATATTCTTGTCTGATTTAGGTGACAGTATAACTCTGTACTTAAGCTCTGTCAGGAAAGTAAACCAGAAAGGATAATTTTCATACATGTTGAGAACACGGGGTACACCGATTTCACCTCTTGTGGCTTTATTTTCGGAAAGAGGCTCGTAATCAAATATACGGTTAAACTTATATTCATAGAGATTAGGCATATTCTCTGAATTCTTCTTTAAGCCCAGTCCCTTCTCACAACGGTTTCCGGTGATGAACCTTCTGTTTCCGGTGAATTTGTTGATGGTAAGAAGACAGTTGTTGGTACATCCTCCGCAGCGAGCCATCTGAGTCTCGTATGTGAGCTCATCAACATCCTTGCTGGAAAGAGTACCGGATACAAAGCCTTCCTCGTAATTATCTCTTGCGATAAGAGCAGCACCAAAGGCACCCATGATACCTGCGATATCAGGACGGATAGCCTTTGCGCCTGATACAAGCTCAAAAGCACGGAGTACTGCATTATTGTAAAATGTACCGCCCTGTACAACGATTCGATTACCCAGCTGTTTAGGGTCGGTAAGCTTAATAACCTTAAGAAGTGCATTTTTGATAACGGAATAAGCAAGACCTGCAGAGATATCCTCAACAGAAGCACCTTCCTTCTGAGCCTGCTTAACCTTTGAATTCATGAATACTGTACATCTTGAACCAAGATCGATAGGGCTCTTGGCGAAGAGTGCTATCTTGGCAAAGTCCTGAACCTTGTAGTCAAGGGAATTGGCAAAGGTTTCGATGAAAGAACCGCAGCCTGAAGAACAGGACTCGTTCAGCATTACATTATCTACAACGCCGTCACGGATCTTGATACATTTCATATCCTGACCACCGATATCCAGGATGGTATCAACCTTTGGCTCGAAGAAAGCGGCAGCGGTGTAGTGAGCTATTGTTTCAACTTCGCCATAATCCAGGTTGAAGGCAGATTTAAGAAGAGCCTCGCCGTAACCGGTGGAGCAGCTTCCTGCCAGCTTTGCGTTCTTTGGAAGAAGAGAATAAATCTCCTTCATGGCTTTAATGGTTGTATTAACAGGACTTCCGTTGTTGTTGCTGTAGAAGTCATAAAGAAGCTCACCTTCCTCACCGATGAGAGCAAGCTTTGTGGTAGTTGAACCAGCATCGATTCCAAGGTATACATTTCCCTTGTAATCAGCGAGGTTGCCTCTTTTTATCTTATACTCAGCCATTCTGTCTGAGAATTCTTTATATTCTTTCTTTGTTTTGAAGAGAGGATCAAGTCTGTTTACCTCTATCTCTATCTTTAGTTCAGGTGTAAGCTTGTCAGCAAGTGCCTGAAGCATGATAGTCTGATCGGTATCAGCGTGAAGAGCAGCACCGGTTGCGGCAAAGAGATGAGAGTTATCCGGAACTATGGAATGTTCCTCATCAAGATTAAGAGTATCTATGAATCTTTCTCTAAGCTGATCCAGAAAATGTAATGGTCCGCCAAGGAAAGCGACGTAGCCTCTGATCGGCTTACCGCAGGCAAGACCTGATATAGTCTGATTTACAACAGCCTGAAAAATGGATGCTGAAAGATTAGGCTTTGTGGCACCCTCATTGATAAGCGGCTGTATATCTGTTTTGGCAAATACACCGCAGCGTGCAGCTATAGGATGTATAGTGTCGTAAGATTTAGCCAGCTCATTAAGACCAGAAGCATCGGTCATAAGAAGAGCAGCCATCTGGTCGATGAAGGAACCTGTTCCTCCGGCACAGACAGAGTTCATTCTCTGCTCGATACCGTGCTTTGAGAAGTAGATGATCTTGGCATCTTCACCACCCAGCTCAATAGCTACCTGAGTTTTAGGTGCAAAAGTCTTAAGAGCAGTAGATACACATACAACTTCCTGCTCAAATGGTATATCAATAACATTGGAGAGAGCGAGACCACCTGAACCGGTTATGTCAGCAGCAACCTCCATATCCCCGAGGCTCTGGATCGCATTTTCCAGAAGCTCTTTAAGTGTCTCTTTGATCTTGGCAAAGTGACGCTTGTACTCGGAATATAGTATCTTGTTATTTTCATCAATTATAGAGATCTTTACGGTTGTTGAACCTATATCTATACCTAGTCGATTCAATATCCTGTACTCCTTTTTCTTCATATTCTATGTATTTATAAAAAATAGACTTTTGACATTATAAATCACAGCAAAATATAATTCAATAAAGTTTTGAATTATAGGGTGATTTCTGATATATTGATAGACAGTGCTGTTAATAAAAGAGTCATTTAGGCTCATGGCTGACATTTATTCTGGGAGGATAAAAAATGATTGGTATAATTGCTGCAATGGATAAGGAAATTGACGATATAAAGAGCATGATGACAGAAGAGGGCGAGATAGATAAAAAAAATATCATGGGTATGGAATTCTGGCATGGCAGTCTATATAACTGTGAGGTTGTCCTCGTAAAATGTGGGGTTGGCAAGGTTAATGCCACTATGTCGGCTTCTGTTCTTGTTACTCTTTATAATGTTGACAGTATCATAAATACAGGTATAGCCGGTGGACTTGATGACCGCATCGATATCGGGGATATAGTTCTTTCGACTGAAGCTCAGGAACATGATGTCGATGTAACTGGACTTGGATATGTAAAAGGAGTAATACCTGATCAGGATACAAGTATATATAAGGCAGATGAAAAATTGATCAGCATAGCACATATGGTATGTGGAAAGACCAATCCTGATGTAAATGTATTCGAAGGTAAAATCGTTACGGGAGATCAGTTTATTTCTGATAGGCAGATAAGAAAAAGTATCATGGATTCCGTAGGTGGCATGTGCACCGAAATGGAGGGAGCTGCTATAGCACACGTTGCTCACATGAGTAATGTTCCATTTTTAATCATAAGATCTATTTCTGATAAGGCAAATGATGACGCTGAAGTAGATTATCCTGCATTCCAGCAGATGGCTATCAGAAATTCCGTAAAGCTTGTTTCGGGAATGCTTGACGTATTATCAAAGTTGTAATATTTTATATAGACTTGATTTATTTTCTGTGATATAATCATTCGGTTAGTGCCCTTAAAAGGGGATTTTAGCATGATTATAAGCAATTGTTTAAATATAAGGAGGAAATAAAATGAGCGCTACATTTGAAAAACTGGAAGGAAATATGGCAGATATCACAATTACGGTTCCTGCCGAGGATTTTAAGAAAGCATGTGTTGAGGTTTATAACAGAACTAAGGGTAAGTTCCAGTTTGATGGTTTCCGTAAAGGAAAGGTTCCTATGGCTTTTATAGAGAAGACTTATGGTCCTGCAGTATTCTATGAAGATGCAGCAAATGATCTTATCAATAAAACCTATTACAATGAGATAAAGGATATAGACCTTGATATAGTTTCTAATCCTGACATCTCAATCAGCCAGATAGAGAAGGGAAAAGATTTTATCTATAAGGCAAAGGTTGCAACAAAGCCACCTGTAGAGCTTGGAGATCTTTCAAAGATTGAAATCGAGAAGGTTGATACCGAGGTAACAGATGAGGATGTTGAAAAGGAAATAGAGAGAAGACTTAAAGAGAATTCTTCAAAGAAGGAAGTTACAGACAGAGCTGCTAAGGACGGAGATGAGACAATGATCAACTTCGAAGGCTTTGTTGATGATGTAGCATTTGAAGGCGGAAAGGGTGAAAACTATCCGCTGGTTCTTGGTTCAGGTTCTTTCATTCCTGGATTTGAGGATCAGATAGTTGGTCATAATGTTGGCGACAGCTTTGATGTAAATGTTACTTTCCCTGAGGATTATCAGGCAGAAAATCTTGCTGGAAAGGCTGCAGTATTCAAGTGTGACCTTCTTGCTATAAAGGAAACAGTACTTCCTGAGCTTGATGATGAGTATGTATCAGATACAACTGATTTTGAGACAGTAGATGAGTTCAAGGCTGACGTTCGCAAGACTCTTGAAGAGAGAAAGGCTGAGACAGCTAAGCGTCAGAAGGAAGACAGAGCTGTTGAGAAGCTTGTAGAGCTTTCATCAATGGAGCTTCCTGAAGCTATGATCGCATATCAGCAGGAGAAGATGATCGATAATTTTGGTCAGCAGCTCATGTATCAGGGTATGAATCTTGAACAGTATCTCAACATGACAGGACAGACAAGAGATGATATGAGAGATCAGGTTAAGCCTGAAGCTGAGAAGCAGATAAAGAGAAGTCTTGTTGTTGAAGCAGTAGCTGATGCTCAGGGATTTGAGATAACAGATGAAGATAAGAATGCTGAGATCGAGAAGATGGCTAAGCAGTATCAGATGGAAGTTGACAAGATAAAGGAAATCATGGGAGATGAACAGATGGAAGCGCTTGCTCTTGATATCAAGATGCAGAAGGCAGTAGAGTATATCGCTTCCCAGGCTAAGGAGGTTTAGGTATGGCACTTGTACCTACAGTCATAGAGACTACTAATCGTGGCGAGAGAGCTTACGACATATATTCGAGACTTCTTAAGGAAAGAATTATATTTCTTGGAGACGAAGTAAACGATGTAACAGCCAGTCTTGTAGTTGCACAGCTTCTTTTCCTTGAATCAGAGGATTCAAATAAGGATATCAATCTGTACATAAACAGCCCGGGCGGTTCTGTAACAGCAGGAATGGCTATTTACGATACAATGAATTATATAAAATGTGATGTATCAACAATCTGTGTTGGTATGGCAGCATCTATGGGAGCATTCCTTCTTTCAGGTGGTGCAAAGGGCAAGAGATTTGCTCTTCCTAATGCTGAAATAATGATTCATCAGCCTTTAGGCGGTACTCAGGGTCAGGCTACTGACATGGAGATAGATGTTAAACATATGCTCAGAATTAAAGAGAATCTTATATCTATCATGGCTGAAAACTGCGGTAAGGATTATGATACAGTTTATGCTGATTGCGAGCGTAATAACTGGATGACTGCTGAGCAGGCACTTAAGTATGGCCTTATAGACAAGGTTGTTGAAAACAGGAAATAAAGGAGAATACGATGGCAGGTCGTAGAGAAGAAAAATTACTTACCTGTTCATTCTGTGGGAAAACGCAGGATCAGGTCAGAAAGCTTATAGCTGGACCGGAAGTATATATATGTGATGATTGTGTTCAGATATGCAGAGACATAATCGATGAGGAACTTGGAGATATAGAAAACGCTCTTGGTGATCTGAATCTTCCAAAACCTAAAGAAATAAAGGCTTTCCTGGATGACTATGTTATCGGTCAGGAAGCAGCAAAGAAGGCTCTTTCAGTTGCTGTATATAATCATTACAAGAGAGTTATAGCAGGTAAGAGCTTTGATGTTGAACTTCAGAAGAGTAACATTCTGCTTATCGGACCAACAGGTTCAGGTAAGACATATATGGCACAGACACTTGCAAAGATGTTAAATGTACCATTTGCCATAGCTGATGCTACAACTCTTACAGAAGCCGGATACGTAGGTGAGGACGTTGAGAACATACTCCTCAAGCTTATCCAGGCAGCTGATTATGATATAGATAAGGCTGAAAAGGGTATCATTTACATCGATGAGATAGACAAGATTTCTAAGAAGTCCGAAAATGTATCCATTACCAGAGATGTTTCAGGTGAAGGCGTTCAGCAGGCACTTCTTAAGATAGTTGAGGGAACAATAGCTTCAGTTCCACCTCAGGGCGGACGTAAGCATCCTCAGCAGGAGTTTATAGAAATAGATACATCCAATATACTATTTATCTGCGGCGGCGCATTTGACGGCCTTGATAAGGTTATCGAAAACCGTGTAGGTAAGAAGTCCATAGGATTTAATGCTGATATACAGCATGAGAAGAATATAGTTGATTCAGAACTGCTTCGTCAGGTACAGCCACAGGATCTTGTAAAGTTCGGTATAATACCGGAGTTTGTAGGCCGTGTACCTGTAGTAGTAACCCTTGATCAGCTGGATGAAGAGGCACTTGTAAGTATCCTTACAGAGCCTAAATCATCAATCGTAAAACAGTATCAGAAACTCTTTGAGTTTGATAATGTTGAGCTTGATTTTGAAGAGGATGCACTTAGAGAAGTTGCAAAGGAAGCTATGCAGCGTGCTACAGGAGCCAGAGGACTTCGTGCGATTCTTGAAAATGCCATGACCGATGTTATGTATGAGATTCCTTCCGATGACACAATAAAGAAAGTTATCATAAAGAAGGAAACCGTATCTGAGGGCGCAGACCCATACGTTGAAAGAATTGGAGATAAATAAAAAAAGATGACACTTTTTCATCAGGTGAAAAAGTGTCATCTTTTGGAAAGTGGATAATTATGAAAATAAAAACTTCTGAATTAATACATGTGTGCGGACCTACTTCCAGGTTCCCGGAGATAGAGGAGACTGAAATAGCCTTTGCCGGAAGGTCAAATGTAGGCAAATCCTCACTAATTAATTCGCTTCTTAATCGTAAGAATCTTGCCAGGACTTCCTCTAGTCCGGGAAAGACTGTTACGATAAATTTTTATCTTATCAATAATGAATTCTATCTGGTGGATCTTCCGGGGTACGGATATGCCAAGGCATCGGAAACTGAAAGGGCAAAGTGGGGCAAAATGATTGAAAAGTATCTTAAGACCAGAGAGAATCTTAAGCTCATTGTTCTTTTGATCGATATCAGACATGCTCCCACCAAGGACGATATCATGATGTATGATTTTATCGTTTCAAGTGGATTCCAGCCTGTTATAGTGGCTACTAAGCTTGATAAAATAAAAAGGAGCCAGAGGGATAAACAGCTTAAGCTTATCCGCGAAACTCTTAAGGCTCCGAAAGATACTGTGATTATTCCGCATTCTGCCCTTGATAAGAGCGGAAGAGATGAGATACTTGATCATCTGGAAAGGTATTTATAGGGATAGTTTAGTTCTTATCCCATAATTCATTTACCAGCATTTTATAGATATCTGTGCTTTTAGTTCTCCAGTTGTCACATATTGATCTGGCAAGATCCTTTGTTGGTACATTTATTTTGATATCAACAAGGGTTTCTCTTTTTTCTCTAATTGCACATTCTACTGTATATTCGTTGTGATCGTTTAATGTATAATCCGAAAATATCTCGGATTCATTTTTCAGATTTATTTTTTCCTTCTTGAAATATTCGCGGATTTCCTGTTTAATATTATTGGAAATTCTGTTTTCAAAATATGAAAGAGCTTCCTCACCCTCGTTGGTGATCTGATAGTGCTGGGTATTTCTGATGGTGCTTACCGAAATGAAGTTCTTATCTATCAGCTCACTTAATGATTCATGAATATTAAACAGATTCGTATAATTTCTATCGAGTATAAAACTTATTATTTGTGAGTTTGTTATTGTATACTCGTCTGTTCTGTCAAGCATATATAAAATTATAAGCTTATAAAGCATTAGATTTTGATTTTCCATAACTGCTCCATACGAATTGATATTGATAAGAATATAACAATTATATTCCATTTGCAAGTTTGAAGTTAAAATGATGTTTTAATGTTATAAATTAATAAAAGTGAGGTTTTATATGGATTACAAAAAGATGAAGGTTGCAGAGCTTAGGGCTCTTGCTGAAGAAAAAGGTATAAGGGGCGTTACCGATATTAAAAAGAACGAGCTGGTGCAGCTTTTGGAAAATATCGATAAAATGAGAAAGAATAAGGCTGAGGAAGTTAAGTCTGAGGAAAATAAGGCTGAAGAAGCTAAGACTGATACGAAACAGGAGACATCTGAGAAAACTTCTGATAATGAGAAGGCGAAAAAGAAACCGAAAAAGAAAACGTCAGTAAAGTCTGCAAAAATGGTTTCAAAAAAAACTCCAGAAAATGATACAGCTAAGGCTTCAGATAAGACAGCAAAGGATGTTACAGATAAGACTGAAGTAAAATCTGTATCCGGAGATGCAGATAAAAAAGTAGAAGAGCCGGTAGAAAAAATCTCTGAGAGCGAAACTGAGAATATGGATGTCGAAGTTTCAGAAAATGTTTCAGAGACTTCTTCAGAGACTTCTTCAGAGAATTCTTCAGAAGATGTTTCAGAAGAGCCTGATGTGGCTGAAGGTATTCTGGAAGTGATGGCTGACGGATTTGGATTTATAAGAAGTGATAATTATATGCCTGGTGACAGGGATATCTATGTGGCTCCTTCTCAGATTCGTAAGTTCAGACTTCGTACAGGTGATATAGTGAAAGGACCTGTAAGAAAAAAGAATTCTCCGAATGAAAAGTTCAGTGCTCTTTTATATATTGAGTCTGTTAATGGTTATACTCCTGCCCAGATACTAAAAAGATATAAGTTTGAAGATATGACTCCTGTATTTCCAAATGAAAGGATTCATCTTGATTATACAGGCGCACCTGTATCCCTCAGAATAGTTGATCTTTTCTCACCTATAGGCAAGGGTCAGAGAGGAATGATAGTTTCTCCTCCTAAGGCAGGAAAAACAACTCTTCTGAAGCAGATTGCTAAAAGGATCAGTGTTGCTAATCCGGATATGAATCTGCTGGTACTTCTTATTGATGAAAGACCTGAAGAGGTTACGGATATTAAGGAATATATAGAGGGAAAGAATGCTGAGGTCATTTATTCAACATTTGATGAACTTCCGGAACATCATAAGCGGGTATCTGAGATGGTTATTGAAAGAGCAAAACGTCTGGTGGAAAGCGGTCAGGATGTGGTAATTCTTGTAGATTCGATAACAAGACTTGCCAGAGCTTATAATCTTACTGTTTCACCAAGTGGAAGAACTCTTTCCGGTGGTCTTGATCCGGCAGCACTTCATATGCCGAAGAAGTTTTTCGGTGCTGCAAGAAATATGCGTGAAGGCGGATCCCTTACAATTCTCGCTACAGCACTTATTGATACAGGAAGCCGTATGGATGATGTTGTATTTGAGGAATTCAAAGGAACCGGAAATATGGAACTTGTATTAGACAGGAATCTTCAGGAAAAAAGAGTATTTCCTGCAATTGATATATCCAAATCCGGTACAAGAAAGGATGATCTTCTTTTATCAAAGGATGAACAGGAGATTCTCGATATAATTCATTCAAGATTTCACAGTATGAAGAATGAGGATGTTACAGAAGATCTGTTAAAGCTGTTTTATCAGACAAAAAACAATGAACAGTTTATTGGAGTTGCAAGAAAGCTTTTTCAGACTAGAAGATAATTAAGATAAGATAACTTGATTATATATATACCAAGTGATATACTGAGCGTTGGTATAAAAATAATAGTGGAGGCACACTTTGAATTTCAGTAAGGAAAGTGTTAAAAAAAGACAAAAAAAATTAAAATCAAAAGCTCAAAGAATTGAAAGACGCGTATTTGTTGATTTTTTCAAGATCATTCTTGCTGTTTTTGTTCTTTTGATACTTATCATGGCCGGAGCCGGATTTGGAATGATGAAGGGAATCCTTGATGATTGTCCAAATGTATCATCTATTAGTATCAAGCCAAAGGGATTTAAGACAGTTATTTATGATTCTGATAATAATGAACGGGATACATTGTCTACCATCAATTCAAACCGTATATATATTTATTATGATGATATTCCGGAACAGATGATTAATGCTTTTGTAGCTATCGAGGATGAACGTTTCTGGAAACATAATGGTATAGATGTCAGAGGTATATTCAGAGCATTTGTAAAAGACGTTATAGCAGGTAATTTTAACGAGGGTGCTTCAACCATCACTCAGCAGCTGATCAAGAACCAGGTGTTTGATGTTGGTATGAATGAAACAACCAAGCTCCAGAAGATAGAGCGTAAGATTCAGGAGCAGTATCTTGCGATAGCTCTTGAAAAGGAATATACAAAGGAACAGCTGCTTGAATATTATCTTAATACTATTTATCTGGGCCAGGGTGTTAATGGTGTAGAGGCTGCAGCAGAAAGGTATTTTGATAAAACAGCAGATAAGCTTACTGTTTCAGAAATATCAGTTATAGCTGGAATTACCAAGAATCCATACAGATTTGATCCTGTTGTTTTCCCTGAATACAACAAATACAGAAGAGAAGACGTACTTGATAAGATGCTTGAGCTTGGATATATAGATCAGGCTCAATATGATCAGGCACTTAATGATAATGTATACGATCGTATAAAGAAGGTCGAAAAGAAAAATGATGAGAACTTCAGATATAATTCCTATTATACTGATGATCTGATGAGAGCCTTTGTTGCTGACCTTATGGATCTTTATGATCTGAGCGAAGAGGAAGCATTTGACGAGATGTATACAGGCGGATACAGTATATATTCTGTTCAGGATTATGATATTCAGAAGATAGTCGATGAGGCTATAAATGATCCGGTATATTATCCTGAATCCACTTCAGTTGCTCTTGAATACAAGCTTACACTTCTGGATAAGGATGAGATAACAACTTACAATTATGATACCAATACACTTCTTACTTATTACAGAAATCTTACCGAGAATTATTTATATAACAATATATATCCGAGTGAGGAGGATGCCAGAGCTTCAGCAAATACCTATAAAGAGGCTATGATCAACGAAACCGGAGCTACCTTCCTTAATGAGGAATTCAAGACATTTATTGAACCACAGGCATCATTTACTGTCATAGATCAGAAAACAGGATATGTAAAGGCTATCGGCGGAGGTCGTGGAGAGAAGAGAGAGAATCTGGGTCTTGACAGGGCATCTATGTCCACGAGACAGCCCGGTTCGACATTTAAGGTTCTTGCGGCGTTCCTTCCGTACATTGATAAGACTGGCGGTCTGGGTTCATGTTTTGAGGATAAGCCATATGATTATGCTAATGGTTCTCCTGTAAATAACTGGTATGGAGGTTACAGGGGCCCGAGCTCCATGAGAGATGCTATCAGGGATTCCATGAATATTATAGCGGTTCAGACTATTACTGCCGTTACGCCTGCAGTAGCTTATGAGTACCTTATGAATGAGGGCTTTACTACACTTGTAGATAAAGAAATAAGCTCTGATGGTGAAATATTCTCGGATATTCAGCAGGCAACTGCTCTGGGTGGACTTACCTATGGTGTTACTAATCTTGAGATAACGGCAGCTTATGCCGGAATAGCTAATATGGGTACATATGTAAAGCCTGTATTCTATTCAAAGGTTTATGATCATGATGGAAATCTGATCATCGATAATACTGATCCGAAGACACATTCACATCGTATGTGTAAAGCAACAACTGCTTATGAATTAATAGATGCGATGAAGGATGTTGTTACCTCCGGTACAGGAACAAGAGCGCTTCTTGAGTCCGGGATCAAATGTGCAGGTAAAACCGGTACTACATCTGATTCATATGACTTATGGTTCTGCGGAATGACTCCATATTATACAAGTTCTGTATGGTTTGGTTATGATTCCCAGATCACTATAAATACAAATGAGCATAAGGCTATGTGGAGAGATATAAACGACAGAATAGCCGAGCTTGAAAATCAGGATCCGGAAGCTGACTGGGCTCAGCCTGAAGGACTGACAAAAGCAACTGTTTGTAAGCTGACGGGACTTCTTCCGGGAACCGGCTGTCCCACAAGTACTGACTGGTTTGATGAGAAGAATGTACCTAAAAAATCCTGCAAGGGTCATATTACTAAGGTAACTGTATGTAATGAATCACATTTCCTTGCTACAAATACTTGTCCTAAAACTACTGATTATTACATAACTTATGATGACAAGGGAAAGATGAAGCTGGTTGATGCCAATTTCAAGTATGATGATTCTCTGTTTACTACAACCTGTCCGCTTCATCCTCAGGTAGATGGTGGACTCAAGCTGGAAACATCTGCAGGAAAAGGTGGTTCAATATCAGATACAGTAGTTGTTAAGCCTGGTGATGATGTTACTATCTATATAGTTCCGAAAAGTGGATACAAGATAAAAGATGTTACGGTAGACGGTAAGAGTGTTGGACCTGTTACAGAATATAAATTCAAAAAGGTAAAGAAATCTCATACGATTAATGCCAAATTTGAGAAGGTTGATGGTCATGACGACGATGATGACGATGATGACGATGATGACGATGATGAACCAACAACCAAGAAAAAGAAAACTGAAGAGGAAACTACGGAGAAACCTACTAAGGCTACTACAGAGGAAACAACAGAACCTCCGACAGAGGAAACAACAGAACCTCCGACAGAGGAAACAACAGAACCTCCGACCGAGGAGCCATCAGAGGAAACACCACCTCCTCCGCCGGAAGATCAATCTGAATAATTATCTAAAACAACATATTAGTGAAAAGGTCTATACTTATGTGTAGACCTTTTTTTGAGAGGAAAATTTATATGAATAAGATTCTTATGTATGATACCCGGAAATGTAGTGATATGATGTTATGTTTACGAGATCTGATAAATGATATTATGCTTATAGATGATCCTTATGTAATCGATGATTCATCAGGTGTTCTTCGTGCTGTAAATCTCAGGCTTCTGAAATGTTATGAAAAACATGATCAAAATTATATATTTGTTTATATTGATAAAAAGGTAAATTACAGCTCGAAATATGGTAAATCTCTTTTGGGAGATAAAGTTCCTTATGGATTCTTTCAGATCAACAGAAGTGATATTGTAAATAAAGCCTATGTAAGAGAAGTAAATGATAAAGGCCTGTATTTATACAATGAAAGCCTGGCTCGTCCCATAGGTGAAAAATATATGCCAAATGTACTCAGAATGCTTGGAATTAACGATGTAAAATGAAAGTACGAACGAACTCTAGCTTTTGACACATATGTTATTATGTTGTAGAATGTCATGTGTGTATAAAAACTTATTAGATAAGGAGATTTTTATGATAGCAAAACTTATTGATAATATAAAATCAAAATCAGCTCCAATCGTTGTCGGACTTGATCCTCAGCTTAAATTCATTCCTGAGGAAATTCTTAATAAATGGTATAAAGAGCTCGGTTTCAGTCTTGAAGCTGTAGGAGAAGCATTTTTTGAATTCAACAAAGGGATACTTGATGATGTGGCAGATCTGATTCCTGCAGTTAAGCCGCAGATTGCAATGTATGAGCAGTATGGTATTCCTGGAATCATAGCATATAAGAAAACTGTTGATTATGCACACGAGAAAGGGCTTGTAGTAATAGGCGATATAAAAAGAGGTGATATTGGATCTACCTCTGAATCCTATGCTATAGGACATATCGGTTCAGTAACCCTTGGTGATAATGTTATCAAGCCTTTTGATGAGGATATCGTTACAGTTAATCCTTATCTTGGCTCTGATGGTGTAAAGCCATTTATAGATGTGTGCAATAAAGAGGATAAGGGAATATTTGTTCTTGTAAAAACATCCAATCCTTCCTCTGGTGAATTCCAGGATAAGAGTGTTCTGGATACATCCGGGGCAGAGGGGGATTTTTCCATCGAAGGCTCAAGACCTTTATATGAGATAGTAGCTGATATGGTAAATGTATGGGGCAGTGATTGTATGGATGGCGATTACAGCAATGTTGGTGCTGTTGTAGGAGCTACCTACCCGGAAATGGGCATTGTTCTCAGAAAGCTTATGCCAAAGGCTTATATACTTGTACCTGGCTATGGCGCTCAGGGCGGAAGCGGAAAGGATCTTAAAGGTTACTTTAATGAGGACGGCCTTGGAGCAATTGTTAATTCGTCACGTGGTATTATAGCAGCTTATAAGAATGAGAAATATGCTTCCTTTGGAAGTGCCGGATATGCTGATGCATCCAGAGCAGCAGTTGAAGATATGCTTAAAGATATTCGTGAGAACGCATTTTAGTTTGATAGGATGAGTTTATGAAAAAAATAAATGCAACAATTATAGAACAAAAATATCTGATCGAGGATATATTCAGTATGTGGCTTAAATGCCCTGATATTACTGATGAGGCACACAGCGGTCAGTTTGTCAATCTTTATACAAAGGATAGTTCCAGACTTCTGCCGCGTCCCATAAGTATATGTGATGTTAACAGGGAAGAAGGATTACTCCGTATCGTATACAGAACAGCTGGTGAAGGAACGAGACAGTTCAGTACTCTTAAGTCAGGAGATAATATAGAGGTTACCGGTCCTGTTGGAAATGGTTACGAATTAAATGCTTCTAAAGCTGTCCTTATGGGCGGTGGTATCGGTATACCTCCTATGCTTCTTCTTGCAAAGGAGCTGTCTGAGAAGGGACTATCCAGAGATGATATAGCAGTCGTTCTTGGTTTTCGTGATGGTACATTTCTTGTAGATGAATTTGAAAAAATTGCAACGGTTTATATATCCAGTGATTCCGGTTCGGTGGGGATAAAAGGAAATGTAATTGATGCCACAAAGCATTATGATATTACAGGTGATATGATATATGCCTGTGGTCCAAAGCCAATGCTCAGAGCTATACAGCAGTATTCTTCAGAGAATTCCATAAAGACTCAGATATCTCTCGAGGAGAGAATGGCCTGTGGAATCGGTGCATGTCTTGCATGCGTTACCAGAACAACAGAGGTTGATGAACATTCGCAGGTTAAGAACAGAAGAATCTGTGTTGATGGACCTGTATTTTATGCTGAGGAGGTAGAGCTTTGATGGATAATCAGAATTTGGTTGATATGTCTGTGGATTTCTGTGGAGTCAGCATGAAAAATCCTGTTACCGTTGCCTCGGGAACCTTTGGTTCGGGTATGGAATATAAGGACTTTGTTGATCTGAACAGACTCGGTGCTGTAACTACTAAGGGTGTTGCCATAACACCCTGGGAAGGTAATCCTACACCTCGTATTGCAGAAGTATATGGTGGTATGATAAATGCCATTGGTCTTCAGAATCCCGGAATGGATATATTTGTCAAAAGAGACCTTGAGTTCCTGAAGGACTTTGATACCAGAGTTATTGTAAATGTCTGCGGTCATAGTGTAGCTGAATATGTTGAAGCTGTTGAGAGACTTTCCGAAGTGTCAGGTGTTGATCTTCTGGAGATAAATGTTTCATGTCCTAATGTCAAAGAAGGCGGTATAGCTTTTGGCGTGGATCCTTCTGCGCTTAATAACATTACAAAAGAGATCAAAAAAAAGGCAAAGCAGCCGGTTATTATGAAACTCAGTCCCAATGTTACCGATATAGCTGAGATGGCAAGGGCGGCAGTGGATGGAGGGGCAGATGCACTGTCTCTTATTAATACGATAACCGGAATGAAGATAGATATTAACAGAAGAACTTTTGCAGTTGCAAACAGAACAGGCGGACTGTCAGGACCTGCTGTTAAGCCTGTTGCTGTCAGAATGGTATATCAGGTGGCTAATGCAGTTTCTGTTCCTATAATCGGTATGGGCGGTATTTCATCTGCTGAGGATGCGCTTGAATTCATAATGGCCGGTGCTTCTATGGTTTCAGTCGGAACTGCAAATTTCTTTGATCCGTATGCAACTATTCATATTATCGAAGGAATAGAAGCATTTATGAAAAAGGAAGGCATAAAGAGTCTTGACGAAATAAGAGGCTGTGTTAAATGAGAAAGAAAAAGGTTTATAAATTTTCCGATGAGCTGATGGCAAAGGATACTATATTTTCTTTTGTATTCGGGATATTGGCTTTGGTAATTATTATATTTTCGATAATTCTATCCGTTGTTTTAAAAGGTAATATTCCCGATTACATCGGAACACTGTTATTTGCATCACTATTAATGGGAATAACAGGAGTATTCTTCGCATTTCTCGGTTACAGGGATCAGGACGGAGGAGTTCTTGGTAAAAGGACATCAGTACTTATTTCTTTTATTGATATTATTCTCATTGTCCTTTTATATATTTTGTAGCATGATAGTCTATGTAATAATTCACAACTGATTTATAAAGGAAATAATAATGAACAAAGCAGTTGATCAGTACGAATCAGAAATTAGAGAAAGATTTACCCTGGCGGTAGAAAGATTAAATGATATACCGGATGAATGTAATAACCCTTCTTATGAGGGCGATTATTATTATCCGGATTTTTTTATGAAAAAAGCAGAGGAACTAAGCTTTTTGCTAAAGGATTTCAGAGAATATGGTATAGATAAGTTAAATGACTTATCTGAGGAACAGTTGTTGCGAAGGAACAAAAAAATATATGAGGATATACTTCCTCAGAATTATGAAGAATCATATTCAAATCCCGACTATGCAGAAGACAGACTGGGCATATATGGAGGCATTCTTTCGTTTCTTTCTGCAGAGCTTATGACTATTCCTGTGATGCTCACGCAGATCAATGGTGAGGATGGAGATAATGAGCTGAGTAAGGTCACTTATCTTCTTGAACTGTTCCTGTATATCTACGGACTGTTTAAGGATGGCGAAAAACCGAACATTTCCGAGGTTGAATCGGCAGTATATTATTATGCATTTGATTATATAGAGGAAATAGCTTCGGACCGTATACTGGAGAATACATTTCCTAATAAAAGGTCAGCTGCAGCAAGGATACTTGAAGAGTGTGATCTGAGTGATACCAGATATCTCTATATGTATGGGGATTATATATCTGATAATGAGATAAAGCTTTCCAGGTATCTTTCGTCACTATCAGATAATGAGATCGACAGGATGGCCTTTACATTTACAGATGGCTTCAGACGTGGCTTTGATGTTATGAATATAAGCTTCGAGGGGAAGAAATATGTAAATATCAGATATCATATAGGACAGGAAAGAATAGTGAGAACGGCCATAAAACAGTTCAGGGAAATGGGACTCGAACCCGTTCTCAGCAGAAGCATAACCAGCAGACTTACAAGAAAGGGTACTGTGAAGCCGGGAATAGAGAGTACCTCGCCTAATATGCAGTTTGAATTTGATCATCGGCTTGATGACAGATTTTTCCTTGATAAAAGATATGTTCAGCGAAGACTGGATGTTGTAAAGGATACATTTGAAGGCTGTGCTGAGGATATTAAAGGTTATGCCGGACCGGCAGTTATTGAGACCTTCGGAGAAAAAAGCTTTACTCCTGTTGTTAAGGACAGCGTTGAAGGCCTGTCCGATGATAAGAATGCTCTGTTCATTGAAATGTACAACAGGCTCGGTATGATCTCAAATGATTACCTGCCGGGGGACAGCTACAGCTTTACTATAATTGCATTTCCTGTGCCGGATATAGGAGAACAGTTCGAGGACATATTCAGAGATACGATGAGAGTCAATACTCTGGATAATGATAAATATATTAAAATTCAGCAGGATATTATAGATGTTCTTGATAAGGCTGATGTTGTGAGAGTGATAGGAATGAATGGAAATCTCACGGATATGACTGTTAAAATGAGAAAACTTAAAAATCCTGATAAAGAAACACAGTTTGAAAACTGTACAGCGGATGTGAATATACCGCTGGGAGAAGTATTTACTTCACCTGTTCTTAAAGGTTCCAGGGGAACACTTCACGTAAGCAGATCATACCTTAACGGTTACAGCTTTAAGGATTTAAAGATAGTCTTCGAAGATGGAGTTGTTTCTGATTATGACTGTGACATGAGTCTTGTATCGCCTGATAAAAATGCAGAAGAGCTTAAGGCGGACGGACGAAAATACATAAAGGAGAATATCCTTTTTAATCATGAAACTCTTCCAATAGGTGAGTTTGCTATAGGGACAAATACAACCGCCTACTGTATGGCGCTTAAGTATAATATTCTTGAGAAACTCCCTATACTGATAGTTGAAAAAACTGGACCACATTTTGCTTTGGGAGATACCTGCTACAGCCATGCAGAGGATCATGCTGTATATAATCCGGATGGTAAAGAAATAATCAGCAGAGAAAATGATTTTTCTGTTCTGAGATATTCGCAGCCGGAAAAAGCATATTTCAATTGTCACACGGATATAACCATTCCGTATAATGAACTGGGGAGACTTTATACGGTCGATTC
The DNA here is from genome assembly GCA_900199595.1 of Lachnospiraceae bacterium. GTDB lineage: Bacteria > Bacillota > Clostridia > Lachnospirales > Lachnospiraceae > Eubacterium_Q. The sequence continues at coordinate 51,166 of FZRB01000020.1, read as the reverse complement.
TGCAGGAAAAGAAACAGACATTATAGTTGAAGGGCGTTTCGTACTTTCGGGTACAGAAGAACTGAACGAAGCATTGTAGTTTACATAAAATAGATGACACTTTGAACAAAAGTTCGACTGTCATCTTTTTGAGGATATGGGGGCAGCATGAATATAATAGAAATTATTGAGAAGAAGAAACGTGCGGAAAAACTCACGGAAGAAGAAATAAGATTTTTTATTGAAGGTATTGTTAATGGTTCTATAGCTGATTATCAGTCGTCGGCTCTGCTTATGGCTATATGTATAAATGGCATGGATTATGAGGAAACCTTCCATCTGACTATGGCTATGGCTTATAGCGGTGATGTGGTTGATATGTCGTCGCTGGGAAGGACGGTTCTTGATAAACATTCCACCGGTGGAGTCGGGGATAAGACAACGCTTATCGTTGGACCTATTATGGCTGCGCTTGGTGTTCCTGTAGGTAAAATGAGCGGCAGAGGTCTTGGTATTACAGGAGGAACCATAGATAAGCTTGATAGTATTCCGGGCTTTAGCTCCAGTCTTGATATGGAAAGCTTTATGGAGCACCTTAAGACTGTAGGCTTTGTAGATGCGGCACAGACTCTCAGTCTTGCGCCTGCTGATAAGATACTTTATGCACTTAGGGATGTTACCGGGACTGTGGAAAGTCTTCCTCTGATTGCCTCAAGTATTATGAGCAAGAAGCTTGCCTCAGGCGCTGATGCTATAGTGCTTGATGTAAAATGCGGGAGCGGGGCTTTTATGAAGGATTATGAATCGGCTGTGCTTCTTGCAAATACTATGATTGATATAGGTAAAAGAGCCGGAAGAAAGACTGTTGCGGTAGTTACTGATATGAATGAGCCTCTCGGGTATAGTGTAGGAAATGTACTGGAGGTATATGAGGCAGCTGAATTTCTGAAGGGCACCAGACAGGAAAAGAATCTTAAAGAGGTAGTTGTCTGCCTCTGTTCGGAAATGTACAGGCTGTCTGATGTCTATAAGGATGGTGAGGATTCCGTAGCTATAGTAGAAGATGTTATCAGCTCGGGCAAAGCCTATGAAAAGTTTATTGAATTTGTAAGAGCCCAGGGTGGTGATTTTGATCTTTTCCAGGAAAAATTCAATAATCGCAGTGTATACAACAAAAACATAACCGTTAAAGATATAATGTCTGAAGGAGACAGCTTTATATTTAAAAAAATCGATGCCGGTGTAATGGGAAGGGTATCTCTATCTCTTGGTGCCGGAAGGCTAAAAAAAGAAGATGATATAGATATGGATGCCGGTATCGTATTTGATAAAAAAATGTATGATGTATTATCGGCTGATGATAGCATTGCAACACTTTATTCGAGCAGTAAGGAAAGAATAAAGGAAGCTGAAGAAATATTCTTAGAAGGAATAGAAATCGTCATAGGAGATGAAGCTATATATGTGCAGTCTCCAATCCTTAAGCTGCTTGACTGATACATCAATTCGCTGATATTTTTTGATACATCAGTCCGTAACATTTTTTTGACACTGGTATTACGATAATGTATAATTAGCTTTGGGTTTTTAAATCAGATTTATAGATCTGAATCAAATAATTAAAAGTAACAGGGAGGATACAAAAGTGGGTATTTTATCAAGATTTAAGGACATCATGTCATCAAACATCAACGCTCTTCTTGACAAGGCAGAGGATCCTGAGAAGATGATCGATCAGACACTCAGAAATCTCAACAATGATCTTGCGAAGGTTAAAGAGGAAACAGCTGAGGTTATGGCTGATGAAGCTAAGGCTAAGCGTAATCTCGATGAGTGTAATGCAGAGATAGCAAGAATGCAGCAGTATGCTGAGAAGGCTGTAGTTGCAGGAAATGATGCTGATGCTACAAGATTCTTAACAGAAAAGTCTAAGCTGGTTGCTAAGCAGGCAACACTTCAGCAGGTATATGATGTATCAGCTGCAAATGCGATGAAGATGCGTCAGATGCACGATAAGCTTGTTAATGATATAGCTGAGCTTGATTCTCGTAAGGATGCTATTAAGGCTAAGATAAGACTTGCTAAGGCACAGCAGGATATTAATAAGATGACATCAAAGGTTAATTCAGAATCCAGCTTTGCTTCATTCCAGAGAATGGAAGATAAGGCAGATGCAATGCTTGATGTTGCTGCTGCTGAGGCTGAGCTTAATGCAACAACCGCTTCTTCTGAAGTTGATAATCTTGCTGCTAAGTATGACGGTTCACCTGATGCAGCCGTACAGGATGAACTCGCAGCACTTAAAGCAAAGATGGGAATGACATCAGCTGAGTAATGTTCGGATTAAATGATAAACAATGGGAGGCCTGCTCGTATACAGAGGGGCCTCTTCTTATTCTTGCCGGTGCGGGCAGTGGTAAAACCCGCGTTATAGTTCATAGAATTGCGTATCTGATAGAAGAGATGGGAGTCAATCCATATAATATTCTCGCTATTACATTTACCAATAAGGCTGCAAGAGAGATGCGCGACAGAGTTGAAGAGCAGATAGGCTTTGGCTCGGAAAGTATCTGGGTCAGCACATTTCATTCCATGTGCGTAAGAATACTCAGGAGATTCTATGATCGGATAGGTGGGAATAATAACTTTACCATATATGATACTGATGATCAGAAGGCTGTCATCAAGGAGGTGCTGAAGAATCTCCAGCTTGATACAAAGCAGTATCCTGAAAAGGCTTGTATCAGTGCCATTTCCAAGGCTAAAGAGGATTTTCTTACTCCGGAGGATATGGACAGAGTATATGCTGGTGAATACAGGATATCACAGATGGCCCGCGTATACCGTGAATATCAGATAAGGATGAAGCAGAATAATGCTCTGGACTTTGATGATCTGATCTTTAAGACTCTTGAACTCTTTGACAAGGATAAAGAGGTTCTGGAGGTTTATCAGAACAGATTCAAATATATTATGGTTGATGAGTATCAGGATACAAACCATTCTCAGTTCCTTCTTATCAAGATGCTTGCTGATAAATGGAAGAACCTTTGTGTTGTTGGTGATGATGATCAGTCGATATATAAATTCCGGGGAGCGGATATCAGTAATATTCTTGATTTTGAAAATGTATATTCCGATACAAAGGTTGTTAAGCTTGAACAGAATTATCGTTCCACCTCAAATATTCTGAATGCTGCTAATGCTGTGGTAGCGAATAATATCGGAAGAAAAAAGAAGAGTCTGTGGACTGACAGCGTCAGTGGTGACAGAATCAGATATGTGGTTTATGACTCTGAGTATGAAGAGGCTCAGGGGGTAGTTAATATTATTCTGGATAAAACCTTACAGGGCTACAGCCTGTCTGATATGGCTATTCTCTATAGAACCAATGCTCAGTCAAGAGTCTTGGAGGAAAAGCTGATATATGGAAATGTGCCATACAGACTATTTGGTGGAACAGGTTTTTACAGTCGTAAGGAGATCAGAGATATCCTGGCTTATCTGAAGCTTATAGCCAATTCAGATGATGAGGTATCCTTTGCCCGTATAGTAAATGTACCTAAAAGAGGAATAGGTCAGACTACCGTAAATAAGCTTAGAGATAGTGCATTTGAATCCGGTCTTTCCATGTATGATTACTGCCTTGATGAAGATCATATTAATACGCTTGGACGTTCTGCAGAAAAGCTTAAAGGTTTTGTGAAGCTGATATCTGAATTAAAGGATACTGCTTCAACAGGAGAACTGACAGATCTTTTTGATACACTCATGGAAAAAACGGGTTATAAAACACTTCTTTTGAATGAAGGAACTGATGAGGCTAAGGCGAGAATAGAAAACATAGAGGAACTGAAGAATAAAATAGCTTCATACATGAGCGAATCAGAAGAACCTTCGCTTATGGAACTTCTGGAAGAAATATCTCTGGTTGCTGATACTGATGAAGATAATGAAAATGAAAATAAGGTTACTCTTATGACGCTTCATAGCGCAAAGGGACTGGAGTTTCCTATAGTATTTATAGTTGGTATGGAGGAAAGACTGTTTCCTAGCGGGCTTTCAATTGATTCAGATGATCCTGATGCTGTGGAAGAAGAAAGAAGACTCTGCTATGTAGGTATTACAAGAGCTAAAAAGGAACTCTTTCTCAGCAGTGCAACTACCAGGATGGTTAATGGTAACAGACTGTATCCCGCAGAATCCAGATTTATAGAAGAAATACCTGATGAATTTCTTGAAAAATCAGGTGTTAAGGTAAACAGGGTTAAGCTTGAAAGTTTTACCCCGAATTATTCTACAACAGAGAAACCGTTCTTTTCCAAAAACATTTCGCCGGTTAAAAAAAGTGAACCTTCCGGTTCTGATGAGATTAATTATACTGTAGGAGATACAGTTCGTCATATCAAGTTCGGTAAGGGGGTTGTGACTGAAATGATAAAGGGCGGAAATGATTATGAAATCACTGTTGATTTTGAAAAAGTAGGCGAAAAGAAAATGTTTGCATCTCTTGCAAAGCTTAAGAAGGTTGTGTTATAATACACTAGATTTCATACATAAATAAAGCAATTACTTTGAAAGGGGGTTTCTTGATATGAGAAACGAGATAGTTGTTAAGGATGATGCTGTTGAGGCTGCAAAGAATGCCATAATAGCAGTATGTATCATTGTTGGTGTGATAACACTTATAGTTGGAATTGCTGTTGCAGTTTATAAGTATCTTACACCGGATTATCTTGATGATTTTGATGAGTTCGATGATGATTTTGATGATGATTTCTTCGATGATGATCAGGATTTTGAAGATGATGCGGTTGAAGCTGCACCTGCAGAAGCATAAATCATAAACTGTAAGTTTTTGAGGGGTTGTCCAGTACAACCCCTTTTTGCGTTATAATATCATGTATTTTTAGCTTTTTTTTATTTTATTAACAAGTGTTTTTCTTAACTTAATAATTCTTTAAGAATTTTAATAACCTTTTATTAAAATCATTTTCCTATAGTATGGTTAATCCTTAGGAAAGCTATGTGGAGGTAAGTAATGTATAATATTCTGGTATGTGATGATGACAGTGATATCGTTGAGGCAATAAGCATATATCTGGAGACGTCCGGATATAATGTAATAAAAGCCTATAATGGTATCGAAGCTGTTGAAGCTGTTAAGAGTAAGGAAATTCATTTAATCGTTATCGATATAATGATGCCTGAAATGGACGGTATAAGAGCTACCCGGATGATTAGGGAGACAAGCAGTGTTCCTGTCATTTTTCTTTCAGCAAAATCAGAAGATGCAGATAAAATTCTGGGACTTAATATCGGTGCAGATGATTATGTCACAAAACCTTTTAATCCTCTTGAATTGGTTGCAAGAGTCAAATCACAGCTTAGAAGATATACAGAGCTTGGAAATATAGCGATGACTTCAAATGATAAGATCTTAAGAAGCGGCGGCCTGGAGATAAATGACAGCGCAAAGCTCGTAACTGTTGATGGTGAAGAGATAAAGCTTACGCCTATTGAATACGACATTCTTTATTATCTCATGGAAAACCAGGGCAGAGTATTTACAACCGGACAGATATATGAGGCGGTCTGGAAGGAAGATGCTCTCGGAGCAGACAATATAATTGCCGTACATATAAGACATATCAGAGAAAAAATAGAAATAAATCCTAAGGAACCAAGATATTTGAAGGTGGTCTGGGGTCAGGGCTACAAGCTTGAAAAACTTTAGGAAAGGACTTTATTATGAAGGTTATTAAAAATAAAGCATTTAGACTGTTATTCTTTATTATAGGCTTTGCAGGCATCATTGCAGCGTTATTCTTTTTGTTTGATGCTGTAACTGCTTATGAGTATTTTGATGACGGCACAGATTCAAATACACCTTTTGCTGAGTCTGAATATATTAAATCAGTTATCAGTTCTACTGTATTTGAAATAAACAATAAGACTTCGATAGATAAAGAATTAAACGAAATAGATTTTGACAGTATGGATCTTACTTTTTATGATTTTAATACTCCTGATAAGAAGGAGAGTGTTGATGTCAAAACTATTCTCGGAACCGACGAATATTATAATGCTATTTATACAGGTGTTATAGGTTCTGATAATAATTCTTTCTATAGCTATTTTGATAAAAGTTATGTGGATTCGATTCCGGATAATGTTTCCGGTACATTTTACCGCATGTCATTAAAGGATTATCTGAGATATATCAAGGAAAATGGTGAAAGATATGATGTATCTCTTATGAATCAGTATCAGGAAAAATGGAATGATAAGGGTGACTTTTCTCCTAAAGATGATACAGAAAAAGCATATCAGATAATTAATGGATTATTCGCGGAAGGTAAAATATATACTGACTCGGAATCCGGAATTATTTATTACTTATATGATAGTAAGAATTCAAATCTTCTGATGTATTTTGTTTCGGAAAATTATATATACAGAGAAGGGGATTTTGCTCAGACCGGTCATCAGGATCTTGAGAAAGTTACTTCTGATTACATTTATCTTGATTATAAAGAAAAAATGACTAAGGAAGACTTTATGGATTCGTTTATGTACTGTTCGGCAGCAGAGGCTGTGTTCGGTACACTTCCGGTAGATAGCAAACAGATTATCAAGAATAATAACCTGAATACATATTTATACTCAGAAGGAGCTAATTCGGCATACAGTTTTGATGATAAAAATATTCAAAATCTCTATCTGTCTGATATGTATGAGATTGATGAAATATATAAACTCGATAATGATAAGTATAATATATCCTATAAAGACTTTTCTGATAAGCTTGAAAATGTATCTGATGTATATGTGAAATATGATAAGTATACTGGGAATCTTATTCAACGTTACAAAACTCCGAATGGAGAAATAAAGGATTTTAATTATTTATCTGTTCAACAGATTAATACAATTAAAAATAACAATGTTTCGTTTGTGATTGGTACAAGACTATATGGAGCATCTTCATCATATGGCAGTATGTATGCTGCATATGAAATAAGTCGTCAGATTCCGTCACCTATTACTCTGGCAATCATTGGATTCATAGCATTTCTTCTGGCTGTTGTTATTCTTACGATAGGTGAGCCCAAAAAGCTTATCTGGTTCGATAAGATACCATATTTATTCCTGGTTGGTGCTTTTGTGCTACTGTTTATCGGTGTTCTCTGCTTACTGGAAGAAGTATTTAGAAACAGTATCAGCATATTCAGTGTTATTATGACAGAACCTGCAGGAGTTCTGATTGGAATTATAACAGTAGCATTAATCATATATTTAATATGTGCAGTTATATATCTGTCGTTTATAAGAAGAATTAAATGCGGAAAATTCCTGGATGGTTTTATTACTGTAAAAATCATCAGATACTTCAGGAAGTACCTGAAGGGCGATAAGAGACTGATCATATTTGTGGGTTCCTTCTGTCTGGCTTCATTATTAATAGCTTTATTGATTGGAACTGTCTGTGAATTTAATGAAATAATGCTCGTTGTTGCACTTATGCTGTTATTAGATCTGGCTTTTGTTATGATCGTGATTAAATACATGTCAGATACTCAGAAACTGATAGAAGTAAGCGAAAGAATTCAATCGGGCGAACTAGATGCCAAGATAGATACACAAAAATTATCCTTTAATAATAAAGAACTTGGAGCAAATCTGAATAATCTGGGCGAAGGTTTATCTAAAGCAGTGGAAGCATCAGTCAGAGATGAACGTACAAAGGCAGAGCTTATTACAAATGTATCTCATGATATAAAAACTCCGCTCACATCTATTATTAACTATGTAGATCTTCTTAAAAGAGAGAATATAGAAAGTCCGAAGGCAAAGGAATATATCGATGTCCTTGATAAAAAGTCTGAAAGACTAAAGCAGCTTATACTGGATCTTATAGAGGCTTCAAAAACCAGTACTGGAAATATAGAACTGGAGAAAATGAATCTGAACATTGTTGAATTAACTGGTCAGATCATAGGAGAATATGAGGATAAATTTGCAGAAAAAAATCTGGAACTTGTAAAAAATATATCAACTGATAACGCCTGTGTATATGCAGATGGCAGAAGAGTATTCAGAATTATTGATAATGTATTTGGAAATGTATATAAGTATGCGCAGGATGGTACAAGGGTATATCTGAATCTTGGTTTTGATGCAGATAAGAAAAATGTTATCTTGAGTCTTAAAAATGTAAGTAAGGAAATGCTTAATATATCTGCAGATGAACTTACAGAAAGATTTGTGCGGGGAGATAAGGCGCGTCATACAGAAGGCTCAGGACTCGGACTTTCGATTGCGAAGAATTTAACTGAATTGCACGATGGAACATTTAAGATAAATATAGACGGAGATCTGTTTACGGTTATAATTTCACTTCCGCTGGCTGAGAATAATAATACTGTACAAAATGACTAAAAATATCTTAAAAAAGCTGAAAAAATAACTTGACAAAGTATAGGCACATCACTATAATTGAAAAAGTGCTGTTGAGAGACAGTCACTTTTTTACGGGGTCTTAGCTCAGCTGGGAGAGCATCTGCCTTACAAGCAGAGGGTCACAGGTTCGAGCCCTGTAGGCCCCAATTATATGAAAAGATTTTTCAGAGCAAAATCTTTGACTGTGGCGGGATAGCTCAGCTGGCTAGAGCATACGGTTCATACCCGTAGTGTCGAGGGTTCAAGTCCCCCTCCCGCTATTTACAATAAAAAAGATGGAAGTAAAGTCTTTACAAGCTGTAACAGTTTACGTTGCCTGCTTGTACTTGCACGGATGTGCAAGCACTAACCGCAACTAACTAAGCTTTTTTCTTTGAAAAAAGCTAGGGCAAAGATTTTACTTCGTAAAATCTTTACCTACGGGGTGTGGCTCAGCTTGGCTAGAGCGCTTGATTTGGGATCAAGAGGTCGCAGGTTCGAATCCTGTCACCCCGACTTAACCTGATTCTTAAAAATAAATGATAAGGATTAGGGAAAATCACTTGACAAAGTGATTAAAACTTTATACAATACAGTAGCTGTCACAGAGATATACTATTACGATGGTTTACGGTATGCGGGTGTAGTTCAGTGGTAGAACACCAGCCTTCCAAGCTGGATATGTGGGTTCGATTCCCATCACCCGCTTTTAGATTGTCTATTAGGATAATCTTTATGTGTCCGTAGCTCAGCTGGATAGAGCAACGGCCTTCTAAGCCGTGGGTCGGGGGTTCGAATCCCTTCGGGCACATTCACACTACGATTTTCAAAGAAAATCGTGTGAGTAGCGTTTTCAGAAAAAATGCTTTTTAATGATTTACGGAGCGAATCTGCAGTGTATGCTGCCTGCTTGCACTTGCACGGATGTGCAAGCACAATCTGCAGCTTACTAGGCATTTTTTTCTTTGAAAAAAATGCTAGTGCACAGATTAATACGTAATCTGCACATATGGTGGGTATGGCGCAGTTGGCTAGCGCGCCAGATTGTGGCTCTGGAGGCCGAGGGTTCAAGTCCCTCTACCCACCCTTGTTAAATGTCTTGGGCTATAGCCAAGCGGTAAGGCACAGGACTTTGACTCCTGCATTCGTTGGTTCGAATCCAACTAGCCCAGATTAGTTCTAGGATACGGCACGGAGTGCCGAGGTCTCCTAGATGATAATGTTTATTTGAGCCACTAGCTCAGTCGGTAGAGCACTTGACTTTTAATCAAGTTGTCGGGGGTTCGATTCCCCCGTGGCTCACTCTGATTACAGGCTTTTGTCTGTAATCATTTTTAATTAATCTATTTTTACAGGCTGTATTATTTACATGTCAGAATTTTGAAGTTGCCGTTTGGTAACAATAATCAGCGGATATGGCGGAATTGGCAGACGCGCTAGATTTAGGTTCTAGTGGGAATACCCGTGCAGGTTCAACTCCTGTTATCCGCACTTGGGAGGGCAGAGCAGTCTGTCCTTTTGTTATTTTAAACTATAATTTATCAGGTGTATTACAATGAATGAAGAGACTTTTAACAGATATAGAAAAAACAGACCTATTGATATAGTTAATTTAGGTTTTATTATGTTTGTAGTTACTGTTTATACTATTTATATGCACAACATGTATTTTGATATAACAGGTACGCGTGCCAAGGTATTTACTTATGGTTCTCTGCTTTATGTTGTTCTTTTTGTTGTATCTTTTATTCTTGAAGTTGTTATGATCAGATACTATGGCAGTGATAAACCTATTTTTTATAAGGATTCTCCGATTATCCTTATGCCTGAAATATGGATTTTTCTGTTTATGATTGCTAATACATGCGCACTTTTCATGTCTCCTGACAGATTAGCGTCATGGTCGGGCAGCTCAGGAAGATGTTTCGGTTTATCTATGGTAATCGTCTTAACTCTGATGTTTATTTGTCTTAGTAGGGAAGCAAGTGTAAATGATCTGATTTTTGTTCTTTTCTTCCTTGTTTCCGGATTTGCTTATGTGCTTGCTTATTTACAACATTTCGGATTTGATCCTTTTTCACTCAGGGAAAGAGTAACTGATAAACAGAAAGAAATGTTTATCTCGCTGTTTGGAAATATTAATACATATGGTTCCTATATATGTATCGCACTCCCTGTTTTTGTATCCATATTTATCTTTAGTAAAAGTATATGGAAAAGGGTAGTATCAGGGTTAAGTATTGTTATGGCTGGAATGGCTATTATACCAGCAAAGAGTGATAACGTATATCTTGGACTTGGTGTGGCATTTATCTTTCTTTTCTACGTTACAATTCTGAGAAAAGATTTTACGGAATACATTTTTGCAGTGCTTATGTTGTTTGTCGGACTTGAAACTATGGCTGTTTTAAACAGTGTATTTAAAGGAAGTCAGAAGCATATAAATGGTATAGCTAAAATAGTTGAAAATCCAAAGGTTATGCTTATGCTAACTTTAGTCATAGTCGTTATTCTTGTCTGTTCAATGCTTTTCAGAAAGCTTAATTATGACGCTTATAAGAAAATTCAAAGTCCTAAGCTGCTTATTATCTTTTCGATTATATTTGTTATAGCGCTTGTTGTTACAATTGTACTTGGGGTAAGATCCGGAAATGAGCTTTTTGTATTTAATGATAAATGGGGAACTTTCAGAGGTTTTATATGGACCAGAGGCTGGTATCTTTTCAGGGATTCTTCGGTACTTCATAAAATATTCGGAAACGGAAATGAAACTATAGGTAAGCTCATGTATGATTATTATTTTGAGCAGATGATAGCAATCACTTTTAGAAAATATGATAATCTGCATAATGAGCTTCTTCAGTATCTTGTTACAACCGGTTTGTTTGGACTGATAAGCTATCTTGGCTTTGTTAGTACTTCATTTGCATATATTGGAAAAAGAATGAAGGAAGATCCTATAGCCATAGGATGTCTGGCTGGAGCTGTATCTTATTTTGCACAGGGTATGGTTAATCTTAACCAGCCAATTACCACACCGTATTTCTTTGTTATACTTGCTGTTGGTATAGGATATATACGATATAGAGACCAGGAATACGGAAAAAATGTATAGATTTATAACAGTGTTTTGACACATTTAAAAAAGTTAGTTATAATACCATCGATTGGTATGATTATAAATGATATTATGGGAGAATAAACATGGAAATATATGAAGAACTTGTTGAACGTGGACTGATTGCTCAGGTTACAGATGTAGAGGGTGTAAAGAATCTTATAAATAATGGAAAAGCTACATTTTACATTGGCTTTGATCCTACTGCAGATTCTCTGCACGTTGGTCATTTTATGGCGCTTTGTCTCATGAAGAGACTCCAGATGGCCGGCAACAGACCTATAGCATTAGTTGGTGGTGGAACAGGTATGATAGGAGATCCTTCGGGAAGAACTGATCTCAGAAAAATGATGACTACTGAAATGATCGATCATAACTGTGAATGCTTTAAGAAGCAGATGAGCAGATTTATTGAATTCGGTGAGGGCAAGGCCATGATGGTTAACAATGCTGACTGGCTTAGAGACCTTAATTATATAGAGTTTATACGTGATATCGGATCATGTTTCAAGGTAAATAATATGCTCCGTGCAGAGTGCTATAAGCAGCGTCTTGCAAGTGAGGAGGGACTTACTTTCCTTGAATTTAACTATATGCTTATGCAGAGCTATGACTTCCTTAAGCTTTATGAGGAATATGGATGTAATCTGGAATTCGGTGGAGATGACCAGTGGTCCAACATGCTCGGTGGTAGAGAACTTATACATAAGAAACTGGGTAAGGATGATGCTCAGGCTATGACAATCACACTTCTTCTTAATTCTGAAGGAAAGAAAATGGGTAAGACCGGAAAGGGTGCTGTATGGCTTGATCCGGAGAAAACCACTCCATATGAGTTTTATCAGTACTGGAGAAATGTTGACGATGCAGATGTACTTAACTGTATCAAGATGCTTACATTTCTTCCTCTTGATGAAATTAAGGCTATGGAAAGCTGGGAAGGAGCTGAGTTAAACAAGGCAAAGGAAATTCTGGCTTATCAGCTTACTGAACTTGTTCATGGTGAAGAAGAGGCTAAAAAGGCTGAGACAGCTGCTAAATCCATTTTTGGCGGTGGTGGCTCTGAGAATATGCCGGAGACTGTTCTTAATGATGATGATTTCAAGGACGGTAAAATAGATGCTATAAGTATTCTTGTTAAAGCAGGACTTGTTACTTCCAGAGGTGAGGGCCGCCGTGCAATTGAACAGAATGGAGTAGCTGTAAATAACGAAAAAATTACAGATATTCATACAGAATACGAGAAGGAAGTATTTAAAGAAGAGTTTGTTATTCGTAGAGGAAAGAAGAGTTATCGTAAAATAGTATTATAAATTGTTGAAGAGTCTGAAATATATATGAAAGGGGAAAAGCTATGTCTCTTTTAGATAAGTTTGATCTGATAAGAAAACGTGAAAATGTCGAGCTGACCGGCTTCGAGGATCGTCCTGTCGATATAGAGAAACAATTGAATCTTTATACAAGAGAAGGTCAGTTTTATGTGTTGTTGGCAGATGCTGATAATGAAGAAAGAATAACTATTGAAAGAATGATCGATCAGACTGGCTGCTTTGTAACCTCTGTATCCAGTGGCATGGAATGCATGATGGAAGTTACCAAGGATATGTATAATCTGATACTTCTGTCGAGAAATATGCCAAGAATGGATGGCATTCAGACTTTAAGAAATATCAAATCAAGTAACCAGAGCAAATGCCGTGATGCAAAAATCTATATAATTCTGGATGAAAAGGTTGATGAGCCTGACATTTATTTTGAAAATGCGGGCTTTGACGGGATTCTTCGTAAACCTATTGACAAGGCTATTCTTCAAAATATTATTATTAGTCTGGTTCCTGAAAAAATGCTTCCAGATGATGATGATCTTATTGAAGATATCCGTGAAATAGCTGAGGATGCGGAAGCTCTCAAGGGCTGTGATGTAAGGCTTATAGAAGGTCTTAAGCTCTTTAAGGGTGATATGAGTGCTTACATGAAAGCTGCAGAAAGATTCTGTGAGGAGTATGAAGTATACAGTGCGGATCTTCTGGATGCTTTATATACTTCAAAAAATAATGATTATATGAATATGATGCGTTCCTGTCGTGAAGCTGCCAGGAAAATAGGTGCTATATATCTTGCAGATTGTTTTGATGACCATGTTAATATGGCAAAAGCCGATACCCTCGATGTTGCTGAAAGCAACTGGCAGTCTCTTGTAACTGAGTGGGAGAAGGTAGTGGCCGGAATATCAAAGTGGCTTGGAAAAACAACTGAGGTTTCCAACTCCACTGAGATTCTTATCTTAAAAACAAATGGTATAAAGCTTAAATCAGCAGATATTAAAGAAAGAGCTGAAGATGTTCTTGCGTCTCTTGAACAGAATAATAAGGAAGAAGCTGAAAAGAAGCTTTCCAAGCTTGCTGAATATGATCTTGATGCTGAAATACGTAGAAAGATAGATCAGGTCAAGAGAGCATTTGAAAAGAATAATATCAATATTGCTGTTGATATACTTAAGGGAATGCTTTAATTATCCTGCTGATCTCCGGTAGAACTTTTCTTCTTTCTGGGTTTTTTTACATTTTTTACATATACTTTATAATTGTCTAGTTCAGCAACGTAGTTATTTGGCATCAGATTAATTATATAATTATATAAATCAACTTCATAAAGATCAGATAAAATGGCAATCGTCTCTGCAGATGGTTGCCTTTTTCCACATTCAATATTGCTGTAATTCTGTCTTGTCATATGAAGTATTTCTGCAATTTCGTTTTGAGTCAGTTCATGATCATAACGAAGCTTTCTGAGGATATTTCCCCAGAATATTCTTTGTTTATTAATATTTGTCATAATACATGCTCCTTATTAAAATTTTTTATATTTTTTGCTGATTTTATGTTATAATCACATAGTATGCTTTGCGGGATATATTGATTATAGCATTTATTTTTTTGTTTTCCGGATATGGTACGTGAAAACGCTGTATTTGAAGGTAAAACAGAATAGTACATGGGAGGTTCGCTATGAGTAAAGCTGATGAGATTTTTATTGCTATGTGTAATAGTATATTGCAGGATGGTGTTAGTACCGAGGGAGAAAAGGTCAGACCGAAGTGGCCTGATGGCAGTTTTGCATATACTATTAAAAAGTTCGGAATAGTTAACAGATATGATCTTCAGGAAGAATTTCCTGCCATAACACTTAGGAAAACATATATTAAGTCGGCCATAGATGAAATACTTTGGATCTGGCAGAAAAAATCCAATAATATTCATGATTTAAAATCATCTATATGGGATGAGTGGGCTGATGAGGAGGGTTCAATTGGTAAGGCTTATGGTTATCAGCTTGGAGTTAAGCACCATTATAAAGAAGGTGATATGGATCAGGTTGACAGGGTTATTTATGACTTAAAGAATAATCCATACAGCCGTAGAATCATGACTAATATCTATGTACATCAGGATTTGTCAGAAATGCATCTTTATCCATGTGCTTATAGTATGACTTTTAATGTTACGGGTGATAAGCTTAATGCGATTCTTAATCAACGTTCTCAGGATGTTCTGGCTGCAGGAAACTGGAATGTGGTGCAATATGCAGCTCTTTTAATGATGATGGCTCAGGCTACTGGCTTCAAGCCGGGAGAGCTCGTTCATGTTATTGCTGATGCACATATATATGATAAACATGTTCCGATTATCAAGGAACTGATTAAAAGAGAAACTTATTCGGCTCCGAAGGTTACACTGAACCCTGAGGTGAAGAATTTTTATGACTTTAAAGTGGAAGACTTTACCGTTGAGGATTATGTAACGGGACCACAGATCAAAGACATCCCGATTGCTATATAGAAAGGAATAATTATGACATTAATCGCCAATGCTGATCAAAACTGGGGTATAGGATATAAAGACAAGCTGCTTGTTTCAATCCCTGAGGATATGAAACATTTCAGAAACGAAACAATGGGACATACTGTTGTTTGTGGTAGAAAAACTCTTGCCGGTTTTCCCGGAGGACTTCCACTTAAGGGAAGAAGAAATATAGTTCTCAGCACAAAAGAGGATTTTACTGCCAGGGATGCCATAATAGCGCATAGTACACAGGAGCTGTTTGACATTTTAAAGGGAATAGACAGTGACGATATATACATAATCGGAGGTGGAAGTATATACAATATGATGGAGCCGTACTGCGATGAAGCTATCATCACAAGGCTTGATTACAGCTATCAGGCAGATACATTTTTTCCTGATCTTGACAAGAAGGAAAACTGGAAAATTGTTGACGTAAGTGAGGAACAGACCTGTTTCAGTATTGAATATCATTTCGTCAGATATAAGAATGAATCTAAGCTTGAAATGCCTTGAAATAAATCTGTCTAAAGGTTATAATTAAGTTTGAGTTTGAAATAGGAGGGGTATATAATGGCGGAGTCTATTTTAGTTACAACAGGTTCCAGTATAGAGGGGTATAGCATCCATGAGTACCTGGGATTTATTTCCAGTCAGGCAATTCTTGGTTCCAATTTTATTTCTGGAATAGCTGCCAATGTTGCTGACGTTGCACGTAAGGATACAGCTAAGCTTGAACAGTGTCGTGAGGACGCTGAAAATCAGCTGATCAAAACAGCTAAGAAGAGAGGGGCAAATGCAATTATAGGTATGAGCATGACTTATGCACCTTTTGAAGCAGGTTCATTTGGAATAATTGTTTCCGGTACTGCAGTTAAGGTGAATAAGATTGCAAATGTCACCGATAACGTTCATAAAGAACTTTATGTAACAAATTATTATACACGTCTTGTACCGAGACCTGTAAAGGTTGTTCTGGATGGTAATTCACAGAGCATTAATATGAAGCTTGTATGTTACAATTATAATCATGAAGATATTCAGGCTTTAAGGTGTGATGTTGAATATACAAATCTCTATGATGAGAGACTTGTAGTAAAGAACGTGGATTTTGTTTTTAGTGAGAATATTAATCTTTCAGTTATAGAGTCTGATTTTATTCAGAGTAAAATAGCACCAAGTGATCTGCTTCTTCTGAAGGATGCTAAGGTTACACTTAATAAATATGCTACACCTCGTGGGGTATATGCATGTAATGATGTTCCTATTAATGTAACTCTAAGTTCAAGAAGACTTCAGACACTTAAAGAAAAACGTGGTATTGATGCTGTTGAGAAGTATAAAACAGATGGCATGATCTGGACCTGTAACTGTGGTCATGTTAATGAAGCTGGTTCTGAGGAATGTATTGTCTGCGGACGTAAGCAGAAGGATATAATGACGAAGGCAACATTTAATTACGAGGAAATGATCGACCGCATGAAAGAAAAGGAATATGTTGTCGAGATAAAAGATGTACTTATGCAGTATATCAAGGAAATTGATTCGGGAGTACGTCTTGAACTTCTTGAAATCATGGAATCAGGACTTCAGTATGAGAAGACTCGTGGAAACATGAAGGAAACAGTTATAGAAAAAGTTGAAAAAGTATTTGAAGATGCTTCTGTAGATGACTAAATAATTCATTGTTTTTTTAGAAAGGATGTTACTTTTACAGTAACTTAGAGGTAATAGTTTGAGTTCCGGATTAAGTATGACCAGTGTTAACAAAATAAAGGAACTTGCTGCAGCTCACGAATATGAACTTGCGGTTGGTATTTTGGATTCTCAAGATCTTGAGAAGTCTTATAATCCGCAGTTTCTTCATACTTGTGGCGAGATATATGAAAATGTAGGCAGGCTGAGAGAAGCCAGATATTATTATGTGAAGGCGCATTCTATGGCTCCTGAAGCCACAAGAATAATTTATTCTCTCATAAATTATTATTTAAAACTCGGATATTTTAAGCTGGCTGAAAGATACTTTGAAGAATATATATATTTCAGCAATGGATCTGAAAGAGAGCTTAAAAATATACGATATATCATGAAAAAGGCAAGAAAGCCTGATCTTTTAGAGCTTTATGATATGATCTATCCATATTACAGAGATAATATGGATATTGAATGGAGCTATGAATTACTTATTCTCTCCAGGCTTCTGGACAAAGGGGATATTGATGTAATAGCAAATGATTATAAAGCTACATTTAAAACCAGTCCTTATTTACCACTTATAGATAGTGCCATGGTAGAAAAAAGTACATCATGGGACAGCTTTTTCATTTATGCTGAGGAAGAACATCCTGATGATAAACCGGAGGATGAAGCTACCCGTGTGCTTGAAAAGGAACAGCTTGAACAGGATTATTACAGAATGAATCCTCCTGAGGAAAATGAAGCTGTAATTACTTCCATGGTTAGTGGTGAAGAAACAGGTATTAAATCAATCGATGATGTAGAAAAAGGTCTTAAGGTATTTATAAAAAAGAAGTTTAAGAAAAAAGCTCCTGAAGAAGATAAGGATAAATCTGAAAAAGAATCAGATACATCTGATAAAAATGAAAAGGAGCAGAGTGAATCTACTTCAGAAGCTGTTTCAGATTCTAAGGTTGATAATAATACTGAAACAGTGGATACAACAATGGATTCTTCAAAAGAGAATGTTAGTTCTGAAGTGACAGTTGAGAATAATCCTTCTGATGTTTCTCAAAAAGATGATAATGTATCTGATAATGTTGAAACGGAAGAATCGGAATATAAATTCAGAGATTTTGTTACTTATAACTATGATGATGGATTTGCTCCTGAATCAGATACGATTGCAGGATTAAGCGAAGTGGACTTTGAGTTTGAAGAAGATCCAGATGAAAATGTATTCGTAGATTTTGAAGCATTTAAGGAGACTCTTCCGGAACCTGAACCAGAACCTGAACCAGAGCTAGTACCTGAACCAGAGCTAGTACCTGAACCAGAGCCGGAACCGGAACCAATTCCGGAACCAAGACATATTCCTGAACCTGTACCGGTGCCAGAACCTGTGGCTGTAGAGCCAGAACCTGAGCCGGTTGTAGAGCCAGAGGTTGAATCAGAACCGGTTGTAGAACCTGAGCATGAGGTTGAAGAGTTCGTTCCGGAAGTTGAGGAAGACTTTGAACATGAAGAAGAGTTCGTTCCGGAGGTAGAGGAAGACTTCGAACCGGAAGCAGCGTTTGAGCCGGAACCAGAACCAATTGTAGAACCGGAGCATGAAGCTGAAGTTGTGGAATCAGAGCCTGAACAGGAAGTTGAACCAGAGCCAGAGCCAGAACCGGTAGTTGAATCTGAACCGCTTGTAGAGCCGGAGCCCGAGGTTGAAGAATTTGTTCCGGAAGTAGAAGAAGACTTCGAGCCAGAAGCAGCGTTCGTTCCGGAAGTAGAGGAAAACTTCGAGCCGGAATCAGAGTTCGAATCAGAACCGGAGCCGATTTTAGAGCCTGAACCGGAACCTGAAGTTGAAGAGTTCGTTCCAGAAGTTGAGGAAGACTTCGAACCGGAACCAATTGTAGAAGCTGAACCAGAACCAGAGCCTGAGGTTATTGAATCAGAACCTGAACCAGAACCGATTGTTGAACCGGAACCTGTTCAGGAACCAGTAGTTGAAGAGAAATATACATTTGCTTCGGATACATTTGATTATCCAAAGATGGATTTCTCTAAATTCAGTTCTGATTTATTCCCAAGTCTTGGCAAGGAAGAAAGCAAGATAGAGAATAAATTTGATAAAGTTATTTCAACTGAACAAAGTAAAATAAATGAGGGACTTAGAGAAGAAGAAGAAAAGATGAAAGAAGCAGAAGCTCTTCTGGCTTCTCTGGGAATAAAATTATAAGATATTTATTTAGAAGGTATAGAAACCGGAGTTTAAGGAGGTAGTAGCAACGTGGCTGTAGATCAGAGAGAGGCGCTAATAGCTGCCGTTCGAGCACAAGTAGAGAAGGAACGTGCTGAAAAGCAGAAGAAGCTCGAAAGAGAACAGGAAGCTATGGCATTTTCCAAGAAAGGCGAAAAGAAGAAAACAGAGGAGAAAAAGCATTTTAAAACTCTCTCCCCTGAAGAACTTGCGCGGATTGAAGAGAAAAAGAGGAGAAAAAGAGCCGAGGAACTCGGTATTGATTTGGATGCTGAGAAGAAAGAGGAACAGAAATCAGCAGAAGGTTCTGGTTTTGAAGCAGGAGCTGATGATCAAACTGTAGTTCTTACCGCTGACATGAAGTTAGGAGAAGGTCTTGGGGGAAAAGATACTTCAAAGGGTGGTCTCGGAAGTACACCTTCAGGTGGTTTGGGAAGCATTCCTTCAGGTGGTGGACTTAATGCTGATATTAAATCAAATAAAGATAAAGATTCAGATAAGATAACTCTTCATGGTGGATCATCATTCTCTGCTGATGGAACTAAGACTGTTAGTACAGATAACGGCTGGGTTTCAGATGAAAGAGAGGAGAAGAAATCTGGTGATGATTTAGACAGTATTATTCCTACAAACAGAGAAACTCCTTCTAATGATGTTGACAGTATGTATGATATTGATGATGACGATGATGCATCATTCGCTGCTCAGGCATCTAAAATGGATGGTTTCCAGGATATCTCTGCTGATAATCATGATAAAAAATCAGAAGGAGAAGGCTCAAAGGATAAGACATCTGAAATCGAAGAAGAGCTTAAGGATGAGAAAGCCAGAAAGAAGAAAATGTCTAGTGGCATAGACGATCAGGAGAGACGTCTTGCTGCAGCTAGAGAAAAGGCTGCTGCTCGTAAGAAAGCTCAGTTTGAAAAGGAAAAATCTGAAGAAGAAGAGGCTAAGAAGGCTGAGGAAGCTAAAGCTAAGGCTGCTGAAGAAAAGCGTAAGGCTGAAGAAGAAGCTAAGCGTCAGGCTGAGGAGCGTGCAGCTAAGAAGGCTGAGGAAGCTGCTAAGCGTCAGGCTGAAGAAGCTGAAAAGAGACGTGTTCTTGAAGAGCAGAGAAAGAAGGCTGCTGATGAGGCACGTAAGGCTGCTGCTAAGGCATTTAAAGAAAAGGCAAAAGAAGATGCAGCTAAAGAGATAGAAGAAGCTAAAGCATTAGAGGCTTCTATTATTAAAGAGATTGAAGAACTTGAAGAAGCTCTTAAGGACAAAAAGGATGTTCCTGTTGAAAAGAGTGATCTTGAGATTGAATTAGAAGCTAAGCTTGAAGCTGCTAAGAAGGAAAAAGAAGATGCAGAAAAAGCTATAGAAGATGCTAAAAAAGCTGTTGAAACAGCTAAAGAAGGAAAAGATAAAGCTGAAAATGATGTTAAGGCTCAGGATGATGAGATAGCAACAATAAGAGCTGAAATCGATAAAGCATCAGAAAAGGCTGACGCAGAAAAGGCTGTAGCTAAGGAAGAGGCTGAAAAAGGAAGGGCGGCTATAGTAGCCGGCTTAATAGAGGAAGCTCAAAAAACTGCTGAAATCAAAGCTAAAGAAAAAGAAGCTGAAGAGCGTGCCAATGCTGAAAAGGAAGCAGAAGAAAAAGCAGCTGAGGATGAGAGAAGATTTAATGATGAAGAAGTTAGCTTAAAGGGTGAGATTGAGGCTGCTGAACTCAGAGTTAAAGAAGCTGAAGATAAGGTTGCTGATATAAAGAGCAGTATTAAGAGTCTTAAGACTGACGAAGAAAATGCAGAGGAAGCAATTGTATTAGCTGAAGAAGAAGTTGAAAAGGCTAAAGAAAATGTTAAGTTTGCTGAGTCTGATGTTGAGATGGCTAATGCTGATCTTGTTGGAATAGAAGGTTCTCTTGCTGAGGCTAATGAAAATGTCAAGAAAGCCGAAGAAGCACTCGAATCTGCAAAGAGAAGAGTTATTGAGATAGCTGATGAACTTGAAGAGGCTAAATCTAAGGTCAGTGATCTTGAGGCTAATGTTGATAAGCAGAAAGCTTTAGTAGATGATGCGGTAGCTGAAGTAGATAAGAAGAAGAAAGCAGCTGAAGAAGCTAAAAATAAGCTTCAGAAGATTACTGATTCAGTAGAAGATGCAAAGGCAGAGGTTGAGAAGAGAAAGGAAGCTGTTGCTGCTATCAGTGCAAAAGCTTCTGATATTGATGAGAGACGTGCCAATGCTGCAAAAGAAAGAGAAAACTCTTTAGCATCTGTTCTTGAAACAATCGTAAGTGGTTCGGCTGCATTTATAAGTGATTTTATTGCCGGTGCTGAGAAGGAAGCTGATTCAAAGGCTGATGCTGATATTAAAGCGATTATCGATGAGAAGAATTCTGCTATAGATGCAGAATTTGAAAAGAGTAAAGCTGAAATAGAAGCCAGAGCTATGGAGCAGGAAGCTATCAAGGCTCAGCTTATGGAAGCAGTATCTCTTGCAGATGCATCAATTAAAGATGCTGAGGATAATGTAAAATCAAAAGAAAAAGAATTAAAAGAAAAAGAAGCTGGTATTATATCAGTAGAAAAAGAGCTTGCAGATGCTAAGAAGAAAGCAGAAAAGGAAGCTGCAAATAAGAGTAAAGAGTCTGCTTCTGTTATAGATGATGCTAAGAAGAGACTTGAAAAAGCTAAGGCTGCCATAAAGGATGCAGAAAAGAAAGCTGCCTCAGTTGACAGTATGGATATCGATCTTACTAAGACTGCACCTGGCCAAAGACTTCCACTTGCTGCTAATTATCTTGAAAAGTATCTCTACATTGAAGCATCAGCTGATGAAATAGTTGATACCTTTAATGATATAGCTGCAAATATGGAAGAAACAATAAGATCCAGAAACATAGTTATTTTAGGACAGTATGGATTTGGTTCTGTATGTGTAGGTGAAGACTTTGCACGAAGCTTCTACGATATGGGTATCTGCAGTGAAAAGACTATTGCTAAGATAAAAGCTCAGGCTCTTAACAAGGTTAAGCTGGATGCTCTTGATAAGCTTAAGGGTGGATGTCTTGTAGTGGAGAACGCTGGTCTTGTAAAGCCTGAAAAGCTTATAGAGATAGTTAATCTTTCTGCTAAGGACGTAAAGGACTTTGTTGTTATTCTTACAGGTGAGATTGATTCCATATCAAGACTGTTTGGTAATACTTCAGAAATCCTTTCTGAATTTGAATACCTTATTGATATGACAAAGATTACTAAAGAGAATATGGCTAAGGTAGCTCTCACATATATCGAGAACAGAGGCTTTAAGTATGTTGCAGAGGTTAAGAACAAACTCGACAATCTTATTATGGGTATGGAAACAGGTAATCTTGACAGACTTATAAAAGAGGTTGATTCTGCACTTGAAAAGGCATCAAAGAGAGACAATGAAAAGAAAAAGGTTACACCTGAGGATTTTAATTAATGTATCGTATTGACATGGGTATAGATCTTGGTACTTCCAAGGTTTGTATATATATGCGGGATAAAGGTATTGTTATTAATCAGCCTTCAGTTCTTGCATATGAGCGTAAGGAAAAAAAGATTATTGCTGTAGGTTATAAAGCAAAAAAGATGCTTGGTAAAACTACCGAAGCTATCGTTGTTGAAAAACCTATGCAGCATGGTGTTATATCTGAATATGCTATAGCTGAGAGAATGATAAAGGCATTTATAAAAAATGCGCTCAGAAAAAGAAGACTTCTTGGAAGACCGAATGTATGTGTGACTGTTCCACAAGGTATCACAGAGGTTGAAAGAAGAGCTGTAGAGGATGCTATAGTAAAAACAGGAGCAAAGGAAATATTTCTTCTGGAATCACCGATAGCTTCTGCATTGGGAACTGGCGTCGATATAATGGAAACTACCGGCCATATGATTGTGGATATAGGTGGTGGTACTACTGAAATAGCCATTATATCAGCCGGAGATATAGCCTATGGTATTTCACTTAAAATTGGCGGCGATGATTTTACAGATGCTTTAGCCAGATTTGTAAGACGTAAATATAATATTGAGCTTGGTGAACTTTCTGCTGAAGATGCTAAGGTAGAAATAGCAGGTGTATATCCAAGAACAGTTGATTCGTCTTATGAGATAAAAGGGAAAAGTCAGATAAATGGACTTCCTGTCAGACTGGATCTGGGTGCTAATGAAACTGTTGAAGCCTTCGATGATCTTGTTAATCAGATCATTGATGGAATAATGAAAGTATTAGACCAGGCAGAAACTGAATTGATTGCTGATGTTGGCAAAGAAGGAATTCTCCTCTCAGGTGGAGGAAGTCTGATCTATGGTATGGATAAAGTT
This sequence comes from Lachnospiraceae bacterium, assembly GCA_900199595.1. Classification (GTDB taxonomy): domain Bacteria; phylum Bacillota; class Clostridia; order Lachnospirales; family Lachnospiraceae; genus Eubacterium_Q. The sequence continues at coordinate 27,514 of FZRB01000020.1, read as the reverse complement.
ATTACTGCCAGAACGGGTATCAAAGTATCCATTGCCGATGAACCTGACAGTGTTGTTGCTGCCGGAGCAGGAATGGCCGGAGAGTATATAATGGTTCAGGATGAAGAAAACAAAAAATAGTAAAAAACATATGCTTATTTATGGGTAATATGTACAAAAAGGACATTCGAACTTCGCGTTGGAGTGTTCTTTTTTTATGATAATACTATATAATGTGTTGTTAAGATTGACTTCTACTTTATATAGTAGTAAAGTTGATTTGCGTTTTAATGTTTTGGTTAGGAAGACTATTAGGAGGAAATAATAATGCAGAAGGATTTAATGCTTTATTTTAGTGAGTGGGATGGTTTCAAAGGGCATCTCTGGAAAGAAGAGTGTAATGTCAGAGAATTCATTACCTATAATTATACCCCATATACAGGAGATGAGAGCTTTCTTGAGGGACCCACTGAAGCTACAGATAAGCTTTGGGACAGACTTCAGCAGCTTCAAAAAGAAGAACATAATAAGGGTGGAGTATTAGATGAAGAGACTGATGTTGTATCAACTCTTACTTCTTATGGCCCCGGTTATATTGATGAATCCATGAAGGATCTTGAAAAGATAGTGGGACTTCAGACTGATAAACCGCTGAAAAGAGCGTTCATGCCATTTGGTGGAATCAAGATGGCGGAAGAATCTCTTAAAATGTATGGTTATGAACCTAATCCTGAACTGCATAAAGTATTTACTGATTATCATAAAACTCATAATCAGGCTGTTTTTGATGCTTATACTGATGAGATGAGAGCAGCCAGAAAAAGTCACATTATTACCGGTCTTCCTGACACTTATGGAAGAGGCCGTATAGTAGGTGATTACAGAAGAATTGCTCTTTATGGTATAGATCAGCTTATTGAATGGAAGAAGGAAGATAAGCAGAATTGTGGTCATGGTGTCATGACTGATGATGTTATTCGTCTCCGTGAGGAATTAGCAGAGCAGATCAAGGCACTTGAAGGAATGAAGAAAATGGCTGAAATCTACGGCTGTGATATATCCCGTCCTGCAAAGAATGCTAAAGAAGCTGTGCAGTGGCTGTATTTTGGATATCTGGCTGCGGTTAAAACACAGAATGGTGCAGCTATGTCTGTAGGTCGTGTTTCTACATTTCTTGATATATATATTGACAGAGATCTTAAAAAGGGAATTATAACTGAGAAAGAAGCCCAGGAACTGATTGACCATTTTGTTATGAAACTCAGGATGGTGAAGTTTGCTCGAATCCAGTCTTATAATGAACTGTTCTCGGGTGATCCTGTATGGGCAACTCTTGAGGTCGGCGGCATCGGTATGGATGGACGTCCTCATGTTACAAAGACCTGTTTCAGATTCCTGCATACACTTGAAAATATGGGACCATCACCGGAACCAAATCTTACTGTACTTTATTCATCACAGCTTCCAGAGGCATTTAAAAAGTATGCTGCAAGGATTTCTGTTAAGACAAGTTCTATTCAGTATGAAAATGATGATGTAATGAAGCCTGTGTGGGGTGATGATTATTCTATCTGCTGCTGTGTATCAGCAACACAGACAGGTAAGGAGATACAGTTCTTTGGTGCTCGTGCCAATCTTGCAAAATGTCTTCTATTTGCAATTAATGGTGGAGTAGATGCCAAGTCCCGTGTTCAGGTGGGACCTGCTGCCAGACCAATTACTTCTGAGTATCTTGATTATAATGAAGTGATTGAACGATTTGAATTTATGATGGACTGGCTTGCCGGACTGTATGTGAATACTCTGAATCTTATACATTACATGCATGATAAATATTATTATGAAGCAGCTGAGATGGCACTTATAGATACTGATGTACGTCGTACATTTGCTACAGGTATAGCTGGATTTTCACATGTCATAGATTCACTTTCTGCTATTAAATACTCTAAGGTCAGGGTTATTCGTGATGAAGATGGCTTTGCAGTGGATTATAAGGCTGAAGGAGAGTTCCCTAAGTATGGTAATGATGATGACAGAGCTGACTCGATAGGAGTATGGCTTTTGAAGACATTTCTCGATGATATAAAGAAGAGACATACCTACAGAAATTCAGAACCTACCACATCTATACTTACTATAACGTCGAATGTTGTATACGGTAAGTTTACCGGAAGTCTGCCTGATGGACGTAAAGCCTGGACACCGCTTGCTCCTGGTGCTAATCCCAGCTATGGAGCTGAGAAGTCCGGACTTCTTGCTTCACTTAATTCGGTTGCCAAGATTCCTTATGTTTGGGCCCTTGATGGTATATCTAATACTCAGTCAATGAATCCGTCTGCTCTTGGTAATACAGAAGATGAAAGAGTGAATAATTTGGTGAATGCTATGGATGGGTACTTCGATCAGGGAGCGCATCATCTGAACGTAAATGTATTCAGCCGTGAGGTTCTTGAGGATATTATGGAACATCCGGATAAGCCGGAATATGCCAACTTTACAATCCGTGTATCCGGTTATGCTGTTAAGTTTATTAATCTTACTAAGGAACAGCAGATGGATGTAATTAATCGTACATTCCATGATTCTTTATAATTTATTTAAAGGAATAAGATGAAAGAAATAGTAGGTTATATTCATTCAACAGAGAGCTTTGGCGCAGTAGATGGCCCGGGAATCAGATTTATAGTTTTTCTCCAGGGCTGTTATATGCGCTGTAAATATTGCCATAACCCGGAAACTTGGCGTGTTGTAAACAGTGAGAGCAGTCTTGAGGAGTGTAAGAATAAGGGGATTCAGGTTTCTGCCCGTACTCCCGAGGATGTTTTTATGCAGGCTAAGCGGTATAAGCCTTACTGGAAAAACGGAGGTGGCATAACAGTTAGTGGCGGAGAGGCTCTCCTGCAGATTGATTTTGTTACTGAACTTTTTAAATTGGCTAAAGAAGAGGGAGTTAATACCTGCCTGGATACATCAGGCAATCCCTTTACATATGAAGCTGATTTCTTTGATAAATTCAAAACTTTGTGTGAATATACCGATCTTTTTATTCTTGATATAAAACATATAAATGATGAAGCACATAGAGAACTGACTGGCTTTACTAATAAGAATATTCTTGATATGGCTCAGTATCTATCTGAAGCCGGCAAGGATATGTGGATACGTCATGTTCTTGTTCCGGGAATCACAACCGATGTATCTGATCTTAAAAAACTGGCGGATTTTATCAGTGGTCTGAAAACTGTATCTAAGGTTGAAGTGCTTCCATATCATAGGCTGGGTGTGCCTGAATATGAGAGGCTTGGGATAAGTTATCCATTGCCTGATGTAAACCCGCCTTCTGAGGAAGAAATCAAAAAAGCAAGAGATATTCTTTGCAAATGTTGATTTTGTTTGTGAAATATGTCTATAAAATCTTTTGTAAATCTCCATATTATTAACAAATAAGAAATATCAAACTTATTGCGGTTTAAAAAGGATTATGATATTATTAAAAAGCGTCTTTGGGTTTATACCCGATTTAACACTTTAATGTGTGAAAGCGTTTAATTGCTTTAATGTAGTAATATTAACAATAAACAATATAATTTTTACAATTTAATGGAGGAACAATTTATGTCAAAGAAAGTCGTTTTAGCAGGTGCATGTCGTACAGCCATTGGTACTATGGGCGGTTCACTTAGTACTACACCGGTTGTTGATCTCGGTGCAATCGTTATTAAGGAAGCCTTAAATCGTGCAGGAGTTCCTGCAGATCAGGTAGACCATGTATATATGGGGTGTGTTATTCAGGCCGGACAGGGTCAGAATGTTGCACGTCAGTCATCTATCAAAGCAGGTCTTCCTGTTGAGACTCCTGCAGTAACTGTAAATGTTGTCTGTGGTTCAGGTCTTAACTGCGTAAATATGGCTGCACAGATGATCCAGGCTTGCGATGCTGATATCGTTGTTGCCGGTGGTATGGAGAATATGTCAATGGCTCCATTTGCACTTCCTAACGGACGTTACGGATACAGAATGACATGGCCATCAAACAGCCAGGGCGCTCTTGTAGACACAATGGTTAAGGACGCGCTTTGGGATGCATTTAACGACTATCATATGATTAAAACTGCTGATAATGTAGCTGAGCAGTGGGGACTTACACGTGAAGAGCTTGATGAGTTTGCAGCTAATTCACAGCAGAAGTGCCAGAAGGCTATGGAGTCAGGCGCGTTTAAGAGAGAAATTGTTCCTGTAGAGATAAAGAAGAAGAAAGAGACTGTAGTATTTGATACAGACGAGAACCCTAGAGCAGGTATCACAGCAGAAGGTCTTGCTAAGATGAGAGCTATCAATCCTGATGGATTTGTTACTGCTGGTAACGCTTCAGGTATTAACGACGGAGCAGCAGCAATCGTTGTTATGTCTGCTGAGAAGGCAGAGGAGCTCGGTGTTAAGCCTATGGCTACATTTGTTGGCGGAGCACTTGCAGGTGTTGCACCTGAGATTATGGGTGTTGGTCCAGTTGCTGCTACAAAGAAAGTTATGGCTAAGACAGGTTATAAGATTGAAGATTTCGATGTAATCGAAGCTAATGAAGCTTTTGCTGCACAGTCAGTTGCAGTTGGTAAGGACCTCGGAATAGATGTTGAGAAGCAGCTTAACCCACGTGGTGGCGCTATCGCACTTGGACACCCTGTTGGTGCTTCAGGATGCCGTATCCTTGTAACACTTCTTCATGAGATGGAAGATATGGATCTCAAGAAGGGTCTTGCAACACTTTGTATCGGTGGCGGTATGGGCTGCGCAACAATAGTTGAGAGATAGGGCTCGATTACCACTCTATAAAAGGAGATATAAAAATGGCTGAATTTGTAACTTATGAGCAGGACGGATTTGTTGGTGTTATAACAATCAATCGTCCACAGGCTCTTAACGCTCTTAATTCTCAGGTTCTTGAAGACCTTGAGGAGACATTTAAAGCAGTTGATCTTGAATCAACACGTGCACTTGTACTTACAGGTGCAGGCGAGAAATCATTTGTTGCCGGAGCAGATATCGGAGAGATGTCTACACTTACTAAGGCAGAAGGTGAAGCTTTTGGAAAGAAGGGAAACGATATCTTCAGAATGATCGAGACATTTCCTATTCCTGTAATTGCTGCTGTTAACGGTTTCGCACTTGGCGGTGGCTGTGAGATAGCTATGAGCTGCGATATCAGAATCTGTTCTGAAAATGCACTTTTTGGTCAGCCTGAGGTTGGTCTTGGAATCACACCTGGATTCGGCGGTACACAGAGACTTGCACGTATCATTGGTGTTGGAATGGCTAAACAGCTTATTTACACAGCACGTAATATCAAGGCTGAGCAGGCTAAGGCTATCGGACTTGTAAATGATGTATATCCACAGGAAGAGCTTCTTGAGCAGGCTAAGAAACTTGCATCTATCATAGCTGCAAATGCTCCTATAGCTGTAAGAAACTGTAAGAAGGCGATTAATGACGGACTTGATGCTTCAATGGATGAAGCAATTGTAATAGAAGAAAAGCTGTTTGGTGACTGCTTCGAAACAGAAGATCAGAGAGCTGCAATGGCTAACTTCCTTGAGAAGGATAAAGAAAAGAAACTTAAGGTTGTACCTTTCAAGAACAAATAAATTATTCAGGAGGACTTATAAATGAAGGTTGGCGTTATCGGCGCAGGAACAATGGGCCAGGGCATCGCTAAGGCATTTGCTCAGGTTGACGGATATGAAGTTGCACTTTGCGATATCAAGCAGGAGTGGGCTGATGGTGGTAAGGATAAGATAGCTAAGGGTTATGCTAGACTTGTTGCTAAAGAAAAGATGACTCAGGAGCAGGTTGATGCTATCCTTGCAAAGATCACACCTGGACTTAAAGAAGATATATGTGCAGACTGCGATCTTATCGTAGAAGCTGCATTTGAGAATATGGAAGTTAAGAAGACTACATTTGCTGAGCTTGACAAGATCTGTAAGGCTGAATGTATATTTGCTTCCAACACATCAAGCCTTTCAATTACTGAAATCGGGAATGGTCTTTCAAGACCTATGGTAGGAATGCATTTCTTCAATCCTGCTGACAGAATGAAGCTTGTTGAGGTTATTGCCGGAGTTAACACTCCTGCAGAGACTGTAGATACAATCGTAAAGATAGCTGAAGCTATCGGTAAGACACCTGTACAGGTTAATGAAGCTGCAGGTTTCGTTGTAAACAGAATCCTTATTCCTATGATAAATGAAGCTGCATTTATCAAGATGGAAGGTGTATCAGACATAGCAGGTATCGATGCTGCTATGAAGCTTGGTGCTAATCATCCTATGGGACCGCTGGAACTTGGTGATTTCGTAGGTCTTGATATCTGTCTTGCAATCATGGATGTTCTTTATGCAGAGACAGGCGACAGCAAGTATCGTGCATGTCCACTCCTTCGTAAGATGGTACGTGGCGGTAATCTCGGTGTTAAGTCTGGTCGTGGTTTCTATCAGTATAACGAAGACCGCACAAAGACACCTGTAGATGCACTGTAAATAACACAAAAAAGATGACAGTTTGAACCTGATTCAAGTTGTCATCTTTTGATAGTTAAAAATTTATGGAGGAATAATCATGGATTTCACACTTGATAAAAAACATGAGATGGCCAGAAATCTTTTCAAAGATTTTGCTGAAAATGAAGTAAAGCCTCTTGCTATGGAAATCGACGAAGAGCATAGATTCCCAAGTGAGACAGTTGAGAAGATGGCTAAAGCCGGATTTATGGGAATTCCTGTACCAAAGGAATATGGTGGTCAGGGATGCGATGTCCTTACTTACATAATGGCTGTAGAAGAAATGGCTAAGGTTTGTGCTACAACCTCAGTTATTCTTTCTGCTCATACCTCACTATGTATTGATCCGATTCTTACTTACGGAACACAGGAGCAGAAGGATAAATATGTGGCTGATCTTGCTACAGGAAGAAAGCTGGGTGCATTTGCCCTTACTGAGCCTGGCGCTGGTACTGATGCTCAGATGCAGCAGACCAAGGCTGTACTTGATGGTGAAGAATGGGTACTTAACGGTTCCAAGTGCTTCATCACAAATGGTAAGGTTGCTGATGTTTATATCGTTATTGCTGTTACAGGTATAATTGAAAAGCGCGGCCGCAAGATGAAGGAAATATCTGCTTTCATCGTAGATAAGGATACTCCGGGCTTCTCATTCGGTACTAAGGAAAACAAGATGGGAATCTGTGGTTCATCCACATATGAACTTATATTTGAAGATGCCCGTATACCTAAGAATGCACTTCTCGGTGCTCAGGGCAAGGGCTTCGGTATAGCTATGCATACACTTGATGGTGGACGTATCGGTATAGCTGCACAGGCTCTCGGTATAGCAGAAGGTGCTCTTGAGAGAACTATTGCATATACAAAGGAGAGAAAGCAGTTCGGCAGAAGTATTTCTGCATTCCAGAATACTCAGTTCCAGCTGGCTGATATGGCTACTAAGGTTGAAGCTGCTAAGATGCTCGTTTATAAGGCTGCTATGAAGAAGCAGGAGTTCGCTGACGGAGCAAAGGTTTCCTACAGCGTAGAAGCTGCCATGGCTAAGCTTTTCGCAGCAGAGACAGCTATGGAGGTTACTACCAAGGCTGTTCAGCTTCATGGTGGATATGGTTATATCAAGGAATATGAGATAGAGCGTATGATGCGTGATGCAAAGATTACTGAAATATATGAGGGAACCAGCGAAGTTCAGCGTATGGTTATCTCAGGAAATATATTAGCATAAGGAGGGTACAGGCATGAAAATAGTTGTTTGTATAAAACAGGTACCTGATACTAAAGCAGGAGTAAAGTTTAAGCCGGATGGTACTCTCGATAGAAATGCAATGGTTTCAATTATGAATCCTGATGACAAAGCCGGACTTGAAGCTGCTCTTAGAATTAAAGATCAGATGGGCTCAGAAAATGTTGAGATAACAGTAGTTACTATGGGTCTTCCAAAAGCTGAGGATGTTCTTCGTGAAGCATATGCTATGGGAGCAGACAATGCGGTTCTTGTTACAGATAGAAGACTTGCAGGAGCAGATACATGGGCTACATCCCAGACCATCGCAGCTGCAATCAGAAAGCTTGATTACGATCTTATTATAACCGGACGTCAGGCTATCGATGGTGATACAGCACAGGTTGGTCCGCAGATATCAGAACATTTGAATCTTCCACTCATTTCTTATGCTGAAGAGCTTAAGATTGAAGGTGATTATGTAATAGTAAAGAGGCAGTATGATGACAGACATCATATTCTTAAGGCTAAGATGCCATGTCTTATTACAGCACTTTCAGAGTTAAATGAGCCAAGATATATGACTCCTGGTGGAATATTCGATGCATTTGAAAAAGAAATTACAGTGTGGGACAGAGACGCACTTGATACACTTGATGACTCAAATATGGGACTAAAAGGTTCTCCTACACAGATTGCCAAAGCATCCGATAAGGTTGCAAAAGGTGCAGGTGAAAAAGTTTCACCTGAAACCGCTAATGAAGCAGCTGACTACATACTTGGCAAACTTGCTGAGAAGTTTGTTATATAGGAGGATTAGATTATGTCTTTAGAAGAATATAAGGGTGTGTATGTCTTTGCTCAGCAGATAGACAATCATATCACTGAGATTACATACGAACTCATGGGAAAGGCTATAGAGCTTGCTAATGACCTTAACACTGAGGTTGTAGCTGTGCTTTGTGGTTCAGATATTGAAAATAAAGTATTTCATCTTAAGGAACATGGTGCAGACCGTGTAATTCTTATCGATGATCCAGAACTCAAGGAATACAGAACAGAGCCATATGCACATGCTCTTTCATCAGTTATTAACGAGTTTAAGCCGGATGTGTTCCTTATCGGAGCTACTGCAATCGGCCGTGACCTTGCACCTCGTGTATGTGCAAGAGTACATACAGGACTTACAGCTGACTGTACTTCACTTGAGATAGGTGATTTTCCTCTTAATCCTATTCCGGGCAAAGAGGATGAGCAGAAGCATAATCAGCTTCTCATGACTAGACCTGCTTTTGGTGGAAATACAATCGCTACAATCGCATGTCCTGAATTCAGACCTCAGATGGCTACTGTAAGACCTGGAGTTATGAAGAGATCTCCTAAGGAAGTTGGAAGAGAGTGCGAGGTTGTTAAGTTCAACCCCGGATTCACTCCTGATAATAAATATGTTGAGATTCTTGATATCATTAAGTCTGTATCAGAGACAATTGATATTCAGAAGGCTAAGATACTTGTAGCCGGTGGACGTGGTGTTGGTTCTGCTGAGAACTTCCAGATCCTTAAGGATCTTGCTGATGCTCTCGGTGGTGAGGTAGCATGTTCCCGTGCAGCTGTAGATAATGGCTGGATGCCAAAGGATCATCAGGTAGGTCAGACTGGTAAAACAGTTAGACCACTTGTATACTTTGCTATCGGTATCTCAGGTGCTATACAGCATACTGCAGGTATGGAGGAATCAGAGATAATCATTGCTATTAACAAGGATGAATCAGCTCCGATTTTTGATGTAGCTGACTATGGAATAGTTGGTGATTTAAATAAGATAGTTCCACTGTTAACTGAAGGAATCAAAGCACGTAAAGCAAATTTATCTGAAGAAGATTAAGTATATTATTTCCCCACACCTTAACTGTCAGTATTACTGACTTTTGTGTGGGGAGTATTGCTTTTAAGATAAGGAGGTTAATATGGATCCGAGAAGTAGTAACAGACAAAAAACTACAACAGGTAATTCTAAAGGCGTTCATCGTCGTGGTGAAGGACTCGGAACCGGTCCTGTAGGAAGACAGGATGCTTATTCCGGAAGAAAGACTTCTTCATCAGGTGGGGGTAACAGAGCTGCCAAGATAGGCGGAGGCTCTGGAACATTAGTTATAATTATCATTGTATTATTCCTCTTATTCGGAAGAGGCGGTGGATCTGGAACAGGTTCATCAGGTGTTTCTACAACAGGACTTGGTTCAGGAATGAATGATTATTCTTCCTCAAGTACAAGTAACGTAGGAAGCGGTGCCAGCACAACATCCTTTGGCGATGTAACAAGTCTCTTCGGAGGTTTCTCCGGTGCTTCTACATCATCAGGCTGGCAGAACGGTCTAGATAATACAGGTAAGCTTAATAAAGAAGTATCAAGCCAGGCTCGTGAGAAGAGAACTAAGATCCTCGGAAACGGACAGGATACCTGGACAATCATGGTATATATGTGCGGTACTGACCTTGAATCAAGAAGCGGAATGGCTTCAAGTGATCTTGGTGAGATGGCATCAGCTAATATACCGGAAAATGTAAATCTTATTGTTTACACAGGTGGATGTAACGGCTGGAAGACTAGTGGAATTAGCAATAAGACTAATCAGATATTCAGACTTCACAGTGGCAAGATGGAACAGCTTGTAGCAGATGACGGCGACAAGCCTATGACAGACCCTAACACACTGATACATTTCCTAGATTATTGCGGAAGCAACTATGAAGCAAACAGAAAGGCTCTTATTTTCTGGGATCACGGCGGCGGCTCAATCACAGGCTACGGCTATGATGAGAAGCATAAGAACGAAGGTTCCATGGACCTTTCAGAGATAAATCAGGCACTTAAGGCTTCAGGTCAGACCTTTGACTGGATTGGTTTTGATGCATGTCTTATGGCTACACTTGAAACAGCTCAGATGTGCAGCAATTATGCAGATTACCTCATTGCTTCAGAAGAGACTGAGCCGGGTGTAGGCTGGTATCATACTAAGTGGGTAAATGCAATCGGTGAGAATACATCTATCCCGACTCTTGAGCTTGGACAGATAATCGTAGACAGCTTTGTAGAAGAGTGTAACAGAGTCTGCGGTGGTCAGAAGACAACACTTTCAGTTATCGATCTTGCAGAGTTCTCACAGACAGTACCTTCGAAGTTGAAGGCATTTTCCACAGCTACTACAGAGCTTATCAAAGGAAAAGAATATAAGACAGTTTCAGATGCAAGAGCCGGAACAAGAGAATTTGCAACATCTTCGAAGATTGATCAGATTGACCTTGTAAATTTCGCAAATTCCATCGGAACAGAAGAGGCTAAGGCACTTTCAGAAACAGTTCTTGAAGCAGTTAAATATAACAAGACATCCAGATCCATGACAAATGCTTACGGCGTTTCTATGTACTTCCCTTATAAGAAGGCTTCTAAGGTTGGTATAGTTTCTGCTATAAACAAGAATATAGGCGTGGATGATGATTTAAATAAATGTATGCAGGCATTTGCCGGACTTGAAACTACTGGTCAGGCATCAGCCGGTGGACAGGGTTCAGCATACAGCTCACTTCTGGGTATGGGCGGTACAGGAACATCTTCAAGTACTACAACAGGCTCAGATGCCATCGGAGCACTCCTTAGTGCATTTCTTTCCGGTGACAGAAGCATCGAAGGAATGAACAGCGCAGATGCACAGTTCATGAGTGACAGCGCAGTATATGATGCTGATGGAGCAGCACAGTATGTAGCTGATAATCAGTTTGATCCTTCAAAGCTTGTATGGAAACAGCAGAGCGATGGAACACATTTACTGGAAATGTCAAAGACTGACTGGAGTCTCATACAGAATCTTCAGGTAAATATGTTCGTAGACGATGGTCAGGGCTATGTTGATATGGGTCTTGATAATCTGTATTATTTTACCGAAGACGGAAAGCTCATCGGTGAGACAGACAATACATGGTTCAGTATCGATGGACAGCCGGTTGCATTTTATTATGAAGATACAACAGAGACTGAGGACGGCGATACAATAGTTACAGCCCGCGTACCTGCCTTTGTTGATGGAGTCAGAAGTAACCTTATTATTGTATTTGATAAGGATCACCCTTCAGGCTATATCGCCGGAGCAAGATTCGATTATTCAGATGAAATGAAGGATATCGGAATAAGTGATCTCTCAGAGATGACAACAGCTAAGGGTGTTACAGAGATAGCAGAAGGAACATCAATTGATTTCATTTGTGATTTCTATGATTATAACGGAAACTATCAGGACAGCTATTACCTCGGAGATAAGTGGAACTACAGCAAGAACGCCGTACTCAGCTACGAGGACGTAGGTTCCAATTCAAAGGTATCATATCTCTTAACAGATATATACAACTCAGAATACTGGACACCGGCCCTTGATCAGAAATAAACATAAAAAAGATGACAGTTGAACTTTTGTTCAAACTGTCATCTTTTTTGTTACATTGCTGCGAAGCCTGTTTTGATGTCTTCGATGATGTCGTCTACGTTCTCGAGTCCAACTGAGAATCTTATCATGCCGCCTTCAATGCCGGCCGCAACAAGCTGCTCATCTGTTAGCTGTCTGTGTGTCTCGCTTGCGGGATGAAGTACGCAGGTACGGATATCAGCTACATGTACTTCGTTTGAAGCAAGCTTCAGGCTGTCCATAAACTTCATTGCTGCGTTACGTCCGCCCTTTATTACGAAGGAGATAACTCCACAGGACTTTCCACCAAGGTACTTCTGGCAGAGTTCGTAATTCTTATCGTTTTTGAGAGCAGGGAAGGTTATCTTCTCAACATATTCACTCTGCTCAAGGAACTCAGCGACCTTCATCGCATTTTCGAAATACTGCTTCATTCTGATATGAAGTGTCTCAAGTCCAAGATTAAGCAGGAATGCTGAATGTGCAGCAGGATAGCAGCCGAAGTCTCTCATGAGCTGCATACGTGCTTTAAGAATGTATGCAAGCTTTCCATAGGTCTTAACATATGAGATTCCATGGTAGCTTTCGTCAGGCTCAACCAGCTCAGGGAAGTTTCCGTTTGTCCAGTCGAACTTTCCGCTGTCTACGATGATACCGCCGCCCTGTACAGCATGTCCGTCCATATATTTTGTAGTTGAATGAACAACTATATCTGCACCGAAATCAAATGGCTTGCAGAGAATAGGTGTAGCAAATGTATTATCAACGATAAGCGGAACACCATGTGCATGTGCGATATTTGCAAATCTCTCGATATCGAAAACTGTAAGAGCAGGATTTGCGATTGTCTCTCCGAATACAGCCTTTGTGTTAGGTTTAAATGCTGCATTTATCTTTTCGTCTGAATCGTTCTGGCTTACGAAGATGCACTCGATGCCAAGCTTCTTAAGTGTATAAGCGAAAAGATTAACTGTTCCTCCGTAGATCTCTGATACAGATACAAAGCTGTCGCCTGCCTGACATATATTCAGTATAGAAAGAAGAGATGCAGCCTGCCCTGATGAAGTAGCCATAGCGCCTACGCCACCCTCAAGCTGATTGATCTTTTCCTCAACAGCCATTACTGTAGGATTAGCAAATCTTGAATAGATGAGAGCCTTTGTAGGATCATCAAATACATCAGCTATGTCCTGTGTCTTATCGAATCTGTAAGTTGTACTCTGAACGATAGGAATTGCACTTGGTTCTGAGTTTTTCGGAGTATAGCCTGCATGTAAGCATAGTGTTTCGTCTTTCATTTGAGATTCCTCCCTGTTATATATTTATCTTTTTTAATAATATCATCATATGACACATGAATCAAAATACGATTCAGCGATATGAGCTGTAAAAAACATACAATAATATATCACAAACATGAGAAAAATAAAATATTATTATTAGTAAAACTTATATCCGTTCTTGCAAAATGTAATATAAAAACTTATACTTTATGATGATGTTATATAGTTGATGTCATACAGATGGTGTTTTTATGTACCATTACAAAAGATGACAGATTGAACCAGGTTCGCGTTGTCATCTTTGTTACAATTTTGTTACATAACATGTGATTATACAAGAAGAGGGATAAAAGTATGATTAATATTCTTATTGTTGAAGATGAAAAACCTATATCCAATCTGATAAGACTAAGTCTCAAAAATGTCGGCTATAACTGTGATACTGCGTATGACGGTAACGAAGCGCTCGATAAAATAGATGAAAAGCCGTATGATATAATTCTTCTTGATATCATGCTTCCCGGAGTTGATGGATTTGAAATCATGGAGTATATCAGACCGCTGGGAATTCCTGTTATTTTCTTAACTGCAAAGGATGCTCTTGATGACAGGGTTAAAGGCCTTAAAATGGGGGCTGAGGATTATATAGTAAAGCCATTTGAGGTTGCTGAGCTTATAGCCAGGGTTGAAGTTGTTCTCAGAAGATATAATAAGACAGAAGATACATTTGATCTTAATGGTCTGCATGTAAATGCGGTTTCTATGGTTGCGACAAGAGATGGTAAAGAAATAAATCTTACTCCTAAGGAGTTCGAGTTGTTATTACTGTTTTTAAGAACTCCAAATACAGCGTTATATAGAGATGTTATATACGAAAAGGTATGGGGCGGAGAACTTGAATTTGGAAGTAAAACCGTTGATCTTCATGTACAGAGACTTCGTAAAAAAGCAGGTCTTACAAAGGAACTTAAGTCTGTTAGTAAAGTCGGCTACAGACTTGATGTGTAATGTAATCTGAAAGGTTGAATTACTTTGAGCTTTAGAATGCGTTTATCTATTATAATGACAGTTCTTATGGCTATAGTATTTAGTCTTGGATCTACGATCATTATACATAGATCATATATGTCTTCTCTTGACAGAGAAGAGCAGGAGGCTGTTGATAATCTTCAGATGGTAAATTCTGTTTTTAGATTATCGTATGAAAACAGCGGAAAATTCAGCGAGGATCAGCTTCTGAAGATACTCAGAAGACTGGGAACATATAAGACATCTACGGATGTCTTTTTGTTGTACAAAGGAAAAGAACTCATATATGGAAATATACAGAATAAGATAATTAATGTTGATCTCAATTCCATACTTGATGGTACGGGACCGGATGATGGTATAGCTGTAAATTACAAATCTGATAACGATGGTCTAAAATATATAATAAGCTCTTCTGTAATATCAATCGGAGATGATGATTATATAATCTGCGTCTGCAGAGATATAGATAATGTGCTTGCACTCAGAAAGAAGCTATATAACCTATATGTAAAATCGTTTCTTGTTATGCTTGTTGTAACGGCTATTACATCATGGATATTGTCTTTATTCATTGTTCAGCCGATTAATAAACTGAAAAAGGCTACCAAAGAAATTGCTGATGGTAATCTGTCATACAGATCAGATATTCGAACAAATGATGAGATAGGTGAGTTATCAGCTACTTTTGATAAAATGGCTGAAGAACTTGATAATAATGTAAATCTTCTCAAGAAAAATGCGAAAGAAAAAGATATGTTCATGGGAGCCTTTACTCATGAACTGAAAACTCCTATGACATCAATTATTGGATATTCTGAGCTGCTCAGAACTCAGGAACTCAGTGATGAGGATAGAGATGATGCACTGCAATATATTTATTCTGAGTCTAAAAGACTTGAAAGTATGTCCCTTAAACTGCTTCAGCTTTTTGTTGCTGATAAAGATAAGCTTGAGTTAAAAATGGTTTCACCAAAGGAGATGGTTGAGGATATAGTAACCCATCTCAGACCTACACTTGAAGAACAAAATATCAAAATCATATGTAGAACTGAAGAGGGTACATGTTATCTGGAACCGGATCTTGTCCGGACACTTATCATTAATCTGATAGATAATGCCAGAAAAGCTATGGATAAAAAGGGCAGAATCAGAGTTGATCAGAAGTTTAAGGATGATGATGTTGTTTTTATCATTACAGATAATGGTAAAGGTATGCCTAAAGAGGCTATTGAACATGTAACAGAGGCATTTTACAGAGTTGACAAATCAAGATCCAGAGCTCAGGGAGGAGCCGGACTGGGACTTTCTCTTGTTTCAAAAATAGTCGAGCTTCATGACGGCAATATCTCCTTTTCAAGTGAACAGGGTATAGGAACTGTTGTAACTGTAACGTTGAAAGGAGGTAATTCTTCTGATGAAAAAGAATAATACTTCCATATACATTATTGCAGTTCTTCTTATACTTTTTGCCTTCTGTATTCCTTATTTTGTATTTTTATATGAGGATAGAAGAACAAGCAATTATGATATACATTATACTGCCGAAAATGTAACTCTGGAGGATGAAAGTATAGCATTTTATGAAAAACTGAATTCTGTTTCAGAAAACTATTCAGATGGTTCATTTGTATATCTGAATAATTCCGATATTCCTGGAACCCTTGATTCCAGGATGACACCAAAAGAGGTATATGAGAAAGCATTAAAGGATTTTGCAGATGTTTTCGTTGGTAATGTGCCTTCTTCAAAGCTCATTAATTCGTATTCAAATCTTGATTATTCTATATCACCTGTATATATGATCCGTACATTTAACAGGGACATGTATCTTGTATGGGATATGGTTGTTTTTTATGATGATATGGGAAGTACTGAATTTATAATCGATGATGAATCAGGTAAATTGCTCAGCTTCCGTATTAATGTAAATAAAGCTTTCAGAGATAGTTTTATAAAGGATATTGAATCAAAAGACTTGACAGGAAGAATGGGAAGCTATTACAATTTAAATCTTCATAATATTAAAAAAACAGATAATGATTACCTGACTATGTATGAAATGTTTTTTAATGAAGACAGTATAGAAAATACATTTTCTTTCATAGACCTTAAAATGATAGTTGTGGATTCATATGATTCATATACTATATATTACAATTTCCTGGATGAATCATATCTTGTTTTTGATTCCAGTGTAGATTCATTAAATAATGAAAATATAATAACAAACGATACGGTTACATCGGACGAATAAAAATGGACAGAAGAAGTAAAAATAAAAAACGTTTACAAAAAGAGCTTAAACTTAAGAAAAAATATAAGATCAGAATGATATTATTTCTGCTTGTAATGTTCAGCATACTTATACTATGTATGATCTATTCTATTAAGCGGGATAAAAGAGAGATGATAGAAGCAGAAATAGCAAGGATTGCAGAAGCTCAGAAAAAAGTCTTTGATTATGACAATGCTCTCAGAGGTCTGACTCTATATGATAAAGATAGTCATAGCATTTCATCAGAACGTGCTGACGAATTACTGGCTGACTTTGCATCCTGTTACGGCATAGATGAAAAGTCTTATACAAAAGAAGTTCGTAATTTACTTATGAATCATTTTGAGGCTCGTGATTTTGTATTTGATTATCCTATAAAAAAAGGAAAGGCAACAGCTTCAGATGCAGATCCGTCTGCTTATGATGATATTGAATTTAAGAAAGAGGTTCCTCATCTTTATCAGTGGGATACCAGATGGGGTTATAAAATGTATGGTTCGGATGCAATGGGCATAACAGGCTGCGGACCTACAGCTCTTTCCATGGTTGCTCTATATATATTGAAAAACAAAAAATATACTCCGGACTATATAGCTGATTTTGCTATAGAAGAGGGCTATGCTGTAGAAGGAAGCGGCACAAGCTGGTCATTGATGTCTGAAGGTGCAGAGTCCCTTGGAATTCTATCAATAGATGTCAGTCCTGTTGAGGACGAGATGGCAGCACAGCTATTAGCAGGAAGACCTCTCATATGCATTATGGGTAAGGGACATTTTACAAGCAACGGTCACTTTATAGTTATTACAGGCTATGAAGTTGGAGATACAACAGATGGAATTTATACTAATGGAAAGTTCATTGTTAATGATCCAAACTGTGTAGAAAACTCAAATAAAAAATGGACCTATGAAGAAATACAAAATGAGATAGGTAAGATATGGGCTTATACAAAGCCATGATTTGATGTGAAAATTATCCAAAAGAATTATTTATTGAATACTTTGGTTGTTGAATATGGAGAAAATTTCTAAAAGTATTGCAAAACTTTTACAAAAATATTAAAATATGCACTCGTAAGATAAAGTACATAATGTAAATGCAACCTAGTGTAAATATTCATATCAATATGAAATGGAGGAAAACAAGGATGGCAGTTAAGAAGGCTAGCGTTAAGGATCTTGCTGAAAAGGCAGCTGCAGCTAAGACAGATGCTAAGGCAGCAGAGAAGAAGGAAGTAGTTAAGGTAGAGAAGAAGGAAGTAGCTAAGAAAGTTGAGGCTCCTAAGGCAGCACCTGCAAAGAAAGAAGCTCCTAAGGCAGCTGAGAAGAAAGCACCTGCTAAGAAGGCACCTGCAAAGAAAGCAGCACCTGCTAAGAAGGCAGCTCCTGCAAAGAAGGAAGCTCCTAAGGCAGCTGAGAAGAAAGCACCTGCTAAGAAGGCACCTGCAAAGAAAGTAGCACCTGCTAAGAAGGCACCTGCTGCAAAGCAGACTGTTAACGTTGTTGTAGAGTATGCTGGTGGACAGAAGTCTACAGAAGATATCGTAGCTAAGGCTCTTGAAGTAAGCGGAAAGAAGTCAGTAAAGACTCTTAACGTTTATTATCAACCAGAGAACGGAATGGTATATTTCACAGCTGATGGAACAGAGGGTTCTTTCGAGTTCTAAGTTTTGACAAGCTAAATTCCATTATATAAAAGAAGCACGGTTATGTACCGTGCTTCATTTTTTTGTTTTAAAGAAATTAAAAAATGTGATTATGATCAGTCTTCAGCGCCTCTTAGTTTTATGATAGGAGAACCTTTTCCGCAGACGTATTCGGCAGTTATGATAACGGTACCGATAGTATTATCTCTTGGAACCTGATACATGATATCCAGAAGGAGTTCTTCAATTATAGATCTGAGTGCTCTGGCTCCTGTTTTTCTTTCGGCGGCTATTCGCGCGATTTCCTTATATGCATCTTCCTCAAATTCAAGTTTAACTTCATCTATTCTGAAAAGCTTCTGATACTGTTTGATTATTGAGCTTCTTGGTTCTTTAAGGATTTTTACATACATATCCTCATCGAGAGCCTCAAAGGTGAATATAACAGGCAGTCTTCCAATAAATTCAGGAATCATACCAAAGTTCCTAAGATCCTCTGTTGTAACCTTTGAAAGAAGCTTAGGATCATTTTCAAGCTCATCTCTGAGATTCGCACCAAAACCTATAGAAGACTGGGCTGCAATTCTTGTTTTAATTATTTCTTCAAGATCCGGAAATGCGCCGCCACATATAAAGAGTATTCCGCTTGTATTCATCATGGTTGTCGGAGTCATGGCATTTTTGCTGCCTGAACCAATCGGTACCTCAACATCAGAACCTTCAAGTATTTTCAGAAGACCCTGCTGTACAGCTTCGCCACTTACGTCTCTGGATCTTGTTTCCTGCTTCTTTGCCAGCTTATCTATCTCGTCAATAAATACGATTCCATGTTCGGCCTTTTCAAGATCATTATCAGCAGCTGCAAGCAGCTTTGACAGAACGCTTTCCACATCGTCTCCGATGTAACCGGCTTCAGTAAGGGATGTAGCATCTGTTATGGCAAGTGGAACATCAAGTATCTTTGCTATGGTTTTTACCATATAGGTTTTACCTGAACCGGTGGGTCCAATCATGAGCATATTTGATTTTTCTATTTTTACTTCATCAAGGATAGCTTCGGGATTTTCCTCAAAGCTCATTGTAGCCAGCTCTTTTGCGGAGTATTTTTTCTTTGGATGATCTGCTTCTTTAGCCAGTGCTTCCTCTTCGGAAAGAACCCTTTTGTAGTGATTGTATACGGCAACAGACATTACTTTTTTTGCATATTCCTGACCTACAACATCTCTGTCTAAAAGCTTTTTTATCTGGTGAGGTGCAGGTATATTTTTTAAAGTGAGTTTAAATGAATTGTCGCTTTCCTCATTTTCTTCTGGTTTACTGTTTTCTGCTTTTTGCTTTCTTTTAAGCTTCTGAGAATTTGGAATATCCATATTTGGCGTAAACATATTCAGGTTGTTGAAGCCGGGCATATTTGTAATATCAAGTATAGGACTGTTCTGTATCTGATTAAGAGTTTTTTGTAAACAGTCCGGACATATATATACATTCTGAGCGAAGTTTATGAGCTTACCTGTTTCTGATTCAGGACGTCTGCACATATAACAATATTTTTCGTATTCGTCATTATTATTCAACACATTTTCCTCCATATAGCCATTATGCTTTCAGTAGCAAAGTTAGTATATCAAAGTATATATATTTTTGCAAAGATTCCCTGATTTTTTAAACAATTTTAATAATCTTCCCATTTATGTATGGACAGTAATTGATAAAAAGCTTATAATAAAAACCCCTTATATAAATAAGTTAATATATACTACAGGTTAAAAAAATGAAGAAAAGAATTCAATCATATCTGCTATATATAGATAAGCTTTTAAGTGAAGCTCCGGAAGATACAGACTGGGACAAAGAGATTGAAAAACATCTTAATCAGATAGCATTCTTTCAGCATGAAAGACTGATTCATCTTATTGTTTTTGCGCTTGTTGCAGTGTGTACTGTAATGTGTATTCTGGCATTCGTTATAAATAATGAGATTATGATTCTTCCCCTGATAGTATTATTGTTTGTTCTGCTTGTTCCTTACTGTATGCATTACTACCTGCTTGAGAACAGCGTACAGAGAATGTATGAACAGTACGATGAGATGATCAATAAAAAGGAAAGTTATTTTAAAGTATGAAGCTTTTTGGACTTATAAGAAAACTGAATAAAACGAAGCTGATACTTGGATTATTTGCGGCAATTTTACTTGTTCTTCCTTTTATCATGACTCTTTATGTTTTAAGATCTGCTGATAGACTTGAAGTAAAGAGGAATGCGTATATTAGTGCGGCTGCTAAAACAAATGATAACAAAAACTCACAAGGTCTTGTTCATTCTATTACTACTGAGGATATAATTGAAGTTGAGCCGGAAAAAGCCGAAACCATGGTTACTGAACCTAGTAATCTTATGATGGCTATGAATAATAAAGCATCTGATAATGATGCAAAGCCAGTTGTTTCAACTGATACAGATGCTTCAAAGGATAGGGCAACACCTTCTGATGCAGTTAAGAAAAACGGAAAAACAGTTTACCTCACTTTTGATGACGGTCCATCCAAGTATACTATGGAGCTTTTGGATGTTCTGGATAAATACGATGTAAAGGCTACATTTTTTGTAGTTGTAAACAGTTATAAATACACCGAAGAATTAAAGAGAATCGTAGCTGATGGTCATACTCTGGGACTTCATTCTAAGTCTCATATCTATAGCAAGCTTTATGCGGATTATGATTCCTATGTGGATGATGTAAGCGGAGTACATGACTTGGTTGAAAGAATAACCGGTGTAGATACCAGATTCTATCGTTTTCCTGGTGGAAGCTCCAATGATGTATCCACTGTTTCTATGAGTAAATGTATTAAATACCTAAAGGATAATGGTTATACATATTTTGACTGGAATGCTGAAAGCAAGGATGCTGAAGATCTGAGTCTTACTCCAGAAGAGCTTAAGGATAATGTGTTACACTATGTAAGTAATAATGAAGGCAATTCAATAGTTCTTATGCATGATCTTGACAAGCATTATAATACTATAGAAGCTCTTCCTATGATTATAGAAGCTCTGAGAGAAGAAGGTTATGAGCTTGCACCGGTAGATGAAAATACACCGCCATTCCATCATAGAGAAAATTAAGTATGAGGTACATTTTTTGAATTTTAATGAAGTATTAAAATATATACATGAAAAAGAAAAGCTCGGGAGTGTCTTCGGTTTAGAAGCGATTAACGAGCTTCTTTTTCGGTTGAATAATCCTGAAAAGGGAATAAAAGCAATACATATAGCTGGAACAAACGGTAAGGGCAGTATAATGGCTTTTATTGAGGAAGCTCTTATACAGGCCGGATATAAGGTCGGAAGATATATATCGCCTGTTATATTTGATTATTGTGAGAGATGGAAGCTGAATAAGAGATGGGCCACTGAAGAGGAAGTGAGCAGAGTCATTACAGAGATTTCAGAAAAAGTCAGCGATATGATCAGAGATGGATATGTCAGTCCTACAGCTTTTGAGATAGAAACAGCTGCCGCATTTATGCTGTTTAAAGAGTGGGATGTGGATTATATGCTCATAGAATGCGGTATGGGTGGAAGACTGGATGCAACAAATGTAATAGAAGAAGATGTTATCAATGTCCTTGCATCTATAAGCATGGACCATATGAATGTTCTGGGAACTGATATATCAGACATAACCAGTGAAAAGCTTGGAATTGTAAGAAAAGACTCAACTCTTATAACATATCCGGAAACTGATGAGGTTATGAATCAGATAATTGAGTATACGAAAGAAAATAGTGTTCAGCTTTATTCGGCTGACATTTCAAAACTTTCCATATTAGATGAAAATATGTATGGTTCTGCCTTTATTTATAATGGAAATGAATATAAGATAAATATGGGCGGTCATTATCAGATATATAATGCTGTTACAGCAATAGAAGCTTTGCAGAGGATTCAGGGACTTGATACAGATATAATAAGAAAAGGTCTTGAAAAAACAAGCTGGGAAGCAAGATTTGAAGTTATAAATGATAACCCTGTGGTAATAGTTGATGGTGCACATAATGAAGATGCCTGGATAAAACTGAGAGAAAGCCTGGAGTCATTATTTACAAGTGGGAATATCACATTTATAATAGGTGTGCTGGCTGATAAAGAATACTACAAAATGATCAAAATACTTGCACCTGTTATAGATAAGGTTTATACGGTTCAGTCATCAAATCCAAGGGCTCTTTCAAAGGAAACTCTTGCTGAGCTTTTTAACAGAGAGGGTATTAAGGCATTTCCGGCAGATAATGTGAATGAAGCTATTAAATCGGCAACGGATAATGCTGACTTTGAAAGTGACATTATTGTGGTCTGCGGATCACTTACTATAACAGGTGAAGCTATACGATATTATAAAAAAATAAATATGGAGTAAACATGCAGCGGATAGATAACATAATAAACGATAAAAGATTCAGAACAAGAATAGATGTTATTAGAAATGAAGAAAAAAACAGGATATTCTGCAGGCATGGGTATGATCATATACTCGAGGTTGCGAGACTGTCTTATATTTTTGCGCTTGAAAAGGGAATTATAGGAAAAGATGGTCTTATAAGTAAAGAGGTAATATATGCAGCGGCATTGCTTCATGATATCGGAAGATTCACCGATCTTGAAGAAAAGATGGATCATAGAAATGCCGGTCCTTTTATAGCAGAACCTATTCTCAGGGATTCAGGTTTCTCAGAAGTTGAAACTGAATTGATACTGGATGCAATCAGAAGACATGGTGATAATACTTCAGATCCAGACAGCCTGGCCGGTATATTATATAAGGCTGACAAGGCTTCCCGTGAATGCTTTATCTGTGATGCATATGATGAATGCAACTGGCCGGAGGAAAAGAAAAACCATTCGTTGATATAAAAACAGTATACCGTAGATAGTAACAAAAAGAGGTAAAAAAGTATGGATAAGATAAGAATAGACGACATAAAGATATTTGCTTACCATGGCGTTCTTCCTGAAGAAAAGAAAAACGGCCAGTATTTTTATGTATCTGCTGAGCTTCGTCTTGATTTAAAAAAGGCCGGTATATCTGATAAATTAAAATGTACAGTAAACTATGCTGAAGTAACTGACCTGATACAGGATACATTTGTAGAAACAAATTATGATACTATTGAGGCTGCAGCAGAAGCTGTCCTTGAGGCTATTCTTAATAATTATTCAATAATTAAGTCAGCAACTATAAAAGTTAGAAAGCCTGATGCACCGATAGATGCAGATTTCAGGGATGTATCAGTTGAGATTACCAGGTCAAAACACAGAGTATTTCTTGGTATAGGTTCTAATCTTGGAGACAGACATGCTTATCTTGATATGGCTGTAATGGAGCTGGAGAGAGACAGCTCTATAGTATTAAAAAACAAATCGACCTATATAGAAACTGAACCCGTTGGACCTGTAGATCAGCCTGATTTTCTAAATGGTGTCATTGAGATAGAAACCACTCTTGAACCATATGAGCTTTTATCGATTATTAACGATATAGAACAGGAAGCCGGAAGAGAGCGTTTGATTCACTGGGGACCGAGAACCCTTGATATAGATATACTTCTTTTTGATGATATGATCATCAATACTGAAAAGCTTACCATTCCTCATCCGGAAATGCATAAAAGAGAGTTTGTACTTAAACCTATGTTTGAGATAGCTCCATATATATATCATCCGACTCTGATGAAAAATGTTTCTCAGATGCTGGAAGATCTCAGAACCAGTGGTTATGTTGCAGCAGATCATGTGGAAACCGAAGATTTTACAGAAATAGATTCGCTGATTACAAAGAATAAAACTGTTATTTATGCCGGAGTTCCCGGGGCTTATGCAGAAGAGGCTGCCATAAAGTTCTTTGGCGGTGGAGTTAATTATGCAAATGTTAAAAAATTTGAAGATGTAGTTAAAGCTGTTGCAGACGGATCTGCTGATTATGGAGTTATTCCTATAGAAAACAGTTCAGCAGGCTTTGTGACGGGTAATTCTGATATTATCCGTACAGGAGAAGTAAAAATAGTTGCTCAGGTAACTATAGATATAAATCACTGCCTTTTAGCGGTTAATGAGGCCAGAATAAATGATATTGTTAAAGTATATTCTCATCCTCAGGGGCTTATGCAATGTAAGGAATATATAGAACAATATGGATTTAAGGCTGAAAGTGTAAGTAATACTGCTAAAGCAGCTAAGAGAGTAAAGGAAGATGGGCTTATCAGTCAGGCTGCCATATCAAGTGAGAGAGCAGCAGAGATATATGGACTTAAAATATTAGATAAGAATATTAATTTTTCATCGGACAATTCTACAAAGTTTGTTATTCTGACAAAGGAAGAGGTATATCTCAGTGAATCAGTAAATATCAGCATCTGTTTTACAACTCAGCACAAGGTGGGTGCTCTTTATGATGTTCTTGGAATAATAGATGCCAATGAACTGAATATGACAAGCATAGAATCGCGTCCATCATTAAAGCATAAATGGGAATACTGGTTTTATGTTACATTTGAGGGAAAGCTCACAGACCGAAACGTAATAAAAGCCTTAAGAGAACTTAAGGCTAATACTGATGAAATGATTATTCTGGGAACATATTAATACTATGTTGATTACTAGTTTCTGTAATTGCTGCAAGGTTCCGGATAGATGCGGTAAAGTGGTCGAACGCGCTGTCCGGATCCACGTCCGTTAAGATTCTTATCGCCAATCCATATTTCACATTTGAGATTGTCAGTTCTTACACAGACCATCCAGCATTCAGCGACTCCGATACCGGCATCTTTTTTATATTTAAATTCCATAGTTTCGGAGGTTTTGCCATCAAAGACATTTTTACCCTGAGGATAATATATTCCGCCGACTGCATCATCGTGACAGAGGATTTTAAGGAATTCATTTGTATATAATCTTTGTTTATCACCTTGTTTTCCGGTATCTATGGTACTTTTGAACTGTGCATTCTGCCATTCACGTCCACCTGCATTATAATTAAGTCCTCTTGCCCAGGCAACACAGTTTATTTCGTAGGTTCCTCCATTATAATTACTTACTTTGCTTGCATTTAAGCCTGAATTAGTAACGGTGGTTCTGGCAACCGAATTACCATTAGTTGTAGTTGCTGCTACGGTCCAGCCTTCAGATACTTCATCACGCGCGGAAGCGGATGCCAGCTGAGCAGCCTTAAAAATAACTTCAGCAGTTTCTATATCATCAGCCTTTCTTGCTTTATCTATGAATCTGATAAGAGCGAGACCAACTGCAGAGGTAAGTATAGCCATAATGGCTATTGCAACTATAAGCTCTACAAGAGTAAAGCCTTTATTTTTAGCGAAATTATTCTTCATATATTAATTCTCCTGTCGGTCTTGAATAAAAAATGAATAAAATATGAATAAACTGTAAACATCATAGCATTTTTTTGACGAATTTACAACAGAAAACTCAATAAAACCAACAAATTTTCACATTTTTTGTAATCTTTACTTGACAAAACCCTTGTAATAGGGTATCTTACTAATGTTGTTTAAGCGAAAGCTTTAAGAAAACGAAGTAGAGTATCCACTCTCACCTTGGATTGTCATGAACAGTCGGGTCGAATATTAGCAGAGTTGACATCTTGTCAATAAGTGTAGTCATAGTGGGTTTATGCCGCTTTGATTATTATGTTGTGTGCTGATTTTTGTGTGGATATCGCTTCGGTGATATCTTTTTTTGTTCTATGGAGGGTAAAACAATAGATTATTTAATTAATGAACAGATTCGCGACAAAGAAGTCAGAGTAATTGGATCTGAAGGGAATCAGCTGGGAGTAATGAGTGTACAGGATGCAAGAAAGATCGCTGAAGAGGCAGGACTTGATCTTGTAAGAGTTTCACCAAATGCAAAACCGCCTGTATGCAAGATAATTGATTACGGCAAATTCCGTTATGAGATATCCCGTAAAGAAAAAGAGGCCAAGAAAAAACAAAAAATAGTAGAGATTAAAGAAGTCCGTTTATCTCCGAATATCGAAGAAAATGATATGAACACTAAGGTAAATCAGGCAAGAAAATTCCTTGCTAAAGGAAATCGTGTAAAAGTTACACTTAGATTCAGAGGAAGAGAGCTTGCATATGTAAATCAGAATAAGCCTATGCTTGATGATTTTGCAGAAAGACTTTCTGATATATCTGTAATTGATAAACCTGCTAAGTTTGAAGGAAGAAGCATGACTATGTTTCTTGCTGCAAAAAATAAGTAATATATCATTTATGGAAAACGAATTATTTAATATATGATAATTATTTCGATAAATATCGAAATTGTATATAAGGAGGAAATTATAATGCCAAAGTTAAAGACAAAGAGAGCTGCAGCTAAGCGTTTTAAGGTTACAGGTACAGGAAAGCTTAAGAGAAATAAGGCTTACAAGAGCCATATCCTTACAAAGAAAACAACTAAGAGAAAGAGAAATCTTAGAAAAGCAACTATGACAGATAAGACAAATGAGAAGAATATGAAGAAGATTCTTCCATATCTGTAAGATATTTTCTTAAAGATGTAATTCACAGTAGAATAATAATCAGAATAATTTAGTTGTCCCTAAATGGGAATATGATTGGAGGATAAAAAAATGGCAAGAATTAAAGGTGGCGCTAATGCCAAGAAAAAGCACAATAAAGTATTAAAGGCAGCTAAGGGTTATCGTGGATCCAGAAGCAAACAGTATAGAGTTGCTAAGCAGTCAGTAATGAGAGCTCAGGCTACTGCATTTGCAGGACGTAAGGAACGTAAGAGAGATTTCCGTCAGCTTTGGATTGCTCGTATCAATGCAGCAGCAAGAATGAACGATATATCATACAGCCAGCTTATGCATGGTCTTAAGGTTGCAGGCGTTGACATGAACCGTAAGATGCTTTCTGAAGTAGCTATAAGCGATCCTGAAGGATTTACCAAGCTTGTTGAAGTTGCTAAGGCAGCACTTGCATAAGAAAAACGATATCTCAAAAATTTTCTTAAAATTGTTAGAATTTAGTGT
>FZRB01000007.1 GCA_900199595.1 Lachnospiraceae bacterium | reverse complement strand
GTTTCCTATTATATAAAAAACGCTCCGCTAAGGATGCGTCTCGGCGCACAAGGAAGATAGCTGCCTTTGGCAGCACGCGCCTCGCGCGGAGAGTGTCTCAAGCGACACTCTTTGTTATGACATACTGATTGTTCTCATATGTAATTCTGATTCCTTTTTGTGATAAAGTATGACATAGACAGGGAAAACTAAATAAGCGAATATTATTAGTATTTTTAATGTTTGATATATAAAAGGGGGTCAAACATTAAAAAGATTAAGAAAACATTTCGCGACACTAAAGAAACATTTCACGTCAAATTAAGGTTATCTTAATGTTTGTGTTGTATGATAGGTTCATCAGTTGAGTTGCTGATAGGTTCTGATAGGTTGAAACAGTGCTTTGTCATATGAGAGGTTAAAGGTATGGAAGAAGTATTAAGAACAAACAACGTGGAAAAAACAGGGATTGAAAAGAAGATAATCGATGCAGCGATTTGTCTTATGTTTCTAGTGATAGCAGTGATAATGATAATTGCTGGAATTACCTGCTTCTCCGAAGCTTGTATTTTGTCAGGAATTATTTATACTCTGATAGGCATAGTCATGAGCCTTTTGATATATATGTATAAGACAGAAAACTTTGATTTTATGGATTAATTATTTAAGATTATTAGTTTCATTCTGTTACTCCCCCCAACTGAGGTGTCATTCATGGAAAACCATGAATGACACCTTCTTTGTTTGAAATAGTAACCTGTATTTCAAGGGTATGTTGACATGTATTGGAAACTGTGATAGATATATAACGTTGCTTTATAACACTGAACAGAGTGAAAAAGGATATATATGGAAGATATAGTCAAAGAAGAATTAAATAACACTGCTGAAAACAGTGGTGAGGAAATTGCTGAAAATAAGATGGGTATTCTGCCGGTAAAGCGTCTCATAGTGTCGATGTCCATACCGATGATGGTTTCCATGCTTGTTCAGGCCCTCTATAATATAGTAGACAGTATGTTCGTTTCCCGTGTCAGTGAGGATGCTCTTACAGCTGTTACACTGGCATTTCCACTTCAGATGATGATCATTTCTGTAGGAAGTGGTACAGGAGTCGGAATAAATGCGATCCTTTCCAAAGCTCTTGGGGAGAAGAAGCAGAAAAGAGCCAACAAAGCCGCCAACAATGGTATACTGCTGGCACTTTTTCATTACATTTTATTTATTCCCATAGGAATCTATGTGGCAGGTCCTTTTATTCATTCTCAGACATCAAATGAATCAATAGCTACAATGGGTTCAACCTATCTTGGAATATGCTGTATGTTTTCTGTCGGAGTATTTCTTCAGATGACCTTTGAGAGACTGCTTCAGTCGACAGGACGTACACTTCTCAGTATGATATCCCAGATAACCGGTGCGGTAACAAATATGATCCTTGATCCGATAATGATATTCGGACTCTTTGGTTTTCCTGCACTGGGAGTAGAGGGTGCTGCCTATGCAACCGTGACAGGACAGTGCGTGGCCGCTGTTCTTGGATTTTTCCTTAACAGAAAATTCAATTCAGAGATAAAGATTTCTGTAAAGAAGGTGTTCAAGCCTTCATGGAAAACTATTAAGAAGATATATATGATAGGTATTCCTTCTATATTAATGATGTCCATCGGATCCGTAATGACATATCTGATGAATAAGATACTGGATACATTTTCATCTACTGCAGTCGCAGTATTCGGAGCCTATTTCAAACTGCAGAGCTTCATATTTATGCCTGTATTTGGACTTAATAACGGACTTATTCCGGTGCTTGCATATAATTATGGAGCCAGAAAAAAGGAACGAATCAGAGAGGCGCTCAGCTTTTCACTTAAGCTGGCAATGTCTATTATGATATGTGGTATGATCCTCTTCTGGTTGCTTCCGGGAGTACTTCTTAAGATATTTGATGCTTCTGATAACATGATATCGCTGGGTATCCCTGCACTCAGAACTATCAGTCTGTCGTTCCCGATAGCAGGAGCATGTATTGCTATGGGTTCCATATTCCAGGCCTTTGCAAAGAGTAACTATTCACTGGTTATATCCATCGGCCGTCAGCTCGTGGTTCTTATTCCTGCTGCATGGCTTCTGGCACAGAGCGGACATTTGAACTATGTATGGTTCGCATTTCCGATAGCAGAGCTTGCATCCCTGGTGCTGTCCCTGTTCTATTTCCGGAGAATAAACAGAAAAATCGTAGATCAGCTGTAAATAAACAGGGGTATCCATTGGATACTTTTGTGAATAATGGGCGATTTCAGGCAATTTTAGCTTGTTTCGTCCTTTTTTAATTGATATAGTATATTTAGGTTTTTATCGAAACTAATATAGTAGAGGAGAGAGTGACAATGAAGAAAGGTTTTAAGAAATTGTTTGCCATGTTACTTGCTATGGCATTAATTATCGGCGCTTTCCCGGGTGGGGGAGCAGCTAAGGTAAAGGCTGCCGGCACTGTTGTTGCTGTGTATGATTCGTCTACAGGCAAAGTTACAATCAGCTGGAGCAAGGATAATGCAAGAGCAAACTATTACAAGGTATATGTCCAGGTAAATAGTGGATCATGGGCTGACAAGAGTGCCAGCACAATATATTCAGGCTCAAATACTTCATATAGCTATAATGCAGCATATGATAGTGCGGGAACATACAGAATAAGAATTGATGAGTTTGCCAGTAGTGCATCTGCATCTGTTCTTACAACACAGTATTCAAATGAATATGTAATCGGATCAGCATCTGTAACTGCAACACCAACTAATTTCAAGGTGGTAGCTAACACAAATGGCGGCTATACAATATCCTGTGATTTATCCACAGATGGTTATGCTACACTTATTGAGGCTTCAAAGGATGGAAAAACTTTTGTTGATTTTGATAAATTATATGACAGAGATATATATGATTATGCAGTATCCAGATATAAAGATAAGCTGAACTCTACAGTAGGAGATACCAACTATTTCCGTGCGTGCTATGTAACTTCTGATGGAACTAAGGGACCTTATACAGATGTAGTAAGCTGTAAATATGAGAATTTCGAAGAAATGAGAGCTAAGCTTATAGAAGAAGCTGAGAAGATAAAAAATACTCCTGCAACAATAACATATGAAGGCGGTTATGATGTTACAAAGCCTCTTGCAGCAGGTATGAAGAAGATTTTTGATCATCCGGCATATCATGTAGCTATTGAATGTATTAATTACAATAATTCCTATGCATTCAAATATACACTTACAACAAAAATGGATGGTGGATATTTGATATCCGTAGATGCTAACGGAAGATATGACGATCAGGATGATGACTGGAAGGATGCTAACGGAAACAGTGTTGCATTTGCTAAGGAAAGAGTTCAGGCAAAGAAGGGTGAAGTATATACACTCATTACTCCGCAGGCTTATACAAGATCTACTACAGGACATAATACTACTGAAATGAATATAGATCTCGTAAATAATGATATTTATTTCGATGCAGCATTTCTTACTAGTACGTTTGACTTTTCTGTAGCTCCTTCACTGGGAACATTGGAAGTAACGAAGGCTGACACAAAGTCTATTACTCTTGTTCCTGGTATTGAAACTTCTGCAGTATCAACAAAAATTAGTTACAAGAAAAAATCAGATAAAACCTGGAAAACTACAACTGCTTCTTCTAATGGTACAACTATTAAGGGGCTTAAAGCATCCACTGAGTATCAGTATAAGTGGACAAAGACATGCAGAGCATCATATAAGGATGATAGCGGAAAAGAGGTCACATATACACTTACATCTAAGGAAAGCGCAGTAAAGACTGTAAAGACAGGTTTATCAACCAAACCAACTGTAAAGTCTGTAAAAATATCAAAAGCTGTACACAAAAGAACATGGGTTCCTGCTCAGTGGAGAGATACAAAACTTATTCATAAAGGATATTGGAATGATCGTACAACCTTTACATTAACTATAAAGCTTAAGAAGAAGGTTAAAGGAGCTAAAGGTTATATTGTTCAGGTGGGTAACAATGATCCTGTATATGTAAAAGGAAACAAGACTACTATTAAGTTTCAGACAAGTATAAAGGGTAATCAGGTTGGAAATAAGACTAAGATTAAGGTTTCAACCTACTCTAATGCAGATAAAACAGGTACAGGAGCATATTCAAAGGCTAAGAGTTCAAAAATTAAGAAGTAAAGTGAAAGGTGGTAGTATTTATGAAGACAGGTAAATATTTAAAGGGGCTGTCTCTTCTTCTGGCAATTATGATGATTCTCAGCATATCAGTACCAAAGATCAGTACAGGTGCCGCTTCAAAGAAGATTAAGCTTTCTTCAAAGAAGCTTACATTGGAGGTGGGAGCTTCCAAGTCACTGGTTCTCAAGAAGGGTAAGTCAAAGATATCAAAGAAGATTAAGTGGAAATCAAGTAACAAGAAGGTTGCAACCATAAACAGCAAGGGTAAGATTACAGCAAAGAAAAAAGGTAAGGCAACTATCACAGCTACCTACAAGAAGAAAAAGTATACGTGCAAGGTAACCGTAAAGGCAGCAAATAAAGCTACACCTACACCTACACCGGCACCAACACCAACGGAGGCACCGAAGCCAATGATATCAAAAACAGCTATATCCCTGAATCCGGGACAGTATGAAGTTCTTGAGCTTACATTAGATGGTGATACAATTAAGAC
Organism: Lachnospiraceae bacterium; assembly: GCA_900199595.1. Taxonomy (GTDB): domain Bacteria; phylum Bacillota; class Clostridia; order Lachnospirales; family Lachnospiraceae; genus Eubacterium_Q. The sequence goes on along the minus strand of FZRB01000007.1, from coordinate 140,630 downwards.
AGGTGTAACATGGAGTATTGAGAATACTTCTGAAACACCTACCGGTCCGGCAAGTGCAGGTAAGCTTGAGGTAGCACATTTACGTGAAAGCTCCAGGATAGATGACAGAGGTAAGGCTTATATCATAGGTGAGTACGGCGGAACAGCAAAGGTTACTGCTACATATGATGGAAATACCTATACCTGTAACGTAACAGTTGCTAAGGGCTTTGATGTAAAGAGTGATCTTAAGATAGAATACAGTACTACAACTATTTTTATTGATTTTAATCTTAAGACAGACGGAAGCGGTAATCCGGATCCGAAGGAAGTTGCAGAGCTTCAGGAGCAGGGTTGTGAAGTAACAGGAAAAAGAGTTACTAAGTATCAGGTTTGCGAAGTAGCTAAGTATAAATTCACAAAGCTTCCTAAGACTGTTGAAGAAATCAAGTCTCTCTTCATAGAGGCTGAAAAAGACGATACAGTTGACCTTGAGAAAAAGGATGCAGGAGTAAACTACGGTGGATTTAATGCCATGGCAGCAAATATCTGCGCAGCTAACGCATTTACCTGGCCTGCAAATGCAGCAGATCCTCATTATTCAAATAGTCCTCAGGGCTGGGAAATCAAAGAAATGTTTGAATTCATCAACGGACCTTACAAGGATGATGATATAGCTAATGTTCAGATGACAACAGCAATTGATTCCATGAAGGCTGTTTATCAGTCAATGGGAGAGAATGGTTATAAGGTTTACTTCAAGGGTGCTAAGCATACAAATAACTATACACCTAGTGAATATACAATCACTATGTATAAAGGACCTTATTACATAAAGGAGCAGGATACTATTACAGGAACAAGGCCGACAACATATATGATCTTCGTGCCTGGTTATGAAACAAACGCTTCATCACTTGTATCTGATGCTTGTGAAGGTTTCGGATCAGACAGATATATTGATGTTGCTTATTCAACAAAGGATGCAAGATGGTATTCGTTCAAAAATAACTTCATGCACATAACAGCTAATGACCATAAGGTACCTGAGGAAACCAGATAATCACTTATATCAATAGTACAAAGTATACCCGGCAGCTGGTCTGCCGGGTTTTTCTTTTACATGGGATATGTATGTTTTCATTAGTAAAAAGTATATAAATGTGATAGAATCATCTTAACTGTGGTGTCAAAAGGTACTTTTGACACCCATATCATAAATAAGGTTTTACTATAATAATAATTTGAGGATAAAGACATGACGAGATTTAATAGGTTATTCAAACGTATTACAGCATGCACGCTTGCGGCTATGCTTCTTCTGGGGGCAGCACCGGATAAGGGAATCTTTAAGGGTGCTGTTTCTTATGTTCAGGCTGAAGGAGAGGATTTGTCTGACGTTACAGATGTTCCTGAAAAAGAGCCAAGAGTAACTGATGAAGAGAGAAAGACATTTGCTGACCCTTCAAATCCATATGAAGAGTATGATTTTAAAGCCGAAGCGGATAAAAAAAGCTTTTTGGTAAAGGGAACAGGAATCAAAGCAGAGAAAAATGACGAGGGCGTTCTCATTTCCGGTAAAAATGCTGATGTAAAAGCAGGATATATCACTATAAGCAAAATGTATGATTTTGGAACCGGTTATGCAAATCGTATAAAGCTGGACGCTCTTTCAAAAAGAGCTACAAAGACCATAGCGAAGCTCTATCTCGATGAGTCTGATACTCCGTTTATGGAGGTTCAGCTCAAAATGCAGACGAAGAAGAATGTCTGGACAGATAAGCGTCCTACCTTCTATGAGATTCCGGCAGGAACAGTCAGCGGAAAGCACTATATAACTATAGAGCTTGAGGATAAGGATACAAAGGATTCAAAGAATACTGAGATTCTTCTGAGAAACCTTGTGTTCTATAAGGAATCCGTACCTACAGTGTATATAACTATAGATGAATCCTATACACCTATATCTGATATGAATAATGATCCAAACCATGAGACGGAATGCTACGGAACAATGGATATTACTGTTCCAAAGGGCTTCAGTAGCGGATATAGTGATGAAGGTGTTACTGATTACACAGGTGGTCATTATGATCTTGATTATATAAGAGGGCGAGGCAATTCTACCTGGAGTGTTGAAAAGAAACCTTATAAGATCAAGCTTGATAAAGATGATAATCTTTTTGGAATGGGAAAAAATAAGCATTGGACCCTTATAGCAAATTATTATGATAACAGTCTGGTTCGTAACAGACTTACCTATTATCTGGGACAGAAGCTGGGAATGCCTTATACCCCGCAGCTTGTGCCGGTTGATGTTGTAATGAATGATAATTATCTTGGAAGTTATTTCCTTTGTGAACAGATCAGAGTAGGTAAATCCAGAGTAGATATATATGATCTTGAGGATATTAAGAAGGATGAACAGGATATTACCGGAGGTTATCTGCTTGGTTTATCTCCTTACGGTGATGAGCAGAACTATGTATTTAAAACTTCAAATGGTATTGAGATGCTGGTGGAATCTCCTGAGGAGCTGAGCAATACGGATGTTCCGGCTTCAAGACTTGATGAAATGAATAAGTATATAGAAGGCTATGTAAATGATACGGAAGCAGCTATATTTGGCTCCGGCTTTAAGGATCCTAAGGGAAAATCATATACAGAGTACATGGACGTTTCGTCTGCTGCAAAGTATTATCTGATACAGGAGTTTAGTATGAATGGTGATGCCTATGGCTCCACCAGTACATATTTATATAAGGATAAGGGAGGAAAACTCTGCTGGGGACCTCTCTGGGATTTTGATTATGTGGCATGGGCTTCAACAGATTATATGGATTATGATAAGAATGACTCATCATATACTGGTTTCAGCACCAGCTTTCCTTGGTTTGAAAGACTCAGAGCTGATAAAACATTTATAAATGAAGTTAATAAGGTCTGGGGTGGAAAGAACAGCAAGGATCCTAATACGTTATGCTATCAGCTGAATGAGCTTATCAAGACTGGAGGAGTGCTGGATAAGTATGCCGATGAGATGGAATCATCTGCAAAGAACAATTTCGATAAATGGGGGCTGACCGATCTTGGTTTTGGTGGCATGGATAATGGCTATGATAGCGATGCATTTGTTACCTGCTCTAACCAGAGAGAAGAGATAGCACGTCTGAAAAAATGGATTACAAAGAGAATGGACTGGTTTGATGAAAACATTTCCACTCTCAAATATGATACCTATAAGATTAGCTTTTATGTGGATAATAAGCTTGTTTCAGAAGCTACGTCTGTCGGGGACGGAGGGTTTTACGATTTTCCTGAAGTTCCAAAGAAGAACGGATATGTATTTACAGGATGGTATGCAACTGTAAGCTACAAGGATGAAGAAACAGGTGAAGTGGTTGAGTATAAGGACAGAATAGTTCCGGGACAGTCATTTTATGAAGATACGAAGGTTGAGGCAGAATGGATCAAAGAGGATGAGATAGTTCACGCTCAGGATATATTCTTCGAGTATAAAGAGGTGTATGTGGCTGCAGGTGAAAGTGTGGAACTAAAGCATACTATTATGCCTTTGGAGGCAGCAGATTATGAGCTGACTTTCACTTCGTCGGATGAAAGCATTGCCACAGTAGACAGCTATGGATTTGTGGAAACATTTGACAAAACAGGGGATGTGACCATTACACTGACGACAATTGACAAGAAGAAGGCAACCTGTCTGGTTCATGTAGTTAACGCTGTTGATATATCAGAATTCTTTGATGAAGTTGCTCTAAGTGAAAATGAGATATCTCTCAGAGTTGATCAGTGGAAGAAGATATATGTAAATTATACACCTGCAAATGTTATGCCAAGAACATATACTATAATCAATATTAATCCTGAAATAGCCATGATGGACGACACCGGCGTTATAACAGCATATGGAGAGGGTAATGCGAAAATAGTAGTATATTTTAATGACTCAGGAACCTATGATACTGTTAATGTAGAGGTATTGCCGAAAGCTCTGGAAAAAGGTACCAAATTCACCAACGGCAAACTGGTGTATGAAGTAGTTAAAGAATTAGATACTCCAAAGGGAGGAACAGCAAGAGTGGTTGGAATAGCTTCCAAGTATAAGAAGAAGCTGACGAGCCTTTCCGTTCCTGCTACAGTAACCGGAGTAGACGGAACTTATAAGGTTGTCGGTGTTAAGGAAGGTGCATTTAAGAAGAATAAAAAGCTTAAAACAGTAACAATAGGAAAAAATGTAACGAGCATAGGTAAAAATGCATTTAATGGTTGTACCAAGCTTAAGAAGGTTACTATAAAGGCCACAAAGGCGAAGTTCGGAAAGAACGCATTTAAGGGAATTTCTTCGAAGGCTTCATTCTTCGTTCCGAAAAAACAGTTAAAGTCATATAAGAGTAAACTTAAAAAGCTGGGAATCAAGCCTAAGCAGGTAAAAAAGATAAAGACAACCACTAAGAAAACAACGACCAAAAAAACAACAACCAAGAAGTCAAAATAGGACAGGATAAGAAAAGGAATAAAAATGTCATTAACGAAAAAAGCTTATGCTAAGGTTAATCTGTCACTTGATATAGTCGGAAGAAGAGATGACGGCTATCATCTGGTAAAGATGGTGATGCAGACTCTTGATATAGCGGATATTCTCACCTTTGAGAAAATGGAGACTGCGGAGAATTATGATCAGGAGGGTGAGCAAGGGGATATTCCAAAAGAGTATGATTCGAGGATAGAAACCCTTCTGGCAGATAACAGATACGGCGACTCAAAGGGGATGACTGAAAAGGATAGAGAAAACTCTGAAGATATAGGTCTGCTTCCACTTGGGTCTGATAATCTAATATATAAAGTTGCTAAGCTGCTAATGGAGAATTATGTATGGCCTCGTAACCCCAAGGCCGGTGTCAGAATAACTCTTGAGAAGAATATCCCGATAGCGGCAGGAATGGCAGGAGGAAGCAGTGATGCTGCAGCGACTTTCAAAGGTATCAATGAGCTCTTTGAGCTGGGGCTTCATGATCAGGAGCTTATGGATATGGGAGTAACGCTGGGAGCAGATATCCCATACTGCATTATGGGAGGAACTGCGCTTTCCGAAGGCATAGGCGAGAAACTGACCAGACTGCCTGATATCCCTGACTGTACCGTGCTTGTTGCAAAGCCAAAGATATCAGTATCCACAGCTGAGGCATACGGTGGATATGATAAATTAGAAGAAACAAACAAAGAACAGGATTTAGCCGGTAAAAGGAAACGAATAGTTCATCCCGATGTAGATCAGCAGGTAGATGCTATATATGCTTCTGATTTAAATAAACTTTCTGCATATATGTCCAATGTACTGGAACTGGTGACGGCAGAAAATCATCCTGAGATAGGGCGCCTTGAAGAAATGATGAAGGCTTCGGGTGCAATTAATTCAATAATGAGTGGAAGCGGTCCTACGGTTTATGGTATATTTAAGGACGCGGATGCCGCAGAGAAGGCGGCTAAGCAGATAGAGGAGTCGGAACTTACAGAGCAGCTGTTCGTTACAAGACCAATTAAGTGATAGAGTAGAGCGGATTCTGATAATCCGATAAGGGGTAAGAAAATGGATGATTTATCAAGAGAAGAAATAATAAAGGAGATGAATCGGAGGAAGCGGGAGAAACGCGAGGCCAGAGAAAGACAGATCCGTAAGATGAAGCAGATGATAGCTATCGTAGCGGTTCTTTTCGTGGTTCTTGTAGTGGCTATAGTGGTTATAGCAAAGAAAGCTTCTAATAAGAGTGAAAAGGTAAAGTCAAAATCAGATAAAGTTTCAGAGACCGATGTTGCTCAGTCCGACGGTTCTTCGGCTGACGGTGCAAAGGTTGAAATCATAGATGATGCTTCTAAATCAGATGCTGCTCCTGAAGATTTTGAGATTAAGATGAATTTCGTAGGCGACTGCTGTATGGCATCCGATCTCCAGGATACCAGTGAAGGAACACTTCTCTGGTACGAGCAGAATTATCCTACCTCATACTTTTTTGATGGTGTAAGAAGTGTATTTGAAGCAGATGATTTTACTGTTGCAAACTGCGAAAATGTATTCTCTGACAGTGATGTAGGACCACGAGATAAGGGCGATGACATAGCTTACTGGTTTAAGGCACCTACGCGTTTTGCAAAGGTTTTTTCTGATAATTCCATAGAAGCAGTAACAATTAATAACAATCATACTGAAGATTATGGTGATGAGGACTTTGAAGATACCAAAAAGGCTCTGGATGCTGCCGGCGTAGACTGGGGCTTCAGAGATAAGATCATCTATTATGAAAAAGGTGGATATAAGATAGCAGTAGTCTGTGTATCTTATTATGATTATGAGGAAGCAGAGGGGATTCTTCCATGGCTTAAGACGGCTGTAGAGAATTCTGATTTCCAGATAGTTTTCTTCCATGGTGGAATAGAGCATGTATTCTATGTTGAAGACTGGAAGGTAGAAGCCTGCCACCTTATGATAGATAATGGTGCAGATCTAGTGCTGGGTTCGCACCCTCATGTACTTCAGAGAAGAGAAAAATATAACGGTGCAGATATAGTTTATTCTCTGGGCAATTTCTGCTTCGGTGGAAATACAGCGCCTCAGCCTAACAGAACCATAATCTATGGCTACACTCTTAAGCTCCATAAAGAAGGTGATAAGATAGAGCTGGTTGATCGTGAGGAGAATATGATTCCATGCTATATCTATACCGGAGATTACAATAACTGGCAGCCGGCTATCGTAGAGGATGAAGATATCAAGAAGGAAATCATAGATTATATGAATGGTGAGCTGGAAGAGCTATATTGATAAGCCTTCCTTAAGCAGGCCTGTATATCAATGAGGCTTATATGGTACAAGGTGTCAGCGTAGCTGACAGATGAGAGGTAAAATTACTATGTCACAGGGAATATTCATTACCATGGAAGGACCGGATGGCTCCGGCAAATCAACTCAGATAGCACTACTGAAGGAATATCTTGAGAATGAGGGCTTTGATGTGCTTATTACACGTGAGCCGGGCGGAACTAAAATAAGTGAGGCCATAAGAGAAATAATACTAAATAAAGATTTCACGGAAATGTCACCTGTAACTGAGATGCTTCTATATGCAAGCGCAAGAGCGCAGCTTATTAATGAGGTAATAGGACCGGCTCTGGAAAAAGGTCAGGCCGTCATAAGTGATAGATTTGTTGATTCTTCACTTGTTTATCAGGGGATAGCCAGAGGGCTCGGAGTAGAAACCGTTTACGAGGTAAATAAAAATGCCATAGGCAAATATATGCCTGACGTTACATTTCTCCTTGACCTGCCTGCCGAGGTTGGTATAGCAAGGAAGAAGGGACAGAAGGAACTTGACAGAATGGAGCTGGAAGGCCTCGAGTTTCACTTAAGTGTGGCTCAGGGGTACCGGGATATGGCTGAGAGATTTCCTGACAGGATCAGGACGATAGATGCAACAAAGCCTGTCGATGAAATAAGCAGTTTGATTAAAACAAAGGTTAGTGATATACTAAAATCAGCTTGAACGATGTGACTATTGCATGTCATAACATGTGAAGAGGGTAGTCTTCCGGGAAGGAGGCCGTCATGGATTTTAACAAAATAATAGGACATGAAGATATAATAAGTCGTCTGAGAAGCAGCATAGAGACTGACAGAGTCGGCCATGCATATATTCTGGTGGGTGATGAAGGCAGTGGAAGATCAACGCTGGCTTATTGTTTTGCAAAAGCTCTGCAGTGTGAATCTGACAACTCAGAATCCTGTGATTCCTGTAAGTCATGTAAACAGGCAGAGAGCGGCAATCATCCTGATATTATTTATCTTACCCACGAGAAACCGGGTACCATTTCTGTTGAAGAAGTAAGGGAGCAGATAGTCAGCTCCATGCAGATAAAGCCTTATAGCAGCAGATACAAGATATACATTATAAAGGATGCTGAAAAAATGACTGAAGAGGCGCAAAATGCGCTGCTTAAGACCATTGAGGAACCACCTGAATATGGTATAGTCATTATAATCACTTCTGATCAGGAGAAACTGCTTCAGACAATCAGATCGAGATGTATTACATTTACTACTAAGCCTGTAAAGGAAAAGGATATACATGATTATCTTATAAATAATTATGGGATAGATGAAAAGAGAGCGACCTTTGCTATTGAATACTCAGGTGGCAATCTTGGCAAGGCTATCCTGCTTGCAACTAATGAGGAATATGAGCAGCTTATCAGATCCGTAATATATCTTGAGTCTAACATATTTGATATGGATATGGAGGAAATATCCGAGACAATAAAGCATTCAACAGGCTTTAAGATCAATATAAATGATTATCTGGATCTCATGATGATGTGGTACAGGGACATTCTTGTACTCAAGGTTACCGGAAGTCCGGATAAGATTCTTTTCAAGGAGCAGTATCTGACCATCAGGGAACAGTCAAAATACCTGTCCTTTAATGAACTTGAAGCCAAGCAGAAGGCTATTGTTGCTGCAAAGGAAAGAATAAATGCAAATGCCAAAATGGAGGACATCATGCGACTTCTGATTCTTACATTGAAGCAGAAGTAATAATACTACAAGGAGTTACAATATAAATGAAGGAAGTTATAGGCGTCAGGTTCAGACCTAACGGAAAGATATATTATTTCGATCCGCTGGATTTTCATGTCCAGGCAGGGGATGACGTAATAGTTGAAACAGCACGAGGAGTTGAGTATGGAAGCTGTGTGCTGGGACGTAGACAGATAGATGACACAAAAAGGATATCGGGACTTAAACCGATAATCAGAATTGCTACAGAGGAAGATAAGAAAAAATATGAAGAAAACAAGATAAAGTCAAAGGAAGCCTTTGACAGCTGTCTTGTTAAGATTCAGGAGCATGGTCTTAAGATGAAGCTGATAGCTTCTGAGTATACATTTGACAACAGTAAGGTTCTATTTTACTTTACAGCAGATGGTAGAGTAGACTTCCGTGAACTTGTAAGGGATCTGGCTTCAGTATTCAGAACAAGAATTGAACTGAGACAGATCGGTGTAAGAGATGAGGCTAAAATATCCGGTGGTATAGGAATGTGCGGCAGGGAACTGTGCTGTAACAGCTATCTGTCAGAGTTTATTCCTGTATCTATCAAAATGGCGAAGGAGCAGAGCCTTTCACTTAATCCCACCAAGATATCCGGAGTCTGTGGCAGACTTATGTGTTGTTTGAAATATGAGCAGGATGCTTATGAGTATCTTAACAGTAAGATGCCTTCAGTAGGTGATACAGTTAAAACTCCTGATGGTACAGAGGGGCAGGTTGCAAATGTAAATGTTATGCGCCAGACTGTCAGAGTTATTATTACAGATGAAGAAGGCAACAGAGATGCTGTGGAATACAGTGTTGAAGACCTTAAGTTTAGGCCGAAGAAGCAGAAGAAATTCGACAAGAAGGATGTAAATGATAAGGAGCTTGAGGCACTGGAAGCTCTTGAAAGAAACGAATCAGGCAGCAGCTTCGATTGATCCGGGTTGGTAGGAAGGAAAAGTATGTCTGATATAGAACTCCTTAGAGAAAACGAAAGAATAGACGACTTAGAAGAAAATGGGTTCCGTATAATACAGAACCCTTTTTACTTCTGTTTTGGTATGGACAGCGTTCTTCTGGCTAATTTTGCATCTATTAAAAAAGGTGCTGATGTTATAGATCTTGGTACCGGCACAGGAATTATTCCGATTCTGCTGGCGGCAAAAGGTAAGGGGCGAAGCTGGACCGGAATAGAGCTGCAGGCTGAAATCGCCGAGATGGCTGAAAGAAGTACAGTCCTGAATCATATCGAAGACACATGCAGGATAGTAACAGGTGATGTGAGAAATATACGTGAGATGTATGAACCCGCCACCTTTGGAGCAGTAACAACCAACCCACCTTATATGAAGGAGAGTACCGGAATTAAAAATCCCAGTGATACCAAGTATATATCGAGACATGAGGCTTTTCTTAATCTTGAGGAAGTGATAAGTGCAGCGTCATATCTGCTTAAAACAAGAGGTACATTTTCCATGGTGCATAGACCATCCAGACTTCCGGAGATAATGGAGCTGATGCGAAAGTACAGGCTGGAACCCAAGAGGATGCGTCTGGTACAGCCATATATCGATAAAGAGCCCAACATGGTACTTGTCGAGGGAATAAAAGAAGCAGGAAGTGAGCTCCGCCTTCTCCCGACCCTGGTCGTGTATGAGAAGGATGGCTCCTATACCGAAGAATTGTTAGGGATATACGGAAAAATATGACAACCGTGAACCAGGTTCACTTCTGTCACATTTTTGAATGAGGGGGAATAAGCATGGCAGGAATTCTATATCTGGTGGCAACACCAATAGGTAACCTTGAAGATATAACATATCGTGCGGTCAGAATCCTGAAGGAGGCAGATCTTATCGCTGCTGAGGATACAAGAAACAGTATCAAGCTTCTGAATCATTTTGAAATAAAGAAACCTATGACGAGCTATCATGAATTCAACAGATTTGATAAGGCAGAGGTTCTTATAGATAAGCTGGAGCAGGGGGATAATATAGCGCTTATAACGGATGCCGGGACTCCCGGTATATCTGATCCCGGAGAGGTTCTGGTGGGAATGTGCGTAGATAGAGGCATTACTGTAGTTCCGGTTCCCGGAGCGGTTGCCGGAATAAATGCGCTGATTGCATCGGGGCAGTCCACCAGAAGATTTGTATTTGAGGGGTTCCTTGCGAAGGAAAAGAAGGAAAAGCAGGAGACTCTGAAAAGGCTGGAGACCGAAACAAGAACTATTATTATATATGAGGCTCCCCACAGGCTGATTAAAACTCTTCAGGAATTAAGCGAAGCCCTGGGAGAGGAACGGGGACTTACTATATGTAAGGAGCTTACTAAAAAACATGAGACCTTCATAAAGACTACCTTCAAGGAGGCTCTTCTCTATTATGCTGAAGAGGAAAATGCGCCCCGCGGCGAATATGTTCTGGTAATTGCAGGTAAATCTGAAGAAGAGATAGAAGAAACAAAAAAGGCAATGTGGGAAAATATCACTATAGAAGAGCATCTGAGAAGATATATCATAGATGAGGGAATGAGCAAAAAAGAAGCGGTGAAAAAGGTTTCAGAGGAAAGAAATCTACCTAAAAGAGAGGTTTATGCGGTTAGTGTTAGATTTTCCCGTTGAAATTTAACTTCGGTAAATAATTTATAAAATGAGGTCAGACTGATAAAAAAAGTTTGTGTTGGCTAACTATATAGCGATGTAGTATACTTCACTCAGCAAAAATTAGTATTTAAATGTTATCAAGGAGGATAATATCATGGCATTTGTAATTAGTGATTCTTGTATTTCTTGTGGAACATGTGAAGGTAACTGCCCAGTTGGAGCTATCTCAGCTGGTGATGGACAGTATGTAATAGATGCTGACAGCTGCATTTCATGTGGATCATGTGCTGCAAATTGTCCTGTAAGTGCAATCACAGAGGGCTAATCAGTACAGAATAAAAAAGTTCTAAGTATGGCACCATTCATGTTTTAGTGTTAAAATGTGAATGGTGTTATTTTTATTTTAAAACGAAAGGCAGTGCATATGTTAAATATTGAACCTAAAAGAGTTTTTGATTATTTTGAAAGTATAGCTTCTATTCCCCATGGATCACGTAACACTAAGCAGATAAGTGATTATGTGGTTGATGTAGCTGAAAATCTCGGACTTATTTATTATCAGGATGACAGCAATAATGTCATAGTATATAAGGCCGGCCAGAATGGTGGTGAGGATAGGGAATCCGTAATCATACAGGGACATCTGGATATGGTTTGTGAGAAGGAAGAGGACTGTGATATTGATTTTGAAAAGGATGGTCTTAGTCTGGTATTAAATGATGGTCTCCTAAGTGCAGAGGGTACTACTCTCGGAGGAGACGACGGAATTGCAGTAGCCTATATGCTTGCAATACTGGAAGACAGTGAAATGACACATCCTCCTCTGGAATGCGTTTTTACGGTAGATGAGGAGATAGGAATGCTGGGGGCTGCGGCACTTGACAAGAGCAGACTAATGGGTAAGAGACTTCTTAATGTTGATTCAGAAGAAGAAGGTCATCTTCTGGTATCATGTGCCGGAGGAGCGACAGTAACTCTGACAATACCTGTAAAAAGAAGAGGGGCGCAGGGCTCACGTTATAAGATATCAGTTACCGGTTTATTAGGTGGTCATTCCGGAGTTGAGATAGATAAGGGAAGAGCAAATGCAGATATAGTTCTGGGTTCTTTGTTAAAGGAACTCATGTATGCAGATGACAGCCTGAAGCTCATAGGAATAAACGGCGGTCTTAAGGATAATGCGATTCCTGTAAAGGCTGAGGCAGTGATCATAAGTCAGAAGCAGGATACAATAGCCGGTATGCTACCGGAACTGAATGCCAAAGTTAAGGACTTATACGGGGAGAATGATCCTGATATTACATTTTCTATCAGCGAGGCAGATGAAAATGATGAGTATTCTGAGCTTTATCCGATGGATGAGTCAGAAAGTATGAATCTGATCATGCTTCTGGGTAGTGCGCCTTTTGGTGTACGAAAAATGAGTGAAGATATTGAGGGACTTGTACAGACCTCGCTTAATCTGGGAATTTTAATTACTACAGAAGACAGAGTGGTAATATCCTATAGTGTTCGAAGCAGCGTTGAGAAGGAGCTGGAGGAGCTTATTGATGAGCTGGACACACTTGCCAGATCTGTTGGAGGTACAGTCTTGGTTGAAGGAAAATACCCTGCCTGGGAATATAGAGAGAATTCTTCATTAAGAGACGTTATGACAAATACATATTCTGAAATGTTTGGTAAAGATATGGTGGTCGAAGCTATACATGCCGGGCTCGAATGCGGTATATTTGCAGGGGCTATCAAGGATTTTGATGCAGTATCCTTCGGTCCTGATATATACGATATTCATACTCCAAAGGAAAGATTATCAGTGGAGAGTGTATCAAGAATGTGGGATTATATGAAAACGGTTCTTGAAAGATTATAGTGTTGAGAAATTCCCCAAAATATGGTACATTTAGAGGTAGGAGTTTAGTGTTTTTATTAGTAACAGAGGTAAGTCATATGAGTAGAAAAAAATGTTTTAATAAAGCTATTCATAGTATATACAGACTTGTTGCGATAATTATAGTTCTTGGAATCGTTCTGGGGCTTCCGGTTAGTTCAGAGGCAGCCAGAAAAGGAGCTTTAAACAGAACTAGAATAACCCTTCATGTAGGTTCTTCTTATTATCTTTCACTTACCGGAGCTACTGCAGTTTCATGGAAGAGCAGCAAAAAAACTGTAGCCAAGGTTAATTCTAAAGGTAAGGTAACCGCTAAGAAGAAGGGGACAGTAACTATTACCTGCACAGATAAAAACGGGAAAAAATACAAATGTAAGGTTACTGTTAAGAACCATAATTATAGAATAACCAAGGTAATATCCGCAAAAAAGAATAAAAAGGGATATACCTGCTATGAATGCTCTGACTGTAAAAAGACCTACCAGAAGGAAACAGTTTATTCACCTTCTGAGAGCAAGGTCAGAAAGGATATTTTATCACTTAAGAAAAAATATCCCGAAGGAAAGAAATGGACAACAGCAAATCATTATACATGGGGACCGGACATTTACTATGACAGTATGTCCTGTATAGGCGGCGGATGTGTTGCATTTGCATTTATGGCCAGTGATGCTGCTTTTGGTAAGTTTAATAAATCCAGAAAGATAAGCGGACAGAACTGGTATGACAATATCCGTGCAGGAGACATAATCAGAGTAGAAGACGGAACTCATTCGGTGGTTGTTCTTGAGAAAAAGAAGAACAGCATAGTAGTTGTTGAGGGTGCTTATAATGACTCTGTTCATTGGGGCAGAGAGCTTTCCATGAATTATATCAAAAAGCATGGAAGATACCTCATAACACGTTATCCGGAATGATATTTGGTAGATTTTATACACTAATTTTTCACTTGCATTATATAATGAATTCTGATAGTATAACATCCATACATCGAACAGGTCTATAGTTCACGCTGTCATTATAAGATATAAATGACAGGACCGACCGTGAGAAAGCTACAGACACTAACCAGTTTTTCGTGTGCATAAAAAGGATGCATTTGCATCACAGTGCGGCACACCTTATGGATATGTGCAGTTTAGCTGGAGCGAAGGGAAGTGATACTACAGTTCTGACGAAAGCCTTATATAAGGCGTGATGTAAACAATGATTATCGCAAGGATAATTATGCAGAAATACGTTATTAAGCCTCTGTAAAATGCACCCCTATACGTTTTATAGAGGCTTGTATTAAATATGACATAAGTGTCAAAAGTCAAAATGCGTTCCTGCTTGCAGGAAAAGCATGTTGACCTTATGACACGCTGAAACATGCGGATTCCGAATGTTTCAAGGATTGCGAGAGATGCGTTAGCAACGAAGCAATCCGTATGTCAAAATAAAAAAGAAGAAAGATTGCGTATGAAAATAGAACGATTAAATGAGAATCAGCTCAGATTCACAGTCTGGAGCAACGATCTGCCGGATGAAGATTTTACCATAGCAGATCTTGCAGGGCAGACAGAAAAAGCTGAGGAATTAATTAAATATATGATGAATAAAGCCAGAGAAGAATTTGGCTTTGTCGTAAACGAACAGCCCCTGGTAGTCGAAGCTATTCCGGTTAACAAGGATTGTATAGTCTTTCTTGTCACAAAGGTGGACAGTGAGGATGAGGATAATCACTTCAGCTATGTAGAGAAGCTGAAGAAGCAGGCTATGGATATGGCAAAATCCATCAAGAACGGAAAGTTTAATCCGGGTGAAGACGTCTATGAGACTGAGGACACCGAGGAACGTGAAAAAGAGGCTGAGACTGTACAGAGACCTCTTGATGAGAAAACAGGAAAGATACTTCCTTATATGATATATAAAGCAGATGATGTAGAACAGTTTATAACTGTGGCAAAGATGGTCAGAAGCTTCTATAACAGTGACAATACACTATATAAGAATGAATCACCTTCGAGCTATTTTCTCATCGTAACACATAACAAAAACAGTGAAAAAGAATTTGAGTTTTTATGTGAGACACTCAGAGAATTCTCTGAGCCATATAAGTTTACATACACAACAAAATACTACTTCGAAGAGCATTACAAATTAATAATACGTGATAATGCACTTCAGATGCTCGCAGATATATAAAAAACATGACACCAGCGAACCAGGTTCGCCGGTGTCATGTTTTTTGTTAACGATGTATATTTCATTATGAAAGTGCTTCAACAATAGCGTCTGCTGTAATTCCGAATAACTTGAAGAGCTCTCCTGCAGGACCTGAAGCACCGAAAGTATCGATACCTACATGCTTTGAAGCATATCTGTCCCATCCAAATGTAGAAGCTGCTTCTACTGAAACTCTGTTTGTTACTGCAGCCGGAAGTACTTCTTCCTTGTAAGCATCGCTCTGCTCGTCAAAGAGTTCCATACATGGCATACTTACAACTCTTGTCTTGATACCCTTTGCATCAAGTGTATCCTTAGCCTGTTTAGCAATTCCAACCTCAGAACCTGTAGCGATGATGATTGCATCAGGTGTTCCCTCTGAATCATAAGCTACGTAAGCACCCTTGCATGAGTTCTTGCCAACACCTGCAGGAAGTGAATCAAGATTCTGTCTTGAAAGAACGATAGCTACAGGACGATCCTTTGAATTCATAGCTGTGTACCATGCAGCAGCTGTTTCTGAATAATCAGCAGGTCTGAAGGTAAGCAGGTTAGGAATTGTTCTGAATGTAGCAAGCTGCTCGATTGGCTGATGTGTAGGTCCGTCTTCTCCAACACCGATTGAATCGTGTGTAAGTACGAAGGTTGTAGGAATCTTCATAAGTGCTGACATTCTTGCCATTGGCTTCAGATAATCGCTGAATACGAAGAATGTAGAAACAAATGTCTTCAGTCCACCGTGAAGTGTGATACCATTTCCGATTGCAGCCATTGAAAGCTCTCTTACGCCATAGTGCATATTTCTGCCTTCAGGTGTAGCAGCTGAGAAGTCTCCGGCGCCATTCATATATGTCTTGGTTGAAGGAGAAAGGTCTGCTGATCCGCCTATAAGGTTCGGGATAGCATCTTTAAGTATATTAATAACTTCTCCAGAAGCATTTCTTGAAGCAGTTGGCTTCTCCTGTGCCTTTGCAAACTCAGGTATATCATAAAGCTTGGAAGCTGCATCAGAATCTCCGAAGTAAGCATCCCATTTCTCTTTTAACTCAGGGAACTTAGCTGCGTAATCAGCAAAGAGTGCATTCCACTCATCCTCAGCAGCCTGTGACTTCTTTGTAAGTTCTTTGATATAATCGTATACTTCCTGAGGAACAGCGAAGCTTTCCTTAAGTGGCCAGTTGAGGTTCTCGCGAAGTGCTGCGATATTATCCTCACCAAGAGGCTCGCCGTGAGCACTTGATTTGCCTTCTTTTGCAGGACATCCTGCTCCGATCTTAGTCTTGATCTCAATAAGTGAAGGTCTTTCTGTGTCAGCCTTAGCTTCTTCGATTGCAGCAGCGATAGCGTCAACATCATTTCCATCCTCTACGAGGAGTGTCTGGAAACCAAATGCCTCGAATCTCTTGCGAACATTTTCAGTAAATGCAATATCAGTACTACCTTCGATAGAGATATTGTTTGAATCATAAAGAACGATAAGCTTTGAAAGCTTAAGTGTTCCTGCAAGTGACATAGCCTCTGAAGAGATACCCTCCATCATACATCCGTCGCCTGCGATAGCGTATGTATAGTGATCAACTACATCATATCCTTCGCGGTTGAAAGTAGCAGCCAGATGCTTTTCAGCAACTGCCATACCAACTGCCATACCAAGTCCTGCCCCCAGAGGACCTGTTGTTGCTTCGACTCCAACAGTGTGACCATATTCTGGATGACCCGGAGTAAGGGAATTGAGCTGTCTGAAGTTCTTCAGATCTTCTACTGTAAGCCCATAGCCAAACAGGTGAAGCAGACTGTAGAGAAGCATTGATCCATGTCCACCGGACAGGATGAAACGATCTCTGTTTTCCCATTTAGGATTAGCCGGATTTGCGTTAAGGAAACGGCTCCAGAGTGTAAATGCAGCAGGTGCAGCGCCAAGTGGAAGTCCCGGATGTCCGGAATTAGCCTTCTGGATAGCGTCTGCTGACAGGATACGGATGGAATTAACTGATAATGTGTCAAGTTCTTTACTCATTTTTTTCTTTCCTTTCTTCTTTAATCATTCTTTTTCCTTCCTTTATTTATGAATACATGGAGATTCTTCTCACATGTCTTTCATCTTTTGAAAATGGTGTATCGATGAAGGTGTCAACTACCTTTAACGCAAGACCGGGACCGATGACACGGGCACCCATGCAGAGTACATTTGCGTTATTATGCTCACGAGTTGCTTCGGCGGAAAATGTATCATGACAGAGTGCTGCCCTGATTCCTTCCACCTTGTTCGCTGCCATGGACATACCGATACCTGTTCCGCATACGAGGATTCCCAGAGCGTCATAGTCTATGTTATTTGCGGTGATATACTCAGTAAGTATATCAGTCAGCTTCTTGGCATAGATAGGATAATCGGTTGATGCGTCAGAATCACTTCCAACATCGATTACTTCGAAACCTCTGGTCTTCAGATGTTCAATAATCTCAAGCTTCAGGTCGTATCCACCATGGTCAGATCCGATGATGATTTTCATTTCTTTCTTTTTCCCCCTTCTTAAAGATTTATTTACTTTTAACTTATTTTTATACGTGTATAACTCTCTGGCCGGCGGCCTTCAGAAGTCTGTTCATGACAGCACCGCCAAGCTCATCCTGACATATGCTTTCGCTGTAAATCAGTTCAGCTCCTATTGTATCACATTCACGGAGCGCTGCATATAGTCTGGATGCAATAGTTGTATTATTTTTTTTATCTCCAAGAAGAATTATGCTGTCGGTATTGTAATCCTTTTCATGTTCCCTGGTAGTAAGAACGGCGATTTTGGAATTATCAGGGGCGGATGACAACAGTTCATTTATTTTAGCGATAACATTCCCTGTGACTTCCCCTGGATTTTTACTGTCTTCTATAATAGTAAGCTTTCCCTTAGGAGCATAGTGAGTATACTTCATCCCCGGAGCTTTAGGTCTTATATCAGGGTCGGGTGTGAGAATGGCCTTATCAATCTCAACTTCTCCTATGATGTCTTCAAGCTTTGATTTTGTAATGTATCCGGGGCGGAGTATGGTTGGAATATCTGAAGTCATATCTACTATAGTAGATTCAATTCCTATTCCCACCGGACCGCCATCTATTATCGCATCTATTCTTCCGGTCATATCCTCCTCAACATGCTGAGCCGTTGTAGGGGATGGACGCCCGGATGTGTTTGCTGAAGGCGCGGCGATATAAGTGCCGCTTTCTCTGATGAGTGAAAGCGCCGCAGGGTGAGAAGGCATTCTGATAGCTACGGTATCCAGCCCACCTGTCGTTTCATCTGGGACGATTTCTTTTTTTGGGAGAATAACAGTAAGAGGTCCCGGCCAGAAAGCTTCCATCAGAGCCCTGGCTCTTTCGGAAACCTCGGAAGCCAGTTTATATACTGCTTCAATATCCGCAATATGAACTATGAGTGGATTGTCCGATGGTCTGCCTTTTGCAGCATATATTTTCTTTGATGAGTCGGCAGACAGGGCATCGCCACCCAGTCCGTATACTGTTTCTGTGGGAAACGCGACTAAACCGCCATTTTTTATGATATCAGCAGCTGTTCTGATATCCTGTATATCCTCTCCGAGAAGGAGAGTTGTTATGTCGTTCTTAGTGGATATAATGTCCATCAGTTTTTGTTTGCAGCTCCTTTAAGTATAAGATTTATCATATGGTCATGTGCATCATTTTCAACTGAATCATCAAGTGGAGCAAGATCAACATGTCCATATTTTCTGTCCAGTGTAGTCTGAATCAGATAATCAGCGAATTCGGGGTTTTTAGGGAGGATGGGACCATGGCTGTAAGAACCAAACAGATTTTTATATCGTACTCCTTCAGTATCATCATCGCCATTGTTTCCGTAGCCGTAAATGAGGTGCCCTAAAGGAGCCACGCCTTCACCCAGATAGGTTCTTCCGCTGTGATTCTCAAAGCCGACTATTTCACATCCACCGGATTCGGGAGTACATTTAAAGAAATAATCACCTATCATTCTGTATTCGCTGCCGATTGTTGCAAAGTTTGCCACTCCCAGAAATTCCATTCTGTTTCCGTCTTTGGTTTCGTAATAATGTCCCATCATCTGATAACCGCCACAGATACATAGGAAGGTCTTTCCGTCCTCAACAGCCGATTTGATCGATCTGCCCTTTCCTGATTTAAGATCTGAAAGAAGAACCTCCTGCTCGAAATCCTGGCCGCCGCCTATAAAAAAGAAATCATATTCTGACAGGTCTGAATTATCTCCGATTTTAACTTCGGATACATAGCAATCGATACCTCGCCATTCCAGACGTTTTTTTAGACAGAGAATATTACCTCTGTCACCATAGAGATTAAGAGCTTCAGGATAAATATGACATATTTTAATGCTTTTTGTTGACATATTTTTGATCCTTCCAGAATTCATTTCTTCCAGTAGCGGAGCTTAGGATAGTTCTCAGCTTCAGCATAGCTGTGTAATTCGGAAGTATATATACGGGAAGCTTATCCTCGGTCATTGCAGAAAGAAGCTTCTCATTAGAACGGATCATTCTGATGTTTTCTTCCTTTGCATTTCCGTATTTAAGTCTGATTTTCATATCCCTGGCTCTGGTACCTGAGACATATATTTTTTTACAAAAGGGATCTTCTATTATCTTTTCGTGGTCGACGTCCCATATCCATGATATATCATGACCATCGGCAGTTTTGTCATTGAGACATAATACTGCAACATATTCCTCGTTCAGCGAGGAGAGATAATCGAGAGTCTGGTTACATCCTGCAGGATTCTTAACAAGAATCATCTGTATATCCACATTATTATATATGAAGCCTTCCATTCTTCCGAAACTGGATTTGACACTTGCAAGCGATGTGATCATCTTTTGTCTGTCCAGTCCTGCACTTTCAAAGGCGGCTAAAGCAGCTATAGCATTATATATATTGTAAAGAGCGGGAAGTCCGACATGAACCCTTACCTGAGTATCTGCGATTCGTATAATTATGTCACTTCTCCGTGATGTGCTTTCTATTGATGTTACTTCTAATTCGGGTCTTTTTCTTTTGTAATCACAATTTGGACAGGAAAAACCGCCTAGATGAGCATAGGTATGATAAGAATAATCATACTCAGTTCCGCATCTGATGCAATATTTAGCGTCAGAAGGAGAACTGTCCTGTTCTTCGGCTGTGTCTGTATTGTTTTCTGCTACGGTTGTCTTTCCGATTCCGAAAAAATAAACCGGATTTGAGACGTCTGATGCTAGTGAAGCAGTAAGTGAGCAGTCAGAATTAAGACATAGTACTGCCTCAGGAACCAGACTGATTCCGGTACGTATTTCATTCAGGGTATGCATTATCTCGCCGTATCTGTCGAGCTGATCCCTGAAAAGATTGGTTACAACGATTACCTCAGGCTTTATAAGAGGGGCTACCTGCTTGAGGGCGCCCTCATCACATTCTACTATAGCATAGGATTTTTTGGGTTTTCCCGAAAGAGTAGCCTGAGATGCGAACTCAGCAGTGATACCGGAAAGAAGATTTGCTCCTGATATGTTAGACAGAGGGTCTATGCCGCTTTCCTGAAAAGCGTTTCTCAGCATACTGCAGGTCGTAGTTTTGCCGTTTGTGCCCGTTACTACTATTATATGCATTCCCTGAGAAACAACCTCCAGAATCTTCTTATCGAAGGTAAGAGCAGAACGGCCGGGAAGGGTTGTTCCTCCACGGTGGAACAGCCTCAGGAGACCTCTTGTCAACCGACAGGCTCCGATAGCAAGAAATGTTTTAAAAATACTGTGTTCTGACATATTATTTCTCACTTAAATGTATATAAATCCACAAGAATATGTTATAATTAAAGGTGTATCTACCTATATATATGTATATTTCATGTGAGTAGTAACAAGAGTAGCATATATTATGTACATTTTCAATAGCATAATCATTTATGTTAACTTTGTATTGACAAGAGTAGCTAGTAGTGGTATTATAGTTGCTGTAACAGTTTTGTAACAAATTGACGCAAAATGTAAAGAAAATGTAACAAAGCACAAGATATTGTGCCTAAAATGACTATAGGAGGTTACATAATGTATAAACCAACAAAGAGAGCATGGATTGTCGGTCTTTCAGCAGGACTTATTATCGCAGGTGCAGGAGCAAATATTAATGCACAGGCAGGACAATCATATGACTCATCTAATGTGGGAATCTCAAATCGTGTAGGAGAGTACATCAAGAGTGGAAAGGAATCAGATCCGGTTGCCAAGCTTACAAATGGATTGGCATCAGTATCAGACAGTGTAGTTAGTAAGAAGAAGGCTTCTGAGGACGAAGGCATTGATCTGATCGACGCATCACTTACAGATGCAAAAGAGTACCCTCAGTTTAAGGGAAGAGCAGTTGTAACTACAGAGGATAATGTTAATATCAGAACAAAAGACAACACTGATTCAGAGGTTGTAGGTACCCTTGCAAGAGGCGGTATATGTCTTGTTAAGGAAATCGGCAAGGAATGGACCAAGGTTGCATCAGGATCCTGTGAAGGATATATAGCAAATGAGTTCCTTGCATACGGTGATGATGCCGGCAAGTGGTGCGATGAGAATGGAGTAGGAAGAACTGCAACAGTTTGTACAGCCACACTTAAGGTTCGTGAAGATAAGGACGAGAAGAGTGATTGTCTGACTCTTATTCCTGAAGGCGAAGCTTACTATGTATATAGTGTAAGTGGTGAGTGGACAGAGGTTTCAATTGATGACGATATTCGTGGATTTGTCAGAAGCGAGTTCGTAGACGTTAAGTACGATAATCCAAGAGCTATATCTGTTGAAGAACAGGAAGAGATGGATAGAATCGCGCAGGAAGAGGCTGATAAGGCATGGCTTAAGTATCTTGAAGAGCAGGAAGCACTTGAAGCTGAGCAGTCAGCACAGGCTGAGGAGGATAACCAGGATCAGACTGAGGTTGCTGAAGCTGATACAGATACAGAGACAGGAATTCCTGAGGGCGAAGTTGAATCACAGCAGACAGCTGATGAGCCTGGAGTAGAAGGCGAAGCTGAGACAGAGACTGAAACAGAGACAGAAACAGCTGAGGAAACTCAGGAAGCTGAGACAGAGACTGAAACTGAAGAAGCAGCACCTGAGGCTTCAGAAGAGACTGAGGTGGCAGCACCTGCAGGTTCAACAGGCGTTGATCTTGTAAACTTTGCACTTCAGTTCGTTGGTAATCCGTATGTATGGGGCGGAACAAGCCTTACAAACGGAGCAGATTGTTCAGGATTCGTTCAGAGCGTTTATGCTGAATTCGGATATTCACTTCCACGTACAGCAGATGTACAGGCAGGTTGTGGTGTAGAGGTTAGTCTTTCTGACCTTCAGCCAGGAGATCTTCTGTTCTACTGGGACGGTTATGAGATAGGTCACGTTGCTATATATGCAGGTGACGGAGTGGTAGTACATGCATCAAATTCAAGGGATGGTATCAAGACATCACCATTTAATTACAGAACACCTTGTAAGGCATGTAGAATTATTGGACAGTAAAAAATTGTTATAGTAATTATATTACCTATCAAGCGGTCAGCGATGAGCTGGCCGCTTTCTTTATTCTTTTTAGATGATGCGATCGCTGAATGTTAGTTTTTGTGCAACTTGCACAACAGATTTGCAAAGTGGTTGACAATAATTAACATAGAATTACGTAAATCTGTGTTGATAAATACACTCTGAAAGCCTTGATTCTTCGGTTATTAACAAAGTTATCAACATTATCAACATAAAAAGGGTATACATAATCAAGGTTAGATAAGGGTAAAAAATAAAAAAAATTTCGTTATTTCTCACAAACTTTTATAAAACAGCAAATTTTTTTCTCTTCATTATATGTATTTTTAGCGGTGAGATAACCTGTTTTTTGATACCTGAACCAAAAAACTTTGGCACATATACGCTTTATATGTTATAATTTCAATAACATCATTTTTGGGGATAACCTTTGGAACGATGTAAAACTAGCGAGAAGGAGAGTAAGACTATGAATTATAACATTGCGGGAAAAAATATTGATTTAACAGAGGGGCTGAAGAAGGCGGTTTATGATAAGCTGGGAAGACTTGAGAAGTTCTTCGCAGAAGACGCTAACGCAAATATTACTCTATCAGTTGAAAAGGAGAGACAGAAGATAGAGGTAACAATCCCTATGAAGGGACATATCATAAGAGCAGAACAGGTAAGCGACGATATGTATGTATCAATAGATATGGTTGCTGAAACTATAGAGAGACAGGTTGTAAGGTATAAGAAGAAGATCATAGATCAGAATCAGGATGCTGCATTCTTCCAGGATCGTTTCCTTGAGGAAGAGGATGTAGAGGATTATGATGAGATCCAGATCATCAGAAGCAAGAGATTTCCTGTTAAGCCTATGTATCCTGAGGATGCATGTGTACAGATGGAGCTTCTGGGTCACAGCTTCTATATGTTCAGAAATGCAGAGACTGATGAAGTTAATGTAGTTTATAAGAGAAAGGGTAATACATACGGACTTATCGAGCCGGAGTACTAAGATTTGATCATTACTCAGTTAGATAAAAGGGAGACAGCTCATGGATGCTTGCATCCTGGGCTGTTTCTTGATTTGTGAGAAGTCGAACTAAAAATACTGAAAAATGATAATCGAGGAATGATATGGCATACCAATTAAACAAAACTGAAGAAACAGCTCCCGGAAACAGAGACGCCTGGACTTCTCCGGACTGGAGAAATTATCAGACCACATCCGGAGACGGGGGTTTTCTTGATTCATTTAATGAGCTGAAACGTCAGATGGACTTTGTTGCAGGTCAGTATAGAAATCAGCTGGAGAATATGAAGGAAAGAAAAGCCCGGCTGGATAAAGAGGTCAAAGACAGTATAGTGACAACAGGTATTATAGCGCTTATCCCGGCTGCCTATAATCTGATATTACTATTATTATCTTCACTTGGAAGTCTTTCCGGTCTGTTCAGTATATTTTATATATTTATGAATATTCTTAATTTTGCTGTTTTTCTTGTGTGTGAATTCTTTATGCTTCCCGGGGCTATAAGAACCATGTCAAATCGTCTATGGCAGAAGAAGATCCTTAATTCAGGTCCAGAGAAGATGACATACAGACAGAAGAACCATATCATTTCCTTTGATGATGAGAGAAGATTTCTTGAGGACAGAATCGACAGATATAACGTGATGTGTAAAGAGATAGAAGAGAAGGAGCTGGACAAGGGAAGTGGCATGTTCAACATTTTATATGTTGGAGAAACAAATGAACTTTTACCTGAGCAAAAAGATATATTGGATAAGATGAGAAAGCTTACTGTTCAGCAGGATTATCAGGTGACTGTTGCAGAAACAAGAAGAGATGCAGGTCCCGAGTGGCTGATCATAGGGTTTTCAATCTTCATAGGGCTTTTATGCTTTCTTGCAGTATTGGCTACGAGGTAGGGCTTTTTTTCTTGCCATAAAGGCGTTCAGGTGTTATTATATGTAGATGTTTTAATGGATAAGTATCCGCTGCGGTAGGCAGTGGTCAGATTTGGAGGAAATAAAATGTCACTTACTGACAAAATATTCGGTACACATAGTGACCGTGAACTTAAGAAGATTAAACCGCTTGTAGACAAGATTCTTGCATTGGATGAGGAGATGCAGGCGTTATCAGATGATGAGCTGAGAGCTCGTACTGATGTATTTAAGAAGAGGCTGGCTGATGGAGAGACTTTGGATGATATCCTTGTGGATGCGTTTGCAACCGTAAGAGAAGCTGCATACAGAGCTATAGGTCTTAAGCCATTCCCTGTTCAGGTAATGGGTGGTATCATTCTTCACCAGGGACGTCTGGCAGAGATGCGTACAGGTGAAGGTAAAACTCTTGTATCTACCATGCCTGCTTATCTGAATGCTCTTGAAGGCAAGGGTGTACATATCGTAACAGTTAACGACTACCTGGCTAAGCGTGATGCTGAGTGGATGGGTAGCGTGCATAGATTCCTTGGACTTACAGTTAGTGCTATAATGCATGACTTTACGACTGAGGAAAGACAGGAAGCATATAACTGTGATATCACATATATCACTAATAACGAGCTTGGTTTCGATTATCTGAGAGATAACATGGCTGTTTATAAAGAGAACCTGGTACAGCGCGGTCTTCATTATGCCATCATTGATGAGATCGACTCCATTCTTATAGATGAGGCAAGAACCCCTCTTATCATTTCCGGACAGAGTGGAAAATCAACTGAGATCTATAAGATGTGCGACTATCTGGCTCGCCGTATGCAACGTGGTACTGCATCAACTGAGATCAGCAAGATGGATGCCATTATGGGTACAGAAATTGAGGAAGATGGAGATTATCTTGTAAATGAGAAGGATAAGTTCATCGTATTCACCGAGCAGGGTGTTAAGGAGATAGAGCAGTTCTTCCATATAGATAACTTAACAGATCCTGAAAATATCGAGATTCACCACACCATGCTCCAGGCTGTAAGAGCTCATGCTCTTATGCACAGAGATCAGGACTACGTGGTTAAGGATGATGAGGTACTTATCGTTGATGAGTTCACCGGACGTATCATGCCGGGACGTCGTTTCAATGAAGGTCTTCATCAGGCTATAGAAGCAAAGGAAAATGTAAAGGTTAAGCGTGAGAGTAAGACTCTTGCAACTATCACATTCCAGAACTTCTTCAATAAGTATGATAAGAAGGCAGGTATGACAGGTACTGCTCAGACAGAGGAGCAGGAGTTCCGTGAGATATACGGAATGGACGTTGTAGTTGTTCCTACAAACAGACCTGTTGCCCGTATAGATCTGGATGATTCTATATTCAAGACCAAAAAAGAAAAACTGAATGCTATCATTGAGTCTGTAATAGTGGCACATGATAAGCAGCAGCCTGTACTGGTTGGTACAGTAAATATTGATTCTTCAGAAGAAATAAGTAAGCTACTTAAGGCTAAGGGAATCAAGCATAATGTCCTGAATGCCAAGTATCATGAGCAGGAAGCTGAGATAGTTGCTCAGGCAGGTCGTGCCGGTGCAGTTACCATCGCAACAAACATGGCAGGACGTGGTACCGATATCACTCTGGGTGGAAATGTAAAGCATATGATTCCTGATATTCTCAGGACTCATCACATAAAATTTGAGCAGGCTACTCCTGAACAGTTAAAGGATGCAGAGGCAGAAGCTCAGGCTATAGTTGATAAGGAAGCCGAGATAGTTAAAGCGGCAGGCGGTCTTAAGGTTATAGGTACAGAGAGACATGAGTCCCGTCGTATAGATAATCAGCTCCGTGGACGTTCAGGACGTCAGGGAGATCCGGGCGAATCCAAGTTCTATCTGTCACTTGAAGATGATCTGATGAGACTTTTCGGTTCAGAAAGAGTTATGGGTATCTATGATACGCTGAAGATTCCTGAGGGTGAAGAGATAGAGCATAAGACTATCACTAAGTTCGTTGAGAAGGCACAAAAGAAGATCGAATCCAACAACTTCGGTATCAGAAAGAACCTTCTCGAGTACGATCAGGTAAATAATGAACAGCGTGAGGTTATCTATGCTGAGAGACGTAAAGTTCTGGATGGCGAGGACATGCATAATACAGTCCTTGAAATGATAACAGATACTGTCGGAAGCTATGTTGACAAGATAGCCTCAAGTGAGGTAGATCCAGGCGAGTGGGATATGAAAGAGCTCAGCGCTATGCTTGATCCAATCGTTCCATTTGGTAAGATAGAGCTTAATGATGAAGAGAAGAATAAGGGAAATGCGAATTCTCTTAAGTCACGTCTTCAGGAAAAGGCTCTTGATATGTATGAAGCCCGTTGTAAGGAAGAGTTCGAATCTGAGGAGCAGCGTTCTGAAGTAGAGCGTGTTATTATACTGAAGACTGTCGACAGAAAGTGGATGGACAACATTGACGATATGGAACAGCTTCGTCAGGGTATTGGTCTTCAGGGATATGGAAATAAGGATCCACTTGTAGAGTACAAGCTTGCCGGATATGACATGTTCAATGACATGATCGCTTCCATTAAGGAAGAAACAGCTCGTATTATGTTCCATGTCAGACTTAAACCAAGAGAAGAGGTTAAGAGAGAGCAGGTTGCTAAGGAAACCGGTACTAACAAGGATGAGACCGTAAAGAAGGAGCCTACAAAGCGTAAGGCTAAGAAGATCGGAAGAAATGATCCGTGCCCATGCGGCTCTGGTCAGAAGTATAAAAATTGTTGCGGCAGAGTATAATCAAACATGATTTGTCTTGATGATTTCCTCATTCGACTCAGCTCTCGCACGGTTCGGGTACCCCTAGCGGACGCTAAACTCTCGCTTCGGCCAAGCCTTGCGAATCGTTAAGCGCCGAGACCCGAAACGGTCTCATGAGGAAATATCAATCCAAATCATGATGAAGTTTACTAATAAAGGCAGTTGACACAGCTACTTCATATAGATATAACTTCACTCCCTGATGCGCAAGGCGCGTATCATTAACAAGGGTGGAAGTGGAAACAGAAAGGTGGTGGTCGTGTGCTTGAACTTGATGAGTACAAGATGGAGCTCGCAAAGTACAAGGCACCGCTGGCGGAAGTGAGGGATTCACTTTGACATCGCCGGCAAGGAGAAAAGAATAGCTGAACTGGAAGCCGGGATGGATGCTCCGGACTTCTGGGATGATATAGAGAAGTCAGGTCAGATCATGAAGGAGCTTAAGGGCCTTAAGGGTACTATTGAGAGCTTCAATGATATGCAGACTGCATATGATGATATAGAGACTATGATTGAAATGGCTGAGGAAGAGGATGATGAAGCTCTGACTCAGGAAACAGGAGAGATGCTTGCAGACTTTAAGAAGAAGTTTGAAGCTTTCCGTATAGAGACCTTACTGTCAGGCGAATTTGATACAAATGATGCTACAGTGACCATACATGCTGGAGCGGGCGGTACTGAAGCCTGTGACTGGGTAAGTATGCTTTATCGTATGTATCAGAGATGGGCCGACAAACATAAGTTTAAAGTTTCGGTTCTGGATCTTCTGGATGGTGATGAGGCCGGAATCAAGTCAGTTACATTTCAGGTAGAAGGCTATCATGCATATGGTTATCTGAAGTCAGAACATGGTGTTCACAGACTGGTCAGGATATCACCTTTTAATGCTGCCGGAAAGAGACAGACGTCTTTTTGTTCAGTGGATGTTATGCCGGTTATTGATGATAACATCGATGTTGAGATAAATGATGAGGATCTGAGAATAGATACTTATCGTGCAAGTGGAGCAGGTGGTCAGCATATCAACAAGACTTCATCTGCCATAAGAATAACTCATCTTCCTACGGGAATTGTTGTGCAGTGCCAGAACGAACGTTCTCAGCATCAGAACAAGGATCAGGCGATGAGGATGCTGAAGGCTAAGCTTTATCTTATAGAGAAAGCTAAGCAGGATGAGCAGTTGTCCGGTATCAGAGGGGATACGGGCGAAAACGGATTCGGAAGCCAGATACGTTCCTATGTGCTTCAGCCATATACCATGGTGAAGGACCTTAGAACCAGCTATGAGATGGGTGATGCAGGAAGAGTTCTGGATGGTGATTTAGACGGATTCATAAATGCATATCTTGCCTGGATTGCAACAGGCGGTCAGCAGGAGTAATATTGTAATAATTTTCTGTATCAATGTATACAGGATTATAGATGGAGAGTACAGAATGATTAATGTAGCGATACTTGGATACGGAACGATCGGTTCCGGAGTTTATAAAATAATAAACGACAATAACAGCCATATCGCACGTCGGGCAGGTGAGGATATCAGAGTCAAGTATGTCCTTGATTTAAGAGATTTTCCGGGAGATCCTGTGGAAGAGGTGCTTGTTCACGATGTAAATGTGATCATTGAGGATGAAGAGGTTGATGTTGTTGTCGAAGTTATGGGAGGCGTAGAGCCGGCCTATACATTTGTAAAGAGAGCGCTTGAAGCAGGAAAGAGTGCATGCTCTTCTAACAAGGAGCTTGTAGCTGTACACGGTGCAGAGCTGCTTGAGATAGCTGCGGCTAATAAGGTTAATTTCTTCTTTGAGGCGTCTGTAGGTGGTGGAATACCTATCATACGTCCTCTGTCAGAGTGTCTGACTGTTGATCATATAGAGGAGATAGAGGGTATCATGAATGGTACCACAAACTACATTCTTACAAAGATGGAAGTTGAAGGCGCTGATTTTGATACTGTTCTTAAGGAAGCTCAGGACATGGGCTATGCCGAGAGAAATCCTGAGGCTGATATAGAAGGCTATGATGCCTGCCGTAAGATAGCAATTCTTACTTCACTTGCTTATGAGAAGCAGGTTGATTTTGAGGATATCTATACTGAGGGTATTTCTAAGATTACTACTACGGATTTTGATTATATGAAGAAGATAGGTGCTACGATAAAGCTTCTGGGAATTGCCCGTAAGGATTATCATAAGACCTATTCCATGGTTGCGCCTTTTGTTTTATATCCGGACAATCCTCTTTATAGTGTTAAGGATGTCTTTAATGCAATCCTCGTAAAGGGTGATATGCTGGGTGAGGTAATGTTCTACGGAAAGGGAGCAGGATCTCTTCCTACAGCCAGTGCAGTTGTATCGGATGTTGTAGATATCATAAAGAGAAGAGGCGAGACAGCCAAGGTTCTTTGGAGTAAAGAAAAGAGAACTATTGAAGGCGTTGATGCACTTACCACTCCGTACTTTGTACGTGTAAAGGGTAAGGGGCTTGAAGCAGATATTAAGGACAGCTTTGGTGATGTTCAGTTTATTGAAGGTGATGAGTCACTGGGCGAGACCGCATTTATCACAAAAGTTTTGACAGGTCTGGAATTTGAAAAAGCTGCTGAAAAGTTTGATATCGTAAGTCGCATAAGAGTTAGTGATTAATGTAATTGCGGGGTTAACGGGGAAATAAAGTAACAGGAGTTAAAATCTATGTTGATCGTAAAGAAGTTCGGAGGTACCTCCGTCGGTAACAAGGATCGTATATTCAATGTTGCCAACAGATGCATCGAGGATTACAAAAATGGAAATGATGTTGTCGTAGTACTTTCTGCAATGGGAAAATACACAGATGTACTGATCGACATGGCAAAGGAGATTAATCCAAATCCTCCAAAGAGAGAGATGGATATGATCCTTACCACCGGTGAACAGCAGTCAGTAGCTCTGATGTCCATGGCTATGGCTTCTCTGGGAGTTCCGGCAGTGTCACTTAATGCGTATCAGGTTGCCATGCACACAAGCAGTGTGTACAGCAATGCCCGTATCAAGAGAATTGATACTGAAAGAATCAGAAATGAGCTGGAGCAGCACAAGATCGTTATAGTAACAGGTTTCCAGGGCGTAAATAAGTTTGATGACTATACTACACTTGGAAGAGGTGGTTCTGATACCACAGCAGTTGCCATAGCGGCAGCACTTCACGCTGATAAATGTGAGATATATACAGACGTTGACGGCGTCTATACTGCCGACCCGAGAAAGGTTCCTGCAGCACGTAAGCTGGATCAGGTAACCTATGATGAAATGCTCGAGCTTGCGACGCTCGGAGCGGGAGTTCTTCATAACCGTTCTGTTGAGCTGGCTAAAAAATATGGAGTACGACTTGTAGTGCGTTCAAGTCTGAATACAAACGAAGGAACCGTCGTAAGGGAGGGAAGTAAGATGGAAAAAATGATAGTAAGCGGAGTTGCAGCTGATCCTGATGCAGCCAGAGTAGCGGTTATCGGTCTCAAGGATGAACCGGGAGTTGCATTTAAACTCTTTAATGCACTTGCAAAGCAGAATATAAATATAGATATGATACTTCAGTCTATCGGACGTCATGGCAAGAAGGATATATCCTTTACCTGTACAGATGATGATGCAGATCTTGCTAAGCAGATAATTGAGGACGAAATGGACTTCGAAGACATAGATGTTGATAAGGATGTTTCAAAGGTTTCTATAGTAGGTGCCGGAATGCAGACAAATGCAGGCGTAGCTGCTAAGATGTTTGAAGCTCTTTATGATGCAAATATCAATATAAGAATGATCTCAACATCAGAAATCAGAGTTACAGTTCTTATCGATGCAAAGAACACTGAGAGAGCTATGAATGCTATTCATGACAAGTTTAATCTTGGGGCAGAGTAATTCATATAAAACAAGATAGTTATTTAGAAGGCGAGTGCTTAAAAGCACTCGCTTTTAAAATGATTATGGTGTATAATTCCTATGTAGTTTTTTATAAAAAAAGGAAGTGAAGTATTATGAGAAAAAAATATTTATCTGTTTTTTTATGTATGGCTATGGCAGCAGCAGCTCTTTCAGGCTGTGGTGGATCAGGATCAAGTAATAACAGCGCAGATAAGTCTGAAGGAGATGGACTTAAGATAGCGATAGTTTCTTCTCCGTCAGGTGTAGATGATGGCTCCTTTAATGAGGAGAATTATAACGGACTTTTGGATTTTGTAGAGGCACATCCAGGTTCAACAGTTACTCCGGTTCAGGAATCTACAGGAGATACTGCAGCAGCTATAAAAGCTGTTGAAGATATTGTTGTAGATTATGATGCAATCGTGTGTGACGGATTCCAGTTTGCAGGAATCGGCGAAATAGCTGATGATAATCCTGATAAGAAGTTCATTCTTGTTGATACATTCCCATCAGATGCAGATGGAAATGAAATCGAGCTTGATAACGTATATGGAATGTCATTCAAGGAGCAGGAGGCCGGCTTCCTTGCAGGAATGGCTGCAGCACTTTCTACAAATACCAAGAAGGTTGCAGTAGTAAATGGTATCGCATTTCCGACAAATGTAAATTATCAGTATGGATTTATGTCCGGAGTTAATTATGCAAATAAGCATTATGATACAGGCGCTGAAATAGTTGAACTGGCTTCCTATGCCGGAACTGATGTAACTGGCGCAAATGTAGGAGGAAACTACGTAGGTTCCTTCGCTGATCCGGCAAATGGTAAGGTTGTTGGTGATGCTCTTATTAAGGAAGGCTGCGATGTTATTTTCGTAGCTGCCGGTGGTTCAGGAACAGGTGTTCTTACAGCTATCAAGGAAAGCTCAGCAAAGGATTATATGATCGGCTGTGATACTGACCAGTATGATGACGGTGCAAATGGCAGTGATAATGTTATCCTTACATCGGCTCTTAAAATAATGGGAGCAAATGATAAGAAGGTTCTCGAAACTGTACTTGATGGATCCTTCAAGGGTGGAAATTTCGTTCTCGGTGCTGATACAGATTCTGTTGGATATGTAAGTGATTCTTCAAGATGCCAGCTTTCTTCAGATACTATTGAGAAGATAGATAAGGCATATGAACTCATTAAAAATGGAACAATTGTTCCGGCAGCTAATTTTAACAACATGACGCCTGACAATTTTACAGGACTTGATGCTGAATAATAAAAGACCGATGATATCGGACGCTGACAAGATAGTCCGCGTCCGATTTTTCTTTATAGATAGAAATAAAGGGGGTGCTGCTTGATGGATTCAGAATACATAATTGAGATGAAGCATATAACGAAACGCTTTCCCGGACTGGTAGCAAATGATGATGTATCAATAAGCATAAAAAAAGGAGAGATATATGCTCTTCTGGGGGAAAACGGTGCCGGTAAATCAACACTCATGAGTGTTCTGTTTGGAATGTATGAACCGGATGAAGGAGAGATATTTATACGAGGAGAAAAGGTAAATATAGTCTCTCCACGTCACGCAACAAAGCTTGGAATAGGTATGGTGCATCAGCATTTCAGACTTGTATCAAATTATACTGTTGCAGAGAATATCATTCTCGGCTCTGAACCTCAGAATAAGCTTATGGGCTTTATTCCGCATGTAAATATTAATAAGGCTAATGAGGATATAGCGCTTCTTTCTGATAAATATGGATTAAAGGTGGACCCCAAGGCAGTTATCAGTGATCTTAATGTTTCTACTCAGCAGAGAGTAGAGATACTTAAGATGCTGTACAGGGATGCTGAAATTCTTATATTTGATGAACCGACAGCAGTACTGACTCCACAGGAAATAGAGTATCTTCTGGATATAATCAGAGGACTTCGAGATGGTGGAAAGACTATTATCATCATCACTCATAAGCTTGAGGAGATTAAGTCAATAGCCGACAGATGTGCCATCCTTAACAGAGGAAAGCTGATAGATGTTCTGGATGTTCCTGAAGCTTCTACTGCTGAACTGGCAAGACTTATGGTAGGTAGAGAGGTATCCTTTACATCGGATAAGGACGAAGCAAAGCCGGGTGAGGTTGTTCTTAAGGTAGAGGGACTTACCGTATGTAACGAAGTGGGCTATGAGGCTGTCAAGGATGTATCCTTTGAGATACATTCGGGAGAGATATTTGCTCTGGCGGGAGTTTCCGGAAATGGTCAGAATGAACTGGCTGATGCCATAGCAGGTTTAAAAAAGAATAAAAGTGGAACCATAACACTCAACGGAATAGATATAACCTCTCACTCCATACGAAAACGTATAGAAGAGGGCGTAGCCTATATCCCTGAGGACAGACACAATGTGGGGCTTGTTCTGGGATTTGATCTTAAGAATAATCTCTCATTAAAAAGGTATTATCGACCGGAAATGTCACATCATTCTTTTCTTAATCTGAAGGTAATGGAAGAGAATGGAGAGAGACTGATAAAGGAATATGATATCAGAAGCAGCAAAGGAAATAAGACCATTACCCGGGCTATGTCTGGTGGTAATCAGCAGAAGGCAATAATAGCCAGGGAGCTTGATCTGAAAACTCCTCTGATCATATTTATGCAGCCAACCAGGGGTCTTGATATAGGCGCCATTTCAAACATTCATAAACAGATGATCGCTGAAAGAGACAGAGGGGCAGCTGTACTGCTCATATCGCTTGAACTGGATGAAATAATGGATTGTGCGGATACCATTGGAGTAATATTTGATGGAAGAATAAACCGTATCGCGAAGGCTTCTGATCTTTCAGTAAACGAGGTCGGAAGATTCATGATGGGTGTTGAGAATCGAGGTGAGAGCGCATGAAAAAAGTACTTATAAAGCTTCTTGGTGGAGAGAAGCTTCAAATGGTCAGGATATCCCTGTTTTCGATTGTTATAAGTCTTCTGGTTGGAACATTGATTTTCATTGCCATTGGTAAAAATCCTCTTTCAGCCTATGGTAATCTGTTTCAGGGTTCAGGACTGCTTATGAAACAGAATTATGCCGGGCGACAGAATATGTTTACTGATTTTATGAGCTTTCTTGATGCCCTTACACCTATGATATTTGCTGCACTGGCAGTTGCAGTTGCTCTCAAGGCAGGTCTTTTCAATATAGGTGTTTCAGGGATGATGCTTACAGCGGGATTCATGGCCAGTATAACTGTTGGTTATTCTTCTCTTCCTGCTCCTATAGCTAAGCCGCTGGTGCTTATTATAGGTATGATATCGGGTGCACTGGTTGGTGCGCTGATAGGATGGCTTAAATATAGATTTAATATCAATGAAGTTGTTTCTTCGATAATGATAAATTATACGCTTATGTATATATTTACATTTTTCATTAATACATTTTTCGTAGATTCTGTATCAAGACAAAGTAAGACAATTTCCGATGAGGCAAGACTCACGCTTGTCAGTGTCAGGGCCTTTGAGCTTAAGTTTGATATACCGCTTGCTTTTCCGCTTGCCATATTGGTTGCGATTATTGTCTGGTTTTTGATCAACAGAACAACGACAGGATTTGAGATACAGGCTGTCGGACTTGGAAAGAAGGCGGCAGAATATGCCGGTATCAGCATATCGAAAAATCTGATCCTAGCAATGACTATCTCAGGTGCTCTTGCTGGACTTGCCGGTGTCACTTATTTCTGTGGGTACACTGCATCTATTCAACCGGGAGTTGTTCCGAGCATGGGATTTAATGCTATTGCCGTTGCATTGCTGGGATGCTGTGATCCGATAGGCTGTATATTTGCATCCTTCCTGGTAACTGTGATATCCAAGGGTTCTATATATATGAGCTCGCAGCAGGGAGTTGAAATAGAAATATCAGACCTGATCACATCGGTAATACTGATATTTGCTGCATGCTCAGAATTTCTTAGATTATATATCGAAAAGATAAGCATGGAGATTAAAGACAAAAAGGAGGTGGAAAAGGTATGATAGATAATATAATTATTGATGGTCTTGCCTTTGCACTTCCTATGTTCATAATGGCGATAGGCGGAATATTCAGTGAGAAGAGTGGAATCACTAATCTTGCGCTTGAGGGACTTCAGGGATTTGGAGCTTTCTTTGGGGCATTTACGGCAGTGCTGCTGATGCAGCAGTTTGGTGGTTCTTCACAGGTGCCGTATTATGTTTCATTTATTGCTGCTGTTATTGGGGGGATGCTCTTTTCTCTGGTTCACGTAGTAATGTGTATCAAATTCAAAGCTAATCAGGTTATCAGTGGTGTTGTAGTAAATATTCTTGCAGCAGCACTTACAAGCTTCCTGACAAAACGTCTGAATGAAGGTATATTTGAACAGACCTCCAATAAATTTGTACTTGGAACTAGTGTCAGATTCTCTGTTCCGGGCATTTCCAGGATTCCTGTTCTTGGAGCTTTTTTCAGAAATGTATACCCATTTGAGGTAATAATAGTAATTATAGCTGTAGTTATGTGGTATATAATGTATAAAACACCATTTGGAATGCATTTAAGAGCCTGTGGTGATAATCCACATGCAGCAGATGCTGCCGGTATAAATGTGAATCGTGTAAGACTGATATCAGTAGTGATTTCAGGTGGTCTGTCGGCAATAGCGGGTATGAGCTATGCATATTCCATTACGGCAAACTTTTCGCCTGATATTTATCTTGGCTTTGGATATCTCTCTATCGCTGCGCTTATATTTGGTAACTGGTCGATACTTCCGACGCTCGGAGCCTGCCTTATTTTCGGATTTGCAAGAAGCGGCGGCCAGATGCTTATTCAGCAGCTGGGTATGCCTTCGACCTATAATGATCTGGTAAGAATAATCCCTTACGTATTAACGCTATTGCTGCTGATATTCTTCAGTAAGCACAACAATAGTCCACGTGCGCTGGGAGAGATATACGACAAAGGAAAACGATAAGATTATCTTATCACTGCAAAGTAGCCCAGAATTTTTTCTGCTGGGAGGAAGTAAGGGACGTATCGTCAAAGGATATGTCCTTTATTTCATATGGATCGGTTTCTGTTTTTTTCTCAAATGTGAGATCGATATTGATTCCGTTCGGATTGTTAAAGTTCAGATTACCTATGTTGATATCCTTGGGACCGACACCTGAGACAATAAGTGTGGTTTTATCACCTGATTCAGAAGCGGTTATCTCCAGAATACCTTTTTTGTCAATATTTTTGATCACTATACCCAGAGGCTTTCCGTTGGCATTTTCCTGCTCCATAAGGGCTACCGCTTCATGCCTGGTAAATTCATCCTCTGTATATATGATTTCTTTACCATATTTTGTTACGGCCTGACCTGCAGTTACAAAGAGCATGATCCACGCGAAGCAGGTGAGAAGTGAGCAGACAACTCCGATTCCCAAACGCCCATTGACGATTTTGCTGCGATATATGGGATAAAATACTCCCAGAATAGCTGCAAAGATAAAAAGCATGGGCTTTCTGGCTTCCAGGAAGAAAACAAAAAGAGCATCGATTATAAGAACACCCGTCAGGATCATCAGAGCCAGCGATACATTTTTCATGTTATAAATGATATCGTAGGCTTCAAGTCTCGATGTTCTGAAAACAGTAAAAACAAGAAATGCAAATGCAAGATATGTGATTATTTCTGTTACGAGAAGTATCTTGGAATTCTGTTCCTTTTTTTCATGGGCTGTTTTTGAAAGAGCCTTTTTCATTTCCTCTTCAGATATTCTAAAGGAATTCTTCTCTATTTTGTCATCGTACTCTGCAGCCTGTACACCCACATAGGTAGTGTTGGTTCCGCTTCGTGAATAGTCATTACTGAGATTCTTCTTTGCATCAGAAACAGTCTGGCCGGGTGTTTCATCGTATATTATGGGGTCTTTTTTTAATTCCATATTTTTTTCCTTTTCAAAAGTAATATATTAATAGATTTTAACACGCAAAAGACTACTGGTCAAAAGGTCTTTTGGCTTGACGTTAAGTGTATAGAATTATTATAATGACATAAATTGATTAGAACAGGTGCCATTTTTATGAGTTCATATGTAGAGTTTAAAAATGTAAAAAAGATATATAAAACCGGAGAGGTTGAGATACATGCCTTAAGAGATGTTAATTTTGAGATAGAAAAGGGTGAGTTCTGTGTTATCGTAGGTGCTTCCGGTGCCGGAAAAACAACAATCCTTAATATCCTTGGGGGTATGGATACCATGACCTCGGGTCAGGTAATAATCGATGGAAATGATATATCGAAATATAAGAAAAAGGAACTGACAGCATACAGAAGGTATGATGTCGGTTTTGTGTTTCAGTTCTATAATCTCGTCCAGAATCTGACGGCATTGGAAAATGTTGAACTGGCATCAGAACTGACAAAGGATCCTATAGATGCTGCCACGGTTCTTGCAGAGGTCGGACTGGAGGAAAGAATGAGAAACTTTCCTGCGCAGCTGTCCGGTGGTGAGCAGCAGAGAGTAGCTATTGCAAGAGCTCTTGCAAAGAATCCAAAGCTCCTGCTCTGTGATGAGCCTACAGGAGCTCTTGATTATAACACAGGAAAATCTGTTCTAAAGCTTCTTCAGGATACCTGTCGAAATAATGGAATGACTGTTATAGTTATCACTCATAATCAGGCAATAACTGCCATGGCAGACAGAGTTATAAAGGTTAAGAGTGGAACCATATCGAGCATAAAAATGAACGATAGTCCGGTGGATATATCCGAGATAGAGTGGTGATATGCTGCCAGAAGAATTTTGATATCATTTCTTGAAATGGAAGAAGAACTGTCTGATATATGAATAAAAATTTACGTAAAACTACATATCGTGAGATAAAGCAGACCTTTGGCCGCTTCTTTGCTATCTTTGCTATTATAGCTCTGGGAGTCGGCTTTTTTTCTGGTGTAAGAATTACTACTCCGGCTATGGTTCATACAGTAGATGTATATTTTAGAGATAATCAGCTCTTTGATTATCGTCTGGTATCAACTCTCGGATGGGAAGAAGAGGATGTTGAAGCAATAAGAAAGCAGCAGGATGTGAGATATGCAGAGGGTTCATATTCAGTGGATGTTATCTGTGTATTTCCTGAAAACAATGTAAATATAGAATCTGAAGAGAAAGAAACAAATGATAATAATCTGATGAGAAATGAATCCAATTCGGAATATGTCTTTAAGTTTCATTCTCTTCCGGAGGATATAAATAAGCTTCAGATAGTAAAGGGCAGGCTTCCTGAGGCTGAGGATGAGTGTGTGGTTGATTCTGCTATAGATGAAAAGCCTGAAGTAGGTGAGGAGATAGAGATACTGGATACAAACGAAGAAGATACTCTGGATATGTTCAAAAAGAAACGATTTAAGGTTGTTGGATGGGTTGATTCTTCTTACTATATTAACTTTGAGAGAGGAACTACTTCTATAGGTACCGGAACCATAAATGGATTTTTGTATGTTCCAAAGAAT
Source organism: Lachnospiraceae bacterium (assembly GCA_900199595.1). GTDB lineage: Bacteria > Bacillota > Clostridia > Lachnospirales > Lachnospiraceae > Eubacterium_Q. Next base: position 101,622 of record FZRB01000007.1, on the reverse strand, counting down.
GCATTTGACTCGGATATATATACGGAGATATTTGTAAAGTTTGACCAGGATTATGTGCTTTATTCAAAGCAGTACAAGGACTACATGAAGGAGAAAAAGGATGAGTGGGAGTCCATTAGTGAGGATCAGGCAGAAAAGAGATATGAAAGGCTGATTGATGATGCAAATCAGAAGATAGCAGACGGTGAGCAGGAACTCAAAGATAAGAAGGCAGATGGCGAGAAGGAGCTTAGGGATGCAAAGAAAGAGCTGGATGATGGTAAGAAAAAGCTGAAGGATGCCGATGAAGAGCTTGCAGATGCAAGAGAGACTCTCGATGATTCCAAGGTTAAGCTCGGTGATGCGTCGTCTAAGCTGGTAGATGCAAAGGCTGAACTGGATGATGGTAAAAAAGAACTGGATGATGCCAAATCAGAGCTGGAAAAGGCAGAAAAGGAATTAAATAAGGGTAAGGCTGAGCTGGATGATGCCAAGTCAGAGCTGGAAAAGGCAAAAGAGGAAATAGATAAAGGCAAGATAGAAATAGCTGCAGGCCAGACTGCTATTGATACTGCAAAGGCAGCACTTGAAGCAAGTGATAAGGAATTAACTAAACAGGAAGAGGCATTTTCAAAGAAGGAAGCAGAATACAAGGCCCAGATGGAAATGGTGAAGCCTATGTGGGACAGTCTTCCTGCTGATCAGAAAACAACTCTGACCCTTGCAGGTATTGAACTGGAAGCAGGAAAGAAGCTTCTCACGGAAGCAAGAACACAGCTGGAAGATGGAAAAAGTGAACTGAAAGAAAAGCAGGAGGAGCTGGATAAGGCAAAAAAAGAACTTGAAAGTGGAAAAAAGAAGTATTTAGAGGGTGAGGAGCAGTACGAAAAAGGTAAAAAGGAATATGATAAAGGAGTTTCCGAGTACGAGAAGGGAAAGAAAAAGTATGAGGAAGGTCTGGCAGAATATGAGAAGGGAAAGAATGAGTACGAAAATGGCTTAGCTGAGTATTATGATGGTAAGAGAAAATATGAGGACGGAGAAAAGGAATATGAGGACGGCCTTAAGGAATATGAAGACGGGGTAAAAGAGTATGAGGACGGCCTTAAGGAATATGAAGACGGAGTAAAGGAATTTGATGAAAAAATAGCAGATGCCGAGAAGAAGATCGAGGATGCAAAGGCAGATCTTGCGGATGTTGAGAGCCCCGATACATTTGTCCTTGAAAGAAACACAAATATCGGCTATGCCTGCTTTGAAAATGACTCAGAAATAGTGGCACAGGTGGCAAAGGTCTTCCCAGTATTCTTTGTGCTTGTTGCAGCACTGGTCTGCATCACAACTATGAGTCGTATGGTGGAAGAGCAGAGGACACAGATAGGTGTCCTGAAGGCTCTTGGTTATTCTGAGCAGTCTATAATGAGCAAGTATATGTTCTATTCGGGAAGTGCAGCTTTTCTAGGCTGTCTGATAGGATATCCGATTGGTATAATCCTATTCCCGGGTGTTATCTGGCATACCTATCAGCTTATGTATCATGCGCTTCCTATGAATTATGTATTTGACTGGAAGCTTGCACTCTGTGCATTTGCTGCTGCAATGATCTGTTCGCTTGGAACTACCTGGATGTCCTGCAGATATGAGCTTGGGGAGACTGCAGCAAGCCTTATGAGGCCTAAAGCTCCAAAGGCAGGAAAGAGAGTTCTCCTGGAATATGTACCTGTAATCTGGAACAGGCTGAAATTCCTGCATAAGATATCTATAAGGAATCTGTTCAGATACAAAAGACGGTTTTTCATGATGATAATCGGAATAGGAGGCTGCACAGCGCTTCTTATAGCAGGCTTCGGTATAAGGGATTCGGTAGGGGATTTTGCAGAGGTTCAGTATGGTGAAATCCTGATAGCGGATGCATCTATAAGTATAAAGGATGTTGAAGGTGATAAGATTCCTGAAGAGCTTGAGGAGGTACTTAAAGACAATTGTAAAGACAGTCTTCTTATGTATCAGGGATCCTGGGATATGCTTTCAGGAGATTATATAAAAGAAACGACACTGATTTCTCTTAATGAAAATGAGGGACTTGAAAGATATATGAGGCTTCATACCAAGGACGGAAAGGAACTTGGTTATCCGGGACCGGGCGAGGTCTATCTGTGTGAGGCGCTTTCAGAACGTTATGATGCCAAAATTGGTGATGAGGTTATCTTCAGAAATGAAGATATGAAGGAGGTTCATGTAAAGGTCGCCGGAGTCTTTGAAAATCATGTATATAACTATGCATTTATTTCCAAAGAAACTATGGAGAAAGAGCTGGGAGAAACTCTGAATATGAATGCCGCCTTTATGAACTTCCCTGATGGAGAAGATATATATAAGGCTCAGGCTGCAATAGGAAAGAATGAAAATGTAACTGCAGTGACACTGTACGAAGAGTTTAAGGAGCGTATGTCTAAGATGATGAGCCGTCTGGACTACATCGTTCTTGTTGTAATATGTTCTGCAGCAGGGCTTGCATTTGTAGTTCTTTACAATCTTACCAATATTAATATTACAGAAAGACTCAGAGAGATTGCGACCATAAAGGTTCTTGGTTTCTTCAGAAAAGAAACCTCAGCATATGTATTTAGAGAAAACTTTGCGCTTACCGCCATCGGGGCAGTCTTTGGTCTGGGACTTGGAATATTATTCCACAGATATATAATGAGTCAGCTGATAGTTGATATGGTTGCATTTAAAACAAGGATACTGCCGGCAACCTACATAATAAGTACAGTGCTGACATTTGTATTTACTATAATTGTGAATGCCGTAATGGAGCTTAAGCTTGAGAAAATAAATATGGCTGAATCGCTTAAATCGGTTGAGTAAATGCAGGTGATTGATGTAAAATATGTATGATTACAGGCGATTACAAAGGAGAAGAAAATGTCAGATAAAAAAGAAGAAAAAAAGAAGAAAAAGTTCAGATGGTGGAAAATTCCCCTTTGGATCATTCTGATAGCAATACTTGTGGCAGGAGGTTATGTGGCATTTGTATTCTTATCATATTCCAGAATAGAGGACAATCTGGCGCTTCAGCCGGAGGGTAATGCTACAGAAACCGCCAAGGTTGGAGAGGAATACACCATAGTATCCTACAATCTGGGCTTTGGCGCATATACCGACGACTTTACATTTTTCATGGATGAGGGTAAGGAAAGTCGTGCCAGATCCAAGGAAAGTGTAATTAATTGTATCAACAATACAACTGATATTGCGCTCTCCTATAATCCAGATTTTGTACTTTTCCAGGAGGTTGATATCGGTTCAACCAGAAGTTATCAGGTTGAAGAAAGAAATCTCGTAAATGATAAGTTCGCTGCAACAGGAACTTTTGATAATGTTTTTGCCCAGAACTATGATTCTGCTTATCTGATGTATCCTATCACAGAGCCTCACGGTGCTTCCAAGTCAGGACTTCTTACCCAGAGCAGATGTGATATAACATCAGCATTAAGAAGAAGTCTTCCGATAGCAACAGGCTTCAAGAAGGTTCTTGATCTGGACCGCTGCTACAGCATTTCCAGAATTCCTGTAGAAGATGGCAAGGAGCTTATACTCATCAACCAGCATCTGTCTGCATATGGAACGGATGCAGCTCAGGGAAATGCGCAGCTTGAGATGCTTTTTGCTGACATGAAAGCAGAGTATGATAAGGGTAACTATGTAATCTGCGGTGGAGACTTCAATCACGATTTTACGGTTAATTCAAAAGAGTATTTTAATCCGGGAACTGATAAGACCTATACCTGGTGTGAGCCATTTCCGGATGATATCATTCCTGAAGGCTTCACTAAATGTACAGACTACTCAGAGGGAATGATTCCTTCAACAAGATACACTAATGAGCCGTATGTTCCGGGAAAGAGCTTCACTGTTATTCTGGATGGATTCATCGTATCTGATAACGTAACCTGCAAGTATGTTCAGAATATGGACGAGGCATTTAAATATACCGATCACAACCCGGTTGTGATGAGGTTTGAACTTGGCAAAACAGAGACGATCGAAGACTAATAGATGCCAATAACTAAGATATAAAGAAGAAATAAGGATTTAATAAATGGGTATTCAGTTAAAAAAAGATGAAACAGATGGTAATGTACAGGATAATATACAGGAAAATGGAAATAACAGTTTTCCTGATATCAATGATCAAAACAATCCTGAAAGCAAGTTCAGAGGTGGTATAGGTGACGGTACTGTTGATATTGACAAAATAAACGATCTTCCTGCATATACTGCCCCTCCGGTGAATAATAATATGGGTGTTGGAGCGGCTTCCGGAGCAGAGAAGAGAGCTATAATATATAAGATTATCGGGGTTCTGATCATATTAGTAGTTGTTTTTTTTATCTACAGAGGAGTAACTTTTATGACAGGCTCCGGTGGTAAAGATATTACCGATGAGCTTACAAAAACCGAAGAAGAAATAGCTTCAGATATGAAGATTAAATTTGAGGATAATGAGGCAAGAGTAAGAGCGATTCCTCAATATGCAAATGGAACGATAACTGTTAGATCAGGAAAGGATATTCACGTAGTGTATCTAGATGACGAGCAGGTGGGCGTCAATTCAGACAGTCGTAAATATCGCTTCTTTGGTGTAGGAATAAATGATCCGGAGAAACATGCATTAGACAATATGACATATCAGTATGATGATTGTATAGTTGTTTTGAATGATCTCATGGGTGGAAACTCTGATACATATTTTTATTATAACAAAAAGAACAATGACGTATTTGTTCTGACCATAAATAAGAATTCGGCAAGAGTTGTTAATATGACTTATTTTACGGATTATAAGAGAATAGTAGAAACATTAACAATAAACTAATGGTATAGATAATATGAAACGGGGTTAAAAAGTCTTCCTGAGGAAGGTTAGGTATGAGGTGTATTATAGGGAGAAGGTGTGATTATGTATTGTAGTAGATGTGGAAACAAACTAATTGATGGAGCAGCATTTTGTTCTGTATGTGGAAATAAAATCGAAATACCTGCACAGCAGCCACAATCTTATCCGGTACAGAAACAATCTGATAATCAGGTTAATAAGCCGATGCAGCCACAGCAGGGTCAGCAACAGGCGCCCCAGAGTAATCAGCCGCTATATCAGCAGCAGGGGCTACAGGGTAATCAGTCTATGCAGCAGGGCTCACAGGGGAACTGGTCGGCTCAGCAACAGATGCAGTCACAGCAGGTGTATAAACAGTCGTCGGCTAAGTCTCAGAAGCGAGGTCTGTCAACAGGGGCTATTATTGGTATAATAGCTGGAGTCTCTGTGCTGTTTCTTGCAAGTATTACAGCCATACTCGTAGTATTTTTTTTCATAAGAGGAAAGAATAATGGATTATCAGAGGCGACAACTCAGGAGCTTGCTTATTCCGAAGAAATTACTACAGAGGAAATAACAACAGAAGAAGTAACGACAGAAGCAACAACAGAAGCCTCTACTGAGGCAGCAACTGAAAAACAGACAGCTGAAGCAGTAACTGAGGCGACAGATAATGTAACATACGAGATGAGTGAAAAATATCTCAGTGTACTTCAGGAGCATAAGAAGAGTATAAAAAAATATACCTGGCAGCGTGGATATAATTCTGATAAAGCATATCCTGTTGCGTTTAAGGATCTGACAGGTGATGGTATTGATGAAATGATATTCATGGAAGCGGACAATGAATATGCGGCCAGCCTGTACATTTATACTTTTGCAGATGGAGAAGCGAGGCAGATATATAGTATGGAAAACCTTGATGTAGAGGTTGCCGGCGGAACCACATTTTATGTTGCTGCTCTTAAAGATAATGCCGGTCTGTTCATATATCATTCTGTAACAGATGAAGGAAGCGATGAGCTGTTTGATAAGCTGGAGCTTAGTGATGGTGTGTATAAGGTTGCTTCTACATATGAACGTTCAGCATATCCAAACGAGGATTATACAAGTATGAACGTTACCTGTAAGGCGGATGGAAAGAAAGTCGAAGAATCCGAATTTGCTAATTATATAAATGATAATCAGAATAACATAGAAACATTCCTCATGCATTCAGAGGGCGAGGATCTGGATACGCTCGTTTCCAAGTCAGGGGAAATAAATATGACCTATAAGGAAGCGACATCCAAACTCAAGGAAGATATAGGAAGTAATGAACCTGAATCAGAAGAGGCTGTATCTCTTCCGGTTGATGAATCAATTCAATTCCTTTTTGCCAGTGGAGCCGGCGGATGGGGCACATTTGTTTCCATAGATAAGGACGGAAATTTCAGTGGCGGATATAGTGATTCCGATATGGGAGACACAGGAGACGATTATCCTAACGGAACAATTTATGTATCAACCTTCACTGGTAAGTTCAAGAACATAAAGCAGATAGACGAGTATACTTATGAAATGGAACTGGAAAGTTATAAAACCGATAAGTCCCCGGAAACTGTAGAAATAAATGATGGGATAAGGTATGTATATTCAGAACCTTATGGAATATCCGGTGGAGAAACATTTTACATGTATCTTCCTGGAAAGCCTATCTCTGAATTATCAGAGGAGTTTCTCAGCTGGAGTTATGGAATAATCGGCAAGATAGAGAATGATAAAGAACTGAAGACATATGGTCTTTATAACGAAGAAATGGGAGAAGGTTTCTTTGTATATAGCGAGTAGAGGTAAAGCGAATGAGAAGAATCGGAAATAAAATTGGTTCGATAGTACTGGCGGGGGCGATGGTACTGTCAATGATCAACATTCCGGTGGGGGTTAATAGAGTAGAGGCGGCTGCGGTACCTGTAATAGACTCCAATATTCCTAAAACAGGAAATATCACTATTGAAGTTCCTGGATTAACGAAGAGACAGGATATTGAAGCGGCGATTAATAGAATTAATGAAATTCGTCATGAAGCTTGTGAATTGGGACTTCCTTATCCAGATGAGAATAATAATAATCATTCAACAACAAAGTATCTAAAAGAGGGAGATCTTGATGATATAGTCTGGTCTCTGGGCATGGAAAATCAGGCCATCATAAGAGCAGCAGAAGCTAGTGTTCTGTGGGGACATACCAGACCAAACTCCAGAGGTGAGAAATCTTATGATATGCTTCCGATAAATGGAACTAAAGTATTTTTGGAAAATCTGGCGGCAAGTACTTCAAATAATTATTCCATAGTTGATGCAATTAATCAGTGGTATGACAAAGAAAAACCTTTATATACCCAGAGTGGTAAACAATGGAGTGATTACGGGCATTATCAGTTGATGATCAACCCTTCTGTAAAATGTGTCGGACTGGGGCTTTTCTATAATCCTGATGTAACTTGGTATTCGACTGTAGCTGCTGAATTTTCTACTGGAATGGGAAGTGGAGATTCTTCGGCATCGTTCAATTTAGATGGCTCATATACACAGATTATTGAAATTAGTAAAACATATATTAAAGGAATATCGCTTTCGGGAACGACTATATATACACCTGGTACCGGAGGTTCATTAAGCGCAATTGTAGAAACAAGCCTGGATAACGGTTATTCTGCGAAGGTAAATAAAGGTGCTACATGGACATCAACTAATGAATCGGTAGCTACAGTATCGGAAACAGGAGAAATTACTGCTGTTTCATCCGGAGATACAACCATTACTGTTAGCGTATCAAATGGAATAAAAGAGTTCAAAGATTCAATTAATATTTGTGTTCTTCCTGAAGGTACTACTATAGATAGTATTATTAATCCGTCTGAGATAACTGTTGAAAATAGGAAAAAACCTGGTCTTCCTTCAACAATAAAAGCAAAGCTCAGCAATGGACAGACTATTGATCTGTCCGTATCTTGGGATTCATACGATGAGAAAGAATTAAATACATATTTTGAAAGTAATGATTTCGAAATATATGGAGATGCATTTGGAAAAGAAGTTGTTCAGAAGGTCCATGTAAACCCCGTTCCAATTCCTGACATAGAATGTTATCCATATAGTTCTAAGATAGAAACCGATTCTGGAAAAGAGCCTGTTCTTCCAAAGTGCTATATCATGTTTCCTGAAATAGAATACTCATATTTGGATATGGATTGGGATGAGGATGCGGTTAATCATTATAAAGATAGAAAAGGTGGAACTTTTACAGTAAATGGATTTACTCAAAATCATTTTAAGACTGATAGTGATCCTGTACAGGTTCCGAGTTCATTTACTCTTATAGTAAACCCCGCTATTGTATCTGAGTTAGAAATAGATGATTCCCCTATCACCACTCCCAGTGGTACTGAGCCGACATATCCGGAAGCAACTGTAACCTGGTCTAATGGTGATGTGGATAGTCCTGAAAATCCCGGTGAAGAATATGGATATGTTCAGTGGATTGAAGATGAGAATTTCAAAAACGGATATAAGAAAAAAGAGGGCGGTTCTTACGTGATAAAGGGATATTATCATGATGCCGTAAATAATATAGATTTCGATAATGAAGAATCTATTATTTCTGTAACCGTTAATGTTACTCCGGCGACTGTGACTAGGGTTGAATATGAGAAGCCTGTTATTTCTGTGGCAAATGGAGATAGTCCTGCTGCTGAACTTCCTGAAAAAGCAGATGTCAGCTGGTCTAATGGTGAGAAAGAAACCTTAGATATAACATGGGATGCTATTCCGGAAACAAATTATAAGAATACTGAAAAATCAGTTAAAACCTATATCGTTAATGGTATTGTTGATTGTGGAAATGGTATTACAGAAAATGTAACCGCTGAGTATACTGTTCTTCCGCCTTCTATAAAAGAAATAGAGACATTTGATAAGATAGAAACGCTTGAGGGTGTATCTGCTGCATCGAAGCTTCCTGAAAAAGCTGAGGTAAAGTGGAGCAATGGACTGACTTCTGAAGAGCCTATTGATTGGGATGAAGAGGACAGTGCTGAACTGAATAAACCGGATAATACATTTATCCTTAAGGGCAGTCTGAAGGATATGGAAGGAACTGAGGATGCAGTCAGTATATCTGTGTATGTAAAGCCAAAGTCACTTGTCAGTCTCAACTGGTATGATGAGGAGACTAAGAAGGCTTCCGAAACTCAGACTGCAAAAGGAACTGTTTCCTATGAAGCTTATAATTGGAGCCAGATAAGCGGTAAGGTTATTGCTGCATATGATAACGGAACCAGTGAAGTGATTGATATTGGAAACAAACAGATCACTGCTTCAGGTTATGATGGAGATTCTGAGGAAAAAAACCAGACTGTCACACTTTCCTTTACGTATGATAATAAGAAAGATGTGCCGGTTACAAAGAGTGTAGAAATGCTTCTTACTCTGAAGAAAATAGATAAGATCGAATTTACAGGTCCGGACAAGAAGGTATATCTGGAAGGTCAAGATATTGATCTTAATGGAGCAGCAGTTGTTGTAAGCTGTAATGATGGAACAACTGATACTATCTTAGCGTCATTTGAAGCAACCGGTGATAACTCATCGAAGGCCACATTTTATAATGGTGATGAAGTTGTAAGTGATAAAAAGCTTACTGCGGGAACTTATACACTGATTCTTTCATTTAAGAACGTAGAAAGCGAGAAGTATCCGATTGAGGTTAAGGCTCCGGTCAAGAATGCTGCTGCCTCATTTAAAGCAGATGTGAATATAGAAAAAGGTGCTTCTGCTGAGGAGATAGTTAAAGCATTAGTAGGCTCTACAATTTGCGTCCCATGCGCAGATGGTACATCAACAGAAATTGTTCTGACAAAGGATATGATCGGAGAACCTGCTACGCTTGGCACAGGAGCAGAAGAATTATCCTCACTTTCTGAAGCTGAAAAGAAAATGGTTGAGGATGCTGCGGCAGAAGGCAAGGAAGTAAAGAAAATAGCGATTGCCATTTCAAAGGATGCAGATGACAATCCTGTATATTCATATGTCCATATCAAGGTTGAAAAAATGCCTGAACCGACACCAACAGCTGCACCAACACCGACAGACAATATAACAGATCCAACACCTGGGCAGGCTACACCAGCTAAAGATCCCGGCGCCTCAGATAGTGATATTCCTAAACCGGGAACAGTGGTTAAGTCAGGAAATGCTTCTTATAAAGTTAAAGCAGATGGATCAGTTACCTATTCTGCACCGACAAATAAAAAGATAACATCGGCAAGCGTACCGGCATCGGTTTCTATATGTGGAAAGACCTATCCGGTTACTGAGATTGCTGATGGAGCATTTAAGAACTGTACAAAACTTAAGTCGGTGAAGATAGGGGCTAATGTAACGACAATCGGAGACAGTACATTTTATAAGTGTACCAGTTTGAAGACCGTCATAATTCCGAAAAAGGTAAAGAAGATAGGAAAGAAGGCTTTTTATGGCTGTAAGAAGCTTAAAAAAGTTACTATCAAAACCACGAAGCTAAAAAAGAAAACAATTGGCTCGAAGGCATTTAAGGGAGTTTATTCAAAAGCTAAGTTTATATGTCCGAAGTCAAAATTGAAGAATTATAAAAAGTGGATAAAAAAAGCCGGGGCACCAAAGAAGGCTAAATATATAAAGTAAAACAGCTGTGATGATAGGAGAAGACATGAGAAAAGTTAATTTTTTTAGTGTTATAAAAATATCAACTGTGGTTTTATCAATGGTTGCAGGCTTTACCGGTGCGACATATGGAGTAAACAGTGTTTATGCTGAAGATGTTGAGATAAGAGAAGATATAGAAACTACAGCATCTTCCGGAAATATAATTATAGGGGTTGAAGGTTTTGATTATACTTCTGCCCAGCAGGATATTATTACAAGAATAAATGAAATAAGATATGAGGCCTGTTATGCAGGAAATGTACCGAATCCTAATAAGACTTCTGAATATCTTAAGCCTTCGGATTATAAGCCTATACAGCTGGGAGTCAGCTGTACAAAGGCTGCAACTATACGTTCGGCTGAAGGCGCAGTACGGCTTGCGCACGTCAGACCTAATTCAAAGTCATGCAACAGTGTACTGACACATTTTCTTGGAACAAGCATGGTAGCTTCAGCAGAGAACCTGGCCTGGTCAAATGATCACAGCTCGGATCTTGAACAATGGTATGGTGAAAAGAAATACTGGGTTGATAAAAATACTTCTTATGAGACAGGACATTATACAACTCTTATTAATCCTGATTATACCTATTGCGGAATAGCAACCTTTAATCCGGATAATGATGAGATTTATACTTCATCAGGCTGGAAGGCTGACTGGTGCTGCACTGCGGGAACATTTTCTTCATCAGATGTGGCTATAGCAGAAAAGGATTATAAGGATGAGCAGAACAAACCGATTATTCAGAAGATGGAGATTACTCCTTCTAATGTAATAAACATTACCCCAGTAGGTAATCCGCTTCTTCACGTTGGTGATGACAGCAAGTTTGAATTAGTTGTTGATGTTAAATGTCCAGGAGTTGCTAATTGTACGGTAAATAATTGTTCAGTTTATGATGGTGTTACCTGGGGCTCCTCAGATAATACGATTGTAAGTATCAACAGTTCAACAGGTGCTGTAAGTGCAAAGAAAACCGGTCAGGTGACGATTACCGCCACTATGGGATCAGGTAGTTCCTTAAAGACAAAAGAATTTGATTGTGTTGTTGTGCCTGCAGGAGTTGAACCGGTTGAGGCAGTAGATCCTGACATGGTAACAGTAGAATCCTATAAAACACCTACACTTAGCAACAGTGTATCCGTTAAACTGAGCGATGGTACTTATATAGATGTTGCACCAACTTGGGATTCGTATGATTCTAAGAATCTCCAGACTAGCTTTAAAAGTAAAGAATTTGATGTAACGGGTAAGGCCTGTGGTCTTGATGTAGTTCAGAAGGTACATGTTAATCCTGCTGAAATATTAAATGTATACTGTAAAGAGAAAAAAGATGATTCATATATAGTAGTTACATCAAAAACTACTGATTCAGGGGTGGCTGTAACATATCCAAGTGTAGGAATATCTCTATCTAATGGTTATTCATGGACATATTCTGCAACATGGACTACCAGACAGAAACAAAATTATAAAAAAAGAGAAGGCGGAACCTTTACTGAAGAAGGTTATGCTACAGTTTCTACAGATGAAGGATATAAAGACCTTGAGGTTTCATTTGAACTTAAAGTTAATCCTGCAAGTGTTACGAGTGTTGTCTATGATGAAGAAGAAATAACTACGCCAAGTGGTACAGAGCCTGTATATCCGGTAGCTACTGTCACCTGGTCTAATGGCGATATAGATAATGCCGATAGTCCGGGAGCGGAATATGGATATATTATATGGGAGCAGACAGATGATTATAAAAATGCATATAAGCAAAGAAATGGTGGAACTTATGAGATAACCGGAACTTATTATGATGCCATAAATGATGTTTCGTGTGACAAGTCTACTACTGTAAATGTAAATGTTACTCCTGCAACAGTTAAGAGTGTTGTATATAATGATGATGAAATTGAAGTAGAAAATGGAATCAGTCCCGTAAGTGATCTTCCTGAGAAAGCAAATGTTACCTGGTCAAATGGTGATAATGAGGATCTGGATATTACCTGGGATAGTATACCTGAAGAAAACTATAAAAATCTGAATAAAACGGAGACAACATTTAGTGTTACTGGAAGTGTTGATTGTGGAAACAATATAACAAAGGAAGTATCGGTAGATTGTAAGGTTAAGCCTGTAACAATTAAGGAAGTAGAATCATTTGATCAGATAGAAACCCTTGAAGAGGTATCTGTTGATACTAAGCTTCCTAAAAATGCTTTAGTTAAGTGGAGTAACGGACTCTCATCTACAGAGGATATTATTTGGGATGAGGTTGATAAAGATCAGCTGAGTACTCCGGATTCTACATTTGATATCAAGGGCAGTTTAAAAGACATAGAAGGAACTGACGATGCTGTATCCATTTCAGTATATGTAAAGCCGAAGACATTGGAAAGTCTCAAATGGTATGATGAGGAGACTGAGCAGGCTGCTGAAACCCAGACTGCAAAGGGAACAGTGTTCTATGATAATTATGACTGGAGTAAGATAAGCGGTAAACTGATTGCTGCCTATGATAACGGAACATCAGTTGTTTTTGGAATGGGAAGCAAGCAGATTAATGTATCTGATTATGATGAGGACTCAAAGGATTCTACTCAGACAGTAAAGCTTTCTTATACCTACGATAATGGTAAGGATGAGGCTGTTACAAAGAGTGTTGATATGGAGCTCACTCTGCACCTTCCGGCAAGTCTGGAGATTACTCCTCCGACTAAGCTCGAGTATATCAAGGGACAGGAGCTGGATACGACAGGGCTTTCTGCTACTACATATTATGACGATGAAACTGTGAAGAAATATGAAGAAGGCTCGATTAATTATGTGATTTCCGGATATGATAAGGACATTATTGGAAAACAGACCATAAGTGTAACTCAGGACGGAATGACTAAGACATTTGATTTATATGTTAAGCAGATTGCGAAGGTTGATTTTACCGGTCCTGCAAAGACTGAATATCTGGAAGGTCAGGATTTTGAACTTACAGGAACTTCTGCTGTTATTACATATGATAACGAGACTACGGATAATGCAAATGTTGCATTCAATGTAGATGGTGGAACTCTTGTTGCTGATGCGTTTTTATATCTTGATGATGTAAGCGTCAGTGAAAAGAAGCTGAAGGCTGGAAATTATATATTTAAAATCACTTATAAAAACTACAGCAGTGATGAGTATTTGATTGAGGTAAAGGCACCTGTAAAGGATGGTACAAGTCAGATAAGCGAAGATAGTCTGGACGCATTTAGTGATTTTGATGATACTTCAAGTGCTGAAGATATAATAAATGCGCTGGAAGGAATTGTTATAAAAATGCCTTGTGCTGATGGCTCAACCACAGAAGTTGTTCTGACAAAGGAGATGATAAGTGAACCGGAGACTCTTAAGAAAGAGGACGCTGAGGACCTTTCCGAATCAGAAAAGAAGATGGTCGAAGATGCAGCTGCTGAAAATAAGGTAGTAAAGAAGATAGCGATAGAGATATCAAAGGATGAAGAGGATAATCCGGTATATACGTATGTATATATAACTGTTGATAAGAAGCCGGAACCTACTCCTACTCCGACGTCTACAGCTACAGCAACTCCTGTAGCAACTCCTGCAGCGACATCTACAGTAGAGCCAACGGCATCTTCAAAGCCAACGGATTCTCCGACGACTGAGCCTACGGTTAAATCGGATGTAACTCCAACTGCAGAGGTTACGGCAACTCCAGTTAGTGAGCCGAGCACAACACCGACCGCAGAAGTAACAGCAAAGCCAACTACTGTTCCGACAAGCAGTAATGTTGAGACAACACCGACTCCAACAAGCAGTAAGCCGGAAACAACACCAACTCCAACAAGCGGTAAACCGGCGATAACACCGACACCTACAAAAGAGACGACACCGACAGTGAAGCCAACATCAACGGCAGAAGTGACACCTTCTACAGAACCTGAAACTATAGAGGATGATGAGGTAGAAGCACCATCTAGTCCTACTGTTAAATCAGTAAAGAATACAAAGGGAAAGAAAATCAAGGTTAGCTGGAAGAAGGTTAAAGGCGCTAAAGGATATCAGATTCAGTATGCTCTTAATAAGAGCTTTACGAAATCTAAAAAATCCGGCTCAACAACAAAGCTTACTCTTACTAAAAAAGGCTTCAAGAAGAAAAAGACATATTATGTAAGAGTGAGAGCTTACACAAAGGATTCATCCGATAATAAGGTTTATGGTGAGTGGAGCAAGGTTAAAAAAGTTAAGATAAAGAAGTAAAAGAGACATGTACAAAACAGACACGATTTGTGCTGTTGCGACGGGAATGGGCAGGTCCGCCATCGGAATGATCCGTGTGAGCGGACCTGAGACTGTCCCGGTGTGCGACGGTATATTCAAGGGAAAAAAGAGAATTAAAGATATGGACAGTTTTACTGCTGCCTTCGGAAGGATTATGGATGGAGACACCATACTTGACGAGGCAGTTGTTCTTGTGATGAAGGCTCCTCATACCTATACTACTGAAGATACAGTTGAGATAGATCTTCACGGAGGCACATATGTTGTAAGAAAGGTTATGGATCTTCTCATCAGGAAGGGAGTAAGAACTGCCGAGCCGGGTGAGTTCACCAAAAGAGCATTTATGGGCGGCAGGATAGATATGACCGAAGCTGAAGCTGTAATGGATGTGATAAATGCAGAGTCTGATATGGCGCTTTCGGCTTCAGTGAATCAGCTTACCGGTCGACTCAGGGATGAGATAAGTGATCTCAGGGAAAAGATTCTTTATAATACTGCATATATAGAGTCTGCGCTGGATGATCCTGAGAACTATTCACTGGATGGTTTTGATGAAGATTTGAATGTTACTGTAGAAGAAGTTCTCTCACGAATTGATGTATTGATTAATTCTTCAGATGAAGGCAGGATCATTAAAGAGGGTATCAGGACTGCAATTGTGGGACGTCCCAATGCCGGCAAGTCTTCTATACTTAATCTGCTTCTCGGTGAAAACAGAGCCATAGTAACGGATGTTGAAGGTACCACCAGAGATACTCTCGAGGAATATGCCGAAATAGATGGAATAGTGCTTAAATTGATCGATACTGCAGGTATTCGTGAGACTGAGGATACTGTGGAAAAAATCGGAGTGGAGAAGGCTCGCAAATCTATTGATGAAGCGGATCTGGTTCTTCTTGTAATCGATGGTTCCGAAGGACTGACTGAAAATGACAGAGAGATAATACAGCTTCTCGGAGATAAGAAGGTTATTGTTCTTATAAATAAAAGTGATAAACAGCAGATAATTTCTGATGAAGATATAATAAAAATGGTTGGTGAAACTCTGGATATCAGCCGTGTTTCCAAGGCTGATGTAGATGTGCTTCAGATATCCGCAAAGACCGCTGAAGGACTTGCACAGTTAAAAGAAAAAATAAAGGAGCTTTTCTTTAGCGAGAAGATAGATTATAATAATCAGGTTTATATAACAAATACAAGGAATAAAGAATCACTTATTGCCGCTAAAAGTTCACTTGAGAAGGTTGCAGAGAGTGTAGCGGCAGGAGTAGGTGAGGACTTTTATACCATAGATCTGATGTCTGCTTATGAGTCCCTTGGCGAGATAATAGGAGAAGCTTTGGAGGACGATCTGGCAGACAAGATATTCAGAGAATTCTGTCTAGGAAAGTAAGTTACTGTGAATTAATACCATATATTTTAAGGACTAAATAAATGAACGTAGAAGAAACTTATGACATCGTAATAGTGGGAGCAGGTCATGCCGGCTGTGAAGCAGCTCTGGCTGCAGCACGTCTCGGTTTTGAGACCATCATGTTTACCGTGAGCATGGATAGTGTTGCGCTGATGCCCTGCAATCCGAATATTGGAGGAAGCTCCAAGGGACATCTTGTTCGTGAGATAGACGCTCTCGGTGGAGAAATGGGTAAGAACATCGATAAGACCTATATCCAGTCAAAGATGTTAAATGTATCCAAGGGTCCTGCCGTTCATTCACTCCGTGCCCAGGCTGATAAGGTTGAGTATACAAAGCAGATGAGGCTTACGCTGCAGAAACAGCCGCATCTTACTTTGAGGCAGGGAGAAGTTTCGGAATTATTATATGAAAGAGTGTCGGATGATGTTTTATCCGGAAACGATAATGATAAGAGCGAGGAAGCAAAGGGTAGTCTTCGTATAACCGGTGTGAAGACATTTTCGGGCGCAACTTATCATGCAAAGGCAGTCGTACTATGTACGGGAGTTTATCTTAAAGCTTTCTGTATATATGGAGACACTATCACTTATACGGGTCCGAACGGACTTATGGCTGCAAACCATTTGTCGGATTCGATGACTGAGGCAGGCATCCCTCTCAGAAGATTTAAGACGGGAACGCCTCCAAGAATAGATGGAACTACAATTGATTATTCAAAGATGAGCGAGCAGAAGGGTGATGAGCATATACAGCCGTTTTCCTTTACGAATACTGAAGAGGATATAAAGAGAGATCAGATATCCTGCTGGCTCACTTATACCAATGTGGAGACACATCAGATCATAGAGGAAAATATAGACAGATCACCGCTTTTCTCAGGAGTTATTAAGGGAACGGGACCGAGATACTGTCCATCCATAGAGGATAAGATTCATAAATTCCCGGATAAGGACAGACATCAGCTGTTCATAGAGCCAGAGGGTGAATTCACTACAGAAATGTATCTGGACGGAATGTCGTCTTCCATGCCGGAGGATGTTCAGTACAGGATGGTGCATTCGGTGGCAGGACTGGAAAATGCCAAGATAGTGAGACCAGCATATGCCATAGAGTATGACTGTATCTCTGCAACTGACCTGAAGCCTTCTCTTGAATTTAAAGCTGTCAGCGGTCTTTTCTCGGCTGGTCAGATAAACGGAAGCAGCGGATATGAAGAGGCGGGAGCCCAGGGGCTTATAGCCGGAATAAATGCGGCCAGACTACTTCAGGGAAAAGAACCTGTGGTACTGAAGCGTTCAGACGGATATATAGGAGTTCTGATAGATGACCTTGTTACCAAGGAAACTAAGGAACCTTACAGAATGATGACCAGCCGTGCTGAGTACAGACTTCTCTTAAGACAGGACAATGCGGACCTCAGACTGACGGGGATTGGACATGATATAGGTCTTATCGATGATGAAAGATATGAGACATTCTGCGAAAAGAGGCGTATAATAGAGTGTGAGGTTTCAAGACTGAAGGAAGTAATGATAGGTGCCAATAAGGAAACCCAGGAATTTCTTGCAAGACATGAGAGTTCTCCGACACATACTGCAGTTTCTCTTGCAGATCTTATCAGAAGACCGGAGCTTGGATATGAAGAGGTTGAAGAACTGGATCCGGACAGACCTGAGGGACTGAAGAAGGAAAACAGACAGGATGGTGAGGAAGGAAGACTTCGTGAGATAATCGAGCAGATAAACATTTCCCTCAAATACGAGGGCTATATAGACAGGCAGATGCGTCAGGTAGAACATTTCCTGAAAATGGAAAAGAAGAAGATTCCTGATGATATAGATTACAGTGAGGTTCGTAATCTTCGTATAGAAGCAAGGCAGAAGCTGGAGGCTATACGACCTAAGTCAATCGGTCAGGCATCCAGAATATCCGGAGTTTCACCGGCGGACGTGACTATGCTTATTATGCACATTACTTCTCATAATTAAACACATACTTAAACTAAATTATATATACAGGAGCAGACATGAATTATATTGTCTTCGATCTTGAGTGGAATCAGAGTCCCAACGGACATGCTGGTGAGCATCCGAGGATGCCATTTGAGATCATTGAGATAGGAGCTGTAAAGCTTGATGACAATTTCAAAATAACAGATGAATTCTCGCAGCTGATAAAGCCCAAGCTTTATACCAAGATTCATAAGTATATCAGGGATATACTAAACTATGATGAAGAGACGCTGAGAAAGGAAGGGATTCCCTTTAAGGAGGCATGCAGTAATTTTCTGAAGTGGTGTTCTGAAAAGGCGCCGGCAGAGGATGACATCAGACAGGACGATGATAACGAACCGGAAGATTATGTGTTCTGCAGCTGGGGACCGTCAGATCTTGCTTATCTTCAGACTAATATGGATTTTTACTATATGAAGAAACTCCCGTTTCCTCTAAAGTTCTACGATATACAACAGATATTCGCCAATAAGTATTCAAAGGATAATTCAGTCAGTAAGCTGGAGAAGGCAGTAGACCGGTTGAAGCTTCAGCATGACAGGCCATTCCATGCGGCAATAAACGATGCATACTATACAGCGAGAATAATGCAGGAGGGTAAGCTGGGTGATATAACAGACAAATATGTTTATGACACCTACAGATATCCTAAAAACCGCACCGAATCAGTTCATGATTTTCATAATGGAACACTTGAGGAAATATTCGGAGAATATGCTTCCAAGAAAGATGCACTCAGAGATAAGAGAGTAACTGATATCAGGTGTGTAAAATGCGGTCGAAAGACCACGAGCAAAATAAAAGCATTTCAGATCAACAACACCACTGACCTTGCAGTAGGAGTATGCTTCAGACACGGAAAGATGCTTTCTACCATAAAATTCAAACCGGCATCGGAAAGCATGGATACAGTATTCGTTGTAAAAAAGATTAATCCAATAACAAAATCGAAATATTCGGATATAAAGAAACGTAAGGATTTATTGGCAGAAAAGAAAAAAGAGCGGGACAGACGATACGTCGAGAGGAAAAACGGCGAGAAAAAAATAGGAAATAATACAAAGAATAAGTAAAAAGATGACACTTTGAATCAGGTTCAAAGTGTCATCTTTTTTACAATGGGCATTTTTTGGCTGTGCCCGGTTTGCGGGGGTAGGTCTTTGGGGTTTTCTTTTCTTTATTTATGATAACGAAGCTACGTTTTATATTGGAATCGGCCAGAGGTGATTCGACTACATCTGAGAGTCTGCCGCCAAGTGTCCGGATGGCATTTTCGGCATTTTTTACTTCGTCCTGCCATTCTCCTGATTTATAGGAAACAAAGCAGCCGCCGATTCTGGCATAGGGCAGGCAATATTCGACGAGAATATTCATGCCGGCTACTGCACGTGATACAACCAGATCAAAGCTGTCGCGAAGCTTCGGATTTCGAGCGCCTTCCTCTGCTCTTGCATGGATGGCAGTTACATCTGAAAGTTCCAGCTCAGAGATTACATTTTCAAGAAATGTAATTCTTTTATTCAGAGAATCCAGAAGTGTAAGCTTTATATCCGGACATGCTATCTTAAGCGGGATTCCCGGAAAGCCGGCTCCGGTTCCAACATCTATTATCGAGATGGATGAATCCGGCAGACTTTTATAGGAATCTACGTATGCAATCAGAGATAAGCTGTCAGCCAGGTGCTTCAGTGCGAATTCTTCAGGATCAGTTATGGCTGTCAGATTCATGACTTTGTTGGTTTCTATAACCATATCCATATATCGGCTGAACTGATCAAGCTGAGAATCACTCAGATTAATATTCATTTTGTCGGAATAATATTTGATATCTTTCATATTTTTTATCTTTGCTTTAATTTCGTTTTGTGGTATTATAAATCAGATACGGGCTGAATGTCCAGTATATTGTAAATAATTGATGAGAAGGAAAAGAATATGAAAGCGCTGAAAATCATTGGATATGTTATGTCAGTGGTTCAACTAATTGTGTCTGGCGTACTTATTTATCTGGCAATGTCTACAAAAGCAGTACCTGTTACATTTGGAATAATAGGAGCTGTAATACTTGTCGCTATTCCGGTTGGATTATTTTTTATGACAAGAAAGGAAAGCAGGAAGCTGAGAATAACAGCTATTATTATATCAGTTGTACTTACTGTATTACTCGGATTCTTATGCTACTTCGTATCTATTGCAAACAAAGCTCTTGAGGATGTTACCGGTAATACTGTTGAAACTGATGAAATCAAGATATATATATCCAAGGATGATGAGGCTGCGTCCGTAAATGAAGCTGTAACAGGCGGATATCTTTTTGGTACTGTTAATACAGTGGATGAAAGCAGTATTAATAAAATAGTTGATGAAATAAACAACGATTGTCCTGAACAGATAAAAACAGAAGGATATGATTCGATCTATGCAGCCATTGGAGCTTTTGAGAGTGGTCGTATCCAGGGAATAATTGTAAATGAAGGAACTATAGTAACCCTTGATGCTTCTGAGGAATACAAGGACTATTCAAAGAATAATCTTAAGGTTATTATGGTTAAGGAAGTAGAAAACCAGATATCAGAGCCTGAGGCTGAGGTTGATATGGACAGGTTCTGTCTTTACATCAGCGGTATCGATACATTTGGCTCTGTAACAGCAAAGAGCAGAAGTGATGTAAATATCATAGCGGTAATAAACAATAAGACAAAAACAGTTCTTCTTGTTTCAACTCCGAGAGATTATTATGTGAAGCTTGCTGATGTCAATAAGGATGATAAGCTTACCCATGCCGGTCTTTATGGTATAGAGAATTCAATGGGAACTCTTAAGGGCATTTATGATGTTGATCTTGATTATTATGTAAGGATTAATTTCTCCGGTTTCCAGAAGATCATTGATAAGCTGGGTGGTGTAGATGTTTATTCACAGTATTCATTCTCTTCAGTTACTGAAGAAGGAACTTATTCATTTAATGCCGGAACCAACCACTTAAATGGTGAGGAGGCTCTTGGTTTTGCAAGATCAAGAAACTTCACGGACGGAGACAGACAGCGTGGACGTAATCAGATGCAGGTCATCAAGGCTGTTATTGAGAAGCTTGAGTCTTCCAGCATGCTGAAGAATTATGGCTCACTTATGGATGAGATGGGAAGTATGTTCCAGACAAATATGCAGAAGGAAGATATAGGCTATCTGGTTCAGAGCACATTAGAGGATGGAAAATGGAAGATCCTCACTTACAGTGTCGGAGGAAATGATTCAGAGAGAATCTGTTATTCTCTTGGAACAACGGCATATGTTATGATTCCTAATAAGGGTGATATAGAATACGGCAACAAGCTTATTTCCAGAGTTTTGGGGGATGAAGAAGTTAAGCAGGATGAGATTGACGTATATATCGTTAATAAGGATAATGAGGATATAATAACAGAAGAGAAGCCTACAGAGGGAAAATCCACTAAAGAGAGTACCACAGAAAGGTAGATATCATATGGTTAAAAGTAATTTGGTTCTTGTAGTTATGGCTGCGGGAATGGGTAGTCGTTTCAAGGGTTTGAAGCAGATACAGAGTGTTGATGAGGACGGACATGTTCTCATGGACTATGCTATATATGATGCAATTGAAGCCGGATTTTCTGAGGTTGTATTTATAATAAGGCAGGACTTCGAAGATAAATTTAAGAAGATCATCGGTAATCGTATAGAGCAGAAGATTCCAGTGACCTATGTATACCAGTCACTGGATGACGTTCCCGGAAATGTAGAGCTGCCGGATGGAAGAGTTAAGCCATGGGGTACAACCCATGCTTTATGGAGTGCAAGAAAAGCACTTAAAGGTAAGAAATTTCTTACAATAAATGCAGATGATTTCTATGGACGAGGTGCGTATACTGCTGCGTTTGATTTTCTTTCAAATGCCAAGTCAGAGAGTTCGCATGCATGTATCTGTTATGATCTGATCAAAACTCTCAGTCCGACGGGAACAGTTAGCAGAGGTATCTGTCAGACAGATTCTGAAGGGAATCTGAGTCGTATAGATGAACGTAAGAATATAAAGCTTGAGGATGGCAGAGGTTATTATACAGTTGATTCCGGAGTGTCATATCATCTGATTCCTAATGGTGCGCTTGCATCTATGAATCTCTGGGCATTTAGTGAGGGCTTTATAGATGATATAGAAGTCAGCTTCAAACAGAGATTTGAAGAAGGAATAAAGACTTCTCCGGATACATTTGAGGAAACTATTTCAGATGCTGTTCAGAGTATACTGGAAAGAGAGAAGGGAACCGTTAAGTGTATTCCGACAGATGAGCAGTGGTTTGGAATGACCTATGTTGAAGAGCTTAGCATGGTCAAAAACAGGTTGAAAGAACTTAGAGAGGATGGCGTGTATGTCAGAGATAAATGGTAAGGAAATTGTACCATTTTATAAAAAGGACAGTTCGTATAAAACAGCGGCAATTCTTGCGCTGTCCGGTGCAGGTCTGTTAACTCTGTCTACAATGTTCAACTGGATGGTTCTGTATGTGAAAACAACAGAAGCGAGTCGCGGTGGAATCAGCATTTTTAAGAGTGTTTATAATGCATTTCAGGGAATGTTTGTGCGAGATCTTGAGAATAAGATCGTTGAGAAAAATATAACCGTCGGCGGTATACTTCCAATAGTTTTTCTACTTCTGTTTTATGTGTTAGTTTTATTCCTGATACTTGCGGGGATAAATGATAATATCAAGAAAAAAGATTTCTTCGTAAAGAAAAAGAAGATAGTACGCATATCGGCACTGATTCTTCTTATAGTTCTTATGATTCTTCTGACTCATACTGTTTCTTTTAGAAACAGTGCCACTCAGTTTAAGGATTCTGTTTCAAGCTGGAATTCATATATTGAGACCAGCCTGTCAAATCATGTGAATGGTGCTGACAAAATGGAATGTAAGCTGTATTCGGGGCTTGGTCCTTACTGTTTCTGGATAGGAATTGCTGTATATTTTGCATCCATTGTTTATAACTTTATACTGGATACGCTGAACGAAGACGAGGAGCCTGAACAAGAAAATGGGACTGCCACTTAAGAGCGTCAGTGAAGAATCTGTATTAAATCATCATAGAATCCCGGGTAGGACTTATCGACTGCCCGGGGATTTTTTATTATAACTTTATTCTTACATCTCAGGGAAGCAATTGCTGCCGCCATGGCAATTCTGTGATCATTAAAGGAATCAACAGCTCCTCCCGCGAGGTATTCTTTTCCGTTTATTACAATAGTATTATTCTCTTCATATATATCGGCTCCGAGGGCTGACAGGGTTTCTATTACTGTCTTTACCCGGTCACTTTCCTTGATTCTCAGTCTTTCGATATTTCTGATGGTTGTTGTACCTTCTGCTACTGAAGCAACAACAGATAGAATAGGAACAAGATCAGGAATATCAGCAGCATCTATATCTATTCCGTGAAGAGGAGCAGGTGAAATAGTAATTAACTGATTACCATTTATAATGCTATTATCTTCAGAGATTTGTATATCTGCACCGAACTTTTCAAGAATAGAAAGAACTTTCTTATCTCCCTGTAAAGACTCAGTATTTAATCCGTTCATAGTGATGTTTTTTCCTTCATGCTTAGGTGCCATGATAGCACCGGCTGCAAGGAAAAATGCGGCATTTGACCAGTCTCCGTCAACTATGACATTTTCATTTACATGATAAGTCTGATCTGCAGGAATATGGAATAAGGTGTCGCCATTATCAAGTCGTTCTTCTGTTATGAATATATCCGAACTCTTAAGCGCATCCAGAGTAATATCCACATATGGACGGGACTCGAGTCTTCCGGTTACGTGAAGGGTGCTTATCGGTGAAGCAATACGGTTGTTATTGTAATCATTATCAGTGGCAGGCTCGTTAGCATTAAATAATTTGACTATGGGAAGTGCCAGAAGAAGACCGGTGACAAACTGAGATGAGATATTTCCGGCTATGGTATATTCACCTGCATTCAACCGTCCCGATATAAAAAGAGGATTGGAACCCTGTGGGGAAAGCTGCATGCCATGCGCTATCAACTCCTCGTACATAGGAGAAAGCGGGCGCTCGCTAAGTCTTCCATGCATGGTAATAGAAGTGTTTATTCCAAGTGCTCCAATAATTGGAATCATAAACCTGAGAGTGGAACCACTTTCGCCGCAGTCGGCAGGAATGAACTGAGAATTCTGAATAGAATGTGCTACTGGATTATTACTGATTGAAATTGGAGTGACAGAGATATAATCTCTTTCCCTGGTAATTGTGGCGCCAAGAGCATTCAGGCACCCGATGGTTGCCTCTATATCCTTTGACGTATCTGAAGTGATGATTCGGGATTGCCTGTCAGATAATGCGGCCGCAATAAGAAGACGATGAGCATGGGATTTGGAGGCTATTGCCCGAACCCTGCCATCGATATCGGCTGATGAAGCATCAATGATAACCAGGTCAGATGATTCATCATATGTGATTTTGTCGTTTTTTATATCGTTAGTATTCATAGATTACTCTCAAATTAGTTAATTATCGTAACTATTCAGGTCATGCAATTGCTGAAAACATCAGATGCCATCAACCTCTTCCTTGGCGACTTTTCCGTCATGAAGTATATCATGGAGGAATTTGCTGTCTTCTGTTTCCAGAGCTTTCTTGTATTCTCCCAGATAATTGATGATAGTGTCAAGCTCATATATAAGATTATCCTTATTTTCCATAAAGATTTCTGTCCACATATCTTCATTTAACCAGGCTACTCTTGTCATATCCTTGTAGCTGCCGGCTGAGAAACCAAGATGTTCTTTTGCAGTAGGGCTCTTGATATAAGCATTTGATACGATATGTGCCATCTCAGAGGTAAATGCGATCATCTGGTCATGCTTGTCGGCGCTGGTAACAGTGATTCGTCCGAAGTTACATGGTGCAAGAGCATCCTTGATACGTTCAATAAGGAACATGTCATAGGATTCATCAGGTACTATTATCATGGAAGCGTCTCTGTAGAGCTTGCCTGTACTGTATTTGTAGCCGGAAAACTTTTTACCTGCCATAGGATGTCCGCCTGCAAAGATGAATCCATTCTCCTTTGCAACAGGGAAGCATTCCCTGCAGATACGTCTCTTTAGACCACCGGCGTCGATAACCAGTGAGCCCTTCTTGAAGTTCTTGGCATTGTTCTTTACAAAATCAATTATAGCCTGATTGTAGAGTGAAATAATAACAAGATCGCAGTCGGAAAGGAGACTTCCCTTTTCATTTTCTGCTGCTTCACTTTCGTTTTTAAGTATCAGCTCGCCGTCAAGGGTTCCGTCCATCATTGCAAAATGCGTTGTAGCCGTGCTTCTATTGAAGCCAAGAACCTTTGCATTGGAATTTTCTTTATATGCCTTGGCGAAGGAACCGCCGATAAGACCAAGTCCGATTATTCCGACTGTTTTAATACCGGAGCGGTGGAAGTCGCCATCCTTATTCTTTGATTTCTGATTATCTTTTTTACCCGGATTTGTGATCCTTGTAACTGATTTAACGATATCCAGAGAAGCTATGAGTTCAGTATCGAGCTTAGTTGTATCACCGATAATTCCAAGTATTGTCTGGAATTCTCCTCGGGACAGCTGGCAGCGCATGCCCTGCTCTTCAAACCAGCCGGTAAGCTTTTCTATCTGATCATCTGTGGCATTATTCTCTAAGATTGCTATCATAATAGTTTTCTCCTCAATAATTAATGTATTAATTGTTGATGTCATAAAGTCAATATGCTTTTTCTGCAAGCAGGAACTCATTTTGACTTATGTCACTTTATCGCTTTAACGTAGCAAAGTATACACCTGAAGTTTATATTTGTCAAATGTCAATTGTTACTATAAATAGTAATGATTTAGTCAGGGAAAAAACTTTTTTAAACTCAGGGTTGACTTGTATATATGAAGATGGTATATTGTGTATATCGAATATATACAATATACCATGTGATATGAGTCAGAAAAGACGCTTCGGATTGACTCTTTATGGAGGCTGTTATGGATTTTGAAAATGCAATTGAAATAAAGAACCTTACTAAGAAATATGATGGATTTACTCTTGATAATGTGAGTTTTAATGTTCCAAAGGGAAGCATTATGGGCTTTATCGGACAGAATGGTGCAGGTAAGACTACGACTATCAATTCACTCCTCAATATTCTTAAGTGGGATAGTGGAGAGATTAAGCTTCTGGGCAAGGAGATGCCGGAACATGAATATGAAGTGAAGGAGCATATAGCTGCAATCTTCGATGTACTTCCCTTTAATGATGATCTGTCAGCTAAGCAGCTGACGAAGATTATGGGTGGTATATGGAAAGAGTGGGATAATGAATGCTTTATGAATTATCTAGACAGATTCCAGCTTCCTTTTAAGAAGAAGTTCGGACAGTTCTCAAAGGGTATGAAAATGAAGCTTCAGATTGCTGCGGGTCTTTCTCATAATGCAAAGCTTCTGATTATGGACGAAGCAACTACGGGACTTGACCCGGTTGTAAGAAATGAGATTCTGGATATATTTCTTGAGTATCTTCAGGACGAGGATAATTCAATCCTGATGTCATCACACATTACATCCGACCTTGAGAAGGTGGCCGACATGGTTACATTCATAGATAAAGGAAAAATCCTTATTACGGGAATCAAGGATGAAATCCTGGATAGCCATGGAGTTGTTAAATGTTCAAAGAAGGACTTTAAGGATTTTGATAGAGAAGATTACATCAGCGCAAGAGTTACGGATTTTGGAGCAGAAGTGATGGTAAGTGACAGGGATAAGGCCTCTAAAAAGTTCTCAGGGGCTGTGATCGATAAGACAACACTGGAAGAGATTATGCTATTTTATGTAAACCGAGATAAGGGCGAATGGAAGTAAGTGTTCGCTACACAGAATCTCATTGAAAGGTATCCATATGAAACAACTTATATATAGAGACATATATTTAATACGAAAAAATCTTCTGATAACTTTCGGAATCTTTGCCGGATTATTTCTGATGGGTTTTATAATAGCTCTTTCTGCAAGGTATGGGAATATAGCAAGATATGTTACTGATAAGGATTCGATTTCTGATATATTACAGGTTTCCCTTTACTTTTCTATAATAGCAGGAATAATTCTGGCAACGTGCGAGGAGCATATTATGGGAATCATCAATAAGGATTATATAACCGGATGGCATCAGTACATGATGTCCTCGGGGATGAAACCGGAAAGGGTAATCGGGGTAAGATTCCTGCTTACATTCGGCATATTTCTGATAAGCCTTTTATGTGGCGTTGGTGAATTGATACTTATGCAGTCAGTATCGGGTGTAACCCTGGAAGGCATATTCCATTCTGGTCTCGGTGCTCATGAAGGCATTCTTTTACTAATATACGGTTCAATCGTATGTCTGGTGATGGGAGATTATTTTACACTTATCGAATATGTATATAAAGGTCAGAATTCGAAAAAAGCTGATATTATAAAAGTTCTGCCGATAATGATCATAATGGTAATTGGCTTTATCATTGACGGTATTTTGTCTGCAAATGGTAAGTTGGAAATGATACTTGAAAAGCTTCAGGAACTAACCCGATACCTGAAAGGATTATACATTGTTCCAATTCTGACAGGCTTTATTTTTACCTTAATCTGTTTCTTTATCAGTGTGCGATTAGTGAAAAATGAGGGCAGGCACGTATGAGAGGTCTTATATATAAAGATTTATATCTGATAAAAAATAAAATAATGATCATGGCAGCGTCGCTTATGTTCATATACATATTAGTGATTGCTGTATTGATAGCAGCCGGAAAGAATTTGACAGTTGAGGTTATAGAACCCATGGCAGGAATGTTTGACTTTATGATAGTCATCTATATAGGATTGATGGGCTTTAATTATCTGATCAAGGTTGAAGATTCGAGAAGCTGGGGCTTCTATGGAATATCACTTCCTGAAGGCGGAAAAAGTATAGTGGCATCAAGATATATGAGTACATTTATTCTGTATTTTGTTTCTCTGACCATTTGTGTGATAAATGATATTGTCTGCAGTCTTGTAACCGGTGCAGTTATAAATATGTCAGAGCTTTACCTGGGAATTATTTTCTGTTTTATCTTCCTGAATGCGATAGAGCTTCCCCTTGCCTTTAGATTCGGAGCCGATAAGGCTTCAGTAATAAGAATTCTTATCTCTGTAGTTATATTTCTGATTGTTTCCATTTACCTGCTTTTCGGAAATATCGAGTGGCTGATGGGAGATAAAGGAATTTTAGTTATTTTAATCAGGATCTTTAGACAGATATCAGAAACACCGGAGGGAAGTGGTAAAGGTTTTGAAGTCCTTTCGGCTGAACTGAAGAAATTTGTAACGAATATGACTCTGAAGGGGTATATAGTCTGGGCAATGTGTTATCATCTTGTTGTTCTTTTCTATTACATATCCTATCGTATCTCCTGCAGAGTTTATAAGAAGGGGGTGCTGAGAGATGACATCTAAGAAAAAGACTTATGCCCAGATCGGCGTATTCCTTCTGATCACATTTGGCATTATGATGACCTTCGGGTGGAAAGGCATTTCAGGAAATGAATTAGAAGGTAC
The DNA here is from genome assembly GCA_900199595.1 of Lachnospiraceae bacterium. Classification (GTDB taxonomy): domain Bacteria; phylum Bacillota; class Clostridia; order Lachnospirales; family Lachnospiraceae; genus Eubacterium_Q. The sequence goes on along the minus strand of FZRB01000007.1, from coordinate 72,712 downwards.
AATCACACCTTTTGAGTATTTGTGCTATTATCTGGCGACCTTCAGTCCTGCTATAGGATGTATAGCAGCAAGATATGTCTTTCACGAAGGCTTCAGAGATGATATACTTTTTCCGAAATTTACAGGGCATTTTAAAGGATATCTGCTTTCGGTATTACTTCCGGTTGCATTTGGATTACTGAACTGTGTTATAATAACAATCGTGCTCGGAGCAGGCTTTACCATCAAAGCGGAAAACGGACTCCTGGAAGTAATAGCAGCAATTTCCGTAAAAAGCGTCGAGTTTTATATAGCGGCATTTATCCTTATTGGTGAGGAGCTGGGATGGAGAGCATTCCTCTATGATAAACTGGAAAAACTGTTTGGACTCCATGGTTCTATCATCATAGGCGGAATCATCTGGGGACTCTGGCATATACCGCCGCTTATTACGATAGGTCTGAATTTCGGAAAAGACGCACCGGCTTTCCCCATAACCAATATAGCTCTTATGTGTGTACTTTGTATCTTTTTAGGAGCAATAATGCAGCTTCTTCGTAAGATGACAGATTCGGTGGTTGCACCAATCATCGCACATGCAGTTATAGACACAGTATGCAATGTGCTATTTTCAATATTCCTTTCAGGTGAACTGGTGGAAGGGAAAAACTTTATAATTGGCTGCTGCATGCTGGTTCCGGCACTTCTGATAGGAATTCCATGCTGGATATATATGACAAAAAAATGTGTCAAAATGAACCGGTCCAACTGACTCATTTTTAATAGGTGTAAATATATGGATATTATACTAACGAATTCTTCGAATGATCCGATCTATATACAGATCGTTAATCAAATAAAAGCTATGATAATGAGCGGAGAGCTTTCCCCAGGGGATGCTCTCCCTTCGATGCGTAATTTGGCCATGCAGATGAGAGTAAGTCTTATCACCACTAAACGTGCCTATGAGGAACTGGAGAGAGATGGTTTCATTGAAACCTATACAGGAAGAGGCAGTTTTGTTAAGGCGCAGAATGCTGAGTTCCTAAAGGAAGAGAATCTGAGACAGATAGAGAAGCTGCTCTCTGAAGCTGTGGATAAAGCAAAGATGAGCGGAGTCACTCCTGAAGAAATGAAGGAGATTTTAGACATGATATATGACTGAATTCAATTCTGACATATCATGAATAGTAAGGATTTAGCATCTTTATAATGGTGGATGTTTTCTAAATGGTTGAAAACAGCCGTTTCATGTGGTACATTTGTCCCAGTGCTTTAGTTATTATCAATAATATCAGCACCAGTTTTATTATCCAGAAGGAAGTGTAAAAAATCATTGGACTTAGTAATTAGTTTTTTGAAAATAATAATAGGATTCCTGCTCCTTATCAAGGGAGCAGACTTTTTTGTTGATGGCGCCGCTGCTATAGCTAAGAAGCTGGGGGTTCCTCAGATAGTTATCGGTCTTACCATAGTGGCTATGGGAACCAGTGCTCCGGAGGCAGCCGTCAGTATCAGTGCGGCAGTAAAAGGAAATAATGGTATATCCATCGGAAATGTACTGGGAAGCAATATTATGAATATCCTGCTTATTCTCGGTATAACCTCGGTTATTACAGTTCTTAGTGTTAAAAGGGACACGGTAAGAATAGATATTCCGTTCATGATTTTTTCTACAATACTCTTTATTACCTGGGGTACAGTAGGCGGAAGTATTACCAGAGTGACCGGAATTATATTTCTGATCATGCTTGCAGGCTATATCGGCTATCTCATGTGGTATGCGAAAACACATGGAGGTGAAGATGAAGAAACGAAAGATGTCAAGCTCTGGCTGATACCCATATTTATACTTGGTGGTCTGGCAGCAATCATCTTTGGAAGTGATATAACAGTAGATGGGGCTTCGGCAGTTGCCAGAACCTTCGGAGTTTCAGACAGAGTCATAGGTCTTACTATAGTTGCTTTCGGTACATCCCTTCCGGAGCTTATGACTTCTGTGACTGCAGCAAAAAAAGGAAATGTAGATCTCGCAATCGGAAATATAGTAGGAAGTAACCTTTTCAATATACTGTTTATACTAGGAATAACAAGTGTAATAATAGATCTTCCATATATATCAGAAGCGGCAAATTTTATGTTTGACGGATTTATGGCACTCTTTGCTGCTATTCTCCTCTGGCTGCTTACAGTAAAGAACAAGCGACTTGGAAGAGCAGGGGGAATTATCATGCTGCTGGCCTATTCGGGATATTTTGTGTATCTGCTTCTTGGATGATAAAAAGTGAGCAAAAAAGTTTAAAAGTACTTTTTGACACTTATATAAGAATATTTTATAATGTTCGACTAGAATGAATAAGAAATTCCGAAGAATTGGAGGAATATAAAAGATGAAAGCTTACAAAGACATGACAAAAGAAGAGCTTGCAGAGGAAATAAAGGAGCTGAAAGTGCAGTATAAAAAATATCAGGATATGGATCTTCATCTTGATATGAGCCGTGGAAAGCCTTGCCGTGAACAGCTGGACATATCCATGGGAATGATGGATGCACTTAATTCAGAAGCAGACCTCTCCTGTGCAGACGGAACAGACTGCCGTAATTATGGAGTTCTGACAGGAATAGAAGAAGCAAAGGTTCTTATCGGAGATATGATGGAGAATAATCCGGATAATATTATCATATATGGAAATTCTTCTCTGAATGTTATGTATGATACCATAGCAAGAGCCATGACTCATGGAATACTGGGAAATACGCCTTGGTGCAGACTGGACAAGGTTAAGTTCCTCTGTCCTGTTCCCGGCTATGACAGACATTTTGCCATAACTGAGTATTTTGGGATAGAGATGATCCCTGTACCTATGTCACCGGAAGGACCTGATATGAGCATGGTTGAAAAGCTTGTATCAGAGGATGATGCTATAAAGGGTATATGGTGTGTTCCTAAGTATTCAAACCCTCAGGGTTATTCTTATTCAGATGAAACAGTAAGCCGTCTTGCAAGACTTAAGCCGGCAGCTAATGATTTCAGAATATTCTGGGATAATGCATATGGAATCCATCACCTCTATGAAGATAAAGAGGATTATATAGTAGAAATACTTGCAGAGTGTAAGAAGGCAGGAAATGCAGACATGGTTTATAAGTTTGCATCTACATCCAAGATATCATTTCCGGGAAGTGGTATAGCAGCACTTGCTACCTCACCTAATAACATGGAAGATATACTTAAGCAGCTTACACATCAGACCATCGGACATGACAAGGTTAATCAGCTTCGTCATGTAAGATTCTTCAAGGATATCCATGGAATGACAGAACACATGAAGAAGCATGCTGCCATAATAAGACCTAAATTTGAAGCAGTTCTTCAGACACTCGATAACAGACTTGGCGGTCTGGAGATCGGAGAATGGACCAGACCTATAGGCGGTTATTTTATAAGCTTTGATTCTCTTGATGGATGTGCCAAGGAGATAGTTGATAAGGCTAAGAAAGCCGGAGTTGTTATGACAAAAGCCGGAGCAACCTGGCCATATGGAAAGGATCCACATGACAGCAATATCCGTATAGCACCAACATATCCGAATCTGGAAGACCTGAAGCTTGCAGCAGAACTCTTCACACTTTGCGTAAGATTAGTCAGTGCTCAGAAAATATACGACGAAAAGAGTCAGTAGGAACGGTTCATTTTGACTCATTTGAAAAGGTGACATTCACGACTGATGTGATTGTCACCTTTTATAAGTTTTAAAAATGTACTCAATTTAGAATTGCTGTATAAAAAAGATTAATGTACTCCCGATACCTTTTTGATATTTGAATAATAAATTTAACGAATATGAACATAGAAATTATTAAAACAAAACGAAAAACCCTGGCCATTCAGGTGATTGACTCAGAAACAGTCAGAGTCCGGGCTCCCTACAGGATGTCAAAAAAGGATATCCAGAGTTATTTAGATAAGGACGCAGAATGGATAAAGGACAAAATAGAAAAAGCAAAACAGCGGGAGAAAGAAACAGAAGGAATAAGATGTCTCTCAGCTCTGGAATTGGATGAACTGGCAGACAAGGCTTGTGAGGTCATACCCAAAAGAGTTGAGTACTATGCCCCAAAGATTGGAGTAGATTATGGCAGAATTACTATCCGTAATCAGAAAACCAGATGGGGAAGCTGTTCAGCCAAAGGTAATCTTAACTTTAACGTTGCACTTATGCGTGTTCCACTTGACATACTGGATTATGTAGTAGTCCACGAACTCTGTCATCGTTTATATCTGAACCATTCACAGGATTTCTGGGATGAAGTAGCAAAAGTAATACCGGATTATAAATTGAAAGAGAAGTGGCTAAAAGAAAACGGGGCAAGAATCCTGGCAGAAACGAGAGGAAAATGATAAATTAAAGGGACTTAAAGAGTAAAAAATGTAATAGCACTATCCATGTTTTAATGCTAAAATGTGGATAGTGCTTTTTTAAATTTGATGATAAGGAAAAATGTATGAAACTGGATATTGTTTTTGAAGATGAATATATGATCGCCTGCGTAAAGCCTTACGGGGTACCGAGTCAGCAGGATAAAACCTACGGAGTGGATATGGTGACTCTTGTGAAGGAGTATCTGTATGATAAGGCAAGCTCTGATAAAAAAGAGGGCGATGAGCAGATTGAAGAGCCTTATGTGGCTGTTATAAATCGTCTCGACAGGCCTGTTGGGGGAATCATTCTTTTTGCCAAGGATGAAAACACTGCTGCAAAGCTCAGCGATATGGTGCAGGACAGCGAGATAGAAAAATATTATCAGGCTGTTGTGTCAGGTTTCTTAGGAGAGCCGGAGGGTATCTATGAGGACTGGCTGCTTCATGATAAGAAATCAAATGTAACCAAGGTTGTATCAAAGGACACTAAAGGTGCCAAAAGGGCTATATTAGAGTATGAGGTTCTGGATGAACTGGATACGGATGAAGGACCTGTATCATACGTATTGGTGAAGCTTCTGACTGGACGTCATCATCAGATAAGATGCCAGATGGCGGCGCATGGTACTCCTGTATGGGGAGATACTAAGTATAATCCGGCATTTAACAAATCAGGAAAATCTGGTGGATCAGGAAAAACTATGAAGAAGGAGAAGCCGGGCAGGGAATCTGAGATAGGACTCTTCTCTACTAGAATGCAGTTTGTTCATCCGGTAACAGGCGAAGAGATATTTCTTCACAGAGAACCGGAAGGGAAGGCATTTGATATAATTGATCAGATGGACTGGTAAAATGATATCGTCCTCAACTGAGTGAGGACTTCTATATTTGGAGAACAATAATGAGTACAAAAAGCAGAGTGCTTAGTAGTCTGGAGAATAATAGGGGAAAATATATATCCGGAGCAAATCTGGCAGAAGAATGTCAGGTTTCCAGAAATGCCATATGGAAGGCTGTAAATGATCTTAAAAATGATGGCTATCAGATTGAGTCGGTAAATAACAGAGGATATATGCTTCATGAAGATAGTGATATTATTTCAGAGGAAGGAATCAGATTATACTTAAAGAAAATAAGCGTAAAAAAATATACTACTACGTATCCTGTTATAAATGTGTATGAAGAGCTGGATTCTACCAATACAGAGGCCAAGAGGTCTTTGATCTATGAAGAAGACCGATTTCTTCATGGAGTAGTTATTATATCGGAGAGACAGACGGCAGGCCGTGGTCATAATGGCCGTGATTTTAATTCTCCGGATGGTGGTATATACATGAGCATCATTCTGAATCCGGCAAAAATGAAAAAAGATGAACGTTCCCTGACTAAGTATATAGCTGAGACAGTTATGGATACTTTGCAAAATGCGTTAGATATAAAGCTTACTCTGAAGGACAAGGGACGTATCTATCAGGATAGAAAAAAGATCTGTGGAATATTGACTGAGGGAATCTCTGATATGGAAACCGGAGAATATAGTAACTACATTGTTGGGATAGGGATTCTCTATTCAGACATAAAACATAAGGAAATGATGAAAAGAAATCAGCTGGTGGCGAAGATAATTGCATCATTTGTGTGAAATATTAGATAGATTACTTACTAAAGCTCACAAATCGTGAACAATGAAATGTAAAATCTGCTTAGTAATTTATATATTGGGGAGGTACACAAAATGAATGAGAATATCGTAAAAAGAAATGAACTTCTGGCCCAGAAGGTTATCAAGGGACTTGCTTCCCGAAACATGACCGGATATTATGCGGCGACAAAGGAAGAGGCTGTAAAGAAAGCTTTGGAGCTCATCCCGGAAGGCTCTTCAGTTACCATGGGCGGAGCCATGAGTGCTCATGAGATAGGTCTCGTGGATGTTCTGAAGGAAGGAAATTACAATTTCATAGACAGAGATCAGTATGAAGATAAAAGAGCGGCTATGCTTGCGGCTTATGATGCAGATGTTTTTCTTGCCAGCGCAAATGCCATGACTGAGGATGGAGTTATAATTAATATCGATGGTAATTCAAATCGTGTATCGGCTATAGCTCAGGGACCCAAGAAGGTTGTTTTCATAGTTGGAATGAATAAGATCTGTGATGATGTAGACGGAGCCATGAAGAGGGCAAGAAATGTAGCTGCTCCGATAAATGCTCAGAGATTCGGACTTCAGACTCCATGTTCAAAGACAGGTTCATGCATGAACTGCAAGTCACCGGACACCATATGCTGTCAGATACTTATCACAAGATTCTCCAGACATGAAGGAAGAATACATGTAATTCTTGTAAATGATAATCTGGGATTCTGATGTTACTATTCACGATTCATGTGATAGGTAACAAAAATAACTGCTTGCTGGCGTTATAAGTTAATAGTAGATCGTATTATTTCAGAACAAATGTCAACCTGTTTTATATTATAGGTTGACATTTGTTTTTTTGTATGATAAATTAACAGGCGTTGTTAAGGATGCTGGTCAGTATCATCCTGGATATAATAAATAATCTTGATGAGGAAAGAAATAAAATGAATACTACATTTCTAATCGCTCTTGGGTTTTATCTTTTGCTCTTTATGATCATCGGATTGATGGATGTAAAAAAAATAAAAACATTTAACGATTATGGTATGGCAGGCAAGGATCAAGGAACTTTTGCAGTAACTACGACGCTTCTTGCCACAGTGCTGGGTGCATCAACCACCATTGGAATAGTTGACACAGTGTATCAGATAGGCTTTCCGGGGATATGGTGGCTTATATTCGGTGCATTGGGACTTTTGCTTCAGTCATTTATTCTTTCTGAAAAGGTAAGGGAGACCGGGGCAGATACGCTGCCTCATCTGGCAAGGATAACTATGGGAAGAACGGCAGAACTCCTTCTGGCTCTTATAATTGTTATCTCCTGGATAGGGGTAATAGCCGGGCAGCTGGTTGCCATGAATTCACTGGTCACATTTGCAATCGGCAGAAGCAGCCGTATAGTCTTTGTAGTTGTTTCGATTATTGTGCTTTTATATACGATGGTCGGAGGGCAGCTGTCAGTTGTAAAAACCGACAAGCTTCAGCTGATTATCATATTTGCGGGAATCATCATCTGCTGTTTATATCTTTACCTTTTCAAGGGCGGAGATACTTCTTCAGTTACTCAGGGAATTGAGCTTTTAAATAAGGATTACCGTCCGATGAATCTTTTCACACAGTTTTTTGTAATCGGTGGAGTGTATTTCCTGGGACCGGATATCATGTCCAGGAATTTCATCTCTAAAGATGAGAAGACTGCTAAACGTTCAGCATTTCTGGCAGGAATAATACTGCTTATATTTTCGGTTGTGATTACATTTACTGGCATGTGGGTAAGGGCAAATGTAACCTCAGACGAACTGGGTGACAGTAAGGCTCTTATGTATGTGATAGGTCTGATTCCGAGACCCGTGGGAATAATTCTTATCTTCGGACTTCTTTCAGCTATCCTTTCTTCTACAGATACCTGTATTATCAATGCATCCACCATTTTTGTTAAGGATGTGCTGGGAAAAGAAGATATATCCCTGGTCAGAATAACTGTTGGAGTCATAGGAATGATTGCCACTGTACTGGCGGTGCTTGGAAGAGGAGATATCCTGACGCTGCTCACAGGTGCTTATTCTATCTATACCCCTGGAGTTATTTTTCCACTATTTATAGCTATTATCTGCTATAAAAAAAGAGAGATAAGAAAAGGTATCTGGATTCTTGGACCTATATTGGGAGGGATTCTTGGAATCGCCGGTACATACTTTGGAAATGCGCTTGTACAGGTGGGGATTCCTGAAGGGCTGCTTTCATATATAACACTTATAGGTATGGGGATATCACTTATTACATCCCTGCTTTCAATAAAGCGAAAATAGACTGGAAATGCTAAAAGAATAACAAAATATTATGGCACTATCTCGGTTTTAATGATAAGATTGAGGTAGTGTTTTTCATATATAGGAGAATGATAATTAATGCTGAAGTATAACATCGATTTTGAAATAATGGGTATGCTGGTAACGCTTGTCATTACCTATTATTTTCATGTGAGTTATGTGGAAAGCAACAGGAGTGACAAGGCATTTAAGAAGCTGCTTTATTTTATTCTTGGAGCAGAATTTTTTGATATGTTTACAGCATTTACATTTTCCCTGGAAGATCCTAAGTTAAATGTGATCAACGTGATTCTGACCACAGTTTATTTTATGTTTGCAGCCGCTACATCTGTTGAGTTTGAGGGATATATAGCAAGCTACATAGATGTAGTGATTGGAAATAAGATTTATATGATGATCAGAAGGGTAGTATTTGTACTATATGTTCTTCATGGTTTTCTGAATCCGTTTACAAAGCTTGCATTTTATTTTGATGATAATGGAGTTTATCATCATGGTCCTTTGTATATTCTTGGGTATGCAATCCCCGGACTGTTTGGTGTGTCGGCGCTTTTCAATATTATCCGTTATAGAAAATGTTTTGACAAAAAACAGTGGGTATCTAGTGTTGCATTTATTCTGGTTGTTTTCTTTACCATGTTTCTTCAGTTCTTTGTTTTTCCGGATGTTTACCTGACCTATGGTCTGATTCCAATAGCGCTTCTGATGATGCTCTTCTCGCTTGAAACTCCTGATTACAGGAAACTTACAAACACACTCGATGAACTGGAAAGTGCCAAGCAGGAGGCATGGCATGCAAATCAGGTAAAAAGTGATTTTCTTGCAAATATGTCACATGAGATCAGAACCCCGATAAATGCAATTCTGGGCTTTGATGAGATGATTCTCCGTGAAAGTCATGAAAAACAAACTATTGAATATGCTACTAATATTAAGAACAGCGGAGAGTCGCTTCTGTCTCTTGTAAATGATATTCTGGACCTTTCCAAGATAGAAGCCGGTAAGATGGATATTATCACGGAAGAGTATGATGTGGCGGAGATGATTTATTCACTTCTTAAAATGGTATCTCCACGTGCGCTGGAGAAGGACCTCAGGGTTAATCTTGAAATAGATCCGGATATACCGCGAAAGCTGATCGGAGACGATGTCAGATTATCTCAGGTTCTTACGAATCTTCTGACAAATGCAGTAAAGTATACACAGAAGGGTGAGATAACATTTAAGGTCAGACTTCACAAGACTTTCACGGATGAAGTATCGCTTCTTTTTGCGGTGAAGGATACGGGAGTTGGAATAAAGGAAGAAAATACAGAGATTCTGTTTTCTCAGTTCAGCCGTGTAGAAGAAGCCAATGCCCATAAGATAGAGGGAACAGGACTGGGACTTCCTATATCCATGAAGTTTCTTATGATGATGGGCAGCAAGCTGGAGGTAAAGAGCGTATATGGCGAGGGCTCTGTATTCTATTTCTTCATCACCCAGCAGATAGCTGATGCAGAACCAATGGGTGATTTTGAAGAGGCTAAAATGAATATCAGGAAGGAAGTAAAGGTTTTCAGAGAAGACTTTACAGCTCCTGATGCACACGTACTTGTTGTTGATGACGTGGAAATGAACCTCAAGGTATTTGAGGGACTTCTTAAAAAATCGCATCTTAAGATCAGCACAGCTACCAGCGGTATGGAGGCGATAAAGCTTGTCAGAGATAATTCATTTGACTGCATTTTTATGGATCATCAGATGCCGGGAATGGATGGAATAGAGACGCTGAAGCTTCTTAAGCGAGATCCTGATATAAAGATGGAAGGAGTTCCTGTTATAGCTCTTACGGCAAATGCGATATCCGGTGCAAGAGAGCTTTATATGAAAAATGGTTTTTCTGACTACCTTACAAAACCGATTTATGGCTGGAGGCTTTCCGAGATGCTTCATAAATGGCTTCCAAAGGATAAGATAATTGTAGAGTCGGATAACAAATCCAGTGAAGACGATGAAGAGATAATGGAGTTTCTGCCTGAAAATAATGAGCAGGAAGCAGAGGATTCATCAAATAATGTATCCGGAATAACAATCGAAAAGCTTAAAAGAACGGGAATAGATGTAAAATCAGGACTGAAGTTTACAATGAACGATGAAAGCTTTTATCTTGAACTTGTAAATGATTTTCTTGCCGATTCAAAGGAACGAATAGCAGCACTGAAAGACAGCTTTATGAAAAAGGATTGGAAGAATTATGAGGTTAGTGTCCATGCCCTGAAGAGCACATCTAAAACGATCGGGCTTACCGGTCTTTCGGAGGAAGCTAAAAATCTTGAATATGCAGCCCGAGATGGGAAGGTCGAGCAGATAGAAGCAGAGCATGACGAGCTTATAACTCATTATGAAGGAATAGTTAAAACCATAAGTGAATTATAAAAAGATGACACTTTGAACCTGATTCAAAGTGTCATCTTTTTGTTTGAAGTGATTTTAAAGAAGGGCTTTACTTATCTGATCAGCGCTTGCAAAAGGTCCCGGAATAGCCTGGATCCCTCTCTTTTCGTCAAAATAGTCTTTGTCGAATATGATATCTGAACCGTCAGGATTTTCAAATCTCTGTTCAGGTTCGAAGGCAAGTCCGAGTATATCGCTGTTTATTATGTTGTTCTTGTATTCTCCAAGAATTGAATAAACATTAGTCTCAATCGTATATTTTCCATCTTTTTCAACAAGCTCAAGACTAACAGTATTATCTTTATCTTCAAAATAATCTGTTTCATGCTTACAGATGGTTGAACCATTAAAATATGCATTACCCGCAAGCCATACAGGGAGGTGACCGAAATGACCGGTTGCCAGTTTACCCATATCTGGTTCTTCGTTTCCTATCTGGAAGTTTGCAAACCACTCTTCATATGAAGGGAATATATCAAACACAGATGTTCCCACGATACTATGCTCAGGCGTTTTCGGATCCGTAAATTCTTCGTTGACAGGATATTTCTGTATAAAGATATTATTATAGATTCTGTCATCTCCATGAAGGATTGTCATGAACCCGGCTACTTCAGTCCTGTGTCTTATATGATATGGAGTGTAACGTGGCTCGCGCTGTCCATTGATCTCAGAATCCACTCCTGAATTAATAAGACTGAAGGAACCTGCAACCAGATTATGAACTACCGCAATTCCTTCACTTGGTATCGTAATTGATACATTTGAAAGCAGGATATTATTATCTATAAGCGTCGGTCCATGTCCTACCTCAATAAAAATATCGGTATTAAACATAGCACCCTGGCCCTTTATGATTCCTTCCGGAAGCATGTTGTTGTGAAGAAGATTCTGGGTTATTCTTGCACCCTGAGCCTCCCAGTCAAGCCATACACCCATGATGCAGTCATGGATATGATTTCTTCTTATTGTTACATCAATGCCCGCATGAAGCTTGATTCCGGCAGTTTCTGCACCGCCAAGCTGTGAGGAAGTACAGATATGATGGATGTGACAGTCTTCGATGATTGAGAAAACACCACCCATTCTGCCGACAATACCTGTCTGTTCGCAGTGATGTATATTACATCTTCTTACTATATGGCTTCCAACCTTCTCCTTGAGCCATCCGTGATACTGACCGCGACATACTGCATCACGTTCCATCTGGGTAGGACTTTTTACACGTTTATTGTAGAAATACATTTCATTTTCGGGATCCAGATATTTACCAAGGGAGATTCCACAGCAACGGCTGTTACTAACTTCACAGTCCTCGATGATCCAGCCCTTGCTCCAGTGCGGTCCGATAAGTCCATCCTGATATGCAGCAGGGGGAGCCCATGTAGTAGCGCCCTTTGTAATGTTAAATCCGTTGACAGTTATATAGTTTACTCCGTTTCTGTCAGGCATGAAGCAGTTGCGCCTTACACTTATTTCTACATTTTCTTTATTTGGGTCCAGGTCATGGAAATTAGCGTAGAGGACAGTTACATCTCCATCCTGTTCGGTATACCATTTGTAGGTGGATTCTTCCTGATTCCAGGCTGCAGGATCGGCTTCGGCTTTGACGCAATCCTCAACACTTACGGTTTCATACATCATGAGATCGTTGATGAAAACAGCTCCGGTGTGACGGAGCTTCGGTGCGAAGTACCAGTCACCACACACATATGTAGTATACGGATTATAGTCATTGAATATGCCGTTATCTACGCGTACAGTCCAGACATTACCTTCGTATCTGGTCCAGCCGGACAGCTTTTCAGCACCTGTAATAACTGCTCCCAGTGGAACCTCCGAACGATAGGTGATTCGGGCGTCCTTTTCTCCTGCATTCTGAGGGACAACCTGTTCTCTGTATATTCCGGGAGCGACAAGTATTTCATCTCCGGGAAGAGCTATCTTAGCAGCATCGTTTATGTACTTAAAGGGCTTTTCCTTGCTTCCGTTTCCTCCTCGATCTGCATTGATATTTACGTAAAATGTATTCCCCTGTTTTTTGTTTTCTGACATTTTTATACCTCCTGATAATTCTGACTCAAGTATTGCTCCATTGTTGAAGCGAATCTTACACTTATGTCGTTCATTGTATCATACAATAAATGTATTTTCTTCCTGATAGTTGCTGTTTTTTTACTGATTTTTGACACTTGAACCAATAAATGATACAATACGGTTCAATTAGTTTCGGAGTATCCCGGACATTAAATCAATATTGGAAAAGAGGAATCAATATGGCAGACAAAAAGGTAGAAGCAATCACCTCCATGGAGGAGGATTTTGCGCAGTGGTATACGGATGTAGTTGTCAAAGCTGATCTGACAGGCTATACAAGCGTTAAGGGCTTTATGGTTCTGAAGCCCGCAGGTTATGCTATCTGGGAACTGATTCAGAAACAGCTTGATGAGCGTTTTAAGGCTACAGGAGTAGAAAATGTATATCTTCCTATGCTTATTCCGGAGGGTCTTCTTCAGAAGGAAAAGGATCATGTAGAGGGCTTTGCACCTGAGGTCGCATGGGTAACTCATGGCGGACTATCAGAGCTTCAGGAAAAGCTGTGCGTAAGACCTACCTCTGAGACACTTTTCTGCGACTTCTATCAGAAGGATATTACCTCATATAGAGATCTGCCTAAAGTATATAATCAGTGGTGTTCAGTAGTTCGTTGGGAGAAGGAGACCAGACCATTCCTTCGTTCCAGAGAATTCCTGTGGCAGGAAGGTCATACTGCTCATGCAACTGAGGAAGAGGCTCAGGAAAGAACTATCCAGATGTTAAATGTTTACGCTGATTTTTGTGAACAGGTTCTTGCCATTCCTGTTGTTAAGGGACAGAAAACTGAAAAAGAAAAGTTTGCCGGTGCAGTTGCTACTTATACTATAGAAGCACTTATGCATGACGGAAAAGCTCTCCAGTCAGGAACAAGTCATAACTTTGGCGATGGCTTCGCAAAGGCCTTCGGCGTACAGTATACTGATAAGGAAAACCATCTTCAGTATGTACATCAGACTTCCTGGGGAGTTACTACAAGACTTATTGGTGCCATTATCATGGTTCACGGCGATGATAACGGCCTTAAGCTTCCACCAAGGGTTGCTCCTGTTCAGGTAATGATAGTACCTATCCAGCAGAAGAAGGAAGGCGTGCTTGAGAAGGCTGAGGAGCTGAGAGCTAAGCTCAGTGAGATAGCAAGAGTTAAGGTTGATGCTACTGATAAATCACCTGGATTTAAGTTTGCTGAATGTGAGATGAGAGGTATACCGCTCAGAGTTGAGATAGGTCCTCGTGATATAGAGAATAATCAGTGTGTTGTAGTAAGACGTGATACTGGTGAGAAGATCACTGTAGCTCTGGATGAGCTGGAGCAGAAGGTTTCAGAGCTTCTTGAAACTATCCAGAAGGATATGCTTGAAACTGCACGTGCACACAGAGATTCACACACCTATACAGCTGTGAACTGGGATGAGTTCAAGGATACTATTGAGAACAGACCCGGATTTATCAAGGCAATGTGGTGCGGAGAGACTGAATGCGAAGAAAACATCAAGGCTGAGACAGGTGCTTCGACCAGATGTATGCCTTTTGAGCAGGAGACTCTCAGCGACGTATGTGTATGCTGCGGTAAACCTGCAAAGAAAATGGTATACTTCGGAAGAGCTTATTAAAAGCAATTATTTCGGAAGAATCAGCATCTGATATGAATTGTCAGTTTTCTTAAATGAAGCGTAGAAGCTCATGGAAGTATCATTATCACTTCCGGAGGACTGATAAATGGAAAAAACATTATCAGGTGTGAATGACTTAAAATATGATATAAAGCTGGATGCGTTACCCGTATCCAGTTTTTTTAATTCCGCATCGGTGGCTGAGTTGATCCTATAGGTTGTTGTAACATTATCATGAGTGATAACTCTGAGATTCTCTGTATTCTGAAGAGTAGTCGTAAATTCACCATAGTAATAGAACAGGTATGAGCAGTTGGTCATTTTAGGTTCAAATTCTGCTGCTACATCATCAGTAAAATTGGCTTCGGCATAAAGTATATCTCCGGATTCGGTAACTATGAAACGGTGAGCTTCTGTATTATCGAATTTGGTAAATGTGATATCCCAGTATACAGCAGCATAGGCGTTAAATGTAGTATCGAGTGCTCTGTATGGGGTTGCATTCCAGGTATACCAGTTATTCTGACCTTCTGACAGGGTTATAGGATAGAGACCTCTTGAATGAAGGTCTTCTATTCTGTTAACAACAATTGTCTTTATGCCAAATTCGCTTAGATTGCAGGCCTCTTCGGTGGTTTCAGTGATAGTGCTTTCCCACATGCCAAGTATCAGCTGTATTTTTTGAGAATAGGTGAGCTGTTTGGACGCATTTTTAATGATTGATTCAGATGGACCACTGTAATACTCTCCGGGAACAATTTTGATATCAGTGAACTGAGCATCGATATTCTTTTTCATAAAAAAGCCGGGCAGCCATATGGAAAAAACAGCTATAAGAAGGGCTGACAGAACCAATATGAAGTTTTTTACTCTTTGTGCTTTCATACTATCTCTTCTTCAATAATTGTACATGCAGGGAATATAACTATCATCTTTGTTCCAACGCCGAGCTCACTTTCAATCTTCAGTTCAGCGCCATGTTCCTTTAGTATTGAGGATACAAGAGGCATTCCGAGTCCTGCACCTCCCTCTTTTCTGGAACGTGATTTATCTACCATATAAAATTCATCACATATCTTATCTATATCCTCCTGGGCTATTCCGATACCATGATCCTCTACTATATATTCATATGAGTTTTGATTTTTTTCTTCGCCTGGTATTATGTGGCCGATAAAGGATATTTCCTTCCCGTTATCCGAATATTTACGCGCATTATCGAGAAGATTTATAAGAGCTGTTTTAATAAGTGAGCTGTCTACACAAATGGATGCATTTTCGAAATCAGAAGAAAGAACTAATCCTGCATCCTGGAATGAGGGAAGGATAGTGTCTATTACGGCCTCGCCGATAGCGCGGGTATTAGTATTCGCCTTCGGAATCTCACCATCCTTCAGATATATAAGATCAAACAGATGTGAAGACATCTGTTCCAGACGTTTTCCTTCAGAGAAGATATAGCTTGCGGCCTTAACCTCGTCCTCTCTGGGAAGCTCAACTGAACGGATGGTATCGGCATAACCGATTATAGTCGTCATAGGAGTTTTTATCTCGTGGGTAAAGTCGGCTACAAACTGGTCACGGCGGTGAAGCATATCATTCAGCTCGTCTATATGATTTTCTACAGAGTCTGCCATATGATTGAACTTATCGGACAGAAGTCCGACCTCATCGTAGGATTTTACACTGCTTCTTGAGGTAAAGTTACCTTCGGCGAAATCGTCTGTTACTGTATTTAGTTTTTCAAGAGGACGTGTAAGAAATGTGCTGAATGCATATACTATAAGACCAGATATAAGAAGAATAACAATAATATACAGTCTGAAAAGGGATATATTATTATTGATCATAGTCATAGTATCAGAGATATTTCTTTTTGTTATTATGTCGATTATGGAGTCATCAACATAAACAGACGAAATGACATAAACAAAGGTTTTATCATTTTCACGTTTGAGCTGATATTTTTTTCCGACGGTATTATTTGAAATCATTTCGCGGGATGGAGAGGTTTCTTCTCCGTTTGAGGTGTAAACGATGTTTGAATCATAGGTTATATAAAGACTTGTAGTTGAGGCGAGCATTCCGGATGAAACCCTTGCCGAGAGAGTTGGAAGGACTGAACGAACATTTTGGGATGAACTGTTAATGATATCCAGAAGAGAATACTCCAGAACTGATTCAATGAGGTTGTTTTCAGTAACTGAATTCTTTATTTCGGAGTCCATTATCAGACGGTTCTGTCTGGAAATGATAAAAAAACCCGATAATGAAAGGGTCAGGGCTATAATTATTATATTTATCATCAGGACCTTGTATCTGAACTTCACACTAATATCCTCTATAATCTTTATTCTGAGAGACGGTATCCGGTACTGTATGCGGTTTTCAGGTCATTTTTCAGATCGAGCTTTTTACGAAGTCTCTGAACATGAAGATCTACTGTTCTGGATTCCGGCTGCCATTCTGATTCCCAGATGGTTTCGAATATCTTATCCTTGAAGAGGGTGATGTTTTTATTTCTCACAAATAAAACAAAGAGATCGAATTCCTTAGGAGTAAGCTTAATCTCTTCATTAGCTCTTGTAACTATTCTGTTTTCAGTATCTATTACCAGATCCTTATATTCAAGAATGGTATCTGTTTTATTATATCTTCTCAGAACTATATTTATACGGGCCAGAAGTTCAACTATCTCAAAGGGCTTTACTATATAATCCTCTGCACCTGAGGTGAGGCCCTTGATACGATTATCCAGAGAAGCCATGGCTGTGATGAAAATAACAGGAATACCCATGGGTCTTATATACTCCATGAGTTCATAGCCATTTATTTCAGGAAGCATGATATCAAGAAGAATCAGATCGAAGTTCTGATTTTCTTCAAGAAGATCAGCAGCATCCTTGCCATTATAGAGAGCAGTGCATTTGTATCCTGCTCTTGTAAGATTCATTACAATCAGGTCGGAGATGGCCTGTTCATCTTCGACAATAAGTAGCTTTATCATATACCCCTCGCAAACAACTCTCACTAATATTTACAAACCACAGTATAACAAAAATTAAGAAAAATGTATCAAAAAATTTTTTTACAGATACATTGTTGATACAAATGATGAGTATATTCATAATTATCGAAGGTTTATGATGAGGTATTTTAGGGAAATATGATAGTGAAAAAGTATAAAAAATTCATATGTGCAGTTCTTTCTCTATCGATTCTTTTATCAACGATGGCGTGTGGAAAGAAGGATATTGTCGTTGACGAATACGGTGATACATCCTACACACAGACTGCCTCGTCTGATTCTGATAAAAATGCAACAGATACAGATGCATTGCTCGCCACTCACGGATCAGGTAAAACTCTCCAGGAAATTCTCGGAAAAAAGGTTGAATTTACAGAGGACTTTGCTGTAAATGGAGCGTACTTAAAATCAAATGCATCATATCAGGTTCCGGATATCCCTTATCTGAATGTTTACAATATGGAGCTTCTGGATGATGGAAAAGCTGATGAAGACAAAATAGTAAAGGCTGTCTTCGGTGGTTCTGCAAAGAAGCTGGAAGAATTATCATATACTAATTCAACTGACTATATCACTCATATGTATAAGTATAAAGAAATCATGAATACCCATGATAATCGCGCTGCCGATGAAGATTATTATTATAATCAGGAATTATTTATCATTGATTCGTCATTTAATGAAAAACTGAAATGGAGAGATGATAAGGATATTTACATACATATGTATGAAGGCGATTTTAATGAAATGAAGTATGGGCTTATTCTTGCCTATGATTATATAACTAAGCAGAGATACATTTTCCTTGATCCTGTAAGTGTAAACACATACTTCCCGTCATCTGATTACAGAACGCTTGTTTTTAAAGACAAGATGCAGTATGGGGGAAATGACAAAGATATAGAAAATTCATGTAAGATGACCAGGGACGAGGTTGTATCAAAAGCCTCAGATTTTCTGGAAAATCATTTTAATCTGGGAATGGATTTAAATAAGATATCCACGGATTCAGAAACATATATCAGTAATAGAGGTATGAATATATCCAATTATATTTTTTCCGGAAGTGAAAAGGATAGTGAGGAAATGACTCAGCTTCTATTTACTAATGAGGATATTATTACAGCAATCAGAAGCTATTTAATGAACGGTGGCGGAGTGGGTTACCAGATGCTCGCAGAGCAGGAGAATCTGTATAAGGAATATCTGGATGAACAGGCTTCCAAATCCAGTGAGACTTCATATGATAAGAGTCTGGACAGATTCATTATGGAGGAAGGCTTAGATGAAGAGGTGGATTTTGAAGCAAATGGTTATGCTGTTTATCTCGGTTCCTGTGTTTCTTCTGAAGTAGACGAATCCGGAAAAAGCATATATTTCGTTGGATCAGGTGATCGCCCGTCACGTAATAATGGTGTAATAAAGGTTACTGATAAAGGGATATATGGAGCAGATATAGTTCTGGTGGAGACTCCTGTAGATGTTGTAGAAGATGTCGGAATCATGAGCTTTGATAAGATAATTGAATGCATGAAGGAACAGCTTCCGGAGAAACTGGATTTGAACAAAATGGGTAATCCTGCCCCGAGTTCACTGGAACTTATGTATATGGAGCTTTTGTATATGTCATATACGGGTGAGGAGACTGATGATAATGCAAAAGAATTTACATATATACCGGTGTGGTTTTTTCTTATATCACCGCCCGGTGGAGTGCTTAGCTATACATATGTATATGTAAATGCTATGGATGGAGAACTGCTGGAAGTTGAGACGCATTCTGAAAATTCGTAATTGAAGGAAGAAGTAGTGATGGCCGGAGGGAAGAAAATAAAAAATACCAAAAGAATAAAAAGCTCTGTCAGGTTTGTCCTGTCAGGGCTTCTTGTGATTATTCCATTTGCTATGTCAGGCTGTGGCAGTACGGATATGGAGGCGCTTGCACCGGCAAGAGATGTGCCGGCATTTGTAAGTGATAAAAATACAGTGCTTGTGGAAAAGGGAGATCTTACGCCGTCTTTTGAAAGAACGATTACGCTAAGTGGATACGAAGAGACTATATATAGACTCGAACAGAATAAACTGGATAAGATGGAAGAGGATTATGAAGCCGTTTTTGACGAACTGAAGGTTGATCTGGGAGATCATGTAAGTGAAGGAGATACCCTGATATCTTTCAAATCAGAAACTCTGGATAAGAAGCTTAAGGAAAGTCAGAAAACTAAGGAAAAGGCTTTACTTGATATAGAACATTTTCAGAACCTTATGGCGATAAATGATTCCCTTGATTTTTCAGAAGATATAGCTTCTCTTGAAAATGATATATATCTGGCAAATGTATATATAGAGGATATATATGAAACCTATAATTCGCTGAATGTTGTGGCAGAGGGAGACGGAGTAGTAAGCTACGTTAACGATACGATCAAGGACGGATTTATAAAGCCCGGCAGCCCTCTTATTAAAGTAGTCAGCAGTGATGGATATTATGAGATGCAGCTAAATGAGGACGAAGGTCCGAATATGAAGAAGGAAATAGGTGGTAATGCGACCGCATCGGATGCCATGGAAATAAGCTTTCACGTCGGAGACAGATTCAATGCAAAGTATGCACTTAATGTATATGAGCTCGAAGTGATTCCCGGACCGCTCGGTTCAGATTCAGAGTCGGAATCTGACGATGAATCTGAAGATGAATCGGAAAAGGCTAAGGCTACTGAAACAGATGCTAAGGAAATAACGGGAAATAAGATATATCTTAAGCTGGTAGATGATTCCAAGATAAGTGAAAAAGAGCTTCTTCTATATAAGGAGCTTCCTGAAATAAAAAATGTATGCTACGTAGATAAAAGAGCCATAAGCGAATACGAAGGTGAGTACTATGTATTTAAGCAGACTGAAAATGAGTTATATAGAGCGGTTAAAGTAACTGTAGGCGATGTTGTGGATATGAATGCTGTTATCCTCAAGGGACTTGAAGAGGGAGATACAGTATCACTTACGAGTAAGTAGAGAATATGAACATGATTAATATAAAAGCTTTTTACAAAAAGAATATAAGACAACGTATCTCAGCGGGACTCGTATGTGTTCAGCTGGCTGCTTTAGCGCTGGGAGTTTCAGGCTGTGGTGCGGCGAATATAGAGATACCTGAACTAAAAGAGCCTAAATCAGCAACCGTTTCCTATCGCCCTGCTACAAAAAGGATTGTAGGAAAAACAGAGTATCTTAACGGAGTAGTTGTGCCTACAGATTATCCATGCTTTTCTGAAAAAGGAACATTTCTTAAGGAAATATATGTTGGCGTAGGTGACTATGTCGAAGAGGGTGATGTGGTTGCTGCAAGCTACACAGGTGATACTTATGAAAATATAACCAGGATTGAAGCTGAGATACAGCTTCTTGTTAATCAGAAGGAATGTGAACAGACAGTTTCAGATGAAAAGATAGAGAAGCTGGGTTACGAGAAGAAGATAGAGCAGTTTCTTAAGAATAAAAAGGGTGTAAGTGCCAAGGAAACAGAGATAGAAGCTGAACAGGAGAATATAAGATATAAGACAGCTCTTATAGATTCACAGATACTTTCAAAAAGAAGTGAGATAGAGGATCTCGAGAAGAATATTCAGGAAGAAGTCTATGTTGCTCCTCATTCCGGATATGTAACAAATGTTATAGATGTCAATCAGGGTAATGCAGTTCTCAGTAATCAGAATATAGTGGTTATTTCTGATTATGATGAGCTTTACATAGAGGTTGGAGATCTGAGACTGGATAAATATCTGTTTGAAAACTATAAAGGCAAGTGGATGTATTATGACGGAAAAAGAGTAGAAATTACCGAGCATAAATACACAAATACTGAGATGTCCTATGCTCTTTCTGTAGACAGAAATCCTCCGATGGCATTTGATGTTAAAGGAGTGGATCTTAAGTGTGGTTCAAATGTAGTCTTATATTTTATGAAGAATACAGCTGAACCCCGTCTGGCAATAGGAAATGATTCTATAATCCGTGAGAGCGATGAAGAATATATATATGTTAAAGGTGAGGGCGATACGAACGAGAGAAGACCGGTTGAACTGGGTGAAACAGACGGTCTTTATACGGAAGTGAAGTCCGGTGTTGAGGAAGGAGAGCTTGTCAGATACAACAATAATGCAGTCCCTCCTACAAAGCAGGAAGAATATGAAGTAACATGTACAGACTTTAGCGAAACAGGAAGTTCAGAATTCGTTGATTTCGCTTATCCGTATTACGATATATTTATATCAGATTGTGATGGTAAATTTCAGAAGATTCATGATATGGGTACAGCAACGACCGGAGACAGCTTATTTGCTGTGGAGTCTCTGGTAGAAAGTGCTGATACAGAGTCAGCAAGACTGGATATAGCTAATCTGGACAATGAACGTGCTAAAGCAGAAAAAGAGTATGAGAAGCAGAAGAAAGAGCTTACAAAGCAGGTAAATGCAAAGGATAAATTTAACAAGAAAACAATGGCTTCAAATACGGATGCTGTATACAAATATATGTATAGCTCTGATAGAGCCAAATGTGATCTCGATATTCTTGAAGCAGAGGAAAGCCTGTCTGAGGCCAGGTATAATCATGACAGATACTATGCCCAGCTGAATTATGACAAGCTCCTGAAGGGAACAGGTTCCATAGGAGAGTATTCCGATTATCTGGTTGAAGCACCGGAGGCAGGACGCATCAGCGCGGTTGTTCATCCAAATCTTGAAAAACTGAGAAAGGGTTCCTTTGTGATGACGCTTGAGAAGCGCTTTAAAGAACCTGACGAAAAAAATGAGCATGAAAGACTTTTCGTTCTTGTTTCCACAACAGGAAAGGGAGCAATCAAGGATAATGTGAATGGTACTGCAAAGCTTGGAGCAGAGGTCACGCTGAAGAAGGAAAATGATAAACATGAGATAAAGACCTGGAAGGGAAAGTGTATAGGTATAAACGGAGATAAAAACAGATACTGTCTTTTCACTAGAGATGATAAGACTTACTCTACATTTTCAGCGCCTTTTACGAAGAATGTTCAGTATCAGTTCTGTATTGAAATGGAGGACGATATAACTGAAGCAGATATAAAGGAAGCAGAAATGGAGTTTTACGGAACGGAGATGCATAAGGTTGTTACAGTTCCGAGTGTGGCAGTTAAGGTTGAGACCAATCAGCTGTCTGCTGATAATTCAGATGATAAATACTATGTTTGGAAGATTGAAGATGGCGAAATAGTTAAGGAATATGTGGAGATATACCCATCAAGTTCGGCAACCGGGTCCACTTATATCTTAAATGGAATTGAACCAGGGGATAAGGTGCTTAAATGATTAGATATATTCTGACAAAAATACTAAATAAATATAAGCTGTATCTGTGCCTTTTAGTGGGTATTATTTCCATGGTTATGGTATTTGCCATGATAATGATGTTCCGAAACGGATCTGAGCTGAAACTTATTCAAAGAAGCTTTGTTAAGCAGAGAGAAATAACAGGTAAGTTTCCTGCAGCAGTACATAAGGTAGAGGTCATTGATTTTAATGAAATAGATGAACAGGCAGGGGATGCTTCATATACGGACTATATTAATAAGAAAATCAACAGCTTCAGAAATTCCTGGAATAAGTATATCCAGGTTCCTGAGGTGGCTTCTCAATGTGAGGTTTATTTCAAGAATCTTGAGGTTGAATTCAGCTATCATGGCAGAGGGCATGTTGATGTTGGTTATATGAGCGATATGACTGATGGCAATGTGTCAGATCATTACGTAGTAATAGACGGAGCAGACCTGTATCAGAATATTCCGGAGTATAAGGAAACAGGTAATAAGATTCCGGATGGATCCGTTCCATGTCTCATAAGCAGGGATACGGCTGAAAAGATGGATCTTGTAGTAGGTGAACTGATCCTGTTTAATAAACTGATATATGGTACTGAAAAATCCGATGCTCCGCTTCTGACATTATATGTAAATGGAATAATTGAAGAAAAGCCGGATGATTATTTCTGGAATAAGTCCTTGGAGGATTGTGGTAATCTGGCCATAATTGAGGAGAAGGATTTTGAGGCAATTCTTAAGGATTATCCGAAATCTGTTTATTATGACCTTTATGAGGATTTTGATTATCGCTATATAAGTACCGATAATACTGATGTTATTAGAAGTGTGCTGAAGCAGATAGAAGAAAAGGATGAGAATTTTACCCAGAATATCACTCCTGTTATTAAGGAATATAAAGAAGGGATAAGATCTGTTGAGCAGATGCTCTATGTTATAGTGCTGCCGCTTATAGTTCTCGTTCTGATCTTCATCGGAATGATTTCCTTCAGAATTATAGATTCTGAGGCAGGTGAGCTTTCGACTCTCAGGAACAGAGGTCTCAGTAAAGCCAGACTTATACTGATGTATGTTGTTCAGTCCTTTATTCTTGCAGGAGTCAGTGTTCCAGTTGGTCTGCTGTTTGGATTTCTGTTCGGTAAATTTGTTGCCGGAGTAGATGACTTCATGGGCTTTACCTGGGGTGATGGTTCTATAAGTGTAAAGAATTATAATTTCAATATATGGATGGTGGCAGCAGGTGTAGTAGGTGCATTGATAGCGATAGTAGTTATGCTGCTTCCGGTATTTCTGTTCTTTAAAAAGAAGAAGAATAAGAGAAAACAGGTTTCAGCTCCTGTATGGGAGAAATATTTTATAGATGTAGCGCTTATGGGCGTTTCGATATATCTGCTGTTTAATTACAACAAGCAGATACCGTCTCTTTCAGAAGGTGTTCTGAATGGCGAGGGAATCGATCCGGTTATTTTCATAAATGCAACGCTGTTTCTTTTTGCCTGTGGAATGATGATGCTGAGACTCATTTTCTATCTGGTGACACTTTTCTACAAGATAGGAGCAAATAAGTTCAGTCCTGTAGTTTATTCCGGTGTTCTTCAGATAATGAGAACAAGAAAGGCATCTGCTGTAATTTCCATATTCCTTGTTATGACAGTGGCTATGAGTCTGTTTAATGCTAATATGGCGCGTACCATAAATGCGAACAAGGAAGCAAGAATCAGATATGATGTAGGTGCAGATCTGAGAGTGACTGAACATTGGGATGTGGCTCTTCAGGGTATGCCTCCTGAACCCAAAAGATGGAAATATACTGAGCCTCCATTTCAGGCTTTTTCCAAGCTGGTAAATGATGGTATGGCTGAGTCGGTAACCAGAGTCCTTATATCAGACAGGGCGGTTGCAAGAGCTTCCGGAAAAGACACAGTTAATCTAAGTGTTCAGGGAATACATACGAAGGAATTCGGCGAAACCGCCAGTCTACGTGAAGGTCTGGGAGATAAGCACTGGTATAATTATCTGAATGCGCTGGCCGATGAGCCGGATGGCGTTATAATTTCAAGAAATGTGGCTAAAAAATTCGAGGTTGAGGAAGGGGGAGAGATAACTCTTTCGATGATGCCTCCAAAGGTTACAGGAAGAAGTGATCTCTACGCAAGTGTTACACTTAAAGTAGTAGGAGTAGTTGATGCCTGGCCGGGATATGCCAAGTATGATTATGAAATAGAAGAAGAATCAGGTAAAGTTAAAGAAAAAGAGAGCTATATGGCTGTAATGAATTATACCACCCTTGTGAA
Source organism: Lachnospiraceae bacterium (assembly GCA_900199595.1). Taxonomy (GTDB): domain Bacteria; phylum Bacillota; class Clostridia; order Lachnospirales; family Lachnospiraceae; genus Eubacterium_Q. Next base: position 47,526 of record FZRB01000007.1, on the reverse strand, counting down.
TACATTTGGCCTTCTGCCTTATGAGGTATGGGTGAAGACTGATAAATCCTCTGAAGAAATATGGGATGCCATGGATGCGAATTTTAAAGGAAGCGGAAGATTTTTAAAGGATATTGCTTCTTCTGATGATAACCTGAAGGAAGAAAAATCCTCTGCCATAATGCAGATTACAAATGGACTGTTTACTGCAGACTTCCTGATCGCGCTGCTCCTTTGTATCATAGGTTATCTCATTTACTGGATAACATCCATAAGAGACAGAGAGCTTCTGTTTGGTATTTACAGAGCCATGGGTATTAGCAGAAGTGAGATAAACAGCATGCTGGTTATAGAACAGATATTCCTCTCATTTATGTCTATTTTTGCAGGAATACTAGCCGGCGGTCTGGCATCAAAGCTTTTCGTAAGAGTGTTTTCTGCAGTATACCTGCCGCAGAAGCATAACATAGCAGTATTCGTTAATTCTTATGGAGCAGACCTTATAAAAATGGGTATAGTTCTGGTTATAGTAGTTATATGGTGTGTACTCTGGATAAGACGTATAGTTAAGGGACTAAATATCACAGAAGCACTGAAGCTTGGAGATGATTAATTATGGAAGTTATCTATAACAATCACGAAAATGAAATAGAGTCAGTTCAGCCCTCCTCTCAGGAAGAAATCATCCTTTCTGTAAGGGACGTAGTGAAATCCTACAAGGTTGGTGATGGTGGAACACTCACAGTGCTTGATCATGTGAATCTTGAGCTCCCTAAGGGTAAGCTTATTATGTTCATGGGACGTTCCGGTTCTGGGAAAACGACGCTTATGAATCTGCTTAGTACTTTGGATGATGTAACCTCAGGTGATATAGGCTTTTATGATAAATGGTATTCGTCCATGAACGTTGCAGAAAAGGAGAAGCTGAGAAGATTTAATATAGGCTTTGTATTTCAGACAGTTGCGCTTATTCCGGTTATGACTGCCTATGAGAATATAGACTTTGGACTTAGAACGGCAGGTGTGAAAGAGCCTGCTGACAGAGCGAAAAGGATTGGTGAGGTGCTCGAACTGGTAGGACTTTCGGACAGGGCAAAGCATTTTCCGGCTGAGCTTTCCGGAGGAGAACGTCAGCGTATCGCTATAGCAAGAGCTATGGCTCACAGACCGGAGATACTATTTGCGGATGAGCCGACAGGTGCACTGGATACGGCGTCAGGTATATATATTGCAGAGCTGTTCAGGAAGCTTACGAGAGTAGAGGGCTTTACGGTTATAATGACGACCCATGATGTGAGACTATCAGAGCTCGCTGATGTACTGATCAAACTGTAGGAATGTATACTTTTATAGACTTTTTCCGCGGCAAGTAAATTAAGCTTGTACGGCAGTATGTATGCTCGACATCGCTCTCGCTCATGGCGGGTTTCCCGAACGGACCACTACGCTTGCGCTTCGTTTGCTAAGCTCTCACATCGCCGTTGGCTCGTGAATCGCTAAGCACCGCGACCCTTATGGTCTCGCATGCATACTCCGCACATCGCTTTTTCATTTACTTGCTCGCGACTTAAAGTATAGTCGCGAACGAGCTGACGTAGCTGGGCACGAGTGTATGCCTGAGGGACCATAAGCGGTCTGTTCACTTAGCGATTCAGACATCTGTTTTTTAGATGGCTGAGAGCTTAGTGAGCCTAGGGCACCGCGCCTGTGCGCAAGCAGTGTCCTCTCAGGTATATCATCTCGTGACAGCGAAGTTACAGCTCGACGCGGAGACAGTACAATAATGTATACAATGATTGAATGGGGATTTTTTTATGGATAATTTGAATATGAATAATGTTGATATAGAAGAGTCATCAGGCGAGCAGCAGGTGGCGGAGGAGCCGTATATCAAATGTGATGGTCTCGTAAGGATTTTCAAGTCTGAGGGTATCGAGGTTATGGCGCTTCAGGGCCTCGACCTGGAAATCAAGAAGGGTGAACTGATGGCGATTATCGGTAAGTCAGGAAGCGGTAAGTCGACATTGATGAATCTGCTGGGATGTCTGGATAAACCAAGCGCCGGCTATGTTGCTTATGGAGGACAGATTCTGAATGATCTGTCTGACAGGGAGCTTGCTGAGTTCAGAAATAATCACATTGGTTTTGTATGGCAAAAGAATACTGATAACCTGCTTAACTATCTGACAGCTGTTGAAAATGTTGAGATGCCTCTGCTTTTCTCCAAGATGAGTAAAAAAGAAAAGAGAAAACGTGCAGAGGAGATGCTGGATGCTGTCGGATTAAGTGATAAGTATAAGAGTTTTCCAAGCATGCTTTCCGGTGGTGAGCAGCAAAGAGTTGCCATAGCAGCAGCTCTTGTTAATGAGCCGGAAATCCTTCTGATGGATGAGCCTACCGGAGCTGTTGATAAGAAGACATCTATCATGCTGCAGGATCTTTTCAGAGAGATTAATCATAAGCTTGGAGTCACTATAGTTATTGTTACACATGACATCAGCCTGGCTGACCGTGTGGACAGAGTCGTTATGATATCCGACGGAAAGATTAGTTCAGAGCGTGTCCTCAGAGAAGAATATAAAAAGAAGATTGAGGCCGGTGAGATGGCTCTTGAAGGACTTGATAAAGTTTCTGAGGAGGAACAGTCTCATGAGGAGTTTTCAATCCTTGATAAGGCAGGACGTGTTCGTCTGTCTGCAGAATTGAGAGAAGCGGTTGGTATAGACTCGAACCGTGTAAAGGTTGAGGTTGTAGATGGTAAGGTTGTGATCTCATCAGTAGATAATTGATAATAAGGTGACATTCGCATCAGTCGTGAATGTCACCTTTTAAAATTTCAATCATTTTTTCATATATGAAGTCTACGCTGGCTTCTCTTACTTTATTTCGTCCGATGTTTCCGAATTGACATGTGTAGGTGGATATTTCATTTTTGATGTATATACCAAAACATACCATTCCGATTGGCTTTGTGGGAGTTTCTCCGGTAGGTCCTGCTATTCCGGTTATTCCAACACCGATCTCGCTGTTCATAGCTTCTGCAGCACCACGGCTCATTTCTGCAGCTACCTCTTCACTGACAACACCATATTCTTTGATGGTATCCGGATTTACGTTCAGATACTTTATTTTTGCTTCATCTGCATAGGTAATAAAACTTACATCCAGAACAGAAGAAGCATCTGGTACATTTACCAGACGGGCTGAAGCGAGACCGGCTGTGCAGGATTCTGCAAATGTAATGTGATATCCTTTGTCCTTTAATAATCTGACAACTTCTTCTTCCTTTGTGATTTTTATATCTTCTGTTTTCAAGAGAAAAACCTCCATGCCGTTTTTTGTGTTAATGGTACTTTTGACACCCACATAGTAACATATATATAGGTTTTTTTAAAATGGAAATTGTGTTACTATGTTATCAAGACTATTATATTACAGGAGTTTTTTGTTATGAAAATATCTCTTCCAAAGGAAGTGAAATATATAATTGAACAACTGAATAGTGCCGGTTTTGAAGCTTATGCAGTAGGTGGATGTGTAAGAGATTCTCTTTTGGAGAGGGTGCCAAATGACTGGGATATTACCACTTCTGCCACTCCTCAGGAGATAAAGTCCGCATTCAGACGAACTGTAGATACAGGAATAAAGCATGGTACTGTAACAGTACTTATAGGTGGCGAAGGCTACGAGGTTACAACCTTTCGTATAGACGGTGAATATAGTGATCACAGACGTCCGGATGGAGTTACATTTACCAGGGAGCTTTCAGAGGATCTTTTAAGACGTGACTTTACCATAAATGCAATGGCATATAGTGAAGGTACAGGACTTGTGGATCTGTATGGAGGTGTGGATGATCTGAAGAAGGGTATTATCAGATGTGTTGGTAATCCGGATGACAGATTCAATGAGGATGCGCTTCGGATAATGAGAGCTGTAAGGTTCGGTGCACAGCTGGGGTTTGATATAGATGAGGACACGAGGACTGCTGCTGCAAAGCATGCAGCTGAGCTGTCACAGGTAAGTGCAGAGAGAATCGAAACTGAGCTTACCAAGCTTCTGGTTTCACCACATCCTGAAAAGATAATGGATATGTATGAGCTGGGGATCACATCTGTTGTTCTTCCTGAATTTGACAGAATGATCAATACTCCGCAGAATACTCCTTATCATAGATTTGATGTGGGAAGGCATACCATTGAGGTCATGAAAAATGTTCCGGCTTCTAAGGTTATGCGATATTCAGCTCTTCTTCATGATGTAGGAAAGCCTGATACGAGAACAACTGATAATAATGGACAGGATCATTTCAAGGGGCACGCAAAAGTCAGTGAAGGAATAGCTGAAACTGTTCTGAAGCGACTGAGGATGGATAATGATACTATCCGTGATGTAAAGAATATAGTCCTGTGGCATGATTTTGGTCTAAAGGGTGGCATCACGAAAAAGTCTGTCAGAAAAATGCTTAGTAAGATGGGCAAGGAGTATTTTGATTTCTACGTTCAGATAAAAAGAGCAGATATAATGGGACAGAGTGATTACAGAGCTGACGTCAGTATAGATATTCTTAATCAGATCATAGTCTTTCATGATGAGATAATAGAGGAGGGAAATGCTCTTACCATATCGGATCTTGCTATAGGAGGAAAGGACCTGATAGAGATGGGAATAAAACCCGGTCCTGAGATGGGAGAGATACTAAGACAGCTTCTTGACAGAGTTTTAGAAGAACCTGAATTAAATACAAAAGAGAATCTGGGTGAGATAATCAAAAAATATAAATAAATCGATAGGTAAAGGAAGGTAACAGCGAAAAAGAAGTATAAAAAAATATGGCACTATCCTTAATCTGATGTTAGAATGGGATAGTGCCTTTTTCTGCTTTATATGCTCTGAATCAGCAGGTAATAACAGGAAATTGTGTTTTATGTCATAAATAATAGACAGGGGAATGACTATGATTGATTACAATTTAAAAAACAAGATCGATGATACTTTCCGTTTAGTGGATGATATACAGAACAGGAATCCGGCACTTACAGCAGGAACGGGAATGACCGTTCGCGAGATGCTTAAGTACAATCTTCTTCAGTATGTCGGTTTTCTTTTTGAGTCTGATGGCACAGACGGGAGACAGGAGCTCGAGTTTATAAGAGACTATCTGGGCTCGGTTATGACTATTTCCCAGTTTTTGAATTTTAAATACGGGAAATGTATGGATAAGAATTTTATCAATACACCACCCCGCTGCATGTTATATATAGCAAAGAGCGATCTTACAGACGGAGCTGTAAAATCTCCTGAGGGAAGACCTGTATCAAAGGAAGTAGTGGAACTGTTTGGAGATGTAGGAACCGCATTTGTGGCGCTAAACGGAGAGAGCGTGACAGAGCTTGCAAATATGTCTAATTACAGTCTCATGCTGGATAATTTCCTTAAGGAATATGGCCTTTACTTTACAGATGGAATTCCAAAGGGAAGAATAAATCCCAAGAGCAGAAATCTCAGAAACAGAAATAATACAAACGGGTTAAAGACCGGAATACAGAATAAGACGACTGATGGTAAAACAGCAGCAAAGACAGCGGCGAATACAGAAGGAGCTCAGGCTGAGTCGGAGGAAACTCTGGAGCAGCTGATGGAGGAACTGAATTCCCTGGTAGGTCTTAAGTCTGTTAAGCAGGATCTCACTAATCTTATTAACCTTGTGAAGGTTCGTAAGCTTCGTGAGGAACGTGGAATGAAGCAGCCTGATATAACCCTTCATCTTGTTTTCTCGGGAAATCCGGGAACAGGAAAGACAACAGTTGCCAGACTTCTCGCAAAAATCTATAAGGTTCTGGGCGTTGTAAGTGAGGGACAGCTTATCGAGGTTGATCGATCTAATCTTGTGGCAGGCTATATAGGACAGACTGCGACTCAGACTGCTGAGATAGTTGAAAGTGCCATTGGTGGAATCCTCTTCATAGATGAAGCTTATACTCTTATTAAAAGTGGTGATGAAAAGGATTTTGGTCAGGAGGCAGTGGATACGCTCCTCAAACTTATGGAAGATAACCGTGATGATCTGATAGTGATTGTTGCCGGATATACAGACAAGATGGAAGAGTTTGTTAATTCCAATCCCGGACTAAAATCACGATTTAATAAATATATATTTTTTAATGATTATACAGGTAAAGAGCTTACCTCTATATATAATTCCATGGCTAAGAAGCAGGAATATATAACAGATGAAGAGGCATCAAAGTATGTTCAGGAGTATCTTACAAAACGTGCTAAGGCTCATGAGGAGAATTTTGCAAATGCCAGAGAAGCTCGTAATTATCTGGAAAGATGTATTGAGAGACAGGCAACCCGAATAGTAAATATCAAGAACATCAGCGATGATGATCTGAAGACGCTCACCCTTGCAGATGTGACAGAATAAAAAAAATATTATATAAAAAATGGAAGAGAAAAACACAGAAAAACAGTCCCGTCGTCAGATGCTGACTGAGACACCTATTCCCCAACTGATAGTAAAGCTATCAATTCCGACAATAATCAGCATGCTGGTGACAGCATTTTATAATTCAGCTGATACATATTTTGTAGGCAGGATTTCCACTGAGGCAACAGCTGCAGTGGGACTTGTCTTTTCAGTGATGGCAATTATCCAGGCATTGGGATTTTTCTGCGGACATGGTTCCGGAAACTATCTTTCAAGAATGCTTGGTGCCGGAAATAAAAAAGAAGCAAATGAGATGGCAGCAACAGGTTTTGCCATATCCATACTTCTTGGATTCACAGTTGTAATACTGGGTAATATATTTGTTGAAAAATTAGCTGTCTGGATAGGTGCTTCACCTGCTACTATGGATGATACCATATCATATATGAGAATCATTCTTATAGGTGCGCCGTTTATGATGGGGCAGTTTGTTATAAATAATCAGCTCAGATTTCAGGGCAGTGCCATATATGCTATGGTAGGTCTGATGTGTGGAGCAGTAGTAAATGTAATTCTTGATCCACTGCTGATTCTGGTTCTGAAAATGGGTGTAACCGGAGCGGCTATAGCTACGGTATCCGGTCAGATCATCAGTTTTACCGTACTTCTCATAGGAAGCTACAAAGGGGAAAATATACGTATAAGTATAAAGAATGTACATATAAATGGACATTATATACTGGAGATTATCAATGGAGGTGCTCCATCTCTTTTCAGACAGGGGATGGCAGCAGTATCAACGCTTCTGCTTAACAAATTTGCCGGTTTCTATGGCGGTGATGCGGCTATTGCAGGAATGTCTATTGTTACCAGAGTAATGATGATGATGGTATCTGCACTGATTGGATTTGGACAGGGTTATCAGCCTGTATGTTCATTTAATTTTGGGGCGGGTCTGAAAGGCAGAGTAAAAGAAGGTTTTTATTTTTGTGTAAAATGGGGTACTATCTTTCTTTCGGCACTGGCAGTTCTATCTATAGTATTTGCACCACAGATAGTCGGATGGTTCAGGAATGACCCTCAGGTTATAGAGGTTGGAAAGGTAGCTCTCAGATGTCAGGCAGCGGTGATGCCGCTTATGGCAACAACAGTAATGTGTAATATGATGCTTCAGTCCATGGGGAAGGGATTAAAAGCAAGCATATCTTCATCAGCAAGAAATGGTATATGTTTTATACCTTTAATACTGATACTTCCGAGGTTATTTGGAATTACGGGAGTAGAGATAACCCAGACCGTGGCAGACATTATATCAGTATTTATAAGTGTGCCGCTGGCATGGACAGAACTAAAGGAAATGAATAAATGAGTCAGTGAGGACGGTTCTTTTTTTTTTGAGGATAGTATACCATATCGGGACATTTTCATTTGTGGTTTAATAGGACATTATCAAAAATGACTTATATAAATGAGTCAGTGAGGACGGTTCTTGTTGACTCATATGAATAGGGGGTATAAATAATGCGATTAAGACCATGTATTGATATTCATGATGGAAAGGTAAAACAGATAGTCGGAGGTACACTGGACGATATAAATGGTGCAGATACTAATTATGTATCAGAAGAGGGGGCGTCATTCTTTGGACGCTTATACAGAAGCTGTGGTCTGCCTGGTGGACATATAATACTTCTCAATAAAGCTGGTACAAAGGAATATCTGGATGATATAAGGGCAGCATCTGATGCGATGAAGGAATATCCCGAAGGTTTCATGGTTGGTGGAGGGATAACTCCGGAGAATGCTGAAAGCTTCCTGAAGCTTGGAGCTTCACATGTTATTGTCACCTCATATGTTTTCAGAGATGGTTTAATAGATTTTGACAGATTAAATGAAATGGTAAGTCTTGTTGGAAAGGAACATCTGGTTCTGGATCTTTCCTGCAGAAAAAAGCCTTCGGATGAAGGAGATGATAGTTATTATATAGTAACTGACAGATGGCAGAGCTTTACCGACACTAAGCTGACTCATGATACACTTGATACGCTTAAACCATATGCTGATGAATTCCTGATTCATGCAGTTGATGTTGAAGGAAAAAAATGCGGTGTAGATAAGGAACTTGTCAAGCTTCTGGGTGAATGGGAGGACAGTATTCCTGTTACTTATGCAGGAGGAGTCAGAAGCTTTGAAGATATAGATATAATCAGGGCTTTGGGAAATGATAAAATAGATGTTACCATAGGAAGTGCTCTCTCCATATTTGGCGGAGACATGGATTTTAAAGAAGTAGTCGGATATCTGAACTCTTAATAAGGATTTATCAAATAATCTGGCATATATGCAGATGTATAAGGAGAGTAAGAATACTATGAGAATAAAGAAAATAGTATCGGTGTCACTTATTATAGCTATGATCTTCAGCATGACAGCGTGCGGCAATTCCGGACAGAATATTGATGAAAATGATGGCAGTGAAATAACAGAAGCCATTGAGCTTGAGGAAGAGGAAGCGCTGGATGAATATGAGGCGGCAGAAAATGATGTAGAGATATCTACGGAAAGCTCGCTGAAAGGAACCGGTCCTGCCACTTTGGAGCAGACTCTGGAATCCGGAGGTGGCTCAGAAGGTAAGTCTGTTAAGGATGGAGATCAGCTTGTAGACATCAATTTTGATGATAATGATCTGAAAGGATTTACATTATACAATAACGGAGGAAGCTGTGATCTGAAGGCTTCTGACGGACAGATGGTTATTGATATAAAGAACTGTGGTTCTCTGGATTATGCAAATCAGGTTTATTGGGATGGTTTTGCTCTGAATCAGAATTGTGTATATACCTACAGCTTTGATATCAGCAGTTCCGTAGAACGTAAGGTAGAATACAGACTTCAGCTAAACGGTGGCGATTATCATGCATATCAGGGTGAGAAAATAGATGTTGGTCCTGAGGTTACGAATTTTTCAGTAGACTTTGAAATGACTGAGGAGAGCGATCCTGCACCACGTATAGTTTTTAATATGGGTTATATGGATGATATGACTTCCGATCCAGGAGAGCATACTGTAACGATAGATAATATCAAGCTTGTTGTAAAGGATGCCTCAAAGGCTGAAGTGGGAGGTACTCTTCCCAACTATGTAAATGTAGCTGTAAACCAGCTGGGATATAAACCTTCAGATGACAAGGTTGCCATAGTTAAGACCGAAAATGAAGGCGAAGAGGAATTCATAGTTTGTGACGCATCAACAAATGAAACGGTTTTTGCCGGAAAACTTGAAGAGCCTATATATGACTATGGTGTTCTGACGGGTACCAGAAAAGCAGATTTTACTGATCTGAAGGAACCGGGTACTTATTATGTATTCACAAATGAGGGTGCAAGCTATCAGTTCGAGATAAAGGATGATCCGTATTCAGAGCTTTATAAGGAAAGCGTATTAATGCTCTATAAACAGAGATGCGGAACATCAACTGATGCAGATATAGCAGGTGAGTTTAAGCATGGAAAATGCCATACTGATGAAGCAACAGTTTATGATGACAAGAGTACTAAGAAAGATGTATCAGGTGGCTGGCATGATGCTGGTGATTATGGAAGATATGTTGTTCCCGGAGCTGTAACTGTTGCAGATCTTCTTTCTGCTTTTGAAGATTATGAAGTAATGGACGATGATATGGGAATTCCTGAATCAGGAAACGGAGTACCTGATATGCTGGATGAAGCCAGATATGAGCTGGACTGGATGCTTAAAATGCAGGATGAGAAAACGGGAGGAGTATATCATAAGGTTACCGCTCTTGTATTCCCTGAAACAGTAGGTCCTGAAGAAGAAACAGATGAGCTGTTCCTGGCTCCTGTCTCTGTAGCTGCGACGGCTGACTTTGCTGCTATTATGGCTAAAGCCTCTATGGTATATAAGGATTATGACAGTGATTTTGCTACACAGGCAAGGCTTAGTGCTGAGCAGGCATGGAAATATGTGATTGATAATGGTGACTGGAAGGGATATACTAACCCTTCAGATATTGAAACGGGTGAATATCCGGATAAAAATGTCAAGGATGAAGTATACTGGGCAGCTGTTGAGATATATCTTGCCGGAAATGAGTCTGCAAAGAGTTATATAACAAAGCTCAGTGCTGATGAAAGCATTATTTCAGGTCTTGGCTGGGCAGATATATCTTCATATGCAGATTATGATCTTGCAAAATACGCTTCAGAGGATTTGAAGGACATGGGTATATCCCGTATATCAGCAGTGGCTGATGAAATAGTGGAGCAGGCAGAGAAAAGCGGATATTTCCTGGGCTTTGGAAGTGGTTTCTCATGGGGAAGCAATATGAGAGTAGGAAATAACGGTGAGATTCTTTGCATGGCTGCAAATGTAACCGGAGACGAGACCTATTCGAAGCTTGCAAAGAAGCAGCTGGATTATCTTCTGGGAAGCAATCCTCTGGGTTACTGCTTTGTAACAGGCTTCGGTACATTTTCACCAAATAACCCACACCACAGACCTTCACAGGTGGTTGGAAGTGCTATGCCGGGTATGCTGGTAGGCGGTCCTAACAAGAGCCTTGAGGATCCATATGCTAAGGCTGTTCTTTCTGAGGAAGTTCCGGCCCTGTGTTATGTGGATAATTCACAGAGCTATTCAACTAATGAGACAGCTATATATTGGAATTCACCGCTTGTATATCTGCTGGCTGCAAACAAATAAGGTAATCAAAGATTGATTGTCTAAAAAATACACTATAGTCTTAGGAAGAAAAATGTCAGAATTACATGCAGAAGAAAAAAACAAAGGTTTCTTTGGTCGTAACTGGTCATGGCTTTCAGCCGTGGCCATTACGGCTGTTTTTATGGTTGTAATAATGATATATATGGATGTTACTCCTTTTGGGACAGGCTCTTTTACGCTTGTTGACAGCATACATCAATATGTTCCTTTTTTCAGTGATTATCAGGACAAGCTTCTTAACGGCAAGAATCTCTTTTATACCTGGGATGTAGGACTTGGTCAGAATTTTCAGTCTCTGCTTCTTTATTATATGGCATCTCCTTTAAATCTTCTGATAGTGTTCTTTACCAGAAGAGGGATTATTACTATGTTTTCTGTGTTTGTGGCAGTAAAGATCGTCATATCCGCAGGCACATTCGGATATCTTCTTTCCAGAAGAAACGGTACTCCGGAGAACAGTCTTATGATCACAGGCTTTTCTCTTGCATATGCACTGAATAATTATATGTGCGGATATTACTGGAATCTTATGTGGCTGGACTGCATCATGATATTTCCGTTAATTATTCTGGGATATAATCGTCTTTTAGAAAAGAGGGATATAAGACTTTACTGTGCTGCTCTTTTTTACAGTATGTATTGTAATTACTATATATCTTTTATTATCTGTGTATTTCTTGTCTTATGGTTTCTTGCCACAGGACATAAGAATATAAAGAAGTTCATAAAGGATGGACTGGTATTTGCGGGAGCATCACTTCTGTCGGCTGCAATGGCGGCACTTTCTCTTATTATGGCCTTTCTGGCTATATCCCAAACAGCTTCCTCCGGTGCCAGTTTTCCTGAGTGGAAGTTTTATCAGAGCTTTTTTGAACTGATAAAATATCAGTTTGTTCTTTCAAAACCTATCAATATGGATACATTTGACGGAAATGCAAATCTTTATTGCGGTATGCTTCCGTATCTGCTTTTGTTTGTATTCATTTTTTCAAATAGGATCACTATCTGGGAAAAAATCAGAAAAGTACTTTTGCTGGCTGTTATGCTGCTAAGCATGAATCAGCAGGTGCTTAATTTTATATGGCACGGTTTTCACAATCAGTTTGGAATACCAAACAGATTTTCGTTTTTATATATATTTACATTACTCTATATGACCTATGATGTTGTGTCGGACATAAAGGAAACCAGTGTGCTGTCAACAATTGCAGGTTCGCTTGCTGCAGGAGTAATATTAGCGCTTACTTATTATTATTCGGAATTTTATTCTGTTGTTCCGGTCAGTGTCATGATGATAGTTTCATGCGCTCTCACAATAGTGTACACAATCTTCCTGTTATCTTCTGATATAAAGGGAGTGGCAGGGCTGATACTCAGTGTAACATTTGCTTCTATGATGATAGCGGAGATACTGTTAAATGCGGGACTGGGAATGAGTCAGCATGGAGCAGCGGATGGTGAATACTATATGCAGTATTCGGATACTATGCAGCGTACAGTTGAAGAGGTTGAGAAGCTTGCAGAAGCAAAGGGGCAGGTGTTCTATCGTTCCGATATCGTTTCTCCTATAATGCTCGATGAGAATACCTATTGTAATCTTAAGAGCGTGGGTACATTTTGCAGTACAGTAAGAGGAGATATGGTTGATGCCATGTCGCACCTTGGTTTTTATACCGGCTCAAATGAATATCTGTTTTATGGTTCAAATCCTGTTACAAATGATCTGCTGGGCATAAGATATGTTTATTTGAGAGATGGTGATTTTTATCCGGCAGAGAATGACTATAATCTGATGTATCATGATGACAGAATCAGAGTATATGAGAACAAATATGCCATGTCCATTGGGTATGGAGTTGATGAGGCTCTGGAGGAATGGGATACAGATACATATAATTCTGCAAATGTGCTGAATGATTTTGCAAAAAAGGCTTACGGAACAGGTGAAATATTTGAGGAGGTTAATCTCCCTTATGCGGTATCCGGTGATGGATGTAATCCTGAGTATACGGAGGATTCTCCAAATCATATTTATTATTCAGACGGAGAAGGAGATACCATAACTGTATTTGCAACGATGGTTGTTCCCGAAGAGGGCAGATATATAATTAATATACGTGCTAATTATCTGGAGAATCTTGTTTATTATCTTAATGATGAAGAACAGGCGTCCGGAAGATACTTCACTCAGCTTTTTGACCTCGGGGAGCTGGAGCCCGGAGATATAGTTAAGTTTGAGCTGGATTTTGATGAAGACTACTCTCCTGACGGAAGTATATCCATGTTCCTGTCCAAAATAAACAAGGATAATCTGACTCAGCTTAGATGTGACATTCTGAAAAATGAAATGTTTGTATCTGAAATAACAGATAATGAGATAAAGGGAACAGTGAATCTGGATGAAGATCAGTTTCTGTTTACTACGATTCCATATGACGAGGGATGGCAGGCTTATATAGATGGAAAGAGGGTTGATGTTGAACGGACAGGTGACGGATTTCTGGCGCTCTGGCCGGATGCAGGAGAACATGATATAGTTCTGAGATTTGTTCCGGAAGGATTCAGGCTGGGAATTATTATCAGCATCGCAGGCTGGATAATTTATATAATTGTTTTTGTTTTTACGATAAAGAAAAGTAAAGTATTCGTTGACCATGAATATGAAAAGATATATAATCAAAACTAGCTGATTATACTTGATTTAGTTGTTAATATAGATGATATATACTATATAAAGGGGTGTTATTATGGATAAACTCAGAAAGATGGATCCGCAGAAACTGGCGATTTTGACAGCCGCTGTTATTGCCGTGCTAGGTATTATTGGAATTGCAGTTTCGAAAAATATATTTGCTGTTGGAATTGTCATGGTTATATTACAGGCTGCAGCTGTATTTTTGATCATCAGCAGTGGTACCGGAAAAGCTCAGGAGAAAAATAAGAGTGATAAATACAGAAAGCTTTTCAAGAATCTTCCTATAGGATTTGCACAGGCAAAGATAATTATGGATCACACCGGTACAGTAATCGGTTATCAGGTTGAGGATGTTAATAATACATTTGGCACATATTTCGGACTTGATAAGGAGTCTCTTATCGGTAAGGTTCTCGGAGAAAGCAACATAGAGGTTCTCCAGGATATAAATGCATGGTTTAAGGCTTATAACACTTCAGGTACAAAAGAAGGTGACCTGATGGATGTTGAGATAACCATGGAGAAGCTTGGCAAAGTATTCAATACAGTTATGTATAAGTCAGAGTCTGACTTTATAAACATGGTTGTTATCGATGTTACAGAGCAGAAGGAGACAGAGGCTAAGCTGTCAAAAGCTATAGAAGATGCAAATGCTGCTTATAAGACTCAGGCAGAGTTCCTTGCAAATATGAGTCACGAGATCCGTACACCTATCAATGGTATTCTGGGTATGATTCAGCTCACACTTATGGCTGATGATCTTCAGGCAGACTACAGAGATAATCTTATTACAGCAAAGAACTGTGCTGATAATCTTCTCAGACTTATCAATGATATTCTTGATATCAGTAAGCTTGAAGCAGGTAAGTATAAGATTAAGGAAGAAATCTGTGACATTAAGGCTTCCATAGAAGAAACAGTAGCTGCTCATGTACCTGCAGCAGATGGAAAGAACATAGCTCTTGATCTTTCGTTTGGTAATAACATGCCTAAGCTTGTTCGTGCAGACGGACAGCGTATACAGCAGGTTCTTAACTGTCTTCTTTCAAATGCCATCAAGTTCACTTCAGATGGTGGCGTAAGAGTTAAGATTGCAGCTTTAGATGATAAGGATGACATGATAAAGCTCCGTATAGCTGTTGCCGATACAGGTATAGGTATATCGGATGCAAATATGAGCAAGCTCTTCGTAAGATTCTCGCAGGTTGATGGTTCAGATACCCGTAGATATGGTGGCTCAGGTCTTGGACTTGTTATTTCCAGACAGATAACAGAGCTCATGAATGGTACTATAACTGTTCAGAGTAAAGAGGGTATAGGTTCTACATTTATAGCAGAGATACCGATTAAGGTTGTTAAGGCTGCTGAGGTAGAGGCAGAAAAGGAAGCTGAAGAGAAGAACAGAGAAGCTGCTGTCTATTCTATCAATAATGCAAACGGAAAGAATGCACGTATACTTGTAGCTGAGGATGAGCCTGTTAATCAGCAGGTTATCGGAAAGCTCCTGGGTATGGCTGGTTTCTCCTATGATATAGCTGAGAACGGTGAGAAGGCAGTAGCATTGTATAAGGAAAAGACTTATGATGCAGCACTTTTCGATGTTCAGATGCCTGTTATGGATGGTATTGCAGCTACACAGGAGATTCGTAAGATAGAATTAGAGAATCATAAGCCTAGACTTCCAATCATAGCTGTTACAGCAAGAGCTATGTTTGGTGATAAAGAGCGTATCATGAAGAATCAGCTCGATGATTATATAGCTAAGCCTTATAATCTTAATACAGTAGTTGATACTCTCAATAAATATATAAGCGAGAAAGATGCTAAATAACTAGAATAATAAGAATAACGTAAAACCCGGTTGACTGATCTTAAGTTGACCGGGTTCTTTTTATCTTTATATTTAATCAATAAATAAGAACCTGGTAACATAAGGTAGTTTACATTTTTTGAAAAGACGGATTTATGTGAAAATAATAGATAGAAACGTATGTGAAAAATACATAAAAGATTTGAAGGCCCGGCAGCCTTTCGTTCAAAAATGAGCAGTATGAGTGATCGTATCTGCTCATTTTTTGTCAACAAAACGTTGCTTTTTTTAATTAGAAAAAAGAAGAGCCTGTTTAATTTGTGGTCTGAAAAGAAATAGACCCACCATATTTTGAGGTTAGGCGAAAATAGCGGAATTTAAAAGCAACAAAGTGTTGCGCAACATAATCGCGCATTCGGCTACTTTAATCAAAACAATCAAATTGTTAACCTATATGTACACTCACTTTGGTAAAGCGTTGTGAGTAATTTCCGGGTTAGGAGGAGTGGAAATGCGAACCTACAAGGTAGGTATCTGTGACAGAGATATAGATTATTCTAAAGCACTTATGGAATATGTAAATTCTGATATGTCTCTGGGATTTCAAATAGTTATTTTTTCGACTCTTAGCCATTTAAGGGATTATCTGGAAACCAGATCACTGGATCTCATAGTGACCGATGATATATCGGAATGTGAGAAAAAGGGAACTGATATATATCTGTCAGATGTAAAGGTTTTGGAAATGTCAGAAACGGATACCAGAAACTCAGGAGAAGGATATTCGATTTCTGAATGCTATATCTACAGATACCAGATGGTGAGTGATATATGCAGGCAGATAAAGAAGCAGCTTGTTCCAAATAATGTTGGGATGAGAAGTGTTTCCCGTTTTATATGTGTTTATTCACCAATCGGAAGATGCGGGAAAACGAGGCTGGCAAAAACGCTTGCAGGCTTAGATGAAGTACGGGGAGGGCTTTATGTCGGAATGGAGGACTTCAGCGACAGGCTGGAGTATCTTACAAACAATATGCTCTACCCGCTGAAAATGAACAGGTCGGATCTTGAGGATGTGATAAATATGCAGATACGACAGGAGCAGGGTATCTACATGTCCGTTTTGTCGGGGACATATATGGATACATTCGATGTAAGCTGTTCTGAAATCGTAAAGCTTAAGAATCTCTTGCTCAAGACCGGCAACTTCACCACCATATGCTTTGATATAGGTTCTGCTGCTCTGGGAAATCTGTCTGTTCTGGACGAATTTGACAGGATTTATATGCCGGTACTAAGAGATGAGATATCTGTCAGAAAGCTGGAAGTTTTCATGAAGCTTTTATCAGATATGGGATGCAGATCTGTAATAAAAAAGATAGTCACAGTTGATGTTCCCGATAGAGATGCCTTTAGTGAGGAAATGATAAAAACTGCATGGAGAATTACCAGTGAATCAGATCCTGATTAATTCGACTAAATAGCGGAGACAAGATAAAGATGAATAAAGAAATTAAGGAAAGAATCAGGAATCAGGTTCTTGAAAGGATGGACCTTTCCGGGGAGATAAGGGATGAGGATGTAAATGAAATAATAGATGCCTGTATAAATCAGGAGCTCGGAGAATGCTATATCCCACTAAGAGAAAAATTAGGTATCAGATCCGATATTTTTAATGCCATAAGGAGACTGGATGTTCTGTCGGACTTTCTTGAAGATGACAGCATAACAGAGGTAATGATCAATGGAGCGGATTCTATTTTTTATGAGAAGGAAGGACGACTTATAAAATCCGACAGACGTTTTGAGAATCCTGACAGACTTATGACTGTCATACAGCAGATAGTCGGAGCTGCAGACAGAATGGTGAATGAGACTACTCCGATAGTAGATGTAATCCTTTCTGATGGCTCGAGAGTAAATGTTGTTTTGAATGGTATATCAGTGGATGGCAGTGCAGTTACTATCAGAAAATTCTCCAAAGAAAAGATTGATATGAAAAAGCTTATTGCGCTTGGAGCCATAGATGAAGAGACAGCAGATTTTATGAAGCTTCTTGTAGCTTCAGGTTACAACATTTTCATATCAGGAGGAACAGGTGCCGGCAAGACAACATTTATGGGGGCGCTTACAGAGTTTATTCCAAAGGATGAGAGAGTAATAACCATAGAGGATAGTGCCGAGCTTAAGGTGATAGGCGTTGAAAATCTTGTGAGACTTGAAGCAAGAAATGCAAATGTCGAAGGAAAAAACATGATAACTATCCGTGAGCTTATTAAGTGCAGTCTTCGTATGAGACCTGACAGGATTATAGTCGGAGAGGTCAGAGACGCAGCAGCTATAGATATGCTGCAGGCTATGAATACAGGACATGATGGAAGCCTGTCAACAGGACATGCTAATTCAGCTCATGAGATGTTACTAAGACTTGAATCGATGGTTCTTATGGGAGCAAATCTTCCGTTAAAAGCAGTAAGGCAGCAGATTGCATCTGCAATTGATATTGTAGTGCATCTTGGGAGACTCAGAGATAAATCCAGAAAGGTTCTGGAGATAAGAGAGGTTTTGGAAATGGAAAATGATGAAATAGTCACACGAGAGATATACAGATTTGTGGAGACAGATATAAAACAGGAAAAGGTGATCGGAGAATTAAAGAAGATCAATGACCTTATTAATGTCGGGAAACTAGCTAATTCCGGTCTTCTGAAGGTTTATCAGGAAAGGTTTGTATAGCATGAAGACAAGGATAGATATTAAAGCAATTCTTTCCGGCATATTCTTGAGCCTGGCCGCTGCCTATGTGTTTTACAACAGGATCTTTGGACTGATTCCGGCATCGGCTGTTGGAATATATGGATATAGGGTTGTAAGAAACAACAATAAGGAAAGAGAAAGAATTATTCGACTGTCAGAATTAAAAAGCATGATGATTTCTTTTCAGTCTTCTCTGGCGGCGGGCAAGTCCATGGAAAGTGCTGTACATATGGCGAGAAATGATCTCACTGATATGTATGGGAAAAAGAACAGTACAGTAATGGCGTTGGAAAGAATTGAAGGAAAACTGCAGCTCAGATATACGCTGGAAAGATGCCTGGAGGAATTTGCAAAAGAAATAGACTTAAGAGAGGCGGATGATTTTGCAATTGTAATATCAACCATAAAGAGAACAGGCGGAAATGCGGTGAAGGTTCTTAAGGATGCTGTGGAAAGAATAGTAAGCGAGATAGAACTGAGGGAAGAACTGGCAACAGTAGTAGCAGCAAAAAGACTGGAGCTGGCAATAATGGTTTATATGCCGGCTGCTATTTGCCTTTTTCTGAGAATTACCAATAAAGGCTTTCTGGATCCGCTGTATACAGGCATTCCGGGAATAATAATCATGACAATAATTATGGTTATAAATATCGGAGCAGATTATATGGGGAGAAGAATAGTCAATATCGTTTAGTTAATAGAGGAGCAAATATATGATTAGGTATTTATCGGTTGGACTTGTATTGATCATAGCTATGATGGCTATCATCAGCAGGAAAAACTATAGCAAATATAAGGATGGAGCAGATATATTATGGTGTCTCTCTGCAATGATGTTTCACATTACACCGGCTTATTTTAAGAGTAAAGCAAGAAGTGTTATAAGAAAAACTTCGGTGCTGAATACCAGGAGTCTGGAGGATAAATTATCAGATTTTATGATTGGTTTATATCATACATTTCTTGTGGGAATGGTAATAATTCTGATCATTACTATAGGAATAACCTTCATACCGGATAGTGAATCTGATCTGTACACGGTTAAGCGTCCTGGTGTTGGTGAAAATTCAAGATATGTAGATATGCAGCTGGATGATGAGACAGATGGACACGGAGAAAGATTCAGCCTTGAAATAAGTCCGAAGGAATATACGGATGAGGAGTTTCAGAATGCCAGCGCTCAGGCAAAGTCATACATTGACTCATGTTTTCTTGGAGATAATATTTCTGATGAAAAAATAACTAATAAGCTTAATCTTCCTGTCAGAGATGAAGAAGGAGTATTAAAGATTTCGTGGAGTACAAGTGAGCCAAATGTTATCAGCACAGGAGGCGATGTTTCAAATGATGTTATAGAAGCTCCCACGGAAGTAACACTGACGGCAGAAATAAAAGATGATAATCATACTGATACATATACACGAAATGTTGTAGTTGTAAAGGATGATAATCTTACCAGCTCCGAAAAGGCAAAAGCATCAATACTTTTTATTGAAAGGGACAGTCGGACCGATAAGGAGCTGGTTATTCCCCGGGAAATAGATGGGGTCAGGGTAATAAGAAATTCAGGAAGAGAAAAGAGGATCGGCGCATTTTTATTTATAGGAATAATAGCGATACTTCTATTTACCTACATACAGGTAAATCATCTGAATGAAGAGGGCGAAAAACGGGACAAACAGCTCGAGAATTCTTATTACAGCTTTGTCAACAGGCTTGCCATACATATAGGCGCCGGGCTGAGTTTGAGAGATGCCATGAGGTGTGCTGTAAAAGCTGAAAAGAGTGAATATTTGAAAAAAGAAGTGGGATTTACACTAAATAAGGTGACTTCAGGTGTAAAAGAAAATACAGCATATATGGAACTTGGGGAAAATCTCGGTTCACAGGAATATATGAGACTTATGTCACTTCTTAGTCAGAATCTCGCGTATGGTAACACTAACCTTATCGGATTATTGGATTCGGAGGTTAGGCAGAGTTTTTACATAAAGCGGGAACAAATAAAAAAAAGAGGTGAGGAAGCATCGGAAAAGCTTTTGATGCCAACCTCTATCCTGCTAATTCTTGTAATAGTTATAGTAATGTATCCGGCATTTATTAATCTTTGACAATACTAAGGAGGTAAAAATATATGAGTATTTTAGATGATATCTACTGGATTACCAGAAGAAAAATAACTGAAATAAACAATGATAATAGTGGGGTTGCTGTTATTGAAATCATATTGATACTGGTTGTTATATATACCTATATATATAGTGTATTTAATGTATGTAACGAATAATATTTGTAAGGAGAAAAGAGGATATCACATTATGGTATTCCTTTTGTATTAGTATACAAGTAGAATAATGATTAGAGGGATATAGATTATACATAAGATGACTATGTATAACCTTAGGGAAAGCACATAGAGACAGCAATGGTTCGATACCCGATGCAGTCTCTTTTTCGCATTGTAGTGTTATTTCATATCCAAGTAATATGTTGTAGATGCTTTAATATACTTTCCTTTATAGTAAATCATAATTTCATGTTTATCCGGTAATGTGCCAAACTGGTTCTGTGGCATTATGTCTTCATCGGCTTCTGAAATTGAAATTCCAGAAGAAACACCGTTGCTGCGGTGTTCGGAATCACTTCTTTTAAGTACTTTTCTTTTTCCAATTAGTCGTGTAGCCCAGTCTCTGGTATCCGGCTCCATCAGAGATATAATGCAATGACATTTTGCACAATCCATAAGTATTTTACGACCTTCGTTTCCGTAATGCTGGTCTATCATGGCAAGACTTTGACAGCAGAGCATTATAGAACAGTTATAAGCTCTCATAAGTGCTGCAGACTGTTCTATAACTGGCATTTTAGGAAGTTGTCCAAATTCATCAATAATGTAGCATATTGGAGGATTCTGACCTATATTGCGATATAGAGCAGCTGACATAAATTCATTAAATAACATTGTAATTATATTTTTATATAGATCCATTTTATTGGGATCCACCTGAATATATATATCAGTACTGTTTTCAAGATCTGCAGGAGATATACAATGACTGTCATTTTGGAGTAATATTCGTAAAGTGGGATTTACAAAAGATCGTGCCGTTTTAGAAAGCTTATTGTAACCTCCACCGACATTTCGAGGGTTTTCATCCTTATACTTATTAATGTATCTCATACTTTGTATATAACCAGATTTTTCAATCGTTGAACCCCATTCGGTATATGATTTCTGTGAAATCATGTCACATATATCTACAAATGAAATTTTATCGTCCATATGGATACAATATAAGAAAATTCCTGTAAAAAATTCTCTTGCTACATCTGTAAAGTAAGCTCCGTTTTCACCTTTTTCATCAGGAATGACTGTAAAAGCCAAATTATCCAGTGCCTCACAACGATCTTCATCGTTCATCGGACGGATATTTACCAATGGATCAAAATGATAGCTGTTTTGAGGAGTGGTCATAGAAAATCTTTTAATACGTCGATAGTCTTTATTGGCTTCAAATATATCACCCTTGCAATCTAGTACCATACAGGATCCCATCTGAATATTTTGTTTGGTTGATTTGTCATACTCTAATCCGAACTGTCTTGCCGATGGAATTACTACCGTTGTAGTTTTTCCATCGCCAGGGGTTCCCCATACACATGATACGATCCCATTCCCTTCAGGTTTAAAATATATGAGTTTATCATGTATCTTTCCAAAAATGAGACCATTAGTTTTATACCATTTTGCTGTTGGTAGTTTATTGATATCCATTGCAGTACTATCAGCCTTTTTATAAAACTGAACTAATTCTGAGTATGTTTTTTTAAACTTGGTACGATCCGCAAACAGTGATTTCCTGTGGGTTAATCTTTTATATTTAAGATTCATTACTATTTCATAGTAAATGAAAAGAATCAAGAAAGATCCGCCCACCAATAACACCATGGCTATTATTTGATGAATCCATTCGTTTTCTTCTGAGATATATCCCATACTGATGTATGAAAAATAGACATATAAGCCTGTATAAAAAAATGTAAAAACTAATGAAAAGTGTATCAGCTTGTAATAGAATATTACATCACTAATTCTATCAATAGCATTAATAAGTTTATCTTTCATAATCCACCTCTCTTTCTTTGTTCTTATCCCATGATGACTGCTTTACAGCTTCGATTGCATTAGCGGAGAGAAGTACAGATTTACCTAATTCCTGGGACATTTCAGTTTCGTGGCAGTGAGTCTTAGACGAAGTTTCTTTGGTTACTTCAGATTCTTTTTCTAGCTTTTTTTCTGTTAAATAAAGTTGATTTACCATGTTTTTTCCTCCTCAATTTCTGTATTTCTATTTTCCCATCCTGAAGTATGAGAACGGTCGTTCCATGTATTAGTATTGCGTTCCCAATCATGATTAAATTCTGAACTGGATGAGTTATATTCTTTATTTACTTCAATGTAATTAATTTTCTCATAAGCAGATTCTAATTCGTGTTGCTTTGCGTGTAAGGCAACTTCCATTTCCATTATTTTATTTTGAAGTTCCAGATTAGTTCCTGTAGTGGCAATAATTTGATGATCTTTTTCGGAAATATCTTTTGTTAATTTCTGAATCTGTGCATCTTTATTTAGTAACTCAGCTTTAAAATCAGATGACAATTTAAAATAATTATCTTTTGCTGTTATAATTTCTTTTTGTAGAGATTCTATTAAAGCTATTTTTTCATATAATAATGATTCGAGGTTTTTGATCTTTGAATTCTGTTCGACATATTTTTCAAGTAAAGATCGTTCTCCTTGAATTTCCTTTACTTCATCTAACCTTAGACCTGTTTTTTCTGTAAAATCTTTTAATGTTTTTACAGAATAATTAATACCACCAGTTTTGCCGGTAATGACGCTGCCTTCAATATCATTTTCATCAAGATATTTTTGCAAATCGTAGTGAAAATTCTTGAGTTCTATTTTATTGAGTACGTCATTAGCTGATATTTTTTCATCATAATAATCTGACATTTTGGAGTAGTTTTTTAGCGGGATTCTTAGATCAATATTATCCTTGACTTCATACTCATTAGCAGGAACTGTAGTTCCATTTTTTAATACATAGTTACACTCATATTCATATCTGCCGGACGCTTTTTTTATAACATTCTTTGTCTTTGTAGTTTTATAGCGTACTTTATCATGATTAAGATCTGTAACCGGACAAAAAATGATATGAATATGTGGTGAACCAGATTCATCATAATGGACAGCATTGTTCACTATATTATCTTTACCATATCTTTTAGATACAAAATCAAAAACCCCTTGAAAGAAATTCTTTTCTTTGATAGGATCTCCACATATTTCTTTGGGGGCAGTTACCACCCAACTGCAGGATGTTACTGTATGTTTTTCTCTTTGGGTACCACGTCCATATATATATTTTTCATCTATTATTTTCTTGTAATATTGGTAATCAGATAGACCACAATGATTCATGTGAAAAGAATAGTTTAGCTTTTGGCGTTCAGGATCTATATTTGTATTAGCAGGTTCTGCCACAGTCCGGGTATTATGCCGGAGCATGCTAACTATTGCTTCATGAGTAAATTTTTCTATACTTGCCATAATATAGTCTCCTTATTCAAGTTTCAAAATGCCGGATACGGCTAAATATGTTTATGACATCCACCGTCGATAAATCACCCAAAGGTCGTCATTCCGTAGATGCTTTTTATCATGCTTAACATTGATAATCGCCTGTTAAACTTGATAAAAACTATCTTTGTCATTCCTTCCAATGTGTAAATTCTCTTGGCGTCTGCCATACAAGATATGTCAGATGAATTTCACTACGTTCAATTCTAATCTGACAACAGCACGCTTTGGCATGCTTTATCTTGCCCTAATGGTGGAGCTAGCTGCTCCCCCAGCCGGGAGCTTCCCCTACGCATCAAGGATGTTCCATCCTTACGACATCGTCTTAAAATGTTTCTTAACAGAAATATTTTAGGCGCTGTCTATCCTGGACTTGCTCTCTCATGAATTCAAGAGCAAGCGGGGACTATGTCCCCGGCGATAAATCACTAAAAGACTGCTCGTAAACTCGCAACCTTTTAGATGATTTTATCTCTCCCCTGACAGCTACTCCTAAAGTCGTATCTGTATAGGGGCTAGGCCCCTATCCGTAGACCTATTTCATGAATGAAATAGGCACTACTGACCCTGCTTGTTCGCTTCGCGATCTTCGAATTTTTTCTCGAGCAAATTGTATTTCATAATAAAATCATGAAGTTCATTAACAGAAAAACCAAACTCATGCTTAACAGCCTGGTTGAACAAACGAGCAAAGTATTTTGCTTGTTCACTCTCAGCTTGAAGCTGTGTTACAAGTTCACTTATTGATTTCGATGACATGTTTTGCATCCTCCTTTCAATACATTTTTCAAATAATCTCTGAAGGTGTTATAACCTTTTCTAAGCGTATGTTTGTCAGTGATGTAATAATGAAGGAAATGATTGGTGTCATATCCGACAACTTTTTTTTCTACAAATCCCCAGTTGATGAAGCGATTAAGATATTCCTCAGCGATTTTATCTGCATAATATATTTCCTTAAAGTTATTATGAATAGCAAAATCTAGTAATATATCAAGCAATCGCTTAAAACATCTTTTATCGGTGCAGAATATCTCTTCTATACGGATGCTATAGTTGTTATTCCTCGAAAAATATAAAAAACTATTCATATTTAAATAAACGATATCTGCACGATGTGAAAGAATAATAGTGGCTTCTTTAATTCTTATAATCTGTATTTGATCTGAGTAACTTATAATGTTGGTAGTTTCGTTCATTTTTATCTCCTCCTTGATTTTATTTTTATTCTTTGCCCCTATTATGGG
This sequence comes from Lachnospiraceae bacterium, assembly GCA_900199595.1. Taxonomy (GTDB): domain Bacteria; phylum Bacillota; class Clostridia; order Lachnospirales; family Lachnospiraceae; genus Eubacterium_Q. The sequence continues at coordinate 22,214 of FZRB01000007.1, read as the reverse complement.
GAAGGTTAGCGAATTATGAAAAAATATATTTTTGTGATTTTTTGAAAGATTATAGAGGGACGTTCCCTTGTTCTTAAAAAAGGGTATATTTTCCCTTTTTGATGATCTATATTTATAATTATGGGGAAAAATAAACCAAAAACGAAAAAAAGCTTTTATTAGATATTTTTTATATGATTTGGCACTTTTTTCAAATTATTTTTGAAAAAATGGAGTATAAGAAGTTCTTTTAGCGTTGTTGATTATACCCAATCTTCATGGGCTATGATTTATTTCTGTGGGTTTACCGTCATTTGGTTATATTTGTAAAAAAATAAAGTACATTAGTAAAGATTTTTTACCATTCCCATCCGCTTCGCAGGTCTCGCCCGACTCCCGAGACCACTGCCTGCGGCAACAATGTATGATTGAATCCCATTCTCCATCGGTTTCCCCTGGAAACCCCTCTCCATGCAAAAAAAGCCCTGTATGCTTTCTGAAACTAAACTGTCAGACTCGCCGAGGATGATTACATGAGCTTCATTTGCTCCCATTTCTTAACCTGGCACTGTCCCTGAACACACGGATACTTCATAACACCGTTTCTGGCTATTCTGTCATAGATTACCTTATCATCCATTTCCAATCTTCGCGCTTAGATTTCAAGATGGCTTCAATTGTTCTCTGCCGTATTTCTACGTGTTTTCTACTGTCTGTCCGCCTTATTTGGATATTTGTTGCTGCTTCTTGCTTATGTGCAGAATACGCCGTTCAGACCATAGTGCAAGGGTCAAGATAAACGCTCCGCGCCCTTGTCACTAAGGCCGTTTACTCTGTATTTGATTGCACAAGCAGCGAAGCTGCGAAACAAATTAAACCAAATTAAGGAGGACAAAAACATGACAGTAGAAATCACAGGAGTAGAAATCGGAGCAGAGAAGATCACTATTGAGGCCATCAATCTTGAAACCATATTAACAGCGGAAGACCTTTTCGAGGATATGGATGAAAACCCGGTAATCTTTGAGTTCGACAGAACAGCCAGAAATGGTGCAGAGATGAAGTATCTGTACCGCGTGGTTCAGGGGCAGCGTAAGTGCCAGGCCAAGAAATCAATGGGAGCTAAGCTTGAAGCTCTTGTAGGTGTAATCACGCAGCTCAGCGAGTCTTTCAGACAGCAGGCTTAAAAAACATTCAGAAAGCCCCTTCGGGGGCTTTTTTATTGCATGGAGGGTTAGGGCTCGCTGCGCTCGCCAGGAGTTTGTCCGGTAAATCAGGTGTCTAACAAGTTAGACGGATAGGGACTGTTAGTAATAGTAATTCGCTATTGGCGAAGTTAGGAGTGGAAGAGGAGTATAATTTTGAGATTTTGTTCAGATTTCTGAGTGCTGCAACACCTACTTATATACGTGGCCGATTTATGACCAGCATAGCTGAGCGAACCCCATATGGAAAGGGCAAGCGTTGTCCTCCGGACCCTTGCCATATGGGGTTCTGTCAGCTTGTATGCAGTCAAAATCAACCACTAAATCATATAAGGAGGTGTTTATCTATGCAGCACAACAGAAATCCAAACAAATAATTAAGTAGATAAGTATATATAAACGGCATATAAAATGCCTGAATTAAAGAAAAAGGAGAAAAGCTATGAATAAGATGAGTTTTGTTGAGTTTAAGAATGAGATAGTAGAAAAGATACTGGATTTCCTTCCGGAAAGTTTCAACGGATCTGAGGTAAGTCTGAATGTTGTTACCAAGCCGAATGACGTTAGTCTGACAGGGCTTACAATCAGAAAGGCAGGAAGTCGTGTGGCTCCTACAATCTATCTGGAGGAGTACTACAGTCAGATCGAGTCAGGGGACAATATCGGTGTGGTAATGAGAAGAATAGCAGATGTGAGAATGGCTCATGAAATCGAAGATATCGATTTTGAGTCTTTTTTTAATTATGAGAACTGTAAAGATAAGATTCTTCCAAGACTCTATGGTTATGAGATGAATAATCAGCTGATAGAACACAGAGCATATACAAGAATCGGGGATTTCATAGTTATATATTCCGTAGACCTTGGTCCTTCGGATGAAGGAAGAATGAGTGTACCGGTAGATAATTCCATCCTGGAAAGATGGAATATAAGCATAGAGGAACTTCATAATGTTGCTGTTAAGAATCAGCATAATGTCAGTAAAGGAACTTTTATGGGGATGTCCCAAATGATGAGAAAAATAATGGTTCCGGAAATCCTGGAAGATATGGATTGTGAAGATGATTCTCTCAGTGAAATGCTTCTTCCGGAAGAAGATGAGAAGATGTTTGTTATCTCGAATACAAGAGGAATCAACGGAGCATCAATGATACTGGATGAGGAATTCATGAACAGTGTATGTGATGTGGTTGGTGATTCGTTCTATATCCTACCGTCAAGTATTCATGAGGTTCTTGCAGTAAAGGATGAAGAGCTGATGGACGTCATGGATATGGCTGCAATGGTTTATGAAATTAACAGAATGCAGGTAAGTCCGGAAGAACGTCTTAGTGATCATGTATACAGATATACAAGAGATGCCGGCATAACAAGGGCTGCATAGAATAAAAGCTGTGCTACCGGCTTGACGGGCAATTTATAGAAAGAGAAGGATTAAAATCATGACAAATGAACAGATAATAGCAGATGTTGCAGTAACATCTGGCTTATTTACAGAAGCGGAAATAGTAGATTTTATAGAGTCCGGGAGAGAAATACCGCTGCATACTTTCCAAGGTTGGGCTGCAAGGGGAAATTATAGGATAAAAGCAGGTGAACATGGTATTGAGACTCGGTTATGGAAGAAAAGAAAGCCGAATAATCCAGAGAAGAATTCACATGATGAAAAACAGGAAGATGATAAAGGCTTTTACCTTACAAAAGCATATCTGTTTTCAGCAGATCAGGTAGAAATAAGGGAGGATATAAAATGTGTAGTATAACTACTTATAGGGTTGAGAAGGATGAACTTAGTCATCCTTTTTTGGTTGCCGAAGACTCGGTAGAATATGGAAAATCAGTAGTAAAGGATCCAGAAGATGCAGTAGATCTGGTAAATGATGTTTTCAGAATGAAACATCTGGCAGAAGAAATAGTATGCATGATTGCCCTGGACAATAAAGGAGGTGTTCTGGGACTCTTCAAGGTGAGTCATGGAACTATAGACAGATCTGTCTGTAATCCTCGTGAGATATATATAAGGGCACTTGTATCTGGGGCAAGCTCAATAATTATTTTGCATAATCACACTTCTGGAAATCCTTCTCCATCGGATCAGGATATTATAATTTGTGACAGACTGTCTCAGGTAAGTAATCTGATAGGAGTAAGGCTTAATGATTTCATCATTATAGGTGATGATTATTACAGCTTTAAGGAAAAGAACGAAATGAGCCTGTTATAGAAAGAGAAGAGGATTTATTCCACGGTTCTCTTGACATGGGGCCCCTTAGTCCATGATAAAAAGGCAGTTTAAGGCAGGTACCAAATCACTTGGACCTGCCTTGGCTTCTTATATCATGGACATATTCCCATATCAAGAGACTTTCGCGGCATAAAACTAGTACAAGGAGAGTGAAGCAAGGGACCCCCCGATGCACCCCATATGAAGCAATAAAACTGCTTCATATGTCGCCCGTTCCCTTGAACCTTCCCATTATAAATGTGAAAAAAATGTGAATTTTAGAAAAAATGTGTTTTTTTGCCTCCCTTTTTTATGGTTTTCTTTTACCTTTCCCCATAATCACTACTGTAAATCAATCAACTGATGTACACGCAGTACACGCAGTACACGCAGTACACACTGTAGACTATGTTTACAATGTATACATCGTGGGCAATTGTACATCCTAGAGCATAATAATAGGAGGTATTCGTATGAGTGACGAAAACGAGGCAAAAAAACCTAAGCGCGAAGCAACTATTAACCAGAGAGTAACCCAAGATGCGTATGACAGGCTTACAGAGATAACCAATTCTTTGGGATTTGAGAAGTTTGAGCAGAACTCCTTGGAAGCTATTTTGGAAATTCTCGAAAACAATATGGTTTTGACAAGCAGAAAGAAATATTCTGGTCTTGTTAAATCTGTAAATCAATATTCAGCTTTGATCAATTCGAAGATGATTTCTCTTTTGGCAGATCTTGATACTGATGAAGCACGGGTCAGGACAGAATATGAAGATAGTTTGAATGCAAAAGACAAGCTGATAAGGGAATTGCAGGATAAACTGGAAGTAGAAAGAAACGAAAAGAAAAACGCACTTGAAAATGAATCTAGTGCAAAGACTGCTCAAAGTCTAGCTGAAAAGAACCTGTACGACGCTCAAGAACAGCTGAAAAAATATGAGGAGACCATAAAAGATAAAGAAAGTATCAACCAGATGCTTGAAGGAAAACTTAAAGAAGCTGATGACAAGCTAAAAGGCTATGATGATTTGAAACGATCTGTTGAAACTTTAACCAAGGAATTGATGGAGACTCATCATGCTAATGAGTTGATGGAAAAGGACAATGATGTTTTGAAAAGGGAAAACAGTGATTTAAAACATCAAGTTTTAAATCAAAATGCAGAACTCAATAATATCAAAAAAGCAAAAGAAGTAAGTGATAAGAAAATACATGATCTTCAGAGAGACCTTGAAGAACAGAAGAAGAGTATGCGCCAGGAATTTTCTTTATCTCTTGAAAAGGCTGTTAATCGTGAAAGAGAAGAAAGAGTAAAAGTAGAAACAGAATTAGAAATCTTGAAGCGAAATAATAAAGGAAAAGAGCAAAAAGAACATAAATAGAGAAGGAGTTAAATATTCATCCTGAATTATTCATTGAGTAATTCAGGATGAATAAATGGTGAAAACAGATGAATGATATAATTAAGGAATGTATAGATTTATATAGAAATGGTGATAATTTCAGTTTTGTTTTGGTTAATGATCTAAGGCGTTTTATTAAATGCTATGTTAATCCTTCAGTTAATAGCAAAACTTCGAAAAATGAATTGGTTGAAATGGCAAAGGAGGCATTAAATGAAGAAAGCTTTTTTACTTTTTTGGAAATTGATCGTTTTGGCCTTCTTAGAAATCAGATATTAAATCTGCTTGGTATAAGTGACTATGTGCTCGACAAAATGGTGAAAAACAATCAGATTTCTATACTTGCTTCTATTTCGTATACTCAAACGTGGGGAGGTAAACGAACTTATAACATATATAGTATGAAGGATGTGATATTTGCGGAGGTTCCTCAAATACATCAAGTAATTATTCCTGATATGACCGAAAAAAACCTTGAAGAAGCATTGTATTTGGTTAATAAATCCGCTAAAGTTTCAAGAGATACCAAAGAACAGAGTTATAAATGTAAAAATCATAAACAAGTAAAAGCATCAAAAACTAGAAGTAATAATTTGTATTGCCTTAAGGATTCAGCATTGCATAAAATGATTGATGAAAAAAGATTGCATTATATGGGGGTTCATAAACAGATTATTGGTAACCAAGAAAACTATCTTAGCTATTATATCGGGCATTTCTATTCTTATCATATTCCATGTGCTGAATTTGATGAAAAGGATTATCTTGGAGAAATACAGGGAAAAATATCATCTGAAAAAACTGTTAAAACAGATATTACATTTCCACAAGCAGTATTATTAATTAAAGAATATATAAATAAAAATGAATAATAATATTTGTTTTTGGTATCAGATAATTCCATATTTTAGACCATATAGCTCTGTGTAGAGGTAGTCTAGTACTACTTATTCAATAACAAAATATTAAGAAATGTGGTATTATATGAGTACAGGGTTTTAAATACTTAAGAGGGAGAAGATAATCTGAATATGAAGAAAAAATCGATATGCATATTATTGGTGGTATCTTTTATAGTAGTTCTTTTTTATCACGTGTCTTCTGGTAGTGGCATTGGTATGGTAAATGCCACTCCAGAATTAACATGGAGTGATGATGAGGTACCGATCATCATTCAGACAAGAACATATGGAGATCAAATTTTTTGTTTAAAATGTGGATGTAATATTTCAGATTTAGATATTATATATTATCATAATCAGTTTGGAGTATATAATTTAGAAAATACCGAATATGAAGTTTTTCAAAATAAAATTAATAATCCAGAATATGTAAATCCACACTACGGAACTGATAACCACACAAATCCTATCTCCGGAGTATCTAACTGTGGTCTAAATGGTGGAAACTACCAGCCTATAAAAGGTTATCCATATCATACCTCCCCCGAAATTGCAAAGATATGGCCATCATTTGAAATGACATGTACAAAAGAAAACTGGAACATGTCAATTCAGGGAGAGGAATTATGTCTTAATTATACCGGAAAAGAACAGCATCCAATCTTCAGGGTATTAAGCGATGGAAAAGTGCTTAATGAAGATACTTATACTATATTTTTCAGAAAAGTCAGTGATGACTATTTCGGCGGTTCATATGACAGCAAACCTGACTCTCCATATGACGCAATAAGAGAATCCGATAATGTGAAATTGTATAAGCTTTACAAAGCAGACGATGTTCCCGTTTCAGATGAATGTATTGAAGAGGGCAGATATGCAGCAGTACTGAGGTTTAAGAGTAACAGCGACTTCCGTGGTCAGATGGTACTGTATTTTGTTATAATGAAACCGCAGGAACTCTACCCGGATGATCCGACACAGGCACCGACCCCGGTACCAACCCAGGCACCAACTGCAACTCCTACCACAAAACCTACAACTTCACCTTCCACCAGTCCGTCACCTACTCCTACAGTAGAGACAACGACTGCCACGGAAACAGAAGTTACTACAAAGGAAAAGGTTAAAGCAGGGGACACATTTGTAAGCAAGACTGCACAATATACCATTACATCTGGTTCAACGCTTACATATGATAAGCCGGTTGGAAGTGGAAAGACTGCAAAGATACCTGACAGCATTAAAGTCAACAAAAAGACCTATAAGGTCACAGCTGTAAGCGAGCAGGCATTCTATAACAATAAAAAGCTTAAAAAACTTACCATTGGCAAGAATGTCACAACAATCGGACGGAATGCATTCAGCAGCTGCACCAAGCTGGATTCCGTAAGTTTCAAGTGTAAAAATCTTACCACCATAGAAAGTGGAGCCTTTAAGGGATGTAAGGGTATCAAGTCCATCAGCATCTCAAGTAAAAAACTTAAATCCATAGGAGCAAGTTCTTTTTATGGATGCAAGAACCTTAAGACTGTTACGATTAAGAGCACAAAAGTAAAGTTCGGTAAGAACAGTTTTAAAGGAATATACAAAAAGGCAACCTTCAAGGTACCAAAGAGTAAGGTTAAGTCCTACAAAAAGAAGCTCACCAAAACAGCAAAAGCACCGTCCAAGATCACGGTCAAAAAATATTAAGACAAAGTAAAAGCAAAGAAAATCTTAAAAAGAACAGCTCCGAATCATATGAATCCGGGGCTGTTTTTTTAGCTTCCATAGTTGATGCGGTAGTAGTTTCAGTTGTTACTTCAGTACTGATTTCTGCTGATTCTGTAATCTTCCCTCACCCTGTAAAGCATAGGATAAATAATATTATTAAGGTGAGTTTTTATCTTTTACACCCATTTTATTCTATTATGTTTGTATTGATCCATATATTTTATTATATTGTCATAACTTAAAAGTTTTGAGACGTTTTTTTAATGGCTAAAATAAAAGGTTTGAAGTGTCTCAAAATATGGTATCATAATGGTAGTGTGTTTTGAGGATATTTCATAGAAAATAAGGAGATTATTTATGATTATTGGATACGCAAGAGTGAGTACAAAAACACAGGCTAAAGATGGTAATGGATTAGAAGCTCAGGATGCTGCTTTAAGAGACGCTGGAGCTGCGCTTATATATAAAGATGCATTTACCGGAACAACTACAGAAAGACCTGAATTTGAAAAGCTTATGAGTCAAATACGACCTGGTGATACACTTGTAGTAACTAAGCTTGATAGGATTGCCAGAAGTGCTTCAGAAGGTTCTAAAATGGTTCAGGAGATGTTAAAAAATGATATAAGCGTTCATGTACTCAATATGGGAAAAATGGATAATACCCCTACCGGTAAACTTATTTGTCAAATAATGTTTGCATTTGCTGAGTTTGAAAGAGATATGATTGTAGAACGTACTCAAGAAGGTCGGGCTATAGCAAGAAAAAATCCAAACTTTCATGAGGGTCGGCCTAAGAAATATTCGAAAAAACAGATTGAACATGCGTTGGAATTACTGAAAAATCATAGTTATTCACAAGTGACTGAATTGACAGGGATAAGTAAAGCTACTTTGGCAAGAGCCAAAAAGAAAATAGTTTAATTATTGCTTTATTTTGATATAATATGTAGCAGTTATTATAAACAGGAGGCTTTTTATAAATGAATGAGCTAATTAACCAATTATATGAGGAATTTAAGGGGATTGGTTCTCCGGCAATAGTCAGAAACGGTCAAAAAAATGATGCCTTTGAATTAGTTGTTTTAAAGATTTTATATGGTAGACTATTAGATTTAACATTTGATAAAGAACATATAGAAGAAATTCAGAAATATATTATTGCTCCACCAGATGCGGGGATTGATATTTTCATAGAAAAGGGTGATGGAGATGATTCTGTATTTGATATTATTCAAGTTAAAAATAAAGAGCTGACTGAGTCTGAACTGCGAGATGCGTTCAGTACTATGGAGAGGACTGTTCGTGATTTTTGTAAATCGCCTATTAACATATCTAGTGAAAACTGTAGAGAAATATTAAGTAAATCTAGCTTGGATAATAACAATAAGAAAAATTGCAGTTATTTTGTTGTTCATACAGGGAATATTCGTGAGTTTCATGGAATGCATGATTATGAACATGTTATAAATCTTGTAGATTTACAGATTCTTTCAAAAAGTAAAAAAGATAAAGTTGAAGAGGATACTCTTTCTATTACTGGAGAAGGTGGATATATGCCTTTTGGGAAACCAGATGATAATCAAAGTGCCTTAATCTGCAATATAAATGGATATGATTTAGCTACATTAAATAACAAATACTATAGTACAGAAATTGGACGTAATATATTATTTGGTCATAATCTTAGAGAACAGTTAAATCCCAAAACAAGTAAATCATATACAGGGATGAAAAAGACTGTAAAAGAATGTCCTAAAAATTTTTGGTACTATAATAATGGAATTACAATTGTTGCGGAAGAGGTTGAACCACAAAAGAATGGTGATACGACATCGATTACATTGAGGAGATTTAGTGTAGTAAATGGTGCGCAAACAACGAGTTCTTTAGGGTTAATTTTACAAGAGGCTGAGAGAAATAGAGATGATAAAATAAAAGAAGCTTTAAAACAAACTTATGTAATTGCAAGAATTCTGAAAGTAAATGATCCTGATACTGAAAACTGTGTGGCAATTTATAATAATACACAAAATCCTATAACTTCTAGAGATATGGTGGCTAATAATGAGGAGCAAAGAAAATTATATGATAGATTGATAGATACTTCTTATCCTCAAATATATATGGAAATTAGAAGAGGGTCAAAGATTCCTCAGAGTTTTAATAAATCATTTGTTCATAGGAAAACTTCAAACGAGACTCTGGCTCAATTAGCGTATGCTGGCTATTTCCTTCAACCTTTTACTGCTAAGGATAAGAAGGCAGCTTTGTTTAATAATGATATTTCACAGACACAGTATACAATGAATGAAATATATCATAGGATTTTTCATTTGGATCCAGATAATGATAAGGAAAGTGGTGTTCTTTTTAGAAAAACAAAAAATGAAATTGATGAATTGCTTTTTACACAAGAATTGTATAAAGAAGGAAAAACTTATTTAAAAAATATAATACAAGATCGTTTGGATTTGGAGAGAAAACAATTTGAGTCTGAGACAGATTCGGATCAAAAAATAGCTATTCAGACGCGTATTGACAGAGATTCAAGTATGTTAGAGGCTATTGGTATTTGTATGTTTTATTATATTACAACATATTATGAATTTGATGCCCAATACGGTTCTTCGTGGAAAAATAAACGCTTTGATTTTGAAAAGTTTTATCAAGATAAGTCTTATCGAAAAGAGTTGGTTGCTGATTTTGCAGATTTCTTTTTAGTAAGGACAATACAGGTATTGCTTGGCACTGCTAAAGAAAATGGCAAAGCAGCAAATATAAATAATTGGGTAAGAAGTTTAATGTGTCAAACAAAATATTTGGAAAAGCTTAGGGCTGATATTGGATATGATATGAATTTATCAACTCAGTATGATAATTTAATGAATAAGTATAAGGTTGTTCCACAATAAACGGTATTAAAAAAATTTCCGGATAAAACTATTAAGCTTTATCCGGAAAATTTTTAACTATTTTGATCTAACACTTTTATTATTTCAGACGCAATAGCATTTATAACTGGTACTGCTACGGAATTTCCGAATTCCTTATAAGCCTGAGTATCACTTACAGGAATAATAAAATCATCAGGAAAACCTTGGAGCCGCGCGGCTTCCCTGGGGGTTAGTTTTCTGGGGTTGGAGCCTTTTTGTTCGATTAGTATTTCACTGCCATCTTTATAATATCTTGCAGATATCGTATTTGTGTAGGGGCTATTTTCATTAAAAAGAGAATAACCAAACCCTTTCCCAGCAGCTTTGTTGTCTTTTTTTCTCCGCTGATGTCCTTCCCAAAGTTTATCAGAAATAGTATATTTTGAATCAACATTTGATTCTAATATACTTCCGACACATGTTTGGACCATGGGGGGGACTGGGGCAGTAAAATCTTTATAATTAGGTACAGATTGTTTGTTGAATCCAACAATGTATATCCTTTCTCTGTTTTGTGGAACGCCAAAGTCTTTGGCATGATATACAAGAAGATTGACATCATACCCCAATTCTTTTAGGGTGTTTTCAATTACAGCGTAGGTTTTTCCGTTATCATGACCAAGAAGGTTTTTTACATTTTCTAACAGAAAAGCTTTGGGGTGTTTATATTTTAAAATACGGGCAATTTCAAAAAATAAAGTCCCTCTGGTATCCTCAAATCCTTTTTTCAAACCAGCTTGACTAAAAGCTTGACATGGAAATCCTCCTACTAAAATATCATGATCCGGAATGTCTGTTTCGCTTATTTGGGTTATATCTCCTGCGGGTTTATCTCCAAAATTAGCATAATATGTTTTTGCTGCATACTTATCGATTTCGCTACTAAATACTGATTTTGTTCTTCCTGTTAATTGAAATCCCAGTCTGGTTCCACCAATTCCGGCAAACAGATCAATCATTTTGTAATCAGCATGGTCAGGGTTTAAATAAGGCACAGATTCAGGAAAATCAAGAATAGCCTTCAATTCTAATGATGTTGGTTTGGTTTCTCCATTTTCCCATCTGCGAATAGTTCGGTCACCATATTTTGGCATTCCAACCGCATCTGCCAATTCTTTTTGAGTCATATTTAGACGAATTCTTTTTTCATATATTAGTTTTGACTCGCTTGATTTTTCTGAAGATGATATAATATTCATGTGGTCACCTCGATGTGTTACTGAGTGCTATTGAGGACAATGTGTCCTCTGAATGACACATTAACACATAATTATTCATATTTCAAGGAGATATTTTATGTCTATAAGAATTGAAGACTTTCAAAAACAGATTAAAGTTGAAAGAGATATATTTTTTAAAAGCTCATTTGAACGAGCATACCAGGCTTTTTGTGAACTAAAATATGATGAAAAAGAGGCAGAGTTTTTTCAGAAGAATGCATCTGAAATTGTTAATTCTATGCGAGCTCAGTGTTGGGCAGATTTTCTGGTTGAAGAAAAAGCATTTACCTCACATATGCTTGAATACCTTATCGAAAACGAAAATTATAATGGATTAAGCAATATTGATTCGATAAAAAAATATGTAAAAGAGTTTCCAGATCATATATATCAATTATGTCTTTCTAATACGCAGAGTAGAAGGAGTAGGGCTGGAAAAGAATTTGAACATATAATTGAATTGGTATTAATTGGAGCTGGTGTTCCGCTAGATAGCCAAGGTAATATAGGTAAAGATTATTTTGTGGAAAAAGGATTAGGAAAGCTTGTTGATACGGTATCACCTGGTGTAATAGAATTTGAAATAAATAAAAGAAATTCAGTTCTCATAAGTGCAAAAACTACGTTAAGGGAAAGATGGCAAGAAGTACCTGAAGAAATGGGCAGGACAGGCGCAAGAGAAATGTTTTTGGCGACTTTGGATGAAAAAGTATCAGCTGATGTGTTAAATACTCTATATGAGGCAAATATTCAGCTTACAACCACTTCTTTTAATAAGGAAATAAACTTTAAAAACAATAACAGAGTTCTTTCGTTTGAAGAATTGATTAAGATATGTTTGGATAATGCTGCTAAATGGAAAGGTTTCGAATATTCGGTTAGTCAAGCGAATCAAGCTATAGAAACTATTAATAAACAAATCATAAGGCATGATGACCATGTCTTTGTAAAAGAATCTCTTAAAAAAAGAATAGCATTATACTCAATATTTATTGCAGCAAAAAAAGAAAATGATAGGAAAGATTAGTATTTTATGGATGTGCTGACAAAAGAACAACGTCATAAAAATATGTCTCATATCAAATCAAAAAACACTGCCATCGAGATAAAACTGCGGAAGGCTTTATGGCATAAGGGATATCGCTACAGAAAAAACTTTAAAGAGCTTCCTGGTTCTCCGGATATAGTTCTGACTAAATACCATATTGTGATTTTTTGTGATGGGGAATTCTTTCATGGCAAGGACTGGGAAATCTTACGTGAACATTTGAAAAACAGTAATAATAGTCAGTTTTGGATTAGTAAAATTGCACGTAATATAGATAGAGATGATGAGGTTAATAAAAAACTTGGAGCCATGGGGTGGACTGTGCTTCGGTTCTGGGGAGAAGATATCAAAAAGAACTTAAATGAATGCGTACATGTAGTAGAAGAAACCATTTTTGATAATATGTTGGAAGAGGATTATTAATGGGAAATTATGAATAAACAATTGCTTTTAAAAGCTACTGAATATAATTGGGATCTGATTGGGCCGGGTGATTGGACAGAAAAAATATGGCTTATCTATAGAGACGGTTCATATGAAATTATCTCACATTTTACTCCATTATACGATGAAAATAGAATAATAACGAGAATAGCTGAAACAATAATACCATTGGAAAAGAAAAAACAAGGTATGATGGATATAGAAACATTTGATGAACTATGTGAATTATTAAAATGCGAACAATGGAGAGATTCAACTGTATGCGATACTGCAGATGATGGTGTTGCTTGGACGATTGAGTCATATACTGGGGATGGAAATATTGATAAAACTAGTGGTGAAATAGATTATATTTTGGGTCATAGAATTCTTGAAAATATTGTTGGTTTGTTGCCTGAATAAAGCTGATGCCGGCAGAAGAATATTTTGGCTTATTGAGTTTAAATAGAACAAATGTATTATATTTCATAAAAATGGTGATGAATAAATATGGATGCTATAGAAGTTTTCAAAAATGAATATATGCAATATTGTTTGGACCATGAATCAGAAGCAAAACATTTACGAGCTGAATTTATAAATGATTATCCTTTAGAATCTATTTCAAATCTTTCTATGGATCAGTTTCTAACAGGCCAAGATGGTGTAAAGACATTTTGCAGTAGAATCAGATATGATATGAAGGTTTTAGCCAGCATGGGAAATGCTTATCCGTCCACTTTTGGCATATATTATAAAAAAGAAGAAGGAGTAAAACTATCTTCAACTTATGAAAAGATTTTTGGGAATAATACAGATAGAGCCTTTGAATCAATTAAGAAAGAAATAATAAAAGTATTAGAATCAGCCCGACGAGATGATTATAGTTTTTTTGAATCGAGAACCTTAAGTAGTACGTTTATCTGTAAACTGATTATTATTTATTATCCGCAAAAGGTGTTTCCGGTGTGTACAAAACCTGCGCTTGAAAATTATTGTCGTGTCTTGGGAATGAGCTATGATTCAGATGATAATATGCTTGAAATGATGCGTGCATTGCTTGAATGGAAAAAAAATCTTGGTGAAATCTCTGAATGGAGCGATTACATATATATGAGGTTTGGAGATTGGTTGTGGAAATCTGGTCGCACTATAAAAGATTGCAATATAAAAAAATATAGTATGGAAGAAGCAATCAATGAGGCTGATAGCATAAATGAAATAGTTAACAGTATAGGTCTGGTCGGTTCAGATAAAGAGGCTGTTGTTAAACAGAGAATCAATCAGAGTCTATTTCGTGAGAAGCTTTTGTCAAGGTATTCCAAATGTTGTCTATGTGGGGTAAGTGATCAAAGATTTCTGATAGCAAGTCACATAAAACCATGGAGTTTAGCTTCTCCAGAAGAACGAGTTGATATAGATAATGGATTTTTATTTTGCCCTAATCATGATAAAGCGTTTGACAAGGGGTTTATATCTTTTGATGACGAAGGAAATATAATCATTTCAGATAAAATTGATTCTGTAAATAGAGTATTCCTAAATGTCAGAGAAGATATGAGGTTAAAACTGACGGAAGGGAATAGAAAATACTTAAAATTTCATAGAAGTGGTATTTTTAATAATCCAGAAGAGTAAATAAGAACATCAAATTATAATATGAATGCATTGTGTCTATAAAATGTCGCTAAAAAGTTGAAAAATAAAAATGGAATGTTTGGATGAAAGAAATCAGAATGTTAATCAGATAATAATCAATTGATAAATATTTATTCATTCTGAAATTTGAAAAACTGTTTTATCTTTTATGGTACGGTTTGCTGATATTTTTACTCTCAGCGAATAAAACATAGCCTATGGCTTATTCATATGTACTTCTCAATATGATAGAATAATATAAAAAGCGAGGTAGATGTATGAATAAAGAAGTGATGGTAGCATTAATAGAAGCTTATAGTGATCTATATAGGCTTGACCGTATAATTATGCAAATCGATGGAATGGTAGGTATTGATGAAGACATATTTCCATCATTGGGAAATCTTCCAAGTTTGATTAAAGCAAATTCTAAGTATAGTAGTAGTGTTGAGATAGACGGCATATTACATATTTTACAAAATGATTCTTTATCATCGGAAGAAATTTAATGGATAGATTTGATACTTATTATAATAATCTATTCTACGTAAGTCAGATATGTTGCACCCGCATTTTAAGCAAATAGTATCGTCAGAATCATCTCCGTTGGCTATTATAATTGGAATTCCGTTATCATCCCATGTATTATCTATAGCGCTCACAGCCCTTATACTAATCCCGGGAACCATATTAAAAAGAAATACTATAAAAGATACCACCAATAATATGCATATCGATTTTATCTTCATATTCAGATTATCTTCTCCCTCTTAAGTATTTAAAACCCTGTACTCATATAATACCACATTTTAAGCCCTTTTAAATCCTATAAAAGCGACTTCATTCAATTTGTATCAATATTTTTCAACTTCTGTTCAACTTGAACATAAGTTGAACCCTAAACACCATCTCATAATACAAACGTACCTATCATTCATTTTCTATAATTTTTTCAAGACGCATTTTAAGTATAGATATGAATGTATTTGCTTCTTTATTGTTTGATTCATTAATCATTTTGACCAAATCAATTGTGTTTTCAGCCTGATCGACTACCTGGTCAATATTTTCAGATTTTTCTGTAATCATATTTATAAATATATTGTCTAATATAGATTCTTTATGACAGACATAATATATATTACAGGATTCAGTTTGTCCGTCACGACAGATCCGGTCTTCTACCTGCACCATGTTAGCAGGAGTCCAGTCCAGGTCACATATTATCATATGGTGAGCCTTGGTCAAAGTGATACCTACACCAGCAGCAATCAGACTCATGCAGCATATTTTTTTCTCACCTTTTTGAAATTGATCAATTGCCATTTGCTTTTCAGCATCCGACATTCCACCTTTGATGTAACAGGCCTTCTGCTTAAATTCCTTTTCCATATTTTCCATGGTTTCGACAAACTCCGTAACCAATACAACAGATTTTTCATCCTCATACAGCTCTTTTGCCATTTCAATAGCAGTTTTGAGTTTGCATGCAGAAAGCAATCGTCTTCCCGTCATTGCCAGTCCCATATATGTATCTTTATTAGGATTCTTCCTATGATATATATTATCATTGTTTGCTTCAGCGATTAAGTCTGTTTTTCTTAATTCTATCAGCCTTTTTTCGATTGAAATATAATCTCGTGGTAGAGAATTGTCAGTAATTATAGGAATCCTATTCTTATTTAAATCTGGTAGGACATCCTTTCTGAGACGTCTTACCATATATCTTGAAAGAAACTTGTGTAACTCGGATGTATTTGAGGAACCATTGAAATCCCAGCCGTACATTGTTTCGTGAGCATTACAATATTTAAGTCCAAAATGAAAGAAAGATCGATTAATGTTCGGATTTATAGCTTTCAGAATAACTAGAATATTATACAAATCTTTATTGCTCGTAGGCATTGGTGTTCCAGTAATAAGATAAACATTCTCTATCGCATCAGCAAGACCAATTACTGTATTAGCCTGTTTTGATCCAGGACGACCATAATTATCCACAGCTTTGCATTTATGAGCCTCATCGACAAACAAACAGCTGATCTTACTTGTCGGAATTGAAGAATAATACTTTACCGCTGTCTTATATCCCATTATGATCCACTCATGATTCCAATCCGGTTCTTTATTTGATTTTACAATGATTATATCTGCATTCTTATCTACCTGGAGAATTTCTCTTTGCCAATTCAGCCTTAACGATTCCGGACAGATGATTAACTTACATCCCTCTATGCTTATTCCAACAAATAATGAAATCTTAGTCTTTCCACATCCCATCTCATGCGCTATCAGGGCTCGTTTCATTTTAATGATCTTATCTGCATCCTCAATCTGATAAGGATATGGTTTCACAGCGGAATTAAGCGAATCAATATCTACCAAGGTGTTTTCACTAACATTTCTATCCGTTTTAGATCTGTTTCTTACAGCTGAAACATCCACATTTTCATTTTCCAAAAAAGACAGAAGTTCCGGGAGTAAAGTGTCATCTGTAGAAAGAAGCACTTTATTGCTATAATTCTGAGAATCCATGAAATGAAAAAACTCACCTCGATGTTCAAGAAGCTTACGATTAAAAAGATAGTCATTGAATGACAGCTCATATGTATCATTACCACATCCATCTACACCATCAAGAGGCTTAAGAGTGGCCGGATTATTAATCATTTTTTTGTATTTATCATAAGCATGCATCAGATCATCAGATGCTATGAATCCATATTCCCCCTTTACAGAAATG
This sequence comes from Lachnospiraceae bacterium, assembly GCA_900199595.1. Taxonomy (GTDB): domain Bacteria; phylum Bacillota; class Clostridia; order Lachnospirales; family Lachnospiraceae; genus Eubacterium_Q. Next base: position 4,777 of record FZRB01000007.1, on the reverse strand, counting down.
TCTTCAAGAAATCCCTCCATGTATCTGAACGGCACCATAAGAATGAATTTTTCATTCTTTAAAATCCATTTAGCCGCATATTTTTCAACATTAATATAAACATACTCTTTTCCAAATGATACAAGAGCACAGTTGCTTTCTACACCATGAAATTTCAGTTTTGTTTTGGAGCAGTCTCCAACGCTATGATGATCACTATTTGTGATTTCTTTTGATATATCACTCTGCTGTTTACTATCCAAATACTTACCATTCTTCATATTATCGTCCTTCATTTTCTATATCCTCCTTATTCTTTTCTTTAGTCGACGTGTAACACGCTTAACACAATGGGGTAAACCTCTTTAAACACCGACATAATCCACCCTCAAAAGCTTCATCTACGACCATTATGGGGAAAACAAAACGAAAAACGCAAAAACAGTTCTTAGTATTATTTGTGCAATGTTATTTCGAATAGTTATTAACTGATCAAGAGCCTTTATACCCTTGTTATTTTACTAATAGCCTTTAATATGAACTTTAATAAAATTTTATATAACCGGCATTTCCCTACTCTTCATCCTGTAAAAAATACTTTTCTATCAGCAAATAATTATTCGCTCCTGGTAGCTTCAAAAACAATGACACTTATGTTATGTTTCACTAATAATAATATAATCAAAAGGAGTGATAAAAAATGAATTCAACAGATTTTAAAGACTTGATACGGGCATGGGATGATTTTATGAAAATGGATCATATTATAATTGCGTTATCCGGTGGTAGCGGATTAGATTATGATGAGTTTTTAGGACTATGGAATATAGAAAGTATAATTCGTAGAAATTCTAAATATTCAAAATACCATTCTGATGAAATGAATCAAGAATACTTATCTATACTGAACAGTACAGAATTATCTGTGGAAGAAAAATACAATAGACTAACAAATTAATTCAACCACTTCGAGGTAAAGTCAATATGTTGTTTTATTTATAGGATAATGATAAACTGTAAAAGAAAACAGATGATTTCGTATACACTTGAAATGCATCTAAAACAGATAAGAAAAAGGCTGATTTTTGTAAAAGAAAGTCAGCCACCCTTTTTTTGAACAGAAAGGACTGATTTTATGATATATGGATATGCTCGGTGTTCGACCAGCGAAGAACGTCAGGATATAAATAGACAAAAGAGAGAACTTTATGCTCTTGGCGTTACAGATGATAAATATATTTACTGGGAATATGAATCCGGCACCAAAGATGACCGTGCCGAACTCTGGAAACTCTTGGATATCATATCAGAAGGAGATACTATTGCCACCACGGAAGTATCAAGGCTCACAAGATCCACCAAGCATCTGTGCGAGATTCTTCAGACTGTCAAAGACAAGAAACTGATACTTGATATCGGTGGTTCTTTTCGTGTCGACTGTTCCAAAGGTGAAATAGATCCGATGACCGAAGGCATGGTTAAGATGTGGGGTGTGTTTGCTGAAATGGAACGCAATATCATATCACAAAGAGTAAAGTCAGGGATGAAGAACGCAGCTGCCAAAGGAAAACAGATAGGAAGACCGGAAACAACTAAAGAAAGTCTCCCTGATAAGTTTTGGAAGTACTATCAGATGTATAAGTCCAATAATATCAATATTTCCGAAATGGCTCGAATTATGAATTGTTCCCGGGCGAGTGTGTGAAAGTTTTTCTGTAAATAAGATATCCTAAGATAATTGACGAGCTGTATGGCGGTAAGATTACCGTTGTCCAGCTCGCTTTGACTATACCTAATCCCATTGATTTCGTCAAGAATTATGATAAATTTGGTATATAATTATATTCTAGTATAAACGGTTAAGCAAATTGGGATTTGAAGGAGTATCACTATGTGGTTTTTATTAGCGCTTGGTTCGGCAATCTTTGCCGCACTGACATCAATATTGGCAAAGATAGGAATTGAAGGTGTCGGATCGAATCTGGCTACTGCAATCCGTACGATGGTTGTTGTTATCATGGCATGGGGAATGGTATTTATTACTCATCAGCAAGCCGGAATAAAAGACATTAGCCAGAAATGCTGGATTTTCCTGATTCTGTCCGGCCTTGCTACTGGTGCCTCATGGCTTTGCTATTACAAGGCCTTGCAGATGGGAGACGCTTCAAAAGTCGTCCCGATTGATAAGTTGTCCGTTGTCATTACGCTGATACTGGCGTTTGTTTTTCTGCATGAAGAATTTACTTTTAAGTCAGTGATAGGGTGTATCCTGATTGGAGCCGGAACATTGCTGATGGTTCTGTGATACAAATTTCTGTTTGCCGTGATGAATGCTGGAACACAAAATCGGAAGTTATGATATGTGTGCTTGACACAAATACTCCTATATGGTAGTATAAAACTACGATATAGGAGTATTTGATTATGAAGACAAATGGTGGATTTCTTGTTACAAAAATAAAACAGCTGGGTGATCGTATATTTGAAAGAATACTGGCAAAAAAAAACATTGATGCATTTAACGGAGCTCAGGGAAGGATTCTTTATGTCTTATGGCAAGAAGATGGTGTTCCTATTAAAATTATTTCCGAGAAAAGCGGACTTGCAATTACTTCACTTACGACCATGCTTGAGCGGATGGAAAAAAACGGACTGATAAGCCGCAAAACGGATGAAGCTGATAAGAGAAAAACTCTTCTGTTCCTCACAGATAAAGCCAAAGAACTTAAAGAAGCTTATGACTCCGTATCCAATGAGATGGGGAATATTTATTATCGTGATTTTACGGATAAAGAGATTCTTCAGTTTGAAGAGTATCTTAACCGCATCAGGGTAAACCTTGAGGAATGGAGTGACAAATGAGTATCTGTATTAAAGATCAGATTCAGAACATGAATCTTGTTATAGGGTGCACTGTTGGATGTCCGTACTGCTATGCCAGAAACAATACGAGGCGTTATCACATCATAGATGATTTTGAAAAGCCACAGTTTTTTCAAGGAAAGCTTCGTATGATGGAAAAGAAAAAGCCGCAGAATTTTCTGCTGACCGGTATGAGCGATCTCTCGGGCTGGCATGAGGAATGGAGAGAGGAAGTCTTTAAAAAGATAGCAGAGAATCCTCAGCACCAGTTTCTTTTTCTTACCAAACGACCGGATCTTCTGTCTTTTGAAACAGATCTTGATAATGCATGGTTTGGCGTTACAGTTACGAGAAAGTCTGAGTTATGGCGTATTGATGCACTGCGGAGCAATGTGAAGGCAAAAAAATATCATGTTACCTTTGAGCCTTTGTTCGATGATCCGGGTAAGGTTGATCTTACAGGCATTGACTGGATTGTGGTGGGAACCATGACAGGTGCAAAGAGCAGGACTGTTAAAACAGATCCCGGGTGGGTTTATTCATTGACAGAACAGGCTCATGAACTGAACATTCCTGTATTCTGGAAAGAAGATCTTGTTCCGATTATGGGAGAAGAAATGATACAGGAAATGCCGGATGCTTTTAACAAAGTGCTGGAGGAACAGAGGATATGGAACAACCAGAAATCAAAGTAAATCATATAGAAACAAAAAGTGTAATGACAAAATCGAATACTCCTATTGGAGGATATTCGGTGAATCCCTATGTGGGGTGTCCCCATGCCTGTAAATACTGCTACGCATCTTTTATGAAACGCTTTACAGGGCATACGGAGGAATGGGGAACTTTCATGGATGTGAAAGACTGGCCTGTAATAAAGAATCCAAAGAAGTATGCCGGCCAGAAGGTGATTATTGGAACGGTTACGGATGGTTATAATCCGCTAGAGAAAACATATAAAAATACAAGAAGACTTCTGGAAGAACTAAAGGACAGTGGTGCGGACATACTTATCTGCACAAAGTCAGACCTTGTACTAAGAGATCTGGATCTGCTAAAAGAGATCAATGAAAATAGCAGACTTACAGTATCATGGTCAATCAATACTCTTGATGAAGAGTTTAAAGATGATATGGATGCGGCAGTAAGCATAGAAAGAAGGCTTGCTGCAATGAAAGAGGTATATGCGGCAGGCATTCGTACAATTTGCTTCATTTCACCCGTGTTCCCGGGGATTACGGATATAGAAGCAATCATAGACAGGACAAAAGATCAGTGTGACCTTGTATGGCTTGAGAATCTGAATCTTCGCGGAGGTTTTAAGGCAGATATCATGAAATACATTTCCGATAAACATCCAGATCTGGTGCCGCTGTATGACGAAATTTATAACAAAAAGAACCGCAGCTATTTTGAAGCGCTGGAAAAGAAAGCAGAAGAGCTGGCCCAAAAGTATGATTGCAGGTTTGTTGATAATGAAACTCCGTATGAGAGAGTAGAGAAAGGACATCCAACAATTGTAGATTACTTTTACCACGAAGAAGTAAGAGGAACTGCCAATAGTGGAAAGAGAAATGTAATACATAATCCTTGATGGAAGAATAAACCGGAAGATAATCGCACAAAGGAGCTTCAGCCCAAGTAGGACTGAAGCTCATATTTTTATTCTGGAAGTCTTCCTTCATACATAATCTGAAGCTCACCATAGACTCTTCCCCAGTTTCGGAGTGGCATGGTCCATTTCTTGGTCGCTTCAAAAGTGGATAGGTATAATGCTTTAAGAAGAGCCTGATCACTCGGAAAAACGCTTCTTTGACGGTTCAGCTTGCGATAAGTGGCATTGAGGCTTTCGATGGCGTTGGTAGTATAGATGACAGTTCTTACCTCTGATGAGAACTTGAAAATCGGACAGATTGCATCCCAGTTATCATACCAG
>FZRB01000015.1:71619-102275 GCA_900199595.1 Lachnospiraceae bacterium | reverse complement strand
AGCTTCGGGATAGAGGAAAACACTTTGTAAAGGTTGATAAATTCTATCCATCAAGTCAGATATGTCATTGTTGTGGCTATAAAAACGAAGACACAAAAGACCTGTCAATAAGAAAATGGATATGTCCAAAGTGCAATAATGAACATGACCGCGACATAAATGCAGCTATAAATATACGTAATGAAGGAATGAGATACTTAAGTATCTAAGTATAAATAGAACCGTCGGACAGACGGGGATAGCTCGTGTATGCTGTAATCATTAGATTACTCGAACGAGAAGCCCCCACTTCTTAGCGAAGCGAAAGTGGTGGGAGTATGTCACCCGGTACCAAATACATTAAGATGTCACCGTCTTACAGCAATACTTATAGAACGTTTCTCAAGAGAGAATCCGTCAATTAAATTATCAGATACCTTTGCACAGAGATTATATCTTAGTATCTATAAGATCTGGGAGCTTTCAGGAGAGAAAGAAGCCGAGAGATACGTGAGAGAAGCCAGGATGGTTTGAAAACAAAGAGATACAAAGATGAGTTTGAAGATGAGGATGATGCCTGGGATGATTTCGAAGATAACGAAGAATACTGGGATGATTATTGATATAGAAAATGGAGGAAACAAAAATGTGGGCAAGACTTAAGTTTTGGTTGATGGGATATAAAGACTGTGCAGGCTGCTGCCTCGGCTGTTCCTTCTTTGAAGAGTGCAAATCAGATATCATATATGAAAGAGATGCAAGAGAAGCATATGAAAGAGACCTACTGATAGATACAATCATTAAAGAAAGGATACCGGAGAAAGTACCGGCACACTATCACAAAAAGAGTGCATAGAAGGGAAAGACATGTTAAGTAATCTGTTTATAAAGGACATACATATTAAGTGGGAAGATATAAGTGAGAGAAGCTATCTCAAAGGGATTCCGGCGATTGCATCAATTGATGAACTCACTTTTGTAAAGCCAATCACATTCTTTGTAGGCGAAAACGGAAGTGGAAAATCAACCCTCCTGGAAGCAATAGCAGTTGCATATGGATTTAATCCCGAAGGAGGAACGAAGAATTACAGCTTCTCTACTTATGATTCTCATTCAGAACTGTGTGATTATATAAGAATATCCAGAGGCTATGTGAAACCAAAGAGAGGTTATTTCCTCAGGGCTGAAAGTTTTTATAATGTTGCAACAAAAGAAGATGAATATAGTAAAAGCGGTGGAGGAGATGATAGATATATCCCTCAGGAATTCCATTTGAAATCTCATGGAGAGAGTTTCCTTCAAATTGCTCAGAATTACTTTGGACCTAATGGAATGTACTTTTTAGATGAGCCGGAAGCTGCACTGTCACCTCAGAGACAGCTGACACTTCTTTATGAGATTAACAGATGTGCGGTATGTGGTTCACAGTTTATTATAGTGACTCATTCTCCGATTCTTCTTGGTTTTCCAGATGCTGACATCCGTAGTTTTGATGATGGATCAATACATAGAATTGAATATGAGGACACAGAGAGCTATAAGGTTATGGAGATGTTTATAAATCGAAGAGATCAAGTGCTTAATGAGTTGTTAGCATAATGGCATCACAATCATTATGATTATTAGCAAAAGAAATGCCTGTATCTTAAGACTAAATTTTTATGGTTGATATTGATGAATAATTATTTTATAATTATATTATAATTATAGGAGGACTAAATTGATTTTCGAGTGGGATGAAAATAAAAACGAGATAAATATAGCTAAACATGGTATATCGTATGTGTTGTGTGTCATTGTTATAGAGAATCGGATTCAGTGATTCGAATTATCTCAGCAAGAAAAGCAACTAAGAAGGAAGGTGAGAGATATGTTAGAGGAATATGATATTGATAAACTTAATCCAAGAAAGAATCCATATGCTAAAGAGCTAAAAAAGCAAATAACTATGAATGTGTCTCCTATAGTGATTGCATATTTTAAGGCAGAAGCAGAAGTAACAGGTATTCCATATCAAACTCTTATTAACTTGTATTTGCTTGATTGCGTAAAATCTAAGAAAAAGCTTGATTTAAAATGGCAATAAAGGTTGTATTGATTACAGAGATAAGGGGCGGTTTCGAAACGGAACCGCCCCTATTGCATTACATTTTACCATGGAATTATAATCAGTTTATCAGAGTCGACACTGATAAATGGAGGTACTTATGGACGATACAGATAGGGTTATTCTTAGGTTATTACGTGATGATGGACGTATGAGTTTCACCGAAATGGGTGAATGGCTTGGTATGTCCAGGGTAGCAGTTAAAAAAAGAGTTAGAAAGCTCGAAGAAGCCGGAATAATTCGAGGTTACAGAGCGGTCATATATAAAGATAAAACTGTCAGGATGCTCATGACCATTACAACAAATGGTAAATCCTATGAACATCTGCTGACATATCTGAAGTGTACCAGCTGCGTGACGGAGCTCTATATTATGGAAGATAAGAAGATGATTAATATAGCTGCAGAAGCAAATGATGTATCAGAAATAAAGTATCTCACAGATGTGCTGAGAATAAAATTCTCAGATGTGATCAGTAACATTGAAACTCATGCTGTAAAGCAGACAGTAAAAGATGTATTTGGAGGTGCGACGATGATTTATCTAAATGATGAAGTGGCAAAAGAAATGAATAAATACTTAAAAGATACAACTATTCAGGAAATAATTACAAAGCGAAAAGATATTTTCCATTATAAGGTGAAATTTAACAAGATAGAACTGGCAAATGATATAGATGTTCTTAATTTGTCTCAGAGATCATACAATTGTCTGAAACGTGCAGGTGTATATACTATTGGAGACCTGATAAATAATTATGATACAAAACCCGGTGAGACCAGCAGGAGTCAGCTTAGGAAGATACGTAATCTGGGTTCTAAATCAGCGGAAGAGATAATAATGAATCTGTTCTATTATCATTTCATGATCTTGCCTGAAACTGACAGAGCTGCATACATGGAACAGCTTCTTAAGGAAAATCCAATATCACGCGAAAAATGAAAAAATGGCAAAAATGCCCTCCGAGCTGTGCTGAAAATGGGACCCCTATTTATGGTAGAGTAGAATCAGATAAACAACAAATCAAAATAACAAAAAGGAGGAGCAACCATGAACGATTACAAAACAATGCAGGATAAATACAAAAAGGAATTCGAGGAAATCGAAAACTACGCAACAGAAAACGGATTAATAGTAAAAGTAATTGAAGACAAGCTGTACGTTTTATCAGAAATAGCTTACTGGAAGATACTCTACCTCAGAGACTGGGATTGCTTCATCCTATTCCACGGCAACTACATCCCGACAGATCTGGATATCGACAAGTACGAAAATGCCAGCTATCACTTCCAGAAAGATGCCAAACAGTCAGAGACAATAATGCACTATCTGGACTACATCAGAAAACATGACGACTATCGCGAAAACCTTCTTGGCACAGTAGAGGACATGCCGAGACGAACCAGGAAGCAAAAAAACAGATATGCAAAGATGAAAGCAAACCAGGAAAGATATAACACTGCAATAGTCCTTCAGCTGATCAATGCAATCAGCATGACAAAGGAAATGCGGGTATCAGCTTGACAGAGATGTTTTGCAACATTTTGTTGCATTTCTGGTGTCCTAATAGAGTGTCTTGTGGTATAATAATAAAGACGTGTTATTGCTTTAAAAATTTATGTTTTTTAAGTAAATAGCACGTCTTTTACCATATGATTATTTTCTGTTGGAAGTTTAACGGAGGACACCACTATGGCAAGAAGCGATAATCAAAAACTCAAACTACTATATCTTTCAAAAATCATGAAAGAAAAAACTGATGATGATCATTATCTTACTATGCCTCAGATAATAGCTGAGCTTAATAGCTATGGAATAGAGGCTAGTCGTAAAAGTATCTATACAGATATAGAAGCGCTAAATGTTTTCGGAATAGAAATTCTTAAAGAGAGGATAGGATCTCAAACCTATTATCATTGTGGAAACAGGGAATTTGAAATCGCTGAATTAAAGTTTCTTGTTGATGCTATTCAGTCCTCAAAATTCATAACAGTAAGAAAAACTAAAGATCTTATAAAGAAGCTGGAATCGCTTGTCAGCACATATGATGCCAAGCTCCTGGAACGTGAGGTATATGTTGCCGGCCGTATCAAAAATATGGATGAGACTATATACTATGCAATCGATGCAATCCATACTGCCATCAGCGAAAGTCATCAGCTGCAGTTCAAATATTTCAGCTGGAATGTCAAAGGTGAAAAAAAATACAGGCATAATGGTGAATTCTACGAAGTGAGTCCCTGGGCTCTCTGCTGGGATGATGAAAACTATTACATGATCGGATTCGATTCGAAGGCAGAAAAGCTCAAGCATTACCGCGTGGATAAGATGACTGACATATCCGTTTTGGACAAAAAACGTAAAGGTACCATGACCTTCAAGAATCAGGATAAAGCAGTCTACACAAAGAAACGATTCAGGATGTTTGACGGAGAAGAACAGAGAGTAGTACTTAAGTGCAAAAACTATCTGTCAAATGTAATCGTAGATCAGTTCGGAAAAGACATACACATGATTCCGGTTGATGATGAACATTTCACTGTAAGAGTTGATGTGGCAGTCAGTTATCAATTCTTTGGCTGGTTGGTAGCCCTCGGGGGAGATGCATCAATCATAGGTCCGGAAAATGTAAAGAAGGAGATGCAGGCACTGTTAAAGCAAAAATTCGTTGAATAAAGGGAGGATTTTTGTATGGGTGATTTTTTTGATCTGAATAACGATGGCAATCTTGATTTTTTCGAGGAATCAATGAAGATTAGCCATATAAATAATTGCCTGGAGTATATCGAAAAAGAACAAGAACAGAAAGAAGCAGAAAGAATAAATCGAAATAATTATTATAATAGCAGTAATAATCAAGGCAAAACTATTAGTTGGGGAATGAGTGTTCTGATTATTATAGGCTTGATAATTGTTAATTATTTATTGTTTAAATTATTGCTTGCTATGTAAGAGATTAATAAATGAAATATGGGATATAATCAATGATAGTTTATAACGCTACGAAAAAAGAATTTAATAAGCATGTTATTCTCAATCAGATATCTGAAATAATCAGGGATAATCTGAGAGCAAGACATATCTCCGGAGGCGGAACTGCCGAATTCAATTCCTGGCAGAATTCCCTTCAGTTTATGAGAAATGTTATTGATACAAAGGATATACCTGATGATGCAGATATTGCGATAGAGTATCAGATTCCCAGAACCTCCAAAAGAGTTGATTTCATGATTGCAGGTGCTGATAAAGATGACAAAGACAATGTCGTAGTTATTGAACTTAAGCAGTGGGATAAGGTTGAAAAAGTTGATGATATCATGAGACATTCAGTCCGTGCTTTTACTGGCGGTGCAAAAAGAATGGTGAATCATCCTTCTTATCAGGCATTTGCGTATGCGACCTTTATAAAGAATTCTTCTGAAATGGTTCAGGATAATAAGATAGATGTTATACCCTGTGCATATCTTCATAACTTTGATCCCATATATAAAGAAGTACTTAATGATGATATATATAAGATTTGGTATGACGAGGCTCCATTTTTCATTAGAAATGATGTTCTGAATCTTCAGAGTTTCATAACAAGATTTATTAACAAAAAATCGAAAAACGGAGACTTATTATACAAGATAGATAATGGCAGGATAAAGCCTTCAAAAGCTCTTCAGGACTGTATTGTTTCATTGATAAAAGGAAATGAGGAATTCCTGCTTCTGGATGATCAGGCGGTAGCTTATGATATGTGCCTTAAAATGATGGATCAGTGCAAGAAGGATTTGAAGAGACGAAGTATTATTATTCAGGGCGGCCCGGGAACCGGAAAGTCGGTACTGGCAGTGAATCTGCTTAAAGACTTCATAGTCAAAGGCTATAATGCAAGCTACTGTACAAAGAACAGCGCTCCAAGAGAAGCCTATCAGAGACTACTTTCCAAGTCAGACTTGAAAGCACAGGTTAATATCAAACAGTTGTTCAGATCGCCCTTTGGTCTTAATAAGCTTCCTAACAACTTTTATGACTGCCTGATAGTAGATGAAGCACACAGATTAGTAGCTAAAATGTATGGTGATTGGAATGGTGAGAATCAGATAAAGGAATGTTTGGAAAAATCACTCTTTACCATATTTCTTATAGATGAAAATCAGAGAATAACCACTAAGGATATTGGCTCGATAGACGAGATAAAGAAATGGGCTGGCATTACCCAAAGCCGTGTAATTATGAATGAAGAAACGATTCTTCATTCCCAGTTCAGATGTAATGGTAGTGATCAGTACATCCAGTTTGTCAATAACATCCTTCAAGTTGGTGAACCGGTAGATGTGGATATCGAAGACATGAATTTTGACGTAAAAGTGTTCGATGATCCAAATGAAATGAGAGATAAGCTGAGAGAACTGAATCAGATAAACAATAAAGCCCGAATGGTAGCAGGATACTGTTATGACTGGAATGTAAAGAATAGAAACGGCGAATGGGATATCTGTTTAAAGAACGGTTTCGTTGCCAAGTGGAATCTTGAAAATGATAAGATATGGGCGATTAATCCGGATTCCTTTGAACAGGTTGGATGTATCCATACAGCTCAAGGATTGGAGTTTGATTATGTAGGTATCTTCATCGGAAAGGATCTTCGCTACGACAATGCGACGGGAAAAGTCATAACTGATAAGACCATGATTTCAAAAGATGATAAATCTTCCGGAATAAGAACCTCAAGTAATGAAGTGGCAGAGACATTGATAAAAAATACATACAAAACGCTTCTTACCAGAGGACAGAAGGGCTGCTACATATTCTGTGAAGATGAAGATTTATCAGAATATATAAAAGACATAATAAAAGGAACTGATAAGAATGAATAAAGAAACAATAGAACGAATCAGAAAGTTTACTGATGACAGAGATTGGAATCAGTTTCATACACCGGCAAATCTTGCTAAATCAATATCCATTGAAGCTAATGAACTTCTTGAATGCTTTCAGTGGGATGACAAGAACTTCAACAAAGAACATGTAAAGGAAGAATTGGCAGATGTATTGGTTTATTGCAGAAACATGTTGGATACATTGGAGTTAGATGAGGATGAAATAGTAAATTCCAAGATGGATAAAAATGAAGCAAAGTATCCGGTGGAAAAAGCAAGGGATAATTCTTTAAAGTATGATGAATTATAAATTCAACCTGAGTATAGAAAATTATAAATTTGGGATATGCAGAAAGGATTGATAATCTTATATGCGTAAACGAATATATGAAATAATTGAAAAGGCTGATAGTAATGATAAAGCAAGTAGTATTTATGATATTAGTATGCTCTTTATTATTGTTGTTAGTTTGATTCCTTTATTCTTTAAAAAGGATAACGCTGTATTTTTTATAATAGATAAAGTGTCAGTAGTTATTTTTATTATTGATTACTTGTTGCGATGGATAACTGCAGATTATAAAAATGAAAAATCTGGAAAAGCATCTTTTATAGCATATCCATTTACATTTATGGCCATTATTGATTTATTATCAATTCTTCCATCATTATCAATAATTAATAAGGGATTTAAAGCATTAAGGGTTTTGAGAATGATTCGTGCGTTGAGGGTGGTACGTGTTTTCAAAATTGCTCGATACTCAAAGAGTTTTAAAATTATCGCTAATGTACTTAAAAACTCAAGAGCTCCACTTTTGGCTGTATGTGTACTAGCATTTGGATATATCATTATATCTGCTTTAATAATATATAATGTTGAACCGGATACATTTGATACATATTTTGACGCATTATATTGGGCTACTGTTTCATTAACAACGGTTGGATATGGAGATATTTATCCTGTATCTATTCTTGGTAGAATAATTACCATGATTTCTTCAATTTTTGGTATTGCGATTGTAGCGCTTCCGGCTGGTATTATTACTGCAGGTTATATGAACGAGATTGGACATAGTAATATTGATGAAAATAAAGATGATGAAGACATTATATGAATAGCTTCATATAATGTCTTTGTTGCATGGTTTGTGTTCTAAAAAGAGTGTTTCATACATAGTATATGTGAATATATGTCTTTGACTTATCATAATGTTTATTTTAGACGTGCTGAGCTATAATTGTTAATGTATTCTTTGTAGATGTTGAGAATATAGAGAACAGCTTGACTAGGTTATTAGATTATATTGATAACATTTTATAGGAAAGACTTGTAATGGAGGATGTATAATGGCAAAAGATTTAATTGACATATTTCTTGATTTTACATTACAACCTATTCTAGATGCCATTTTTACAGATGATTATAAAGGTAAGTATGGGGAGAAACTTACAGAAAATGAATTAAAAAAGGTGAGTTTTTTTGGTCGTAAGGGTGAGATATTAAGAAATGTATATATTCCAAAAGACAATGGTGAGACATCAGAAATTGATGTGTTATTTATTAGTCAGAAGGGGATTTTTGTTTTTGAAAGTAAGAATTATTCCGGTTGGATATTTGGAAATGAAAAAGATCAATACTGGACTACTTGTTTAGCTGGAGGACAAAAGAATAGATTTTATAATCCTATAAAACAGAATCGTGCGCATCTTAAATGGCTTAGTAATTCTCTTACTGCTGAGGGCTTCGAAGTTCCTTTATTTTCAATTATTGTTTTTTCGGAAAGATGTGAATTAAAAAAGATAACTACATACAGTGATGACATTGTTGTTATCAAACGTGATAAGACGTATAAGACTGTAAAACATATCTGGGATAGTTCTGCAGATGTGTTATCCGATGAACAAGTTGAACTGATATACGAAAAGCTGAAATTATATACTAATGTAGATGAAGCGGTTAAAGCGGCACATGTTCAGAATATAGAGAATAGATATAAAAAGGAATCAAATGATCCTGTTGTTTCAGATTATTCTGGAGAGGATTTATTATGTCCATGGTGTGGTAACAAATTGGTTTTACGAACAGCAAAGAAAGGACAGAATGCTGGAAAACAGTTTTATGGATGTAGTGCATTTCCTCAATGTAGGTATATAAAAAATGAATCGAAAGCTTAAAAAACATCTTGATGAAATAATTGAACTGCATAATAAGTGGTTGAATGGTCAACCTGGTGGAGAGAGAGCTGACTTTAGTGATGCTAATCTCAAAAACGCTAATCTGTCAGGTGCTAATCTATCCATGGCTAATTTTTTTTCATGTAATCTTACCGGTGCAAATTTGAGTGGAACAGATTTACAAGGCTGTGTTTTCGAGAATGCAATAGTAAAGAAAGCGAATCTTTCAAAAGCTAATATGAGGTTTTGTAATATTGTTAATGCTGTATTTGATGGCTCTAATATGAGATATGTAGATATGAGGGATGTTACAGGACGAACATCTTCTTTGCAGAAGGTAAATCTTAGTAATGCCAAAGCATTCGGATGTAATCTTGAGAATTCAGATCTTGATTATTCAAATATCAATGGAGCAGATTTTACTGGTGCCACTCTTGTTCGAGTCGATTTTAAGAGTGTTTCCATGAAGAATACAAAGTTCCTTGGGGCTGATTTGACAGGTGCTGCAAACTATACTGATAAGATGACTTCTAAGCAGAAAATGGAATGTATTGATCTATCTGTATAGAATATTATTTTTGGAGGAATAATCTTTATGAAGGTTTTGAATATACTAGGACGTATATTAGGTTTGTTTGTTTCAGTGTTTATTATTACGGCCGTATTTTTGTCATATTTAAGTATAGATATCATGAGTTTTTCTGTCTTTTCTATGAGTCTGTTCGATATTAATAAAAAAGGAGCTATAATAATAATTGCATTAGCTATGCTTGGTTTTATAGCATCATATAACAATAAAAGATTTTTAGTTAGTTTTCTTGGAATAGTTATTTTGGCTGCAAATATATATTTTGCATGTCATATCAGATATGGAAATGAACAGGTAGACTCTATTATTAATCAATTAACATCGACACTTGGCGATTTATTTACTCCTGGTATAGGATTTATAGTTATTTCAGTTGGTTCCATTGTTCTTATTCTATCGGGGCTAATGATAAATAAGGAAAAGAAAGAAAAGTCTAATCAAGAAAAAGAAAGACAAAAAGGATAAGGAAGAAGATGTTTTGATTTTATTGTAATTGATTACTAGTAGGAGTGTATAGATTATGAGTATACTAATTAAAGACACAACAAGAGAAGAACGTGAGCGTATAGTAGCTGAATCCATTGGAAATGTTAGTGTTTCCTGTGATGGCTGTATGGCAGGTCTTGCTGATATGTATCAAGATTACATAGACGGTAAGAAGGAGATTCGAGACATCAATATGGAGTTTCGGGCACACTATGAATCCGGTGTTGATGGACCGGAGAAGGAAACTTGTGAATATATACGGTAATACAGCTTAATAACTCTTGCATTGTATGTAGTTGTGATACTGAACAGAATATAGTTAAACGGGAGAAAAATGGAAAAGAAGATTTACTTCACCAGACATGGTGAGACATTTTGGAATGTTGCAAATAAGATATGCGGAGCCACTGATATAGGGCTTACTGAAAGAGGACATGAACAGGCTGAAGAACTTGGCCGCCTTATAAAAGAAAAGCTGGACAATGGTGAGATAGTTATCAATGAGATAATTGCATCACCTCTTTCGAGGGCATTTGATACAGCAAAACATATAGCGGATATGACCGGGCTTCCCCTTCGTGCTGATGAGCGGCTAAGGGAGCAGAACTTTGGTAAATATGAAGGTACACCAAGGGATGGAGAGGTTTTTAAGTTGGATAAACGAAACTTCGTACAGTCCTATGATGGAGGTGAATCCATGCTTCGCCTGGCGCAGCGTATCTATAATCTTCTGGATGAACTTGCGGAAGATGATAAGATATATCTGATCGTTGCTCATAATGGAATAGTCAGATGTGTTAATTCGTATTTTTATGATATGACCAATGAAGAATACGGAAATTATGGAATAAAAAACTGTGAATTGAAGGAATACACGATAGTCGCTTTGTGAGAGACCTGTTTTAAATTCTTTTATCGTATACTGAATCCATCAAATATAAAGGAGGATCAGAATATGAGCGATAAGAGAAATGTATGGTTAGACGGAATCATGGGAGTTGCGGTAGGTGACGCTCTTGGACTTCCGGTACAGTTTATGGAGAGAGAAGAACTTGCATCAGATCCGGTTACGGAAATGTTGCCTTGTGATTTATATTTATCTCCAATAGGAACCTGGTCGGATGACACTTCAATGACTATGGCTATGTATGAAAGTATCAAGCGTCTGGGTTATGTAGATGCTGAGGATATAATGAAGAATTTCGTCAGGTGGATGTATGAGGGCGCATTTTCTGCAAATGATCAGTGCATAGATGAAGGTAATACCTGTTATAGTAGCATAAAGAATTATAAGGATCATGGCGATATTTTTACCTGTGGCAGGACCGGAGAATATGCAAATGGCAATGGTTCCCTGATGAGAACAATGCCTATTTGTCTATACTATGCAGAGAAGGAAAAATCAGGAGATGCAACTGTCGAAGAGGCGATAAAGGATATTCATCTTGTATCAGCTCTTACACATAATCACCTCAGAGCATGTATGGCATGTGGATTATATTTCTTCTGTGTGAAGGAAATGATATATGGCGAAGGTGATCTGAGAACAAAACTTCAAAATGGAATGAACGAAGGCTTCAAATTCTACGGGAAAGATAAAGAAAACTATAGCGAGCTGACAAATTATGGATGGTTCCTTGATCTTGAAGAATTTGCAAAAACTCCGGAGAGTTCCATCAGCAGTAAAGGTTATGTGGTTGATACATTTGAGGTTGCCATTTGGTCGCTTATAAACACATCTACTTATAGAGATGCGATGATAAAAGCAGTCAATCTTGGAGATGATACAGACACAGTTGCTGCTATAGCCGGAGGACTGGCCGGACTATATTATGGATATGAGACGATCCCGGAAGAATGGCTCTCTGTTCTTAGGAAAAGAGAGTGGATAGAGGAAATGTGTGGCGGTAAAATGGCAGTAGCTGGCTCCTGTGATGGCTGACTGTGGATATAAAGGAATGGAAAAATGATAAATAGAGAAGATATGCTGGAGCTTACCAGAAGGATGACTCCGAAGAGGACCTGCTTC
Organism: Lachnospiraceae bacterium; assembly: GCA_900199595.1. GTDB lineage: Bacteria > Bacillota > Clostridia > Lachnospirales > Lachnospiraceae > Eubacterium_Q. The sequence continues at coordinate 90,038 of FZRB01000015.1, read as the reverse complement.
TCACGTGTGGCAGGCTGTTATGTGGCGAAGGATGGAGAGATGGATGGTACATTTAACATTCATTTTGGTAAGCTCTCCGAATCAGAGAAGAAAAGGAATCTTGAGATTGCAAAAACGATTCCTTTTTCTGATACAAATGAACAGTTAAAGGAATACGCATTTCCTAAAGGACCCGGGCGTAAGGACAGTATGTGGGCGCTGCTCACAGGTATGAAAGAGTCAGGTCTTAAGGACGATGCGCTGTTAAGTATATTCTACGAAGTGCTTATGGAGAAGATAGACTTTAATTTTGATTATGCTATCATGGTTTACTTCGGCACTTATGATATTCCGGTAAAAGGAACTGACAGACAGTGGAATGAAGGCTCTGAAGAGATATATGATTTTATCATCGCTGCGGTAGCTCCTTTTACAGGTGATTATGAAGTGGGAATACCGGAGTTTGGATTCCTGTTTCCGGCATTTTCGGACAGGAGCTCCGATAGGGAAAAAATAGATATCTTTAACATAGATCCGGATGATGAAAATAAGGCGTTGATGAAATTGATCCTGAATGGTGTAAATGGCTAGGTTCACATCCGTTGCAGAATAGTTTTTTAGAGTGATTTTAGAGAGGTATTTTTTATGGGTATACGTACAGACAAAGCAGTAAATAATCATAAAAGCTTTCATACATGTTCAAGTTCAGTATTGGAAGCATTTGCGGACATAATAGGAATAACGGAATCGGAGGCAAAGAACATATCAGCTCCATTTGCGGGCGGGCGTATGGGCAAATGCGGTGCCGTAATGTCAGCTGAATATGTTCTGGAACAAATGTATGGTTCTGATGCACCTGACAGGATAGCGGAATATGAAGCGGCATTCATGGAAGATAAAGGTTCGGTAATGTGCTCTGATCTCAGAGGAAACTGCAGGGCCTGTGTCACTGACGCTGCCAGGATACTTGAGGATATGATTGGTTAATTGGTTGAGGTTGTGTTATGAGTATTGTAGTAAACATTTACTATACCGGAATAAATGGAAATGCCAGAAAGTTTGCTGAAGAAATGACAGCCACTGGCGTGGTAGAAAGAATAAGGGCAGAGGAAGGTAACATCCGTTACGAGTATTTCTTCCCTAAGGATGATGAAGAAACAGTCCTTCTGATAGATGCATGGGATAGTCAGGAGGCGATAGATAAGCACCACGCATCTCCAATGATGCAGGATATCATAAGACTTAGGGAAAAGTATGATCTACATATGAAGGTGGAGCGGTATACATCGATAGATATGCCGGATAGTGATAATGCATATGTGAGAAAGTAGCTTCACGCAAAGGTACTTTTGACACCCACATCATAATATAAAAAAGCTGAAAAAAGCAGTAGTTGATATGTATAAAGAAGGAGAATGAACAAATGTCCAGAAAGAAAAACAAAGGTAAGAGAGGCTTTAATAATGACGAGGTATGGGTACTGGGATTCGGAGGTTTTCTTCTGGCTCTTGGAATTTTATCCATAGCTATAGCAATATTCAGAGCCAATGAAATCGCCAAGTCAGAGGTTGCCAAAGAATTTGAGGCAGTAGTAACTTATTCCGAGCTCAAGCAGCATGATCTGTCTGCTTCTCAAAGGCGTGAAGTGGAAAAAGCAAAAGAATATGGACAAAGCTATTATATAGCTCCTGATTATTACTATAAATCCACTGTAGAAATTGAAGTCGATGGAAAAAAGTATAAAGGAAATTACTATTCGGAAGGGGCGACTAAGGTTGGAGATAAAGTTAAAGTATATGCATATCAGACAGCCGGTGGCAAATATAAGATCGCTGACCCGATAAAACTGAACTTTGGCTCTTATATAGTTACGGGTGCATTGGCAGTACTTATAGGTGGAGGTTTATGTCTGATGTGCGTTATATCAAGAGCAATGGATAACGCAGGCAAGAAGAATAAGAAGAAAAAAAATAATAATAAGAATAATAATAACAATAATATGAATAATAATAAACCTTCGACAGAAGAAAAAATCTGAAGACAGAGCCTGGAATAAAAAGAGGTTATTTAAATGAATGTTTTGGAAGCAATTAATAGTAGACACAGTTACCGTGGCAAATATAAACCGGAAGCTGTACCAAGGGAAGATCTTATCACAATAATGAAGGCTGGCCTTTCAGCTCCTTCAGGTTGTAATAAGCAGACAACGAGCATAATCTGTGTAGATGATCCGGATGTTCTTAAGAGAATACATGCTGAGATAGATCCACCGGTAGCCGAGACTGCGCCTGCACTGATCTGTGTTCTTACACAGAGGATATTTGCTTATAGAGACAAATGCTACTCTGTACAGGACTATTCAGCTGCAATTGAGAATATGCTGCTTACCATTGTAGAACTGGGATATCAGAGCTGCTGGTATGAGGGGCATATTACAGATGAAGACAGAATAGGTGATAGAATAGCAAAGATACTGGATGTTCCGGATGACTATGAACTGATTTGTATATTACCGGTTGGAATTGCTGTTGATGAATCGGTATTGCCGAAGAAGAAAGCATTCGAGGAACGGGCCTGGTTTAATAGATTTGGGAAGTGATAATAGAAAAAACCACGCATTGCGAATGCGGTTATATTATGATATACTATAAATACAAACACGCAATGCGAGGTGAATTATGGATATAGCAAAAACAATAAAAGAATTAAGAGAAAGCACAGGGATGTCACGTAAAGATTTTTCAGAATATACGGGTATCCCTGTTCGCACATTGGAAGACTGGGAGGCAGGCAGAAGAACACCGCCAGAGTATATTCCGAAGTTATTAGCGTATCAAATAAAATTTGAGGACATAAAGGCTGTAAAAAAGAAAACAAATGATGCGATTAGTATTATTACTGATCCGGAAGGAAAGAAGATAGTACTGATCAATGATATACATTTCAAATCCAGAAGAAGTATTGACTGGGGCAAAATAGAACAGTATCTAAAACAATACGTAGGAAGATATTACGAAATACTTGAGACTTCCGAAAGGGTATACATAGGAACAGATTTTCCAGATGAATATTCACATTCCAGAGATACAAAGAATTCAAAGGGAGCTAATAAAAAGGCTAAGGCAAATGCGATTGCTGCGTTAGGGGAATTGATAGAGATAGCTACTGATAAGGCAGAATCTCAGGACTTTGAAGGAAAACATGGAAACAAGGCAAAATATGGATGGTATAGATATAATACTAGATTTGGAATACCTGTTTACAATGAGGAAGATGTGTTAGAGAGATACAATATTTTTAGAGCAAGAATTTTAGTCAGACGTGACAAAGATGGAAAACTGTATTTGTATGACATAGTGACAATAAAAAGAGAAACGAGCACGCCGCTTGAGTCAAAGACTGTACGGTAGTAAACTTCGTTTCTCTTTAGATGGATATTACTATAGAAACAGAGAAAAGTCAATTAGAAAAGAACATAGGACAATTATAATGTCAACTGGCTGATATCCTTTTTTATCGATTTTTCTATAGTTATTAGCCATTTCTTTCAATAGTATTTCTATAAGCTCTTTATTGAGTTCTTTTACTTTGTCAGCAGGCATCGTAAATATCCTCCTCATAAATATTGTATCGAAGAAACTCAGGAATGTATTTTTTTTGAGTATTAGAAGTATCTTTTGCTAATAAGGTAGGGAAAAATGAATGTTTAAGTGATAATGTTCTATATTTATCATAATCTGAAACTAATTCATATCCGTTTTTTGTACAAAGATAATCCAGGGTAGCTAAAGCATATAAAGCCTTAGTATAATTGCCATACTGAATATTAGAAGTGATTAAATCATTATTTAAAATATAGAGAATTGCTATATCATCATTTTCCTGAATCTTGTGGTGTAAAGAACTTCTAAAATGTAAGAATGATTCTTCTACCTCTAAATAAAACTCATCTAAAGTTAAATCTAATGCAGTTGCGAGTTTCTTTGCTGTATTAATACCACAGCTACCAATATCTGACTTTTGTTTTACCAATTTATATACATAGTTATAGCCTACACCAGACTTAATAGATAATTGTCTTATATTTATATTTTTTCTGATTAAAAGATCCTGTAGCATGGTATCACCTCCTTGAGACATTATTATCACTCTAGTGATAATTTTTCAATAACAGAATCAAATATGTATGCTCTTTTTCTATTAGTTTAAATATGCTAAAATGACCCTTATAGAGAAGGAATAGGCGATGCAAATCAAGTTGCATGCGTTCTATATAAAAGGAAAAACAAATGGATAATAATAATAGAAGATGGCTTTTTTCGCGAGATAACTTAATGACAGCAATCAGATCGCTTGGCTTTCCTGATGAACTCGGGGAAGCTATTGTAAAAAATCTTGGTAGTCCGAAGGCTATGGACAGAATGGCTTCATATCTGATGAACGTTAAACCTACTACACCTGAGCTGGTTGTAGATGAGATGCTTGCAATACGTAGTGAGATAGAAGCCTGGAGAGCTAAGAAGGACAGTGAAGATGCCAATGCCAAGTATAACGAGATGTTATACTATGGTTTTGGGGATGATTAAGGAGACTGACAAGAGTTGTTTTTGAAGTTTGATTTACAAGAAGATAGAAGAAAATATGGTGGTTCCTGTTTTATAGAAATTCAGTTTTGTAAGTTACCATCAGGTAAAAAGATTGAGAGTATCATAAAAGGTTATGATCATTGGCAAAATGACTCCTTATATATCTATGATACTGATCATTCAGCGTTTTACTTGATATATAAGGATATCATCGGATATGGTCTTCATCCGAATATGTCAGAAGGATATTTTGATACCTGGGGCGTTACATATTATGATTTCAATATGATAGAAGCCATAGAGGAGCGTTTGAAAGAGTATAAGCCTGAAGAATATGAAATCCTTTTCAAATGGCTTGAAGAAGCAAAGCAATATAACGGCTTTTATATTTTGGGAGTTTGAATAATGCCCCTTACAGTATGTGCACAGCTTTAGAGCTGTAAGGTTTGGAAGGAATGGATAGATTTTCTAGAATATTGAAGTGAAAAATGACAATGAATTATATCTTTGGAAACGAAAAATCAAATAATATTTTGATCCAGATGATTGGTGAGCATGAGATGGCAGGTCTGGAATCAGAGGTTAGATATATTTCTGAGTTATCTCAGAGTGAGGATTTTTGTTTGGTCGCAATAAAGGTCGACGATTGGAATGACTCGTTGTCACCGTGGAAAGCTCCGGCTGCATATGGAGATGGTGAGTTTGGAGGTGGAGCAGAAGAGACTCTGAAAGAGCTTATTGATATTATTAATGCTGAGGTGTTGCAAGGAAGAGATATATCAGAAGTAAATCTCTATATAGGTGGCTATTCTTTGTCAGGCTTATTTGCTCTTTGGAGTGTGTATCAGACGGATATCTTCAAAGGTGCCGCAGCCGTATCGGCCTCAGTCTGGTTTCCTGGATTCTATGATTATATTTCTAATAACACTATTCATGCCCGATCGGTATATCTTAGTCTGGGTAAGAAGGAAGAAAAGACACGTAACACACTTATGGCAAGTGTTGGTAATGTGATGAGAGATATCTATTCCTTGATATCTCAGGAGATAGATGCAATAATGGAATGGAACGATGGGAATCATTTTAAAGAACCTGATCTGAGAATGGCAAAAGGATTCTCGTGGTTAATAAATAGTTAGTAATGCCTGTTCATGACGAGTCTGGCTTCGGCTGGATAACCTGTGTGATTCTTTTAAAAATAATATTTCAGAAATGATTGTCTGAATTCAACCCCACCGGCAACATTTTCTGCTTTCTAATAAAGATATAATGTAAGTAGTATTTTTTTATTAATTAACTTATGATAAAAAATACAGTAGAGTGTATGTTTTTTATATATTGACTGATAGAATATATATATTGATGGGAGGTAAATGTGTATGGATCTTCAGAAATATGTAGATGGTTTTGGTGCTATGACATGCATCGTATCCGTTGAGAAACTCGAAAACGGAAAACGCGGAAAATTTCGAATTGTCACTGGAAACAAGACATATATTGATTCCATAGAACATCCTGCACCGGGAACAGAATTACTGATCCAAAAGTTTACACCTAATCAGGAATATACAAATTATCTGACAAGAGACCTTAATTTTGAAGAATATTGTTATAAAGCAGCGGTTGAAAAACGATGTCTTAATTCGTATGCCACCGCTGACAGGATACAGGGTGTCTGGTTCAACATGACATTCCTCCCGGTAGCATATGAAGAAGGGAATCTCTGTTTTTGCACGTATACCATGGAGATAAACTTTGAGGCTAATCTGGACAGAATGGCATCGCTTCCTGCTGATGTTACTGCGAATGTAATCAAGATATGCTTACAGCTTAGAAGTGCAAAAGAATTCGACGAGATGATGAGTGACGTCATACACGATATCAGGAGTATGTTTGATGCCGAACATTGCTGCATCCTGCTTATGGATTCATTCGAAAGGAAATGCACAGTCCTGTGCGAAGCGCTTGCTGAAAATACTGTGCTGACTTCAATGAATGAGTATAACGATGACGGATTCTATGATATTGCTGACAGCTGGAAACACCTGATCGCTGGAAGCAATTGTCTTGTCGTAAAAGATGAATACGATATGAAAGTCGTTAAGGCGAGGAATCCTTTATGGTATGAGTCGTTCACTTCCGCCCATGGAAATAACATCGTTTTGTTTCCGCTGAAATACAGGGATAAGCTTCTCGGCTATATATGGGCGATGAACTATGATGAATCAAAAGCCATCAGCATTAAGGAGACTTTTGAGACCACAGCTTCCATTCTCGCATCTGCCATAAGCAACAACCTTCTGATGGACCGTCTGAAGGTCCTTAGTTCAAAAGACATCCTGACCGGAGTCATGAACAGAAACGAAATGAACAATTATATTGATAAGATATATTTGGAAAGCACTGCACCAGACACTTCAATCGGCGTGATCTTTGCTGACCTTAACGGATTAAAACGTGTAAATGATGAATATGGCCATAATGAAGGCGATACACTCTTGAAAAATGCTGCCAAAGCTCTTGAGGAAGTCTTTGACACTAATAATATCTACCGTGCCGGCGGAGACGAATTTGCCATCATCTTAGCAGGAATAACAGAAGAAGAACTGGTCAAACGTGTTGAAGCCGTTAGAAAGGTTGAAGAGAAATACGAGCACGTTTGTTTTGCAATCGGCCAGTGTTACGAAGACAGCAAGCTCAATGTAAGACAGGCTTTGAGGATTGCGGATGAGCGTATGTATGAGGATAAGCGTAAATACTACGAAGAACATCCGGAGCTGAAAAGATAGGAGATAAAATATGATCAATTTTGACCATTTGCCATTACATACAGATATTTTGCAGGCTTTAAGGAAGTTGTCGATCAATTATGTGTTCCAGCCCATATTCCGTCCTGACGGTAAAACTGTTTATGCCTGGGAAGCCCTGATGCGCCCGACAGACATGACGGTAACCGATCTTATCGTAGACTACACTCAAAAAGATAAGCTGCACGTTCTTGAAGTAGCTACATTCTTTGGAGCGATGCAGGCATATTTTTTAAGAGGATATGAGGAGAAAGTCGCTATCAACTCATTCCCGTCAGATTGTATGAAGCAGGAAGAAGCAGATGTGTTCCTGGATTATTTCGGTGAAAAAATTCGCGGAAGAATGATGATCGAGAATCTGGAGTATCCGTATTTCTCACCGGAACACTGGAAAGAAAAGAGAAGATCAGTAAAGTTTATGGATAATTTACTGGCAGCCGATGATTTCGGCATCGGACTCAACAATATGGAACTGATAGAATTCATGTCTCCGGATATCGTAAAACTCGATAGAGAAGTGATATCTGGAATCGACCACATAAGTGAAAAACAGGAGAATGTTAAAAATGTGGTTCAGGTTTTCCATTCAAAAGATATTATGGTTGTTGCCGAAGGAATCGAAGAAACAGAAGAGTTTGAATACCTGCTTGGTCTTGGTATCGATCTTTATCAGGGATACTACCTGGCCCGTCCGGCATGATGCCGAATGCTTTGAAATACTGTAGGTGAAATTAAATAGTTAATAATGCCTGTTCATGACGAGTCTGGCTTCGGCTGGATAACCTGTGTGACTCTTTTTTCTAATGCGTGACAGCGCTCGATTGCGAAGCAATCGAACGTCCGAGCAAAGCGAGGATGCAAGCTGCGAAGCAGTTGCACAGGCAAAGTGGAGCATTCACCAGGTTGCAGGCATTCTATATATATTCTGGGGCTACTCATACATTGTGATGAGTGGTCTTTTTCTATTACACGAAATATGTTAAAATACCAAAGGATTGTTTTGTTAGTATTTGGTGGGTTAAACAATGGAAGATATCTTACAAGTTTTAGGTGATGAATATCAGAATACACTTGATCTAGAAGGGTTCTCCAATATGATGAAGAATCCTTCTTATTGTTATAAATTTTACTGGCTTGAGGCGATTGTTAATCTGATTTCAGAGGGTGTGGTTTCGACTACATTTAACGATATCATTGATGAAATGATAGCAAATGCCTGGTATTCCGTTGTGGAGTTCCATATCCATTTAAGTGGTGTTGTTGCAGGTGATGTAAGAGATGGATTGGAGCGGGCTGTGATAAAGCTTCATGATCTTAGCAAACTGAGCAGCAATGCGTCAAAACTTGAGATTAGAAACGCCATTAAAGAACATGACAAGGAACTGAATAAGGTGAAAAGCCAGCTTACCAATATGGTGCCGTATCGCGCACTGGCAGGTTTCTTCATTAAGAGTGATGAGATTGTCAATTGGGATAGCATCCCTAGGTTGGTTGCATATATTCAGGATTTTGATAAAAAGACTGCAAGGCTTCCTTATGTTCTCGGAACAAGTCCGGGGCTAAAAAAAGAAGTATTCTTTAATCTTTCGTGGATGAAGATGATACAGGATAATACCGTGCCTATTTTGGGCTGGATCCAATATGAAAAGGTTAAATGGCTGCAGAATAATAATCCAGAGGTTCCGGGACTTGTATATAAACTGGCTCCGTTAAATGATAAGATGAGGAAGCTTTCAAAGGTTCGTGATCTATGGACAGCGGTTATGACTACGAATCCTATTCACGATGTATTCAATGATTCAGTATTAGATATCAATGAATATGATGTGGATCATTTTGTCCCCTGGTCATTTGTGATGAATGATGAGTTATGGAATCTTATGCCTATGGACAGCAGTCTTAATTCAAGTAAGAGTAATAAGCTTCCTAAATGGGATCCGTTCTTCAGGAGATTTGCGGCAAATCAGTTTCTGATGTATGAAGAGATATGCGATAAGGAATCTATCAGAAAGCTTTTTGAGAAGTGTTACAAGGATAACCTTCATTCCATATGGGCTAATCAGGAACTCTATAGACAGGGAAATTCAAAGGATACATTTTATAACATCCTTGAAACCAATATGAGACCGGTGTATGAATCTGCCAGACGACAGGGATATCAGTTGTGGGAGATTTGATTTTATAACCATATAGGAGAGCTATTACGAGATGATACAACAGGAGTATAGACAGAACTCTTTGGATTATTGGAATAATGTCCATAAAGAGTATAACAGAGAGACAATAAAAGTTGATGACTGGCTGGAGAGGTTTGATTCGATAATAGAGAATTCCTCGAAGCCGATACTTGATCTGGGATGTGGCGGAGGTAATGATACCTTATATCTTATCTCAAAAGGAAGACAGGTTATTTCCTGCGATCAGTCAGAGAACGCCATTAAGAATATAATAAAGAATTTTCCGGAAGTTAAAGAAACAAGATGCTTTAACATGCTGGACGGAATCCCCTTTGAGGATGATTCTTTCGAGGTTGTTATTGCTGATTTATGTCTGCATTATTTTAATGATGAGGATACCAGAAGTATTATTTCAGATATTTACCGAATACTTGTTCCCGGCGGTCACCTCATCCTTCGAGTGAACTCGATAAATGATGTGAATCATGGTGCGGGACAGGGAGAAGAGATAGAGCATCATGTCTTTGAAACTGAAGGGAAAACTATAAAGAGATTCTTCGATGAAGAAGACGTCAGAGAATATTTTAAAGACTTTAGTATTGAATACCTGAATGAAGAGATAATGACCAGATATAAGCTGGAGAAACGTTTGTTTAGGGTTTGTGTAAGAAAAGATAATAAATGACAATAGGAGTAACATGTACAGTTTTAAATCAAGAGTCAGATATAGTGAGCTAGCTGCAGATAAAAGGTTATCGCTTGTATCTATCATTAATTATTTTCAGGATTGCTGCACCTTTGAGGCAGAGGATAAGGATGTAGGCCTTCAGTGGCTGAATGATCATCATACATCATGGATGCTTACTAACTGGCAGATTCATATATTAAGACGGCCTGAGTTTTGTGAGGACATAGAAATCATTACCTGGGCTTCAGGGTTTAAGTTTTTTATCGGAAGGAGAAGCTTTCTGATTAGAAGAACTAGTGGTGAACCACTGGTTTATGCTCTTTCTGATTGGGCCTATGTAAATGTGGTTGAGAACCGTCCTGAAAAGGATGTCCCGGCTAAAGAGCTGGAAGTTTACGGGCTGGATGTTCCGATTGAGAAACGCTTTTCGGAATTTGGTATCCCTGTTTCGGAAGAGCAGCAGATACTAAAAGGAAAGATCGATACAAGTTTTATGAAGGATATTGATATTTCCTGTATGAACGCAAATGAGAATGCAGAAAATGATATATGGTTTCCGCATTCTATTGTGGTATCGGGAGAACATCTGGATACCAATAATCATGTGAATAATGCCCAGTATGTTGCGATTGCAGCAGCTCAGCTGCCGGCAGATTATAAAACCAATATATTCAGGGCTGAATATAAGATGCAGTCAAAGCTGGGAGATGTTCTTTATCCAGTTGTAAAAACTACGGATGAAGGATATATCGTAGTACTGAATGATGAAGCCGGTAATGCGAAACTGGTGTGTGAGTTTCTATAGGTGAAAAGAGTGTTATGAAAGATATAGAAGTTTTAAGGGCTGAGGAAGAATGGCAGCGCGCCGGTGCGTATTCAGTTCGTATACAGGGGATGAATCGGCAGTATCACATTTCCCTGCGTGATGAGTTTGATGAGCACGACTGCGATGGGACTAGATATATAGTTCTGCTTGATGACGGGTATCCCGTGGCAACCTGCAGATTCTATGAAGTAAGTGAGGATAGCGTCGTGCTGGGAAGGCTCGTGGTCCTTCCGGAGTATCGTGGAAAGGATCTTGGCTTAAAAGTTGTAGATGAAGCTGAGACATGGATTAAAGAACTTGGATATAGAGAAATCATAATAGACAGCCGTGTGGAAGCAATTGGTTTCTATGAGAAGGCAGGTTATTTACATTTTGATGATACAGTGATAAAGAGTGGAGATTTCGACTGTATCAGGATGCATAAAGTGATTTCATAAGTTATTAATTCTTACATTTTTCCGATTGAAAACCTCACATTTTTCCGATTGAAAACCTCACATTTCTCCGATTCAAAATTGAATTTTTCTCCGATTTGAGATAAAATACTCGAAAAGACAGGAGTGAATAAGGATGAAAAATAAAGAATATATAAGCAGATTATTTGATGAAATAATAGAGTTTACATTGAGAAGTAAAGGGGCTTTGGTTATAGTGGGACCTAAATGGTGTGGAAAATCAACAACAGCAAACAGGTATGCTCAAACTGTCATTGATCTGATGCCGCTAGAAACAAGAAATGAATATATAGAATTGGCTAAAATATCTCCGGAAAACTTCTTGAATTATGGTCCCAAACCTATACTGATTGATGAGTGGCAGCATGTCTCATTTATATGGGATCAGATAAAATATGAGGTTGATAAAACTGGTGAGTTTGGACAATATATTTTAACTGGAAGCGTTACTGATAAAGAACGATACGATACAAATGATGAAAACAGCAGACACACGGGTAATGGTAGGATTATCCGTAAAATGATGAGAACAATGTCTCTTTATGAAACTGGAGATAGTAATGGTACGGTATCGTTACTTGATCTGAAAAATGGTAAATTTTCTAAAGCAATGTCAAAGAAAGATATAAATGATTATGCATATTATATCTGCAGAGGAGGATGGCCGGTTGCAATTGGTAAAGACAGAGATGTTTCTCTGGCGCAGGCAAAAGACTACTATGAAGTGGTTGTTTCTGATGATATTTTTTCGCTTAAGGATATTCCAATTAAACGTGATGAACAGAAGGCAAGAAAACTCATGCGATCTTATGCAAGAAATGTATCTATAGCTGCATCAGATACAACACTCAGAGATGACTGTACTTCGACAGATGAATCTTTTGATAAAGATGTCTTTGCAAAATATTTAAATGCTCTTCAAAATCTTTATGTTATTGAAGAACTACCGGCATGGAATCCTAACCTGAGAAGTAAAACCGCCATAAGAACAAAAGAGACCAGACATTTTTCGGATCCATCAATCGGTGCTGCTGCTCTGGGAATAACACCAGAGGGCATATTTAAAGATATTACTACTTTTGGTTTGTTATTTGAGTCATTGGTGGTGCATGATCTTAGAGTTTATGCTGATACGATAGGTGCACATGTATATAAATACCGAGATTCCAAAAAAAGAGAAGCAGATGCGGTTATTCAGTTCAATGATGGTTCATGGGCATTAGTGGAAGTTAAACTAGGTGGTGAAGAGGACATAAAACAGGCTTCCGAAAATCTAATTAAAATTGCAAATGATATAGATTGGAAAAAGACAGGAAAACCTGCATTTTTAATGGTTGTTACAAAAAATAAAGTGGCATATCAGATGGAAAATGGGGTTTATGTCGTACCATTATGTTGTTTGAAGAATTAAAAGTATAACTATGAGGCAGTTACCGGAAGGAAGTGTATTTAAAAGGATAGAAGGATATGAAGGGCAATCCACATAAGAAAATGACATTTGAAGATCGTTTACCGAAGGTACTGCATTTAGGAAGGCATGAACGTAAGGTTTGGAAGTTTTTTAAACGGAGAAATCGTAAGCTGTTCAGAAAGGACATGAAGAAACAAATCGAGGAATACAGTAACTACGGAAAAGAATACATATAATTAAAACTAATTGTAATGGAAGGATAGAGATGATTAATACTGTTGTAGAAAAATGGCTTAATGATAGAGGATTCGGAGACAGGATTACTGAACATAAAGAAACTATAGATACTGTTGAACATGCTGCTATGCAGATTGGATGTACGGAAGCTGAGATAGCGAAGACACTTTCGTTTATAGTGGATGAAAAACCTGTGATAGTCGTTATGGCTGGTGATGGAAGGGTTAACAGCTCAAAGTTCAAAGGACAGTTCCATACCAAACCACACATGATCCCACGAGACCAGGTTGAAGAACTTACGGGATTTCAGCCCGGAGGTGTTTGTCCCTTCGGTGTTCCGGAAGGTATTCCGGTATGGCTGGATATATCAATGAAAAGATTTGAATATATACATCCGGCAGGTGGTAATGAATTTGTATCAGTTAATCTCACACCTGATGAACTTGAGAAAGCTTCAGAGGCAGTTGGATGGTGTGATGTATGTAAAGGATGGGAAGGAAACGAATAGAGTAATAAGATGAGTAATAGGAGAGAATTCAATGTTTGAACGTATAGAATACATAGTTGAAAGAATTAATGGAGATTATGCTTATCTGAAGAATGAGGCGGATCAGGATGAGGAGCTGAAATGTGTGGCCAGGGCACTCCTGCCGGAAGAGATATCCGAAGGAACAAAGCTGGCTTATGAGATGTTTCAATATAGCATAGTATAGGTAAAGTGGAAATGGATGAATTAACAATTCAAATTATTGAGCAGACCTTTTCGGTATGCAAGATTGAAAACTATGATGGAATAAATATAGAGCAACCTTTTGTTTTTACAGGAAGTACCGATGAAGAAAAATCTCTGGTATGTCCTGAGTCTATGGTTCCATCAAAGACCATAGAACGTGATGATGGCTGGAGAGGATTTCGTATAGTGGGACAGTTGGACTTCTCATTGATTGGAATTCTGTCTCGCATATCAGAAATCCTTGCTTCAAATAAAATAGGTATCTTTGCGGTATCAACTTATAACACGGATTACATACTTGTAAAAAAAGAAAACTACGAGAAAGCTTTGGATGCGTTAAAAAGCGCTGGTTATAAAGTAGTGAGTGCCGGTGTTTTTTCTGAAGATACAGTAGGAGCTGAAGAGGCATTAGAATACTATTTAAAAGGATTGGTAGAGTTTGATAAGCAAAATTATTTAGCGGCGATAGAGTTATTTGAATTATCAAATAATAAGGATGAACACTTTAAAACATATGAAAGGCTTTATAGCTGTTGGCTGAAGCTTTCCGATACTAAGAAGGCTTATGCATGTATTGAGAAAGCTTATAATCTGAATCCTCAAAATGATAAAACTGCCTTTGAGTATGCTGAAACACTTGTTGAATCGGGTGATACAGATCATGCATTAGAGGTTTTAGATGACATTTTACAGAGAAATCCTTCTTTCAAAAAGGCACAGGTTCTTCAGGATAAAATGAAAAGGATATAATATGGAAATAGCGACAATGACGCATTATTTAGGTGATAGAAATGGGATTAAAAGAAACAAGTAAGTATATGAGTCTTATTCTGAGACATAAGCCGGAAACTATTGGTATCACGCTGGACGAACATGGCTGGGCCAATGTAGATGAACTGATTTCCAGAATATCCAAGACTCATGAAATAAATATGGATATTCTGGAAGAAATAGTTAGTACTGATGAGAAAAAGAGATATTCATTTAATGATGATAAGACAAAAATCAGAGCAAATCAGGGGCACTCTATTCAGGTAGATGTAGAGCTTGAAGAAAAAGAACCACCAATGATACTCTGGCATGGAACCGGTGAGAAGTTCGTGGCTTCCATAGATGAGCAGGGACTTATTTCAAAGAGCAGGTTATATGTGCATTTATCCCAGGATGAAGAAACAGCTTTTAAGGTTGGGACAAGACACGGAAAACCGGTTTTGTATATAGTGAAAGCATCAGATATGTTCAAAGATGGTTATAAGTTCTATCTGTCCAAGAACGGAGTCTGGCTGACCAAGGAAGTTCCGGTTAAATATCTGGAGAAGCAGTGGGAAATGAATAATAGCTAGAATAACAGTAGGGAAAGGAAGTCAACTGGTGACAATTTGTAACCGGTTGAAATTGAAGTGACCATGATTATCAGATACAATCGTCGTTCAGTATGCATGGGAGACGATGTTCAAAATGGAATATATAAGATAGAGATGCCTTCGGATGCAACACTTGAGGATCTGATAGATATACTATTGAAAGGTGGCAACGGAAATGATTGGCCTATTCCGATGATGTCAGAAATCGGATGGATAATATGTTCGAATATAGGTATATTAGCCGTTGTATCTGCCGATAAAAAGACCATAGACTATAGTGATATAGCTAAAGATACGAAGCTTTTGGTGCTTGGAATAAACTGGGTGTTTGCTGAAAGAGAGGGTAAATCACCGGATATTGCAAGGCTTTCAAGAATCTTTGAATGATAGTAAGGGGGGTATGTATGAATAATATTATTGTTTTAGAAAAAGGCGATATTACAAAGGATCACGGCGTTGAAGCTATAGTTAACGCTGCCAATACATCACTTCTGGGTGGTGGCGGTGTCGATGGGGCTATACACCGCGCTGCAGGCAGAGAATTGCTTGCAGAATGCAGAATGTTAAATGGCTGCAAGACGGGGCAGGCAAAGCTTACCGGAGCTTATAACATTCCGTGCAAGTACATAATTCACACGCCCGGACCGGTATGGAATGGCGGGAATTATCATGAGGCTGAGCTCCTTGCATCCTGCTATAAATCATGTCTTGATATAGCTCTTGAAAAAGGCATAAGAAGCATCGCATTTCCGTCTATATCTACAGGAATTTACAGCTATCCATTAAATGAAGCTGCAAAGATAGCTGTCGGAGTTGCCTGCAAATATGTTGAAGAGAATCCAGGAAAGTTCGATGTTATAAAATGGGTGCTCTTTGACGATAACACCTACAACGCATATAAAGAAGCCTTAGAAGCGGCGGAGTAAACAATTACATCTGCCAATATTTATATGAAAAGTGTGAGAAAGAGAAACGAGGAAAATAAGATGAACATACAGATATTTGGCACGAAGAAAAGTGCCGATACAAGAAAGGCTGAAAGGTTCTTCAAGGAACGCGGAATCAAATTCCAGTTCGTAGATCTGAAGGAAAAAGGCCTCAGCAAGGGCGAATTCAATTCCGTTAAACAGGCTGTTGGCGGTATCGATAAACTGATAGATGAAAATGCAAAGGACAAGGATACACTGGCCCTTATCAAGTACATTGCTGATGAGGATAAAGAGGAGAAAATACTTGAGAATCAGCAGATACTTGTGCAGCCAATTGTAAGAAATGGAAAGAAGGCAACCGTGGGCTATCAGCCTGACGTGTGGAAAGGATGGGACTGATGTTAGAGACAGGAATAATTGGAAAAGAAGAAATGCTGGTTACAGACGCTGATACAGCTAAGGCTCTGGGCAGTGGCGGACTGAACGTATTTGCCACACCTGCCATGATCGCATTATCAGAGAAGACAGCATTAACAAGCATATTAGAGTATCTTCCTGAAGGACAGAGTACAGTTGGTACGAAGGTAGATATGTCGCATATCGCAGCTACTCCCGTGGGAATGAAAGTGCGATGTGAGACTGAGCTGATAGAGATAGATCGAAGAAGACTTGTCTTCTCAGTGAACGTCTACGATGAAGTTGAAAAGATAGCAGAAGGAACCCACGAGAGATTCATCGTGGACAATGCCAAGTTCCAGACGAAAGCGGATGCGAAAATAGATGCAAAGGCTGAATAGTTTTACTTCTGAACGCGCAGAAATAATTGGGTTTATTTCTGCGCATAGAAAAAAGGAAGAGTTGAAAAAATATGTCGCATAGCAAACATACAAAACGAGATTACTCGATATATATCGAAAAGTGGAACAAATCCGCCAAGAAATATATCAATACCTGCGCCATTTGCGGAAGCAAGGGCTACAGCCCTGTTATAGAGTATGATGACTTTAATGATGAGGTCATTTACAAGGAGCTGACCAAGACACTTAAGAGAATGGCGGTGGACGAGTTTGGCAGATGCGAAGACTGCGCAAGAGTGCAGGATATGCATGTTGAGGGTGGAAGGATTTAGCAAAGGTTAGTAAAATAATGATTTAGCAAAAGCTAGTTGGATGATGATTTAACAAAAGCCAATGGGATTATGATTTGAGGAAAACTCTATAAGGAAATTATTTAAATATATATTGTAGGGAAAGTTGATATGAGCAAAAGCTATAAAGATAAAGTATATAAGTATATAAAAAGAGAATATACTACCAACCCTGAATATCCCTGGGCACCGTCTTCCGATCATTCTGTCTTCCGCCATGCAGATAACCGTAAATGGTTCGCTATCATTATGAACGTTTCAAAGGATAAGCTCGGACTGGACAGCACAGATGAAGTCGATGTGATGAATGTGAAACTGGAGGATCCGGTATTCATGGATATGCTGCTTCACCAGAAGGGTTACGTACCGGCATATCACATGAACAAAAGAAACTGGATATCAGTTCTTCTGGATGGCTCAGTACCATTAAGTGACATATATTCAGTTATAGATTTCAGCTTCACAGCCACAGCTTCAAAGAAGAAAAAGGAAAAGTCCAGACCTCCGAAAGAGTGGATCATACCTGCTAATCCGAAATTCTACGACGTTGAGAAGGCATTTTCCAATGAAAAGGAAATCGACTGGAAGCAGGGAAACGGTATCAAAGTCGGAGACACTGTATTTATGTATGTAGCTGCCCCGGTATCGGCAATCCTATATAAATGCACCGTCCTTGAAACAAACATCCCATATGCATATCAGGATAAGAACCTTACAATAACCGCACTCATGAAGATAAGACTTGAGAAGACATATGACCGGGAGATGTTTACATTTGACATTCTGAAAGAAGAGTATGGAATATATGCAATCCGAGGTCCAAGAGGAATCCCAGATTCCTTAAGTCGGGATTTGTAGAATTATAAAATCATAGAATCATAGAATAATAGAATCATAGAATCAGGATTTTGAAAGAAAGTAGAGGCATCAAAAAAGAAAGAGCAGGCGAAAATTGTGGCCAGAGCTCCTGGAATTATGAGTGTGAGAAAGGACACTGGCATCACAAATTCAGGAAAGACCAAGAATTGATGCCAGAGGTCCTGAAATCAAGCTTCTTAGAAGGAGTAGCGGCATCAAAAA
>FZRB01000015.1:0-71403 GCA_900199595.1 Lachnospiraceae bacterium | reverse complement strand
TTAGAAGGAGTAGCGGCATCAAAAATGCAAGAAAGGCCAAGAATTGATGCCAGAGGGTCCTGAAATCAAGTGTCTGAGGAGAAGCAACGTCCGTCAAATAATGAAAAAATCAAGGAGAAGAGATATGAGTAGATTAAAAGATCTTAGAAAATATGTGTACAAAGAACTATATAAAATGGATGATAAGGATGAACGTACAGCAGCAATCACACACCTGAACGGAGTTGCCCTGGCAGCAACAATTCTTGCCAAGAAAAGAGGCTTCGATCCGGAAGTAGCAGCAATGGCAGGAGTTCTTCATGACCTCCACGCCTACAAAACAGGCTCCTACGACGAGCATGAGCATAAAGGTTCAGAACTTGCCCGTGAGATACTGGAAAAACTTGAACTAACAAATCAGGAAGAAACAGACCTGATCTGTTCAGCTATCTACCATCATGGCGACAAACTCGTTGTGGACAGCCCCTTCGATGAACTCCTGAAAGACGCAGACGTCATATCCCACACCTTAAACGACCCAACCAAGGCAATAAAGGAAAAAGAGAAGGAAAGATATGAGAAACTGTGTGAAGAGTTGGGAATGGAATAGAGAAACTAAAAAGATGACAATTTGAACCTGGTTCAAACTGTCATCTTTGATGAAGAGGATATATCATACCCCTAAAAATCATCAGAAACGACATATCAAAAATCTCTTCAGATGTCATAGTCAACTATGCAAATCCCAAGCCTAAGTATGGTACCGGATTGAACTATGCGATTTATTCTGCTGCCGGTGTGGATGAGCTACAGGTGGAGAGACAGAAGATAGGCAATATATCAGGATACACGTGGTGCCTGATTGTATGGTTTACATAACGCGATAATAAGAAGTGAAAATATGTATCCAGGATTCTGGGTACATATTTTTAGGATTTGTTGCACATTTGTTATATCTATGACGGTAATATATAACTCAGAGTTTATAATAACCTGATGGAGGTTCAAATATATGCCAGGTCCAAAGAAAAAATCAAGTCATAATTATTATGAGTTCGATATGAATAAATTTACAGAGTTAACGTCATTTATAATTTATGGAGTTCTCAAAAATCAGATTCCTGATAAAAAGAAGGATAAGCTTTTTAGAAAAACCAGTGTGTATTATGCCATGGTAATTCAGTACGGTCAGGGCTTCAAAGATGTATATGGATCAGAACTGGCTGATATTGCAAACCCGGGAAACGCGTCTGATGAATTTGTTGAAGTTCCCGGAGCTCACTACTATTTGATGGAGCAGGATTTTCACAGACATTTGTCGGATAGGATGGATCCGGCAATTAAGATGGCTAAGGAAGGTCTGGCAGAGCTTGCTGATATTATGAAGAAGAAGGGTGCTGTTATTAAATTCCGTTCGGAAACAGAGAAGAATTATTATAACCTTCTGCAGCTCATGATTGAGGATGCGGCAAATGAAAGAAGCTGGCGAGATAGTATTAACGAGGATGTTTCATACGAGTTTGCATTTAATAACCAGGTAAAATTCAAATTTACTGCCGCTTATCCAAATGTAGTTTTCAATGAAGAAAAAAATAAAGGAGAATTCAGGCTGGATATAAATCCGCAGGAAGATGGGAAGATATTAGACGAGATTGCGGTACTGGGAATCACTGATGCATCAGCTGGTGCTGTAAGGGTAATGAGAAAGCTTGAATCTCACATTAAAACAGGTGATGTTGGCCGTGATGAGCTTATCCGGGAATATGAGCAACAGCAGGCTAGAATGGAGAAGGCTCTAAATATCAACAAGAATACCTTTGAAAGACTTCAAAGAGAGCAGATAGTACAGAATGACCTTGATGATTTTGTCGGTGGCGCCAGAGGGTGTGATTATGTTCTTTCAGATGTAATCGCAAAAAAGGATCTTCTTAAAGCCGGCTGGCCGGCAAGTGATATTCAGAATCTGGCCAGGCTGAGACAATTGCTTTCAAATGTGGATATAAAGAATGACTTAGAAGAAAAGAAGATAGCCCAAGACGAAAAAAAGGCAAATACGGATGAAAAAAAGAATGGAATTAATACGCGAAAGCAAAGTTTGACAGAGAAAAGGG
The DNA here is from genome assembly GCA_900199595.1 of Lachnospiraceae bacterium. Taxonomy (GTDB): domain Bacteria; phylum Bacillota; class Clostridia; order Lachnospirales; family Lachnospiraceae; genus Eubacterium_Q. The sequence goes on along the minus strand of FZRB01000015.1, from coordinate 69,313 downwards.
CACGTTCCAAAGAACTGAGACAGCTTTGGAATGCAACTATAGCTGGTAATGGGCTGACTGAAAATGAGAGAAGAGTCAGATTAACAAATATTAATACATTTCTGGAAAATGCTAAAAATGAAAATGTATTTATTGGCGCTGATTTCGTTCAAAGTAAGATTGCGAATATAATGCAGAAGGAGCTTTCAACATCTGAAAAAGCACTTCTTTCTAATGACATATCAGATTTGGTCCGGAATCTGAATGCTGTTGATCCAAAACTTGTAGGATCATCAAAGCAGTTTGCATCTTTTAAGACGGCCTTAAAGGAGCTTGACAGAGCAAAGAGAAATCTTGATGATAAAAATCCTGAAGCAGTTGCTGCTTATAAAGAATTAGTTAATAATGCTGCAGATAAGGCGGCCGCATATTTGAGATTCAAGTCATATCAGAATGACGGACCTGATAAGAACGACCATAAGCGTTCAGACCTTGAGGTCAAAAGAATAAATACGGTAGATTCTATCTTGAGCAGGCTTAAGAAGCTTACTGTTCCCGGCTCTGACGAGTTGATCATTCCACAGAATAATAAATACTGTGTATATGGTTCCAAGCCTTCAGACGGACTTCTTGGAGAATATGTAGATGCGCCTAAGATCAATTTCTACGACAGGATTATTGCGCGTTATACAGGACGTGGTGTTGTAAATGGTACACGTGAGCAGTTGCAGGATGCATATGCAAATGCTATCGCGGCTGTTCTTCTTAAGAATAATGATCCGGATGCTCCTTATGATAAGAAAAAAGCAAAAGCAAAATATGATATGGCAATGCGAGACCTCTCTGTCAACACTATGACTGATAAGCAGCTTCGGGAAGCGCTTCAAACCCCTGATACCATTAAAAGCTCAGTTCTTAAGCAGCTGAACAGGATTTACGCTCCTGAATCTGAAGCCGATTATGAATCACTCATACGCGATATGAGAAAAATATATATGATCATGCCAAAAAAGAATAGAGGAAGAACGATATATAACGAGATATATGACGATGTGGAGAAACTGGCTCATCTTCCGGAGAACCTGGATGGTGTTGATAAGGAAAAGGCATTTAGACTTGTGGCAAAACTAAATCATGGTATATTTTTTGAAGCCAGAAAGCGGTCGCTTAAAAATCTTACAAATTATGATCAGCGTGACAGATTCAGTTATCTCATACTTCATGCTATTATGGATAATTGTCCTAATATGAATAAGTTAATGGGAGACTTTTCAAATGAACTTAATGAAGCGAGAGGAACAAGAAAAGAAAATAATAGATTCATCATATCAAGTTCAAAGTATTATGACCTTGATCATTATGACAGAGAAAGATTTGAACGTATCGTTGGAATTATGGATGGCGTACGTGAACTGAGTGATAAGATAGCTCAGGATATGTATGATGCAGTAAAGCCTTTCAATCCAAATGAGATAAAAGACGAACTGAAGGGAATAAAGCAGGCTCAGCAAAATAAAACAGGAGCAAAGGAAGAACCTGTAAAAAATAGTAAGCTTCAGGATGAACCCAAAGCAAGACCAAGAAGAAACAGCATGGTCTGAGGAGTATTATATATTGTGTGTGATAAATAAAGTCTTCATCTGAAATAAGTTCGTTTGATCGCATTTAACATGGAAAATAATAGTTGCAGTGCCTCTTCGTTATATTGTATATTTGGCTTAGTTTCAACTAGATGAGAAGGCAGACACATTAACCAATTATTTAGTGAAATGGGGCTACGAAGGGAGAAGTATTATGGCAGGTGCAGCAGTTGGTATTATTTTATTAGTTGTTGTCTTTGTGATTGTATTGATTATTGGATTGGTGCTTTTGGGATGGTACATTTCCACGTCTAATGCAATAAATCGTGTGAATCTCAAGATTGATGAATCACTTTCAGGTGTTGAGATAATGCTTAGACAGCGATATGACGTACTTATGCAGGGCAAGAAGATTGCTGAACAGTATGCTCAGCATGAGCAGAGAGTGTTCGAAGGACTGAGGCATCTGACTCAGATTCCTACAAATGCTACTGTAGATCAGCTGAATCAGGCAGCTAAATCACAGGAAGAAGTAGTAAAGAGCTTCTTCGCGCTAGGAGAGGCTTATCCAGAACTTAAGAGCGCAGAGCTTTTTAATAATCTTATAAACCAGCTATCACAGCAGTCGCAGCAGTACTCCGCTTCGAGACGTGCTGTAAATGGAAATATTACTAAGCTGAATAACTATGTAGTATCATTTCCATCTTCTATTATTTGTAATTCCAAGGGAATTGCAAAAATGGATTATATTCATGAAGAGAATATAAATGAACTTAAGAATATTGACATGACCATGAATTTCTAAGTAGAGGATGTGAGATATGGAGTTAAGTGCATTCAGACAAAGGCTGCTTAGAGGTGATGTTCATCTAGCTAATAGGGAAAAACTCTTGGGTGAATACAAGTACTTCGCATCTATTGCGCCGAAGTCTTCATTTTCAGGGATTTCAGATAGTATAAGAAATATCACTGGTAAGATTAATGATTTTACTGGTGGTAACAAGGTGGTAATAGTTTTACTTATGGTGATTCTGATACCGCTGATTATTGTCCTTCTTTCGGTGGCGTTGCCAGCGATGATGCTTCTCTTGCTAGTCACAGTTATGTTTTCTTCAAAACAAAACCCGGAATATAAGAATTACAACTACTATAGTCGGATCCTTGAACTGATGTGTAAGCTATTTGATGAAAAACTCAGTCCAAACTTCCACTATAATTCAGCTGAGATTATCGATGAACAAAAATCTTATGATGATGCTTTAGTTGACGCACGTCTGGTCGTTCCGTTTCATAAGAAGGCACGTGGTCATACATTTACATCCATGTCATATGATTGGGGTAATGCGAAGAATACTGATTCCTTTGAGTTTCTGGGATACAAGATATTCTATGAGTGGAGAGATGATGACGGTGAAACCCATGAGGAGGTCTTCTATAATGGCTGTATCTATAAGTTCCATACCAGTTTTACTATTAATGGAACTGTAAATATAATGAGTACTGTTACGAAGAAGGGCATCCTGGGTGGTGAAAAAGAGGTTAGCAAGTTCAAGTATATTAAGGACAAGGAAATAAATGTAATCGATACTGAGAATCAGTTCTTTGCTGAGAATTTTGATACTATAGCGACCAACGATGCGGAAGCTTATCGATTCCTGACTCCGGCTATGATAGAGACATTGCTTCGCTTGAGACAGAACTATTACTTCTGTATATGTATCAAGGGAAATGTTATGACTGTCGCTATAGATAAAGGCGGCTACAAGAACGCTATTCAATCTACTATGAATGTTTCGAAACCATTCTTTGCTCCGAAGGATCCTGAAGTAGAGATGAATCGTAAGATTAATGATTGTAGAAATGCTATGCTTTCGATATATGAATTAAAGGATCTGCTGGATCCGGCAGGAATGTATACAGTCTGAGTAAAAAATAGACACGTTATAAAACCGTGTCTATTTTTTATTCTTCTGCAGGTTTCTTTCCGACTTCAATCCCTCTCAGTAACTTAATTTCAGGACCCGCGGCAACAATTTCGGCATATTCCGGCAATTGTGATGCTATAGCTCTTTCTAAAAGAAATTCCATACGCTCCCCAGTTCTGTATAGATCATTCCATTCTTTCCTCTGCCTGCCCATCCAGATAGAATATCCCGATATTGCTATCATAAAACTCTGTTGTACGGTATACCCATACCATCTGTCCGTTCATATATCGCGGTTTCATATTGTTACCATTAAGTTTTATTCCAAAGCTTGCCTTGTCCGGAACCTCACTTCCGACTATAACAATTTTATGGGCATCACTATAATGTATCTCGCTGTAATGTATTGTATTGGTTGAAAGCAAAACATAAATCTGGAAAATTTTGTGTGGCTTGTTTTAAATAATTGGGGTACTATAGTCATATAATTAATCAGTCAATGATTAGTAAGGAGATATATACATGCATGATATTGACTATCTAAAACTTTTGAGCGACAGTTTCCCCACGAAGCGCAGCGCCTTGGCAGAGGTTATAAATCTTAAGGCTATACTTTCTCTTCCAAAAGGAAACGAATTCTTCTTTTCAGATATTCATGGTGAGTATCAAAGTTTCCGAAACCTTGTAAGAGGTGTTTCACGGATGCATACCGATGGATGAGGATGGAGAGTTCCATACATGGAAAATGCCGGAGGGAGAGTATTCAGGAAAGTCTCTTATGGATTATCTGAATGCAAGGGTTATTGATGCATATTTTCTCAGAGCCGATAATCCGAGAAAGGAAGAATCCCTTGATCTTATGTGGTATCTGTGGAGTGGTCCTGTATCCCCGATGTTCGGAAGAGACAGGATGGCTATATTTGAGAGGATATTCCTGGAAGATAAGAGCCTCAGTGAAGAGATCAATAACAGCTATTATGAATTTTCTAAAAAAGCCGAATACTGCGATAAGATTTTCAGGGAATTCGGAATGAATCCGGAGAAGGCCCACATCATCAACGGGCATATTCCTGTTCTGGTAAATAAAGGAGAAAAACCTGTGAAGGCTGATGGAAAGCTCTACATCATAGACGGTGGCCTGTCAAAAGCCTATCATAAAACAACGGGTATCGCAGGATATACACTTATATTTAATTCACATCATCTGGCCCTAGCAGAACATAAACCATATGTGCCCGGAGAAGAGAATTCTCCTGATATTCATATCACTGAGGTCATGCCTGCAAGACTCCGTGTATGTGATACAGATTCGGGCAATGAGATAAAAGACAGAATAGATGATCTGTGCGAGCTTATAGAGTGCTATAGTCTCGGCCTGATCAAGGAAAAGTAGTGTAATAAATCTGCGTAAAGTAGGCGGGGTTACGAAACGTAACCTCGCCTATTGAACTTAGTATCATCGAAGAAGTATAATCAGTTTAATCAGAGTCGACACTGATCAAAGAAACCGGAGGATGCTTATGGAAATTGATGATACAAACAGGGATATACTCAGGCTGCTGAAGCATAATGGACGAATGAGCTTTACCGAGATAGGGGAAGAGCTGGGAATGTCCAGAGTTGCAGTTAAAAAGCGTGTTACCAAACTTGAGGAAGCAGGGATCATACGAGGCTATAAGGCTGTCATATATCGTGAGGAGAACGTAAAGATGCTCATGGAGATTACCACAGTAGATGAGAACTACGAGGATCTTCTGGAATATCTCAATCGGACCGGATATGTAACAGAGCTGTATGTTATGACAGGTACGAACCGTATACATGCAACAGCAGTAGCTCCTGATGTATCAGAACTAAAGTATCTTGCCAGAATGGTAAGCAAGAAGTTTGAAGACAAGATCAAAACTATCGGCTGCCATGGAGTAAAAGAAATAGTAAAAGATACATATGGAGGTGTCGACTATGATAGAACTAAACGAGAACGTGGCAAGGGAGATGAATAAATACCTGGAAGGTATAACTATTGAAGAAATACTGATACTCAGCAGGAGAGTGTTTCATTTCAAGGTGATGTTTACCAGAGAACAGCTTCAACAGGATGTTGAAGTGCTGGACCTGAGTGTCAGGGCATACCACTGTCTTAAGAGATGCGGCCTTAGCACATTAGATAAGCTCGTAAATGGCATATACACAAAGGAGGATGCATCCAGCAAGAGACAGTTATTAAGAATTAGAAATCTTGGCAGAAATACAGCTGAAGAAATACTTATAAAGATGTTTTATTATCAGTTTAACGTTCTTCCGGATAGCAGAAAAAGGGATTATATGCAGCAGATTGTTATGGATAATCTGGGAGCATATATGGTAAATTGACATGTTTTTTTTAAATTCTGGTATTGTTGCGCTTTTGTTATATCTCTCATAGTAGAATGAGGCCAGTTGAAAAAAATCATATGTTATATAGGGAGAAAAAAATGGTAACGAAGGAAGAAATCGCAAATGCTAAGCAGCAGATAATTGAAGATATGAACAGTCATCATATTTTTATTCGTAGAGATTGTCTCATAAGTAGAATTAAAAGTGAGCATTTCTTTGATGAAACACAGGAAAATATGAGTGCTGAGGATATTGCACTTCATGAATATCTGAATGAAATATCTGACGAAAAGAGACAGCAGATATTCCAGGAAGCTGTCATGACAAGATTTGATAAGACTGTTGATATAGGAAAGAAGGCAACCCTTGAGACACTGAAGGCTCTCGGTTTGTCAAATGAAGAGCCGGAATATGATCTGGATTTTCAGGATGCTAAATATAACTGGGATGTTGTGGATAAGATATGCATTTATTCAACAAAACTTCTTAATAAAGAAGATGTTGAAAGTATCGAAAAGATAAATAAGCTCCTGAGTCTCAAAGTCTTTGATAAGGCAAGAAAAACAGAGACCGGACTGATTGAGGACTTTAAGAAGCAGGCGAGAGCGTCTGCCGGAAATAACAGCGTTGATTCCTTTATTCAGAATGCAAATGAGGTTTTGGAGTCAGGACCGCTTGATTTTGTTGAAATCAGGCTCAATAGTTATGGCGATAAGGTTTCTATAGAATCCTTTAAGGAGGGCTTCCTTGAGCAGGAAAAAACTGTTCATGAATTCGTTGAAGCTAAGAAGAAGGAAGAAGCTTCAATGATCAATCATTATAAGGGCAAGCTTCTTGCTCGTGATCAGACAGTTAAAGCTGAGAAGGATGGAAAGCTGGACTATGAAGGCGCAGGTCATCTGGCGTGGGTAATCGCACTCAATGATGCGAGCAAGCGTGTTAATGATAATCTGTCTCTTCAGGAGCATAAGATCAGAAATGAAGAACAGTATGATAACAGAAGAAGATATATAGAGAAACAGCGTAATGATATGGTCGGTGATCCTGCTTTTCTGGCTTATGCAAGAACTCTTGAAAATCTTCCAAATCAGAATATAGCTGACCTGTCAAAGAACTGGAAGGAATATAAGAAAACAGTTGAGGCTAAGTTCGATAGCATTCGAAAGGATAAGGGCAGTATAGTAAATTTCCCTAAGAATAAGGAAAATTTAGATGTTGACAGCATTCAGAAGCTTTGCAAAAATAAGCTGGATAAGTATAAGATAAATAATAAAAATATACATTTTACTAATGATATACAGGCGGCTGCAGAGTATTTTGCTCTTAAGCTGGTTACTGAGCCTGGTGCAAAGAGAACCTTCTTCGGAAAGGGACTTGACTGGAAGAATGAGAATAAGGTAAGTGTAAGAACCGGTCTCAAGGCAAATGAAGACGGTAAATATTCTGCTGCTGATTTTAACAAGGCTCTTGCAGATGTAAGAAACAGCCTTCTTAAGGAAGATTCATTCTTAAGTGGAATTGCAAAGGGCAATTCTATGAAGGAAATGTATGATCAGTATAAGGCAGAGGCTCGTCATAATGTAGAAGTGATCACATCGGTAGCTGAGATTCGCGAACCTGTAAAGTATAAAGGAAAGAAGAGACAGGAAGTGGCAGAGCAGATCGATCAGTCACCTATGAGAACGATAACTAAGGAAGAACTGGATTACTTTAAGAAGACAAGAGATGAATTAGATACATTATATAAGAGCGGTGGAAAGTATAGATCAAAATACATGAAGAACATGTATACACAGCTTAATAATTTGATCAATGAAGCATCAGAAAATTTAGATCCTGAGGGTGGATACTCAATTAGATCCGGAAGACTTTTAGCACTCAGAGCTGATGGAGCAACCTACTTTGATGAAAGAAAAGGCAAGGTATTTAATCCTCTTACAGACAGAGGAAAGCAGAGACTTGATATCGTAGAGAAGCTGATAACAAAAACAAATAAGATGATAGAAAATGATCCTGCAAGAAAAGCACAGAATGCAGATAAGCAGCAGCCGGTTATGGGTATGTAAATTGACCTTACGACACACTGAAATATGAGGAAACAGCTGGTTTCGAAAAACAAGCTTTATATGTAAAGGAGACTATGATATGGGAGAGACAATGAAAGACTATGAGAAAATGCTGGAGGAATCCTACAGCCTGATGGGCGATGGTGTTCATGATACAGATACACTTCTGGCATGGAGAAGAGCTGAGGAGTTAAAGGAATCACAGGAAAATATCACTGTTATCGTCAGCGAAGTAGTTAAGGGTGGAGTTGTTGCCGATTTTGAAGGCATAAGAGCTTTTATTCCTATTTCCAAATTGTCTCTTGAAAGGATAGATAACTGCGACTCATTCCTTGGAGAAGAACTTGAGGTCAGAGTTTTCGAGGCAGATATGGATGAGGATAAGTTGATCCTTTCCGCCAAGGAAATTCTGAAAGAAAAGCAGGAGATCAGCAGAAAGAAGAAGATTTCTGATGTTTCTGTGGGTCAGGTGTTTCATGGAGTGGTTGCAACACTCAAGGATTACGGCGCATTTATCGACCTTGGTGATGGTTTGTCCGGATTAGTTCATATCTCACAGATATCACATAAAAGAATCAAGCATCCTGGAGTAGTTCTTAAGGAAGGACAGGAGGTTGATGTTAAGGTCATAGAGATCAAGGATGGTAAGATATCACTTTCGATTAAGGATCTATTGGATAATCCTGATGATCTGGAATTAGAAGAAAATGAAGTAGTGATTCCCGAATCCGAAGAAATAGGAACATCACTGGGAGATCTTTTAAAGGGATTCAAGATAGAATCATAGGTTTTAAAGAAAGGTATGAATTATGAAAGAAGATAATATGACTGTTTCATCACAGACTAAAGATAAGTTCAAAGCATATATAGATTCACATACAGGGAAGGAACTTGCAGAGAAGAAGCCGAGAGAGAAGATAGATACTCTGGCGAAGGCGACTACAGCTTATATGCTGATGGAGTCAGGAGCTAAAAGGTATAATGAAAATGTAATACATAGAAAAGCTGAAAAGATAAAGCAGACACTTGACCTCGATGATCTTCATGAGGTTGAGATTAATGCCATGCTCAGTTCTCCGGCTAAGCTTAAGAAGGGTGTTAACCATCAGTTAAACACTCTTTATGCACCGAATGATAATATCAAGGATTACGTGAAAAAGATGAAGGTGCTTGCTGAGAATATGCCGATGGAAGATAACAGAAGTGCTCAGTACAATACTATGGCTAATTGTATTAAAGAGGTTTCTGAAATAGATCCGGCTAAAACCAGCAGAGACAGGATAATTGTAAAGAATTATAAGCTCATGCAGAGCATAGAGAGGAACATTCAGGGTAAGGAGAGAGTCAGAAGAACGAACTCAGGAATGGAATGCTTCAATACGGCATTGGATGCACTTGCCATTATGAATGACCATAATCCGGCTTTGAATGATAAGACAAATTCTATAGTTGATAAAATAAATTATACTCGTGGTTCAGAACGTTCAAATCACAAGGACCATATAGACATAAAAGAGTTTGGAGCAGCTCGTTCGGTTGAGGCTAAGAAAGCCCGCGTCCAGAGGGCAAAGGAGAGGCGTCTTGAGAGAACCCTCGACAAGGATAAGCTTAAGAAAAAGCAGATGGAAAGACCAACTCTTGGTATGTAAATTTAAGAACAAAAAATGGGCAAAATATAGTAAATATCTTCTGTTTTTTTCTTCCTGTTTGAATTATTCTTACCATAAATTATTGAAGAGTATATAAGAAATGGTAGAGAATATGGAAAACGTAAAGAAGAAAACAACAGATTTTACAACAGGAAGCCCGGCAAAACATATACTGATGTTTTATTGGCCGCTTATTATGACCAGTATGCTGCAGCAGATATATAATTTTGTAGACATGATGATAGTTGGAAAGGGATTAGGCGATCATGCTCTTGCTTCGGTGGGAAATATGGGATCGCTTTTCTTTCTTATTGTAGGATTTTCCTTTGGACTGGCAAATGGTTTTGGAGTTCTGATAGCACAAAGCTTTGGAGCAAAGGATATTAAAGAGCTTCGTCACAGACTGGCGGGTACTATACAGCTTACAGTGGTTATAGCAGTAATTCTTACTGTATTCAGCGTGCTGTTTCTACCCTATGCATTAAGACTTCTCAGAACTGATGAACTGTTAATGAATAACTGTCTGAAATATGGTTATATAATTTTCGGAGGAATTACAGCATCTATATGTTACAATGTAAGTGCTGCTGTACTGAGAGCGTTGGGAGACAGCCGTACACCTCTTAAAGCTATAATAATTTCTTCCATAGTGAATCTCTCGTTGGATTCATTTTGCATCTTTATATTGCATACAGGAGTGGAAGGGGCTGCGATCGCAACAATTGTATCTCAGATAGTTTCAACCATTATTTGTGTCAGAAGACTCAGCCAGCTTGAAGTAATAAGACTCAGCCGGTCGGATTTTAAAAATGAAAGAACTATATATTTTGATCTTTTCAAAAATGGTCTTCCGATGGCATTTATGAATTCCATCACAGCTATAGGCGTTATGGTGGTTCAGTATTTCATAAATGGATATGGTGTTGATTATACAACTGCATATTCAGCCTGCAGCAAGTATCTGAATCTTTTTATGAATCCTGCAAGCACGGCCGGAAATGCAATGAGTGCCTATACAAGTCAGAATTATGGGGCTAAAAAATACGATCGAATAAAAGAAGGTCTCAAGGTTTGTCTTACTATTTCATTTGCAGCATATGTTTTACTTGGTTCGATAATGGTTCTGATTCCGGAAAAAATTGTCAGAATTCTTATAGATGGTGATGCTGCTGTCGGACTTGCATGTGAGTATCTTCCGATATGCGGCGTGGCGATAATAGCAGTGGACTGTCTGTTTGTAGTAAGGAGCGGAGTTCAGGGAATGGGAGATCCTGTTCTGCCTATGTGGTCCGGAGTTCTTGAAATGATCCTCAGAATCGCCGCTATCTCATGTCTGATGGGAAGACTGGGATTTAAGGCCGCTGCATTTGCGGAAATATGTGCCTGGGTAGGGGCATTGATCGTTAATGTATATGCATTCTGCAGAATACTGATTCCCAAGCTTAGATCGGAGCGGGAACAACATAATATAAATAATCTGTTTTTGAAAATTCATGTAAAGAATGATGCTTGATTCTTTCCATGATTGAGGGGGATATTGTGGATGTCAATAAGATAGTTTTTGATAAGCCTGCTGAAAACTGGAACGAGGCTCTTCCGGTGGGGAACGGAAGACTCGGAGGGATGATATTCGGAAGTCCCTATACAGAAAGGATTCAGCTAAATGAAGACAGTGTGTGGTTTGGAGGAAAAAGAGACAGGATTAATCCTTCAGCCAGAAAGAAGCTTCCGGAGATAAGAAAACTCATCTTTGAGGGTAAAATCAGAGAAGCAGAGGAACTTTGTACATTTGCTTTATCAGGTATCCCGGAGGAACAGAGACATTATGAACCCCTTGGGAATCTTTTTATAGAATTCATGGGGCGGGAAAAGAAGTATTCAGATTACAGAAGAGAACTGGATATAAGCTGTGCAGTAGAACGTACCGGCTATGTGATTGATGGAGTAAGCTACCAGCGTGAAGTGATAGTCAGCTATCCGCAGAATGTTATGGCCGTTCATCTGACTGCAGACAGGCCGGGAAGTATATCCTTTCATGCTCAGCTGGGAAGAGGGCTGGATCCATGGGAGGATAGTCCTTATGAACTGCAGACCATAAGACGACAGAATTATAATACATATACTGACAGTGTCAGAGTGATTGGGGATAGTATACAGCTTATGGAAGCAGAAGCCGGAGGGAAGGACGGCGTTTCTCTGGCTGCGGGAATAAAGATAATTCCAACCGGTGGTACAACAGAAACCATCGGCAGCAGCATTATTATCAAAAATGCCGACGAAGCTCTTATCATACTGGCAGCAGATACTTCGTTCAGAGAGATTGCACCAGCTGACTCGGTGCTAAACAGACTGGAGTCCGTTTCTGAGTATAGCTGGGCTGAGTTGTATAAAGAACATACAGATGATTATAAAACACTTTTTGACAGAGTGACTCTTGAGATAGAAGGTTATGAAGAGGTAGTACGATTCTTTCAGTTCGGACGATATCTTCTGATCTCAAGTTCCAGAGAAGGTTCGCTTCCGGCAAATCTTCAGGGAATCTGGAATAAAGACTATGCACCTGCATGGGGAAGCAGATTTACTATTAATATAAATACGGAAATGAATTATTGGCCCGCTCTTGTCACCAATCTTGCAGAGTGTCATGAACCGCTTATTTCTTTCATAGAAAGAATAAGAGAAAGCGGGAAAAAAACTGCAAGGGAAATGTATGATTGTGATGGCTTTATGGCACATCATAATACAGATATCTGGGCAGATACCTGTCCGCAGGATGTCTGCATCAGTTCAAGCTACTGGGTGATGGGTGGAGCGTGGCTCGCGCTGCATATCTGGGAGCATTATCTCTTTACCGGAGATGATACATTTCTCAGAGACAGATATGAAATAATGCGGGATGCTGCACTTTTTGTCATGGATTATCTGGTACCGGATGGTGATTATCTGGTTACCTGTCCGACCCTGTCGCCGGAAAATACATATATACTTCCAAATGGTGAAAAGGGCGTTATATGTAAGGGTGCATCCATGGATAATCAGATAATAAGAGAGCTTCTTAATGCCTGCATCAGTTCGGAGAAGATACTGGGTATCAGTTCGATTACAGAAAGAGCTGAGGAAGTACTTAAATCCATAAAGCCCGATTCCATCGGAAAGCATGGACAGATTATGGAATGGAATGAGGACTATAACGAGGCAGAACCCGGTCATAGACATATTTCCCAGCTGTTTTCACTTTATCCCGGAACGGGAATTACAAAAGAAAAAACACCGGAGCTTTTTGAGGCTGCAAAGAATACTATAGATAGAAGACTGTCTTATGGTGGCGGTCACTCAGGCTGGAGCAGAGCCTGGATCATAAATATGTACGCAAGACTTGGAGAAGGTAATCTTGCGCTTGAACATATAGAGAAGCTTATCAGAGAGCAGACACTGCCGAATCTTTTTGATAATCATCCTCCATTTCAGATAGATGGTAATTTTGGATGTACAGCAGCGATTGCAGAGATGCTGGTACAAAGCCATGGAAACAAGGTTCGGCTGCTGCCTGCTCTGCCGGCTTCGTGGAAAAATGGAAAAGTAACAGGACTGAGACTTCGTGGCGGACAGATAATAAAAAGCCTTGAATGGAGAGACGGCACCGTTACTAAAATAGAATATCTATAAAAAATGGGATTCGTCCCATTTTTTTTATGCAGTTAAGAATTTGTTAAGAAAATAATAGTAAATCGATAAAGAACTATTTTCCCAAACCATATATACTACACTCAGAAAATGAAAAAACGTGACACTTGAATTTTTGTTCAAACTGTCATCTTTTTGAAAAATAAGAAAATAGTGTATTTTGAAAGCAAGGAGAGTGCTATGAACGAGAGAAACAGCATACTTAGAACTGATAAGCTCTGCAAATCATTTTCAAATGGTGGCAGACAGCAGCATGTAATTAAGAATTTAGACATGGAGATAATTGAAGGGGACTTCACAGTAATCATGGGAGCCTCAGGATCGGGAAAGTCAACACTTCTCTATGCACTTTCAGGAATGGATAAGCCAAGCATGGGAAAGGTGCTCTTCAATGAGACAGAGATTCAGGACTACTCAAATGATCAGCTGGCAGTATTCAGAAGAGGAAACTGCGGATTTGTCTTCCAGAGTGTCTATCTTCTTGAAAATCAGACAATTCTCGACAATGTCCTAACAGGAGCTCTCATAGTTCAGAAGAATTCAAAAGAGTTAGTTGATAAAGCAAAGGACCTTCTGAAGAAGGTTGGAATAGAAGAGGAAATGTGGAACAAGTATCCAAATCAGCTTTCCGGTGGTGAGGCACAGCGAGTAGGAATAGTAAGAGCTCTCATAAATGATCCGAAGATACTTTTCGCTGATGAACCTACAGGTCAGCTTAACTCAGCTTCGAGCCAGGATGTGCTGAATATATTCTCAGAGGTTCATAAGAATGGACAAAGCATAGTAATGGTAACACATGATCTGAAGACGGCGCTTAGAGGAACAAGAGTTATCTTCCTTAGAGATGGCGGAATAGAAGGCGAGTACAGGATGCCGGTTTATGGAACAGATGATGAAAAAGTACGTCGTGCAGGCCTTCAGAATTTCTTAGATGAGATGGGATGGTAGAACACTATTCGCAAGATATAAGAAAACATTAAATGATTGCTTGCAAGCAGATTTAATTGTTTTCTTATATCTTCTGCGAAGCAGAAACCAGGAACTCATGAGGAAAGTATCTGCGTAGCAGATAATAGAGCTCGGTAGAGCGGACTTTCCGAATGGGTTACTGGTGCGAATAGTAGATAAATGAAAGAGGTAAACTATGAAAATACTTAGATTATCAATTTTCAATATAAAAAAGCATAAAAAGGAATCCGCTATCCTGATATTCCTTATTGCAGTCAGCGTTCTTTTTATGAATATCGCAATAATCAATAACAAAAAAGCGAGCATTATCATGGATAAGGCTTTTGAAGATTCGGGCAGCAAGGATGCGGTTTATCTGTTCTATGAAGATCAGTACAGGACAGAATTTGAAGAGATATTTGAAGAGGATGATCGCATATCGAATATTGATAAGTTTGAAATGCTTTATCCGGATAGTAATGCATCTTTAAATCGTAAAGAAAATGATGGTTCACTTACAAATTTCTATGCGTCATTCATAACTAAGGAAGGCGAGGAGAAGATATCGAATTTCAGTAAAGAAACAACTCTTTCTGATGATGAGATTGCTGCTCTGGAACATCCAATCTGGATGCCGCACCATTTGGAGATGAGTCTGGGATATAAACCCGGTGATACATTTACTATTGTAAAAGGCAGCAAGGAATATGAGTTTCAGATAGCAGGTTTTTATGAAGCGGCACTTCTTTCAAATGATTTTAGGAGCTACAAATGTATAGTAACGGATTCAGATTATGATATCCTTGCGAAAGAATTAGGAAGAGTTATATGTTTCTCCTTTGATATTAAAGAGGGAATTCTAAATAGCTATAATGATTCAGTTAAATTTTGTGATGAGATTGGTAAAAAAATAAATGAAAGGGCCGGAAGACCGGTTGAAGCTACTTTTCTTAATGCATATGATGATAAGAATCTTGAAGCAGATAACACAGCCAGCGTTATAGTTATTATGATGGATCTTATCGCTATGGTTGCAGCAGTTGTAATACTTTCAGCTGTTATTGTAATAAGACATAAGATAACGAATGATATAGACGATCAGATGCAGTCTATCGGAGTCCTGGAGGCACTTGGATATAGATCGAGAGAGATATCCCTTGCTTATGTTTATGAATATCTGACCCTGGGCATAATAGGTTCTGTACTGGGCGTGATTATAACCTTATTAACTGATCCCCTTATGACAAAGCTTCTGCAGTCATTTCTGGGACATAAAGGAAATGTGGGATTTAGCATATCCGGTCTGGTTTTACCAATGATAGTTATAATTCTCATAGTTCTTTTCACGGCACTGCTTAAAGCAAGAGTTATAAAGAAATATCCTCCGGTAGTAGCATTCAGAAAAGGAATCAAAACACATCATTTCGGAAAGAACAGGCTTTCACTGGATAAGACAAAATCTGACATAAACTTAAGACTTGGTTTTAGAAATATAATCAAAAACAAGAGGCAAAACATCGGTATATTTATTTGTATCCTTTTATCAAGCCTGTCTATAGGTTTTTGTGCGATGGTTGCTGATATATTCCGTGATGGAGGAAATGGATTCAAGACCTGCTGCGGATATGAAAGTGGTGATTATTATCTGTCTTTTGAACCCGGAGTAACCAGTGAAGAGATAGAAAAAGAACTCTATTCATATGATGAAGTAAGAAAGATTACAGATATGCATGTTCAGGCACTTACTATAGTTGGTGACGCAGAAACATTTGTTCAGGCAGTCTCATATAAAGATTTTAAAGAGACTGAGAATGTATTTGTAACAAAAGGAAGGCTTCCGGAACATGATAATGAGGCAGTACTTAAAAGAACCATAGCCGAGAATCTGGGCTATGAGATTGGTGACAGTATCATTCTTCGAGGAAAAGGAATAGAGAAAAGCTATATAATCACAGGCTACACCAATACCGTAAATGATACGGTTTTACTTACACTGGATGGTCTTAACAGAATATATCCGATAAGTGAACATGGAATGACAAATGTTTATTTAAAGGAAGGCACAGATGCAGAAGCGTTCAGAAAAAAGATAGAAGAAAGATACGGAAGCAGTACAAAGGATCTTCTGAAAGAGGAATCACAGGACGGAACCCTGGAGGAACGTATCAGAGCTAAGGCAGAGCAGCAGATGGCTGTTCTCTCATCAGAGTATGGAGTGACAAGTTCAAATTATGCTATAAAGATCGGTGACCAAATGATAACCGGTGGAACATCAAACTTAAGACTTTCAGAGATAACTACACTGGATAGTCTTATTGAGTCCTCCATAGGTTCGATAGCAAGGCTCAGTACAATATTCTCGTTTGTTGTTGCAATAGTGGTTGCACTTATTATCTCTGTAATACTTAACTTCCTGATTGATTCTACTATCAGAAAGCAGAGAAAGGAATTCGGTATAGAGAAATCCATGGGATATACATCCAAGGATATCAAGAAGCAGATAGTGAGCAGGATCATGCCGATAGCTGTTCCGGCTATTATAGCAGCATTGCTGGTAACAGTTCCGCTTACGGAGAAATTCGAAGTAATCGCATTCGGTGGTGGAGCTCAGCCGAGATACTGGCTTCTGATACCTGCAGCTGTAGTGATTGTGATTTATGTATATGCTTCAGCATATCTGTCAGCCGGCAAGGTTAAGAAGGTTTCAGTTACAGAGCTTATGACAGAATAAAAAGGAAGATGAATATGAATAGAAAGATAAGAAATGGATTAGTAATAGCAGGCTTCGGCACATTTGGAATACTTGGTGTTACTATATTGGTAGCAAATGTGAGAAAAGCGGATGATGGACTGAGAGTATATGCTGCCCAGACTGCTTCAGATGCAGACGAAACTACCATCAATGGATGGGAATCAGAAGTAGATAACACCATCTACTGTACGGGTTCAGTCAGTAAGGTATATGTAACAGCTGCAGTAATGCAGCTGGTGGATCAGGGTAAGGTTGATCTGGATGCACCGGTTACGGATTATATAGATGATTTCAAGATGGCGGATGAGAGGTATAAGGACATCACTGTTCGTATGCTTATGAATCATTCATCGGGGCTTATGGGAACAGTTCTTAAGGATGATACACTGATAAATGATAATGTACTGGACCGTGAAAAACTAATGCTCACAAATCTTGCCACTCAGCATCTCAAGGCTGATCCAGGGGCATATTCAAGCTATTGTAACGATGGCTTTGATCTCTTGGAAATTATCGTAGAACGAGTAAGCGGAATGGACTACACAACATATGTTGAGAAAAATATCGCCGATAAGATTGGGGCAACATCCATAGGTACGTCAGACAATATGTTTGAAAATGAAAATCTTGTGGATATTTATTCAAATGAAAAATGTTACGGAAATGAATATTGCCTTGATTTTGGTGCGGGCGGTATTGTTTCAAATGCTAAGGATACCTGTGAGTTTGGCAGTACATTTTTCAAGGGTGATAGCAGACTGCTTTCAGAAAAATGTAAGGATGAAATGAATACTCTTTCAACTGCTTCACCCTACAGCTTCTACGGACTTGGCTGGGACGAGGTAAGCATAAAGCAGTATGAGGATGCCGGAGTGAAGGTTCTTTGTAAGGGCGGAGATACCCTGAACCAGCATGCGAATCTGATGGTTGCACCGGATGAAGAAATCAGTGTCTGCGTAACAACAAGCGGTGGATCAAGTGGTTATAATAAGGCTGTTTGCGAGGCGCTTATGAATATAGCACTTGAGGAGCAGGGTATAGAGATAGATGAGGTTACTGCTCCAGAGGTGGAATTCAAGAACGCGGTTCCCGAAGAGTTCAAAAAGTATGAAGGATATTACGCATCGCCTTATAGTGGAGTGATAGAAGTTACATTTCCTGATATGAAATATATGCTGCTTAAGACTGGAACAGATACAACCTCTGAATCATATTTTAAGTATACGGATAACGGTTTTGTAAGAGTGAAGGGAGACATTGAAGCAGATAATGTAAAGGTGGATCCGGAATATACCTGCTATAGAGTTGAAGAAATAAACGGTGGTATCTATATAGTGGCAGACATGATCTCAAATAATAGTGATCTGGTGAACAATGAGAATACTACCATCGTGGCTGAAATGATGGCTCCGAATCCTGTGTCTGAAAATGTAATAAATGCCTGGAAGGAAAGAGAAAACCAAAAGTATGCTATTACGTCGGACAAATATTCATCAGCTATTTACGATACACCGTTTGTAGAAATGACTGAGCTGGATGGTTCGGGATATATCATGGTTAATATGACAATGGGAGTAAGAATTCTCAGAATAGAAGATGAAAATACAGCGTCCTTCTATACTACAATTCCCGGAGATGCCAGCAGAGATATGTTTGATATGACTGTTAATGATGATGGAACTGTTGTTTGCTCAAATGGTTATTCGGCTATACCTGTAGAAGTTCTTGACAAGCTGACAAAGGATGTTACTAAGGTGGCTTTAAAGACTGATGAAGGTACCTGGTTTGGAATCGATGACAGCCTTGCGAATACATCTATCTCAGTTGACAGACCAGAGAACAGTGCAGTGTTTGTATATGACAAATATGGTGATGTTATTTATAGCAGTCATATGAAGGGATATGGCGACACTATCCCACTTCCAAAGGGTGGCTATATTGCCTTCCTCGGCGAAGACGGTGGAACTGTTGCAATTAAATACGAATAAAATCAAGATACTTAAATACGAATAAAAACATGACACTTTGAGGCCTTGCTTCAAAGTGTCTTTTTTTTAGTTTTGTCGCCAGATCTGAGAGGTTTTTCAGGTGTAAAGAAACAGGGTATATGTTATAATGGTATTGTTGTTCACGGTTTATTATGTACCGTTAATTGTGACACAATCAGGGGGAGGTAAAAAGTATATGATTGACAAAGCGGAAAAAGTGCTTGAAATACATGACCTTGATATCAGTATCAATATGGGGAAAGATAAGGTTCATGCGATCAGAGGACTGGATCTGGTACTCCGTCGTGGTGAGACGGTGGCGCTGGTGGGGGAGTCCGGTTCGGGAAAATCTTTAACCATGAAATCTGTAATGGGAATACTTCCGGCGGGTTCTGTAATTAATAAAGGAAGCATACTTCTTAACGAAGGTGATGGCAAGGTAATAGATTTATTAGAACAGACCCCAAGGTATTTAAGAAAAAATGTTGTCGGAAAGAAGATAGCTATGATCTTCCAGGATCCCATGACTTCACTCAATCCTACCATGTCAATTGGCAGTCAGTTAAGGACTGCAATTCTTGCACATCAAAGGCTGTCAAAGTCTGAAGTTCTGGATAAATCCATTACCCTTCTGAAAGAAGTTGGTATAACAGAGCCTGAAAGACGTTTAAAGCAGTATCCTCATGAATTTTCCGGTGGTATGAGACAGAGAATAGTTATTGCTATGGCTCTTTCATCAGATCCGGATATTCTTATCTGTGATGAACCTACTACGGCTCTTGATGTTACCATTCAGGATAAAATACTCGATCTTATTATAAGTCTCCAGCAAAAAAGAGAACTATCAGTTATATATATCACTCACGATCTCGGTGTAGTTGCAAAGACCTCCGATTACGTAAATGTAATGTATGCCGGCAGGATAATTGAGTCCGGAACCATATTGGATGTTTTCTATGATCCAAGACATCCGTATACCTGGGGGCTTCTTTCTGCTATTCCGGATGTCAGTGACAATTCTTCAGGGCTGTATACGATTCCGGGAACTCCTCCGGTGCTTACAAAAGAACCCATAGGAGACGCATTTGCCCCAAGAAATCCCTATGCTTTGAATATTGATTTCAAAAAGGAAGCTCCGATGTTTAAGATATCGGATACACATTATGCGGCAACCTGGCTTCTTGATGAAAGAGCTAAAAAGGTTGATCGTCCTAAGGAACTCGAGGATAGAATTAAGAGAATGAAAATGGAGGCGGCCGCTTATGTCAATGAATGATACAACCATTAATGAGACATTGCTGAAGGTTGAAGATTTAACCATGACATTTGGCAGAGGAAGTAATTCATTTACGGCTGTCAATAAGGTTAGTTTTGAGATAAAAAAAGGTGAGATATATGGTCTTGTAGGTGAATCAGGATCGGGTAAATCAACAATAGGGAAATGTGTTATAGGACTTAATAAGCCATCAGGAGGAAAGATAATCTTTGACGGGAAAGAGCTTCACAGCATATGTCCCGAGATACAGATGATCTTTCAGGATCCTATGTCGTCTCTGAATCCCAAGAAGAAAATAAGGGATATCGTTGGAGCCGGTCTTGACATTCATAAAATGTGCAAGACAAAGGAGGAGCGTGAAAAACGTGTTGAAGAGGCTCTGAAGAGAGTTGGAATGGCTAAAGAACAGGCTGACAGATATCCCGGACAGTTTTCAGGTGGACAGAGGCAGAGAGTAGGAATAGCCAGGGCTCTTATCATGAATCCCAAGCTCATTGTTGCTGATGAATGTATAGCTGCACTTGATGCGTCTATTCAGGCACAGGTTGTAAATATGCTATTACGTATCAGTAAAGAAACCGGAACAGCTTTCCTCTTTATATCTCATGACCTTTCCATGGTAAAATACCTGTGTCAGACAATAGGTGTTCTTCATCTGGGGTATCTGCTTGAGACTGGAAGAGGGGAAGACATTTTCAAAAATCCTGCACATCCATACACTAAAAATCTTCTTGCTGCAAATCCGGTGGCAAATCCTATAGTTCAGTTCAAAAAAGAGGTGCATTATGATTATGCTACCTCAGGAATTCTGTATGAAAATGGAGAATGGCATGATGTAGGAGATCATGAAGAACATAAGGTATGGTGTACAGATGCCGAGTATGAAAAATGGGGGCTGAATAAATGAAAAAAAGGTGTTTACGAATTACAGCCATAATTCTGTCTGTCCTGATTCTGATGAGTATTA
Organism: Lachnospiraceae bacterium; assembly: GCA_900199595.1. Classification (GTDB taxonomy): domain Bacteria; phylum Bacillota; class Clostridia; order Lachnospirales; family Lachnospiraceae; genus Eubacterium_Q. The sequence continues at coordinate 48,123 of FZRB01000015.1, read as the reverse complement.
CGGCATGCGCAGGAGGTGGCTCAAATAACAATATTATTGATGCTGATGCAGAGCTGAATATTGGATTTAGCTGGATGCCGGTTACAATGGATGCACAGATGGCTTTCGATACTGGTTCAATAAACTATCTGAATCCGATGGTCGGTTTACTCTTCAGACTTGATTCTGATGGGAAACTATATAATGAACTGGCAGAAGGATATGAAGTGTCAGATGATGGTCTGACTTATACCATAAAACTTCGAGATGACATTAAGTACAGTAATGGCGATCCTATTACTGCTCAGGATTTTGTATACTCATTACAAAGAATTGCTGACCCGCTGGAGGGCAGCAGTGCCATATATGTATTTGAGAATATCTGTGAGTTAAAGAATATAGTTGCTGTTAATGAAGGAAAGCTTCCGCTGACAGAGCTGGGTGTTACGACTATAGATGACAGAACACTTGTGATCGAGCTTGAAAAACCATGTCCGTATTTTATTAATACGCTTACTATGGTATGCACTGCACCCTGCAGCAGAGCTTTCATAGAAAAATGTGATGACCTGTATGCTACAGAGGCAAAATATCTTCTTGGAAGCGGACCTTTTTATGTAGATGATTATGAGCCTTTTGATACGCAGGTTCACTACAGTCCTAATCCTTATTACTTTGATCCGGATTCGGTTAAGATACCCGGTATATCCGTAAGATATGTGCAGAGCCAGCAGCAGGCCATGATGTGTTATGAAAGTGGAATACTTGATGTGATCAGTCTTTCCGGATCTATACAGGAGCTTGCAGAAGGTGATAAATGTGTTGGTGAAAAAACCTCAGGTGCCATTACATATTTGGGAACAGTTCCTTCTCATAACAGTGCTCTTCAGAACAAAAACATAAGACTTGCATTGGTGAATTCAATAAATCGTGAGAGTATCGTAAAGAACATTACTAAAAAAGGTACATCGGTGCTTGAAAGATTTGTTCCTGAAGATTTCTGTGTGGATTCAAAGGGAAATGATTATGTAAGGGATGCCAATGAATACAAAGAAGTATGCAGCTATAATCCTGAAAAAGCTCGTGAATACTGGGATCAGGGGCTGAAGGAAATAAATGCCCAGTCGTTGAAGCTGTCACTTGTATGCAGACAGTCGGACGAAAATATGATAGAGCTGATCAAGGATGATTGGGAAAAGAATCTTCCCGGATTATCCATAGAAGCAAGGATTGTTCCGGCAAAACAATACTATGGCAGTCTTCAAAACAGAGATATGGATATATATGTATATGGCTGGGGGGCAGATTACCCGGACCCCAATGCATTTCTGGAATTATTCACCCAGTATTCTGATATGAATTATGCTGATTTTGCAAATGATGATTATGATCAGCTGATCAGTGCTTCTCAGACTGAAAAAGATCAGGACACACGACTTGAAATGTTCCATGAAGCGGAGAGTATTCTAATATCTGAAGGCCGTTACATTCCATTATACGCAGCGGGTGGAGCATGGCTGATATCCGATAAAGTGGAAAATGTTGGTTTTGATTTTACCGGTGCGAATCTGAATGCTTCAAGAGCTAAAAAGAACAAATAAGGAGGGAGTGGCATATGATTAAATATACAGTCAGAAAACTGCTGGTGTCAGCGCTGTCACTGCTTCTTATCGTATTTATACTGTTTATGCTCATGCAGCTTATGCCCGGTTCACCGTTTAATGATGAGAAGCTGAGTGCTGAACAGAAACAGGTTCTATATGAAGCGTATGGTCTTGATAAACCGGTTATATACAGGTTCGGAGTCTATGTTGTCAATATGCTTAAGGGAGATTTCGGAGTCAGCTACAGCATATCAATTAACACTCCGGTAGCTACATTGATTAAGGACAGACTGCCCGTATCCATGAAAATCGGAGGAGTTGCCATGCTTTTTGGAAGTCTGGCGGGAATGACTCTCGGATTTCTTGCAGCCTTTAACAGGGGAAAGGTAATGGATACTATATGTATGATCATCAGCATACTGGCAGTATCGGTTCCTTCGTACATTTTTGCTATAGTACTCAATTATTATGTGGGCTTCAAATGGAAATATCTACCTCTGCTTTACGATTACAGAATCCCGATAGAATCCTCTATACTTCCGGTTATAGCACTGTCCATAGGTGTTATGGGAGTAATTATGAAATTCACAAGGGATGAAGCAACGGTAGTTCTTGGTTCAGACTATGTGCTGTTTGCCAGAAGTCAGGGAATACCGGAGAAGCAGATACTGCTGGGATATGTTTTTCGTAATTCATTGATACCTGTAATAACAGTTATGGCGATGCTTCTTGTGGCATTACTTACAGGTTCACTTGTAACTGAAAGAATATTCTCTATACCGGGAATAGGTGCCCTGCTTACAAATGCGATATCACAGAATGATTATAATGTAATAATCGCACTAAGCTTCGTATATGCACTTCTTTATATCGTTGCAAGGTTTATACTCGATATTGTTTATGGGTTGATAGATCCGAGAATACGAGTATCCGGAAAATAGCGGAAGGTGAGAAATATTTATGGGAAAAGAAAAAGATATAAAAAAATATGATGATGGATTTACATCAGAGGATTTTGAGCCTGCCGAGAGAAATGACGAGATAGATATGGATTTGCCTATTTCGAGTGAGGGAAGGCTTAAAACCGCACTTAGAAGATATGTGAGTAATAAGGGCGCGATGTTTGGACTGGTGACACTTTTACTGCTCATCCTGTTAAGTGTACTTGTGCCTGTTCTTTCATCAAAAGGGTATGAGGAGCAGAATGCAGAAAGGAGCTATCTGGCTCCGAGAATTCAGGGTATTATGAATGGCTCTGAAAAGATACCATATACTACAGGAGAAAAAGTTGTAAACAAATATGACGAACTGTCCATAAATGATACGGATTACTGGTTTGGAACGGATATTCTTGGAAGGGATCTTTTTACAAGATGCTTTAAAGGAATGCAGGTATCGCTTCTTATCGCTCTTGCTGCAGGTGCCATTTCACTTATTATCGGAATGAATTATGGAATGATCTCCGGTTATATAGGTGGTAAGACAGATATGGTAATGCAGCAGATCGTGGATGTACTCAGCTGTATTCCGACACTGGTAGTTGTCACGCTGTTAATGCTGGTTTTTAAACCGGGAATCGGTTCGATTATTTTCGCAATCATGTTAACAGGCTGGATGGAGATGAGCATAATTGCCAGAGCACAGGTCTTCAAGCTTAAAGAGAGAGAATATGTTCTTGCGGCAAAAACGCTTGGAGCAGGAAATGTATTTATTCTTTTTAAGGAGATACTTCCGAACATTTTTGAAACTCTGGTAACGGAGCTGATGGTGTCCATACCAAATGCGATATTCTTCGAAACATTTTTAAGCTTTGTAGGACTGGGACTTCCGGTGGGAAGCTGCTCCCTTGGAAGACTTATATCAGAAGGATTTGACAACTGTCTCATCCATCCGTATACACTTATTCCACCTATGATACTTCTGGTGCTTCTGATGATATCTGCTAATCTTGTGGCAGAGGGACTTAAACAAGCGTTTGAATAAAACAAAAAAGATACCATTACATTTAAAGGAGAAAGATTTCTCATGATAAGAAACCAAAGATGTCTTAGTTTAATAGTTATACTTATGACTATACTCATAGCAGTGACATTTTCCTGTCCTGCCGCGGTCTGTGCACAGACTGATGATGAACAGGAATGGAAGGATTATAACGGAAAAAGGCTTGGTGTTCTGACCGGAACACTGATGGAGGATGTTGCAAAAACTTATTTTCCTGACAGTGAGTATTTCTATTTTAACAGCTATCCTGATTGCAATGCTGCACTTTTGGCCGGTAAGATAGATGCATATCTCGGAGATGAGCCGGGAATCAGAACAATGCATATGGAACAGCCTCAGATAGATTATATACATGATCGTATCACAAGTCAGGATTACAGTTTTGCCTTCCGTAAGGATGACGAGAAAAGTGCTGCTTTATGCGCTGAATTAAATGAATTCCTGAAGAAGAGTCGTGAAGATGGAACATTACAGGAAATAGATGATATCTGGTTTGGAACAGACGAGGACAGAAAGGTTGTAGATATGGGTGGTCTTACCGGAGAGAATGGTAAGATAAAGGTTGTCACTACATCTACAGATATGCCATTTTCCTATATCAAGGATGGTAAAAATGTCGGCTATGATATAGATATTGTTGTCCGTTTCTGTAAGGAAAGAGGTTATGCTCTGGAACTGGGAGATGTAGATTTTTCCGGACGTATACCTGCTGTTCAGTCCGGAAAATATGATTTCTCAACAGATATGAATGTGACTGATGAAAGGAAGGAGGAGGTTCTTTTCTCTGATCCCACCAGTACCGGTGGAGTTGTTCTTGCTGTGCTTGCAGAGGATTCGTCAGGTAATACTGTCTCAAATGGAAATGGTCTGGATGTTGGTTCAGAACCTGAATATAAAAGTTTTGAAGAACTGAATGGAAAGACGATATCTATGCTGACAGGTGCTCCTTTTGAGGAACTTATTTCTTCAAGAGTATCAGATGTCAAGGAATTCACATATTACACCTCGATGGCAGATATGATACTGGGAGTAAAATCAGGAAAAACTGATGCCGGATTTATGAATAATGCAGTTGCAGTGCTCGCTGTAAATAAGGATCCGGAGATTGCGCTGTTTAAGGAGGATCTTGGAGCAGCTTCTTTTGGAATCGCATTTACAAAAGGAGACAAAAGAAGAGATGAGTGGCAGGCTGCATTTGACAAGATATCCGAGGAAGAAAAGGCTGAGCTGTGGGATAAATGGACCGGTTCAGATGAAAGTATAAAAACAGTAATGGATCAGGATTGGCCGGGAAATGCTGGTACGGTAAATGTTGCTGCCTGTGATACGCTGCAGCCTATGAGTTATGTAGGTGAAGGTGGCGAGCTCTGCGGATTTGATGTGGAGATGATTCTGCTCATGGCAAAGGAGCTTGATTATCACGTGAACTTTACAGGTATGGATTTTGCTGCAGCCCTTGCTACAGTTGAGTCAGGAAAGGCTGATATGGCCTGCGGTTCAATTGTTGTAACTGATGAACGTAAGGAAAAAATGGATTTTATTGATTATTATCCTGCATATTATGTTCTGATAGTACGTGCAGCAGGAGAGCAGGCAGTTGACAGTTCCTTCTGGGGCAGGACAAAGTCCAGTTTTGAGAAAACCTTCATACGTGAAGACAGATACAAGCTGTTCATTTCCGGAATACTTACAACGTTACTCATCACTGTTCTATCCATTTTGTTTGGAACTATTCTCGGCTTCCTTACATATATGGCATGCCGTAATGGAAATAAAGTAGCAAATGCGATTGCAAGGTTCTTTGTATGGCTGGTACAGGGAATGCCTGTGGTTGTATTGCTTATGATTCTGTACTATATCATTTTTGCAAAATCAGAAATCAGTGGAACTGTTGTTTCGGTGATCGCATTTACACTTGTTTTCGGTTCGGGAGTATTCGGAATGTTAAAAACCGGTGTTGGTGCTATTGATAAGGGACAGACAGAAGCAGCCTACGCTCTGGGATATGGTGATTTACATTCCTTCTTCAGAATCATTCTTCCCCAGGCTGTTCCGCATTTTCTTCCTACATATAAGGGTGAGGTAGTATCACTGATCAAGGCAACGGCCATTGTCGGATATATAGCAGTGCAGGATCTTACAAAGATGGGAGATATAGTAAGAGGACGTACTTATGAGGCATTCTTCCCGCTTATTGCTGTAGCTGTAATATATTTTATCCTTGGTGGAATTATGACATTTATAGTAGGTAAGATTGAAGTTAATATAAATCCGAAGAGGCGGAAAAGAGAAGACATTTTAAAGGGGGTGCAATCTGATGATTGAGATTAAAAATCTGAAAAAAGAATTTGATGGCGTGACTCCTTTAAAGGATGTAAATGTAACGATAAATGATGGGGATGTTATCTCTATTATAGGTCCTTCGGGAACAGGAAAATCCACCTTTTTAAGGTGTATAAATCTTTTGGAAACTCCAACCTCAGGCAGTATTCTTTTGAACGGTGAAGATATCACTGCAAAAGGAACAGATATAAAGAAGGTCAGACGGAAAATGGGCATGGTATTTCAGTCCTTTAATTTGTTCGGTCATCTGACTGTAATAGAGAATCTTATGCTTGCACCGATGGATCTTCTGAAAAAGGATAAGAAAGAAGCTTATAAAACTGGAATGGAGTATCTGAGCAGGGTAGGACTTGAAGACAAGGTGCTTGCATATCCTGATGAGCTGTCCGGAGGACAGAAGCAGAGAGTGGCGATTGCAAGGGCACTTTGTATGGATCCTGAGGTGATACTTCTGGACGAGCCCACAAGCGCACTTGATCCTACGATGGTTTCAGAGGTACAGGCAGTAATCAGAGAATTGTCAAAAAGTGGAAAGACCATGATGATAGTTACTCATGAGATGAATTTCGCCAGATCTATCTCGACCCGTGTATTCTATATGGATGAGGGCGGTATCTATGAAGAAGGAACTCCTGAAGAAATATTTGACAATCCTCAGAAAGAACTGACAAGAAGATTTATTCTGAAGATGAAGTTATTCGAAGAACTGATCGATAAAAAGAATTATGATTTCCATATATTTGTAGATAAACTTGAGAATTACTTTATCCAGAATGATATATCTTATACAAATAGAAATCGTATACGTCTTATCGTTGAGGAGCTGGTACAACAGATACTGTTCCCAAGCCTCGATAAGCCATATATCCGTGTAAAGATAGAATATTCTATGCAGGATCAAAGCAGTAATATCACTGTGGGTTATGCAGGCAAAAAATTTGATATTAAGGATACTGATAATGATCTCTCACTCACAATTATTGAAAAAATGACAGACAAGCTGGAATATAGCTATGACGAAAAAAGAGAAGAGCCAAATCAGGTGGATATATTTATCGGTAATAAATAGCTGGGATTGCGAGAAATTCGCATTTTACTGGAATAACATATAAATATAACAATATCTATCGTATTCGTGAGGTAATTAACTATGAAAAATAATAGGGGATTATTCATATTTTTAGCAATAGTTTTGTTAGTATCAAATGTTGGGTTTATTGACAATAAAGTGTATGCAAAAACAAAAAAACTCAATTTATCCACAAACTCATTATCTATTACTGTATCTGAAACATCAACAGTAAAAGTAAAGGGAAACTATAAGATAAAAGTAAAAGCTTCTAAGAAAAAATATGTAAAAGTATCTGTTGGCGGTAAAAAGATTAAAGTTAAAGGATTAAAAAAAGGTAATGTTAAACTTAGTGTTTATGGTTATAAGAAAGGAAAACTGAAGGCAAAAGGAAGCATCAAAATAAAGATAAAAAAGCAAACTAAAAACAATAACACTGATAAAAAAACAGACAAATCTGAAGATAGTAATAATCCAGACAAAAAAACAACTGAAAATAAAACAACGGAAGAAAAAACTACTGAAGAAGATACATTGCCTGAGGATAATAAACCTTCACAGATATATATAAATGGTGAACCGGCTAAGGATATGGAAATAACTTTATATTCTTTGCCTGCTCGAGAAGGTATAGCTATGCCTGAAAGTTATCCGACAACCATTAAGCTTGATGTGACAGGATATACTCAGTCGTTATATTTTTATTCTGATATAGACAGGTATATAAATGGATACTGGACACCTGGAAATAACTATATTCAGCTTGAAGAAGGAAATTATCTTCCGACAGGAAAATCATATGATGATTATGATGAAACTATTACAATTATTGCAGATAGTCAACGATTCTATCTTAAAATTCATTATATAAGCTATGAACGAATATATTTTGATGAAAAAATAACGGATATCATAGAGTCTATCATTCATAAAGAATCGAGTGAATATGAGAAAATTGAAGCGGTAACAAAATATGTTGCTGAGAACTATTATTATGACGGAAGATATTCTAATAGCAGGGACATGCTTTTTTATGGTGGTGGTGATTGTTGGGCAACCAGTCAATTGATAATGGATTTGCTTGCGAAAGTTAATATCAAATGTAGATGGCATCATGTGTATCCTCAGGAGAGCCATGTAAACGTAGTTGCAGTAGCAGATGAAAAGATTTATGAGCTTGAAGCATCTTATGTTGAAACGCCTCCAAGAAAATACGATATATGGGAAATATCCGAAGGATGTAAATGCTATTCTGTTTTTAGTGATGATGGAATGACAACAGTAGCATATTGCCTTGGAGATTATGAGGGCTTTCAGGGTGAAGAAGTAGTTCTGCCAGAAATGATTAATGGATTACCTTTGACTGCCATTAGTGGTTTGGCATTTTATAATTATGTTCATTTTACTAATGAGAAGATTAAATCTATATATATTCCCAAAACAATAGATACTATATATGATAGTGCATTTTATGGTATTACTGATTTGAAATCTATTATTGTAGACCGTGACAGTGAATATTTCGTAGTAGAAAACAACATGCTATTCAGTAAAGATAAAACTGTTTTGTATTATGTTGCAGAAGGACAATATAAAGATATTGTTATTCCCGATTCTGTTGAAGAAATAAAAGGTTATTTTTCTGCGTGGGATTACAATGTCACAAGTGTTAAACTTGGATCAGGCGTTAAACGTATTGGTAAAAATGCATTTTGGGCAACATGTATTTCAGATATAGAACTTCCGGAAGGATTAGAAATCATAGAAAAAGATGCCTTTGCTGAGACTCAAATTACAAATGTCACAGTTCCGAAAAGTGTTACAAAGATAGAATCATGGGCTTTTGCATGTGAGCAGCAAATTACCATTACAATATTAAATCCTGAAACGGAATTAGAAGACTGTTTTGTAAATAACAATGCAATCATAAAAGGTTATAAAAACTCTACTGCAGAAAAATATGCGTTAGATAATAATATCACATTTGAGGAAATTAAGTAGATTGAAAAACTAAAAGATGACAGCAGCGAACCAGGTTCACTGCTGTCATATTTTTTATGTCAACTTAATCAATCGTTTCGAAAAAAGCAACAAAATGTTGCTTTAAATGCCCGCAAGTTTACCGCAGATCAGCGATAAACCCGGGCATATTTACAGTCTAAACTATAAACCGGTTTAGAATAAATAACCACCGGTGTCGTCAATTAGTTGCATGAATTATTCAGTTTTGTTCATTTTCTAAAGAAGGCTTTGAAAAGTTCGAAATAATAAGAGAAGCTGTATCTTCAGATATCTGACCATTTAAAACCATTTCTTTGATTATAGAAATATCTTTGGCTTTTCTATCAGCTTCCCCTTCAGCTTTCCCTTTAGCTCTACCTTTAGCTTCTCCTTTAGCTTCTCCAATAGCCTCTCCCTGCAGGAAGCCTCTTCGTTCTATTTCATTAAACGTCATATATTCATCCCTCCAGGTCTCAACTGTTTTCGCTTCCTCTACAGCTTGTTTAAGCCGTTTTAGGAAATCATCTGGTTCCACTTCGCGTCCCTTTACAAAATCAAGGAACTTCTTTAGTTCAGCATCTACATCATCCCGTGTACCCTCGGTATTCAGGAATAATCGTTCAGCACCATCATTCAGGAGAATATTGTTATTCTCCATACAGATATTTTTGAAGGAGTATTTGTGGTATCCCTGACCAAACAAATCAAAGGTACATATGAACACTATGTAAGTATCACTAAGACTGTCGTAATCTTTTCCTTTGAGAAGATCGTTGGCATCTAACATACTGGCATAGTATCGTGATCTTTTCCTGATGTTCTGATTGCTTGTCATCTGCATCTCTATGTCATATCGTCTGCCTTTTTCGTCAGAGACATATACATCAAGACGCACTCCTTTGTTAACATAGTAATTCTTTAAAGTCTTTTGGATTTCAATATCCTCAACCTTCTCGATATTAAGTTGTGGAAAAATTCTTCTGAGAAGTTCTTTACTAAGCTCTGGATTGCTCATGACTTTGCTGAACATGAAGTCATTTGCAATAGTCTGCTCTTCCCAGGGAATAAAAGTAAATGTGTCCTCTTTATTTACAGAATCAAAAAATGTATTGGCCATCCATTTCCTTTCTATTCCGTAAATATGCCACTTCCATTATGAAATAATTGTGGTGATAAATCAAGCAACATTTGACAAAAAAAATGGTGCGGTGATACACTGACTTTAAATAAATTTTCTTAAAGAGGAGGGATACAAATGCTCAAAAAAATAGTGAGGCCAAGAATTATATTTGTATCAATTTTATGCAGTTTTTTATTTGCGTTTATAACCGGTAATGTTGTAAATGCTGAAGGGAATGATACAACAATTACATTTCATACAGATTACAGTAAATTTGGCGTCGTAGATGGCAATGATGTAACGGATTTGTCCTATAAAAAAGATGGTGATTGGAGAGAGAATCAGCCCACTTATGGACCAGGAATGGGCATATCTGGAGACTCATGGTGGCTAATCACCAAAAGAAGTGATTCTGAAGAATATGATAAAGATATATATATGGAAAAATATAACTATATATTTGACAGAGTTATAAATAATAAAATAATAATCGGATGGAAAATACGTGGTGGTGATGGAACTGTATATAAAAATTGGACAGATGTATTTAGATTAGACAGTTCAGATTCTGATATAGTAGTTGATGCGGTGTGGGAAAATGCGTATACCGTAACACTTACTACTGATGTAAGTGGATTCGGGACTACTAAAAATGGAGAGAAAATTCAGAAGATTGCATGGACTTTTCCTGAAGGTTTTGAATATACCATAGGAACGGGTTATTATTCAGCAAGTCCATATGAAGATTGGTATAAGCTTGATATAGATTATTCGGGTGTTGAAGAGGCATATAATATTTTTTCTCTAAAAATGGATAGTGATACTCACACCTATGATCAATATTTCTTTGATGGATATAAAATTGAAGGTGATGACGATACTTTATACCAGCAAAATGGTAGTGATACGATTACGGTAAACAAAGATATAAATCTTGTTGCAGTATGGGAAAAAGGAGTTGTTGTAACCTTTGATGCAGGAGATGATGGTTGGTTAGGAACTACAAAGAATGGTCTGAAAATAACACAAAAAAAAGGATTGAGAAAAAAGAATACGTCTTTTCGTGTTAATTCTGAATCCTGGGATTATTATATAAGTGGATCTTATTGTGATTTTGAATATGAATATATTATGCCATCTGATGCTGAACAAGATGATGAGATAGGCTCGGAATTCTCTCTTCCAGTAAGATTTGATGGATACGTATGTGATGAATTCAAGATAAAGGATTCGGACGATGATAAGGTTTATGAAAAATATAGTAGTATAAAAATAGGTGAAGAAGATATTACTATTGTTCCTGTTTGGACAAAAGCAGCGCTTATCACCTACGATGCTAATGGTGGAAAGTTTAAAAACTTTAATTCTCAGTGGGGAGGAACTGAATCTAAACTGTATTTTTCTCATGGTATATATGAAAAGTATGAACGTACTGGTACAGATGCTTCATATAATGATGAGGCCTTTTCGGAAATACCATATAGTTGTAATTATACAAATGTGGAAAAAGAAGGCTATATGCTTACTGGTTGGAGAATTAAAGGAGATGATTCAGAAAAAATTTATTCATATAATGACAGCGATAGGTTTTATGTTGATGGAGATATAATACTTGAAGCTGTATGGGGCGATATTGCTACATTTACATTCGACTTTGATGGTGGAGAAGTCATAATGTATGATGATAATAATCATGAAGTAACATATGATTCATATACAGAATATGTTCCCAAAGGTGGTAATTGTTGGGTTGATCTATGCAAAAATCCAGAGAAGGCAGGGTATACTTTTGACGGATGGAAAATTATTTCTCCTTCCATTGATGATGAGTTATATAAGTTACCAAGAGATATTTTTTATGATATTAAGGATACTACATTTCAAGCTCAGTGGAGTAGTGAGGAATCATATGAGACATGTATAGTAACATTTGATGCTAATGGTGGATATTGGTATAAAGAAGAAACCGATAATGAGAAGGAATATTCTAGAGAAAAAACATTTAAAAAGGGTGTAAGATTTAATTCGGAAGATGAAATGAGTACACCATTAAACGATGAAGAAAACCTTCGATTCTGTGGATGGAGTACAAATAGAGAATATTTATATTACGATGAAGATGGTGAAGTAATAAGTAGTTATAGAACTAAATATGATATAACGCTTTATGCAATTTGGGAAGAAAAAACTGGAGATGTTACTGATCCTACAGCTACACCTAGTCCTACAGTTACACCAGACACAACTTCATTACCTACAAATACACCAACTAGTGATCCAACTGGAATACCAACTACGAACGTTTCTCCAACACCAACGATGACACCTTCAGCTGTTCCAACAAATGATTCAAAGGACAAAGCAACAGTAGAGCCAACAGTAACACCTACATCTAAAGTGGAACCGACAGTCACTGCTCCGAAAAAGGCGACCATAAGCAAGGTAAAGAATGCTAAGGGAAAGAAGATATCGCTTAAGTGGAAGAAAGTATCCGGAGTAAAGGGCTATGAAGTTCAATATGCGCTGAATAGTAGTTTTACAAAATCATTAAAAAAGAAATCTACAACTAAGAATACACTTACCATCAAGAAGCTTAAAAAGAAAAAGACATACTATATAAGGGTAAGATCGTATGTGAAGGATTCAAATAATAAGAAGGTATATAGTGAATGGAGTAAGGTAAAGAAGGTAAAAATAAAGAAATAAGATATCAAGATTGATTAAAAGATGACAGCGTGAACCAGGTTCACGTTGTCATCTTTTCAAATACTATACTTTTGTGCTATATTTTAGTGTATAAATATTTGATGTATTATATGAAGAAAGGCGGTTATTATATATGGAACTCACTATAAATACTTTTTCACAGTTTGATAAAAAATGGGCGCTTCTTACAGCTGGAAATAAAGATAAGTTTAACTCTATGACTATAAGCTGGGGAGGTACCGGAACGCTCTGGGGAAAACCTGTTGCAACAACATATGTCAGAACCTCAAGATATACACATGATTTTATGGATGAAAATGATTATTTTACTGTAAGTTTTTATCCTGAAAGTATGAAGGATATTCTTGGTGTATTTGGTTCTAAGTCCGGAAGAGATATTGATAAGATGAACTATGAAGGACTTACTGTAAGGGAAGCCGGAGAGTCAGTTACTTATGAAGAGGCAGAGCTTACTCTTGTATGCAAAAAACTGTTTAAGCAGAGACTTGATGAAAATAATATTCCAAAGGATATCGTAGAGAGATTCTATGAGGGTGATGCACCCCATGATATGTATATAGGCGAGGTTGTGGAGATAATTAAGAAATAAGTTATCAAATAAGAGGATTATTTGTAGTTTGAAGATAAGATTAGATAAATATCTTGCCGATGCAGGATTTGGGACCAGAAATGAAGTAAAAGCTCTTGTTAAATCAGGCGTCATTACCATAAATGGAACCCTGTGCAAAGACAGCTCTCAGAAGGTTGATACTGATACGGATGAAATATGTGTCAGAGGCGAAAGTGCCGGTTATGCTGAATATGAATACTATATGCTTCATAAGCCGGCTGGTTTGATCACTGCATCCAGGGATAAAAAAGAAAAAACCGTTCTTGATCTGATAAAGTCAAAAAAAAGAAGGGATCTGTTTCCTGTGGGAAGACTGGATCGTGATACTGAAGGATTACTGCTTATTACAAATGATGGAGAGCTAAGTCACAGACTGCTTGCTCCGGGTAAACATATAGATAAATGTTATGCAGTAATTGTTACTGGTAAAATTCCTGAAGATATAGAGATCCTGTTTGAAAATGGAATAGATATAGGTGATGACAAGCTGACTAAGCCGGCAAAACTGAGATACTTTCCGGAATTAGAAGATTTTCTTAAAATTAATAATGATCCGATTTTTCAAGATAAGTATAATGAGCTTACCGGAAGTGATGATCCTTCTGTTAAAGGAGAGAAGTATTCTGTTTTTGAAATAACGATAACAGAAGGTCGTTATCATGAAATTAAAAGAATGTTCGAAGCTGTTGGCTGCAAGGTGATTTATCTGAAAAGGTATTCAATGGGAAGTCTGAAGCTTGATCCTGGACTAAGCCCCGGTGATTACAGAGAATTAAATGAAAATGAAATCAAAGCATTATTAGAAAAATAATAGAGCAAAAGGGATAATTATGGATTTATCATTCATTAAAAAAATTACATATCTGATAAATACGGTCATACTTTTTCTGGTAATAGGTTTGATGTGGTTTTTTTATGTATGCAAAGCAGGGTTTCTTGTATACTTTAGTATTCCAACCATGTTTATTTATATCATAGGTTATTTCCTTATTTATAAGGAAAAGCTTTATGCTTATCTGTTAATGGTATATATATGGCTTACATTTTATATGTGTATCACAACCATTTGTCTGGGAACCGGATATGGATTTTATTTGTATTGCCTTTCGATGATACCCGTTATTTTTATAGCTGACTATATGGCATATCAGCTGAAGGGGAGCAGGCCTAATGCGATTCTAATCAGTGTTATGGCAGGACTAGGTTATCTTCTTAGTACAGGATATGTAAAAAGAGTGGGGCCTATATATAAAAGCGAAGCCTTATCAGAGGTATTCTGGCAGTTTAATTCCATTATTGTTATAAGCTTTCTTATTTATTATTCTTTCCTGCTTGTTCATAATATCATCAAATCAGAAGAAGAATTACGTCAGGCTGCATATATAGATCGTCTGACAGGGCTTTATAACAGACATTATATGATTGATAAACTGGATGAAACAACTGATAGAATAGAAGGTTCATATCTGGCTATGCTGGATATAGATAAATTTAAATCTATAAATGATGAATATGGTCACAATACAGGTGATTATATACTTAAGACTCTGTCAGAGATAATGAAGGATAAATGTGATGGTGAAACTATCTCCAGATGGGGCGGTGAGGAATTTCTTATCCTTGGCAAGGCAGATGAAAATACAGACACTATTTCCTTTGCCCATGATAAGATGGAAAAGCTGAGACAGACAGTAGAAAATACTGAGTTCAAATATGATGAACAGAAAATAAATGTAACGGTAACCATTGGTGTTGCTGAAGGTGAGAAAGGCCTGTCAGTGGATAACTGGGTTCAGAAAGCCGACAGTAATCTATATAAAGGTAAAAACAGTGGAAGAAATCAGGTAGTAACGAATCTTTAAAAATTTTTATAATTATTTGTCACAAAAAGATGCTTTTAATAGTTATTATGGGTGTAAGAACAAAACGTACGGATTAACTTACACGATAAACTATTAAAAGCATTAATTTTTGAAAGAGGTATCAAAATGCAAATGGCAAGAAAACAGGTTAGATTCATCGAGACCTGTTACAAGCTGTATGAGCAGAAAATGTATTATGTGGCATACAGCATCCTCCACGATGAAGGAAAGGCAGAGGATGCGGTGCAGGATGCATTTCTGAAACTGATGAAACATGAAGTACAGTTTGAAAGAGCAGACTCAGATGATTGTAAGAGATACATAATAACAGTAATAAGAAACGCTGCTATTACTATCTATAATAAAACAAAAAAGGAAAGTGAATACATGTATCTGACAGATAAGGATGAAAGAGCAGAAGCTGCAGTAGATATGGATCTGGATTCGGATACAGACTGGAAGTCACTGATTGAAACACTTCCCGAGAAATATAGAGAGGTTGTGGAATGTCTGGTAATCAAGGAATACACAACCAGGGAAACAGCCACTAAGCTGAACATCACAGAGGCAAATGTACGAAAGAGATATGAGCGTGCCAAACAGATGATGAAAGACTATGTGACAGAAAAAGGAATATATGTAGAACAATCTGTTTATTGCCAATGAGAAGTAAGGAGAAATTATTATGAATAAAGAATATAATGAATTTGAAGATTTTGCTCCTGAGATCAGCGTAGAGGAATTCGATAGAATTGATGAAGCAAAAGAAAAACATATTTTTTCAGATAGATATAATCGCAGAAAAGAAAGTCAGCTTAAAGCATATAGAAAAGAAATGCTGGGCTTTGCATCCCGCGGTTTTGCCAAAACAGCTATCGCGGCTGCAGTACTTATTATAGCCACACCGTTAGCAGTAAATGCTGCAACCAACGGAGAACTCTTCCAGAGACTCTGGGGAAATGCCGGAAAGCAGACTATTGAAAGTCATGAAGAAACCTTTATAGAAGAAGAAAAGATTGATGAAAACGGAAAGCCAAACGAGATTACAGTTACTATGCCTAAGGTTGAATATGTTGAGGCTGATGAAGAGAAGGCAGAAAAACTGATAGGCGATAAGATTGCAAGCGAGCCAACTGAGATTCAGATTGGTGATACCAAAATGACTGTACTTTCCGTAACCAGAGATAAGAATGGAATAGTTGCTGAGTATACACTTGAAAAAGAAGGCGGAGTAGACTGTCTTAATTACAGTGAGATGGACAATGAAGCTAAAGGCGCTTGGATAAACGAAGATCAGAATATACTATTCAGTTTCAATGAAGGTTCCGGAAAGATATATGTAGATCTTGAGAAATCTACAGCTGACAAACTGTATTGTTATGAATACATGGTAGATAACAGAGCCGGATACGCCGGTGGTGATGTGCCTCTAACACCTTCTGAAGTTATTACAGATCATCTGACACTCAGCTACACTGTATACCAGATGCCGAGAAGTGAGATTCTGAAAAAGCTTGAAGAAGATCCTGATAAAGAATATGATGAAACACCATACATTTCAGAAGAGAATTCAGTGAATATCCCTGTATCTGATGAGATCAGCTCAACAGTTTTTACAAACAAGGATGGAGGCAGTCTTGAGATATCTCCGATAGCCATGAATGTTGATTTAAAGAAGGGAATAGACTTCAGTAATACTTTTGATGGAGAGCCATGCATTGATAATGTTTATAAGATGGAGATAACCTATAAGGATGGCTCAACTTATCTTATATATGATGTTAAACATCCATATGATACAGGAAGTGCAAATGATCCTGCTGAAGAGGTAGCCAGCTTCTCATATATCTGCAGTTCAATTGATGACCACGTAATCACACTCTTCAACCGTCTGGTAGATGTTGATAATATAGAGAAGATAACAGTTAATGGAACTGATTATAATTTGAAATAATACTCTTAATATGTATAAAGCGTCTGTGAGTAAGTGCTCACAGGCGCTTCTTATATTGTTTTTATAAACAGAAAATCTATTTACACGGGTGTTCTATCATTTTATAATTATATTTATAATCTCAAAATAAGATAGTATAAAGGAGTGTTGTATGGAACAGATAAAATGTCCTCATTGCGGTGAATATTTTACGATAGATGAATCCGGTTATACGGCGATTGTCAACCAGATAAGAGATAAAGAATTTGAGAAGCAGATAGAAAAAAACAGGAAGGAACTGAAGGAAAATCAGGAGTCTGTTATTCAGGCAGCTGTGATCAAATCACGATCGGATTCTGATAAGGAGATAATGGAGCTTAAACAGCGTATTATAGAACTTGAATCCTCGCATTCCCTTATTATTTCGAAAAAAGATAATGAAATAGATAACCTGAAAAATGAAAAAAACAGAGCTGTCCAGGATGCCGTCAGGGAAGAAAAAGAAAAGATAAGAGAGATGGAGTCCAGACACAGCCTGGAGCTTTCTAAAAAGGAATCTGAAATAAAAGACCTGGAAAAGGATATAGAGAAGAATAAGCTTCAATACTCTCTCGAGCTTGAGCAGAAGGAGAAGTTTCACAGTGAGGAGCTTAAGCTTAAGGATGATGAAATAAAACGAGTTACGGAGTTTAAGCTTCAGCAGTCCACCAAGATGATAGGTGAGAGTCTGGAGAGATACTGTGAGAATGAATTCAACAAGCTGAGAGCTACTGGTTTTCAGAGTGCTTATTTTGAGAAGGATAATGATGCCAGGACAGGAAGCAAGGGTGATTATATCTTCAAAGATTATTCTGGAGATGTTGAATATATATCCATCATGTTCGAGATGAAGAATGAGAATGATGAGACCAAGACAAAGCATAAGAATGAAGACTTTTTCAAGGAACTGGATAAGGACAGGAATGAAAAGGGCTGCGAATATGCTGTACTTGTCAGTATGCTTGAGAGTGACAATGATTATTATAATACCGGCATAGTTGATGTTTCATATAGGTATCCTAAAATGTATGTTGTTCGTCCGCAGTTCTTTATCCCTCTTATCACACTTCTCAGAAATGCAGCAATGAATAACCTTGAGGATAAGAAGGCTCTTATGGAAATGCAGAGTAAGAATGTTGATGTATCTACCTTTGAGTCATCGCTTCTTGATTTTAAAGATAAGTTCGGCAGAAACTATGAGCTGGCAAATAAAAAATTTAACAGTGCCATAGAGGAGATAGATAAAACCATCCAGCATCTTCAGAAGGTAAAGGATGAACTGTTGTCCTCAGGAAATAATCTCCGTCTGGCAAATGATAAGCTTGATGATCTGACAATTAAGAAGCTTACAAAGAACAATCCGACTATGAAGCAGAAGTTTGAAGAGGCCGGTGTAGATGTGGATGGGAAAAAGAAAAAGGGTGAATGATGATAAGCTTGGATAAAATAGATCTTTCATACTTCACAGCCTTATCCGGAACGCGTCTTATAGTAGTGACAGTTCTGACTATACTGATAATTACAGCCCTTCTGATATCCATTTATTCCGTAAGTACTAACACGTTAAAGGGCATAATCAATAACTCAAAGGAAATATCAGTAAAAAAATTTCTCAGACTGAGAAATATAAAGGGGAAGGGGCAGAAGCTTGCATCAAATAAAATAGATGTGCCAGGGGTTTACATAATTCATAATCATACTGACAGAAAATACTACATCGGACAGGCTCAGCATATCGTGAGCAGGGCAAATAATCATTTCACAGCCAAGGGGAATGGAAGAGTTTATGCCGATTATGCAAGGGGTGACAGATTCACCATAAGATTTGTTACTCTGAAAAAAAGCAGAGCAAAGAATCTGAATGATCTGGAGCGGCATTATATAAAAAAATATAATGCTTCGGAGATAGGATATAACAGAACAAAAGGTAATCAATGAAAAATGGCTCAGAATACCGTTTATGTTATTTAACGATATTCCTGAGCCATACTCCTTTTTTAATAAGAATTAAGCCTACGGCACATTTTATAAAATCCGCTACATGTGATAGAGCAAATATAGTGGCAGGTCCAAGAGTAGTGCATCTTACAAGAATATTCGCCAGAGGAACACTAACTGCCAGCATAAAGAAGCTGTCGAAGAAGAAGGTGATTATGGTCTTGCCTCCCGCACGGATAGTAAAGTAGGTGTTATGCAGAAATGCATCCTTAGGCATGAAAATAGCCTGCACCATTATAAAATGCATTGCCACCAGACGAGCCATATCATTTGTATTATATAGCTTTGGAAAGAGTCCTGAAAAACAAAGCATTACTGCTCCGATTATGGCAGAAGTAAACATGGCGAAGGCGATGATCTTTGTATCTTCGTCCTTTGCCTTTTCCATATCACCTGCTCCCAGATGCTGTCCTATGATGATTGCTACAGCATCACCCATGGCTATAAACACTATGTTGAAAATGTTGTTTATGGTATTTGCTATACTCTGACCTGCGACAACATTCAGTCCCCTCATGGAATAAGCCTGGTTCAGCATGGCTACTCCTATGGACCAGAGTCCCTCATTCATAAGAAGAGGAATACCGGTATAAAAGTATTTCCATACAAGCTGTGGCGGAACAAGGATGGTTTTATAGATTCCATTAAAATATGTATGAGTGTTCCTGTGACGGATACACCAGATAATAACGATGATCATTTCTATTAATCTTGCGACAACGGTACCGATGGCAGCTCCGGCTACACCCAGTGCAGGTAGCCCCAGCTTTCCGAAGATCAGTATATAGTCCAGAACAAGATTTGAAAAAACGGCTATTACTCCGGCAATCATAGGGAGTTTTGTTTCTCCGCATTCTCTTAAGGTGCTGCAGTACACTTGAGTTATGTAAACTAACGGCAGCATAAAGAGTATTATTCCCAGATACTCCATACCATAGTAGAGGGTTGCTTCCAGGTTACCTCCCTCGGCAGAGCTGTTAAGATATAGACCTATCAGCTTGTCTCCATATACCAGAAATATAATAGTAGATATTACTGTTATGATGAAGCCCAGCCACAGCTTGTATCTGAAGGTGTGACGGATGCCCTCGTCGTCTTTATTTCCGAAATACTGTGCAGTAAATATGCCGACACCTGATAATCCACCGAATATCAGAAGATAGAATATAAAGACAAGCTGGTTAACTATAGCAACACCAGACATCTGCTCAGTACCCAGCTGACCTACCATTATATTATCAAGGAGATTTACGAAATTAGACATGCCGTTCTGAATCATAATGGGAAATGCAATCCCAAGCAGCTTCCTGTAGAAGGCACGGTCTCCTATATATTTTTTTCTGATGGCTGTTAACATTTCTTTTCTTTGATTACCTATGGTAATTTCCTTTTGTATAATTTTAATTTTTAACTTTATTGAAATGAGAAATAGAGCATTATTATATCAGATTAATTATATCTTTCAATATACTAATAGTATAAATAGCTACATTTATATTATTAAAATTCTTCTAATTTAGTTAGTTTGTGACTTGCGAAATAAACTAAAATCATATATAGTATCATTTGGACTTTTAGTTAGAACCATATAACTCCACAATCAGTAGTTCTAACATATCATATATATAATTTCTGTAACATCATTGTTACTGTAGAAAAAAGGAGAAAAGATATGAGCAAGAAACCGGTAGTTCTTATGATTCTTGATGGATATGGTGAATCAGATATCCAGGATTCAAATGCAGTATTTATGGCAAAGACACCTGTTATGGATAAGCTTAAGGCTGAGTGTCCATATCAAAAGGGTTTTGCTTCAGGTATGGCTGTTGGTCTTCCTGACGGTCAGATGGGTAACTCAGAGGTTGGACATATGAATATGGGATCAGGACGTATCATATATCAGGATCTCACACTTATTACAAAATTCATCCAGGATGGAGATTTCTTCAAGAATGAAGAACTCCTTCGTGCAATCAATAACTGTAAGGAGAAGGGCAGTGACCTTCATCTTTGGGGACTTCTTTCAGACGGTGGTGTTCACAGCCACAATACACACCTTTATGCAATCCTTGAGATGTGCAAGAGAGAGGGACTTGAAAATGTATATCTTCATCCATTCTTTGATGGAAGAGATACTCCTCCTGCATCAGGAAAGGATTACCTCCAGGAGCTTGTAGATAAGACAAAGGAAATCGGCGTAGGTAAGGTTGCTTCACTCAGCGGACGTTACTATGCAATGGATAGAGATAATAACTGGGATCGTATCCAGAAGGCTTATGATTCACTGGTACTCGGTGAAGGTGTCAAGGCTACAGATCCTATCGATGCTATGCAGAAGTCATATGATGAGGGAGTAACAGATGAGTTTGTTATTCCTACAGTAATAACTGATGAAGCAGGCAAGCCTCTTTCAGTTGTTAAGGAAGGTGATTCAGTAATATTCTTCAACTTCCGTCCTGACAGAGCACGTGAGATAACCAAGGCATTCTGCTTCACAGATGAAGACATAGCTGCTCAGGAAGGTGATGCTTCTGATACAAAATGTATCAAATACCTTAAGAGAGCTAATGGCTATATGCCACTTACATATGTATGTTTCAAGGATTATGATGAAACAATTCCTAACAAGTTCGTAGCATTCAAGAAGCAGGAGATCACCAATACATTTGGCGAGTACCTTGCTAAGAACGGACTTAAGCAGCTCAGACTTGCTGAGACAGAGAAGTATGCTCACGTTACATTTTTCTTTAACGGCGGTCTTGAAGAGCCTAACAAGGATGAGGACAGAATACTTGTTAATTCTCCTGCAGTTGCAACCTATGATCTTCAGCCTGAGATGAGTGCACCTGAGGTTGGTGAGAATCTGGTTAAGGCTATCAAATCCGGAGAATATGATGTGATAATCATCAACTTCGCTAACCCTGATATGGTTGGTCATACAGGAGTTCTTGAGGCGGCTATCGCAGCAGTTGAGACAGTTGATAAATGTGTCGGTGATGCAGTAGAGGCAGTAAAGGAAGTTGACGGAGTACTCTTTATCTGTGCTGATCATGGTAACTGTGAACAGATGAAGAACTATGAGACAGGAGAGCCTCATACAGCTCATACAACAAATCCTGTTCCGTTCATTCTCTACAATTATGACGAGAATTACACACTTAAGGAAGGTGGCAAGCTCTGTGATATAGTTCCTACACTTCTTGAGATAATGGGACTTCCTCAGCCTGAGGAAATGACAGGTCAGTCACTTCTTGTGAGAAAGTAAATAAACAGAAACCTCGGGCGTATCGTTAAGGCGGTACGCCCTTTTATTATTTTAAGAATAATTATTAACTTGTTTGACTTTTTTATGCAAATAATCATTGGTATTACATTACTAAAGCAATTGTGATATGATGTTGAATGGATTAAAACGATATAAATCTTTAATTTATTTATGGAGGTTACAAATATGAGGGAAATTATTGAATCAGGAAAGACAGCCATAGGTATAGAATTCGGTTCTACCAGAATCAAAGCTGTAATGACTGATATGGATGGAAAGCCGATTGCAGAGGGTGGCTTTGGCTGGGAGAATCAGTATGAGAACGGAGTATGGACCTACAGTCTTGATATGATATGGAAGGGTCTTCAGACTGCATATGCCGAACTTAAAACCGACGTAAAGAATAAGTACGGTGCTGATCTTAAAACAACAGGTGCTATAGGCTTCAGTGCCATGATGCACGGCTATATGGCGTTTAATAAAGAGGGAGAGCTTCTGGTTCCTTTCAGAACCTGGAGAAATACTATCACAGAGCAGGCAGCTAAGGAGCTGACAGCTGAGTTTGGGTTTAATATTCCTCAAAGATGGAGCATAGCTCATATACATCAGGCTATCCTGAATAAAGAGGAGCATGTGAAGGATATTACATTTTTCACTACCCTTGCAGGATATATACATTGGAAGCTTACAGGTGAGAAGGTGCTTGGTATAGGCGATGCTTCCGGTATGTTCCCGATAGACAGTACAACCAGAAACTATAATGAATCCTATCTTGATAAGTATGATGCAATTATCAGCAAAGAAGGTTTTGGCTGGAAAATAAGAGATATTCTTCCTAAAGTTCTTGTTGCCGGTGAAAAGGCAGGAACACTTACAGAGGATGGAGCAAAGCTTCTCGATGTAAGCGGAGAGCTTGGTGCAGGTATTCCTCTTTGTCCACCTGAAGGTGATGCAGGAACAGGTATGGTCGCTACGAACAGTGTAGCAGTTCGTACGGGAAATGTATCTGCAGGAACTTCAGTTTTTGCCATGGTTGTTATGGAGCACGCATTAAAGGCAGTGCATGAAGAAATAGATGTAGTTACAACTCCTGTAGGAGATGATGTGGCAATGGTTCATTGCAATAACTGTACTTCAGATATAAATGCATGGGCTAATATCTTCCGTGAATATAGTGAAGCTATGGGTATAGAGGTTGATACAAATAAGCTTTATACCACTCTCTTTGAAGCAGCGCTTAAGGGTGCACCTGACTGCGGCGGAATAATTGGATTCAACTATTTCTCAGGTGAGCCGGTAACAGGCTTTGAAGAAGGAAGACCGGTAATCTTAAGAAGCGTAAATGCTGATTTCAGCTTTGCAAACTTCATGAGACATAATCTTTACAGTGCAGTAAGCACACTTAAGTACGGACTTGATATTCTCTTAAAGGATGAGGGAATCGAATTCGACAAGCTGTATGGACATGGCGGATATTTCAAGACAAAGGAAGTAGGTCAGAGAATCATGTCAGCAGCAACAGGCGGTCCTATCACAGTTATGGAGACAGCAGGTGAAGGCGGAGCATGGGGGATTGCAGTACTTGCACTTTATACGAACTTTGCAGATAAGATGACGCTCCCTGAGTTCCTGAATGATGTCATCTTCAAGGGAGAGGAAGGCTATACAGTTATGGCTTCACCGGAAGAGGTTGAAGGATTTGAAAAATATATGGAAGCTTTCAAGAAATGTATCCCTGTTGAAAGGGCAGCAGTAGAAAACATATAAAAGAGGAAAAAGCAATGTTAGAAGAATTAAAGCAGAAAGTATACGAAGCAAATATGGAACTTCCCAAGAGAAATCTTGTTACATACACCTGGGGAAATGTAAGCGGAATCGACAGAGAGTCAGGACTCTTTGTTATTAAACCAAGTGGAGTTGATTATGATACAATGACTCCTGATGATATGGTTGTACTTAATCTTGATGGTGAGGTAGTGGAAGGCAAGCTTCGCCCTTCATCTGATACACCTACTCATCTTGAACTATACAAAAAATATCCTGAGATAGGCGGTGTAGTTCATACTCATTCTCCTGAGGCAACTTCGTGGGCTCAGGCAGGAAGAAGTATTCCGTTATACGGAACTACTCATGCTGACTATTTCTATGGTGAGATACCATGTGCCAGAAATCTTACCCCGGAAGAGATAGATGAGGCATATGAGAAGAATACAGGACTTGTGATTATAGAGACCTTTGAGGAGAGAGGACTTAATCCTATGTATACACCGGGAGTGCTTTGCACTAATCATGGTCCTTTCACCTGGGGTAAGGATGCAGCAGAAGCTGTACATAATGCAGTGGTTCTTGAAGAGGTTGCCAAGATGGCACTTAAGACCGAGCTGATCAATCCGGATGTAAAGACAGCTCCGGACTGTATAAGAGATAAACATTTCTTCCGTAAGCACGGAGCTAATGCTTATTACGGACAGAACTAATGAGTCAATAGTTACGGTTTATTTTGACTCACTATTTCGCAGTTGAGGTACGATTATGATTAAGGTTTTTCTGGTAGAAGATGAATATGCTATCCGTGAAGGTATTAAGAAATCAGTAAACTGGGAACAGAATGGTTTTGAACTGGTGGGAGAAGCAGGTGACGGAGAGGTCGCATTTCCCAAAATAATGAAGACTGAACCTGATATACTGATTACTGATATCCGTATGCCCTTTATGGATGGACTGGAGTTGTCCCGACTGGTTAAGAAGGAACTTCCAAACATAAGAATAATCGTCCTCAGTGGATATGATGATTTTAATTATGCCAAGCAGGCCATAAGTATAGGTGTGGAGGAGTATATATTAAAACCTGTATCCGGTGATAGTCTTATGAATGAACTGCTTAAAGTATCGGAAGATATCAAGAAGGTCAGACTTGAGAATGAGGCTAAGGAAAAGTATCTGAAGGACAGAGAAGAGATACGTATACTTGAAAGAAGTATGTTTATTCGCGATATGATCGATGGCAGGCTTTCCATGCAGGAATCTCTCGAGAGAGGAAAGGAGCTTGGTATAGATATAACGGCTGCTTTTTATTCAATTGTTCTTATTCAGGTATTTCCAAGAAAGCTGGCTTCGGGTGTTATCAATGAATACTCCGGAGTTAATGAGGAAATATATGATAGGATAAAAGCTGTCTATACTGACAAAAATCATGTATATGTATATGAACAGATAGGTGATATCCTGTGTCTTCTTGAAAAATCAGATTCAACAGAGGAACTTGAAGCAAATATCGAAGCCGGTATAGAAAGCATAAGACAGATAATGGCTGATTATCAGGATAAAATGTACTTTGTTTCCGTAGGAAAAATAGTAGAGAGAATCAGAGATGTAAATATGTCCTATGCGGACGCTAGCAGACATTTTGCTGAGAGATATATGTTTGATGACAGCTTTGTTTTTAATGGAAATGAAAATAAGCAGAGAGAAAAAATCAGGCAGTCCATTGCTGATGAAAGACGTATAAGCTCAGATGACCAGTATACAGATACAGCAAATAATAATATAGATATAAATAAGCTGGATATTAATAAAGTTGATACAAGCATGATATCCAGAAAGACCATTTATAATTTCCTGAGAAACGGTACCACCTCGGAGATAGACGATCTTGTAAGTGAATATTTTGACAGTATAGGAGATGAGGCGGCGGAGTCGATGATGTTCAGACAGTATGTTCTGGTGGAGGCTCTTATCAGCTCAGTTTCCTTCCTTGAGGATCTGGGGGTTTCCAAGGAAAAAAGTTCAGAGATTCTGGGGGATATGAGTAATCCTCTGGAGTATACTGAAAGCTCCGACAGCTCAAAGGAATACATCAGGAGTCTGCTGACTTTGATGATTGATTACAGAAACAGACTGTCTGATAAAAAATATAACGAGATAATTGATAAAGCGAAGAAATATATTCAGGAAAACTATCAGAATGATGATATGTCTCTTCAGTCTGTTGCCTCGAGTGTAAATGTAAGCTCAAATCATTTCAGTGCTATATTCAGAAAAGAGACCGGAGAAACCTTTATTGATTATCTGACAACAGTTCGTATCAATAAAGCGAAGGAACTTCTGACCTGCACCTCTATGAAGACCTCGGAAATAGGTTTTGAGGTGGGGTACAGAGATCCTCATTATTTCAGTTATATATTTAAAAAGGCCATGGGAATGTCACCCAAGGAATACAGAAGAATCAAGAAAGAATGACAAAGCAGAAAATCAGAAAGAAAAGCAAAATACAGTCAAAGCTTATAGCATATATCTGGATCTGCGTTATCCCGCTTATTGTTCTATTCGGAGTGGCAGTTATAAGACTGTACAGATATTATCAGGATTATGATCTGCTGGTACGTAATATAACAAGCGCGAACTCTTACAATATGAAGTTTAAGGATAACATGGACGAGACTATGTATCGGATCATCACCGGTTCCGCGAACTGGTCTGATCCGGAGAAAAAGCTTGTTGATGAAGACCCTATAGCCTATATAGAGGAAGCTAAGGGTCATTTTGTGTTGCTGAGAGAAAAGACCACTGAGGAAAATGTACGCTCAGACCTGGAAGCTCTTATCAAGCTTATGGGCATTCTTGAGGAAAGAACAAATGATATCCTTGAAAATGTTGAAGAGGGCGGTCACTATGATGAAAACATGGAAATGCTGGATATGAATATCCGTACCCTCACTTCTCTGATTCAGGATGATATACAGAAATATATATATGATGAAGCTTCAAATATGGAGAAGTTGAGAATTCAGGTGGCAAAAAGTCTCCTCAGTACAGTCCGCTGGCTGGTTATTTTTCTTATAGTTATCATCGCATTTATCTATATAATATCTAAAAGGCTTTCACAGAGAATTACAGAACCGATTACGGATCTGTGTGAGATGACGGAAAAATTTGCAGGCGGTGACTTTACAGTCAGCTACCATACCGACAGGACTGATGAGATGAGTACCCTTGCTGAAAGCTTTAACAGCATGGTTAAGGAGATTGAAACTCTTATTGATGATATCCATAAAGAACAGGAAAATGCGAAGGATGCTGAGCTGCGTCTGCTTCAGGAACAGATCAATCCACATTTCCTTTATAATACTCTGGATGCCATCATTTGGATGACCGAATCCGGTGAAAATCAGAAAGCTATTCAGGTTATTCAGGAGCTGTCCAGCTTCTTCAGAATATCACTGAGCAAGGGACAGAGTGAAATAACTATTAATAATGAAAAAGAGCATGTAAAGAGTTATCTGGAGATTCAGAGATACAGATATCAGGATATAATGGACTACGAGCTGCATTTTGACGAAGATATCCTGGATTATCATATCCAGAAGCTTACGCTTCAGCCGATTGTTGAAAATGCACTTTATCATGGAATAAAAAACAAAAGAGGGAAAGGTCTCATCGAAGTATACGGAATGAAGGATGGGAGCGATATTGTTTTCAAGGTAAAGGATAATGGAATAGGAATGAATGAAGAGGAACTGGAAAGACTCCGTAAGCTCATTTCTAATGTAGATGCAGCCGTTTATGATTCTGAGAAGAGTGGTTTCGGTATGGCAAATGTTGAGAAAAGAATTGAGATGCTCTATGGAAGAGGCTACGGAATGAAGGTAGACAGTACATATATGGAAGGAACCACAGTTACGGTTCGAATACCGCAGAAGTAAGAGGTGCCAGGATGTTTTTAAAAACTTTAAAACCACTGAAAATATTTTTTATGTTTTTCATGATACTCTCGCTTTCTTCCTGTGGTAAAAAAGAGGATGAAACAACCGAAAGCTATAACGAGAAGAAATACATTAATGTAGGCTTCTCACAGCTGGGAGCAGAGTCTGACTGGAGAGTTGCTAATACCGAATCTATAAAAGAAAGCCTTACCAGAGAAGCCGGATTTGAGCTTATGTTTGACGATGCCCAGCAGAAGCAGGATAAACAGATAATGGCTATCCGTAACTTTACCCAGCAGGAGGTAGACGCCATAGTTCTTGCACCTGTTATGGAGACCGGCTGGGATACTGTTCTTCAGGAAACCAAGGATGCGGGCATTCCGGTAATAGTAGTGGACAGAATGGTGGATGTGAGTGATACAAATCTGTTTACGGCATGGATTGGTTCGGACTTTAAAAAAGAAGGAAAGATAGCCTGCGAGTGGCTGAAAAGTTACACAGAAAGTAAAGGAATAGCTCCGGAGGAACTTCATATAGTTGATATACAGGGAACTCTGGGAGCTACGGCACAGATAGGAAGGACAAACGGTCTTAATGAAGCAGCTTCAAAATACGGATGGGATATAGTTGATGCAGTCCCTGCAGACTACACTCAGGCAAAGGGTAAGGAAGTAATGCAGAGACTTTTGTCGGAACATGACAATATAAATGTAGTTTATGCCGAGAACGATAATGAGGCCATCGGTGTTATAGAGGCTGTCGAAGAGGCTGGAAAAAGAGCAGGAACAGACATAAAAAACGGTGAAATACTGATTATATCCTTTGATGCGGCACATTCAGGACTTAGCAAGGTGCTGGAAGGAAAGATAGCTCTGGATGTAGAGTGTAATCCGCTTCAGGGTGGAGATCTGAAGAATACGATAAATGCCGTAGTTTCCGGCGGAGAATATAATAAATATACCTATGTAAGTGAGAAAGCATTTACGGCAGATAATACAATAACAAGTGTAAAGATCGATGATGAGGATTATGAAATAACCCTTCTTAATGAGGCAATCCTGAACAGTCGTGAATACTAAATAAAAAATCAAACAAATGATAAAATATCATAAAAAATCACAAATAATTGTAAAAAAATAAACTTTTTGAACAATATAAAGTTTTTAACACAATAAAAATTTCAAAAAAAATCAAAAGATACTCTGTATCACATCCCTTCATACTCTGATATAGTTTAGTCATCGTAAACAAAAAACTAAACGAAGATATGGAGGGTTTTATTTATGAAGAAATTCGGTAAAAAAATTCTTGCAACTGTTGTAGCAGCTACTATGGCTTTCAGCCTTGCAGCTTGTGGAGCTGGTTCAGGAAGCTCTGATACTGGTTCAGCTGATACAGGATCATCTGATACAGGATCATCTGATACAGCAAGCTCAGGTGGAACAATCAAGGTTGGTATCATTAATAACGATCCTAACGAGTCTGGATATCGTACAGCTAATGATAAGGACCTCAAGGCTATGTTCTGTGCAGAGAATGGTTATGAAGCATCATTTGCTTACAGCCTTAAGAATGATGAACAGATCACAGCAGCTCAGAAGTTCATTCAGGACGGAGTAGATTATCTCCTTCTTTCAGCAGCTGATACATCTGGTTGGGACAGCGTTCTCAAGGATGCACAGGATGCAGGAATCCAGGTAATTCTCTTTGACCGTACAATCGATGCAAGCGACAGCCTTTATGCAGCTTCAATCGTTTCCGATATGGACAAGGAAGGCGAGCAGGCAGCTAACTGGTTAAAGGATCAGGGTCTCAGCGAGTACAACATCATTCACCTTCAGGGTGTTATGGGTTCAGCAGCTCAGCAGGGTAGATCAGGCGCTCTTGATACTCTTGCAAAAGAGAATGGTTGGAAGATAGTTACACAGCAGACAGCAGAGTGGAATGCAGAGAAGGCTCAGCAGATCGTTCAGTCAGTTATTGACTCAGGTGAGAAGTTCAACGTTATCTATGCAGAGAACGACGATATGGCTAAGGGTGCTGTAGAGGCACTTGACAAGGCTAACATCTCTCACGGCGTTGGTAAAGACGTTATCGTAATGGGATTTGACTGCAACAAGTGGGCACTTGAAGAGCTCCTTAACAAGAACTGGAACTATGATGGACAGTGCAATCCTTTCCAGGCTAAATATATCGACGAAGTAATCAAGCAGCTTGAAGCTGGACAGACACCTGCAGAGAAGACAATCATAATGGAAGAGAAGGGCTTTGACGCAAACACAATTACTCAGGAAGATGTAGATAACTACGGTATCTAATATTTAGACTATTCAGGGGTGTGTCATAAAGTTATGATACACCCCATTTTTAATGAAAATGAGGTGAAGCTGTGAAAGATAAGGCTGTATTAGAATTACATAATATAAACAAAAGCTTTCCGGGTGTTCGTGCTTTACAGGGAGTGGACTTTACTCTGTGTGAGGGTGAGATACATGCGCTCATGGGTGAAAATGGTGCAGGTAAATCTACTCTGATTAAGGTTATAACCGGCGTGTACGAAAAGGATGATGGTGAGGTGTACCTCAAAGGAAAAGAAGGTACGGTAGATATCCATTCTCCACAGGATGCGCAGAACCTCGGAATCAGTACAGTGTATCAGGAGATAACACTATGTCCGAATCTTACTGTTGCAGAAAATATGTACATCGGCAGAACAAAGGGAAGTATTACAAACTGGAAGAAGATGAACGAGGATGCAGATAAGATTCTGAAATCACTCGATATTCCGGCAAGAGCAAATGAGCAGCTTGCTGCATGCTCACTGGCAGTTCAGCAGATGGTTGCGATCGCCAGAGCGGTTGATATGGAGTGTAAGGTACTTATCCTTGATGAACCGACTTCATCTCTTGATGAAAGCGAAGTTAAGAAGCTTTTTGGTCTTATGAGAGATCTTAAATCAAAGGGTGTTGGTATCATATTCGTAACTCATTTCCTGGATCAGGTATATGAGGTCTGCGATAAGATAACCGTTCTCAGAGATGGAAAGCTTGTTGGAGAATATGAAATAAAAGACTTACCGAGAGTTCAGCTCGTTTCCAAGATGCTTGGAAAGGAACTTGATGATCTGTCAGATATCAAGGGTGATTCGGGTGTTAAGGAAGTTAAGTCTGATGAAACTCCTGTATTTGAAGCTGAAGGACTTCAGAGTGATGCCGGAATCAAACCGTTCGATTTCCATATAATGAAGGGTGAGGTTAATGGATTTACCGGTCTTCTGGGATCAGGACGAAGCGAATGTGTAAGAGCGATATTCGGAGCAGACAGAGTAATTAACGGTAAGGTTAAGAAAAATGGCAAGGAGGTTAAGATTCAGAAGCCTCTGGATGCCATGAAGCAGGGTATCGCATATCTTCCTGAAGATCGTAAGGTTGATGGTATCGTCGGAGATCTGTCAGTGCGTGAAAATATCATACTTGCATCTCAGGTTCTGCGAGGACTTTTCAAACCTTATTCAAAGTCGGAAACTTATAAGCTTGCTGATGAATATATAAAGCTGCTGGATATCAAGACTGCTTCTCCGGATACTCCGATCAAATCACTATCCGGTGGAAATCAGCAGAAGGTTATCGTTGCCAGATGGCTGCTAATGCATCCGGAATATCTGATTCTGGATGAACCTACAAGAGGTATCGATGTAGGTACAAAGGTTGATATACAGAAGCTGGTATTAAAACTGGCATCAGAAGGAATGAGCATTACATTTATCTCTTCAGAAACAGATGAGATGCTTCGTACCTGCTCAAGACTTGTAGTTATGCGAGACAGAAAAGTGGTCGGAGAACTTAAGGGTGATGATCTGACTCAGAGTGGAATTATGAAGACAATAGCCGGCGGACAGGCAGAATCAGAGGAGGGAGGAAAGTAAAATGAACAACAGAAAATTCGTTTTTAACAAACAATTACTTATACCTCTTGCAGCTCTTGCTGCACTGGCTCTGTTCAATCTCATAACAGATCCGTCATTCTTTAAGATATCTCTTGGTACAAACAGTATGGGTAATCCGGTTCTTTCCGGTTATCTTATAACCATTCTCGATTATGGTTCAGAGCTTGCTATTCTTGCTATAGGTATGACACTTGTAACTGCTGCATCAGGTGGACAGGATATCAGTGTCGGCGCTGCTATAGCAATAGCAGGAAGTGTTATTCTGAAGGTTCTTTGTGGTAATAATTCCAGACCTGAAACACTTCAGGCTCCGATTATAGTAGCATTCTTAGTAGCATGTGTAGTTGCTATGCTTTTCGGTGCATTTAACGGAATCCTGGTTGCATACTTTAAGATACAACCGATGGTTGCGACGCTGATTCTCTTTACAGCCGGTCGTTCCATAGCTGCCTGGATCAATAACAATGAGCTCCCGATCATAAGTGAGCCATCCTTTGGATATTTTGGTGGATATATACCAGGCATCCCGATTCCGACACCTTTCTTTATAGCACTTGCCTGTGTGATAGTTATCATGCTTGTGCTTAAGTTCACAACGCTTGGTCTTTATACTCAGTCAGTAGGTATCAACGGAAGTTCATCAAGACTGAATGGTATAAATCCTGAATTCATTAAGTTTATTACATTTGTTATCCTTGGTCTCTGCGTGGCAGTTGCCGGACTTATCAAGGTAAGCCGTCTGTCAACCATCAACTATTCGGTTATAGCTAAGGATATAGAAATGGATGCAATCCTCGCAGTAGCTCTTGGAGGAAATGCGCTCAGTGGTGGAAAGTTTAACATGACTGCATCAATACTCGGTGCATATGTTATTCAGTTCCTTACAACAACACTTTACAAGATGAATGTTAATTCAGAGGCACTTTCAGCATACAAGGCTGTAGTTGTTATCATACTGGTTGTACTCAGTACACCAATAGTAAGAAAGAAGCTTGCTCAGCTCTGGGCTAAGATAGCTCCTAAGAAGGAGGTGGCTTAAGATGAACAGCAAGGATAATAAGAACATAGGAAATAAGTTTATGGGATGGTTCGGAAGAACCAGTGATACAAACCTTCTTCTTACGATCACGATAGTAGTATTCTTTCTGATGTACATAGGTGCCATAGTATTTCAGGGACAGGGCTTTCTGAAGCCTCAGACCTTCTTTAACCTGTTGAACAGTAATGCAGCACTTATAATCACATCCTGCGGTATGAGTCTTGTTATGATCTGTGGCGGAATTGACATCTCGGTCGGTGGTGTGGTTGCTCTCGTCAGCATGAGCTGCGCAGTATATCTTGATTTTCATAACGGAAATATATTCGGCGCTATCTGTATAGCACTTATGATAGGTCTTGCATTTGGTCTTGTTCAGGGCTTCCTTGTAGCTTATTTGGATATACAGCCGTTTATCGTTACTCTTGCTGGTATGTTCTTTGCAAGAGGTATGACGACTATTGTTCATACAGCGCCGTTCAACGTAGAGAATGAAAAGTTCGTAGCTCTTAAGGATACAAGAGTTATAGTTCCGGGCTTTGGTTCCGTTAATAAACTTGGTAACTATGTAAACGCTTATGTAGAAATAGGTGTTTTAGTTGCAATCTTTGTAGTCATAGCACTCTTTGTCGTGCTCAGATGGACTCGTCTCGGACGCAGCTTCTATGCAGTAGGTGGAAATGCTCAGAGTGCTCTGATGCTTGGTATCAATGTTAAGAGAACAAAGTTCCTTTCACATCTTATCTGCGGAATTCTCGCAGGAGTTGCAGGCTTCGTTTACTTCATGCACGTTGGTTCAGGATCTGCATCACATGCAAGTGGTATGGAAATGAATGCCATAGCTTCTTCTATCATCGGTGGTACAATGCTTACCGGTGGTGTAGGTAATATAATCGGTACACTGTTTGGTGTACTCTCACTTGCCACTATACAGAACATAGTTTCATCAGCCGGTCTTGATCAGGCTTGGTGGACAGGTATTACTATAGCTGCAATGCTCTGCATCTTCCTTGTAATCCAGAGTGTAGTAATGGCTAAGAAAAAGAAATTATTAACAAAGTAAATCGTCCATATTTTTAAAAAAATAAAACGTCTATATTTTTTTACAAAGTAAACCTCTTTAAAAATTTTAAAGGTGGATCGGTCTTTTCTCAGGGCCGGTCTACTTTTTTTGCTGCATTTATTTAAATTATTTTTTGAAATTGAAGATTTAGATGCAACAGACAGATAAATAATATACACTATGGAGATATATAACGTTATTATTCGCAGCGAAGATAATAAATCTATATATAGATAATCGGGAGGATAGGGATCATTAATGATTGATAATGAAAGGCAGATCGCCCTGGTAAGGCAGGCCAGAGCCGGTGATCCGCATGCATTTGCAGAGCTCTATGAGAGCATATATAAAGACTTATACAAAACTGCACTTATGAGGCTGGGAAATCCGGAGGACGCCGAAAATGTTGTAAGCGATACCGTCCTGGATGCTTATTCTGGCCTGAGTAAGCTCAGAGATGAGAGCGCATTTCGAGGCTGGATATTCAGGATACTGTCAAATAAGATCAGCAGGATAATAAAAGAGTATATCTCCACACGTGAAAATGAAATGTCCGGTTCTATAGAGGATTTTTCTGAGGTGGTCTCTTCGAAGGATAATTCCATGAAAAATGTCGAGGACAGGATGCTTATTGAAAATGCCTTCAGAGTTCTTTCGGAAGAGGAAAAAGAAATTGTTAGTATGACAGTTTTCGGCGAGTACGACAGCCAGGAGGTGGCGGAGATAATGAAGCTTAATCGGAATACTGTAAGATCCAAATACAGCAGGGCGCTGGCGAAGATGAGAGCGTATCTGTCTTAGCAAGGATAGATATTAACAGAATCATAATGGATATAACTCATTCTGAGTGAACGTAGAATCATATTAAGAGGATAATACCATGAAAAATGATAACATGAACAACATAAATGAGCAGGATATCTACATAAAAAACCGCTTAAAAAACAGTGGTGTTGATATTCCTGAATCATTAAGACCGGACGCTATCGAGAAGAAGCTGGCATCTCTTTCCTCTGAAGAAATGGAGAAAAGAAAGGACAGCATAGATGTTCCGGAAATAAAGCTTGAGAATACTATTGTCTCCATAGAAAAGAAACGTAAGAAAAATGTAAGAAAGATAATAATTCCTATAGCAGTAGCGGCATCTCTCGTACTTGTTTTCGGGCTGGGAGTAAAGATTGGAAGAGGCAGTAAAAAAACTGATGATGCAGTCATGACTTCGGGAGTATATGAAGAAAATGAAGATGTGATAATTGAAGAAATCAGTGGTGAAATGAATGAACCGGATGAGGCTGTTGAATCAGCAGAGGCTTATGGATCAGAAGAAACCATTGAGTCAGAAGAGGCTGTTGGTTCAGCTGAATCGGATAATAATGAAAAGAAAAGTTTGTTTAAGAGCTCGAAAACAGATAATTATGATATGGCATATGATATCCTGAATGATTATAAGGAATATCTTGAAGACCTTACGAAAAAAAGAGAGCAGGCCATGGAAGACTATGAGGATGACGGAATCAGATATATGATGCCTTCTACTTCAGCTGCGAAAACTCAGTCGGGTGCTTCGGATACTATTGGAATAGCAGCAGACCAAGCTGAGTACTATACAGACACAAATATACGTACAGAGGGAGTTTCGGAAGCAGACATAGTTAAGACAGATGGTAAGTATATATATGAATATGACAGTTCTAAAGAGCATATAAACATTTATAGTGCGAAAAAAGGAAAGATAGAAAAAGTCAGCAGCATTAATCTTCTTAAAATGGCAGTGATCAATATAGAAATGTATATTGCGGAAGATAAACTGGTTGTGATAGGAAAAGATGATCGGGACAGCTGGGTAGAGGAAGATGACGGAAATGATGTTTACACTAATCGCCTGTTTAACAGGTATAGTGGAAAAACAGCCATAGTACTATATGATATCAGGGATAGAAGTAATCCTGAATTCGTTAAGGAGTTTATACAGGACGGCGATTATGATTCTTCAAGACTTGTGGGAGATTATCTGTATACATTTTCCAGAAAATACGTAGAGATTGAAAAGATATCAAAAAAAGACAGGGAGACTTATTTGCCGGAAATAGATGGATTAATCATTGATAATGATGATCTTATAGTTCAGCCTGATGGCTGTAATCAGAGCTATGTGGTTATTTCTGCAATAAATGTAAAGAAGAATAATATAACTGACAGAATGGGACTCCTGGCAGGAAGTAGCTCCCTTTACGTCAGCAGCAACAATATATTCCTTACAGATAAAAGATTCAACTGGCGCACTTTCGGCTTCCTGGACGACAGCAAGATCATTAAAGTTGCTTATAATAAAGGAAAGCTGGAATACATATGTGAGGGAAGTTTTCCGGGATACCTGAATGATGATTACAGTATTGATGAATATGATGACTGCTTAAGGCTTGTTACAACCTACAGAGATGGTGGGTCTACATACAATGGTCTTTATATATATGATAAAGGTCTTAAGAAACTCAGTGTAATAAAGAAACTGGCTGAGGGTGAAACAATCAAGTCTGCAAGATTCATGGGAAGGACGGCATATTTTGTTACCTTCAGAAACACAGATCCTTTGTTTGCAGTGGACCTTTCGGATCCTGAAAATCCTGAAATAACCGATTATCTGAAAATTCCGGGATTCTCAGCATACCTGCATCCATACAGTGATGGACTTCTTCTGGGAATAGGTTATGACACAAATGAGTTTGGCGGAACTGAGTGCATTAAGTTATCTATGTTTGATGTATCAGATCCTGAAAATGTGAAGGAAAAGGACAGGTTAGTTCTGGACACCTATGAATACTCGGCAGTGTTCGGTAACAGGAAGACACTTATGTTTGATGACAGGGATGGATTATTTGGCTTTGTTGGTATGATGGGTTCTGATTACGTCCAGGAGATCAGAACTGAGAATGATGATTTTTACTCGAATAATTATCTGGTATTTGACTATGATGAGAAAAATGGTTTCAAGAATAAACTGGAGTATAACCTGGGTGGTGATAGCTGGAGTGGTGGAACCTACGAACAGATGGATGATATAAGAGGACTAATAATTGGCGATTATCTCTATGTAGTTGAAATCGGAAAAGCTATAACCTCATTTGATACCAAAAGCTTTGAAAAAGTGGAAGAATACAAATAGTTATATATGCAATATTAACCAAGGAATAAAGCATTTTTAAGTCATTTTCACGAAATTAAAATTACTCCTTACGTTCAAGCGATTACTGTGTTAAGATAGGAATACACGGGGGTTTAGGAAATGTTGATTTTTCTTTTGGAATAGGGAGTTTTGTAAATGTATAATGTTGGCGATTATATAATTTATGGCAGCAGTGGTGTCTGCAAAATTACAGATATCGGTCCTATGAAAATGGCGGGTGCAGTTAAGGATAAACTGTACTATACTATGGTGCCTTGTTATATAAGAGACAGCGAGATATTTACCCCTGTGGATAATGACCGGGTTGTTATGAGAAAGGTTATGTCGAGGCAGGAAGCAGAGGCATTTATTGACAGTATAGTTGATATAGAAAATCTTGAGATAATCGAGGAAAAAAGAAGAGAGCTTGAATATAAACAGGCTGTGCTTACATGTAATCCGAGAATACTTGTAGAGTTGATCAAAACCATAAATGCAAGAGTTCAGGAAAGGACAGCTGAGGGAAAGAAGGTTACAGCTTCGGATTCGAAATATTTCCATCTTGCGGAGGACAGCCTCTGCGGGGAGCTGGCTATATCCCTGGATATGAATAAGGATGAGGTAAAGGATTATCTGAAGGATAAGATCGAGTGGGCTTAAAAAGCTCACTCGTTCTTCGTTTATATGGAATAATTAGTGGATAATAGAAGTTGTTTCCGCGACGAGCTGTGACTTGCATTTACGAGTTGTTTACCAGAGGGACTCAGCTCGTTCGCGAATTAATAATTTATAGAAAAGAATGTGAAATTGATTGTATATTATTCGTAATATACATAGATAACACTCGTGACTTGATTTGTCGATATGGTCGAGATTATAATGAACGAGTGTAATAAAGAATAAGAGGACTTGAGATGATTGATGAGATAAGGAAGAATGAAATATATAGTGTATGTATCGAGGATATGTCGGATGAAGGATTGGGAATCGGACACATTAATGGTATGACTGTTTTTGTGAAGGATACGGCTGTAGGTGATGAGGCTGAGGTTCGTATAGTGAAGGTGAAGAAGAATCTTTGCTTTGGAAGACTGGAGAAGCTGACTGTTCCATCGAAGTTCAGATGTGAGCCTGTGTGTCCTGTGGCAAGACAGTGTGGAGGATGCACTTTACAGCATATAACCTATGAGAAAGAAGTTGAGATAAAAAAGGACAGAGTCCTGGGATGTCTTAAGAGGATAGGTGGGATAGAGAATCCTGAACAGTATCTGGAAGAAGTTCATGGTATGGATGACATTTCCGAGAACTCTTTTATGAGATACAGAAATAAAATGCAGTTTCCTGTTGGTTTGGATAAAGACGGAAAAACGGTAACTGGGTTTTATGCCGGAAGGACTCATTCAATCATTCCTGTTGATGACTGTATCATTGGTCATACTGTAAATAAATATATTACTGATGGTGTTTGTAAGTGGGCTGATGATAACAATATTCAGATATATGATGAACAAAGTGGTAAGGGACTTCTTAGACATATTCTTACAAGAATAGGTTTTAAAACAGGGCAGCTGATGGTGACTCTTGTCATAAACGGATCGAAGCTTCCCTTAAAGGATGAGTTGATTGATACACTTAATAGAAGTGTGGCTGAATATTCAAAGGATATTGATTCGGATATTAAGCTTACTTCTGTTGCAGTAAATATTAATAAGAAAAACACCAACAAGATTATGGGAGATAAGACCGTTTATATCTATGGTGAGCAGTACATAGAGGATTATATCGGTGATGTAAAGTTCAGGATTTCGGCTGACTCCTTCTATCAGGTTAATCCTGCCCAGACAAAGATGCTTTATGATAAGGCGTTGGAATATGCTGCACTTACAGGAAAAGAAAAGGTGTGGGATATGTACTGCGGTATAGGAACAATATCACTGTTTCTTGCAAAGAAAGCAGAGAAAGTGTTTGGAGTTGAAATAGTTCCACAGGCAATAGAAGATGCTGAGAAAAATGCAGCACTGAATGATATAAAGAATACAAGATTCTTTGTTGGAAAAGCAGAGGATGTAGTTACGGAGTTGTATGAGAAGAGTAAGATGCCCGGTGAGGAAGATTACAGGGCGGATGTTGTAGTCGTAGATCCACCTCGCAAAGGCTGCGATGAAAAACTTCTGGAAACTATAGTAAAGATGGCACCTGAAAAACTGGTGTATGTTTCCTGTAATCCGGCAACCCTTGCAAGAGATCTGAAAATTCTTCTTGAACATGACTTTAGTTTAAAAAAGATATCGATACATGATCAGTTCCCACGTGGAATGAATATAGAGACGGTCATACTCATGAGCAACCGGAATATTAAACCTGATGGATATATAAAACTTGAAGTTAATACTGAGGAACTGGATGCTGCTAAGTCTGGAATTTCAGATACGAGTAGTGAAGATTTTTAAAAACTGGATAGGATATAAATAAGTTGTTAAACTTAAGATTGAAGTTATGATTATGGAGTAGTCGCGTGAGTTGTGCACGTGAAATTATTCCATGTTCTAGCTGATTAAGGCGATAGAGAGACTTCAGGCAGAGGACTATCCTGCCACACAGTGGAAGGAAGCGTTGGTATATATCTTGAAAAACAGGAGATCCATCAATACTGGAAAGGACAGTATTTGCTTTCGGTTTGCTTGAAGCAATTTCTGAGGAAAAAGATATCCGCAGAACGAAAAGAACGGCTGGAATCACTTTCTGTTGTCAGTAAGGAGGAGAGTGCGATATGGCTTATAGATTACTGGTGCAATAAAGATGTTCGCGGTCTTATTCAAATGCCGTTTTCCAGACATTGGATCATGCATATTGAGGCGTGTTCAAGGATAAAGAAGAAAATCCATCCGTAATGCATTTGATTTAAATAGATTGTGATAGAACCATGCATTGCGGTTCGAATGAATATGTGATATACTTTGAATATAAACACGCAATGCGAGGGAAAAAGAATATGGATATAGCTAAATCGATAAAAGAACTACGAGAAAGCACAGGGATGTCGCGTAAAGACTTTTCAGAGCATACGGGGATCCCTGTTCGCACTTTGGAAGACTGGGAAGCGGGAAGGAGAACGCCACCGGAATACATTCCCAGACTTATTGCTTACCAGTTGAAATATGAGGAATTGGTGAAAGGGAAGGAGGATAACCTTCTATGAGAGATTTT
This sequence comes from Lachnospiraceae bacterium, assembly GCA_900199595.1. Classification (GTDB taxonomy): domain Bacteria; phylum Bacillota; class Clostridia; order Lachnospirales; family Lachnospiraceae; genus Eubacterium_Q. The sequence goes on along the minus strand of FZRB01000015.1, from coordinate 7,455 downwards.
GATAAGCAGATGGAAATGGTTCTCTATCATTCAGATGAAGGAGATGTTTCTGTTGATGCATATATATTGAATGACAGTCTGTGGATTACTCAAAAGGCTATGGCAGAATTGTTTGGCGTTGATAAATCCGGTATCAGCAGACATCTGAAAAAGATATTTGAGAGTGGGGAACTTGATGAAAAAGTGGTTGTTGCAAAAATTGCAACGACCAGTCCTCATGGAGCAATTCCGGGAAAAACACAAGATAAAGAATCTATGTTTTATAATCTGGACGCAATTATTTCTGTTGGATATCGTGTAAATTCAATTAAAGCAACAAAATTTCGAATCTGGGCAACTACCGTTCTTAAAGAATATATGACAAAAGGCTTTGTTCTGGATGATGACCGCCTGAAGCAAGGGAAAACTGCTTTCGGAAAAGATTACTTTCGCGAGTTGTTGGAGCGTGTCCGTTCGATCCGAGCCAGCGAACGGCGTATCTGGCAGCAGATTACAGATATTTTTGCTGAGTGTAGCATTGATTACACAAAGGATTCCGAAGTGGCTTATCATTTTTATGCAACGATACAGAATAAGTTTCATTATGCGATCACAGATCATACCGCTGCAGAGATAGTATATGAATCAGCAGATCATGAGAAAGAGCATATGGGACTTACAACCTGGAAGAATGCTCCGGATGGCAGAATACTGAAATCAGATGTTTCGATTGCAAAGAATTATCTGGATGAGAAGCAGATTCACAGGTTGGAACGTGCTGTTACAGGATATTTTGATTATATCGAGGATTTGATTGAGCGTGAGAATGTATTTACGATGGAAGAGTTCGAAAAGAGCGTAAATGCTTTTCTTGAATTCCGTCAGTATAAGATTCTTAAGGATAACGGAAGAATATCTCATAAGCAGGCGATGGATAAGGCCAATGCTGAATATGAGATATTTAACAAGACCCAGCCTATTGAATCAGATTTTGATAAGGCGGTAAAGAAAATGATCCAAGAGGAAAGTTAAATAGTCCTACTCAAAACGTAAATGTGGCGGATTAGTGGCGTAACAGACGGTGTATTGGTAAATGCGTTAGTAGAAGTGGTTCCTGAGATGGCAATTCGGTTGCTCAGGCGGACAACAGTGGAGACTGTGTGCCTCTTGAGCAACCGAAAACCTGACTCATATGTACACCTGAGCTTGAAAATGGAATGACGATTTCTGAGATAGTGGCTGAGGGTGATATCAGTACCAAAACTGCATATCGCTATCTGGCGTATTATAGGGAACTGCAGAAAGTAGTTGACGGTTCCAAAAGTGTTCGGAAGTGAGCACTTTACAGATAATAATTTAGAGGTTCGTATGGCGAAGACGATAAAGAAAGAAACGATACATGCAGCTGGTATCGATATATGAATTTATACAACAGACTTCAAAAATGAATTTATATCACTGACGGATATAGCCAGATATAAAAGCATTGATCCGAGAATCACAATTCATAACTGGTTGCGGGGAAGAGATGCAGGTCGTTCCGGCAAGAATATAAATGACAGACCAGAGTTTTCACAGATCTATATTTTGAATAGAGAACAAAATATCAATTAGCGAATTATATAATTTGTATAATTATTATTGATTATAAGCATAAAAATTGGTATAATTGACCTATATTCATGATATTTTCAGAGTAAAAAGCTTCGAATATATCACGATAAAATGTAGCTAATTGTCATAAGTATATTTTTAAATCCCTTTTTGCATATAATAATATGCACGTAAATTACATATAAGAATGATAAAACCAGAGCCTTTTGTTCAGAAATGATGAGGCTCTGTCTTATATAGATGTGGAAAAATGAGTCAAAATGGCGAGAAAAAAATGTGTTTATGAGCTTATAAAATTGAAGATAAAAAAGTTATAGAAGTGATTTATTCTTGTAATTAGACAAAGGAGGACAACATGAAAAGAAGATTAAGAATGTTACTTGCAATCATTCTGTCTGTAGCAATGATGTTAAGCGTCACCCCGACGTCATCATTTAATGTAGATGCTGCATCGTTTCAGATAGAAGGATTGTCAGAACAAGAAAGTGGAGCTGTGATATCTGAAAACTCAGACAAAAGTACAGCAGGCGATGCGGATGAGATACTTCCGAATGGCGGAAATATGCCGGCTTTTTCAGAAACTGAGGTTATAGACGGTATAAAGATAGAGGTTTCTGCACCGGAAGGTGTCTTTCCGGAAGGTTCCCTTCTCAAGGTAGAAAAGGTAGAAAAAGCACAGCAGAAAAAAGTAGATGCGGCAGTAGAAGAATCACGTTCTGAAGGGAAAAATGCCGCTATATCCTACACCTTTGATATAAAGGTACTGGATAAAGATGGAAATGAGATTCAGCCATCTGATGGAAAAAATGTAAAGGTCAGTTTTGACGCAGAAGAAGTAAAAAATAAGAATCTTAACACAGATATATACCATATAACAGAAGAAAATACAGATAAACTCTCAGCAGAGGTACTTGATACAACTGTAGAGGGTTCAGTTGCAATGGCAGAAACAGATGGATTCTCATATTACACAGTGGAATTCACATATGATGAGAAGCAATATGTAATGAATGGTGATACAACCGTGGCACTTTCAGAAATCCTTGACTATGTAGGACTCGCCGGAGAAGTGACAGAGGTTAGTGTCAGCAATGAAGACCTTTTCTCAGCATCAAAAGAAAATGGCATCTGGACAGTAACCGCCCACCAGGCATTCCAGACGGATGAATGGATGAAGGTCTGTGTTGATGGAGTGGAGTATGAGATAAAGGTTACGGATGCGGTTTATTATAATAATGGCGCAAATTATACTTTAGGGTTGTCAAATAGTGGAGATATTTATGTTAAGGGTGTTTCTCATAATTTAGGAACAATTAGGGTTTCTGAGGATAATAAACAACCAGGAAATGGTATTTCATTGCTTTTCGCTGATGTTACTATAGATGCAAATGGTCAGCTTAAATATGCATATAGAAATGTTGAGTATGCGTATAATATACCCAATGTAAAAGAACTAAACGGAAAAACATATACAGCGAGTCTTTCAGGAAGTAATAATGCATGGGTGGCTCATGTAGATAATATGTATGCGATAGGTGCTGTAGCGTATTTCACTCAAACATATTACAATCCTACTTATAAAGTTACATATAACACAAATGCTGGTTCTGATTCGGTCACTGGTATTGGCACGAATCCAGTAACTGTAAGCCAGGGGTCGAGCACTACGCTTCCGACACCGGTTCGTAGCGGTTATACCTTTGAAGGCTGGTATACAGCTGATTCAGGCGGCGATAAAAAAGGAGCAGGCGGAGATTCATTTACACCTACTGCGGACATTAACCTCTATGCTCATTGGTCTCTGACAGCTGCTAATGCTCCGACGATTAGTAGCATTTCAGGCACAAATCTAACCTTTGGATATAGTAGTGGAAGTATATCTGTATCAGTACCTGCTATAAGTGGACACAGTATCAGTTATCAGTGGTACAAAAGAGGAACGAGTTCTTCAGGTACAGGAACAGCTATATCTGGAGCCACGTCCTCAAGTTACAACATAGAAACCGGATTAAATGCAAATACATACTATTATTATTGTGTAGTTACGTCAAAGAGGAATGATAATAATCAGACAAAAAGTACAACCAGTGGGAATGCTATAGTTACTGTAAGTAAAGCGGGAATATCTCCTGTTATCTCAATGTCAAGCTGGACATATGGCGAAACTGCAAATAATCCATCTGTTACATCAGGTAATCCGGGTGGAGCAACCCCGACATATGAGTATTTTACAAATGAGACTTGCACTACGAAGACATCTGCCGCTAATGGTGCTTCTTCAAATGGCGCAAAGCCATCCTATGCTGGGAATTATTATGTAAAGGCAACATTTCCTGCTACAACAAACTATAATTCAGAAACAGCGAAAGCTACCTTTAAAATAGCAAAAAAAGCTATTACGATTACAGCAGATAGTTCTGATAAAGTATATGATGGTACGGCACTAACTAATAATAGTTATACATATACACCATTAGCTTTAGGTGACAGCATTACAAGCGTCACAGTAAGCGGAAGTCAGACTAATGTCGGCAGCAGTGCTAATGTTCCAAGCGCAGCAGTTATAAAAAAAGGTACTGCAGATGTAACATCTTGTTATAGTATTACCTATGCAAATGGTACTCTCAAAGTAACTAAAGCATCTTCAAGTATATTAACTGCGCCAACAGCGAAGAATCTTACCTATACATCTGCAAATCAGAAGCTTGTAAATGTAGGTAATGTGAGCGGCGGTACCATAAAATATGCTGTAACCCAGAATCCGGAAAACATACCGGGTGACTATCTTTTCAGTGAAAATATTCCTGAAAAAACAGATGCCGGAACATATTATGTATGGTGGATGGTAGCGGGAGACGCTAACCATAATGATACTGCCTGCGAATTAAGCAATAAAGTTGAAGTAAAGATAAAAAAAGCGGATATAAATCCGACTGTATCATTAGAAGGATGGATATATGGAAATAATGCGAATAGTCCGGTAGTATTGGAAAATCCCGGTGAAGGAAATATAACCTATACGTACTATACTGATGAAGAATGCAAAATTAAAACGGGTACTGCCAATAATGCATCATCAGCAGGAGATGTTCCCGGATATGCAGGTATTTATTATGTAAAAGCATCGGTGGAAGAGACAGCTAATTATAATTCCGGTGAAACTGATAGACCGGCACGATTTGAAATCAGGAAAAGGAATATTACTGTAAGCGGAATAACTGCCCAAACTAAAACATATGATGGCAATAAAGAGGCAGATCTTATTTTTACAACTATAACGCTTGATGGAAAGATGCCTGCTGATACACTTGGAGTTGCTGCAGAAGGCAAATTTGCTGATAAAAATGTCGGTTCACTTAAAAAAGTTACTATAGACGGTCTAGAGCTTACTGGAGACTTAAAGGATAATTATACTCTTGAGAATACTACCCAGCAGACCGAGTGTACTGCATCCATCACTCCGAAGGAAGCAGAACTTGAGTGGACAGGTACAAGTCTCGTATATAACGGCTCATCTCAGCAGCCTGCCGCTACTGTATCAAATAAAGCTTTAGCTGCTGATGATATAAATGTAACAGTTACAGGAGCAGAAACAAATGCCGGAGTATATACGGCGACAGCGGCTGAATTTACAGGTGCAGATGCAAACAATTACAGTATGCCTGAAAAGAATACCAGAGCATATGCCATTGCAAAGGCAAACGCTGATGTTGAGGTAAGTATAAATGACTGGACATATGGAGATAATCCAGAGAAGCCGGTTATAGAAGGTGTACCTAAGGGGATTAGCTACGTAGTAGAATATAAAAAATCAAATGCAAAAAATAGTGCTTACACAGATAAAGTTCCTACTGATGCAGGAGACTACAATATCCGTGTTAAAGCTGAAGCAAATGATAATTATAATGTTACAACTGTGGTAGAGAATTTTACAATAAATCCCAAAGTAGTTACTCTTACATGGAACGGAGAATCATTTGTCTATGATGGAAATGATCATTTACCGACAGCTGTGATAAGCGAGGATAGTCTTGTAGACGGAGATACCTGCACAGTAACAGTTACAGGTGCGGCTTCATCTGTAGGAACGCATACAGCTACAGCCATAAGGCTGTCAAATGCAAATTACAAGCTTCCGGGAAATGATACATTTGACTATAAGATAGTAGCAAAGGATATAGAAGATGATGATATAAGTCTTAAGCTGGACAGTTGGACTTACGGAGATACTGCTAACAGACCAGTATTAACAGGAAATGAAAGTGGTGCCGAAGTAACATATGAGTATGCAAAGAAGGAAGGCGGTGAAACGGGGGCTTATACTTCAAATGTGCCGTCAAAGGCAGGAGACTATGTAGTCAGAGCAACTATAGCAGCAACAGCAGACTACAATCAGAAGGTAGTAACAGCCGATTTTACTATAAAGAAGAAGGTTGCTGAGATAAGCTGGTCAGATACAAGCCTTAAGTATACAGGAGAGCCTCAGGAACCAAAGGCAGAGATTACAAATCTTGAATATGGCGATAAGGTAGAATTTCTTCTGAACTATAAGGCAAAGGGTGCAGAAGATAGTGAATATACAGAAACTATGCCTGCCGATGCAGGAGAGTACACCGCGAAGATAGTTAAGCTTCTGAATGCTAAAAATGGTTCAGAGAGTAATCCTGAAACAGGCGACGCGGATAATTACGAGCTTCCTGCAGAAGCAGAAACAGACTTTACTATAGCAAGGGGAATGCTTGTACCTGAAGTAACCATAAATAACTGGACATATGGTGATACACCAAATGAACCGGAAGTTAAGGGAATCAGTGAAGGAGCAGCAGTTACATATACTTATTACATAGATAAGGAATGTGCTGCAGCGACTAATGCAGAAAATAGTGGAGCAGAGTCTGAAGGCGCAGTTCCGGCATTTGCAGGTGAATACACTGTAAAAGCAGTTATAGCTGCAAGTGGAAGCTACGAAGGCGGAGAAGCAACGGCAGACTTCAGTATAGAGAAGAAAACAGCAGAGCTTACATGGGCTGATACAAGCTTTACATATGATGGCGCTGAGCATATCCCGACGGCGGCTGTAGCAAATCCGGTAGCAGGTGATGAACTGACAGTTGAACTTACCGGAGCAGCTACGGCGGCAGGAACACATACTGCAGAGGTAACAAAACTCAGTGGAGATAAAGCAGCAAACTACGAGCTTCCTGCAACTACAAAAACGACTTATGTTATAGCAAAGAAAGCTGTGACACTTACATGGAAGCTTGCTGACTCTGAGTGGGACGGCACCGGAGAATCAGGTCTTACAGCTGTATATAACGGAGCTGACCAGTGTCCGGAAGTAACAGTAGGAAATCTGGCTGAAGGTGACAAGGTTGAGGCAAAGGTAACTGGAGCAGCCACAGCAGTAGGAACTCATACGGCAGAAGTAATAAGGCTTACAGGAGAGGCTGCAGCAAACTATGAATTACCTGAAAAAACAGAAGCAGCATTTACGATTACAAAAGCAACTCTTCCTGACAAGGAAGAAAATGTAGACGGAGTTGTTCTTGTTACAAGTGATTGGACATATGGTGATAAGGATTATGTGGAGCCTTATGTTGACGGATATGAAGGCGAAGCAAGGATTACCATAAGCTACAGAAAGCAGGTGGACTCATCTGATGGCGGCTCAGGTGACTTGGGCGAGTTTAGTACAAAAGTACCGACAGACGTTGGAACATATGATGTTAAGGCGGTTATAGCCGGAACACCTTCTGTAAATGAAAAGACTCTTACAGGCTCCTTTAAGATAAGCCCGAGAACAGCAGACCTCAGATGGAAAGAACTGTCATTTATCTATGACGGCAAGGAGCATATCCCTGT
>FZRB01000009.1:99217-136362 GCA_900199595.1 Lachnospiraceae bacterium | reverse complement strand
TTTCGCGATAAAGAACCATATCTATAATTTATAGATCGTGGCGCGGGAACGTAGTCAAGTGACAGTACGCTGGATGCGAAGCATCCGGGCAGCACTTGACGGAGTGACACGGATAACCCTTATGTTCCGGAAACAACAAGAGTTGTTTCCCTGCCTTCCCGACGAGGGACGGGTCTGGGCGGAGCCCAGTATTGCAAAGAAGTTAAATGTATAGTAAAATCAGCGCATCTAATAGCTGAGCACTCAGCTATCTTTGGTGGGTTCCCACATTTAATTTCCGAATGTAAATTTACGCTGTCTCTTCAAAGTGTCATCTTGCATTTGCGACTGAAGATTGTTATACTTTGAATGGTTGTATTTGGGACGTAAGGTTATGTGTTTTGTGGGGATACACTATGTCTGATCAGAATAAAAACGGAGGGGTTTTCCAGACTTCTCCTCTGATGATACTTTTGAGTTATACTGCACTCTGCTGTGGACTTATAGCAGAGACGATTTTGATGTCATGGGAACTGTGGGCTATTCCTCTTCTGGTGGCAGGTCTTCTGCTGAGCTGGGGCTTGCATATAGCACAGGTCGTTTCGGACAGAGTAAGGATATGGGTAATTACTCTTCTGATGATGGCATCATTTTTCTTTTACGGAATTCATGTAACCAGCGCCTACGATATGGGGCTTCTGATGATGATCGTGATCATGATCTATACCACGGCAGGCGAAATAAATCTCATAAATATATGTCAGATAACTTATTTTGTAACTCTTCTTTATGACGTTGTTGTCATGTCGATACAAGGCACCGAATGGGACAGCCTTCTTATATCCAGAACCATCCTTCATATAGGATTAATTTTCATGGCCGGCTGGCTTGCGCGTACTATTATCAGACGCTGGGCAGCTCTTTTTGGCAAGTCCGGAGAAAGGATTGCGGAGCTGAATGAAAGCACCAGGCGTATGAATGCATTTATGGCAAATCTCTCACATGAGCTGCGTACTCCTATCAATGCTATCCTTGGTATAACAAATGTTATGCTTGATAAGGTAGAAGATAAGGAAATGCGCGCCAACATGAACGAGATATTAAATGCCGGTGATCGTCTGGCAGATCAGGTCGGAGATATCCTCGATTATTCCGAGATAGAGATGGACAGCCTTGTAACAAATGATGAGAATTACATGATAGCCTCAGTTCTGAACGATCTGGTGAGCGAACTGAGACCGATCATGCCTGATGATATAGAACTGATAATTGATGTTGATGCTGAGATACCCGCAGTTTTAAGGGGCGACTCCACAAAGCTGAAAAGGATTATATACCACCTTATCAATAATGGTCTTAAGTATACCAAGGAAGGTGGAGTATATGTAAAGTTCAGTGTTATTAAGCAGGCCTATGGCGTCAATCTCTGCATAGAGGTAAGGGATACCGGCGTCGGCATGTCGAAGGATGAGCTGGACAGAATTTATAACAGATTCTATCAGGCACAGTCCGGAAGAGTGATCCGGTCCGGCGGTCTGGGAATATCCATGGTCATAGTATCGGGCTTTGTCCGTGCCATGGGCGGTTTTATTACTATTTTAAGCGAGCAGGGTGAAGGAACGACAGTAAGAGTCAGCATTCCTCAGAAGGTTGTTGATGATGAAAAATGTATGATCGTTGCTGACGAATCAAAGATATCTCTGGGTGCATATCTTGATCTTGGCAAATACAGTAATCCAAATGTCAGAGAGTTTTACAACAGGATGATCCTGAATATCGTTCAGGGATTAAAGACTACTATGCACTGGGTTGATAATGAGGCAGATCTTGCGAAGCTCCTGGATAAGGTAAAGCTTACTCATCTCTTTGTTACTGATGAGGAATACGAGCGAAGCCGTGATTTTATCAGTAAGCTGGAATCTGAGATGCAGGTAGTCATTGTGGCAAGAGCGTCGTATGAGCTTCCGAAGGATTCGAAGGCTCAGATAATGAGAAAGCCATTCTACTGTATTCCTGTTGTTGCAGTTCTGAATTCTGAGAAAGCACCTACCGAGGCACCTGAGAAGAAAATCAGGTGTGATGGCGTGAGAGCTCTGGTTGTGGATGATGAACCTATGAACCTGAGTGTTGCCAGAGGAATATTCAAGAGGTACGGAATGGAGGTCAGAACGGCCGCATCCGGTGAGGAAGCCATCAGTATGTGCATCAATGAAGATTTTGATGTGATATTTATGGATCATATGATGCCCGGAATGGATGGTGTAGAGGCTATGAAGCGTATACGCTATGACGGGACCAAGAACATGAAGAGTTTTATAATTATAGCTCTTACAGCAAATGCGCTCAGTTCGGCAAGAGAAATGTTCATTGCTGAGGGCTTTGACGGATTTGTCAGCAAGCCTATTGAACTGGGTGAGCTGGAACGTGTACTTAAGAAGGTTCTTCCTGAGGCGCTGGTTACTTTTGAGGATGATGAAGATGTATCTGAAGATTCAAGAAAGTCTGCTTCTGAAGATTCTGCTAAGGTTGCTTCTGAAACATCCCCCGGATCGGATCAGACCGGCGATATGTCCGACAAGAAGTCCGATAAAATGTCCGATAAAATGTCCGATAAAATGTCCGATAAAACATCAGTTGAAACACCGGATGGACTGTCTTCGGAACCTTCAGAAACAGAAATCCTTGCTTCCTGTGGAATAGATAGAAGTGTAGGTCTTGGATACTGCGAGAAGGATGAGGAATTATATGATTCGCTTCTTCAGCAGTATGTTGATGAGGCTGTGGATAAAAAAGAAAAAATGAATAATTATTTTAAAGAGAAGGATCTTAAGAATTATGCCATACTTGTTCACTCATTAAAGAGCACTTCTCTTATGATCGGAGCGGAAGGTTTTTCTGCAAAAGCTAAGGCTCTGGAGCTTGCTTCAAAGGCAGGAAACTTAGAGTTCGTGGAAGAAAACCACGAAGAGCTTATGAAGCAGTATGATGAAATAACCCAGACCATATCTAAAGCCAAGGGCTTTGAGGCTGGTGAGGAAGAAGAAATATTTGAGTTTTTCCCTGATGAGGAATAACAGGCGAGGATAGTTTATGCGTTTTAAGAAATGGATATCCGGACTTTTTGATCAGAATAAGGATGCACAGGAGCGTATGCTGATATTGCTTACGCTTGTTGCCATGTCTGCACTTTTCGTTATCATGATAGTCGGAATAGTTATAGGCGAAAGCACCGAAGATATAGTGACTATGGGAATAGCATTTGTTGTATTTGGTATTATAGCCTACGTAGCATTTCACTATAATAAGGTGCAGCTGTGTGCAACTATAGTTGCTGCGCTTCTTATCTTTATTGTCATGCCTGTTACATTTATCACGGGAGGCGGAATCAACGGCGGATCTCCTATCTGGTTTATATTCTGTACGGTATTCACCTGTATGATAATAACCGGACGAAGAAGATGGTTCCTGATGGGAGCAAATATAATTGTAATAATCATCTGCTACTTCATCCAGTATCTGCATCCTGAGATGATCACCATGCATGACGAAGAAATGGTGTTCCAGGATTCACTGATTTCCGTAATTCTGGTGTGTACACTCGTATGTTTCCTTATTGAATTTGAGGTCAGAATTCTAAGAGAAGCCTATCACCGCTCCGAGGAACAGCTGAGAGAAATCGATGATCTGAATAAATCCCAGAATTCCTTCTTCTCCAGCATGAGTCATGAGATAAGAACACCTATCAATACGATCATCGGTTTGAATGAGATGATCCTCAGAGAGGATATATCCGAAGAGGTTGCGGAGGATGCGAACAATGTGCGTTCAGCAAGTAAGATGCTTCTTCACCTCATCAATGACATCCTTGATATGTCTAAGATCGAGTCAGGTAAAATGGAACTGGCGCCTGTTAATTACAATATCGGTGATATGATATCCGAGATAGTCGGCATGTTCTGGATGCGGGCTAAAGAAAAGGGACTCAGCTTCCATACGGATATAGACCCGAATCTTCCTACAGATCTGTACGGTGATGAAGTCCGTATAAAGCAGATACTGATCAATATACTTAACAATGCGATCAAGTATACCTCTGAAGGTTCCGTGACTCTTTCCATACAGTTCAGACAAGGAAAAGAGAAACAGGGCATTGTTACATTTACGGTAACAGACACCGGTATCGGTATAAAAAAGGAAAGCATACCGTACCTTTTTACGGCCTTCAAGAGGGTGGATGAAACAGAAAACAGATATATCGAGGGAACAGGACTTGGTCTTGCCATAGTTAAGCAGCTGGTTGAGCTCATGGGCGGAAATATAACTGTTAACAGTGTTTATACAAAGGGCTCTACATTTATCATAGATATCCCACAGGTTGTGGTGGGTGATTCTCTGGCAGGTGAGAGGACCTACAGCTCTGAGATAAAGGGCTCCATGTCCCACCGGTCCGAGTATGTGAAGCGTTTTGATGCGCCTGATGCAAAGGTGCTGGTGGTGGATGATAATGCTTCCAATCTCCTGGTTGTTACAAAGCTTCTCAGAGATACAAAGATTCAGATAGATACAGCAGACAGTGGTGCCGCTGCTCTTGAAAAGACCATTTCCAAGGAATATCACCTCATCTTCATGGATCACATGATGCCTGAGATGGACGGAATAGAATGTCTTCACCGGATAAAAAATCAGGTGGGCGGTATGTGCAGAGCTTCCAAGGTTGTGGCACTTACGGCAAATGCCGGTTCAGATAACAAGGCTTTCTATTCATCAGAGGGCTTTGATGGATATCTCGTCAAGCCGACCAGTGGAGAGGCTCTTGAAAATGAGTGTCTCAGACTTCTTCCGAAGGATCTGGTTCATCTGGTTTATTCTGATGATAAAATAGTAGAAGAGAGTATGTCCTGGCTGAATGAGCATGAGAGAAAAGTTGAGGTTATTATTTCCACAGACAGCGTGGCGGATATCTCGCCGGATCTCATAGAAAAATACAGGATAGCTGTTATTCCTCACAAGATAAGGACGAATGAAGGTGTATTCACTGATGGAGTAGAGATAGAATCTCAGGGTCTGGTTTCGTATATGGAGAACGGGGACAATGTGGCTCGAAATGTAGCCCCGTCAGTAGAGGAATATGAAGCCTTTTTTGCAGGCCTTCTCTCACACGCGCACAACATAATCCATGTTTCCATTTCAAAGGATGTAAATGATAGTGGATGTCCTATGGCCGTTGAGGCTGCGGAAGCCTTTGATAATGTTACGGTTGTTGATACAGGACATCTTTCAAGTGGTCAGGGACTTATGGCACTTGAGGCCTGTCGCCTGGTAAGAGAGGGCCTCAGCGCCGATATGATAAAGACTACACTGGAGAATGAACGTACCAGCTTTTCTACCAGCTTCGTTGTAAGTAGTCTGAAATATATGACCAGGGCAGGACAGGTAGATAACTGGATAAATGTTATTTCTAACGCTATTCTGATGAGACCTGTTCTCAGAATGAAGAAGGGACGTATCCGCGTAGGCAGGATATTCTTCGGTTCCCAGGAGAATTCCTGGATCCATTATATCGACAGAGAACTTCGTTTCCCTCAGAGTATTGATAACAGGCTTCTGTTTGTTACCTATGTGGGAATGAGTCAGAAGGATCTGAATCTGATAGAAAAAGAAATTAATAAAAAAATGAAGTTTGACAGGATTATATTCCAGAAGGCATCACCGGTTATTGCACTTAACTGCGGCCCCGGAACCTTCGGACTTTTGTATAGGAGAAAATAATTATGGGCTATGAGTTTTATGGCTGGGAAGAAGCAACAGTTTCGGCAAAGACTGAAGAATACAAAGGAATAGAGACGCCGAGACAGCTGTATGACGCTTTATCGAATGTATGGTGTGAATATACAGCGGCTCCCAGACTCAGAAGTGAGTGGAGCAGGGATAACAAGACTCTCGGACAGTGCTCTATTACAGCCTTTCTCGTGCAGGATATATTTGGCGGAAAGGTTTATGGGATACCTCGTGAAGGCGGAAATTTCCACTGCTACAACGAAGTGGATGGACATATATTTGACCTTACAAGTGAGCAGTTTGGTGATGAGGTCCTTTCCTATGAGAATAATCCTGAGCAGACGAGGGATGTACATTTTGCTAAAGAAGAAAAGCTTCTGAGATATGAATATTTAAAGAAGGCTCTTAAGCAATATTTATCAGGACACATTCCCACAGATCTTCCCGGAGGTTTTTTTATATACAGAAACAATGAGGATGAAGAAATCCTTTTTGCAGAGGATAATATCATTAAGATGTACGGATGTGAGACTCTTGAGGAATTCAGGGATTACGTGGGCAATTCCTTTAAGGGAATGGTTCATCCTGATGATCTTCATAAGATAGAAAATCAGATACAGGCTCAGACAATGTTCGGAGAGAAAAGGCACGACTATGTTCGTTACAGAATCATCGATAAGCAGGGCGATATAAAGTATATAGAGGACTTCGGCCATTTGCTTCACGGTAAAAACGGAGAGAGCTATTTCTATGTATTTATAGTGGATGTTGATCAGAACGAGTATCTGAACCGCAGCAGGAATTCGCTGGCTGAGGCAGAAATACTTTCCATGAATCAGGAAACAGACCCACTTACGGGACTTTTCAATATGTCCTTCTTCTATCAGAATGTACAGATGCTTCTGTCATCTCCGGAGAACAGAAGAAAGCACATATCTATAATACATTTTGATATACCGAACTTTAAACTCTTCAATGAAAGAAACGGATTCCTCTTAGGAGATGAGCTCCTTTGTGATATAGCAAAGACCATAAAAAATGAGTTCACTGGTGCTGTGGTTTCCCGTTTCTCCAATGACCATTTTGTTGTCTGCTCCATGGGAAGCAAGGAAAATATATCCAACAAGGTGGAGGCTGTATATAAGAAGGTTCTCCAGACAGAAGAGTCTGCAAAGAGAGTCAGACTTAAGGCCGGTATCTACTATATGGAGGACCGATATACGGAGATAGGTCTTGCCTGTGATCACGCGCGTCTCGCCTGCAACAGCATAAAGGGCAGACATGACGTAAATATCTGCATCTATGATGAGATGATAAGAGAGCGTATGAGAAAGCAGCAGTACGTAGTTGATCATGTTGATGAAGCGATAGAGAATGAATATATAAAGGTTTTCTATCAGCCGGTTGTAAGAGTCAGCACCGGTAAGATATGCGGCTATGAGGCTCTTGTCAGATGGGTGGATCCGAATGTTGGTATGTTGTCACCGGCAGACTTTATAGAAACTCTGGAAAATTATCATCTGATTCATAAGGTAGATACATTTGTGGTTGAAAGAGTCTGCAAAGACTATAATAAGATAATAGAAAATGGTGACCCTATAGTTCCGGCATCTATCAATTTCTCGAGTCTTGACTTTGAACTCTGTGATATATTCAGTGTAGTTGAAAATACAAGAAAGAAATACAACGTCCCGATTAGTATGCTGGATCTGGAGATTACAGAAAGTGTCATGAAGGACAGCTCAGGCTATATAAGTGAGGAGTGCAGAAAAATGCGTTCTCTTGGCTATCAGGTATGGTTGGACGACTTCGGAAGTGGTTATTCTTCACTTAATAATCTGGTGGAGTATGAGTTCGACGTTCTGAAGCTGGATATGGTCTTCCTGAGAAGCTATGATAAGTATCCGAAGGCAGCAGACCTTATGACCTACATAATAGAAGGAGCAAGAGGAATGGGACTGCTTCCGCTGTGTGAGGGCGTTGAAACCGAAGAACACTATGAATTCCTTAAGAAGATAGGCTGTGAAAAAGCCCAAGGCTATTATTTCGGAAAGCCTATGCCGATGGAAGAGACGAAAGCATTTACTAAGTCAAAAGGCATGGAATGGGAAGAATTTAATTTATCAAATGATTGATAAAATCATTCTTGACTTTTAAAAACAAAGTTATATACTAATATTTGTTAAGAAAATTAATAAATTGTTTTATGAAGCAAAGGCGCTTTGAGTTTAAGGCTCGAAGTGCCTTTTAAAGAAAAGAGCAGGAAAATATTATGTCGTACTATAACAAAAAACTTATTTTAGAGGATGGCAGTGAATATTACGGAGTTGGCTTTGGTGCCGACAAAGAGGCAGTCTGTGAGATCGTATTTAATACTTCCATGGCAGGCTACCAGGAAATCATATCCGATCCATCCTATACGGATCAGGCAATAGTAATGTCATATCCCCTTATAGGAAATTATGGAATTACTGATGAGGACTTCGAGAGTAAGATGATCAATCTCGGAGCTCTTATTGTAAGAGAGGTAAATGAGTTTCCATCGAATTTCCGATTTACAAGGACTCTGTCTGAGCTTCTGGAAGATTCGGACGTGCCGGGAATCTACGGTGTGGATACAAGAAAGCTTGTCCGAAGCATAAGAGACTTTGGTTCGAGAAAGGTTCTGATAACAGGGGCAGATACAACCCTGGAGGAGGGACTGGAGAAGCTGAAGAATACTGAGCTGAGACGTGACATGGTTGCAAGATGCAGCTCAAAAAAGAGATGGTATTCCAGAACCTCAAATCATAAGTATAATGTAGTCGCAATAGACTGCGGAATGAAAATGAACATAGTTCGCGAGCTGAATGCCCACGGCTGCAATGTTACCGTAGTTCCATACAATACTCCCGCAGAGGAGATAATCAAAATGAATCCTGACGGACTGTTTATATCAAACGGTCCCGGAGATCCGGAGGATGTTCCGGAGGTTATCGAATGCCTGAAGACACTGAAGGGTGAGCTTCCGATGTTCGGTATATGCCTCGGTCATCAGCTTATAGCGCTCGCCTATGGTGCGAAGACCTATAAGCTGAAGTTCGGTCACAGAGGCGGAAATCATCCTGTTAAGGATCTTGCAACAGGAAGGATAGAGATAACAAGTCAGAATCACAGCTATGCAGTTGATGAAAAGAGTATAGAAGGAACCGGACTTAAGGTATCACACATCAACCTTCTGGATAATACAGTTGAGGGACTCTGCTCCGAGGATGGAAAGGTGTTCTCAGTACAGTATCATCCTGAAAGCGCTCCCGGTCCACAGGACAGCACGTATCTGTTTGATAGATTTGTAAACAACCTATAAAGAGGAAAGAAAAATGCCCAAGAGAAAAGATATACACAAAATACTCGTAATCGGCTCCGGTCCTATCGTAATCGGTCAGGCAGCAGAGTTCGATTATGCCGGAACCCAGGCCTGTCTGGCACTTAAGGAAGAGGGGTATGAGGTGGTTCTTGCCAATTCAAATCCTGCTACCATCATGACAGACACAATGATTGCCGATAAGGTATATATGGAACCCCTTACACTGGAATATATGGCGCGTATCTGCCGTTATGAGAGACCGGATGCGATCGTTCCGGGCATAGGTGGACAGACCGGACTTAATCTGGCTATGCAGCTCTATGATAAGGGTGTTCTTGAAGAATGTGAGATAGAGCTTCTGGGAACTGATGCAGCAAGTATCAGATGTGCCGAGGACAGAGAAGAGTTCAAGGAACTCTGTGAGAAGCTGGGAGAGCCTATAGTTCCATCGGAAATAACCTATTCGGTTGAGGAGGGACTTAAGGCAGCAGAAGAAATAGGATATCCTGTAATCCTGAGACCCGCATTTACCCTCGGTGGAACCGGCGGTGGTTTTGCCAATAATCCGGAAGAAATGAGCGATATGATGAAGAATGCGCTTGCTCTTTCTCCGGTTCATCAGGTACTCGTTGAAAAGAGCATCAAAGGCTATAAGGAAATAGAGTACGAGGTTATGAGAGACGCAAATGATACGGCTCTCGTAGTCTGTAATATGGAAAATATGGATCCTGTGGGAATACATACAGGAGATTCTATAGTTGTGGCTCCAAGTCAGACACTTACCAACAAGGAGTATCATATGCTTCGTGACAGTGCTCTCAGAATCATTAGGGCATTGGGCGTAGAGGGAGGCTGTAACTGTCAGTTCGCTCTGGATCCGCAGTCTTTCAAGTACTATGTTATTGAGGTGAATCCTCGAGTATCCAGATCCTCCGCACTGGCTTCCAAGGCCAGCGGTTATCCTATTGCGAGAGTTTCTGCAAAGATAGCAGTAGGAATGAATCTTGATGAGATAATGCTTGCCAACACTCCGGCATGCTTTGAGCCTGCACTTGATTATGTGGTTACCAAGATGCCGAGATTCCCGTTTGATAAGTTCACTCTTGCGTCAAATGTACTCTCAACCCAGATGAAGGCAACCGGTGAAACCATGAGTATCGGACGTACTGCAGAGGAAAGCCTTCTTAAGGCTATCAGATCTCTGGAGGACGGAAAGAATCATATACATCTGGAGAAGTTCGATGTAAAGAGTCTTTCAGATAAAGAGGACAGCAAAGAGGCAAAGAAGGAAGCGGTCAAAAAGCTTCTCAAGTATGTTGAGGACGGAACAGACGACCGTATCTATGCATTATCACAGCTGATATGGCTGGGAGTGGATCTTCAGGTTATATATAACAAAACAGGAATAGACATGTTCTTCCTGGATAAGATAAAGAATATTGTTGATTTCGAGAGAAAGCTTGAAGCAATGGCCGAATCAGGTCAGACTCCTGATAAGGAAACACTTTATGATGCCAAGAAAATGGGCTTTTCCGATTCGTATATAGCTGAGCTTTTAGGATGCTCTGAGGATGATATCTGGAAGCTTCGTAAGCAGTATGATATAAAGCCGGTTTATAAGATGATTGATACCTGTGCAAGCGAATTTGACAGCTATGTTCCGTATTTTTATTCTACTTATGAGACTGAAAATGAATCTGTGGTTTCTGATAAAAAGAAGATTATAGTTCTTGGCTCAGGTCCTATAAGAATCGGTCAGGGTGTTGAGTTTGACTACTCAACAGTTCATGCAGTAAGAACCATACACGATATGGGTTATGAGGCCATAGTAATAAACAATAATCCGGAAACGGTTTCTACTGATTATACTACGGCAGATAAACTATATTTTGAACCACTTACGGTTGAAGATATAATGAATATAATCGACCTGGAAAATCCTGAAGGTGTTATCACCTCTCTGGGTGGTCAGACTGCTGTCAATCTGGCTGAGCCGCTGGCAGCCCGTGGTGTTAAAATTATAGGCACAGACTGCAAAGCTATCTTCAATGCTGAGGACAGAGATGCATTTGAGGGCGTTATCGAGAGTCTTGATATCCCTCATCCAAAGGGAGTTGCTGTTACAGATATTGAAAGCGGTGTCAAGGCAGCTGAAGGAATAGGTTATCCTGTTCTGGTTCGCCCGAGCTTCGTTCTGGGTGGTCGTGCCATGGAGATCGTGGCTAATGAAGAAATGCTCCGTCATTATCTGAAAACTGCCGTTGAGGTTGATGAGGACAGACCGGTACTTGTTGATAAGTACATAGTCGGAAAAGAGGTGGAGGTTGATGCCATCTGCGATGGAACGGATGTATTCCTGCCCGGAATAATGGAGCTGGTTGAGAGAACTGGTGTTCATTCCGGCGACAGTACAAGTGTATATCCACCATATTCTATATCCGAAAAGGTTAAGGAAACGATTACAGACTATACCACGAAGCTGGGACTTGGAGTGGGTATCGTGGGTCTGTTCAATATCCAGTTTATAGTTGATAAGCAGGACAATGTTTATATCATTGAGGTTAACCCTAGAGCATCCAGAAGTGTTCCGTTCCTGTCAAAATCTACAGGCTATTCTCTTGTAGATATAGCAGTAAGAGTTATGCTCGGAAACAGCCTGAAAAGTCAGGGCTACACAGGTCTTGCTGGAGAGGGCGGAGCCAAGATTGAAAATGCATCAAAGAAGGAACTTAAGTGGTATGTTAAAACCCCTGCCTTCTCATTTGCCAAGTTAAATGGAATGGATCCGTATCTTTCACCGGAGATGAAGTCAACAGGAGAGGCCATCGGCTATGACAGAAGTCTGAAGAGGGCATTTTACAAGGCTCTCCAGGCATCAGGAATCAAGATGAAGGAATACGGAACAGTAATGGTAACCCTTGCTGATGAGGATAAGGAAGAGGCACTTCCGCTTGTCAGAAGATTCTACGAGCTGGGCTTCAACATTGAGGCAACTATAGGAACCGGAGAGTTTCTGAAGGAACATGGGATCAGAACCCGTATCAGAGCTAAGCTCAGTGACGGAAGTGATGAGGTTCTCAGATCTATCGAGGCCGGCTACGTAAGTTATATAATAAATACCAGAGCCATACTGTCCGGAATACATTATCAGGATGGTGCTGAAATAAGAAGATGTGCCATAATGAATGGCGTCACAATCTTTACTTCCCTTGATACTGTAAGGATTCTTTTAGATGTTCTTGAGGATATAACACCACGTATATCAACCATCTAAAAAATCATTACAAAAATGTTAATTTTTCGAGTCGATATTGATTGACAATAGGTATAAAGTATCGTAAATTTAATAGGAGAGGTTATTACTATTATAAGGGAGGTACTTTCATATGGATAACAGAGAGAAAGTAATGATTTTCGAAAACGATTCGTGGGCTATAGAGCTTCGTCCTCGTAACAATACACATGAGGGTGAGCCTAACATGAAGGTTTGGGTTACCAGAGATGGTCAGGAGGTTGCCCAGTATTCTAACCACTATCGTGGATATGGTCGTTACGTAAATGAGGAACTTCTTCCGCCTAAGATTATTGAGATTGCAAAAAAGACATGGGAAAAGCTGAAGGAGGCACCAATCGATGAAAAAGCTCTTGAGGAGATCAGGAGCATCATATAAAGGGATTCCTATAATAAAAGTGCTTGCTGAATGCAGGCACTTTTATCATATACGGAATAATTAATGGGAGTTTATTTATATAATGACACTTAAGGATTTAAGCATAGGTCAGACCGCGATTATCGAAAAGGTAGGCGGTGAGGGAGCTCTGAGACAGCATTTTCTTGACATGGGAGTTATCCCCGGTGCTGAGGTAAGCTTTATAAAGCTGGCACCTATGGGTGACCCTATGGAACTGAGAATTCATGGCTATGAGCTGACTCTGAGATTAGATGATGCTGAGAAAATTGATATAGCTCTTCAGGACAGTAAAAAGGGAGAGAATAAAACAAAAAAAAGAGGCAACTATAAGGATCATCCCGGATTTGGTGAAGGTGGTAAGTATCACGATAAGACAAAGGAGAAACCACTTCCCGAGGATACTATTCTTACATTTGCTCTTGCAGGTAATCAGAACAGCGGAAAGACTACTCTTTTTAATCAGCTTACCGGTTCTAATCAGCACGTAGGAAACTTTCCGGGAGTAACTGTCGACAGAAAGAGCGGAGAGATAAAAAACAGACCTAATACAGAGGTGGTTGATCTTCCCGGTATCTATTCTCTTTCTCCTTATACTGATGAGGAAATAGTATCCAGACAGTACATAATAGGCGAGAAGCCTAAGGGAATAATCAATATAGTCGATGCTATGAACATAGAGAGAAATCTCTATCTTACTATGCAGCTTATCGAGCTTGATATCCCAATAGTTCTTGCCCTGAATATGATGGATGAGGTCCGTGGTAACGGAGGCTCTGTCAGAATAAATGAGATGGAAGAACTGCTGGGGATTCCTGTAGTTCCCATATCGGCCGCGAAAAATGAAGGTGTTGACGAGCTTGTTAATCACGCCATCCATGTGGCCAAGTATCAGGAGAGTCCGGGTAAGAAGGACTTCTGTGATGAGAGCGATAATGGTGGAGCGGTTCACAGATGTATACACGGAATCATGCATCTGATAGAGGATCATGCAAAGAGGGCGGAAATCCCCGTAAGATTTGCTGCCAATAAAGTTATAGAGGGTGATTCGAGAGTTATAGATGCTCTGAAGCTTTCGAAGAACGAAAAGGAAATGGTGGAGCACATAATCCTTCAGATGGAGGAGGAAAGAGGCCTTGACAGGGCTGCCGCCATGGCAGATATGAGATTTTCCTTTATCCGCAAGCTGGTGGATGAAACGGTTGTAAAGCCTGTTGAAAGTAAAGAGAGAGAAAGAAGCGAAAAGATCGATAAGATCCTCACCGGCAAATATACTGCGATTCCGGCATTTATAGCTATTGTAGCAATTATCGGCTGGCTTACATTTGACGTAATAGGAGCCTGGCTTCAGGGACTGCTGGAATCGATGATCAATTTTGTTACTGTACAGCTTGATTCGGCATTGACTGCCTGGGATGTAAATGAAGTGGTTCATTCGCTGGTGATAGACGGCATTTTTACCGGAGTGGGAAGCGTACTAAGCTTTCTTCCGATAATCATTATTCTGTTCTTCTTTTTATCACTGCTTGAAGATACGGGCTATATGGCGAGGGTTGCTTTTGTAACGGACAAGCTTCTGAGGAAGATAGGTCTTTCAGGAAGAAGTATAGTTCCGATGCTCATAGGCTTCGGATGCTCTGTTCCCGGTGTAATGGCAAGCAGGACACTGCCGTCAGAGAGGGACAGAAAGCTGACGATAATGATGATTCCCTTCATGAGCTGTACCGCAAAGCTGCCTATATATGGATTTTTTATAGCCGCATTTTTCCCATCGTATAAAGCGCTCATAATGATAGGGCTTTATCTGTTCGGAGTTATAATGGGGATTATCACGGCTTTTATGCTGAAGAAAACAGCATTCAGAGGAGAGGCGGTTCCATTCGTTATGGAGCTTCCGAATTATCGTATGCCCGGTATCAAAAATGTGGGCCAGCTCCTGTGGGAGAAGGCAAAGGACTTTCTGGTGAAGGCATTTACCATTATATTTGTCGCAACTATCGTTATATGGTTTCTTAGAACCTTTAATCTTCATTTTGGAATTGCCGCGGACTCGCATGACAGCATACTCGCCGGAGTGGCAGGACTGATCGCTCCTGTGTTCAGCCCTATGGGCTTTGGCGACTGGAGGATTACAACAGCACTCATCACAGGCTTTATGGCTAAGGAAAGCGTTGTTTCAACATTAACGGTTCTTTTCGGAGAAGGTGTAGTGCTTGCTGAAGTTATACCGACAGCATCAGCTCTTGCACTTCTGGTATTCTGTCTTCTTTATACACCTTGTGTGGCTGCCATAGCTGCAGTGAGAAGAGAGCTGGGAGCAAAATGGGCTGTAGGGATCGCATTTATGCAGTGTGCGATCGCATGGGTTGTTTCACTGGCTGTGTACGCAGTGGCCGGTGTATTGTTGTAGATGGTATAGTTGTAGATTGTGCTGTTATAGATTCTGAGTATATTGAGGAATTTACGGATTTCTGAGGAGGTTACATATGATCAGAGATATCAGTTATCATAAAAAAATAGCGGAGGAATTTGTCGCTCACTTAAGCTTTGAGGAGAAGATGATTGCCAGATATGGATCATTTGAAGATAAAATGAAGCTGGGACTTCCCTATATTGATTTCTCCGGTGAAGCTGCGCATGGCGTGCAGGCCCGTCACGATCAGGATTTTGACAAGGGAGCTCCTGTTTACACGACGATTTTCCCTAACCCCATTGGTATGGCTGCTACCTTCGACAAGAAGCTGATGCATGATATCGGTGAGGTAGTAGGAACCGAGTCGAGAAGTCTTGTAAATGAGTTTCTTCACAACGGAATCTGTGCACTTGCTCCGACTGTAGATATGGAACGTGACCCCAGATGGGGTAGAAATGAAGAGGCATACGGAGAGGATCCTCATCTTACCTCCAGACTTGCAGGAGAATATATCCTGGGAATGGCTGGAGATGATGAAAAGTATGTAAGATGTGGTGCAACTCTGAAACATTTCTATGCAAATAATGCCGAGAATAACAGATATACATCGGACAGCAGGATGTCTGAGGAACTGAAGCAGGATTATTACCTGAGAGTGTTTAAGGAGATTATTGAGTATGCACAGCCCATGTCTGTTATGACTTCTTATAACAGGATAAATGGTGTAACAGCCACCTTTAATCCTGAGGTAAAGGAGTTGCTCAGAGAATGGGGTGTACCATTTATAGTTTCAGACGCATTTACCCTGCTTAGAGCAGTAGACCTGCAGCATAAGGCTGAGGATGGTGTGGATGCCATCAGAAAAGCCTTTGATGCGGATGTGGATTTCTTCATGGAGGACTGGAGCTTTGAGATACCTGCCATGAAGGAAGCTGTTGAGAAGGGAGTTGTAACAGAAGCTGATATAGACAGAGCTCTCATAAATAAACTGACGGCTCTTTCCATGCTCGGAGTTATGCCGGACTGCCTTAATGCTGACGGAAGCTCAAAAGCTTTTCCGAAGAGCGAATACAATATGAGCAGAGTTGACACAGAAGAATCAAGGACTCTTTCAAGAGAGTCAGCCTCTGAGTCAGTGGTGCTCCTGAAAAATGACGGGATGCTTCCAATCAGTGATTCGGAGAATACTTTTCTGTTTGGTCCGATGATCGACAGATGGCCTCTTGACTGGTACAGTGGAGTGACAAGTCATAAGGTGACTCTGAAGGAGGGAATGAACAGAACCGGTGATGAGCTGATGCCTTATGTAAGGATCAGACTTTCAGGGGATTCAAAATCGAGTGAAAATGCAGATTATGCAGGATTAGATGAAAATGCAAAGTATGCAGGTCTGGATGACAAAAAACTGGTTCCTGTGAAAAAGGAAGATGCAGAGCTTTTCAGAATCATGCTCTGGGATGATTCAAGGATTACAATTAAGGCTGTTTCAACAGGAAAGCTTCTCACAACTATTAAACCGGAGGCCGGAATAGTTAATTTTGTAAATGAATCCGGAGATTATGAACTGTTTGCTAATGCAGATGATGCATTCAGCTGGTTTGCAAATGAGGCATTTCAGCTGATAGATGAAGCGGGCGAGGCATTACATTTTACCGAAGAGAATGCTATTTGCTTCTGGGAAGATAACAGGATTAAAGGAATCCGTAATAATGACGGAAGCATGAAAATGGTTTTTGAAACGGTAGAGAATGTTCCGGATATGATTGATAAGACCGTCAGAGAATTCTCTATCGGAGAAGATGCATCCATAGTGGCATGCTTCGGACTTCATCCTATCGTTAACTGCAAAGAGGAAAGAGACAGAGACAGCATCGAGCTGCCTCCGTTCCAGAGAGCAGTGTTAAAAGAGCTTAGAAAACGCTTCAGCAGCATATCACTTCTTCTTTTGGCAAATGCGCCGGTTGGCATTCTGGAGGAGTCAGAGGCTGATGAGATAAGAAGTATACTGTGGTCAGCCTTCGGAAGTGAAGAGCTTGGAAACGGACTGGCTGACGTTGTCTACGGTAGAAAGAGCCCGGCAGGCAGACTTCCACAGACCTGGTACAAGGGAGACTATCAGCTGGCAGATATAGAAGACTATGACATAAAAAAGAATGGCATGACATATCTCTATATGACGGAAGAACCATTATACAGGTTTGGATTCGGACTGACCTATTCAGAGTTTGAGGTGGAGTTTTTAAAAGCAGATGCTCCTGCAGACGTAAATGATGATCAGGTAATGAATAAAGATGTAAAGAGTTACCGAATAAGAATAAAAAACATAGGTAACTGCACTTCAGATTACGTGGTACAGATATATCAGTCACCGGATGGAGAAACCTATCTCTATGGAGAGGACAGAACCGGCAGAGATGTACAAGGAAGAAAGATACCGGTTGGAAGCAGGCTTGTTGCATTTGAAAGAGTAAAGGATGCAGAACCGGGCGCTGAGATAATAATCTCAGTTTCGGTATAATCACCTACGATTATATTCATAGAATATCATAGCAACAAAAGACCTAATTATAACAAAAATTGGGTTTTGCATAAAAGGGAATAATGATATAATGATGCCAAGGTCAAAAAAGTATTAAGCCGTTCGTGCTGGCACGAAATAGGCTTAATACCTTTTTGAGCGCTAAAACATGAGAAAGTAGCAAATTGCTGGTGAAGCCGGCAATTTAGCGGATTCCGAATGTTTTAAGGATTACGAAAGTTGCGTAGCAACGAAGTAATCCGCGGCATCATACAAAAATAAAAATACCATGCGAGGAGGTATGTATTATGGCATGTTTTTTGGTATCCGCAGCTGAGGCTGTAGTTGTAACCGCAGTTGAAAAAATCGAAGAGAAAAAGGAACAGGCAAGTCCTGAGAAGGAAAGCGCAGAGGCTGTTAAAATTCCACTAAGCAGAAAGCTTAAATGGCTTACTTATATGCTCTGGGGAGGAAGCTTCCTTCTTATGTTTGAACATATATGGCATGGAGAGGTAGTTCCGTGGTTCCCTTTCCTTACAGCAATGTCAGATCCGGAAGAAACCATGACTATGCTTCACGAGATGGCAACAGTGGGAGTATCCATGGCCGTTCTTGTAACAGTAGTATGGCTCGGAATCTGCGTAACCGCAGACATTATAGTGAAGAGAGCTGTCAGCGAAGCAAAGTAATTGGGTTCAGACCGATTGAAGCTGATTAATGAGGGTTCATCCTGAACAAAGCTGACTGATGAGAGACATCTTGAGCAAAGCGAAGGATCTATATATAGGGGAGATATAAGAAATGACATTATTAATTACTATATTTGCGGCTATAATAGTTACCGTTAAATGGTACAACCGCAAGGATGATGATATGAAGCTTGGAATACTCATTTTTATGTACTGGGGAGCATCCCTTATGTGGATGATAGATGCAGTATTCGAATACGTAGAACTCAGGGATGAGTTTTTTGCACCTGCACCTGCAGATATGCTGAATGACGCATTTTTAGGCGTATCGGTGGTTGCACTTGGTTTGGTGGTATGGCTTGTAAGATTACTGATCACCGACCCTAAGGGCGTAGTGAGAAAATCACTTATGAAGAATTAATTATTCTAAAGGCTTCACTGAAAAGGAAGCTGATTGATGAGGTATCATCTTAAAAGGATTAATGGAGAATGGGTATGATAAAACGGAAAATCTTAAAACACAGAATCATAAAACAGGTAAGCGTAATGCTTGTCATCGCATTTTTCATAACATCCTTTGCATCTGTAAATAGTGTAAGAGCTGCAGGGGATTCCACAGAGACTGCAGGCGTAGTATCCGAGACAGACAAAGAAACGACGACAGAAGCTGTCACAGAAGCAACCACAGAAGCTGTTCCGGAAGTTACAACAGAAGCCACAACTGCTGCCAAGAAGAAAAAGGTAGAGCCTATTGCTATAACCATAAGTGCGGCTGGTGACTGCACCCTGGGTGTTGATACCAGATATAATGACGCATTTAACCAGTATTATGCAGCAAATAATGCAGCTTATTTTTTAAAAAAGGTTAAGCCTGTTTTTTCAAAGGATGATATTACCATAGTTAATTTCGAGGGCACTCTTACAGAATCGACTGACAGACAGGATAAGTCCTTTACATTTAAGGGACCTGCAAAGTATGCCAAGATTCTTAAGAAAGGCTCGGTTGAGGTGGTAACACTTGCGAATAACCACTCCTATGATTTTGGTTATCAGGGCTTTGAGGATACAAAGAAAACTCTGAAAAAAAATAAAATTGCTTACTGCTATAAATCGACGATTGCATATAAGACAGTTAAAGGTGTGAAGGTTGCAATTATCGGTTTTAACCAGCTGGATGGAGATGGTGAGGCTGATGTTAAGGCCGCCATTAAGAAAGCCAAGAAGAAAAAGGCAAAGATAATCATTTGCAATTTCCATTGGGGAATCGAAAGAGATTATTATCCTGATGATGATCAGAGAAGCCTTGGAAGATATGCTATTTCACAGGGCGCAAGTCTGGTTATAGGACATCATCCACATGTTCTTCAGGGGATTGAGAAATACAAAGGAAGATATATCGTATACAGTCTGGGTAATTTCTGTTTCGGTGGAAATATGGATCCTGATGACAAGGATACAATGATATTCCAGCAGACATTTTATATCAAGAAGGGTAAACTTCAGAAAACCAATGATGCGAAGATAATTCCATGTTCTCTTTCGGGAGTATCATATACAAATGATTTTCAGCCGAGAGTTCTTAAGGGAAAAGAGAAGAAGGCTCTTCTTTCCAGAATGAGAACCTTCAGCTCAGGAATGAATGTGAAAATCAAGAGTTCGGGAAAACTGAAGTAGAAAACATTGAATGTAGAAATCATTTTGATTTAGGTGTAGAATCAAAAAAGATGACAACCGCGAACCAGGTTCAGCAGTGTCATAAAAATATAAGGGGGATATATAATGGCTGAAATAAGTAGTTACAAGTGCAGAAACTGCGGGGGTACTCTTCAGTTCAGTTCTCGTAAGCAGAAACTTGTTTGCGCAAGCTGCGAGTCAGAGTACGATGTAAGCGAATTTGAAGAGGCGGTGAGTGCAGAAAACAAAGGTTCAGACTATAAACCAAAGGAAGACCAGTGGAATGTTGAAGAAGAGGGTCTTGTGGTTTATGAATGTAAGAATTGTGGCGGTGAGGTAATCGGTGACAAGAATATGGCATCGACCAAATGTCCTTATTGCGATAATCCGATAGTTATTTCAAGTAAGTTTGAGGGTTCACTGAGACCGGATGTTGTAATTCCTTTTAAGCTGAACAAGCATGCTGCTACCGATGCACTGAAGGAGCATATAAACAAGATAAAGCTGGCTCCGGGCGCATTTAAGGCGGGAAATCATATACAGGAACTGAAGGGTGTGTATGTACCATTCTGGTTATATGATGCCGATGTTCATGCAAAGGCAACCTATGACGCGAAGAAAGAAAAGAAGACTGAGGATGCTAACTTTGAATATGAAGAAATAAGCTATTACGATGTAATGCGTGAGGGTAACATGAAGTTCAAGGATATCCCTGCTGATGCATCCAACAAAATGGATGATAAGCTCATGGATTCCATAGAGCCTTATGACCTGTCTGCAGGAGTTCCATACAGCGCTGCTTATATGGCAGGATATCTGGCAGATAGATATGATGTTACTGCTCAGGACTGCAAGCCTCGTGCTGAGAAGAGAATAGATAATACAGCCCGTGATCTTCTGAGAAAACAGGTTAAAGATTATAACACCGTAACAGAAAAAACTCACGATGTGAAGATTAATAACCTTAAGCACAGATATGCACTTCTTCCTGTCTGGATACTTAATACAGTTTGGAATGGAAATAAATATACATTTGCAATGAACGGACAGACCGGTAAGCTGGTAGGAAATGTTCCATGCAGCATGGGTAAGTTCTGGGGCATCCTTTTGGGAGCCGGCGGCGGACTGGGACTTCTTATGTTCCTGCTGGCACATGCTATCGGAGTTACAGGTGCCGGAATGGGCTTTATGATATTTATGGGTGTGCTTATAGGTGTGATCATAG
Organism: Lachnospiraceae bacterium; assembly: GCA_900199595.1. Classification (GTDB taxonomy): domain Bacteria; phylum Bacillota; class Clostridia; order Lachnospirales; family Lachnospiraceae; genus Eubacterium_Q. Next base: position 115,051 of record FZRB01000009.1, on the reverse strand, counting down.
CACTTGTAATGAAGGGTAAAACCACAAGCGTTCATCAGGGAACACAGGCACTCGATTACGTAATACCGGGAAGCTTCAAAGTAACCGCCCAGTACGATAACTTCCTTAGAAAAGAAACAAACAAAAAAGCAAAAAACAAACAATAGTAGTTAACATAAAAAGGTGACAACTTGAACCTGGTTCAAGTTGTCATCTTTTTTTATGTCCTTAGATTTTGAAGCGTATGCTTATCATACAAATATCCTCACATGGTACTAAAGTATACTTGTCTACATGCTAGTTTAGATTATAATCCTTTCGAATGAAATGGTGGAAAATATCACCATGGAGTGGTAAAATATAAATGTTTTATAGCACTAAATTTTTATAGCAGAAAGGGGAGTAAAATGAAAAAACAAAAGGGTTTTACACATTTGCTGTGTTACTAACTGCCGGTCTTGGTTTTAGTAGTATAAAGATGGATAGTAATGTATATGCAGACGAATCAAAGTATGAAGTTACATACAAATCTGATGAAGGATATTTATTTGGAAAATCAGATAAAAAGGAGTACACAGAAGAGGTGGATTCTGATGGTAATAAGGTTTATGGAAAGTGGAGTAAAGTTAAAAAGGTTAAGATCAAAAAATAATAAGATTGGAGATTAACTAGTATGAAAAAATCATTAAAAAAACAAAGCTTAACTATAATTAAATTCATTCTGTGCTGTATTTTAGTAATTGGAACATATGGGGTTAAAGCAAATGCTGAAGAAGCTGCTATTGATGCTACAAGCGAAACACCATATAGTTATAATGTGGAAAGTGGTAAAACCGGATCTATAATCCCAATATCATTTTCAAAAGCAGGCGTTTATACATACAAGATAGAAGTTACTGGATTTGCAGACACAGTTCATGTTGATTTTCTGAAGAAGGCTGAAGCAACATCTGCTGATGATATTGCATCCTTTACATCATTTAATGGAACTGAGAAAGAATTTACAAAGGTTATAAAAGAACCAATTAACTATTATCTCTTTGTTTATTCAGAAAATCCACCTGCAGGAGCAAAGACTATTAAGGTTACTTGTACATACAATGTTCCGGAAACAGAAGGTAAATCTGTTAAGGCTGATGAAGAAGTTAAGGCTGTATCAATGGACGGACTTTATTATTCAATTAAGCTTAAAAAAGACAGTAAGATCACTGTTTCAGGAGATAAGGTTTCATTATGTGATTCAAAGAAGGAGTTCCTTACATCTGTTCCTTCTGATGGGGATTCAGTATCTACATACCTTAAGAAGGGTACATATTATATAAAGACCAGTGCGGGTATTGAAAAGTTTAAATATACAATTAATAATACTTCAACTGATAAAAACGTTACACAAAAGAAAGCAAAAAAGATAAAGGTTGGAAAGAATGTAAAGATGAAGCTTTATGCTTCAAATGGAACAAAAGGTGCTTTATATTATAAGGTTACATTAAAGAAGGCTAAAAAGATTAGTGTTACTGCTGATTCTTCAAAATTACTTAGCGATATGAATGTAGAAATATATAAGAAGAAGGCTGGTAAGGTACCATATTTAAGTGGATATAAAGAATATGGCAAAAAGGGTAAAATATCCTTTAATGGACAGACGAGTAAAAGTATAGATTCTCTTCTTATGGAGAAAAAGACAGTGAAACTTCCTGCAGGTACTTATTATATTATGGTATCGAGTACTTCTGGAGGAGATGCAACAATTAAGATAAAGTAGTTTATATACATGTAAAAAAAGCAAATCTTGCTTGGCAAAATTTGCTTTTTTTTATACGAGGATAGAGAGGTAACGTGATGGTAAAAAGATTAACAAGTTTTGTTTTATCTGTTGCATTAATAGTTGGACTGGTAAATGGATGTCCTTCAAAGGTTAATGCAGCAACAGAAACATATACCAGCGGGGATTACACATATACTCTGGTAGAAAATAAATCTGGGGATTTTGATGCTAACATTTCCTCTTATACAGGAACAGAAACAAATGTCAATGTGCCAGGAACTCATCTTTTTTATGTTAACTACTTTAAGTGATAATTAATCCTCTTTGATTTCTGTAAATACGTATCCGAAAAGCGGGCGGTCGTTTTTCTTATTAAGGGTGGCAAGTACGCTTGCCGGGAAGCCCGATATGTAGCTGTTATAGGCTGAAGTACATTTGTTATAGGCCAGACTGTAAGCGAAGAGCTCCTGTCTTGCTGTGTTGAACTTTTCAAGGTTGACCTGGAATTCTTCATTTTTGAGGAGCTCCGGATGTTCCTTAAGGAGTTTCCTCAGTTTTTTATCTGCGGTATCAAGCTGTTCTGCTCTTGTAGACTGAAGAACTGCTGAACTTCCAAGTCCGAAGGAATTGGTGTCCGGAACATCGATGTCATTTTCTATTCCTTTTTCTCTGATTATATCAATCATTTTTGAAAGCCTGAAGGTTCTGTCCCAGATGCCGGAATCGATTTCGGCACCCCTGTCACGGGATTTGATCTCCATACTGTTTATTTTGCTTGTTACATATATAAAAACTGCGCCAAATACGATGATAAGCGTTATTACAATAAATCCTGCAATACTCATTTTGCCCTCCCCAAAATGTCAAATACTACCTGACACTTTAGTTACTTTTTTCAGTAACATACCTAGTTCATTTTAACACAAAATCAATTCAATTTAAATATCTATTATGATATAATAAGGATTGCGAGATTTGCTTTAGTAAAGGAGCAATCCGTATGTCATTATAAACATAGTATCGGAGGGGGAAATGGCTGAATCACTTATCACTAAAAAAGCTATAGCAGACAGTCTGAAGATTCTAACCAGAGAGAAGACATTTGACAAGATATCAGTTAAGGATATATCAGAAAAATGTGGTATCAACCGTCAGACCTTCTATTATCATTTTGTAGATAAGTTCGATCTTCTTGAGTGGATATATCAGACAGAACTTCTGGATCCTAATATGGAAGGGGTAGATTTTGATAACTGGCATGTAAAGCTAAAAAATACTCTGGAAACCATGAGGACGGATAAAAGATTTTATATAAATACGATAAATCATACTGAAAACTATATTCAAAGATACCTGGTAGAACAGGCCGGAGCGTGGTTTCAGAGGGCCATAGATGAGTTGGATGAGCATACGAGAGTTGATTCCCAGCAGAGAGCATTTATATCCCGGTTCTTCGCATACGGTGTGTGTGGAACTATCATAGAGTGGGCTTCAGGTGGAATGCAGGAGGAGCCAGAGTATATAGCACAGAATATGAGGAAACTTCTGATTCACTGCGAAAGAGCGGCATATATATATGCAACGGAGGAAGTGGTAAAGGATCTTCCGAATGAAAAAAATGAGCCATAAAATGATTCGCAGGTTCTTGCAAAATTAATATTATTAGGTTATAATCGTATTTTGGTAGACATAATACAAGAATTATGGTAACTGACTGGGGCCTTGTTTATGAGATTTTCCAAGAATAGAAACGAAATAAAGAAGATTATTTGCGCATCAATGATTTTTGTGTTGATTGCAGCCTCCATTCCTTCCTGGAAAACTGTAGGAAATGTACATGCTGACGAGCTTTCCGAAGCTGAGGAGAAGAAGGCAGAAGCAACCGAAAAGAAAAAAGAAGCACAGATGAAACTGACTTCTCTTAAGAATGAGAAGGATGATGTTCTGAATCTGATAGAAAAGCTTGATACAGAGATAGCAGACTATGAGGATAAGATAAGGACTCTTGATAATAAGGGACATGAGTTGAGAGCTGAAGCAGCTGTTATAGAAAATGCGCTGGATGCAGCTTATGTTCTTGAGAACAGACAGTATGAGGAGATGAAGGATCGTATCCAGTTTGCATATGAAAATGGTGATGCTGATTATATACAGGCTCTTCTATCAATAAAAGAGTATTCGTCGGTAATCAATCAGTCTGAATATGTTGATAAAGTTTCTTTATATGATCAGAAGCAGTTAAAGGAGCTTCTGAAAATAGAGCAAAATATAAGCGAATATAAGCATTCGGTTTCTCTCAATCTTGCAGAGGTACAGGAACTGAAAAATGAAGCTCAGGGTGAGCAGGAAGCCCTTTCGGTTATGCAGGAAGGAAAGAAAGCAACTATAAAGGAATATAATCTTCAGATATCAGACACCGAGTACAGTATAGAACAGCTTGAGGCTATAGAAGCAGAACAGGATGCCCAGATAGCAGCTATAGAAGCAGCGGCAGCGGCAGCCAGAGCAGCGGCAGAAGCAGCAGCGAGAGCAGCGGCTGAACAGGCACCGACAGCATCAGGTACAGATGCAACACCGGCTAATCAGATAGCAACCTATACAGGTGGAGCATTCCTGTGGCCTTGTCCGTCATCCTATATCATAACCTCAGGATATGGCGGCAGAGAGGCACCTACAGAAGGAGCAACAACCTTCCATAATGGAATTGATATTGGTTGTGATTATGGATCAACTATAATAGCTGCAGCAGATGGAATAGTTTCTTATGTAGGTTATTTCGGTGGCGGCGGAAATACTGTTATAGTAGATCATGGAAATGGACTTTCGACTTTATATATGCACCTTTCGTCCTTTGCAGTAGATCAGGGCGCAAATGTAGCTGCAGGTGATACTGTAGGTTATGCTGGAAGCACAGGAATATCTACAGGTCCACATCTTCATTTTGCAGTAAGAGTAGACGGATCCTATGTAGATCCGGGTGGATATTTATAGAAATGAAAAAGATGGCAAAAGTGAACCTGGTTCGATTCTGTCATCTTTTTTATGTTGACAAGATAACAGTGTTATGTATATAATTAGAGAGCTCTAACATAACACTGTTATTTTATTTTGTATTTTTTTGACAAAAATCAAACTGTGTCAAAAAATTATTCACGAATAAAAGTCTGTCTAATTACAATTTTCGATATAAGGTCTATTTTACAGGTGTATAGAGAAAACGACTCAAGAGTATGGAGAGGAGGAATAACGTGGAGATTTTTGGAAAAACAGTTGTAAAGCTCAGAATCCCAATTCTCATAATAGCTGTTCTGATGATGATTCCATCAGCTATAGGTTATCTAAAGACAAGAACCAATTATGATATTCTGACTTATCTTCCGAAGGATATCGAGACCATGAAGGGACAGAATATCCTTGCTGAGGATTTTGGAACCGGAGCTTTTTCAATGGTTGTGGTTGAGGGCATGAAGGATAAGGATATCCGTAAGCTCGCAGATAAGATAGAAAAGGTGGACCATGTAAAGAGGGTACTTTGGTGCGGTTCTTTCATGGATGAAACTGTACCGAAGGAGCTGCTTCCCGATGAACTGAAAGACAGTCTGATAAGAGGAGATTCTCAGTTGATGATAATCTTCTTTGATACAACTCTTTCGGCTGATGAAACCTTAAAAGGTATAGAGGATATAAGGGCTATCGCTGACAGACAGGTATTCTTGAGCGGTATGTCCGCAGTAGTAATTGATACAAAGAATCTGAGTGATAAAGAGGTTCCTGTGTATGTGGCAATTGCAGTTGCACTTTCGCTTACAGTACTTATGCTGACGATGGATTCATTTCTTATCCCGATTTTCTTTCTGCTAAGTATTGGTCTGGCAATTGTCTACAATATGGGTTCAAATGTAATGAGAGGTGAAATCTCATATGTGACTAAAGCTCTGGCAGCGGTTCTGCAGCTTGCCGTAACAATGGATTATTCAATATTCCTGTGGCACAGCTATAGAGATGAAAAGCTGAGCTACCCGGATGATAATCTCAAAGCTATGGCAAATGCGATAAACAGTACTCTTGTATCTGTTATGGGAAGTTCTGTTACAACAATAGCAGGTTTCGTTGCCCTTATGTTTATGAGCTTTACTCTTGGATTTGATATGGGAATAGTAATGGCAAAGGGAGTTCTTATCGGTGTTGTATGCTGTGTAACAGTGCTTCCATCCATGATACTTGTATTCGATAAGGCTATTACAAAAACAACCCATAAGCCGGTCATTCCTGATTTTTCAAAGATCAGTTCATACATAGTAAAGCATTATTATATAGCTCTAATACTTTTTGCAGTTCTCATAGTTCCTGCTTTTTATGGTCAGAGTCACAACAAGGTTTATTACAATCTGGATTCATCGCTTCCTCAGGAGCTGGACAGCATACAGGCAAATAAAAAACTTGAGGAAACATTTGAAATGAACTCGACGCACATGATACTTTTCGATTCAGATCTTGATGATACAAAGATCAGAGAAATGACAGATGAGATAAATGATGTCGAGGGAGTTAAGGCAACACTTGGTATTGATTCGCTTATCGGAGCAGGCTTTCCGAAGGATATGATACCTCAGCATATCAGAGATCTGGTTGATGATGGAGAGTATCAGCTTATATTCATTATGTCGGAATACAGAGTTGCCTCAGAAGAGGTAAATGCCCAGTGCGATAAGATTAATGAAATACTTGATAAATATGATAAGAACGGAATGCTTATAGGAGAAGCTCCTTGTACACAGGATCTGATAAAGGTAACGGATAGAGACTTTAAAATAGTTAACAGTGTTTCGATAATTCTGGTTGCAGTAATAATAGCAATAGTTTTCAAATCGATATCACTTCCTGTTCTGCTGGTTTCTGTTATAGAGTTTGCCATATTCATTAATATGGGAATACCTCACTATACCGGAGCAGTACTGCCATTCATAGCTTCTATAGTAATCGGTACGATACAGCTTGGTTCGACAGTGGATTATGCCATACTTATGACCAATAAATATAAAACAGCAAGAGTTTCGGGCATGGATAAAAAACAGGCGGTTACAGCGGCACTTGAAGGCTCTATAACATCTATTTTTGTAAGTGCATTATCCTTCTTTGCGGCAACAATAGGTGTTGGAATGTATTCAAAGATAGATATGATAAGTGCTCTGTGCACGCTTATGGCACGAGGCGCTTTGATCAGTATGTTTGTTGTAGTTCTTCTGCTTCCGGCAGTACTGAGAGTTTTTGACGGAATCATAGTCAGAACCTCCATGGGATTTTCGGAAAAGAGAATACTCAGACATCGTCTGGGACAGTAGATAATTACTTGATAGAAAAGAGGAATGAATGATGAGAAAGAATATTTATAAAAAATATATAGCAGTTGCAGCAGCCATAATGCTGGCAGTCAGTATGCCGGCCGGTACATTTTACAGAAATAATAATGCTAATGTCAGCAAGGTTTATGCAGCAGAAAGCAGTTCTGATGATAAGCCGGAAGATATAGATGAGCTTAAAGAAGTGCTGGATCAAAGTCTGACATTTGGAAAAAATAAAAATGCCGACAAAGAAGAGACAGTATATATAATAGCTGATACAGACGGAGATGCAAAGAAAACCATAGTTGAGGAATGGTTAAAGAATCCGGATAATAAGGATGTTATCGAGGATGAAAGTTCACTTAAGGATATAGAAAATGTAAAGGGAGAGGAAAGCTATTCCCAGAATGGTAATAAGGTTACCTGGAAATCCAACGGTGAGGATATATATTATCAGGGAAGTACTGATCAAGAGCTACCAGTGGGCATAAAAGTCAGCTACTATCTTGATGGAGAAGAAGTGGATGCAGAAGATATAGCCGATAAGTCAGGACATGTTAAGATCAGATATGAATATATTAACAAGGCAAAGAGCGGTGATGTAAATGCTTCAATCCTTATGCTTACTGCCATGATCCTCGATCAGAAGAATTTCAGTAATATAGAGATAACCAACGGACGACTCATATCCGATGGTATGAGATATATAGTTATAGGTTATGGAATGCCGGGACTGAAAAAGAGTCTGGGACTTAACAAAAAGGATATAGACATTCCTGATTATTTCGAAATAGAAGCTGATACTACCAAGTTTGAAATAGGCATGAGTATAACAGAAGCTCAGCCGGAGGCACTGTTTGATGAAGATATAGATATATCAGGGATAGAGGAGAAGATAAATGATGCCTCAGATGAGTATCGTGATGGAATGAATTCACTGGATCTGGGAATTATGCAATACACAGGCGGTGTTGATAAAGTGGCGGACGGAGTCACGACATTAAAGAGTGGTACTGAGAAGCTTGCAGGTGGAACAGGTGATCTGGCAAAGGGTGCCGGAGATGCTGCTGAAGGAGCAGGAGAACTGAAGAAAGGAATCAAGTCGGCTTATGATGGTTCTTCAAAGCTTGAAAGTGGTTCGACAGAGCTTAAGAATGGTGCCACAGAATTAAATACAGGTGCCGAAACCTTATCAACCGGAGCATCAAGCCTATCAACCGGAGCGTCAAGCCTATCAACCGGAGCAGACAGCCTTAAGGATGGACTGAGTCAGCTGAAGACCGGTTCGACCAGCTTAAATACAGGACTTTCAAGTCTGTCTGATGGAGCTTCAAGTCTGGAAGAAGGTCTAAAGACACTTGATTCCAAGGGTTCGGATCTTACAAATGGTGTATCTCAGCTTGAAGGCGGAATATCACAGCTCACGGAGAATAATGACAGTTTAAATAATGGTATAGCAGCGGTTGATGCTGGTGTCGATACACTTATAAGTGCCATGACTGAGGCGGCAGGCGAAATACAGTCAAATGCATCCACTTATCAGAGTGGAGCTGATACCGCGAAGGGCGGAGCCGATCTTCTGAAGGCTGCAGCAGATGCAGCGAAGGCAGAAGCAGATGCAGCGAAGGATGCAGAGGATATGGACGCATATGTTGCATGTATGGAGAGTTATGCATCATATATGGAGCAGTATGCTGCAACCATAGAGCAGTATGGAGAAGCAGCCGGAGCAGCTGCTGCACTTGGAAGTGTATCTGATAAATTAGGTCAGGCCAGCGCTGGCCTTTCGGATCTGAAAGCCGGAACTTCAGGATTAAAGGACGGGATATCAAGTTATACTAATGGAGTAAGTCAGCTGGCAGGTGGAGCATCTGCTCTGAGTGAAGGAATAAACAGTTATACTGCAGGAGTATCAGGAGCTTATTCAGGGGCACAGAAGATTTCCTCAGGAGCCGCATCAGCCTATACAGGTTCACAGGCCCTTGCCGAGGGTACGGTATCAGCCTATGAAGGCTCACAGGCGGTAGCAACAGGTGCCGGTCAGGTGGCAGATGGTGCAAAGAATCTGTCTGACGGAGCAACGAAACTGGCAGGTGGAACAAAGAAGCTTTCTGATGGAGCCAAGGAACTTGAATCAGGAACAAAGAGTCTTACAACAGGACTTGGCAAACTGGACAAGGGAGCTGGATCTCTTAAGACAGGTCTTCTTCAGATCAAATCAGGTGCTGATATTCTGGATGAAGGAACAGCTACTCTTGATGATGGTGTTGGCCAGCTTAAGAATGGAACTGACGAACTGTCCTCTAACAGCGGAAAACTGAGAGATGGAGCTGATCAGCTTAAGTCGGCGACAGAACTGATAATTAAGAAGCTTAAGTCAGCTCAGAAGGATGTTGACGGTTATGTAGATGATCTGAATAAGGTCAGCAGGGCTACAGAAGAGTATCAGTCATTTGGTGGAAAGTCTTCGTCTATGACAGGAAAAACTAAATTCATAATAAAGGTTGAGGGTGTTGGAAAAGATAAGAAATAGGAGTTCATCCTCTCTATACACTAGTACACTGCTGAAGTGTACCGGGAGCGGACTGTGCAAACTAGTCCGCCCTTTTTTTTATACGATAGATATGTTACAATAATCAATTATGACACAATCCGTATGTCATATGGAATAAAAAGGTAAAACGGGTTACAAACAAAAAACGAAAGAAGGTATATAATGAGCGAACTATATGAAAACAGGGAGCTATCATGGCTCAGATTCAACGAAAGAGTTCTGGAAGAGGCTGAGGATAAAAGAAATCCTCTGTGTGAAAGACTTACATTTATGTCCATTTACCAGACTAATCTGGATGAATTTTTTATGGTCAGGGTAGGTTCTCTTCATGATCAGATGCTTCTGGAGGATAATCCAAAGGAGAATAAAACTCATATGACTTCTTCTGAGCAGCTTGAGGCTATCAGAGAAAGAGTAGGAGAGCTTGGAATTAGAAAGGATGAATCCTATCACAAGCTGATGAAGGAAGTTGAGAAGAAGGGGATAAAGCTTGTCAGCTTCGCTGAAGTAGATGAAAAGGAGAGCGCATTTCTCCATGGTTTCTTTGAGAGGGAAATCCTTCCACTGCTTTCGCCATATACAATCAGCAAGAAAAGCCCTATTCCTTTTATAAAGAACAGAGAGATATGTGCTGTAGCTGTTCTGGAGACAAAGGGCGGAAAGAACAGATTTGGTATAGTTCCATGTAACAACGGTATGTTTGCTAGGCTTGTTCCGATCCCGGGTGTTGGTGGCAGATATATACTGGCAGAGGAGCTTATTCTGCATTTCATAACAGAAGTTTTTACTGGATATACCATATCATGCAAGTCACTTATAAGGGTAACCAGAAATGCGGACATAGACGCTGACAAGGTATACGATGAGGAACTTAATTACAGAGATCATATGGCAGAGGTCATCAAGCTAAGAAGAAAGCTTGAGCCTGTAAGACTTGAATATACCAGAGATATAGATAAGAAAATAATAAAAAATATAGCTGAGTCTTTTAAAATCGACAAGGACATGATATTTAAAACTTCAGCACCTCTTGATATGTCATTTTTATTTGATTTTCAGGATGCGTTAAGACATGATAAATCGTTGTTCTTTGAGAAAAGACTTCCGCAGAAATCGCCTGAAATAGATGAATCTAAGCCGATTATTCCGCAGATTATAGAAAAGGATAAGATGCTTTCATATCCTTATGAATCTATCAGACCGTTTCTTTCCATGCTTCATGAAGCGGCAAATGATCCGGATGTTGTATCTATAAAGATGACCCTTTATCGTCTGGCTAAACACAGCAAGGTGGTTGAAGCACTGGTAGAGGCAGCTGAAAATGGCAAAGAGGTCGATGTTCTGGTAGAACTGAAGGCCAGATTTGATGAGGAAAACAACATAGGCTGGTCCCGTATGCTTGAGGATGCAGGCTGTCATGTTATTTACGGACTTGATGGTCTCAAGGTTCATTCAAAGCTCTGCCTTATCACGATGAAGAGTGGAAAAGAGGTTAAGTATATAACCCAGATAGGAACCGGAAATTATAACGAAAAAACTGCAAGACTTTATACGGACTTATGTCTTATGACTGCTGATGAACGTATAGGAGCTGAGGCTGCAAGAGTATTCCATGCTCTTTCTCTGGGGGGAGTTATTAAGAGAACCGAGCACCTTCTGGTTGCACCAAAATGTCTTCAGAACAAGGTTATTGATAAAATAGACAGAGAAATCCAGATAGCCCTTGATGGTGGAGAGGGGTATGTAGGCGTGAAGATAAACTCGCTTACCGACAAGAAAATCATAGACAAGCTTGTTGAGGCGTCTACCGCCGGAGTAAAGGTTGATATGGTTATCAGAGGTATATGCTGTCTCCATCCCGGCGTTAAGGGTAAGACAGATAATATCCGTATAATAAGCATAGTCGGAAGATTTCTTGAACATTCCCGAATATATATATTCGGAAAAGGTGAGAGAGAGGAAATGTTTATAGCATCGGCAGACTTTATGACCAGAAATACAGTCCGTCGTGTTGAGGTGGCAACACCGTTATATGATCCTGACATAAGAGACAGAGTAAGGAAGTACTTTGAACTTCAGATGACAGATAATGTTAAGTCAAGAATTCTGAAAAGTGATGGTACATATAAATATGTTACTCATAGGAAGCCACTCATAAATTCTCAGGAAATCTGCTATGAGGAAGCTTATAATGCAGCAGAAAACAGATAAACATATTAGCATAAAAACATATATACTGATTACTGTTATAATGCTTGTCAGCCTGTCGCTGATAGCTGTATTTTTCGTGTCATTTTTCTTTGTAAAAAACAGACTTACCAGCCGGGTTGTTAATGGAATTGCTGCGGATTCAAAGACTATTTCCGAGGATGTTAAGGCTTATGGAACAGAAGAACTCATAAACAGAGGACGACTGTTTTATGAAGTTGAGGAAAATGCGAAGAAGAACAACGGAAGGATAATGATCATTTCCAGAGATTATCATATTCTTCAGGATACAGATAACTCTCATACAGACCGTCTGATCATAAGCAGAAATATAATGCGGGTTATGACCGGTAAAATCGACAAAATGATCAATCATGTGGATAATAATGTTGAGGTTATTAATCCAATAGAAAGTGATGGAAATGTAATGGGAGTGGTTATTTCCACAGCCTCACTTTATGACACAAATACATCTCTTATGAAGCAGTTTATAATAATCGGAGCTGTTATTCTTTTGGTTCTGTTTATTGATATTCTCATTATTATAAGAATAGCAAGAGGCGCAGTAAGTGATCTTGAGGATATAAATGAGCAGATGATACATACTGTACAGGGTAATCTTCAGGAAGGTCTTTCAAGACAGAGATTCTCTGAAACTCAGGAATTTGCAGACAGCTTTAATGAGGTGCTTTCCAAGCTTTCAACTATAGACCAGACAAGATCTGAATTTGTTTCCAATGTGTCTCACGAGTTGAAAACACCTATTACCTCCATGAAGGTTCTTGCAGAATCAATTATTGAAAATGAAGGTGCAGATGTAGATGACTATAAGGAATTCATGACAGACATAGTCGATGAGATAGACAGAGAGACGAAGATAATAAACGATCTTCTGGCACTTGTAAAAACAGATTCTCAGAATAATCAGATGAATTATGAAGAGTCTGATATCAACAATATGATGGAAACAATAGTTAAGACTGTTACACCTCTGGCTAAGCAGAGAAGTATAGATATCAGCTATGAGGGTTATCGCGAGGTTACCGCAGAGGTGGATGTGGTCAAGCTGTCCCTGGCTATATCAAATCTGGTTGAAAATGCAGTTAAGTACAATATAGAGAGTGGATGGATCAGATGCAGTCTGAATGCCGATCATAAATTTTTCTATATCAAGGTTGCAGATTCGGGAGTTGGTATCCCTGATGATGCAAAGGATAAGGTTTTTGAAAAGTTTTACAGAGTTGATAAGGCAAGAAGCAGAGATACCGGAGGAACCGGACTGGGACTTTCCATTACAAGAAATATAATCAACGCACACAGAGGTACAATAAAGCTGTATAGCGAGTCAGGCAAGGGAACTACATTTACGGTCAGAATACCATTAAGACAGAATAAGGCAAAGATTCAGGAGATAAAGGCTGAGGAATCTACGTCCGAGTTAAAAACAGAGGTAAAGGATGCGTAATGTTATTATGAGAAAATTACGTGGTAATAATTTAATACTTTTAATGATCCTATCTCTGGGAATGGGGCTTGTTTCCTGTGGAAACAGTGATACGGAAAGACAGGGCTCTATTACAGATAATGTATCTCAGAAGGCCGGAACTGTTCAGCTTTATCATGCAACAGACAGTTCGGTTGAGCCGGATGAAGCGAGATATCAGCTTAAACAGCCGGACAATCAGTCAGCTGCACTGGAAGAGGTTATCGAGGCTATGACACTGGATCCCATGGTTACCATAGAAAGGTATTCTCTGGAAGAGGATAAGGAAGTAACTCTATATATCCGATATGACAAGGAGATTACAGAAGAGATAAAACTTCTTAATGACGCCGCCATAGTAAAGAGCATAGAAAATCTTGACTTCACAACAATCTATGTAATTACTTTGGGTGAAGATGACAGGGAACTGGAAACAGCAACCTATACTGACAGTTCGTTTTATTACTACAATGAATAAAAAGGAAAATATATGAGAAGACCATTACTGGTGGCAGGAGCTATCTTTGTGATTGGAGAAGCTGCTGTCCGTGAGATGACGGAGAATATATATTACTCCGTAGGATTAATTGTATCAGGTATTATAATAGCTTATATAAGCAACAGAAGGATGTTTGGACGATATAAAAGCATCAATCTGTTGCTTTTTTTATGTTTTGCAGCCGGAGCAATATGGAGCTATGGATATTATTATACGGGCGAAAATGATACAGAGAAAATATTGGAAACATATATAACGAATGAAGAAAAGTTGAGTATGAAGCTGTATATATCCGCAGTTGATAAAACCTCTACAGGTGAGCGGCTTCTGCTCAGTAAGAAGAATGGATTTTTGAAAAAGAAAACTAATCTTATTATGTATCTTCAGGATGAAGATGGGTTTGGAGGGGCATTTGTTGAAGCGGGACGAAGCATATATGTGAAAGGAACAGTATCGCATATTGAAGGCGCCACAAATCCGGGACAATTTGATATGAAATACTATTATCTTGGAAAGGGAGTTAATATTCAGATAAAGTGCTTAAGTTTAAAGAAGGCTGAAGATGGGATTAATTATGCTGCTCTTTATCTTGGAAGGATCAGAAAGAAAGCTTCAGAAGTAATCGACAGCTGTTACGAACCTGAGGATGCGGGGATCCTTAAAACCATGCTGCTTGGTGACAGATCTGATATGTCAGATGAGACGACAATTCTATTCAGAAGAAATGGCGTGGCACATATACTTGCAATATCCGGGCTTCATATAGCACTTCTTGCAGGAGCGTTGGAGCTGCTTCTGTCAAAGCTGTATGTAAAAAGAAGAGTATCTGCTGTGATCGTTATAGTATTTATGGTTCTATACGGAATTATGACAGGATTCTCCCCTGCGACTCTCAGGGCGGTTCTGATGCTCAGTGTATCTAAGACGGCGTTTATTTTTAAACGAACGCCTGACCTTCCAACCAATATGATGGAGGCACTTCTGATAATGGTTTTTATTAATCCGGACTGTATTTTCAGTACCGGTATGCTGATGAGCTATTCAGCTGTTCTGGGTGTGTGGACTGAGAGGATTTTCTATGACTCGGTTTATATGAGAGAACATTTCAGCAAGGTTCCCGAAAGGATAAGGCCGCTGATAAAAAAGCTGGTGGGATCGATAATAATATCCGTCAGCATAGGCCTCTGGATGACGCCGCTTCTGATGATTACTGCATATGAGGTTCCTGTGTTTTCGTTGATCATTAATCTGTTTGTGACCGGACTTCTGACAGCACTTATCAGCTGTGGTTTTGTTGTTGCATTGACAGGAATGATTGCCGGAGTGGGACCAGCCTCTGAAGTAGTAATAAAACCTTTGGTTTTCATATCATCAAGTATCCTTGAATTATATAGAAGGGTTTGTCATCTGATGTTAAGGTGTCCATTTTCTGTAATCATTTCCGGGCACATAGAAGTATGGCAGGCAGTAATAATGTATACGTGTGTTATAGCATTTCTGGTTGTCAGCTATAAGCTTATACAGAGAAGACCGGTGAAGTCAGATGATAAGAATAGAAGAATCAAGCTGACTGTTGGTTACATTTTATGCTGTATGCTTATCAGTGTTGGAATGACTATGTCCGGAAAGCTATATAACTATATGGGACGTCAGGTGGTATTTCTTGATGTGGGGCAGGGGGATGGTTCTCTGATAAGGAGTTCTTCCCGACGGAACTATATCATCGACTGTGGCTCCTCCAGCAGAAAGTCAGTAGGAAAGTATATACTTATCCCGGCTCTCAAATACTATGGTATGGATCATGTGGATGCTGTTTTCGTATCACATACCGATACCGACCATGTAAGCGGAATAATAGAACTGCTTGAGAATAAGGAATTGTATGGAATAAGAGTTAACAAGGTGCTCATAGCTGAGGGAACTGATGAAGATGACAACCTGAAACTTATAGAGAAGGGACTTGGGATAGAGTCAGGACTTGAGGTAGAACAGGGACCAGGGAAA
>FZRB01000009.1:0-99072 GCA_900199595.1 Lachnospiraceae bacterium | reverse complement strand
AGAACAGGGACCAGGGAAAGAGTCAGGACTTGAGGTAGAACAGGGACCAGGGAAAGAGTCAGGACTTAAGGTAGAACAGGGACTTGAGATAGAGTCGGAAAGAATACAGAGATATGCAGAGAAAGAAGGTTGGAAGTCAAAACAGGAAAATCCAGAGGAAGAAGGATGGAAATCAAAACAGGGATATCCAGAGGAAGATGCTGCAGAATCAAAATATGGAGATCTCGTCAGGGTAAAGAAGGGAGATGTGATCGATGGATGTTTCGAGGTTATATATCCGGAGAGAGATGTCTATATGGAAAAAGACAAAGAACAAGATGCAGATACAGAGTCATATGCAGATAGAAACAGCATGGGTGGTAAAGATAATACCAACTATGTAAATAGTGACAGCAATGAGAATTCGCTGGTTGTATTGTTTAGAGATAAAGAAATAGATAAAGAAAAGAATAAAGAAGAGGAAACAATAAATGAAACAAAAACAGTATCAAAAATCGAATCAAAAACAGAAACAGATTCGAATATAGAAGTTTTATATACCGGGGATATCAGCAGTGAGATAGAAGCAAAGTTTTTTGATGATCTTGCTGGAAGGCAGAGAAGCAGACTCAGAATATTAAAGTGTCCGCACCATGGCTCAAAGTATTCAAGCTCAGAAGAATTCCTTAATGCTTACAGTCCGGATATGACGGTGATATCAGTTGGACGAAATAATTATGGACATCCGACAAAGGAAGCAATGCAACGTATTACACAAAACGGATCCACAATATATCGCACCGATAAAAAAGGGGCGATAATTATTCAGTATTAACTATTTTATATCACCTATTTAACATGAATGAGATAAGTGTCAAAAGGTACTTATGACACTTATCTCATATGAATTAGTAATTTATATTTTTTATTTATTTGTCTCGGGAGGAGGTAAAGGCAACAATTTCAGGTGAAAAGGCAGAAATTGATGCCGAAGGTATGGGAATCAAGGGGCTGAAAGGATGATGAGGCAACAATATCAGGTAAAAGGGCAAAAATTGATGCCGGAGGCATGGCAAACAAGCATCTGAGAGGAGGTGAAGGCAACAATATAAGGTAAAAAGGCAGAAATTGATGCCGAAGGCATGGGAATCAAGGGGCTGAAAGGATGATGAGGCAACAATTTCAGGTGAAAAGGCAGAAATTGATGCCGAGAGCATGGGAAATAAGCGCCTGAGAGGAGGTAAAAGCAACAATATCAGGTAAAAGGGCAAAAATTGATGCCGAGAGCATGGGAAATAAGCGCCTGGGAGGAGGTGAAGGCAACAATTTAAGGTGAAAAGACAGAAATTGATGCCGCAGGTATGGCAAATAAGCATCTGGGAGGAGGTGAAGGCAACAATATAAGGTGAAAGGGCAGAAATTGATGCCGGAGACATGGGAAACAAACATCTGAGAGGAGGTGAAGGCAACAATATCAGGTAAAAGGGCAAAAATTGATGCCGGAGGCATGGGAAACAAGCATCTGAGAGGATGATGAGGCAACAATTTCAGGTGAAAGGGCAAAAATTGATGCCGCAGGCATGGGAAACAAGCATCTGGGAGGAGGTGAAGGCAACAATATAAGGTGAAAAGGCAGAAATTGATGCCGCAGGCATTGAAATAAAGGGGATGAAATCATGTACCCCAGAAGAGAGAAAAAACAACAAAAATGAAGGAAAAGACGATTACATGATTTTGAAAGGAGACCAGCTAAGTTATGATAAAGATTAGAGATATAGAAAGCGTTATGAAGTTATACCAGAATTATTATGACAGGGTGTCGGCAGAATTAATGGTATTAAAAAAGAATGTGTCAGATGGAGCTAGATTACATGCGATAAAGCATAGAAAAACTTATCAATATTACATTAGATGGAATGAGCCAAACAAAGAAAGTAAATATATTAGAAAAGAGAAAATTGAGGAGGCAAAAATTTTAGCCCAGGTTGAATACTACGAGAAACTATTAGGAAAATTAAAAAATGACATAAAATGTCTGGATAAGTTAAAAGAAACATGGTCAGGAGATCCTTTTAATTGGGTTGAGAATAATATGAGTCAAGGGAAATATGTTTTAGTAACCCCTGTATACTGTAATGATGAGTGTTACATTCAAGAATGGAAAGAACAGATGTATGAAAAAATGCAATTTAAGGAGAAATCGACGGAGTTTTACACAAGACAGGGCATTAGGGTGCGGTCAAAATCGGAGATGATAATTGCAGATATACTTGATGAGATGCAGGTGCCATTTTTATATGAAAAACCTCTTAAGTTGGGTACATGGACGATTCATCCTGATTTTACATTGCTGGATATAAATAAAAGACGAGAAATATACTGGGAACACTTTGGTATTATGGATGATATGGATTATAGAAATGATGCCTTTATAAAGATGAGAAAGTATGAAGAGTGTGGGTTTTGTCAGCACGATAGTGTGATTTGGACCTTTGAGACTGGAAGGCAGCCACTTAATACAAAAGTGATGAGAAAAATGATAATGCAACTTGCAAAAACACTTGGATATAGATAATAGTGATGGTGGAATAAACTTATGCTGGAAAAGGTGGTTCAGCTGGAAGTGGAATTGAAATTCATCTTCAAGATGCAGAGATAACTGAATAAGGGAAGAATGGAGCAAGTAACGTCTTCGGACGTTCTTTTAAAGCAATTTATATTGGATACTCGTTTTCGTGATTTATGTGGTCAGAAGACAGGTGTTAGGTTATAATGTGAAATGTGTTTTGTGCCGTTATACTACATGGTAGGATACAAATAATCGTACAGTTTATATGAAGAGAGAAATAAAAAAATGAGAAGAAATGATAGAGAAATAACAGATAAAGCTTTAATTGAACAGTTTATTGCTAAAGAACAGATAATAAGAATTGCGTTCAATGATAATGGTGATTTATACATTGTTCCGGTAAACTATGGATATATATATGAAAACGAAAAATATATATTCTATTTTCACGGAGCTAAAGCAGGAAGAAAATACAAACTTAGTAAATCTTCACCAAATGTTGGATTTGAAATTGATGGTGTATATGAATTATTAGAGGCTGATGTTGCATGTGATTATTCAGCTAAGTTTCAAAGCGTTATTGGTACTGGCAGGTTATCAATAGTTGAAGATGATGAAGAAAAGATAAAAGGATTAAATACCTTTATGAATCATATTTCTGGAAAATCTGAATGGAGTTATTCTAAAGAAATGGTTGATGCAGTTGCAGTTTTTCGATTAGAAGTTGATAAACTATCATGTAAGTCAAAGTGATTTTATGGAAAAATCCAGAGAATGTTTATGTGCTGCCAGAAACAGTTTATGTAACGCCAGGTGTGCAGGCGTTTGTCCCTCAAGGTGTATGTAATGGTTTTCAGGCATTAGGAGATACCGAGTATTTATATGTAGCAAACTATTGGAGACACAAATGAAAAAGTTTCAGATTATTAATGATGATTACGAGGGTCATGTGGATATCTGCAGGCATGCTTGCAGGGGGATTGTCATTAAAGATGGAAAGATACTATTAAGTTATGAATCTAATGAGGACAAATATATTATTCCTGGAGGTGGTGTGGAAGAAGGCGAATCACTTGCCGAATGCTGTGCCAGAGAAATAAAGGAAGAAACAGGAATAATAGTTAAACCAATTGAGGAATATCTTGAGATTGAGGAACTCTTTCTAAACTGGCAGCATATCCAGCATTATTTTTTGTGCGAATATGTTGAAGATACAGGTAAACAAAGCTTAACGGATGCTGAAATCAAAAATGGAGATGTTCCAAGGTGGATCCAATTCAAAGATGCGATTGAGATTTTTGGAAGATATGAAGAGTTCCATAATATAAATATTGCAGATTATGGACTTTATAGAAGAGAGTTTCTGGCGTTAAAGACTTTGAGAAAATCAAAATATATTGTTTTAAGAAAAGATGACTTAGGGTTGTCATTTGCAAAAAGACATATTATGAGATTAACACCTTCTTCACTAAAGATGATACGGGAATGTAAAAAAACAATCGAACTTCGTTTACTGGATGAAAAGAGAGAAAGTATTTCCATTGGGGATACTATTTTGTTCGTAAATACTGAAGATGAGAATGATTCTTTGTTTGTCATGGTTGATGCTCTTTATAAATTTGACTCTTTTGAGGAGCTATATAAAAATCTTCCATTAATCGAGTGTGGTTACACAGAAGAGAATATTGACTTAGCATCTCCAGAGGATATGGAACTATATTATTCAAAAGAAAAACAAGAGCAATATGGTGTTATTGGAATTAAGGTTTCGTTGATCATAGGAAAGAGTGTTAAAGGAATAATAGATCGTCCTACAGGAAGTTCTCATCCAAGACATCCGGAAATGATATATCCCATAAACTATGGATTTGTAGAAGGGATAATGGCTCCGGATGGTGATGAACAGGATGTATACGTTCTTGGTACCGATGAACCAATAAAGTCCTTTGAGGGAAAGGTAATTGCTGTTTATCATCGATTAAATGATGTTGAGGATAAATGGATAGTTTCCATCGATAAAAAAAACTATACTGACGAAGAAATCCTAAAAATGATCGATTTTCAGGAACAGTATTTTAAGGGGAGATTGTTAAGATAACACTGAATCATCAGACAAATTATGCCAGACCGACCCTATAATCCGAATCAGATAGAATATATGAATTAGAAGTAGGTCCTGAGTATGTTTCAGCATCGGACTTACATAGAGAAATCAGACGACTTTGATAAAAGTGCGCGTGCAACTTCGAGTTTGTCGAGATCTTTATTTCAGGATAATTGACGAGGAGTGAAGAGAGAATGGTAATCCGTAAAGCAACTAAAAAGGATGCTAATAGTCTTTTGAGTATATACTCATATTATGTTGAGAATACTGCAATATCGTTTGAATATACGACACCTTCACTGAGTGAGTTTGAAGAGCGCATATCAAATACGCTTGAAAAGTATCCTTACATAGTGCTGGAAGATGACGGTTTGATCAGAGGTTACGCATATGCGGGTGTCTTTAAAGGAAGAGCTGCCTATGATCATTGCTGTGAAGTGACTATATATTTAAATCGTGATTCAAAAGGCAATGGCTATGGAAGAGCATTGTATGAAGAATTGGAGTCCGCGTTGAAAGAGATGGGAATAATCAATCTTTATGCCTGTATCGGCGATCCTGAAGTTGAAGACGAGTATTTGACGAAGAACAGTGAAAGCTTTCATCAACACATGGGTTATACCAAAGTCGGGGAATTCCATAAATGTGGTTATAAATTTGGACGTTGGTACAATATGATCTGGATGGAAAAGATGATTGGCGAACATATTTAATTCCAGTAAAAACTTGATTGCGACGATGTTGTCTTTTGGTATCGACAAAAGATAATGGATAAGGATGCCGACATTTCTCGGCAAGGAAAAAATTGGTATATAAAAATTGCCGGATGCGAAATAACTGTAAATGCTAAAAGTTATACCATCATTACGGCTCAAGAAATATAGTGACTGAAATCATAAATTCTTTCAGAATAATCGAAATAAGGCTGAAAAGGTGTTGCAAAAAAAAGCAACACCTTTTCATTTTGAACTTTACAGTCACAATAGTACATACCATAATGGACTAAACCGGTTTAATTAGTCGCTGAAGGAGGAATGCATATGCCAAGAAAACTTACCAGTGAAGAGATTGAAGCACAGAAGAATTTTATGTACGAGCGTACAGTGAAGCTTATCGCCAGAAAGGATATTGATTCTATAACACTGGATGATATTCTCGAAGAGGTACAGATGGCAAAGGGTTCATTTTATAAGTATTACCCAAGCAAGGAGATATTTCTGTATGAGGTGATCAAGAAAAATGAACGCATATTCTCTGAAAAGATGTTTGAGGCGGCTCAAATGAAACAAAATGATTTAGAAGCTGCTTTTGAGACTGTGACCGAACTTATTATGGATAAGGACTTTCTGTTTCAATATACATTGCCAAAGGATACAGAGTTTCTTCTTAGAAAGATGCCTTCTGAATACCGAAAAAGAGAAGAGGGAAAGTCGAAGAATAACTTTTTAAGATTATGTCAGGAGATGAATATAACTCCAACAGAAGAATTCTTCGGAGCTATATCGTATTTGATGGAGGCTTTGCAGGTGATAGTTGCGAGTCCGGATAACTTCGGCGAAATTGGGCGAAAAAAAGCAGTTTCCATTATGATACAGGCGATATATGGCCTGTTTACTATGGAGATTGAGAAAAATGGAGAAAACAAATAACGAAACATTTAATAGAAAACTATTTACTGATCATCTAATTATTACATTTTCCATCGCTTGTTTATGTTGGGGATTATGTATAATTCTTGGATTAAATGGAATCACAAAGGAAAAACATGCGTGGATTAATATTCCTTATGTACTGGGCGCTTTTTCTACCACAATAGCATCTTATATTGTACTTAAGAAGAATAGCGAAGTGATCGGATTTAAAGACTGGTTGAGGCATATCTTTGATTTTAAACATAATATATTATCATATCTTCTTGTAATAGCACTTGCAGTAATACATTCACTTCTTATGAGCTTAATCGGAGGATATGAAATGGCCGCGCCAATATATATGATCTTTCTAATGCTTCCGATAATGCTTATCGGTGGTGGTCTGGAGGAAGCCGGATGGAGATATATAACATTTCCTGAATTAGATAAAAAACTAGGATTTCCTATAGCGGCTTTTGTAACCGGAATTATTTGGGCGATTTGGCATCTGCCTTTATTTTTTATACCTGGTGTACATCAGTGTGGAAAGAACTTCCTTGGATTTACTATCACAGTTATAGGTCTTAGTTACGCTCTAGCAACGATTCGAAAGGCTACAGAAAGCATCTGGCTGTGTGCACTTTTTCATATGATAGTAAATGCTGTACCGGAATCAATCAGATATGACATTTACGGAAGTTATTTGGCAAGCACCATAACAACTATAGTGCTAATTATTGTCTCTTTGATATTGGTGCATAATATCGGAAGTAAATTAGTGTAGCCTTGTGCGTAAAAAGGGTCATGTTTGACTCTTTTTTATTTGCTTTATATAGAGAGGAAAAGCAACAAAAAAGAAGGAAAGGACTAAAATTGTTGCCAGATGATGCAACACTTTACGTTTTGGATGACACTGATATGATGTAGACAGTTGATATATACGATATATGTTATAAGATATATGAGATATGATATACGATATATTATATATGAGATATCATAAAAACAACTGCTGGCAGATTGAAAAATATAAATCACAAGGAAGAAAAAAACTATGAAGAAAAAAGGTATGAATAAGAGAATCGCTTTATTAACAATCGCTTTATCAAGTATGATGATGGTGGCAGGATGTTCAAATAATAAGGAGCAGGCCTCAAATATGCAGGTGGAAGCACAAACTGCAGAAGATAATGCAGAAGAAATAACAAATGAAACTGCAGAAGAAATAATGGAGGATAGCAGCGAAATGAATGAACCGATAGTTGGTGGGTGGTCAGTGGCTGAAAACAATGAGATCACTGATGATCTGAGAAAAGTTTTTGACAAAGCAACTGAGACTATAACAGGAGCTGAATACACACCGGTTTTATATCTTAGCTCTCAGGTAGTTGCCGGCACAAACCATGCATTTTTATGTAAGGCTGAACCCAGTGTTGAAGAGTTAAAAACTTCCCCGACCTGGGAAATCGTCTACATATACGAAGACCTTAAAGGAAATTGCGAAATAACTAATACAGAATCTCTGCAAGTAGCAGCTCAGAAATAGATTCTTTTCTGTATCAGCCAGAAATAGATTTTTCCTTGTTTTTACCGTGAAAAAAAACTATAATGTGATAAGGGTGTCGTTTGATACATTGAGTGAATAAGCGGACAAAAAAACAGGAGGATTTTGTTATGGCAAAGTATAATTTTTGCGGATGCGAGATTGATACCGAGGAGTTAATTCAGAGTGCAGCCATAGGGGCAGGTCTTGCATTTGTTATTGTAGGAATAAAGAAGTTTATCGATGCCAGGTCACTTCGTTTTGAACAGTATGAGCTGGATTATGAAGATGATGAATTAATGGATGAGATTCTTCTTGAAGAGTATAAAGAAGAAAAAAAGGAAGAGCTGAGGAGAGCTGAAAAAGGAAGTGTTTTCGGTGGCGCCGTATCAATCGTATTCGGAAGCCTTCTTGCGGCTGTTGGAATCATCGGCTTTACTCCATATAAAAAAATTATTATAGAAAAGCTCCCTGATATAAATATCAAAGAAAAGGTTTCTAATCTTTGTATTAAGGATAAGATAGCTGATCTTGGAATTATTGAAAAGGTAGCAGACCTTGGAATCAGAGAAAAGGTAGCAGACCTTGGAATCAGAGAAAAGGTAGCGGACCTTGGAATCAAAGACAAGGTAGCAGATCTTGGAATCAAAGAAAAAATAGCTGATATCGATATCAAAGATAAGATAGCCGGACTTGATATTAAGAAAAAACTGTCTGATGCTGATTTTATTAAGCTTATTTCTAAGTATGATGTTGAAGATCTTAAGGAAAAGCTTGCAAGAGTGGTTATTAAGTAAAGGCGTTTTTTGATTTAATAAAATGTGCCGGGGGAAAAGTTATAGATGCTGACAAAATATGTAAGAAGAGATATTCGTCGTGAAGGTCTTAAGAATCTGAAGAGAAGATATTATTTGAATATTCTTATAGTTTTTGTTGTATCTGTTATTCTTAACGGCGGATATCGTCTATCTACAAAGAGATTTGAGATGCCAATTGATTCTACATTAAGCACTGCCAAGAGTGTTGTAGAGAACAATGGAAATATTGAGAATCTTGAGGATTTAGAAAAATTAGAGAATCTTGAAGAAATAGGTGATCTTGAAAAGATAGAGAATCTGGGCAATACTAATATCAGCAGTACTATGGGCCTGGATTCTGATCTTTCCAATTCTCAGATCATTTTAAAATTTATATTAAATGTATTTGATGTAAAAGACCCTCCGAATCCGGAGAGTGTTTCTACTACGTCAGCAAAATATTACGGAGGAGTAGCTTCTGTTTTTGTTAATGAGATAACAGGAAGCCAGTCCTTCGTTTTTGGTATCATAAATGGTATTAACGAGGTGGTATTTAATGGCAGAGTTGCAAGTTCTGTAATCATTTTTGTATTTGCCGTCATCTCAGTTTTTATATTTGTATTTGTAAAAAATGTAATCATAGTCGGTAAGAACAGATATTTTCTGGAGCAGAGAAGATATCATGAAACAGGTCCGGGAGAATTGCTTTTTCCTTATAAAAATAAAAGACTCAAAAACATTTCCAAAATAATGCTGATCAGATATCTGTTCCAGCTTCTCTGGGATCTGACCATAGTCGGTGGTATTATCAAGCGTTATGAATATCTTCTGATTCCTTATATAGTTGCGGAAAATCCGGAGATAGATCTTAAGGATGCGTTTAAAATATCAAAGCAGCTTATGATGGGAAATAAATACAGAGCATTTCTGATAGATTTCTCATTCCTGCCCTGGTTTTTACTGTCTTACTTAACATTTAACCTGTCGGCACTTTTCTTCTCTGATGCTTATATCGAATGTGTCAGAGCTGAGGTGTACATGCGGATCAGAAATGAGCGTAAGAACGAGCTGGAGCTGTCACTTCGTAAATGGCTGAATGATGATATGCTTGCCATAGACCATATCGAGGAAACACAGCATCCTTCAGGGGTTGAAGTCCTTGATATACCAACAGTTGATATACATTCATTTAAGCATGACTACATGAGGAAGTATTCCTTCCTTTCATTGGTTCAGCTGTTTTTTACCTATTCACTTGTAGGCTGGATATGGGAAGTGGCTTTATATCTGGCAACTACAGGTCAGTTTGTAAACAGAGGAACCATGCATGGTCCGTGGCTTCCGATATACGGTTGTGGCGGAATGCTTATAATAATTCTTTTGAGACCGTTTAGAGAAAAGCCGGGACAGCTTTTTGTCGGTACAGTATTAGTATGTGGTGGAGTTGAATACTTTACATCCTGGATATTAGAAAAGCTGTTTGATGCAAAGTGGTGGGACTATACAGGATATTTCCTGAACGTAAACGGAAGGATATGCTTCGAAGGACTTCTGGTCTTCGGAATGGCAGGACTCGCCTTTTCTTACATACTTTCACCAATGCTTGATGATATGTATAACAAGGTTAATGAAAAGTATAGAAGGATAATCTGCATCATACTGATGATTCTTTTCGTGGCAGACTTTATCTGGTCGATGCTCAGTCCAAATATAGGAGATGGTATTACTTCCGGACTGATTTAAGACAAGTTATTAGTCGGGTTAATTAGAAACTGATGCATTAAATAGTAATAAGATTAACAATAAGATTCTCGGCTGCGTTCACATCTGTGAGGCGGCCGGTTTTTACGTTAAGGTCCGCCTGCTGGCACATGTCAAGTGCATGAAGCAGGTCGGGATGTTTGTAGTTTTTGCAGATAGATATATATTTTCTTGTTACGAATTCAGGCGTTTTCAGGTAGGAAGTGATTTTATGGGGATCAGCTCCTTCTGTAAGCATTTCGCTGACCTGAACAAGCTGGTTGTATTGTCTTGTTATAAGAAATATGACTGTCATGGGTTTTGTCTTTAATATGCACAGGTCATTATAAAGAGACAAAGCTTTTTTACTGTCTTTTCTGGAAATGGCTTCGCACATATCAAATATCTTATCTTCAACCGGATTTACACATATGTCGGTAACATCCTTATCGGTGATCTCGCCACGCTCCATACAGTAATCATGAAGCTTTACAGCTTCATTTTTAAGCATGTTCATATCATTTCCGACAGTTGCTATAAGTTTCTCAGGGACTGTCATCTTTACCTTCATTTCGCCCTCAGCCAGGATGGTGGATACCCATTTTGAAAGGGTGTCTATATCAGGAGTCTGAAATTCCAGACACGAAGAAAGCTCTGATTTGGAGAGCAGAGAATAAGGCTTCTTTCTTTTATCAACCTTGGTCTCGCAGAAAATCAGAACATTAGTGTCGCTCATCTCAGATATGGAAGAAAGTATGGATTCCTCGGACTTATCAAAAAGACCGCTTTCCTCCACCAGAATAGTTCTATGCTCAGCTAAAAAGGGCATAGTGATCATATCCTGATAAACACTGTCCGGGTTAAATGTATCCGAGGTGTATGAGGTGTAATTCATGGTGTCGCCATCATTTACCAGCGCTTTAAT
The DNA here is from genome assembly GCA_900199595.1 of Lachnospiraceae bacterium. Classification (GTDB taxonomy): domain Bacteria; phylum Bacillota; class Clostridia; order Lachnospirales; family Lachnospiraceae; genus Eubacterium_Q. Next base: position 87,784 of record FZRB01000009.1, on the reverse strand, counting down.
AAGCATATCTCTGTACTGATTAACAAGATACTGTTCGTCACCATACAAAAGATAGATTCTTGAAAAGCTTCCGGACTCTATGTGTGAACGGATGGTCTTCATAGATTCAGTTGTGGGATTTTTCTTTTTTTTACTATAATCAGCCATAGCTAGAGTATAAACTTATAAAGAATTATCGGCAAGGAAAAATTCAGGGGGATAATTAAAACATTGTGGCGGTTTTGGCTTATTAATGTTACAATAACGCTGTAGTTATAAATATTTATGGATTAATGAAACTGTCGGATTATGGACTGATTTGATATAGTTTTGTACGAGGTGTTCGATTTGGAAAATAATAGAATAGAAAACACCAATTACTGGATAAAAATGTTCTTTGTCTGTATGATAGGATTTGCAATTAATATGCTTGGCTATATGATTGTCAATGCTGCCCATCTTCCTATCTATCTTGATTCGGTTGGAACAGTAATCATAGCTGCTATAGGAGGTTATCTTCCGGGTATAATCGCAGGACTTGCAACAAACCTGTTAAAGGGAGCTATTTATAGCACTGAGAATGTTTATTATGCGGTTATTAATGTATTGATAGCCGTTTGTACAGGATATTTTTCGCGCAGGGGCCTTCTGAAAAAGCCTCTTAGTATTCTTGGCTATGTATGCGTTCTGTCTCTTATAGGCTTTGGACATTATACCTTATTCCAGTGGTTTACAAATGATATATATGAAGGTATAGACAGTCTGAGAGCTCATCTTTATAACGATATGTTTTATGAAGTTCTTGATAAGTCAGTAACTACAATTATTCTTCTTTTGGTATTAAAATTTGTTCCCCAGAACATTAAGAATAAACTGAAAATGGAGGGCTGGCTTCAGACTCCGCTTTCCGAAGAGGAGATCGAGGCGGTAAAGCAGAGAAACAGCCGCGTATTTTCACTTAAAAGCAAGATACTTTTCCTTCTGATTTCTGCGTGTGTTGCAGTAGGTGTTGTAGCCATGATCATAACGGTGGTGCTTTACAGAAAGTATACCATCGAAGAGCATGAAAAGATGGCGCAGGGAACAACCAGTCTGATCAAGAGCGTTATTGATCCGGATGCGGTTGATATGTATATTGAGGAAGGTGAGAAGGCTCCCGGATATATTGAAACAGAACAGAGACTTTACAATATTAAAAACAGTTCGTCAGATATTCAGTACTTATATGTTTATAAGATAATGGAAGACGGCTGTCATGTGGTATTTGACCTTGATACGGAGGATCTGGAGGGAGGAAATCCCGGAGAAGTTATTCCGTTTGATGAATCCTTCGGCGGGGTGATTCCGACTCTTCTTGAAGGAGGGAGAATCGATCCGATCGTAACGGATGATACATATGGTTATCTGATCACGGTATATGATCCAATCTATGATTCAAAGGGTAACTGCAAATGTTATGCAGCAACTGACATAGCGATGAATCTTGTAAAAACCAAGGAGCTTAGCTTTATGATGAAGCTGGTATCGCTCTTTTTGGGATTCTTTATATTTGTAATTGCATTAGGACTCTGGCTGTCTGAATACAATATCATACTTCCGGTAAATACAATGGCGGTAAGTGCCAGCGCATTTGCTTATGATAGCGAAGAAGCTCTTGAGGAAAATGTTGAGAGGATAAAGAGACTTCAGATACATACCGGTGATGAAATCGAGAATATGTATCAGGCATTTTATAAGACTACCGAGAACAGTGTAGAGTATCTGAATGAACTTCATACCAAGACAGAAACCATAGCTGAGATGCAGAATGCACTTATTATGGTTCTTGCCGATATGGTTGAAAACAGAGATGAAAATACCGGAGATCATGTAAGAAAGACGGCGGCCTATACGCGTATAATCATGGATAAGCTTCTGGAAATGAATTGCTATGTGGATCAGCTCACACCACAGTTCATATATGATGTAGAGCATTCGGCTCCGCTTCATGATGTAGGTAAGATACAGGTTTCAGATACAATACTTAACAAGCCGGGTAAGCTGACGGATGAAGAATTTGCAATAATGAAAACTCATACCACAGCCGGTGCGGAAATTCTTGATCAGGTTATAGAAAAGGTTCCTGAGTCCAGCTATCTGATCGAGGCAAAGAACCTGGCAGAATTCCATCATGAAAAATGGAACGGCAAAGGCTACCCTTACGGACTTAAGGGAGAGGAGATACCACTTTCTGCAAGAATAATGGCTGTTGCAGATGTATTTGATGCTCTGGTTTCAGAGAGAATATATAAGAAGGCATTTCCATTTGAAAAGGCTATGAACATAATAAAGGAAGATGCAGGAACGCATTTTGACCCAAATGTAGCAGAGGCCTTTATACAATCGGCTGACAGAGTAAGAGAGGTAATGGATTACTTCAATGAGCAAAACAATTCTACTGATTGAGGATGACTACGCCCTTGCAATGGGCACAACATATACACTGAAGGCTGAGGGCTATGAGGTTCTTCATGCTAAGAATCTGGCAGAGGCAAGAAATCAGCTGGGTGGGGAAGTGGATATAATACTACTGGATGTAATGCTTCCGGATGGAGACGGATTCTCATTTCTGGAGGAACTGATGAGTAAAGATATAGACATCCCGGTTGTTTTCTCGACTGCTGTTGGAGATGAGGTTAATATAGTTCGGGGGCTGGATCTGGGGGCAGATGATTATATCACAAAGCCCTATAAGGTTAAGGAAATGCTCTCCCGTATTGCTGCTGTTCTGAGAAGACAGGAGCGGGCAAGAAGGACAGTGGAGAAGCAAAATAAAGATTCAGAGATAACATTTGGCTCTCATAGATTCAGTATCAGTGCATTCAGGCTTTATAAAGGAGATGAGGTGGTTGAGTGTACTCCCGCTGAGCTTAGACTGCTAAGGGAGTTTATCGTTAATAAGGGAATTGTGATTACGAGAAATCAGCTTATGGAACGCCTGTATGATACGGAAAATGCGTTCATAGACGACAATACTCTTTCCGTTTATATCAAGAGACTCAGGGATAAGCTGGGTGAGGATGCATCATATATCAGGACGGTAAAGGGAATCGGATACAGATTCGAGGATGGACATGATCAGTGATTATGAGCGGACAAACTTTAAGATAAAGTACTGGCTGATAGCAGGTGGCTTTCTTGTTATCAGCCTGTTTTTGTTATACCTTGTTTGGGTCGGGGCAAGTACTTTTGGAAGAGCTGCTGTCGTAATGATTTTTATTGTTGAAATTATCATGACCCTGTTTCTTTACTTCTTTTCAAAAAGGACTGTAGATAAGGCGTATAGATCAATAGAGAAAACCTCAGATATGATGATGGATATCATAGAAGGACGGGAAGTAGAACCTTCAGCACAGCTTGAGGAAGGTAGCGTGGGAATTCTCTATAATAATTTTGATAAGCTTGTGAACATGTTTAAGGAGGGCAAAAGAAGGGAGCAGAGTGAGAAGGAATATCTGAGAGATGTTATGTCAGATATATCTCATCAGCTGAAAACTCCCCTTGCCTCAATGGAAGTTTTTATCGATCTTCTTATGAATGATAAGATTCAGTCCCAGGAGGAGCAGAAAAAGATTCTGGCCGAAACCTCAAATCAGGTCAGCCGCATGGAATGGATGGTGCTTTCCATGCTGAAGCTTGCCCGTATCGAAGCAGGGGCTGTTGCGTTTGATATAAAGGATGTGGACCTGAAGATGGTCCTGGAGGAAGTAAGAGGCGGGACGCATTATCTTACCGACTCGAGAAATCAGAAGCTGAGTATATCCTGTCCGGATGCTATTAATGTGAAGGCTGACTTCGACTGGCTGGTAGAGGCTTTGATCAATATAGTTAAAAATGCGTCAGATTATTCCGTATCATCTCAGAAGACAGATGAGGCTTCGGATTATGCTTCAGATAAGGATTCAGATATGGGTCCGGATATGGCTTCGGATTATGCTTTGGATAATGATGGAGAAAACGATATTGAAATAGAGGTTGAACAGAATTCTGTGTTCACCCGAATATATATCCGTGATCATGGTATCGGAATGTCTGATGAGACCATGACACATATTTTCGAGAGATTTTACAGAGCAAGTAATGAGGTTAATCCCAACAGTGTCGGAATAGGTCTCTCTCTTTCCAAATCCATAGTTGAGGGTATGGGTGGAAAAATATCAGTTGAAAGTGAACTTGGTAAAGGAAGTTGTTTTAAAATACATTTTTAAGTGTTAGTTTGGGGGTGTTTGCATGAAGAACCTGGTAGTAGATGCGAAGGAAGAACTTCTTGATGAGGTGATTGATTTTATAGTTTCGGATTTAGAAGAAGCAGACTGTCCTATGCCGATAGAAATGAAGATTCGTCTTTCTGTTGAAGAACTGTTTGTTAATATAGCTAAGTATGCTTATTCTGACAGGTCCGAAGGTGGAAAGGCTGAGATACAGATAGAGATGGTCCCAGATCCGAGAAAGGTAATGATCACATTTATTGATTCCGGCATAGAGTATAACCCTCTTGCCAAAACCGACCCTGATGTAACCCTTAAAGTAGAGGATAGAGAAATCGGCGGACTTGGAATCTTTCTTGTTAAGAAATGTATGGATGACGTGAGATATGAGTATAAGGATGGGAAGAACGTGCTCACGATAGAGAAGTGTTTCTAGTCCGGTTGATCAGAAACTGATGCAATAAGATTTCTGGCGAAGGATAGGGGGGGACATGAGACAGATAGATACATTTCCTACAAGAAAAATAAAGGATCTTGAATACGGTATAGGCAGAGTGCTCCCTTTCGGAGCGACTATAATAGATGGGGGAGTTAATTTCAGCGTCTTTTCAAAGGAGGCTGTGAGCTGCACTCTTGTTCTGTATCATCATGGTCAGGAGGAGCCTTTTGTTGAGATACCATTTCCTGAGGAATTCAGAATAGGAAATGTATACTCCATGATGGTTTTCGGACTCCAGATTGAAACCGTAGAATATGGATATAGATTTGACGGACCGTATAATCCTTCAAAGGGACAGCTTTTTGACAGGAACAAGGTTCTTCTGGACCCTTACGCAAAGTCTGTTTCGGGAAGAACTAGATGGGGGGATGAGACTTATCTATCCAGAGATTTTCAGCATCGCGGTCAGATAATCAGGGAGGATTTTGACTGGTGTGGCGATAAGCCTCTTGAGATATCATCATCAGAGCTTATTATATATGAAATGCATGTTCGATCTTTTACTAACCATCCAAGCAGTGGTGTGAAGTACAAAGGAACTTACGCAGGTCTAATAGAAAAGATTCCCTATTTGAAGGAGCTGGGCATTAACTGTATAGAGCTTATGCCTATCTTTGAGTTTGATGAGCTGGAGAATGAAAGAATCATAAATGACAGGCGCCTGATGAATTACTGGGGATATTCAACGGTTGGATTTTTTGCACCGAAGGCCGGTTATGCTGTGAGTGCGCCCTATGGCATGGAAGCTGATGAACTGAAGAATATGATTATGAAGCTCCATAAGAATGGTATAGCAGTAATACTGGATGTTGTATTCAATCATACGGCAGAGGGTAACGAAAAAGGTCCTTATATATCGTATCGTGGTATAGATAATAAAACCTATTATCTGCTTACACCTGAGGGACAATATTATAATTTCAGCGGTTGCGGAAATACAATGAACTGCAATAATCCAATCGTAAGAAATGTAGTTCTGGACTGTCTGAGGTACTGGGTGTCATCTTATCATGTGGATGGCTTCAGGTTCGATCTTGCTTCGATTCTTTCCAGAGATGAAGAGGGGGTTCCCATGATGTCTCCTCCGCTGCTTGATATCATTGCCAGTGATGCGATTCTCGGAAAAGCTATTCTTATTGCTGAAGCCTGGGATGCAGGTGGACTCTATCAGGTTGGATGTTTTCCTGATTTTGGACGCTGGTCGGAATGGAATGGAAAATACAGAGACTGTGTCAGAAAATATATAAGGGGTCAGGAATCTGAGGCTCCTGAACTGTACCAGAGGATCAGGGGTTCAGCAGATCTGTATGGAAGCAGAAGCTCAGCTGCATCAATCAATTTCATCACCTGTCATGATGGCTTTACTATGTATGATCTTGTTTCCTACAACGAAAAGCATAATGAACTGAATGGTGAAGAGGGAAGAGATGGCGCTAATGATAATAACAGCTGGAATTGCGGCATAGAGGGAGAAACGGATAATAAAGAAATACTTGATCTCAGATTCAGGCAGATGAGGAATATGTTTACGATACTGCTTACAAGCAGAGGAGTTCCGATGCTGCTTTCAGGTGATGAATTTGCCAATACCCAGTGGGGTAATAATAATGCCTACTGTCAGGATAATGAAGTGTCCTGGCTTGATTGGGGATATCTTGAGAAAAACAAAGAGCTTTATGATTATGTAAGAAGGCTGATACATTTCAGGCGGGAGCATCCTGTTATTTCTTCAGATTCATATGACTTTGGACATAATGGAACAGGTTATCCGGAGCTGTCACTGCATGGAACCAGAGCCTGGGATATAGATGAAAATACACCGGGCTACTGTTTCTCATATATGTATGTTGAAGATCATATTAAGTATGGCCTGAAGAAGGATTCATTTATCTTTATAGCAGTAAATGCACACTGGGAGGACCATAGCTATGAACTTCCGGAGTTGCCGGAGGGCTATGTATGGAAGAAGGCTTTTGATTCTACAGGCTTTTCATCAGACCCGGGCAAGGAAAAGAAGATAGAAAATCAGAAGATGGAGATACTTAAATCAAGATCAACTGTAATCCTTATTGGAAAGAAATACCAGGTAAATAAATAATCTATAAAAAATAAGCTTAGAAATATGTAAAAAAATAATTTGAAAAATGGATTGACAGGATTGGTCGAACGTGTTAGACTACAAACATAGTCGAATGCGTTCGACCAGTTTTGTGTACACATGATGATTAATTGACGTCAAAGAGGTGAATAATGATGGAAACACCAAAGGTTTTTGAAAGTGAATACAGATTCTGTCTGATACTGTGGGAGAATGAACCCATAAAAAGTACAGAATTGGCAAAGCTTTGCGAGGCAGAGTTGGGATGGAAAAAGGCAACCACTTACACAGTGATTAAAAGGCTTTCAGAGCGAAATGTAATAAAGAGCGAGAATGCAATAATCACTTCTCTTGTATCAAAGGAAGAGGTTCAGACCGCTGAGATCGATGATATGGTTGATCGGACATTTTCGGGAAGCATACCAGATTTTCTTGCGGCATTTTCCAAGAGCAGAAAGTTATCCCAAAAGGAGATAAGCGAAATACAGAAGCTTATAGACGAATATAAGGATTAATTCTATGATAAACATTTTTTTGAAAATTCTGAATATAAGCTTGTCAGCAAGTCTGCTGATAGCGGCATGTATCATAATAAGATACGCATTTAAAAGTATGCCCAAATATATGAGATGTTTACTTTGGATGCTGGTGCTGATCAGACTTGCATGCCCCATTAGACTGGAAAGTTCATTCAGTTTTCTGCCACGTAAGGATATAACCGTGGACCTGCAGGAGGTTTCTTCCAGGGAAGAGCTTTCAACGGGTAGTGATGTGAAAGCCTATAGGATAAAGGATAGTACTTTAAATGGTAAGGTAAAAACTTATATTCTTACGGATTCATCCTCAGGGAAAAATATATCTGTTAAGGAAGTACGAAACGAAGAAAGCATAGTATCAGGAAATGACAGTTCAAGGAATATAATAAATAAGGCTAATGTCATATTACTTTTAACAGTGATATGGATTATCGGTATCATTTGCTCGCTTATTAATGGGATAGTTTCATATATAAAGATTCTCAGATGCGTGGATGATGCAGTTCTTTTGAAGGACAATGTATATCAGTCAGACAGAGTGGCAACGCCATTTGTGCTTGGTATATTTAGAACTAAGATTTATATTCCATTTAATCTTACTAAGAAGGAACTTTATTTTGTACTGAGTCACGAGAGAGCACACATTTCCAGAAAAGACCATATGCTGAAACCGGTGGCATATCTTATATCATGCATATACTGGTTTAATCCGCTTGTGTGGATCAGCTATACGCTTCTTTGCAGAGATATAGAGCTTGCCTGTGATGAAAAAGCTATCAGAAGAATAGGCTACAACAATAAAAAAGAGTATTCACAATCAATCCTTGACCTCAGCGTGCCACGTAGGCTTATATCGGCATGTCCTGTGGCCTTTGGTGAAACAGGAGTTAAGGAAAGGGTAAAAAGTGTATTGAATATGAAGAAAGGAACCAAAATCGCTGCAATAATCAGCGCGTTATTAATAGTTATAGTCGGAGTGGGATTTCTTACATATCCCAAAACAAAGAAAAATAAAACAAAGGAATCAACTACCGGTTTCGTAACGGAATCAACTACAGAGCCGGACCTGGGACTTCCTACAGAAGCAAAAAAGGAAGAAACAACCGAAGAGACTGAGAAGGCAAAGACCAATAAGTCTTCAGATAAAAAAACAGAGACAGAAAAAGCATCAACAGACGATAAAAAAACAGAGCAGAAATCAGAAGAACAAAAGTCTGATAATGCATCAGATGGAGATAACCTGCCATACACAGCAGAAATAGATAGTATAAAGGAGATTATTAAATCAGTAGTACAGGATGATGGTGCAGCTTACGACGGCTCAGATGTAAAGGTAGTATTTGTTCAGAAGACAGCAGATGGTGAATATACATCTGATATTACTCCGGATGTGGATTATTCACTGGAGATTAATAAAGATGTGGATGGAAATGAAAATGCCATAATCGTTTATACGCAAGCTATGGGAGATATTGTAGCTACAGATACAGAGGGAACTGAAGTTGATAATGAATACTCCTATGAATCATCAGGTGAAGAAGTAGAAGAAGATGATTCCTATGAAATAGTAGAAGTACCTGTTGAAGTGTTAACTCCGGAATCATTTTCAGGTGATGATAATGAAGAGTACACTGATGAGCCTTACATAGATGATAACAGAGTAGGCGGAATAAATGTTAAGGAAGGATCGGATATTCGTTCATTTTCAAGCGGAACAGTCAAGACTGTCGGTTCCAATGAGGAAAACGGAAACTATATAGTTATAACAGGCGATGACGGAAATATATATTCCTATTTCAATCTTAAAGACATTCCAACACTGAAAGAAGGAGAAAAAATAAAAGAGGCACAACAGTTAGGAAAGGCTGCCGGTATCGGTGACGCAGAAAAGCCTTACTTCGAAATACAGGTTGTTGATAAAAAAGGCGTAACAAAGAATATAAAGATATTTACACAGAATTACTATTATTATGATTAATCATGATTACGATATCTTTGTAATTATCTAAATCCCAAAAGCTGACACTTTGAATCAGGTTCAAAGTGTCAGCTTTTTGTTTTCCTGTTCAGCTAATTCAAATGAAGCGCTCATCATCTTTTTTTCAGATTCACTTATCCCATATTTTGTAGCAATAGAACGCCAGTTTTCCGCAACAATAGAAGTTATTTCTTTTATAATGTCAGCACCCTGTTCTTCTGAAAGATGATAAAAAGATGCTGTTGCTAATGCTTTGTCAAAAGAACGATATCCATCATCCATATCAATATACATAGATAAACTGGAGCCATTCATTATAATATCAATGTATGAATTTATAATGCAAAATATCTATTTGATTTAAAGATAGCGCTATTTATATTTTAGTGTTAAAATATAAATGGCGTTTTTTTGAGTTTTTCCACAAAAGAGACATGATTGATTTCTGCTTATTCCAGGAGGAGTATTGTGAGAAAAAAAGATAAGATGATAACTAGATTCACGGCATTATTTGTATTCTTCAGCGTTGTTCTTATTGTGCTTTTTGCGTGTGTGGAATATCAGAATGAAACCAAAACCTATAACAACATGAAGCTTCAGCAGATCAGAAATGTCAACAACTATCTGGAGTCGATCATCAGGCACGATAAAGAGGATTATATAAAATATATCAAGTATCTGGATCAGTATCATGACAAGATGGAAGTTCCTTATGAATTCTCTGAATATGATACTGCACTTAATGAGTTCAATCTGGCCTTTGATAAGGCTTTTCCGGATAAGCTGTTTGGTGTGGATGTTCTTATAGACGATCTTCCTGAGGATCTTCTTCTGATGTATCTTGTATATGATTATGAATACTGGACTATTATATTCCAGGATGCAAGAGATGAATTTGGTCTGGTATATGCATATCTGATCAAACCTGACAGCAGTGATGGAACAGTTACATATATAGTAGATGCTGTACGTGATGAAAAACCTGGTGAACCGGGAATGTTTGATGTTTATGCAGTGGATGCACCGGAGGATAATCCTTTTGATGAAGTAAGAGTTATGTGGGAAACCTGGGAGAAGGGTGTACAGCTGGATGAATTTCAGGAGTGGGATAATCAATATGGCCACAATTATACCTGTTATACTCCGTTATATATGGATGAAGACCTGGTGGGTCTGATCTGTACCGAGGTTGAGGTGGACAGTATTAATTCAGAAATACTTGTAAGATCCGTTCGCCATGCTTCGATTCTCGGATTGCTCATTATTTTAAGCTTTATGATAATGCTTCTCTATGTAGAAAGACGTTATCTGAAAAGACTTTCGCTTCTTACAGAGGGTGTAAAAGAATATTCCAATAACAAGGATGTTTCTGTAGCTGAAAAAATCAAAAAACTTGCCATAGACCATACCGAAGTCGGTGAACTGGCGGCGGAAACTTCAGATATGATTATCGAGCTGGATAATCATATGAAAAGTCTTACCGATACCAATAGAGAACTGGATGAAAGTAAAAAGAGAGAGGCAGATGCTAAGAATCTTGCCATGAAGGATACATTGACGGGCATCCGTAATAAAGCCGCATACGATGAAGTATGCAAGAAACTGGATTCAGATATTCCTGAAGGCTTTGCGGAATTTGGTGTTGGAATGGTAGATCTGAACTATCTGAAGCGGATAAATGACAGCTATGGTCATGACAAAGGTAACGTAGCGCTGGTTAAGCTTTCCGGTATCATTTGTAATATATTTAAGCATTCTCCGGTATTCCGTGTAGGAGGAGATGAATTTATTATAATACTTATGGGTGAAGATTTTGATCATCTGGAAGAAAGGGAAGAACAGTTTAAGAATACTATAAGCGAAATCCAGAAGGATACTGAACTTGAAGAGTGGGAAAGAGTATCCGCAGCGATAGGTGTTTCGAAGTTTACTCAAAATGATAAAACAGTAGATGATGTCTTTAAGCGGGCGGATGAAGCTATGTATAAAGAAAAAACAAGGATGAAGGCTGTAAGGATTAGCTAGAGGTTAAGTTCCTGTTTGTTATATAACGTAAATATGGGTGCAATCTTACGAAAATGTAAGATTGCATCTTTTGTTTTGTCACGGGAATGTAAGATTGACATGTTAATCTTGGTTCATAGGATGAATTACTACGTGAATAAAGGTAATTAGGTATTGATACCTTATGTTCATTTAGAAAAGGAGACGCGATGGATAATATAGTTGAGTTAAGAGGAGTAACAAAGATATACGGTGAAAAGGAGAATCAGGTGCTGGCTCTTCATAATGTAAACCTTGAGATAGAAAGAGGAAGCATGGTATCTATAGTCGGTGCTTCCGGAAGCGGCAAGTCTACTCTGCTGAATATAATGGGTGGAGTTGATACTCCGTCAGACGGAACGGTTATCGTCGATGGAAAGGAAATTACCAAGTATAACGATGATGAGCTTAGTATCTTCAGAAGAAGAAAAGTGGGTTTTATCTTCCAGGCTTACCATCTGATTCCGGTTCTTACGGTTGAGGAGAATATAAAGATGCCGGTGCTTCTGGATCACAGAAAACCGGATAAAGAATATATAGATCATATAATCGAGCTGCTGGGGCTTTCCGAAAGAAGAAGACATCTTCCGAATCAGCTTTCAGGTGGACAGCAGCAGAGATGCGCCATAGCAAGAGCCCTTGCCAACAGCCCGTCACTGGTTCTGGCAGATGAGCCTACGGGAGCTCTTGATTCAAAGAATGGTCAGGAGGTTATGGACCTTCTGATGAAGTCAGTTCATGACATAGGTCAGACCCTTGTGATTATTACACATAATATGGACCTTGCCCGGGAAGCCGACCGCATCATAAAAATCAAGGATGGAGAAACCGAATAGAAAAGCATCCGGTGGATGCTTTTCCGGTTTCTCGCCGAGAGCTATGCTCGAGGCTCGCAAAAAACCGAATAGAAAAGGTGATAATAATGGAAGACTATAGAGAACTGGGGAGCAGATATCTCAGCATAAATAAGAAAAGATCGTTTATTACAGTGATTGGCTGTTTCATTGTGGCGGCCGGTTTGTTCATGTTTCTGAATACGCTTGTCTGCTGGGTTGAAAAATGCAGAATAGACGCAAGGAAGGATGAAGACTACGAGATAGTTATCCTTACTGATGACAAGGATATTATTGAGAAAGTGGCAAATGAAGACTTTATAGCTTCGGCATATCTGGGAAAGGTTTATTCCTGGAACGGTGAATCGGATGATCTTATATATGCAAATGCCCTTCACATAAATGTAAAGGAAAAGCTTCTGATCAATTATTATTCTAAATATATTACAAAGACCTATGGTGTTGAGACAGAACTGAATGACCTTCTGTCCTGGACCTATTGTCAGGATAATGAAGGAATAGGTTATCTGATGATTTTGTTCTGCCTGCTTATTGCATTTGTTCTGGCTATTATCGGAGTGGGGGTTCTTAGAAATAATATATCCATCTCGGCTATGGAAAGGGTGAAAGATTACGGCAATCTAAGATGTATAGGAGCAACTAAAAAACAGATAAAGAAAATAGTATATCGTGAATCTGTAGTTCTGGAAACTGTAGGAATAATAGCAGGAATCGGAGCGGGATTTCTTCTCAGCATTCCTATATGTACTAATCCTAAGAGGCTTTATCCGGTTGGGTTCCATATACTGCCGGTAATTTTCCTATTGATTGCATTTTACGGAGATATGTACTTTGCAGTTGGTGACGGACTTAAGAAGGTTCTGGCAGTGAGTCCCTCTGAAGCAGTAAGAGGTACTTACAGAATCAAGGCAAAGAAAATCAAAAGGAGAAGAAGTGGTATCTGGGGACTCATCTTTGGTGTTGAGGGTGATTATGCATATAAGAATATAAAAAGAAATAACGGAAGATTCATTAAAACAGTCTGCGCCATGGTATTTGGAATGATCATAGTAGTGGTGATAGGAGGATGGCTTGGAGTTTTCTTTAAATTCTATTCAGAGATCAATTCAATGTATGGATATTATCAGCAGTTTATTATCAGATGGACTGATAACGTGGATTCATATGAAGAACATAAGATAGATCTTTATTCGAAGGAAGCCCTTGAGAAAATAGTAAAGTCAAACGGTATAAGTGATCCGAAATATATATATCAGTCTAATCTTTATACAGCAGAGGACAGATGGGTATATAAGCATATAGATAAAGAATATAATACAAATACATTTGATGGAAAACTATATGGAAATAGCGGTCCTATCGACGATGAAGAAAAAAGAGAGGAACGGGAAAAGAAAAAACAGGAAAGAAAAGCATACAGAGATTCGGGAAAAGGTCTAGTGGATTATGCTAATCGCCAAAAATATGATGAAGAAAGAAAAAGATATGAAGTTAATATGGATACTTACTTTGATCTGAACGACTCAAATATGATCATATGTGGTTATGACGAAGAAGATTATAAGAGGTTTGAAGACTATCTCGTGGATGGAACTCTGGATGTTTCGGAAAATGGAATCGTTCTTGTGAACTATACAGAAACCACGCCTGAAGATGCATATGATGATAATACAATTCTTATGGAAATGGAAAAATTCAGGCTCTTGGATGTAAAGGTTGGAGATGAAATAACGGTGGTTGATCCGGCGGCGTTGTATGAACTGGTTCAGGAAGAACGTAAGAACGCTGATGCTTATGATAAATCAAAGGAAGGTGACGAAGAATATGCGGAAATCAGACATAATCATTTTAAGGAAGCCTGGATCATAGATTCCGCAAGAGAGAAGCTTGTAGAAGAAGGAAAATGTAAGACTTATGTGATAGAAGGGATTGTTGAGAAGGATCCGAATAATATGACACCTAGTCCCAGAGTCATAGTTCCACTGGACAGATTTTTTGAGATGACAGGAAAGACAGAGTCGGATTATAACGGCATAAGATTCCATATAAGTAATATATTCTGCAGAGATTTTCTAAAGGATGATTATATGAATGCAGTATATGAAAAGGATATCCTTTATCATGGAGCCGAAGAGAGTTCGGCATACTATTCGGAGACCTCGCCGTTTCTCCAGGGGATTTTGATAGAAGTAAGGGCAGTGAAGGTTGTGCTTGAGGTGGTTGCCGTTCTGTTTATACTGATAATGATAAGCCTGCTTAATACGCTAAATGTAACCATCAGTGGACTTCAAATGAGGAGGAATGAATTCGCACAGCTAAGATCTCTCGGAATGACAAAGAGAAGCCTTCTTAAAGCGGTTCTATTAGAAGGCGGTATAGTCTGGATAATTGCTACAATAATCGGAATAGTTCTGGGAATCGGTATAGAATATGTAACCTATATCACTTTGATGAGGCTTATTATCAATTCCAGTATGTATATATTCTGGCCGGGAATAATAATTGCGTCAATTCTGTCGCTGTTAGTTCTGGCAGGATCGAACTATGTATTCTTTAAACAGATGAAGCTGGATGTGGCGGGAGAACTCATAAGGTCCGGAGAATAATTACACTAGAGAATAATAGCTCTGAGGTACGGTGCGAAGAAAGGAAACAACATGAGAAATAAACATAGTAAAAGAAATAATATATTCAGAGTAATGGTCATGTCACTCGTTATTCTTATAACGGGAATAACCGGACAGCGTTTCGGCTCCTACGCCATGACGCCCAGGGTGATGATGACATCCTATTCTCTGGATAAAAAGGAGATATATCCGGGAGATACATTTACCCTTAAGTTTACTCTTAAGAATACTTCAAAGAATATGATCATGAATCTTAAGTGTACTGCCGTTTCCGATAAGGGTGAATTCCTTCCGGTAAATGGAGTTGGAACTGACTATGTAGATGAGATAGGCGGAGAAGAAGAACAGGAGTTTACATTTGACTTTGAGGCTGTAAAGGGGCTGGCTGAAAAAACCTATAATCTTAAGATAAAAACCGAATATGAGGACTGGAGCGGAAGCTACAAGACTGAGGACACGGTGTATATTCCCATAAAGCTTAAAACCGAGGTTCTGGTTTCTGACACCTATATAGCTGAGGAGGAAATCAGACTTGGCGACAATATAGAGATAGTATCAACGATTAATAATATCGGAGCGGCTGATATATATAAGGTAACTGCCCAGCTCAGCGGTCACAACATAGCCGACGCTACAAGCTATATAGGAAATATCAAATCAGGAAAGAATGCAAATGTGGATATAATCACTAAGGCTACGAAGCATGATGATCCCCAGGATGTTACGCAGTATGATAATGATCTGATAATAACCTATGAAGATATAGATGGTACTAAATACAGTGAAAAAGTGGGAATGGGAAATATTACGGTTCTTGAACAGGATTTCTCGGATATCATACAGATAAAAGAGGATACCACGAAGCATCTGACGGAAGCTAACAAGGCGGAGATAATTATTGCAGCAGCGCTTGTTCTTGTTGGGATATTCTTCGTAAGAAGAACACTGAAGAGAAAGAGACTTGAGAGAAATTTTGATTAATATAGATAATAAAGAGGATACTACATGGGTTACATGATCAGATTCAGTATGGCAAATATGAAGGTCAGAAAACTCAGGACTGTTCTTACGATTATGGGAATCATGATAGGAATCATGTCCATAGTAACTATGCTCACTACCGGTATCGGTGCGAAGAAAACCATGCTGGAGGAAGTTGAGAAATCGGGAAGTACACGGGAGATATATGTATATACCGAATCCCGGAATAGAAAGGACAGACTGCTTACTGATGCTACTGTAAAAAAAATAGAAAAACTGGATAATGTAGCAGGAGTATATCCGGTTCTGGAGGCCTCCGGTCAGGAAAAGCTCAGCTCCTTTGTGGGCTGGGGAGCCATCAGTGGTGTTCCGGAGGAGTATATGCAGTATCTTGAACTTGAAGCCGGAGAGATTCCTAAGAAAAATGGTTCCAGACCGGTTCTTCTCATAGATAAAGGTGTCAGGGCTACTCTTTATAATGAAAAAACCTGGCAGATATATAAGGATAGTTCTAAGGGGACGGAGTCTCTGGTGGGAAAAAAGCTGGATTATAAACTGGATATAGATGATGATCTTTATGATCTGGATGAAGACGGAGCCCAGATAGCCTCGGTGGGAGACAGTACAGAGAAGGATGATACAGGTCCACGCTCTGATGGAAAATATCAGAAGCTGAAGGTGTCGGGAGAGACCACTAATAAATATGGTTATAGTATCTATACCGATATAGAAACACTAAAATTTTTTCTGAAGAGAAACTCTGTAAATGGACGTATACCGGGACAGCCTCTGGATAAAAACAACCGACCTTACTCAGTGTGGGCTTACGACAGACTTATAGTAAGAGTAGACAGTGTCGATAATGTGGAGCGGGTATCGAAGGTTATTCAGGACATGGGGTATAAGGTTATAAATAATCTGGAGGAAATGAAGTCTGTGACAAGAACTGTGGATATGATACAGTTCATCCTGGGTGCCATCGGAATAATAGCTGCGATAGTTGCTGTTATAGGTATCATCAATACTATGATGACTGCGGTTTATGACAGAATAAGAGAGATAGGGCTTCTGAAAATGCTTGGCTCCGACAGTGATGATATAAGCTTCATGTTTTTATTTGAGGCGGCACTTCTGGGAGCTGTGGGCGGAGTACTGGGAGTGATACTGTCGCTGCTTGTGAACATATATATAAACAGTAAACTTGTGATTTTCATGAAAATGCCTGAGGGAACATGGATAATGGATACGCCTTTGTGGCTTATCGTCGGTGCAATTATACTTTCCATATTTGTGTCGGTTATGGCCGGTGCATTTCCGGCAAGATGGGCATCGAAGATAAAACCGCTGGATGCCATAGCGAATTAGCTATATAAATAGTTAATATGTATGGATTATAGCGATAATTAGTACAAAGTTTGTGTTGAATTATATTTGTATACATTCTATAATAATAAGGATTGCGCTGTCGTGCAGTCCTTATTGCTGTATAGGTAACTATTCATTATTAATATATAAGGAGAAAAGCTTTGATTAATAAGGTTAAAAGGAGTTTATTGACATTGTTAGTTGCTGTGATCCTGGCCGTTGTATGTGGCGGACAAGGTGTATATGCAGCAGGTTTTGTGACGGATGAAGGTGGTATCAAATACGTAAATGATGATGAAACCACTCTTTCAGGCTGGCAGGAAATCGAAGGAAAAAAATACTATTTCAAAGAGGATGGATATGTCAGCGTCGGAATGACAGTTATCGGTGAAGAGACATATTTCTTTGATGAAAATGGTGTTATGCAGACAGGCTGGCAGATATCCGGCGATAAGAAGTTCTATTTTGATAATAACGGTGTAAAGAAATCAGGATGGGTAAAGATCGCAAGTGCAAGATACTACGTTGATCCCGTAAATGGTATGATTACCGGCTTATACTCCGTAAATGGAAAGAATTACTACTTCAATGAAGAGGGTATCATGCAGACCGGAATTGTTAAGGTCAATGGAGTAAAATATTATTTTGACAAAAAGGGTGCTGCAAAGGAAGGCTTCGTAAAGGTAAAGAAAAAGACCTACTATTCAGATAAAAACGGAAAGCTTAAAAGAGGCTGGTTAAAATATAAAAAGAAGAATTACTATTTTGATCCTGATACCTGCAAAATGGCTACCGGCTGGACAAAGATAAAGGGTGAACGTCATTATATAGACAGCAAGGGAAGAGCACTTAGCGGCTGGCAGGAAATCGAAGGAAAGACTTATTATCTCGGAAAAAGAGGTAAGCAGTTTACCGGATTTAAAAAGATTAAGAAGCATTATTATTTCCTTCTTAAGAAGGGTGGAGTACAGACAGGCTGGATGAAGAAGGGCAAATATAAATACTTCTTCTATGACACCGGAGTTATGGCTCTTGGATGGACAAACCTGAATGGCATAGAATACTATTTCTATAAGCCGGGAAACAAGGCTAAGAAGCCTGTGGGTGCCATGGCTAAAAATACAAAAATTGACGGTAAAAAGTTAGATAAGAAAGGACGCTGGATAGGCTCTACTCCTGATGGAATGGATATTAAAGCCAAGAATATCTCCAGTGCTACCGGTTATCTTATTCTTGTTAACTGTGACATACATTATGTGGCTATCTACAGCGGAGGACAGGGAGCATGGAAACCACTTTACAAGTGGCAGTGTGGTAACGGAGCTCCGGGAACTGAAACGGTTCACGGAACCTTCACCGTAGGAAGCAAGGGCTATTATTTTGATACAGAGGATGGCAGCGCAAGATGCTTCTATTATACTCAGTTCTGCGGAGATTATCTGTTCCATTCCGTTCTTTGTGATAAGGAAGGAAATATAATCGACGGACGTCTGGGTATGGCTGTTTCCCATGGCTGTGTCAGACTTGCCAAAGAAAATGCAAAGTGGATATATGATAACATCCCGTCAGGTACGACGGTTGTAGTATATTAATAAATCTGAGTCAGAAGGGACTGTTCTTTCTGACTCATTTCAGAGGGTTGTAATAATGAAAAACAAATTCTACGATTATTGTGATGTTCCCCAGATGGAGAATCTTAAAGAAATGTTGGAGAAGAAGGCTGCACTTATGCCTCAGATGACCGCATTTGTATATCCTTGTGAAACAGGGGAAATGAAGAAGACTTATTTTGATCTTCAGGAGGATGTAAATGCCTTTGGAGCATGGATGTATTCCAAGAAGATAAAGGATAAGCATGTTGCCATAGTAGGTGAGAATTCATATGAGTGGCTGGTTGCTTATTTTGCAACTGTTAACGGAGGAAATGTTGCTGTTGCTATTGATAAGGGACTTCCGGAGGAAGAAATCACGGCGCTTGCGAAGTCAGCAGATGTTGATGCTGCATTTGTATCAGGAACTTATTTTGAGAAGATAAATAAAAAGGTTGCGAAAAAATGTTTCAACCTGAAGGATTTTGACAGCATCTTATCTGAAGGAAGACAGCTTCTGAAGGATTCTGCAGCAGATGATTTTCTGAATTATGAGATAGAGCCGGAAAAGACAGCTACCATCCTTTTTACTTCCGGAACTTCAGGTATAAGCAAGGGAGTTGAGCTTACAAATAAAAATATAGCTTATGAGATAGTTCACACAAGTATGCTGTTTGAGCCAAAGGGTGGAGTTCTTGCAGTGCTGCCGTTCCATCACGCATTTGGACTCGTTGTAGGAATACTCATGGTTATAAACTACGGACAGCCGGTATTCATTAATAAAAGTCTTAAATATGTTAAGAAGAATATGGAGGAGTTCGGTCCTCAGACTATGTTCCTCGTGCCTATGTTTGTGGAGTTCTTCCATAAGCAGATATGGAATGAGATAGGAAAAAGAGGCGCAACAAAAGCGTTTAAGGGTCTTATGAAGTCAACGGATATCATGCTTAAGGCCGGTGTTGATGTGAGACATAAGACCTATGGAACCATTCAGAAGGTATTCGGTGGTAATCTCGAATACATCATCTGCGGTGGAGCTGCACTTGATCCTATGTATGTTAAGGAATTCCGTTCATGGGGTATAGAGATTCTCAATGGTTATGGCGCAACAGAGTGTTCTCCATGTACAGCTGTTAACAGACCTTTCTTCCATAAGGATGGAAGTGTGGGACTTCTGGTTCCTGGAATAGAGGTTAAGGCAACTGAAGAGGGCGAGATCGCATTTAAGGGTGACCTGGTTATGAGGGGTTACTATAAGAATCCTGAAGCTACAGGAGAGGCTCTTGTAGATGGCTGGTACCATACAGGAGATCTTGGATATGTGGATGAGGATAATTTCATCTTCCTTACAGGAAGAAAGAAGAATCTCATAATTCTGAGCAACGGTGAAAATATATCACCGGAGGAATTGGAGCAGGATATAGCAAGAGACCCTGCTGTTAAAGAGGTTCTGGTATATGATGAGGGTGGAAAGATAGTTGCAGAGGTTTTCCCTGAGGAAGATCATCTGGGTGATGCTACCTACTTCGAGAAGCTTAAGAATAAGGTCAACAAGGGACGTCCGATGTATAAGCAGATCACCCGCATCAAGCTTCGTGAAGAGGAGTTTATCAAGAACGCCAGCATGAAGATCGTGAGATATAAAAACGTCCCTAAGCAGTAATATAAAAAACGCTTGCATCAAATAAGACCATGTGATATTATAGACGTCTGTGATGCAAAAAATCCTTGTTTTTACCTGCACTTAAAAAGATAAGAGGTAAAAACCAAAAAATGTCCATAAGGAGGTGCAAAAGAATGAACAAGTACGAGATCGCGTTAGTTCTTAGCTCTAAGGTTGATGACGAAGCAAGAACTGCTACTCTTGAGAGAGTAAAGAATCGTGTTACGAAGTCAGGAAGTACTATTACTGACATCGATGACAGAGGAAAGCAGAGACTTGCATACGAGATTCAGGATATGATAGAGGGCTACTACTATTTCGTTCATTTCGAAGGTCCGGAAGATGCTCCAGCATTTATCGAAAGACATCTTCGTATCTACGAGAACGTCATCAGATTCTTAATTGTTAAGCAGGACGCGTAATATCCGATATAAGGAGGAGTCCTGAATGAATAAGGTTATTTTAATGGGTCGTCTTACAAGAGACCCTGAGGTTAGATATTCAAATTCACAAAATGGAGATCAGATGGCTATAGCAAGATATACACTTGCTGTTGACAGAAGATTTGCAAGAAAAAATGGCGGAGATAATCAGCAGACAGCTGACTTTATCACATGTGTTGCTTTTGGAAGACAGGGTGAGTTCGCAGAGAAGTACCTGAAGCAGGGAACTAAGATTGCTGTAACAGGCCGTATTCAGACCGGATCTTATACAAATAAGGAAGGTCAGAAGGTCTACACAACAGAAGTTGTTGTAGAGGAACAGGAATTTGCTGAAAGCAAGGGCGCAGCTTCTGAGTCACAGGGTGGTTATGCGCCACAGGCTGCACCATCACCGGCTGATGCGAGTGCAGATGCATTTATGAATATTCCTGAAGGAATTGAGAACGATCTGCCATTTAAATAAGAAGTGAATTTGATGCATATGAATTCATGGAGGTAGAAAAATGCCATTTAATAAAGAAGGTGGAGCAGCTCCTATGAGAAGAAGACCTATGCATAGAAGAAGAAAGGTCTGCGTATTCTGCTCTGACAAGAATCAGGTAATTGATTATAAGGATGCAAATCTCCTTAAGAAATATGTATCTGAAAGAGGAAAGATACTTCCTCGTCGTATAACAGGCAGCTGTGCAAAGCATCAGAGAGAGCTCACAACAGCTATCAAGAGAGCTAGACAGATTGCAATTATTTCTTACGTAAATGAGTAAAAAATCATAGAAAAACAAACACTAACGCGTATCCTTACGGATACGCGTTTTCTTTGACCAAAACCTCACTTTGTGGTAGAATATACTCTGTATTGCTATGTTCTGACAGCGATATAAAACATGATGAAAAAATAAGGGTATAATCATATGAAATTCACTAAAATGCATGGAATCGGAAACGATTATGTATATGTTAATGCAATTGAAAATGAAATTGAAGATCCGTCATCTCTTGCAAAACTGGTCAGTGACAGACATTTTGGGATAGGCTCAGATGGTCTTATTCTGATAAAGGCGAGCGAAAGGGCGGATTTTATGATGGATATGTACAACGCCGACGGCTCCAGAGGAAAGATGTGTGGAAATGGAATCAGATGTGTCGGCAAATATGTATATGATCATGGACTTATAAATAAAAAGATCATTACAATCGAAACTCTTTCAGGAATAAAGATTCTTAATCTTACCGTTAAGCCAGTCGAAGAAGTTGAAGGATATAAGAAGGTCTCAAATAACGGCATGGTTGTATCAGCCGTAACCGTTAATATGGGTTCTCCTATCTTTGAACCTGAGGAGATTCCAATAAAGCTTACGGGAGCATATCAGCCGGAGAAGAATGATCAGGCGATAGTAAATATGCCGATTATGATCAACGATACATTTTATTATGGTACTCCGGTATCCATGGGCAATCCCCATGTGATCGTATATGTGGATGATACGGACAACTTCCCTATTGAGACCATCGGTCCGAAGTTTGAGAAGCATGATTTATTCCCTGAGCAGGTAAATACTGAATTTGTTCAGGTTATAGATAGAAGCCATGTAAAAATGCGCGTGTGGGAGAGAGGCTCTGGTGAGACTCTGGCCTGCGGAACCGGTGCCTGCGCTACAGTTGTAGCAAGCATCGTAAATGAGAAAACCGAAGATGAAGTAACAGTATCTCTTCTGGGCGGTGATCTGAAGATCCGCTGGGACAGAGATCAGAATACAGTCTATATGACGGGACCTGCTACGACTGTATTTGAAGGAGATATATAAAAAGTGAGTTAAAAATATTGTTATGACTCATTGCTTTAGGAGGAAAGTATTATGTTTAAAGCAAATGAAGATTATTTAAAACTGCCGGGAAGTTATCTTTTTTCCAATATAGCGAAGAAAGTAAGTGCCTTTGCTGAGGAGAACCCCGATAAGAAGATAATTAGACTTGGCATAGGTGATGTAACTCAGCCTCTTTGCCCATCTGTAATAAAGGCGCTGCACTCGGCTGTCGATGAGATGGCAAGTGCTGATACATTTAAAGGGTATGCACCTGACCTTGGATATGCATTCCTCAGAGATACAATAGTTGAGAAGGCATTTAAGCCTCTTGGTGCTGAAGTTTATGCAGATGAGGTATTCGTAAGTGACGGTGCTAAGTCTGATTCCGGAAATATCCAGGAGATATTTACAAAGAATCAGAAGATAGCAGTATGTGATCCGGTTTATCCTGTATATGTTGATACAAATGTCATGGCAGGAAGAACAGGTACTTATGATGCTGCAACCGGACTCTGGAGCGATGTGATCTATATGCCTTGTACAGCTGAAAATGGTTATGCTCCTGAGCTTCCGAGGGAAACCCCTGATATCATCTATCTTTGTTTCCCTAATAATCCTACAGGTGCGACTATTACAAAGCCTGCACTTCAGGAATGGGTTGATTATGCAATCAAGGTCGGAGCTGTAATCATATATGATGCTGCTTATGAGGCTTATATATCAGAGGCAGATGTTCCTCACTCTATCTATGAGTGTGAGGGAGCAAGACAGTGTGCTATAGAGATACGTTCATTCTCAAAGAATGCCGGATTCACCGGAACAAGACTTGGTTTCACTGTAATTCCAAAGGATATCAAGGATGCTGACGGTAACAGCCTGAATGCACTCTGGGCAAGAAGACACGGAACCAAGTTTAACGGAGCTCCGTATATCATTCAGAAGGCCGGAGAGGCAGTTTATTCAGAGGAAGGTCAGAAGGAAACTAACGAACAGATAGCTTACTATATGAATAACGCAAAGTACATACTTGAGGGACTTAAAGAAGCGGGTTATACAGTATCCGGTGGTGTAAATGCACCGTACATCTGGCTTAAAACTCCTGACAATATGACAAGCTGGGATTTCTTCGATTATCTGCTTAAGGAAGCGAATGTAGTCGGAACTCCGGGATCGGGATTCGGTCCAAGCGGTGAAGGACATTTTAGACTGACAGCATTTGGAAGCTTTGAAAATACTGTAGAAGCAATCGACAGAATTAAGAAGCTGTAGGATTAATTACTGATAAACAAGTATTAGGATAGATTTATTAAAAGGTATTGTATGAAAGATGTGATAATTACCGGTGCAACCGGAATGATAGGAGCGGAAGTAACAAGACTTCTACTGAGACAGGGCGTTAATGTAACTGCAATAACAAGACCCATGTCTGAGAATCTTGAGTATCTGGAGGATCTTGTGGAGAAGGACAAGATCGAAGCAGATAACAGCTCTGATGATGAAAACAGAGAGCATGGAACCCTTAAACTGTTTGACTGTGATCTGTCAGAACTCAGAACATTAAGAGATAAGCTGGGCTGGGAGCATGATGCTTTCTTTCATTTCGGCTGGGCGCATACATTTGGCCCGGGCAGAAATGATGCTTCTAAGCAGGCTATTAATATAAAGGCAACTGTGGATGCGGTTCATCTGGCTTATGAAACCGGATGCAAGGCATTTGTGGGTGCGGGCTCTCAGGCAGAGTTTGGAATTGCAAGTGCTAAGCTTACAGATGAACTTCCGAAGGATCCTAAAACAGGGTATGGTGTTGCAAAGCTTGCAGCATGCAGGCTGTCCCAGCTGGAATGTGAGAATCTGGGCATAAGGCATGTCTGGGGAAGAATTGTAAGCAGCTATGGTCCGGGTGATAATTCATCAACGATGGTTATGTCGGCAATTAATACCATGCTGCATGGGGAGAAGATGAGTTTCACTCCTGCTGAGCAGATATGGGATTATATCTATGTTGAAGATCTGGCCAAGGCATTTATCGCACTGGCAGAAATGGGGCTGAATCAAAAGTGTTATACAATCGGTTCAGGCGAGGGCAGACTTCTGAGAGAGTATATCTATGCCATAAGAGATGCCATCGATCCGACACTTGATGTGGGGATCGGAGAAAGAGAATATGACAAAAATCAGGTGATGCATCTGGAAGCTGATATAACGGAGCTGGTGGCAGATACAGGATTTGTGCCGGAAACCACATTTGAAGAGGGTATAAAAAAGACTGTCGAATGGGCTCGTGAGCATATGACTATTTAATTGGGTAAATCACAGATAGATATCGATATAAATAACGAGAGGGACAGATGAATCCCGGGAAGGAGAAAAATGGGAAAAATAACTGTTGAAAACTGCGAAAAAAACGGAATCGAGATAGAAGGCCTTAAGGTGATAACACCCACTGTGTTTGGTGATGCAAGAGGCTATTTTATGGAGACCTATAATAAGAATGATATGACTGAAGCAGGTATACCTTATGAGTTTGTGCAGGACAATCAGAGTGCTTCAAAGAAGGGCGTTCTGAGAGGATTACATTTTCAGAAAGAGTTTCCTCAGGACAAGCTGGTAAGAGTTATAAAGGGTGAAGTTTTCGATGTTGCCGTTGATCTTAGAGAAGGCAGCAAAACTTTTGGTATGTGGTATGGTGTGAGACTGTCTGAGGAGAATAAGAAGCAGTTCTTTATTCCGAAGAATTTCGCTCACGGATTTATAGTACTGTCTGATTATGCTGAGTTCTGTTATAAATGTACAGATTTTTATCATCCTAATGATGAGGGCGGACTTCTATGGAATGATCCGGATATCGGAGTTGAATGGCCGCTTCCGGATGGTATGACAGAGGATGAACTGACACTTTCTGACAAGGACAGAGTATGGGGCGGAATCAAGGCATACAGAGAAGAAAGAGGAATCTGAGCAAAAAAAGGTGACACTTTGAATCAGGTTCAAAATGTCACCGGTCATTCATAGAATAAGTAAAAGAGAGTTACATACATGAACAGGAACAAAAGAGAATCAATTCCGGTTGAACTCTTCAAGAATCGTAAGCTGGCATTTACCCTTGCGAAAAATGACTTCAGAACTAAATATGCAGGATCGTATCTCGGAATGGTATGGGCATTTATTCAGCCGATAGTTACTATTCTTGTTTACTGGTTCATTTTCACTGTGGGATTCAGATCAGATCAGAATCAGGAATACCCATTTGTGCTTTTTATTGTTGTGGGTATAGTTCCGTGGTTTTTCTTTGCCGAGGCTCTGAATGGTGGAACGGGTGCGCTGATCGATTATGATTATCTGGTTAAGAAGGTAATGTTCAATATCGATATCCTTCCGTTTGTTAAGGTGCTGTCGGCTCTGTTTGTGCATATATTCTTTATTGTATTTTCGATAATCCTGTGCATATGTATGGGATTTGCGCCGACGGTTTATGCTCTGCAACTGGTTTATTATATCATCTGCAATATTATCTTTGCACTGGGACTGGTTTATCTCACTGCGGCTATAAATGTATTTCTTCGTGATCTTACTCAGATCATCAGTATATTCGTGCTGCAGATAGGTGTATGGCTCACTCCCATTATGTGGGATGCTGAGAAAATGCTCAGTCCGAAGATGCTTATGATATTTAAGATCAATCCAATGTTTTATATAGTAAATGGCTTCAGAGACAGTATGCTTTACAAGAGATGGTTCTGGGAAGGCAGCGGTCTTTGGTGGACGCTTTACTTCTGGGCAGTGACCTTCTTCATGTTCTGGTTCGGAGTCAGAATATTTAACAAACTCCGCGAATACTTTGCAGACGTACTTTAAAAACATCAAAAAAGATGACACTTTGAACAAAAGTTCAAGTGTCACCTTTTGGTAGGAAATATAATTTATGGCTAATGATATCGCAATAAAAGTGAATAATGTCTCCAAGATATACAACCTTTATGAGACGAATACGGACCGTGCCCTGGGTATGCTGGGATTCAGACATGGCATAAAGTATCGTGAGCATCACGCTCTTAAGGATGTGAGCTTCGAGGTAAAGAAGGGTGACTGTGTCGGAATCATAGGTACCAACGGTGCAGGTAAGTCCACCATGCTCAAAATCATAACCGGGGTTTTGAGTCCGACTTCGGGAAGTGTTGACATAGATGGACGTATCTCGGCACTTCTGGAGCTTGGAGCCGGATTTAACAGTCTCTATACGGGTATTGAAAATATATATCTGAATGGAACTATGATCGGTTTTTCCAAGGAGGAAATAGACTCAAGACTGGATGATATTCTGGAATTCGCCGATATCGGTGATTTTGTTTATCAGCCTGTTAAGACCTATTCATCAGGTATGTTCGTAAGGCTTGCCTTTGCGGTGGCAATTAATATCGATCCGGAGATTCTCATAGTAGATGAGGCGCTTTCGGTAGGTGACGCATTTTTCCAGAATAAGTGCTTCAAGAAGTTTGAGGACTTTAAGGAAAGAGGAAAGACTATTCTTTTTGTAAGTCATGACCTTTCAAGTATTGAAAGATACTGCAGCAAAGCCATTCTTCTTGATCATGGAATAAATGTAGGAGAAGGAACTCCAGGAGAAACCATCAACCGTTACAAGAAGCTGATGTCGGGAATGTCAGTTAAGGATATAAAAGCTCAGGAAGAAGGAACCTATGTGGCAGGCGGCTTAAGGGATGATTCGGCAGCAGATGGTGAAAAGAAATGGAAGGACAGCTTCCAGATAAATCCTAAGCTGGATGAATACGGCATCATGGATGCGAAGATAACAGACTTCGCCATAATGGATGAACAGGGTAATCTTTCTGCCACACTGATCAAAGGTTTTAAATTTCACATAAAATATAAGGTTGAATTTTTTGAGGATGTTCAGGATCCTATTTTTACATATACCTTCAAAACTCTGAAGGGACAGGACATAACAGGAACAAATACTATGTATGAAAATGCGGGAGTGGGACTTGCAAAAAAAGGTGATGTATACATAGTGGATTTTGAACAGGAAATGTTTCTTCAGGGAGGAGACTATCTGCTTTCAATCAGCTGCACCAGCTTTGTGAATGG
Organism: Lachnospiraceae bacterium; assembly: GCA_900199595.1. Lineage (GTDB taxonomy): Bacteria > Bacillota > Clostridia > Lachnospirales > Lachnospiraceae > Eubacterium_Q. The sequence goes on along the minus strand of FZRB01000009.1, from coordinate 59,971 downwards.
AGAACTGACGGTGCATGACAGAATGTACGATGTCCTCCTGATATCAGTAGTATCGAATAAGAATACGGTAGGGTTTTACGACATGAATTCAAAGGTTACTATTCAGAAATCATAGAAAATTAGAAACAGACCGTGATTGCTTGCAAGCAAAGGGCTGTTTATGATTTTCTAGTGTTCCTGCGAAGCAGGAACCGCACATACATGAGGGAGGTGTCTGCGAAGCAGACAGTAGAGCGCGAAGCGCGGACGTCCCGAATGAATGGGCGAGGTTTTTGAACAGTAGGTAACTCCCGACTGATTCATGATTCCTGCGAAGCAGGAACCGCACATACATGAGGGAGGCGTCTGCGAAGCAGACAGTAGAGCGCGAAGCGCGGACGTCCCGAATGAATGGGCGTATTTCTGAAAAGAATAAAATGGGCGTATTTCTGAAAAAAATAAAATGCGTATTTCTGAAAAGATGCAAACACAGACATTAAAAGGTTAAATTATATGAATCCATTCAAAAGAATGAAAAATATATATTCTCATGGTATTGATCCTGACACCTTCCTTTCAAAGGAAAATGATTGGGAATACCTCTACAATATGTCTCCGGTAAGACGGAATATATTAAGGTGGTATAGCTTCCGGGAAGGTGAAAAGGTTCTTGAACTGGGCGCCGGAACAGGAATCTTTACTGAGTTTTTTGTTGAACATAGATTAAATGTAACTCCTGTTGAGACTGATATAGAGAAGCAGGAGATCATAAATACCAGGCTCAGAGCTGCCGGTTATGATCAGATTCCTATTCGTGATATAACAGTTGATAAACCGGTGGATCATTCGTATGACTATGTGACTATGATAGACTGTTTTACTCCGGAAAATCTTGACACTGCAGTGCATTTTCTGAAGCCGACAGGTACTATCTTTATTGCTGTGGAGAATAAATATGCCGAGGCAGTATGGAGTCCGAAAAAACCGGATGAGATTCCAAGCCTGGAAGAGATAAAGGATATGATAGCCGCAAGAGGCTTTAAAATCAGAAATATCTATTATCCTTCACCGGATCATATTCTGCCCTTGGAAGTATTCAGTGATGCTGATTCCGGAAAGTCGGCATCATATCTTTTGGTGTGTGAAAAAGAATATAGAGAAGAAGGACGTTCAGAAGATAAGCTGATCTATGCCAGGTTTAACAATTTCAGGAAACCTGAATTTCAGACGGCTACATACATAAAGGAAACTAAGGATGGAAGAAAATATGTAGTTAAGCATCCCCTGACAATGCTTTCCGATGAGTTTATAGACAGACTTCAGATAAATAGTGATATGCTGAACAGAAAAGCTTCAACGGACAGTACGGGGGCAAAATATTATAAACAGATAAAAATTTTAAGTGGTAAGAAAAAAGATGAGGACATTTTATTTCCATATCTTGAAGGTGATGTGCTTGCATCCGGAGTGGATGTGTCGAAAGATACTCTGGACGTAATAAAGAATAAATTGTCACATGCGCTGGATATAATGTTTGATATAAATGATGAGTATTTCAGTACATTTGAGGGCACAAAGGAATTTGGAAAAGTATTTGGCTCAGGAAATATAACCGGGCTGAAGACGGTTGCATCCAGGACAGGAAAAAAGATTAAGGCACTTGTATCATCAAATTATGATTCTGTATTTAATAATTTTATTAAGGCAGATGATGGCATATATTGTCTTGATTATGAATGGATGTTTGATTTTCCTATTCCATTCAGCTTCCTGAAATACCGTGCTCTGGCTGTTTTCTATGGTGAAAATGAAAAGGCTCTTCATAAAAGAGCTTCAAAAGAAGAATTTATGAAGATGTTCGGCTTTGGAGAGCTGGAAATAGCTATTTTTGACAGTATGGAAGAAAGCTTCCAGGAATACGTGTTCGGTAAGAATAAGGAAAGACTGTATCTTGAAAGATACAGAGCATCAAATGAAGGTCATGAAAAAAGAACAAGCCGTGAAAGACTGAACAAGAGCTTCCACAAGATACATATGATTGGAAAATCAAAATTGTATGGCGCAATTAATCAGAGAGCTGCAGCGTCAGGTGATTATATAAATTATCGTGAGAGACGTATGAGAGAGCTGGTTGATGAGGTGGAAGGAGACTATAATACCTGGATCCGTAAATGTGACAGCGAGTATAAGATTCCTTCCAGCTATAGATATAATCCGCTTATTTCGGTGGTGCTCTACGATACAGATGACAGGAGAGGTATCGCTGATAAAACTATTGATTCAGTAAAAGAGAGCCGATACACAAATCATGAAATAACATCAATTGATTCGGCTTCAGGTGAATATATACTGTTCATAAGAAAGGGCGATACTCTTTCACCGAATGCTCTTTCTGAAATCGTTGGTGTAATAAATGGTGACAGGGATGTTACTTATATTTATTCAGATGAAGACATCCAGAATGAAAATGGAGTTCGCGAAGCCGGCTTTATGAAGCCTGATTTTTCAGTGGATACATTTTATTCCTCAGGCTACACGGGCACAATGGGAGTCTTTAAAGCGTCTATAGTTAAGGATTTTATAAAGAAAAGTGGTTCCGGTGTAGATCTGATGTATGAGCTTTCTCACTGCGCTCTATACAGAATGGTTCTTTCAATATCCGGAAAAGGTGGTATCAGACATATTCCAAGAGTCCTTTATCATACAGAATCCTTTGGAGTTTATACAGATCTGGCTGCTCTGGAAAAGTATCTGAGGAAGAATAGTATTCGTGCAGAGATAAATGAGGACAGCGAAAAAAGGCTTCACGTTATATATGCGACAAAGTCTGACGACATGATAAGTATTATTATCTTATCGAAGGATAATCCTAAGGTTCTGGAAAAATGTATCCGGAGCATAACCTCAAAGAAGCATAAGGGTGTATATGGCTATGAGATAATCATAGTTGATAACGGAAGTACTCCTGAAAACAAAAAAGCAGTAGAAGAAATGATTAAGTCAGTAATAACTGAAGCAGAAAGAGAACATTCCGGAAAAGAAAAATCAGAGCTTCTTGGGATTGATTATATATATGAACCTCAGGAATTTAACTTTTCAAAAATGTGCAATCTTGGAGCAGAGAAGTCATCGGGAAAATATCTTCTGTTTCTGAATGACGATATTGAGGCTTCTGATGATATATGGCTTGGACGGATGCTTGGACAGGCTTCTCAGCCGGGGACAGGTGCTGTGGGAGCAAAGCTCCTCTATCCCGAAACCAAGCTGATCCAGCATGATGGTATTATATGCAGAGGACGTAATCCTTTACATCTGTTTTCGCATATGGATGACGGACAGGAGCTCTACTTTGGCTTTAATAGAATCGACAGAAACGTACTTGCACTTACTGGAGCCTGCCTGATGGTTGGAAGGGATAAGTTCAGACGTTCTGGTGGTTTTGATGAAGAACTTCCTGTTGCCTATAATGATGTTGAACTGTGCTTTAAGCTTTTTGAAGCAGGATATAAAAACGTTATAAGAAATGATGCAGTGCTTTATCATCATGAGTCACTTTCCAGAGGACTTGATATAGATGAAGAAAAGATAAACAGACTTATTGCTGAAAAGAATAAGCTGTATGCGAAGCATCCTGAGCTGGAGGATATGGATCCGTATTATAATCCATATCTGACAAAGATAAAAACAGACTCGGACTATGCATTTGAACGTTTTAATGTATATGAGGTAAGAATACTCCAGGGTGATGAAACGATTAAAAAGGGAAATAATATCCTATGCGAGATCGATATGGCACGCCTGGATGGAGATATTGTTATAGAAGGCTGGGCCTTCGAGCCGGGAAGTCTATATAATCTTGATATGAAGGTCGAGGTTCTGCTGGAGAAAGTGGAACATAGTGAAATATCCTCTGATTCTTCAGAGGTTCATTCGGATAGAACATATGTAGTGACTACATCCAAGAAAAGAAGAACAGATGTAGCAGAAAAGTATAAGAGTGAAACCTCCATAGAGTTTGCAGGCTTCATTACGAGGTTTGACAAGTCTCTGATAGAGGAAGGAACCTACAGTATCAGCGTGCTGTACGAAGATAAGAAATATCCGACTCCTGAGGTAATAACCATATAAAATGAGGGCTATATGATAAGAGAAAATCAACGTATCCTCAACTTAATAAATGCTTTGGTAGATGGCGCAATCCTCTTCCTGTCTTACATGATTGCTACCTATATAAGATTTTATATCATGTATGGCAAGCGGCCGAAGCTTGAAATAGCATGGAACAGAAACTATTTTACTGCTGCAGCGCTTTTTGCCATAGTTGAACTGATATTTTTCTATTTTGCTCACATTTATTCCGTTACAAGAAGAACAAGGCTTTACAGAGAAATAGAGAGGATTCTGGAGGTTGGCTTCATGTCCATACTCCTTTTGATGGCATTTCTCTATTTTACAAGAATAGTCGATTTCTCCCGTATTGCGATAATTATTTACTTTGTACTTTCGTCCGGCCTGTTGATTGCGAAACGTGTAGTTTTAAGATATACCCTCAGATATTATCGAAAGAAAGGATATAATCAGAAGCATGTGGTTCTGGTGGGGGATGGAGATCTGGCCAGAGAATATCTGGCGGGGCTTAAGGCCCAACCGGAGCTGGGATATACAGTAGATGGCTATGTCAGCAAGATTGACAAGGAAGGTCTTGGAAAAAGACTCGGAACCTATGAAGAGATAGACAAGATACTTGACAGAACCGGTATAGACGAAGTCGTTATAGCACTTGAAATACATGAAGTACAGTTTATGAAAAAGATACTTGCTGCATGTGACAAGTCCGGTATAAAACCGTGTATCATTCCGTATTTTAATGATTATATGCCGGCACATCCGACTATTGATACCATCGGTGATTCGAGAATAATAAACGTTCGTTCGATACCGCTTGATAATGTATTCAATGCCACAATTAAAAGAATGTTTGATATTATCTGCAGTCTGATACTTATTATTCTGACATCTCCTTTTATGCTTTTTGTAGCAGTGGGTGTTAAGGTTACAGGCGGTCCCGGCGGAGTACTTTTTAAACAAAAAAGAGTCGGACTTAATAAAAAAGAATTCACTATGCTGAAATTCAGAAGCATGAGAGAGAATGATAAGGAAGAGACGGCCTGGAGCACTGATACAGATCCGAGAAAGACAAAGTTCGGAAGCTTTATCAGAAAGTTCAGTCTGGATGAGCTTCCACAATTCTTCAATGTTTTGGTGGGAGATATGAGTCTGGTGGGGCCTCGTCCCGAGATTCCATTTTTTGTTGATCAGTTCAAGGAAGAGATACCTCTTTATCTTGTAAGACAGCAGGTCCGCCCCGGTATAACAGGCTGGGCACAGGTTAACGGACTGAGGGGTGACACAAGTATTAAGGAGCGTATAGAGCACGATATATGGTATATAGAGAACTGGACACTGTGGCTGGATATTAAGATAATCTTTATGACTGTATTTGGAGGAATGATTAATTCCGAGAAGTTGAAGTAGATGGAGGAAATAAAATTGGTTACTGCAATGCTTTTTGCCGGCGGTGTCGGTACTAGAATGAAATCAAGTGATATGCCTAAGCAGTTTCTGGTAGTTGGCGGAAAGCCGATAATTATCAGAACTATGGAACATTTTGCAAATCATCCTGAGGTGGATGATATCGTAGTTGCATGCAAGGCTGACTGGATAGACTATCTGAATGAGCTGATAGAAAAGTTCAAGGTTCAGAAGGTGAGAAGTGTAGTTCCGGGTGGTGAAACAGGTTATGAATCCATTCATAACGGAGTGGTTGAAACTGCAAAGGTTGCTACAGCTCCTGATGATATAATCCTCATATGTGACGGTGTAAGACCAATGCTTTCTGAGAAGCTTATATCCGACTGTATAAGAATTGCGAGAGAGTGTGGTACTGCTGTTCCAGTGACACCGAGCATAGATTCACTTCTATATAGTGATGATGGTGAGAAATGTATGAAGAGCTATAAGAGAAGCTCTATGTATATTACACAAGCCCCTCAGGGATATACCATGGAAAAAATTCTCTGGGCACACAGTGAGGCTGAAAAAAGAGGAATAACCAATCCGGTTTCATCAAGCGAGTTATTTATAGAGCTTGGAGAAGAGGTAAGACTTTATATCGGAGAGAGAAACAACATCAAAGTTACAACACCAGAGGATCTGGAAAGACTGAGAGCAGATTATTTCTATGATCAGTTTAAGATGTTTGCGGAGGAGCTTCATATAGATCTATGAGTAAAGAATTAACAAGAATAATAGTAATAGAAAATGATACGATAGATGTGGGAATGACCGGAGAGGTTCCTGCTTTTTCAGGTGCTTCAAAATCACCGGATGCATATGACCTTAGTGTGATTATTTATGATGCTGCGGATAATGATATGTCTCACAAGTGGATCAAGAGATTTACTCAGGATTCCAAGGATATTAAGGTAGATGTAAGAAAAACTTCTGATATCGATGACTTAAAAAATGTACCGGCTGATTCATTAAGAATGCGCTGTTACAATAAGGGACTTGAGGAAGTAAAATCCGGATATATCCTGTTTTCCCGTCCCGGAGTTAAAGCGGAGACGGAATGTTTTAATGCAGCATTTGAAGCTATTGATAAAAATTCGGTTGATATGGTATCCTACTGGCCATTTCAGGAGGTGGATGGCAAGAGGTTCAATCAGATATATTTCAGTGATCTGGATAGGGTATATGATTCGTATGAGAATCCATTTCACTTAAGCCTTACCCTTGATGCTGTTATCATTAACAGAGAATCAATTGGAGATATCAGATTTGATGAAAAAGTCAAAACAGGTGAGGAGCTTTTCCTGATCAGAGTTTATGACAAGGTGAAAAAGTATTATATCCTTCGGGAAAAGGTTCTTATTACTGATTATCTGCCAAATGATTTCTATAATTACAGACCTATGTATGACAAAGAATATTACATCCCGGAGCTCAGGGATTATTATCTTCCACTTCTCAGAGAACGTCGGGAATCTCCTGTTATACAGGGTGGTATCTTAGAGCTAATTCAGCTGAAGATCACACAGAATGCAAATGACAGAAATAAAAATATCATAATGAATGAGGAGGTAGATGAATTCTTCCGACTTCTTACTGAAGCTCTGAGACTTATGGATGATGAGATAATAGTTCAGTGTAAGTGGACACATAGAAGAACTGTTCCAAGATTCATGTCAATTAAGTTTCTTCGACTTAAGTATGATGATATGTCACTCTGCGCAAAGGCTGTGAAGCTGGACAAAAAAACTGCCGGAGAAGCTTATGACAATCCTGATGGTTGGTTTGCTGAGTGTAAAGGGATAATCATAGAGAGATTCGATAAGGCAATAGTTAATTTCAAGACCGTCAATTTTGACGGAAATAATCTTATCATAGAGGGCGAGCTGGCAAATATTTACTATGCCGATTTTGATAAGGTTCTTCTTGAGGTATGCTTTGGAAAGAAGAGGCTGCCTGTAGAAAGAATTGATGTATATACTCACGTAAGACAGTTTGGTAAAACGATAAAGAAGGGCTACGCATTTAGAGTAGCTGTTCCTGTAAAAGAACTGAAAAAGAAAGACAAGATATATTTTGAATACTCATATGAAAATGCTAAGGTAAGAACCGGCATTTACTTTATATCCATGCAGTCCAGACTGACTACCAAGGTTCCTGAGTGTTATTGGATATTCAGTAACAGAATAATGAGTTATGATGATGATAAAAAGCAGCTGAATATTGAACCTAAGACCATAGGTAATCATCTCAGACATGAGTTTAAAATGATGTATGGTATTGCAAAACACGGAAGAAAGAAATTTGGTAAAAAGAAGGTTCTTGAGATGCTGTTTCTCAGAATGGCTGTTAAACTCGGCAGGGCATTCAGAAAGACATCCGAAGACAGTATAGGCGGAGCTCCAGAGAATAAGAAGCCTATCTGGATAACCTACGATCAGCTCTTTAAGGGCGGTGATAACGGTCAGTACTTCTATGAGTACATGAATAAAAATGTTAAGGATATTGATACATACTACATAATCAATAAGGATACAAATGAATATAAGGAGCTTAGTAAAAAATATAAAACGCTTCTTCCATTTAATACATTTAAGACCAGACTAAAGTGCCTTAAGGCAGATATGCTTTTTGCCACAAGAATTGATATAAAGCAGTATATGGGTTTCCTGCTTTCAACTGATATATATGTAAGAGATCTTTTTAAGGCTAAGGTAGTGTGTCTGCAGCATGGACTGACAATACAGAAAATAGCTCAGTATCAGAACAGATTCTATGATAATACAAAGCATTATTTCTGTGTTTCTCCTAAGGAAGTGGAGAATATCATGAAACCTATCTATGGTTATACACAGGATATGATAACCCTTACAGGTGCACCAAGATATGATGGTCTTGTAGGAACTCCGAAGAAGCAGATACTCATTACTCCGACCTGGAGAAGAAATGTTACTGCAGGTACCAATGAGAAGGGTAAGCAGCACGAATACAGTGTAAACTTTAAAAGAACTACATACTATAAAATATACAATTCACTTATCAACGACAAGAGACTGATAGATGCTGCTAAAAAAACAGGCTACAGGATAATCTATCTGGTTCATCCGATACTCAGCCCGCAGGCCGGAGATTATGATAAGAACAGTTTCGTGGATATAGTACCGGGTGTAAAGGCTAATTATGAAAAGATGCTGAAGGAGTCAGCACTTATGGTTACCGATTACTCCGGAATACAGTTTGATTTTGCTTATATGAGAAGACCGCTTGTTTATTTCCATCCTGCAGAGCTTCCACCACAATATGACGAAGAGGATACAGGCTTCGGTCCGGTATGCAGGACAAATGATGAGCTGGTGGATCAGCTGATAAAGGCTATGGAAAATGACTGCAAACTGGATGAGAATTATAAGAAGACTATAGATGCATTCTTCCCTTATAATGACCAGAATGCCTGCAAGAGAGTGTACGAGGCAGCTGTAAAATTATAAATGAGGTGTCATGAATTACTCACTATCAACCGTAGATGCCTTCAAGCATCTTTGCTCGAAGGATACAATTGAATTAACTGATGAGCAGCTGCTTAGTCTCCAGAATACTCTGTACGATATACTAAGAGATATAGTACGTTTTTGTAAAAAGTACAACATTCGTTACGAGCTTGGTGGAGGCAGTGTTCTTGGTGCGGTCCGCCACGGGGCAATCATTCCCTGGGATGATGATATAGACATTAACATGCCCCGACGTGATTATGAAAAGTTCAGACGTCTCTTTAAGAAGAAAATGGGAAAGAAATACTGGATACATACCCCCGAAGAGACGGATAATCTGGCACTGCTTTTTTCAAGAGTAAGACTTAAATGTACCTCGGTTAAAACCAGGGAGGATTATTATACTGATGAATGCGGTGCATTTATCGATATATTTATCATAGAGAATACATTTGATAATCCTGTACTCAGAAAAATACATGGCTTTGGCTCTCTGGCACTGGGACTTCTGCTTTCCTGCAGAAAGTTCTGGAGAGACCGGAAGATGATGATGAAGCTTGTTAATGATAATAATCTGCATCATTCTTTAAGAGATGAAGAAGAATCAGATTCTTTCCAGATTGATCGTGAATATATTAAAAAGGTCCGCAAGGTTTTTATTATAAAGATTCTTCTGGGTATGCCGCTGGCTGTTCTGCCTATAAACTTCTGGACCAGACTGGCCAACCGCTGGAACGGTATGTGCCGAAATAACAGGTCAAAGTATGTGACTACTCCATGCGGAAGAAAACATTTCTTCGGAGAACTGTATAAGAGAAGCGAACTGGTTGAAACGGTTGAAATGGATTTTGGTGATATGAAATGCGCCATTCCGAGAGCGTACGATAAGTATCTTACAAAGCTGTATGGGGATTATATGCAGATACCGGAGGATGCAGATAAGGAGAAGCATATAGTATATAAGCCGTTCATACTGTAATAGCTAAAACAATATATAGAAATGGAAAATAAAAATGTCCAACAAAATGATTACGTATCTTGTGCAGGGAAATTTCTTCCGGCACGGATTCGACTTCTTCGACAGACGACTTAAGGTTGATTCAGCTGTAGGCTGGATTGCCAGGAAGCTCTACTATGGAAAGCCGAAGAAGATTAAAAACAACAGAATATTCGTGATGTCTTACGACAAGGATTTCTCATGCAATCCCCGCTATATAGTTGAGGAACTTATCAGACAAAAGAAGGATGTGGAAATCTATTCGGTATATGACAACGAGTATACATTTGCTGAGACGAGACGTCACTATCCGCCAGAGGTGAAGCTGGTTGAGTTCAGAACCAAGGCTATGTATGATGCCATGGCTACCTCCAAGATATGGATTGACAATGCCCTGAATATGGTCTGGTACGGCATGCCTAAATCAAAGGGACAGTATTACCTCAATACCTGGCACGGAAGCCTCGGAATCAAGCGTCTGGGCGGAAACCGCAAGTGGATGAACCGTGCGGCCAAGGCAAATAATGTGACAGATTACTGTATAACCAACAGTACATTTGAGGAAAATGTATTCAGGGAAACCTTCTGGAAGGATGTTCCATTCCTTAAGTTCGGACACGCAAGAAATGATATCTTCTTCAATGAAGAGAGAATGAAGGAGAAGAGACGTAAGGTTGAAAGATACTTTGATATAGACGGTGGAAATGAGAAGCTGATAGTTCTCTATGCGCCGACCTTCAGGGAGAATTCATCGAAGTATGTTCCACTAGATTTTGAGAGCTTAAAGAAAGTTCTTGAAAAGAAATATAACAAAGAAGTGATAATCATCGTAAGAGCCCATAATAAAGATCGTGCAGCCTGGGGATTTAAAGAAAACGAATGGCTGAAGGATGGCTCTTTCTACGGAGATATGCAGGAGCTGCTTCCGGGAATAGATATAGGGATTTCTGATTATTCCAGTTGGGTTTTTGATTTTATGTTAACCGAAAGACCCATATTCTTATATACTCCGGACCTTGAACTTTATGATCAGGAGAGAGGTTTCTATTATTCCATAGATACAACTCCATTCCCTGTTGCAAAGAGTCAGCAGGAACTGGAAAAGGCTATTACCCAGTTTGAAGAAGCTTCATACAGAACCGGTGTCAGGGCATTTCTTGATGACAAGGGATGTTATGAAGATGGAAAAGCCTGCGAGAGAATCGTAGAAGAACTTGAGAAACTGATGTCGAATTAATCTGTATTTAATTTATAAAAATAGGAAAGTCATTTTGAGTGAAACGTAGAATCTCAACTAAATGGATAGTATGAAAAAGACCTTGCAGACAATTGCAAAGATATTCATGTTCGGCCTAATCTTTCTGGCTCTTTTTGTGTTCGCAAATATCTTCTTCAGACCGGTCTGGCTGTCTGAGGATGCAATCGGTGACGGAGAAGGAAGTCCGCTCTCCATTGATGAAGTGGGAGAGGTGGCTGCATATGAGTCCACTAACGAGGATGCAACGGCAGGCTTCTATGAGGAACCGAAGAACCGTATAGAAACACTCTTTGTGGGTGCCAGCATGACTTCAGTAGGAATAACTCCAATGGAGCTTTATGAAAATTACGGTATATGTGCTTACAGCATAACCTCTGAGGCACAGCCGGTACTGGCTTCTTATTATTGGGTTAAGGAGGCCTACAGACTTCACCCGGATACTCTGAAAACAGTTGTTTTCGATGTGTCCATGATGAGACGTGATGTTGGTAAGGGCTTCTATGAAAAGGCTCTTAACGGAATGAAGTATTCAGCTGTTAAGCGTGAGGCAATTAACGAAGCGTCAAATGGAATGGGAGCGGTGCTGGGCTATACATTTCCCCTTCTCACGTATCATTCCAGATGGGCAGAATTAGGAAGGACGGATTTTCATAAACTGAACTATAAGCCGAGAAGCTATCTGAGAGGCTACAATCTCAGAACCAAGAGAATCTTCAATGAAGGAACTTATGAGGAAATGCCTCTTTCCACAAGTGTGGTAAATACAAATGTAGAGGCCAGGGTAGATGTTCATGAGAAGTCTGAGAAATACTTTAAGGAGCTTGTGAAATTCTGCAATGATAAGGGCATTAAGCTTATAATGTATAAGACGCCTTCTGTGGGTAACTGGGGAAATAAGGAACATTTTTCTATCCAGGCACTGGCTGACAGCGAGGGCGTAGAGTTTATTGATTTTGTATTTGAACCGCTTATTGATGATATTGGTTACAATCCTGCAACAGACGCTGAAAATAAGAAGCATAATAATTACTATGGCGCAAAGAAACTGACCGACTGGTTCGGAAAGTATCTGACCGAAGAGTGCGGTGCCACGGATGTGCGTGGGAAATCGGATTATTTATACATGGACAGCCAGCTGGCTGAGTATCAGGAGAAAATAGAAACTGTAATCAGGCTTAAAGAAACGACTTCGATAGGGGATTATATGTCAGTACTCTCTGAGGGAGGTAATTTTACCGCTCTGATCAGTGTAAGGGGAAGTGCCGGCAGAAGACTTGACGAAACTAACCGTAGCAAGCTTTCAGAGACCGGTCTTACAGCTCTTTCACAGATAGATGATAAAGCTTCATATCTGGGAGTTTTTGAAAAGGGAAATGTAAAGTATGAAAGAGCTGTCTATGAAAAGCTTTCAGATCAGTCAGAGAACAAAGAACTATCGAATGGAGATGCAATAGGATATACAGGACGTTTTCCTAAGGGGATTCAGTATACTATTAACAGCGGAAGTTCTAACAGTGGAGATGTATCAAATATCAAAATAGATGGCGAAGACTATTCCTGGAATAAGAGAGGAATCAATATAGTAGTATATGATAATGATTCAGAGACTATAGTTGATGATACATATTTTGATACCTGGGAAGCTTCAGAAAGAGAATCCTTTGATACAGAAACCGCCCTTGCCAAAGCGCTTGAGGACGGAAAGCAGTTCGAGGAACTAAGCCCTGAACTTAAGAAGCTGTATCTATATAATGAGAGGGTTAAGAATTATAGAGAAGCAGTGCATTTGAAAATAGATATAGAAAATGGCAGTGTTGATGGAAATACTGAAGAAAAAACTGACGAAAACTCTGAGGATGATGAGGCAGCAGAGTCGGATAAGCTTTCCAAGTATATCGAGCATTACAAAAATAGAGAAAATACAGTGATATATATGTCTGCAAAAGCGTCTGAAGAAATAAAGCCTTATGCGGCAGTTATAGATGATGGTAATATATCTGATTCAGATCAGAACTCCGACAGTATCCATTTGCAGGGACTGGGATATGATATTATCAGTGGTGATGGGGTATCAAAGATAATAATAAACCAGAAGGATTATTCTCCTGATGAAGATGGAATAAATGTGGTTGTATATGATAAAAAACTGCAAATGATAGTGGATACGGTGACGTATTGATGCTATTATTACTATTTGCGTTAATGACAATATATTTTAATAAGTTGGATTAACATTGATAATATGGTATAATTATTATTTAGTTGTTTAATCTTTTTTACAGCGAAGTTTACTAAAATTTAATACTTGTTTAGATACGAATTATAATCAAAAGGAATTACCTTATTTATTATGAGTAATAATGATACTGAAATAGATGAGAATTCAAAAAAGAGTAATATGGTATGGATTATCTGTACCATTCTTTTTGTGTGCACCGTTTTTGGAGGAATAGCCCTGGCAAAGAGCAAAGGGCTTCTTTCTGATGCAAACAGCTCCAGCGCAACTGACGCTACGGATACAGATGCTCCTGTTACTGATGCTAAATCAACCCAGATAACCGTTAAGTGGCAGGGTAAGGAATATACCGGAATATACAAGGGAAAGATGAAAAATGAAAAGCCCCACGGTAAGGGCGTTTTTGTCAGTGATGACGAGAAACTTACATATTCAGGCGCATGGAAAAAAGGCAAATTCGATGGCAGCGGAAAGATAACATATATAGATGGCTCATATGAGAAGGGTTCATATGAAGGCGGTAAAAGACATGGAATGGTAAAGGAATATGAGAACGAAAATACATATACCGTTGCCAGATATAATGAAAATACTTTATATGGCTGCAGGATTTATTACGAGGATGGAGTAGAGGCTAAAACGAAATGGTACTATAAGGGTAAGACTCTTAAAAGTATTGAGAAGAAAGCTATGGAGCTTACACCGGAAGTGATTTCAGAAAAAACATATATTGATAAAACTGTCTATGTAGAAGGCACGGTATGCTTCTCAGGAGAAACAGCAGAAAGCGAATACTTCAGAATCGATACAGACAGTATCGGAATGGTAATAGGAAGCTACTCAAACAGTCTTGGTAAATATCTTAAACAGGTTAATATGCCTACATTAAAGGTGGGAGATAAAGTAAAGATATATGGTACATTTTCCGATATATCAAAATGCTGTGTATTCAAGGATTCAGATGCTTATGGATTTGAGTATCCGGTAATTAAACCAATTTCCGGATATGTTCTTGAGGAAGCTCCTAGATCTGAAGAAAAAGTCGAGACAGACAAATCAGAGAAAAATGATTCAGATGAAAAAAGAGAGATATCTTATCAGGAGCTTCTGAATACTCCTTATGAAAATTATACCAGATGGGTTTCCGGCAAATACGTGGTAAAGGAAGTCATAAGGATAGGAAAGAAATTATATCTGATATCATTTCCAAAGGAACAAGAGGATCTTGATGAATCACAGCAGGAACTTTATACTTTATTCTTCAATTCATCGGATGATGAAATAATAAAGTCCGGAGATGTAATCAAGGTGTCCGGATATCTGGATGGACAGTATAAAAGAATCAAGGATGAAGATAAAGAATCCTATTATGAGAATAAGGATAAACAGTATTTATTATCTGAAAAGAATAGTGGAATAAAGGTTGATTATAGTCAGACAGTATTTACTTATGAGTATGACATATATCCTGCCATACATGTATTTAAGAGAAAGAAGAAATAAATGTCAGCTAGGCTGATGGTTGAAGGGCATTATTATTAGATTATGAATAAAAAAGACAAGAAAGAACAATTTCATATCCCATGGAAGAAAATAGCTGCAACAGTTGTTCTTCTTTTCTTCATTACATTTGGTATAATGGTGCTTCGTTTTCGCCTGACATACCATCCGCCTACAGAGGTTTACCATGAAAATATAAAGCATGAGCTGGTATGGGATGGAACAACCTTTAAAGGTGTATATGATGGAGATTTCCAGAATACACAGCCAAATGGCAAAGGAACCTTCACCGGTGAAAGAAATACGCTTATATATGATGGTGAATGGGAGAAAGGCCTTTTCTCTGGTGAGGGAAGAATTACTTATACCGACGGCACCATTGAGGAAGGACAGTTTCTTGAAGGAAAACGTAATGGGCGTGTCAGAAAATATGCCTCGGCTTCTGAGGCTGAAAAGGGGCAGGCTGGAAGCTTTGTAGAGACTATTTATGACATGGATATTCCTTATGCCCGCAGCGATATATACGAGAATGGTAAGAAGGTTTCTACAGAATACTATATAAATGCTACACCGATGTCAGAGATTATGGATGAAGCAAAACCTCTGACAGAGAAGCTGATAAAAAAAGAGGGATATTATAACACATATATATATGTAGATGGTGTAGTAGAGTTCTTTGGCGACACTGCAGAAAGCAGCTATTTCAGAATAAATACAGATTCTGTCGGTATGGTGTACGGAACATATGATAATACCTATGGACTTACGTCAGAGCAGGCTTATATCCCGAACCTGAAGCAGGGCGAAAAGGTAAGGGTTTATGGATATTATATGGGACTTACAAAGTATAATGTCTATACTGATAATGATGGATACGGAAATAAGCTTTCAAAGATAATGCCATTTCTGATTGTAAGATCAGAGGATGTTGAAAGTGCATCAAGTGGCAATATGGCTGCAGATGCTGTTTCAGATGGCCACGTGGTATCTTATGATATTCTCTGTGACAATCCTTATTTTTCAAATATGGCAGAGATAAATGATACATTTATAATAAATAACATATCAAAAACAGGTCTTACCTTTACCATAACTGCATATCCGGAAAGCTCACCCGAAGAGCTTTACACTCTCATATATGAGGGAGATGTAATGGATAGATTCCTTACAGGAAGCAGTATAAAAGTCAAAGGATATGTTGCAGGACAGACCAAAAGATTAATTGATGAAGAACGAGACGAGATAATGGAAGACGGCGTGAAATCAGACGACATGGTGACATATAGCTTTGAAAAACAGCCTGTAATCATGGTGGAAGAACTTAGGTAATAGTGAAATGGAAAAAATAAAAGATTTCACAACTAAACATAGAAAACCACTCTACATTATAGCAGCAGCGATGATCATAATCATTAGCTGCTATTTTGGGTTCCAGGAGAAAGAAGACTGGTCGAGTGAAAAATACGGAACGACAATTGATGGACAGATAGGCATTACCAAAGGATCTGAGCTAAAAACTACATTCAAAATTAACAGAGAGAATTTTCAGGGAGTTTCGGTTAAGCTTTCGACTTACAGTAAAAACTTTGTTGATGAAAAGATAATCTTTACATTATTAGATACTAAAACCAAGGATGTTATTGTTAAAAATGAGATGATACTTCGCAATGAAGCAGTAAACTCGGGTTTGTTTGTTGAACTTCCTGTGGAGCAATCAAAGAACAGAGAAGTCACACTGATAATCACAGGAGAAAACATAAGAACGATTCCTTACCTTTGTACTAGTAAAAACTCAAATTATAAATCTAAGTTTTCGATAAATGGTGTAACAAAGGAGAGTGTTCTTGTTTTATCGGCCGTATATCTTACTAAACAAAATATCAATAGCTCATGTTTCGTTAAGGGTTTAGTTGTTTTGCTGATGCTTCTTCTTGCATATTTTTGGCCAATGACTGATACGAATAAAGCTAAAGATATACAAAAGGGAAAGAAAGAAACTAGAATAGTAGACATTAGTAGACACTTTTTTGCAAAACACAAAAGAATTATTGTTTTTATGGTGATTTCGCTTATATATATGGGGTTTGCTTTCTTTATATATAAGTGGTACGTGCGGGAATTGCTCATAGACAAGGAATGCGTAGAAGTACTTAAAAAACCTAAGAACATTTGTGAACTTGTTATTGATTCGAATACAAAGGAATTGTGTCAGATATTCACTGCCGATCAGAATTATCTGTCATCAATTACTCTTAGAGTAAAAGGAACTAACTTGAAAAAGAACTCAGCAATCCGCGTATTGGTTGAGGAAAAAACGGGAAAATATGTTTACAATGATTCAATAATAAAAGTCGGAGGTATCTCAGAAGACTACTCAGATATTATTATAAATTTTCAAAAGGAGTTTACAAAATCCAAGAACAAAAAAATAAAACTAATTATAGAACCAATAGATTTTAAGGATGAATCTTTATTTATCAGATGCGGAGATGTATCAACAAAATCGGAATGCTTTATAAATGGAGCTAGACAAGGTTTAACACCGCTTATTACGGCGAATTATAAGGATAACGGATTCTTTATCAGAATATATGCATTATATATTCTTGCTATTTATATCGTGCTCTTTACCATATGGTATGTTTTTATAATCAGACAGATTTCTGTCGAAAAGGCGTTTCTCAGACTGGCGTTTTTGTTTGGACTATTATATTTGTTTATTATTCCTGTATATGTGGTTCCGGATGAAAATTCACATGTTGACACAGCTTACAAAATATCAAATCATATTCTTGGAATTGAGGACAGCAATAGAATCAGTTATCTATATAAAAGAAAAGATGATATAGAAACTGAATATGCTAATGAACATGCAGCTGATATGCATATGTATCGAAAGATATATTATTCTATCCTAGATGACAAGGTTGACGTGAGTCTTGAGGAAAGCTATGGAACTGATGCCATCAGTAATGCAGGAGTAATATTCTATCTTCCTGCAGCAATAGGTATTACCTTTGCCAGACTGCTTTGTATGAATACATATATGATGCTTCTGCTTGGTCGTTTGTTTAATCTTATATCTTATGTGTTACTGACATATGCTTCGATTAAAATTCTGCCAGATAAGAAAGGTGTGTTGGCTGTTATCGCCACGCTTCCAATTTCGCTTCAGCAGGCAGCTTCTTTTTCTTATGACTGTATATTGAATGCCTTTGCATTTTTGTTTATTGCTTATTGTTATCGATATATAGCAACGAATGAAAAAGTGTCAAGAACAGATGCTGTAATTATGCTGATTTTAACTATGACTCTTGCCAGCGTTAAGGGTGGGGTTTATCTACCTCTTCTTCTGATTTTGTTTATTATTCCTATAAAGAATGGAGTTGATAAGAAGAAGGTAATATATTTTTTAAGTGTTGGTCTTTTTATCATTATTTCTTATTTGCAAAACAATATTATAAGTATGATCAACAGAATGCATGTTCAGCAGGTGGCCAATGTAAATGGATTTAATGGCGAGAGTATGTATACTTTATCAGATATAATAAATGATCCGGTTATGACTCTTATGCTTTTTATCAATACATTTGTTGATAAAACAGATTATTATATTGATACAATGTTGGGAGGAAGACTGGGATCCCTGAATTATATGATTTCTTGGTGGAACGTAATAATTATTATAGTTGTTCTTTTGATACTGGGATATGTTGATAGAAGTAAAAATATAAAATATGGTGTTTTTGTCAGGGTTCTTGTAGGCTTTGCATTTTTGGGGTGTCTTGGATTGGTGCTTTTATCTATGCTTGTGGCGTCAACATCAATTGATAATAACGCCATAGCCGGAGTCCAGGGAAGATATTTCATACCAATACTAATGCTTCCGTTTATTTCGCTTTCCAAGAATATATCATTTGAGGAAAATAAAAAAATCAAATTGATTAATAATACCTTGTTGTTTAATTCAATAAATTATGTTTATATGCTTTTGTATATTGTAATTATTATAGTAAATAAGAACATATAATGATATTGATACCTCGGTGGTAAAAATGGAAATAAAATCATTAAAAGTTAATATCATATTAAATTACATTAGAATAACAACAACGATTCTTTTTCCATTGCTCACTTTTTCATATGCCAGCAGGATACTTCTGACTGAGGGCATGGGAAAGGTTCGATTTGTTTCATCAGTAATAGTATATCTACAATTGATTGCTTCGCTGGGACTCAGTACTTATGCTATCCGCGAAGGAACAAAACTGAGAGAGGATAAGCATAAAATAAGTGTTTTTTCTAGGGAAATGCTTATCATAAACATGACTTCGATGGTTATATCATATATAATCTTGGTTGGGCTTTTATTTATTCCTAAGTTTAAACCTTATAAAAGTGAGCTGGTACTATACAGCGCCGTTCTCCTTTTTAGCGTTATCAGCATGGAATGGCTTTATTCAATATATGAGGATTTTTTATATATCACAATCCGGGCAATTGTTTTCCAGGTTATTTCTTTTGTACTTCTATTCATATTAGTAAAGAGTAAAGAAGATACTAATAAATATATACTTCTGACTGTTATTTCGACTACGGGTTCATCTATTTTCAATCTTATTCATAGTAGACATTATATTGATTGGAAGGTTGGGTTTAAAGGTTTAAAAATACTTCATCATATGAAACCGATACTCATTATCTTTGGAATGACTCTTGCTACCAAGATATATCTGAATATGGATGTTATCATGATTTCTATGATAAAAGGAGATCATTACAGTGGACTTTATTCTGCAGCAACACAGATTAATACTGCGTTGAGTACCTTTATTACTGCAATTAGCGGTGTGACTCTTCCCAGGCTTGCTATATATATTGGAAATAAAGATATGAAGGAATTCAGAAAGCTTGTCAAAAGTACGATGCAATATCTGATGTTTGCAACAATACCTACTATAACAGGTTTGTTCTTTGTTTCTAAAAATGTAATAATGATTGTCAGCGGAGCAAAGTTTGTAGATGCATCCATTACTATGAAGATAATTCTTCCGAATTTGTTTTGTTCAATTATGAACGGCTTTATTGCTTATCAGATATTTATGCCGTTTAAAAAAGAAAAATGGTCTTTCGTTGCCACTTTGTTGGGAGCGGCAACTAATTTTATTTTAAATTCATTATTTATTCCCTTTTGGGCACAGAACGGAGCTGCAGTTGCTACGGTTATTACCGAAATGGTAATATTTATTGTATGTATCGTATATTCAAAAAAGCTTATGGATATGAAAGATATATTCACTGATGTCTATAAGGATGTGATTGCAGCATTGTCTTATCCGGTAGTATGGTTGATTATGCGTGCACTGAATCTGACTAATAATATTGCATGTATTTTCGTAGAAGTTATATTCGGAACTATGGGATATTTTATAGTATTGTGGCTTATGAAAAGTGAATTCTTCCTAGGGCTTCTTGATGAAGCGAGAAAGATTTTGAGGAGAAAGATAAATGGCTAGAGTCCATATAATGATGGCTACATATAATGGTGAGAAATTCATAAAAGAACAGATTGATTCTATTATAAATCAGACCTATCAGGATTGGATGCTTTATATAAGTGATGACTGTTCTACTGATGATACAGTGAATATAATCGATGATTATTGCAGGCAGTATCCTGATAAGATTGTTTTACTCAACAGGGACAAAAAACTTGGGGGCGCAAAGCAGAATTTCCTTTACCTTTTTGATATCTGCCCTAAGGCAGAGCTATATATGTTTACCGATCAGGATGATGTCTGGCTTCCGGAAAAGGCAGAGAAGCTTGTAAAAAAATATGATGAGGTTCACACAGAAAACTGTCTTGTTTACTGTGATTTGAAGGTTGTAGATTCTGATTTGAATACTAAATCAGAAAGCTTTATAACAGATATTCATTATTCAAACAAAAAGGAATTCATCTTGATGAATAATTATGTTCCGGGATGCGTCATGCTGATTGATGACTATCTTAGGGAAGCTATTGGAATACTTCCTCGGCAATGTTTTATGCATGACTGGTGGATTGTGATGTACTCAACGTTTTTTGGTAATATATTTAAGGTGGATGAAAGTCTTCATCTTTACAGACAACATTCGAATAATACGATAGGGGCAATAAAAAGACCTTCATTTGTTAAAGATACATTTAATGCCATTGTGCATTTATTTGATTCTCCTGTGAAGAGATATCATAAAACAATGGAAAAATCTCTTAAACGTTTGAGAAAAAGAAAAAAGCAGAATGGAGAATTCTTCAAATGCTTTGGAGACAGGATGAAAGCAGAAGACAGATTGTACTACGACAAGTACTTAGAAATGTGTAGTTCTTCAAACAGATTTAAACGAGTTGTAGCCTTCCACAAGTTTTTTAAAACTAATAATATAACGGATAATATCAATCTATCCTGGGCGGTTTTTCGTCATAAGGTATAGGTAAAGTTTATAAAAGGAAATCATTTATGAAACCAGATATTTCAATAATAATGCCTGTATATAATTCGGAGAAGTATTTATCATCTGCAATTGATTCGATACTTGAGCAGTCCTTTACGAATTATGAACTGATACTTGTCGATGATGGTTCAAAGGATACAAGCGGTTTGATCTGTGATGAATATTCGAAGAAAGATAGCCGTATTATAGCACTTCATAAGGTTAACGGAGGAATCTGTTCTGCAAGAAATGAGGGCTTAAAGCTGGCAAAGGGAGAATATATTACATTTTGCGATAATGATGATAAGTTTCTTCCGGGGCTTCTTATGGATAATTATAAGCTGGCTAAGAAAAATAATGTCGATCTGATGAGATATAGCAGAGCCAAAAGAATAACCAATGAAAATGGCAAGGTTTTTCAGAATCACATTATCATTCCAGATACAATTATAGATAAGGATTATAATGATCAGTATTCTGTTATAAGAAGCAGTAATGCGGTATGGAATGCGTTATACAGAGGTGATATAATCCGTAAGAATAATATAACCTTCGATGAAAGCATGAGATTCGGAAATGAGGATCTGGCCTTTAATCTGAGCATACTTCCTTTTTGTAAGGTGCTGGGATTTAATTCAAAGGTTTATTATGTTTGGGAAATGAGAAATCAACACAGTACCACGGCCAAGTTTGATAAGAATTATTTTTCGTCTCTTTTTAAATGTTTGAAATTGGAGGAAAAATATATAAAAAGTCTGGAAGGACCGGTTGATCCTATTGTCAGGGCAAAGTGCTTTACTGAACAATACGTTTATCCCATGATTCAGCATCTTAATTATAAAAGTGCGAAAATACCTTTCAACAAAAAGTCAAGGTTTCTTTCCGCTTTTCAGAGACAGGCTGTATTTACGGGAGAGGATTTAAAAAAATACGGTATAGAGGTCTTTAAATATAATAAAAAGATATATATAATACTGTATCTCTATCTGCATAGACGGTACTTTATGCTTTTGAATATGCTTAAGATAAGTGATTTTATATATAGTCCGTTCAGATTTAAGTAGCATCTTGTTCGGGAATTGTTATTCATTAAGAAAGGCAGTTTAATATGGGTCAGATATCTGATAAACAATATGATAATGAGACATTAAGGAAGGTTCAGCTGACAGAACTTGAAATACTAAGGGATTTTGTCGAGCTTTGTGATAAGCATAATATTACATACTTTGGAATAGCGGGAACAGGTATCGGTGCCATCAGACATGGTGGATTTATTCCGTGGGATGATGATATCGATGTTGCCATGCCAAGGGCGGATCATGAAAGATTTGTTAAGATAGCCCAAAAGGAATATGCTGATAAATACATAGTTCTTAACGGAGAGAATTATCCGAATTATCCTCTTCTTACAACAAGATGGGTCATGAAAGGAACGGAGTTCATAGAGTGGCCGCTTAAGGATATAGAAGGATGTCCTTTTGGAATATTCCTTGATATATATCCTTTGGATAAAGTCCCGGATGATGATAGGAAATTCAGACGTCAGTCTATTCAGGCATTTTTCTGGAGCAAGCTTCTGATACTCAGGAGTATCCCAGATCCTGTGCTTCCGGTAGATGGAATCAAGGCAAAGATAATATCGAAGATATGCCGACTTATTCATTTTGCTTTGAAGAAATTTAACGTTTCAAAAAAATGGCTTTATAATATGTGCAAGGCTGTTAGCACTCAGTATAATAAGTCTGGAGAAACGAAAAGGATTGATTTTTTGTGTGATACCACGGCGTATATGAATATTCATTACATAGAAGATATATATCCGCTTAAGAAGCTTCGTTTTGAGGATATTGATCTTAAGTTTCCTAACAGGATAGAAAACAACCTGGAAAGGGAATACGGGGATTATATGACACTTCCTCCGGAAGATAAAAGAAGAAATCATTATCCGTATAAACTAAGCTTTAAGAAAGATTAATAATTCTCTCAATAAAAGGAGACAAGATAAAGATGATAAACTTTACAGTAGGTCCTGTTATGAGCGAGGACTACATTCTCGAAATGGGGAAAGAACAGGTTCCGTATTTCAGAACACCGGAGTTTTCAAAAATAATGCTTGAAAATGAAAGTATAGTGAAAACTTTTGCAGGGGCTTCTGCTGCCTCAAGAGTATGCTTTGTTACAGGTTCCGGTACAGCCTCAATGGAGGCGACAGTAATTAATTGTTTTAACGAAGGTGATCGCGTATTGGTTGTCAATGGCGGAAGCTTCGGAGAAAGGTTTGTGGAAATCTGCAGGATTCATAATATTGATTATACAGAGATAAAGCTTACTCCTGGACATACCCTGACATCTGAAGATCTGAGTAATTATGATGGTTCTCATTATACCGGGTTTATTGTTAATATTCATGAGACTTCTACCGGCGTTTATTACAATCCTGAATTAATAAGTGATTATTGCAAAAAAAATAATCTGTTTTTGGTAGTAGACGCTATCTCTTCTTTCATGGCAGATGAATTCAGAATGCAGGAGTGGGGGGTGAATGTTATGATTACTGGTTCACAGAAGGCTCTAGCTGTTCCTCCCGGAGTGTCTTTAGTTGTATTAGATGAGGCGGCTCTTGAAAGAGTTAATAGTAATAAAACCACATGCATGTATCTTGATTTTAAGAGCATGCTTTCAAATGGTGAGAGAGGGCAGACTCCATTTACTCCTGCTGTCGGAATACTTCTTCAGATTCATGAAAGATTAAAAAGAGTAGAAGAAATAGGAGTGGATAAAGAAATTGAAAGAGTGAAGAATCTTGCAGAGGATTTCAGATCCAAAATAAAGGATCTTCCGCTTGTATTTTTCTCGAATAACATGTCTAATGCCGTTACCACCTTAAAGGTGACAGAGGGAAAGGATGCATATTCTGCATTTGAATCCTTGAAGGATGAATATGGAATATGGATATGTCCTAATGGAGGAAGTCTTAAACATGAGATATTTCGTGTTGGTCATATAGGGGCTCTTAAGCCGGAAGATAATGATATACTGATAAAGGCTTTAAATGATCTTGTCAGGAGAGAAATACTATGAGAGTAATAATACTTGCCGCTGGACGTGGTACGAGAATAAGCAGATATCTTGCAGGGAGACCTAAGTGTACGGTTGATATCGGTGGGATTTCTTTGATTGAATATACTATTAAGAAATTAAAGAGTAAGGGAATTCATGATATAGCTATTGTTCTGGGATACAATAATAAGCATATCAGAGAAAAGCTTAAGGACTATGATATCTCCTATTATGAAAATCCTTTTTATGATGTAACTAACAGTATTGCTTCTATATGGTTTGCAAAGGATTTCATGAAGCAGGAAGACAGCTATATGATAATGAATGGAGATGTTTTTTTACAGGATGAGCTTTTTGACCGTATAATAAATGAACCTAAGTCTCCGGTTATGTTTGCGGATGGTAGTCGTAAGGAAGAGGCTGATTATAAGTTCTATTATGAAAATGGAATTCTGAAAAAGTATGGCAAGGAACTTACTGCTGAGGAGACATCTGGAGAATATATTGGAGTCGGAACATTTGATTTTGAATTTATAAAAAGATTCCGTGACAAGTTGGAAGAGATGATAAGAACCCAGCAGCATAGCGTGTGGTGGGAGAATGTTGTTTATAACATAAGTGAGTCTGACAGTGTATATATAGAAGACATAAAAGGGTTCTTTTGGGCAGAGGTTGACTATATAGAGGATTATAAGAGAATTCTTGAATATAGAGGTATTGAAGGAGAGAAAATCGGACAATGAAAACAACCTTTAGACAGTATGAGGATGATGAATTAAATAAGCTGCATCATGATATGCTTTTTGTTTTAAATAAGCTGGATGAACTATGTAAAAAGCATGATATTTCTTACTTTGCTGTTGCAGGAACATTGCTTGGTGCGGTAAGACATAAGGGGTATATTCCTTGGGATGATGATCTTGATCTCGGAATGCTTATAGATGATTATGATAAGTTTCTTCAAATACCACCTGAAGAATATGAAGAATTCGGTCTATACGCTCTTGAAAAAAATCCTGAAGATTACTACAGCTTTGTTACGAAGTTTTATTACAAGGACTCTAAGTTTATATCTCCGATCGCAAAGGCTGACGGAAGAGATAATATGGGTATTTTTGTAGAGATATTTCCTTTCTATGATCTTCCGGATGATAAGAAAAAAATACGTAATATGTATTTTAAGGCTGAAATACTTAAGGCGTTATTTGGTATAGCATCTTGTAAAAGAGTAATTGTATTCGGAGGAGGAATAAAAGGGACAGTAAAGAAAATAGTTAAGCTATTTATTCGGAATTTGCTCAAAGTGTTTAGGCTTGATTCTCTCCGCCTTGCTGGTATGTATGATAAAATGTGCAGACGTTATACCGGTAAATATAACAATTATGTTGGTTCGTTCTGTGATGTTTTCAGTATGTATAAAAAATCGTGGTTATCCGGTACCAAAGAGGTGAAATTTGAGGATTCAACCATTCAGGTTCCTACTGGTGGGAAGTACTATCTAAAAAATTTCTATGGAGATAACTATATGGAGTTACCACCTGAGAATAAAAGATGGAACCAGGCTGCAGAGTATATAAGATTTATTGATGGTTCAGAATTGAATCAGGATTGAACGGGGACATTGTTAAGCTATGAAAGAAAGAAACATAGTATTTGATAATATAAAAGGGCTTATGCTTTTTTTCGTTGCCTTTGGACATGTATTAGATGTATA
This sequence comes from Lachnospiraceae bacterium, assembly GCA_900199595.1. Classification (GTDB taxonomy): domain Bacteria; phylum Bacillota; class Clostridia; order Lachnospirales; family Lachnospiraceae; genus Eubacterium_Q. Next base: position 33,694 of record FZRB01000009.1, on the reverse strand, counting down.
TTGCAGTAATAATAAAAATATAATTGAGTATGATATTATGAAATATATATATCTATTTCATATGCCTATGTTTGCTTTTATTACCGGTTTTTTTTCTAAAAATGTTGAGAAAAGCAGAGATAATGCCGTAAAGAAAATACTGATTCCGTATATTTTGTTTCAAAGTGTCTATGTTTTAATGGCATCAATAATGATAAAACTAAAGCTGGCCACATTTAATGCGAATGTATTTAATTACTCTATAATACTCCCATCTTCAGCTTTTTATTATTTGCTTGCAACCTTTTTTTGGAAGATATTTGCAAAGGATATAATAAAATTGAAAAAACCTATAATTGTTTCCGTTCTTTTGGGGTTGATAATTAGTCTAACGAGGTTTGATGATTTTCATACGGGATATGGAGCGGTGTTTTCTCTTCTTCCGTTTTTTGTACTTGGGTTAGCTGCTTCCGAAGAATTGATAAACAAGATACGTGGTTTTAATAAGCTGTTCTTAATAATTATATTAATAGCAGGTATAATACCAGCGCATTTTTTTCCTTACGCAATTCATAGCATAAGGTTAACATATGCTCATCAAGGATTTGGGAATATTGAGGGAATGCTTTGGCGTATAGTTTATTATGTAATTGCAATTGTTATGGGAATGGCAATAGTAGGTTTAGTACCTAACAAGGGATTGTTTTTTTCAAGAGTTGGAAAGAATTCCATATTAGTATATGCAATATCAACTTTTTTATCTCCATCATTATATGTTTTAATAGATCATTATCTAAAATTTAGTAATAATTCAATAGTAAACTTCATTATTATGATTATTTTTTGTGTTTTTATTATATGGATAGCTTCTATAGAAATAATTCAGAAAATATATGGTTTTATAATTGATAATATTACTAGTTTTATCTTTCGTAAAGACTAAATTATAAATGAGAGAGAATAAAAGATGAGTGAAGAAAAAAACATAAAAAGTAGGGTAGAGTGGATAGATGTTGCTAAAGCGATAGGCATATTTTTTATATATTTAGGTCATTTGGCAGAACGAGCTGGTTTAGCCTATAATTGGGTATTCTTGTTTCATGTTCCATTGTTTTTCTATTTATCAGGTTGTCTGGAAAACCGAAATGATAATGTTAAAATAAATGATTTAGTTTTAAAGAAATTTATTAACATAATTATCCCATATTTTATATTTTGTTTTATTGTTCTCGCTTATGAAGCTGTTGGTAAAGGGGATTATTCTTATATAAAAAATCATTTGATAATAATAATAAAAGGTGGAATTAGAAATAGTTTTTATTTAGAAAGTGGATTATGGTTTTTAACTTGTTTATTTGTTTTGGAAACGTTATTTGCTGTTTTGAGGAGGATAATCAAGTATAAATATTTAATATTAATTATTTGTATTGGTTTGAATTTTTTAATAAGAATTACTCTAAAAGAACCATCTTGGTATTATAATATCGATAGTGCATTAAAGTATATGGTCTTTTATTGTATTGGATGGATGAGTTTTGAAAATATAAATGCTTTTTTGAACAGCAATGATAAACGAATAATTATTGTCAGATACTTATTTTTTGTTTTTGCTGTTTTATATTCTGGAGCTGTATATTTTAAATGGAATCTGTTTATTATTGTATTTGGTAATGGAAGAGTATCATCGTTGATTGATGGGATTATTACGTCATTAGTATTAATTTATTTAGTTATACAAATTTCATGTATTATATGTAAAAACAGTATTATTAAAAAAATAGGTATAAATAGTTTGTATCTATGTGGCTGTGAATATTTAGTAAAGTCTATTTTGGGACAAATAGCATTGATGATCGGATTAAATATTGTTATTGATAATACAATACAAGCAATGCTTTATACTGGAGTGGTAATACTTATTGCAAATTATACAATGGTGCCGGTATTAAAGGAAGTGATAGCGCGTATACAAGTTGATATTAAAGAATTATTCTTGTAGATATAAAAGTCTTTTCTATATAAAATGGAGTATAAAATGAGTTATTGTCATACATTTGTTATTTGTGCATATAAAGAGAGTGAGTATTTAGAGGAATGTGTTCAATCATTATTGAGTCAAACGGTAAAGTCTAAAATAATAATGGAAACCTCTACGCCGAATGAATATATAAATATGTTGGCGGGGAAGTACGATATACCTTTATATGTAAATGAAGGAGAAAGTGGAATAACGCAGGATTGGAATTATGCGCTTAGTAAAGTAGATACGAAGCTTGCAACAATAGCTCATCAAGATGATATTTATGAACCGGAATATACAGAAACATTTATTAAATATATAAAAGGATCAAAAAGACCGCTCATTATTTTTTCTGATTATGGAGAAATAAGAAATGGTGAGAAAACAACAGAAGTAAAAATGTTAAAAATAAAAAAGCTTATGCTGTTTCCGCTAAAACTAAGGCTATTTAAAGGAAGTAGATTTATTAGACGTAGAGTTCTTTCTATTGGGGATGCAATTTGCTGCCCTTCGGTTATGTATGCTATTAGAAATATAGAACAGCCGTTATTTAGAAATCATTTTATTTGTTGTGAAGACTGGGAAGCGTGGGAAAAGCTTTCTAGAGAAAAAGGAGACTTTATATATGTACCTAAGCCTCTTATGTATCATAGAATACATGAAGAGTCGACAACTACCAAGACACTTGAAAAAGGTGGTAGAATTGCTGAGAATTATGAAATGTTTTGTAAATTCTGGCCCCGTCCTATAGCTAAGGTGATTAATAAGGTTTATACTAAATCTGAAAAATCAAATGAATTATAGTATGATGCAGACAGTTTTCCATTGTGAAAGCTGTCTGTTTCTGTTAGAATTAAGCACAGATTAATTCGTTAATAACTTGAGGTCATGTGATGAAGAAGATTGCAATTATACCGGCGTATAATGAGAAGGACAGCATTGTTAAAACTGTAAATGATATTCTTAAAAATGCACCTGGTTTTGATTATGTAATTATAAATGACTGCTCCAAGGATAATACCATGGATATATGTCTGTATAATGGATTTAATGTTTTAAATCTTCCGATTAATCTGGGAATAGGCGGTGCAGTTCAGACAGGATACCTTTATGCTTATCGTAATGGATATGATATTGCGGTTCAGTTTGACGGTGATGGTCAGCACGATGCCAGCTATCTTAACAAGATGGCAGATTTTCTTGTTGAAAATGAAGCTGATATGGTAATTGGTTCCAGATTCATCGATAAGGAAGGATTTCAGTCTTCAAAGTTGAGACGTGCCGGGATTAATTATTTTACCAAGCTGATTAAATTATTGTCAGGTGTTACGATAACTGATCCCACATCCGGAATGAGAATGTGCAATAAAAAGACAATCGAAATGTTTGCGAATGAATATCCCAGAGATTATCCGGAACCTGAAAGTACTATGAGACTTATCAGACACAAGAGAAAAGTAATAGAGATGCCTGTTAAAATGAGAGCGAGAGAGGAAGGGGTTTCATCAATCTCTTCGATGAAGAATCAGGTTTATTACATGATTAAGGTTACTCTTGCTATATTAATAGAAAAGATCAGATGACAGTGGGAGGGAGTTTGAATGATTACATTTAAATTGCAATTGATTCTCGGCATATTGATAATTCTTGCATTTATATTTGTAGTAAATATGGTAAGAAAAAGAAGTCTGGAATTAAAGTATGCGTTGTCATGGTTTATTCTGCTTATCGGAGTAGGAATCCTGGATTGTATACCACAGGCTATGAATGCTCTTGCAAAAGCTCTGGGAATTTACGATCCGGTTAACATGATATTTTTCATAGGATTTATATTTGCTATTGTAATTCTTTTCATACTTACGGTAACTCTCTCGAGAATGTCTGCCCGTATCCGTAAGATGGCACAGATAGTTGCGATGATGAATGATTATCATGGTGATGATAAAAAAGAAAAAAATGATTGATGGTATTCGCTTCAAAAAAGACTTCAAAATAAATATTTCTTTCTTTATAATCATAGCCCTTTTCTGGGCTATGATTATATTTGTTATGCGTCCATTTAATTCAGGGGATAAGCAGGTTACAGGATCGGAGATCGGTACGGGAGAGATACTGAGTGTTATAGATCCCATAAGCTCGGATATGATCGTTGAGCAGGAGTTTAAGGCGTTGCAGGATAATATGTGCGAAGTGTCGCTTTGTTTCGATACCTTTGGCGAAAAACGCTATGGGAAGGTTCTGTTTACTCTGCTTTCCGAATCAGGGAAAATAATCACAGAAGAAAAGGTTGATATGTCAGAACTCGGAGATAAGAGTTTTTACAAGATATCTTTTGATGATGTTGAGGGCTCTAAAGGAAGGACCTTTACTGTAAGACTCACATCCACGGTAAATGATCCCACAAAGGGAGTGAGTGTCTGGTATCGTGCTAAGGACCTGAGCAGCAGGAGTGCTACTGTTAATGGTGATGAGCTTGGTGGGACTCTAAGAATCAAAGTGGGATATCTCGATAACGGACTTCAGATTCTTCAGATAACATGCTGGATCATCGTTATTATTCTTTCTTTTGTTTTTGCGCTCACCATTACTTCTTCCTATGAAAAGAACTTTATAAGACTGGCCTTTCTCCTGGGAATTCTGGTTCTGTTTATTAATCCGTTCCCTCATGTTATTGACGAGTCAACACATTTTTTCAGATCATATATGATAAGTCAGGGAGACTTTTATGACACTACCTTTGTTGGCCGTATCGGAGGAAATGTACCGGTTAATTTTTCGGAATATATAGATAACGGAAAACTCAGCATAAAAAGCTTCTATCAAAATCCTGATAAATGGTTAAAGACCTTTGATTCTGAAAAAGAATTCTATATTCATCCTTACATGTCTTCGGCAATCCCGGTAAATCATACATTTGCTGCAGTAATTCTTCTGATCTGCAGACTTCTTGGACTTCCGGTTCTTTTTGCAGTTCTTTCAGGGAGGCTTATCACATATCTTATATATGTAACACTATGTTATTTTGCAATAAAAAAAGCAAAGTATTATAAAGGGATGTTTTTTGTGATTTCCTGTCTTCCTGTAAGTGTATGGCTGGCAGGCTCATTTTCAATCGATCCCATGGTGCTCTCAGCATCACTTCTTTATACCTCTATCTGTTTAAGACATTTCTTTGACAAAGGTAATCAGTATAAGCTGACTATGAAAGAGAAGGTGGCACTGGTTCTAACAGCGGTGATGCTTATTTCAGTCAAATATCTGATATATTCTCCAATCCTTCTGCTAATATTGCTTATTCCGAAGGATAAATACAGTAAGCATGGACGTTTGATTTTAAGTGCAGTTATTACTCTGATATTCGTCGGATTTCTTGTATGGCAGGTTTATCTGCTGAAGAGATTTCCATTTGTTGAGGACAGGAATGGAGATGTAAATGTATCCCGTCAGATCAGTTATGTTTTCAGTCATATACCCGAAACTATCCGTGTATTTCTGGATTATATATCAGAGAATATGTTCCCTCATATAGAAGGCTTCAGCAACTCCAGAGGGTTAAGCTTTATAACCTCATTTATTGGAATAATGACTGTATTTGGTTCTTCACTTGAACCTGACAGATATCCATTTACAGAAAAAAGGGATAAGAGGAAGCTTACAGTATTATGCATTATAATATTTGTTATATGCTCACTTCTTATTATGGCGTCGCTCTATGTCGGTTTTACTCCGGTTGGCGGCGAGAGTATAGAGGGACTTCAGACCAGATATTTCCTTCCGGTACTTATTTTTGCCATGCTGCTCATATCTATGGTTAAGGTTACAAACTCAATAAAACAATACAGAGAAAAAATAACTTTATTAATGGGAATAGGAATAATGGATATGCTGGCTGAATTATGCAGGTCCTATATTCACTAAAAAAATACATTTTAAATTTAGCTGTAATGAGGTAAAATCTATTATAGCTGATGATTGGTTCAGTGTTACAATGATGAAAATGATTTTTCTGAAATCTAGAAAGTCAGGGGGTTACATTTATGGATAAAAAAGCAATGTATAAACTGTCGTACGGACTTTTTGTACTTACAACAAAGGTCGGGGATAAAGATAATGGATGTATAACCAATACGGCTATACAGGTTACAACAGAACCAAACCAGATAGCATTTGCGGTTAATAAACTGAATTACACTCATGATATGCTGATGGAGTCTAAAGTTTTTAATATCTCAATATTAAGTGAGGATGCATCCTTTGATGTGTTCAAGAGATTTGGATTCCAGTCAGGAAGAGAAGTGGATAAGTTTGCTGACTATGAGGGACCCGGTGCATCCGGTATGTATGATGTGTCGGCAAATGGTATTACATATATCAAAGATGGCACAAATGCATTTATATCAGGAAATGTTGAGCAGACAGTTGATCTGGGTACACATACGTTGTTTATTTGTGCGGTAACAGATATGGAAGTCCTGAGTGATGTTCCGTCTGCTACCTATGCATATTATCAGGATAATATAAAGCCGAAGCCGGCGGATATAGCGGTGGGTGAAAAGGTTGGAACACTTGAGAAGAATGAGAATGACAAAGGTGTAACAATCTGGAGATGTACTATATGTGGATATGAATACGAAGGGGAAGAGCTCCCGGAGGATTTTATATGTCCATGGTGCAAGCATCCTGCCAGTGATTTTGAGAAGGTGACAAGATAGATGATCACATGCAGATACAGATTTAAAGAAGTGGGCTGGACTACCCGGAGAAATGAATATGATGCCGTAATCTGTGAAGGAAACAGTCTTATGGCATTTAGTTTTGATGCTCCGGATATGAAGCTGGAGTATATGATAGGAAGTATCAAACCGGATGAGCAGCTGGAAGAGTTTAAAAGCTTTGATAAAAACGATATATCCGGTTTAAAGATAGCTGACGAAAATTATAAAAAAACCGGATCGGTTTTCCGTTTTGAAGATAAAACAGGATATTATATCAGTATCAGAATTAAAGAGGAAGAAAGCAGAAGTATATGCTACCGCGTTTATCTGAACAAAACCGGATGGACTGATTTTGCTTCAGACGGGACAGTCTGTGGAGAGTTGAAAGATGTTGATAATTACATAACAGGAATTCAGTTTTTTTCTGCTCCGAAGGACTCTCTTGATCAGGAGGATATTCTTAAGAGGGCAGATGAAAGAGTAAAGGTGTTTAATGATCACCTTGATAATTCATTTCTTTATATCGGCAGTAAGTTCAGAAATGCAGAAAAATCTTCAATTAACTCCCGTATAGAGCGGGATCTGGAAGTAAAGACTGTTGATAAAGGACTTATCCTTCCGCTGAAGACGATTGATACTGACAGCAGGGACGGAATATTTGCTGGTGGAGTCTGCGATGAAAACGGCAGTTTTGTAGCCGGTCTGAAGCGTAAGTTTGATAAGCAGACTAATATGACTGTGCTTGAAGGATATGAAGTAAATGATAGTGAGATAGAGTATGTAGATGAGGATGTAATCTTCGGTGGTGTTATATTTCCGGGAAACAGACGTTTTGGACATATGATGATCGAAACCATGTCCAGACTCTGGTATCTGGTGGATGATCAGGCGGAGACCTCAGACAGTAACGAGAACACTCGGAAGAACGGCAGAATTGCATTTGTGATCCTTCCCGAATCCGATGAATATAATGATACATTTTTCAGACTTCTTGGGATAAATCCCGGCAGAATTATGGTTATCAAAAAACCGACCCGTTTTAGAAGCGTGGTTATTCCGGAACAGTCCTTCATATTATTCAGTGATTATCATGATAAATGTAATCTTATATACGATAAGATGTTATCTTCTGTTCAGGAAAAAAGTGATGAAAAACTGTATCTTACCAGGAGAAGCTTTACCAGATATGACGGTGCAAATGATGGACTTAATGAAGAATATTTGGAGGAGTTTTTCAAAAGGAGAGGCTTTACTGTTATTTCTCCTGAGCAGCATCCTATAGAAGATCAGATAGCATATATGAAGGGGGCCAGAGAGGTTGTTTGCTCAGAAGGAACCCTGTCACATCTGGGACTATTCTGTAAGCCGGGAACTAAGCTGACTATATTAAGAAGATCCATTAACAGTTATCTGGTTCCACAGTATATGATAGATGAAATGAGACGTCTGGATGTTTCATATGTAGATGCACTTTATAATTTCCTTCCGGATAGTCATGTGGACAGTGTGTTTTTATTTGGTCCATCGACGTGCTTTATAGAATATCTTAAGGCTAAGGGTATCTCCTATACCGAGGATGAGGTGCAGATGGATAAGAGCCTTCTATATGATTATCTGATAAAATATACTGAGAATTTCAGTGATCCGCAGAGATTCAGATCTATATCCAAGTACGATATATTTGATCTTATAGTTACTTTGAATAAGGTGCTTCGAGGAGAATATCTGTCAAGATTTGATTATGGTACTAAGCAGTATGAACTGAACGCAGAAAACAGAGAATTATTGAAGCGGATAGAGGACCTTGAAAATAAGCTTGAGAAGACTCAGGAAAAGCTTAATAAAAGCGAGAAGGAACGTAAAGAAGTATTAAATTCCAAATCCTGGAAGATTACTAAACCTCTTAGAAAACTCACAGGCAAATAGAAAAAAAGATGACAATCGAACCTGATTCAAACTGTCATCTTTTGAGGGAATAGCATGCATTACGATTATCTGGTTGTCGGAGCCGGTCTTTATGGTGCGGTATTTGCAGAACGTGCCAAAGCTGCTGGAAAGACTGTTCTGGTAATAGAAAAGAGAAATCATATAGCCGGTAATATATATACGGAAAGAACAGAAGGAATTAATGTTCATAAGTATGGCGCACATATATTTCATACAAACAGCGACGTGGCGTGGGAATATATAAATCGTTTTGCTGCGTTTAACGATTACATCAATTCCCCCATCGCAAATTATAAGGGTGAGATGTATAACCTTCCCTTCAATATGAACACCTTCCATCAGATGTGGGGAGTTACCACTCCTGAGGAAGCAAAGGCTAAGATAGAGGAAGACAGACAAAAATCCATCGAAGAATTTGGTGGTGAAGGTTTTGTTCCTCAGAATCTGGAACAGCAGGCTGTATCTCTTGTGGGAAGAGAAATCTATGAAAAGCTCATAAAAGGCTATACTGAGAAACAGTGGGGCAGACCTTGTAATGAGCTGCCAAGCTTTATTATAAAGAGACTGCCGGTAAGATTTGAATATGATAATAACTATTTCAATGCAAAGTATCAGGGCATTCCCATAGGCGGATATACCGGGCTTGTGGAAAGAATGCTGGAGGGTATAGAGGTAAGACTAGGAGTTGATTATCTTGCAAATAAAAATACGTACGATGAGCTGGCAGATACCATAGTTTATACAGGACCTATTGATGCATACTTTGGGTATAGACTTGGAGCTCTTCAGTATCGTTCAGTAAGATTCGAGGAGGAGCTTCTTGATGAGGCTGATTATCAGCATAATGCTGTGATAAATTATACAGACAGTGAAACTCCTTATACCAGAATAATAGAACATAAATGGTTTGAGTTTGGCAAAGATGAAAATGGCAGGAATATTCCGAAAACGGTTATATCTAAGGAGTACAGTTCAGAGTGGAAGGTAGGAGATGAACCCTACTACCCTGTTAATGATGAGCGTAATCAGAAGTTGTATCAGGAGTATCATAAGCTTGCTGAAAAAGAAAACAGGGTTATCTTCGGCGGACGCCTTGGTGAATACAAATACTATGACATGGATCAGGTGATCCTGAAGGCATTAGAAGAATCACTCGACTAGGTTTACATAAAAAAGATGACAGTTTGAACCTGGTTCGACTGTCATCTTTTGGAAGATGCATAACGAATATGAATAAATATATGGATAAAGTTTTTAAATATCGATACATTATGGCTGCTATTATATTTGCAGCCTGTGTTTTTGTTGGGCTGAATGGTTCCTCTATAGGCTGTCTGGTTGAACAGTTCGGACAAGCTGATAAGGATGTTCTTTTTGGCGTATCGAGACAGATCAGGAGTGATGAATTTGGAACCTTTACTCCCATGACCTGGGCACAGTACAGAGACCCGGCCGGAAGCTTTTCTTATTTTAGTTCCGTTATCAGAGGCGCTAAAACAGATGCTTTTATTACTTATGGGCAGCCAGTTCGTTCCATTCTTATGCTATTCAGACCATTTCAGATAGGTTATCTGTTCCTTCCTATTGCTCAGGGAATGGCATTTTTCTGGTGCGGAAGATTTATAGTGCTTTTGATGGTTTCCTTTGAATTCGCGCGTCTTATTACGGATGATGATAGAAGACTTTCTGTTATATATTCATTGATGACAACGCTGGCACCCGCAGTGCAGTGGTGGTTTGCCGTAAATGGATTTGTAGAAATGCTGATTGCCGCTCAGTTGTCGATAGTATTATTAAACAAATATCTTAATGTCAATAAATCTAGAGATAACAGGTCAGATAAATCGGATATTTCTTTCAAAAGAGTCATTCTGTATAAGATTATCTATGCGATTGGTATCATGCTGTGTGCAGGTACATTTATTCTTACGCTTTATCCTGCCTGGATGGTTCCAATGGCATATGTGATACTGGCTCTTATCCTGTGGCAGTTATGGGATGATAGGAAGAGATACGGTACAGCTTCGAATGATTCTGATGTTAAAAGAGAAAGAATAACAGATGTATGTCTGGTTGTTGTTCTTGCCGGTATCCTGAGCTTTAGTCTGTATCTTGTATATAATAAATCTGCGGAAGCTATATCACTTATAATGAATACATCCTATCCAGGAAGAAGATTTGAAACCGGTGGAGGAGCCGGAAGACATTTGTTTAATTATATATCTGAAATATGGTATGCTCATAGAAATGCATCACCTTACTATAATGTCTGTGAGTCTGCATATTTTATAGACTTGTTTCCGCTGGGACATATTTTATATCTGTTTTATGTGTTAAAGAATAAAAAGACCGATGTACTTGCAAATGTTCTTTTTGTGATCAGTATAGTTCTGTTTACATATGCGGCGATCGGCGTTCCCGATGTGGTGGCAAAGCTGTCTCTTCTCGGTTATTCAACTGCGAACAGGGCATTGGTTATATTTAGCTTTGTGAGTTTTTTGATGCTGATAAGGTCTGTATCGATTATAAAATCCAGTTTTGAAGCTCTGGAAAAAACACATAACGAAGTATCTGCATTCGTATACATTACCATGCTTGTTATATCAGCTGTTATATCAATGGTAGCAGTTATAATAACAAGGAGCATTAATCCGGGATATTTCTCCCTGAAGATTCTTGCGGTATCCTTTGTTCTGTTTACGATTATCATTTATGGTTTTCTTCAATATGCATTTGTTCATATCGGGAGCGGTGATAATTTCGGAACCCAGATTTGCAAAGGAATAAAGGTGTTCTGGCAGATGGTACTGATATTTATGATTTTCTTTTCAGGATTACTTGTAAATCCTATACGTTTGGGTGTACAATCAGTAGATGCCATCCCGGAGCTTCAAAAGGCTGCAGAGATATCTGAGCAGGACAGAGATGCACTGTGGATAGTTGAGGGATGTAATTATCCGATTACAAATGCTCTTCTTTTAAAGGGGATAAGAACCATTAATAGTACAAATGTTTATCCGGATATAGAAAGATGGAAAAACATAGATACGTCAAATGATTCCAAGTCCAAAGAAAAAGGTGTTACGGATAATTATAAGATATATAACCGTTATGCTCATATAGAGACGGAGTATATAAATGATTCCTCTGTCAGTCAGAAGTTTAAGCTGATTGATCAGGACTGTTTCAGAGTTTATTTGACATATGATGATTTAAAGAAACTTGATGTGAGGTATGTTTTTTCAAGTTCTGTTATTGATGATGAACGTTTGGAACTATTAGAGGATATGGGTGATTACCATATCTATCGATGTAAGTAACAAAAAGTTTGTAGAATGGAGAACAGATAAATTGAATATATCTATCTATCTGTATACGTTATTAATAAAGCCTTTGGAGCTTTTATTTGAGGTTATATTTTATAATGCCAATAAGGTAATAGGAGTACCGGGGCTTTCTATTATTGCACTTAGTCTTGCTATGAATTTTCTTGTGCTTCCTCTGTATAAGCGTGCAGATGCCATGCAGGCAGAGGAGAGAGAGGTTGAAGAAAGACTTGGTAAATGGGTAAAGCATATCAAAAAAGCATTTAAGGGTGATGAGCGCTTTATGATGCTTCAGACCTTCTATAGGCAGAATGATTACAAGCCAAGCTATGCGCTTCGTGGTTCACTTTCGCTGCTGCTTGAGATACCTTTCTTTATCGCGGCATATCATTTCCTTTCAAATCTATATATATTACAAGGCGCATCCCTTGGTCCTATTGCAGATCTCGGCCAGCCGGATGGGCTTATTAAAATCGGTGGTTTCAGCATAAACATTCTGCCGATTCTCATGACTGTTATAAATATTGCTTCGGCCATGATATATTCCAAGAATCTATCACTGAAGAGTAAGATCCAGATGTATGGTATGGCGCTGGTATTTTTAGTATTTCTGTATCAGTCACCTTCAGGCCTTGCATTTTACTGGACCCTTAACAACATTTTTTCGCTTTTGAAAAATGTATTCTATAAGATAAAGCAACCAAAGAAAGTGCTGGCTGTGCTTTTTGGTATAGCCGGTGCAGCGCTGCTGGTATTTGTACTGGCTTCACCTGCCTATTCAAAGAGAATGAAATTCTTCCTGGCGACATTTGCCATTCTTTTGATAATGCCACTGGTGCTGCTTATCCTGAAGCCATTTGAGAAGGCAGATCTTGGCGAAAAGATAAGAAATGCCGAGAAGGATAATTCCTTTAAGAGGATATTTATTCTTTCGGGAGTTTTCCTCTGCATACTGCTTGGACTTTTCATCCCGAGTAATGTTATTGCTGCATCAACTGCGGAATTTATAGATGTATCTGTTATCCATTCTCCAATAAGATACGTGGTTTATACATTTTTCCTGGCTGCAGGTTATTTTCTCGTTTGGATGGGCATATTCTATTATCTGGCTGACAAAACCGGCAAGATAATATTTGCTCTTGCTACGTGGTGCGTCTCAGCCATATTTGTAATAGACTTTATGTTCTTTAAAACTGATCTGGGAATACTATCCTCATTCCTTAAGTATGAGGAATTTTCGATATACACAAAGAAAGAATACCTGATTAACTTCGCTGCAATATTTGGAGTAATCCTCGTATGTGCGGCGCTTTATAAATGGAATAAAAGAATTGTTCTTTCACTCCTTACTGCCGGCGTTATAGCTATGAGCATTATGAGTATCAAGAATATTTACAAGATCAGTACGGACTATAAGGAAATAGAAGAACTGGGTAAGAGATCACAGGAGGTTCCGACGCTTACACTTAGTAAAGAGGGACAAAATGTTGTTGTTATCATGATGGATCGAATGTGTGGATACATGATTCCATTTGTCATTGAAGAAAAGCCTGAGCTTAAGGAAAAGTTCGATGGTTTCACATATTATTACAACACCATAACCTTTGGACATAAAACTAATTATGGAACGCCGGGACTTTATGGCGGTTATGAATATGTGCCAACGGAGAATAATAAAAGAGATAAAGAAAGACTGGTGGATAAGCAGAATGAAGCGCTTAAGGTGATGCCGGTTACATTTGATAATGCAGGCTTTGATGTTACCGTATGTGATCCGACCTACGCAGGCTACCAGTGGATTCCGGATCTTAGTATATATGATGACTACCCGAATATTAAAGCATATATAACCATGGGCAGGGTTAATTACAGTGAGGCCAATAAGGATGAAATAGATGATCTTCTTAAGAGAAATTTCTTCTGTTATTCGGTATTCAAGACTATTCCGCTGCTGGTTCAGCCGACTATGTATGATTTTGGTAATTACTGTTCATTGGCTAATCACGAGGCGCTGAATATGTCCGGTCAGACCAGAGATGGTATATCAAAGGCTACGGGCTACGATCCAACCTTTATGAACAGTTACAATGTTTTGGACAGCATGCCCAATATAACTGAGATAGCTGAAGGAAATAAGAATACATTTCTCATGATGAGTAATGATATGACTCACGGACCTATGATACTTCAGGAACCGGAATACATGCCGGCAGAAACGGTGGATAATACCAAGTTCGATAAGGAGCATAAGACCAGAAAAAGCATGGACGGCAGAAAGCTCAAGATGAAGAGGATGAATACTGTTCTTCATTATCATGTTAATATGTGTGCTATGATTAAGCTTGGCCAGTGGTTCGATTATCTTAGAGAACAGGGAGTTTATGATAATACCAAAATAATCATAGTTTCTGATCATGCATGGAAGCTTCGTGAGAATAAAAAGCTTATCCTGAAAGTGCAACGTCCATACAAGCAGGAAAAATCTATTAAGGAGTTCGATATGCTTGAATATAACTGCGTATTGTTTGTAAAAGATTTCAATGCTAAGGGCTTCACATTTGATGACAAAACTTTTATGACAAATGCAGATGTACCGACTATTGCTTTTAAGGATGTCATTGATAATCCTACCAATCCATTTACAGGCAAGGCTATAAACAGTGATTACAAGAATCAGGACAGTCTTGAACTCATATGGGGCAGAGTGTGGGATACAGAAAAGAACAACGGCAATACCTTCGTCCCTGATTTCTGGTTCAGACTCAGTGGTGATAAGAATGTTCACAAAAAAAAGAACTGGGAATTTATAGGGTACTACTAAGAATGATATGGTCTGTCGTTCCGGGAAAAGAAGAAAAAAATAAGCAGATAACATATTGACAACATAGTAGTGGTATTGTAAATTATATGTGTCTATTAGGTCATGCTGAACAGTTTTGCGTGGCAGAGGGTTCGGCGATTGCATGATTTCAGAATAGGATTACTTGGAGAAGAATGTAAAGGAGATTAAGTTATGATATTTGACAAGCTGGTAGAAATAATGATGGATCATCTGTCCATACAGCCACAGGATGTAACAATGGATACGGCCTTTAAGGATGACCTTGCAGTGGATTCGCTTGATCTTTATGATCTGGTTATGGCACTTGAAGAAGAGTTCAATATCGAGATGCCACAGGACAGAGTGAATGATATAGAAACAGTAGAGGATTTAATCAAACTTCTGAAAGAACTGGGAGTTGAAGAATAGAGCATAGCTAGTTTCGGTTGACATGAACTATAAAAAAGATGACAGTTGAACCAGGTTCAAACTGTCATCTTTTTTGTTATTGTGCCACATCGCTGAAAGCGATGTGCACGGTATATGCTATCCTAAAACAACTTCAACTTTATGAGCTGCTCCGTCGCCTACGAACGGAATTACACATCCGTCTACAGCTTTGCCATCTATAGTAAGACTCTTAACACCCTTACATACATGGTCAGGATTCTTTACTTCGATTTCATATGTATCACCGCGGAACTGACGGGAAGCTGTGAAGCCGTCCCATGCTGATGGAATTGAAGGGTCTACCTTAAGTCCGTCCCAGTCAGGAGTGATACCAAGGATGTACTGGCTGATTGCAACGAAGTTCCATGCAGCAGTACCGGTAAGCCATGAGTTTTTAGCTTCTCCCTGACGTCCTGCATCCTTACCTGCAACCATCTGTGCATATACATAAGGCTCTGTTCTGTGAAGATCTGATATATCTTCGAGGAAAGCAGGAGCTATACGTGAATACCAGTCAAATGCCTTGTCGCCCTGTCCGGCATAAGCAGCTGCACATATCATCCATGCGTTGTTATGACAGAATACTCCGGCATTCTCCTTATATCCTGCAGGATATGTTGAGATCTCACCGTATTCGATATAATACTTTGTGAAAGCAGGATTATTAAGTACGAGACCGTACTTGCATCCGAGTCTTTCTTCAACAGCATCTATAACCTTCTTATCCCAGCCTTCTTCCTTTCCGATATCTGACATGATACCGAAGCCCTGAGGCTCGATAAAGATCTTTCCTTCTTCGCATTCCTTGGAACCAACTTTACGTCCCAGGTCATCATATGCTCTGATGAACCAGTCACCATCCCAGCCGAACTTCTTGATAGTATCCTTCATCTTATCAATCTCAGCCTGAGCAGCATTTGCTTCAGCATCGTCACCCTTATATTTGCAAAGAGCAACATATTCAGGACCTGCATAGGTAAAGAGTGTTGCAACAAAGATAGATTCTGCTACATCTGAGAAGCCCTTATCACCATACTTAGGTGAGGTATAGGTCTGGAAGCTTTCTCCCGGTGTATCTGACCAGCAGGAAAGATTCAGACAGTCATTCCAGTCAGCTCTCATAGAAAGTGGAAGTCCGTGAGGACCGGTCTCCTTAGCAACCTTGTAGAAGGACTGCTTCAGGTGGTGCATCATTGGCTGAGCCAGAGATTCATCATTACGATAAGGAACCATTTCATCCAGAATTGAATAATCGCCGGTTTCCTTAATATATGCTGCTGTAGACATGATCATCCACATAGGATCATCTGAGAAGTTTCCTCCGAGAGTATCATTTCCCTTCTTAGTAAGCGGCTGATACTGATGGAAACATCCACCATCTTCAAACTGTGTTGCAGCAAGATCAAGAATTCTCTCACGAGCTCTGTCAGGAATTTGATGAACGAATCCGAGAAGATCCTGATTAGAATCACGGAAGCCCATTCCACGTCCGATACCTGATTCAAAGTATGAAGCAGATCTTGACATGTTAAATGTAACCATACACTGATACTGATTCCAGATGTTAACCATACGGTCAACCTTCTCATCAGGAGTTTTAACTGTGTATTTTGAAAGAAGGTCGTTCCACATATCGACATTCTTCTTAAATGCTGCGTCAACCTTATCTGCAGTATTGTATTTTTCTATCATTGCATAAGCTTTGGATTTATTCATGCTGCCGTCAGCATTCCATTTGTCTGTTCCATTCTCAACATATCCGAGCATGAAGATAAGAACCTTCTCTTCACCTGGAGCGAGAGACAGCTTAAGTGAATGTGAAGCAATAGGTGACCAGCCGTCAGCCTTTGAATTATTGGACTTATTAGCGAAAACAGCATCAGGTCTGTCAAATCCATTGTAAAGACCCATAAAGCTTTCTTTGTCACAGTCATAACCATCAATATCTGCATTAACAGTATAGAATGCGAAATGATCGCGACGCTCTTTATATTCTGTTTTATGGAAAAGTGTAGAACCTTCAACCTCAACTTCACCTGTATTGAAGTTTCTCTGGAAGTTTGTTGAGTCATCCTCAGCATTCCACAGACACCACTCAAGGAATGAGAAAAGAGTGAAGCTCTTCGGAGAAGTGCCCTCGTTCTTGAGAACAACCTTCTGTATTTCAGCATTTTCACCCTGAGGAACAAAGAATGTTACCTCAGCCTTAAGTTCTTTTTTCTTACCGGTAATAATGGTATAACCCATACCATGACGGCACTCATAAAAATCAAGATTTGCTTTAACAGGTGACCAACCCGGATTCCATACTGTATCTTCATCATTGATATAGAAGTAACGACCACCCATATCAACAGGGATATTATTATAACGATAACGTGTGATACGTCTCAGACGAGCATCCTTATAGAAATGATATCCTCCTGCAGTGTTAGAAATGAGTGAGAAGAATCCTTCAGTTCCAAGATAGTTGATCCATGGATAAGGAGTTCTTGGAGATGTGATGACATACTCGCGTTTTGCATCATCGAAATAACCGAATTTCATAAGTGATATACCTTTTCCTTTCTTGTTTTATCGTAAAAACAGGCTGCAATTTTATACAGCAACTTGATGAAATTATACTATAATTCCGGATAATTAACAAGGAAAAACACTTGTCATTAATATCAAAAAAAAGACCCGATTCACTTGAATCGGGCCTTATAATCTGTTATTTAACATTGCTGTAGATATGTTCATATACAGTTTTGAATTCCCCGGGTCCCAGTTCCTCATAGCCTGATTCCTCTCCCGGCAGAGGAAGGTTAGGTGCATCAATCATCCAGGTGGTGGGTTCAGGACAGAAATATCCTTTTTCACCACCATCATTCCAGAGAACCCAGAACTTGAAGTTGTTATCAACCTCGTATCTGATTTCCTTTCCGGTTTTTAACTCTGATACAATAGCACCTCTGAATGGAAGACTGTCCACATCATAGGTTTCACAGTTGTAAACATCGTTATTAATTATATGCTTAACCGGAATCATGGAGCCGGTAAGATACTGTCTGTCGTGATTATCCAGAGCCACAAAGTCACAAGTCGGAAGATTTCTCTGATTAAGAGGCCATTTATCACCGATGGTTACAAAGAGTCTTGTATCAAGAGGTTCGCCATCTGAAGTAAAAGGTCCGTTTATAGTTGTGTGATTACATATACCATAAGGAAGCATTTTTTCTGATGTGTTAGTAATGGTTACATTATAAAACATACCATCATCAGAAAGCTTGAATTCGAATTCTGCTTTGAAGCTTACAGGAAATGTCTCAAAGAACGGATCGTTCTCATCATAAACATATTCTGTTTTGCAGGTTGCATTTGTTTCAGTAGAAGAAGCTTCAGTTATAGTATGTTCTCTCTTGTGAAGAAAACCATGAAGAGAAGTGTTTTCTTCCTTACAGGTTATAGGAAAATGATATTCGCCGTCGCTGGTCTTCATTACTCCATCCTTCAGTCTGTTAGCATAGAGAAGAGTAGGGAATCCATAAACCTCAGGACTAGCTTTGAGCTCTTCGATAGAAAGGGATTCATCGTATCTGAAGAAGTTGATATCATTTTCTATATCCTTCATATAAAGGATGTTGCTTCCCAGAAATGGGGCGATTATAGCTTTATATCTTCCTGCTTTCAGCTCGACAACTTCCTTGCCTTTATAATCTGTTTTAGTTGCGGAATATGCCATTTCAATACCTCCGTAAAGAATCCCGATTAAGCTCCAAGCTTTTCGCTCAGCTTAGCTGCAAGTGCCTTCTGTTCTTCATCATCAGGTGTAAGCTGTCTCCAGCCAACTCCTACATTATCATTATCGAATCTTGGAATGATATGTGTATGGAAATGGAAAACTGTCTGTCCTGCAGCAGTACCATTATTCTGAACTACATTTATTCCGTCTGCTCCGGTTTCTGCTTTTATAGCAGCTCCGATCTTCTTAGCAAGCGGCATTACCTTTGCGGCAATATCATCATCAAGTCTGAAGAGGCAGTCAAAATGCTGCTTCGGAATGATAAGGCTGTGTCCCGGATTTGCCGGACTTGCGTCAAGGATTACAGAAAAATCTTCGTCCTCATATATTTTATTTGTTGGAAAAACTCCATTTGCAAGTTTGCAAAAGATACAATCGTCTTTAATCATCGCTACATTCCCCCTTGAAATATTCGTAAAAGATGACAGGTGAACCAGGTTCAAAGTGTCATCTTTTTTCGATTTTAAAAAAGTATATATAGTATATTACATATATATGCTAAATGCAAAGAAATTCATTAGTTTGGGGTGGTGGAAAATATATTTCTGTGTTGACAGAAAAACATTTGTGTTGTAACTTATTATACGTCTGAATTAACTATATGTTATTCGGCAACTCTTATTCAGAGTGGTGGAGTCACAGGGGACGTTGAAGCCACGGCAACCCGATAGCGATTATTCGCACGAAGGTGCCAGCCTGAGCACGGTAAAAGTATCGTGAGCAATAAGGGGATTTGAATATTTATTTAGTAACTCAAATCCGGCTGTGCTCACAGCCGGATTTCTTTGCACGATAATGAACAAAAGCCCCTACTCGATTGTAAAATTTGAAAGGAGAGATAATGGAAAGAAGATTTTTTACATCGGAATCAGTAACTGAAGGACATCCCGATAAGATCTGTGATCAGATATCAGACGCTGTTCTGGATGAACTGATCAGACAGGATCCCAATAGTCGTGTAGCCTGTGAGACAACCTGTACCACAGGACTTGTAATGGTTATGGGAGAAATTACCACAGAAGCATATGTGGATATTCAGAGGATAGCAAGAGAGACAATCAGAGAGATAGGCTATGACAGAGCCAAGTATGGATTTGACTGTGATACCTGTGGAGTTATAACGGCCATAGATGAACAGTCTGCTGATATAGCTATGGGAGTTAACAGGGCTCTTGAAGCAAGAGAAAATCAGATGTCTGATGAGGAGATAGAGGCCATCGGCGCAGGAGATCAGGGACTTATGTTCGGTTATGCAACTAATGAGACTCCGGAGCTCATGCCTTATCCTATATCACTTGCTCATAAGCTTTCACTTAAGCTTACAGAAGTGAGAAAGAACGGAACACTTGACTATCTCAGACCTGACGGAAAGACACAGGTTACTATAGAGTATGATGAAGAGGGCAAGCCTTTCAGAATTGATACAGTTGTTCTTTCAACACAGCACAGTGAGGATGTATCTCAGGAAAAGATTCATGAGGATATAAAGAAATATGTGTTTGAACCTGTGCTTCCTTCGGATATGATTGATGAAGATACAAAATACTTCATTAATCCTACAGGCCGTTTCGTAATAGGAGGACCTAACGGTGACTCAGGACTTACGGGGAGAAAGATCATCGTTGATACCTATGGAGGTTATGCACGTCACGGCGGTGGTGCATTTTCCGGAAAGGACCCCACAAAGGTTGACCGTTCTGCATCCTATGCAGCAAGATATGTTGCTAAAAATATCGTAGCAGCAGGTATTGCTGATAAATGTGAAATCCAGCTTTCATATGCAATTGGTGTAGCTAAGCCGACATCTATCATGGTGGATACATTTGGTACAGGAAAGATTTCTGACGAGAAGATAGTTGAGATCATTCGTGAGAACTTCGACTTAAGACCGGCCGGCATCATCAAGATGCTTGACCTGCGTCGTCCTATCTACAAACAGACTGCAGCTTACGGACACTTTGGCCGTACGGATATCGACGTTCCGTGGGAGCATACCGACATGGCTCAGAAGCTTGCAAGCTACTTGTAAAAAACTGTTGAATACTATTTTAACTTTATTGTATAATGACTCCTGTGGGCTTAAGCTCACAGGAGTTTTTCTACGAAAATACAATCTTACAAAGAGGTAAAATACATGAAAAACATGCTGAATTTCAAAAACTTCTCACCTGAGGAGCTTATGGAGATACTTGAAATAGCTCAGGATATGAAGAAAGATCCTGATAAGTACGCTGACAGTCTGAAGGGTAAGAAGCTTTATTCTCTGTTTGAGAAGACCTCAACCAGAACATTTCTTTCCTTTGCAACAGGAATAACAGAGCTTGGTGGTTCATACTTCAATCAGCTCTGGGAGGATTCCAACTTCGTTCTGGGTGAACCTATATCCGAGATCAAGTATGTCTGCAGAAATGTTGATATTATCATGGCACGTCTTGTTAAGAACGAGACTGTAGAGCTGTTTGGGGAAAATGTAACGGTTCCTTTTATCAATGGCTGTGACAGTTCCTATCATCCATGCCAGATTCTTGCAGATGCTCTTACTATCATAGAGAAGTTTGGTGATCTGAATGTTAACTTCATGTTCATTGGAGCAAAGAACAATGTGTTTAATTCACTTGTTGAATTCTTCTCAAAGATGAAGAAGGGTACTATCTATGGACTTACACCGCTTGTTAATAATACTGCCTGCGGTCCTGATTTCTATGAGGCTGCAAAGGCTACAGGACATTATGTAGAGCTTGATCCTACCATGTCTATGGAAGAGGCTAAGGAATATGCAAAGAAGATGCAGGTTATCTATACTGATACCTGGGTAGATATGGAGTTCTTCAATAATCCTGCATATAAGCAGCAAAAGGAAGAAACACTTGCAAAGATGATGCCTTATCAGATAAATGATGAATTCCTTGAGGGTTCAGAGGCACTTGTATTTCATGACATGCCGATGCATGTCGGTTTTGAAATTTCTGAATCTGTTGAGAAAAAACATATGGAAACAATTCTCGACGAAGCAGAAAACAGACGCCATGCTGAGAAAGCGGTTATGTATTATTTGCTGAAAAAATGTTAATGATAAAATGACGTGTGATATCACACGTCATTTTTATAAGAGTATAGAAAGAGGTAAAAGTATGAAACATTTGATCGATCCTATGGATCTTTCCCTCGAGGAACTGGATGATATCCTTGAACTCGCTGAGAAAATGTACGACAATCCTGAAAAATACAGAGAGGCAGCAAAGGGTAAGAAAATAGCAACGCTGTTCTATGAACCCTCCACAAGAACCCGCCTCAGCTTTGAATCAGCTATGCTGGATCTGGGTGGAAATGTAATCGGCTTCTCTTCAGCTAATGACTCCTCAGTATCCAAAGGTGAAAGCGTAGAAGATACTGTAAGAACAGTAGGCTGCTTTGCAGATGTAATAGCCATGAGACATCCTAACGAGGGTGCGCCGAAGCTGGCTTCCATGTTTTCTCCGGTACCACTTATCAATGCAGGTGACGGAGGACATAATCATCCTACCCAGACATTGACGGACCTGGTAACAATCAAGAAAGAAAAAGGCAGACTGGATAACATGGTCATAGGACTCTGCGGAGACCTGAAGTTCGGACGTACAGTTCACTCACTTATAAAGGCCATGTCCAGATATAAAGGAATAAAATTTGTATTGATATCACCTCCGGAATTGAAGGTTCCGGACTATATAATATCTGAGGTTATAGAACCTGCTGGACTTGAATATGAAGAGGTTTCATCACTTGAAGATAACATCGGCAAGCTGGATATGCTCTATATGACAAGAGTTCAGCGTGAGAGATTCTTCAATGAGGCTGATTACGTAAGACTCAAAGATACCTATATACTTGACAGCAAGAAGATGAAGCTGGCAAAGGAAGATATGATAGTGCTTCATCCACTTCCGAGAGTAAATGAGATATCTCCGTCAGTGGATAATGATCCGAGAGCCTGCTATTTCCGTCAGGTTAAGTACGGTAAATTTGCGAGAATGGCTCTGATCAGCCGCCTCATTGGACTGGACGTGGACTGATCACTAAATATGAAAATCATGTCATTTGTGATGAGACTTATATGATCGTACAGGAGGAGTGGTATGAAGAATAATAAAAGATTATTGGCGCTTTTCTTAGTGTTAATCATGATATTGGGAATGCAGTTTTCATATCCTGTTCAAAGCGAAGCTGCTTCAAATGTCAAGGTTACTCTTTCTGACAGTTCATATGAATATACCGGAAAGGCCTGTAAGCCTAAGGTTAAGGTCAGATATAAAGGAAAGAAGCTTTCTTCAAAGAATTATACTGTAAAATATGCTTCAGGCAGGAAAAAAGTCGGAAAGTATTCGGTTAAGATTAAGCTGAAGGGAAAATACAGCGGAAGTAAAACCGTATATTTTACAATCAATCCACAGAAGACTGAAATACAGGATATACAGGCCGAAAAGGAAGGCTTTTCTCTCAACTGGACTAAAGTAAACAAACAGTTGAGTGGATATCAGATAGCTTACAGTAAGAATAAAGATTTTTCTGATAAGAATACATTTTACATAGGCAAGGTTAATTCTTACATCGTCAAAGGACTTGAGGGTGGTTCCAATTACTATGTAAAGATAAGAACTTATGCAGAGGTAAAAGGAAAAAAATATTACTCTGAATGGTCAGATGTAAAAACTGTAACTACTATAAAAGTATACAGATTCAGAAGTGATTACTATCTCAAACAGCATTATGATAAACATGGAAAAAGTATGGGCTTTGCAAGTGCTGAGGAGTACGAGGCAGCAGCTTCCGATGTAGTTTTAAATCCTGAATCACTTCACAAGACGGAAAAAGAAGATGGTGATGACTGCTACTATCTGGAAGCAACAAATGATTTTGTGGTGGTATCCACAGATGGATATATTAGAACATATTTCAGACCGGACAGTGGAAAATCGTATTTTGATAAGCAATAGAAAGGAAGTAAACCATGAAAATAGATAGCATACAGAACGGAATAGTTCTTGATCATATCACCGCAGGAAATGCGATGAAAATATATTATGATTTGGGACTGGATAAGCTGGACTGCAGTGTGGCGATGATGCAGAATGTTAAGTCAGAGAAGATGGGCAAGAAAGATATCATCAAAGTAGATAAGGATGAATATGATATCAACCTTGATGTCATTGGCTACATCGATCCGGGTGTAACGGTAAGTATCATAAAGGACGGCGTGACCATAGAGAAGAAGAAGGTTGACCTTCCGAAGCGTCTTGTAAATATTAAGAAATGTAAGAATCCGAGATGTATAACGGCTATAGAGCCGAATATTCCTCATATATTCAATCTTACCGATGAGGAAAAAAGAATCTACAGATGTGAGTATTGTGAATCGAAATAATCCCGTTACAGTTTTATTAAGGAGTTAAAAAATGATAAAAGCAGAAAATCTTTCAATGGTATATGGGAAGGATTTTAAGGCAGTGGACAGCCTGTCCTTTGAGATCAAACCCGGAGAAATAGTGGGCTTTGCAGGACCGAACGGCGCAGGCAAGACCACCTGTATCAAAATGCTTACGGGAATTTTAAAACCCACAGAAGGTAAGGCTACCATCAATGGTTTTGATATAGTCGGTGAGCCTATCAAGGCAAAGGAAAGCTTCGCTTATGTGGCTGATAATCCGGATATTCTTCTTCAGTTAACCGGTATCGAATACATCAATTATATAGCTAATCTCTACAAGGTTCCCATGGATATGAGGGAAGAAAGGATAAATGAGCTGGCAGAGCGTTTTGGCATAAAGGACTCTCTGGGACGCCCAATGAAGGAATACTCCCATGGTATGAGACAGAAGACCATGGTCATTGCAGCGCTCATCCATAATCCTCCCGCATGGATCCTTGACGAACCTATGACAGGACTTGATCCTACGGCTGCTTACGAATTAAAGCAGATGATGAAGGAACATGCAGCTAAAGGAAATGCAGTCCTTTTTTCTACCCATGTACTTGAGGTGGCAGAGAAGCTCTGTGACCGTATCATGATAATTAATCATGGTAAAAACCTGTACCAGGGAACTGTGGAGGATCTGACTGCACAGAACCCGGGCAAGGATCTTGAGGCTATTTTTATCGAGATGGTGGGAGAAAAATAATGAATATAAAGAAAATCCTCTCGCTCTCGCAAGTTCTTTCCAAGAATTCCGAGATGCAGATGCCGGATAGAACTCTATATAAGGTTCTGGCGCTTATCGCAGCGCTGGGCATCATGATTCCGTGTACTGTAATAGTAGGCTTTATCAGCTACGTTATGACAGAAGCGCTTCTTGAAGCAGGAAGCCCCGGCGGCGGAATCCTTTTTGAACTGCAGATACTGTCGGCCTTTTCCATGGTATTCGGAATTCTGGTCATTTTCAGTATTCTGTTTTTTTCCTCTGACAGGGAGCACTTTGTGACTCTTCCAATTCCGACGCATCACCTGATGATGGCTAAATTTTTCTATGCTTATTTTGCAGAAAGTGTAATGGAATTTCTGGTTCTAATTGCAGTTTTTGTGGGCTACTTCCTTGCCATAGGAAGAAATCTCGGAGCGCTTCAGGCTCTTCATCCTGTGGGAATCATAGGTTCTATTCTGGGAGTCGTTCTGATTCCGCTGGTTCCGATGATTTACTGTGCCATATTCAGCCTCATTCTGATGGCCTGCCTCAGTGGAGTAAAAAGCACGGGCATATTCTACAGACTCTCAACGGTATTTCTGCTTATATTCGCAGCACTTTTCGTTTATTCCTTAAGAGGAATCGGCGAAGTAAATATGGAGAACTATGTCGAGTCACTGGGGAGCGGAAAGAATTCGCTTCTTCAGACGCTGAATATTGTTTTCTTCCCGGTGCCCTGGCTTTCTAAAGCTATTTCGGACAGTTCAGTCCTGTATCTGCTTCTTTATATAATCGGAAATGTATTCCTTCTCGCTGTTCTTTATCTTATAGGTAAAGCGCTTTATCAGAAGGGACTTTATACGGCAGCTTCTCTTGGTTCTTCCAAGAAGGCGCGTATTGCAGCGAAGGATATAAAAGTAGAATCCCAGCATATGGCAAGCCTTAAGAAGGAACTTCGAGTAATTCTCAGGACCAAGGCATTTTCCGGAAACTGCGCATATATAAATGTACTCTGGCCAGTAGGTGCTTTCCTGCTGTTCCATTTTACAAAGGACAAGGGCACAATAGCCGCATTCATAGATATGTATGCCTCCGGCAAGGACAGGGCAGACATGATACTTCTGATAGTCATGCTTTCCATAGCATTTATCGCAACTGCTCTTAATTCTTTGGCGTCTACGGCATTTACCAGAGAAGGACAGCACCTGAGTCTGCTGAAATTTATCCCGGTTTCCTACGAAACTCAGATAAGAGCGAAGTTTGACGTGTGTATCCTTTTCACATATCCGATGCTGCTTCTTACAGACATAATAATCTGTGTATATATGAAAACTCCTGTCAGCACCTGTCTTATATTTGCGGGAATGATGCTGATGGCACATATAATAGCAATATTTATCGGTATGCTGCTGGATAGTGTTTCACCCTATGTGGAGTGGGATGACGAATACAGTGCACTCCGTGGTAATCTGAATACATTTTTCAATATGGCTATTATGATGGTGATTGCTTTTGTGGTTGCCGTTCTGGGAATCCTTCTGTATGAGGTGATCAAGCTTCCGATAGCTGTATATTACATAGTTCTGGCTATGGTGCTGGCTGCAGTTATGGTTCGTATGATTATGACGACTCCTACCAAAATAGCCCAGAATATTGATAACATGTAACAAATTTGTAATATGACATAAGCGTCAAAAGTCAAAAAGCGTTCTTGCTTGCAAGAAAAGCTTGTTGACTTTATGACACGCTGAAACATGAGGAAATAGCAATTTTCGTAGAAAATTAGCGGTTTCCGAATGTTTCCAGGATTGCGGAAATTGCTTTAGCAATGGAGCAATCCGTATGTCATATAATAGCGTGAAAATAACCGGAAATGTAATATTGTTGTAATATTTTTATTTACAAATGTGAAAATTGTGTTATAATAATTAAGTTAAAACAGATTACGTAAACCAAATCTGTATATTTTACGAAACTAACGACGAAGGAAAATTATTCTATTATGGAACAATATGTGATAAGAGGCGGCAAACCTCTTGAAGGTGAAGTCGTTATAGCAGGAGCAAAAAATGCGGCGCTGGGTATACTTGCTGCAGCTGTTATGACTGACGAAAAGGTCTTAATAGAGAATGTACCTTATGTATCCGATACAAGAACCCTGCTTAAGGCTATTGAGAATATCGGAGCAACAGTTGAATATAAAGACAGACATACTGTAGTTATCTGCGGTAAGGGTATCCGTGAAAGACAGCCTGTAGATGACGAGTATATCCGTAAGATCAGGGCATCCTATTATCTGATTGGTGCTCTTTTGGGTAAGCATAAATATGCAAATGTAGCCCTTCCGGGTGGCTGTGACATAGGAGCTCGTCCTATAGACCTTCATATCAAGGGCTTCGAGAAGCTTGGAGCAAAGACTGAAATAGTTCCTGGCGGAAGCATCGTTGCCGAAGCAGAAGAACTGAGAGGCGCGCATATCTACCTCGATACAGTTTCTGTCGGAGCAACCATCAATATCATGCTTGCTGCATCCCTGAGTCCGGGAAAGACAACCATCGAGAATGCTGCGAAGGAGCCTCACATAGTTGATGTGGCCAACTTCCTCAATACCATGGGAGCAAATATAAAGGGTGCAGGTACTGATGTTATCAGAGTTCGTGGAGTAGAGAAACTTCACGGTGCTGAATATTCCATCATTCCTGATCAGATCGAAGCCGGTACATTTATGGCTATGGCAGTTGCCACACGCGGAAATGTACTCATTAAGAATGTTATTCCAAAGCATCTTGAGGCTATTTCATCGAAGCTGGTTGAAATGGGTGCACATGTTATAGAGTATGATGATTCTGTAAGAGTTATGGCTGATGGGGATCTTAAGTCAACACAGATTAAGACACTTCCTTATCCCGGATTCCCTACAGATATGCAGGCTCAGATGTCTGCGATACTTGCACTTTCAAACGGTACCAGTATAGTAACGGAGAGTATCTTTGAAAACCGCTTCAGATATGTGGCAGAGCTGGCACGTATGGGAGCAAAGATAAGAGTTGAAGGTAATTCAGCTATTATTTCAGGAATAAAGAGCTACAGTGGTGCGAGACTGGTGGCATCTGATCTTCGTGCAGGAGCGGCACTGGTTATCGCGGCACTTTCTGCAAACGGAGTAAGTACAATAGAAGATATACAGTACATCAAGAGAGGTTATGAAGACTTTGATGAAAAGATTCGTGCTCTCGGAGGTATAATGAGTATAGCCAAGGATGAACATGAAGTTCAGAAGCTGAAGCTTCAGGCAGTATAGATTAGACGAAAACACCCTCAGGGGTGTTTTTCGTTTTACACTTACGTTCAAATATGATACAATATCCCATAGCGCTTTGTTCTGTTATGACTTTGTAAAAGTTTCATTAGCTTACCGCAAAGTGCTGAAAAATAAAGCGAAAAGGAGAAGAAAAAATGGCAAAAAAACCTTACTACATTACAACAGCGATTGCCTATGCTTCGGGAAAGCCTCATATAGGCAATACTTACGAAATCGTTCTTGCTGACAGTATAGCAAGATACAAGAGATTTATCGGTTACGATGTCCGTTTCCAGACAGGAACTGATGAGCACGGACAGAAGATTGAGACAAAAGCCTTTGAAGAGCTTAATACTCCAAAGGAATTTGTAGACGAGAAGGCTGCAGAGATAAAGCGTATCTGGGATCTTATGAATACGTCCTATGATAAGTTTATCAGAACTACAGATGCAGACCATGAGAAGCAGATACAGAAGATATTCAGAAAGCTCTATGAACAGGGCGATATATATAAGGGTTCTTATGATGGACTTTACTGTACACCATGTGAATCATTCTGGACAAAGAGTCAGCTGGTTGATGGATGCTGTCCTGACTGTGGAAGACCTGTTAAGGAAGCTTCCGAAGAAGCATATTTCTTTAGAATGAGTAAATATGCGCCCAGACTTATTAAGTATATAGAGGATCATCCGGAGTTTATCCAGCCGGAGGCTAGAAAAAATGAGATGGTTAATACATTTCTTAAACCGGGACTTCAGGATCTCTGTGTTTCAAGAACCTCATTTAAGTGGGGGATTCCTGTAGACTTTGATCCGAAGCATGTAGTTTATGTATGGATAGACGCATTATCAAACTATATCACCGGACTCGGATATGATGTAGACGGTAATTCAGATGAGCTTTTCAAGAAGTACTGGCCTGCAGATCTTCATCTTATAGGTAAAGACATATTAAGATTCCATACCATTTACTGGCCTATTATGCTTATGGCCCTGGACATTCCACTTCCTAAGCAGGTATTTGGTCACCCATGGCTTCTTCAGAGTGATGGCAAAATGAGCAAATCACGTGGTAATGTACTCTATGCTGATGATATGGTAGATCTTTTTGGTGTTGATGCAGTAAGATATTTCCTGCTTCATGAGATGCCATTTGAAAACGATGGAGTAGTTTCATGGGAGCTTCTTATAGAGAGAGTTAATTCAGATCTTGCCAACACGCTGGGTAATCTTGTGAACAGAACTATATCCATGTCAAATAAATACTTTGACGGAGTAGTTACAAGAACCGGTGTTACCGAGGAAGTTGATGATGATCTGAAGAGAGTTGTTGGTGATACGAGACTTCGTGTAAATATCTGCATGGATAAACTTCGTGTTGCAGACGCAATTACTGAGATATTCAATCTTTTCAAGAGATGCAATAAATATATCGATGAGACTATGCCTTGGGTTCTTGCAAAGGAAGAGGATAAACAGTCAAGACTTAACGAGGTTCTTTATAACCTGGTTGAAAGTATTGCTATTGGAGCTTCACTTCTTGAATCATTTATGCCTGAAACATCAGCAAGAATACTTAAGCAGCTTAATACTGAGAAAAGAGGCGTAACTCAGCTTGGTCAGTTCGGACTTTATCCTTCAGGTGGAAGAGTTACAGATGATCCTGAAATTCTGTTTGCAAGAATAGATATGAAGGAAATGCTGGATGAAATCGAAAAGAGATTCCCTTCTGTAGAAGTAGAACCTGAGGTAGACGCAGAAGCTGAAAGGAAGAAGGAAGAGGCTAAGAAGGAAGCAGAAAGAAAAGAGCCTAAAAAAGTTCAGGCAGTTCAGAAAGCACTTCTGACCATAGATGATTTTGATAAAATGCAGCTTCAGATAGGAGAAATCCTTTCATGTGAGGAAGTTCCTAATTCAAAGAAACTTCTTTGTTCACAGGTTCAGGTTCAGGGAAAGGTACTCCAGATAGTTTCCGGAATCAAGAGCTATTATAGTCCTGAGGATATGGTAGGAAAGAAGGTTGTTGTAATAACCAATCTTGAACCTGCAAAGCTTGCCGGAGTAGTATCAGAAGGTATGCTTCTTTGTGCTGAGGATGATGAGGGACGCCTTGCCCTTCTTACAGCCGACAAGGATGTACCGGCCGGATCTATGATTAGCTAAGATCAATTTATTAAGCTTCGTTATGGAGATTATATGATAGTAAACACAAAAAAAATAACAGCACTTATACTGTGCCTTACATTTCTCATAAGCCTTACAGGCTGTGGCAGAAAAACATCACATTATTCAGCCTATGTCAAGAGTCTGATAACAGCGAATTATCTGGGACAGACAGGTGAGTATGTCAAGCTGACTGGTGCAAATGAAGATGATGCAGAGGCTCTTTATCTGCAAAATGTAACGAGGCTAGCAGATAATCTGTCAGCCTATTATGGACTTGATATATCAGGTGATGAAGAGCTGGCGCCGGCGATGGTGGATCTGGCTAAGAGAATATACAGCAAGGCGAGATTTACTGTAGGAAAGACCTATAAGGATAATAACATTAATTATGTTGATGTTTCCATTCAGCCGATTAATATTCTTAATCAGACTAATCAGGATGTGTATGACTACATAGATGAGTTTAACAAAGCAGTTGAAAGTGGCTATTACAATGATTATTCAAAGGAACAGTACGAATATGAATTTGCCGCCGGAATCATTGGCATCCTGGCTGATGCTGTTAATGAGATAGAGTATAAGGATGCTGAAACCGTGAAGGTAAGAATCATTACATCAGAGGATACCTACTATATAGGAAATGAAGATTTACGAAATATAGATAAGGCTATTATCGCTACTGATGTTAAGTCTGTAGCTCCTGATCTTTCTACGGCTACTGATGCTGAATAAGTATAAATATAGAAATGAAAAAATGGAGGGAAAATAAATGACTGTTGCACAGGTTGGTATTATTGTATCAATAGTTGTTTACTTGGCGGGAATGCTGGTTGTCGGTTTTCTTGCTTCCAGAAAAACAAAGGATGTCGGAGATTTCTATCTGGGTGGTAGAAAGCTGGGACCTTTTGTAACGGCGATGAGTGCCGAGGCTTCGGATATGAGCTCATATCTCTTGATGGGTGTTCCGGGTCTTGCTTACTTCTCGGGTATAGCAGATGCAGGATGGACTGCTATAGGACTTGCAGTGGGAACATACCTTAACTGGCTTTTTACTGCAAAAAGACTTAGAAACTATACTGACAGGCTGGATGCTATAACGCTTCCGGAGTATTTTAAGAAGAGATTCAAGGATAAGAATAATATCACTCTGTTAATCGGAGCACTTGCAATTATCATTTTCTTTATTCCTTATACAGCTTCAGGATTTGCGGCTTGTGGAAAGCTCTTTGCACAGCTCTTTGGTGTAAATTATCAGCTGGCAATGATCGTATCTGCAATCATTATTGTTGGATATACAACAACAGGAGGTTTCCTTGCTGCATCAACAACTGACTTTATCCAGTCAATCGTTATGAGTATCGCTCTTATAATCGTTCTTTTCTACGGAATCAATCAGGCCGGCGGAATGGATGCGGTTATTTCAAATGCAAACCAGCTTCAGGGTTATCTGAATATGAGCGCTACATTTAATAACTCTACAAATGCAGGAGATCCTTATGGTCTCTTTAATAAGATTACTATGTTCTGCTGGGGTCTTGGATACTTTGGTATGCCACACATTTTACTTAGATTCATGGCTATCGAGAATCCTGATAAGCTTAAGCTTTCAAGAAGAGTTGCATCCGTATGGGTTGTTATCTCGCTTGGAGTTGCTACCTTCCTCGGAGTTGTGGGTCGTGCCATGACACAGGCAGGAGTTCTTGATTCACTTATCGAGGATCCTACATCGGCTTCAAAGGCTGAAACACTTATCGTTGTTCTGGCTGATCATATATCACAGAATGGATTCGGTTATGCACTTATCGGCGGTCTTATCATAGCAGGTATTCTTGCATCAACCATGTCTACAGCAGATTCACAGCTTATTGCAGCTTCATCTGCCGTATCAGAAAACATTATCCAGGACGTATTTAAGGTTAAGCTCAGCGAGACAGCTGCCATGCTTACAGCAAGACTTACACTTGTAATAGTAGCAATTCTCGGTGTAGTTATTGCATGGGATCCTTCAAGTTCAGTTTTCAATATCGTATCCTTTGCATGGGCCGGTTTCGGAGCGGTATTCGGACCTGCTATGCTGATGTCACTGTTCTGGAAGAGAACCAATATGTATGGTACTGTTGCAGGAATGATCTCAGGTATGGCAATGGTATTCATCTGGAAGTACTGCGTTCGTCCTCTGGGTGGGGCATGGAACCTCTACGAGCTTGCACCTGCATTCCTCGTAGCACTTATCTTTATCATAGTAGTTAGTCTTGTAACACCTGCACCGGATGAAGAAATCACAAAGACCTTTGATGAAGTAATGAGTGGCAATACTGAAAAAACAGCATAATAACAAAATAATAAGAATAATTAAAAGATGACATTTGAACCAGGTTCAAAGTGTCATCTTTTTTTGTGCTTTACTGGTTGCTACAAAGAAACTTAATTATCAATAAAATTTGAATATTATAAGAACTCTGATTGATATTATGATAAAAATATGATAAAATAATAATTTATAAGGAACATATAAAAAATATCGGTATAAAAAGAATTAAATTATGATGTGGGTATCAAAAGGAGCTTTTAACACTATATGATGATCATATTGTAATCAGGAGGTAGATATCATGTTTACGGTAGAAGAAATGGATCAGATCAGAAAAACCTATGGCATTCCCTATGAAGAGATACAAAAAGGCTGCGGTGATGTGTCCATAAGCTCTATCCAGAAAATATTCGGAGGCTACGTGGACAGACCGAGAAAGGCTACCTTAGAAAAACTTTCAAAGTATTTTGAAATGTTTTTAAAAGAAAATATGTCCGGTAAGGATGATTTTAAACATCTTTATGAAAGAACAGTTCGTGATGAATATGTGGCCGAATCAAACAAGTTTTTTTCAAGAGGCAGTTCAGCTCTGGATAATCCCTCGGGTTCTTATGGGGAGATTTTCACACAGGGTGGATATACCTATGAGGATTATGAAAAGCTCCAGCTTCCGGAGGGAGTTAGAGTTGAAGTAATAGATGGTTATATTTATACGATGGA
>FZRB01000012.1 GCA_900199595.1 Lachnospiraceae bacterium | reverse complement strand
AGGTTCAATGGTGTCATTTTTTTTGATTTGACAGAAAAACTGTGTAAGCTTATAATACACCCTTGTAAATTATTGTAAGTTTAGTTACATGGAGAAAAATTATGAGTAATAACAAAAAGGACTTGAAGGAAGAGAAGGTAAATAAGGGGGCAGAAAAAACTTCTGAAAAGGCGGCTGAAAAAAAGGAAAAGGGCTTCAAGGCGTTTCTGAAAAGAAAGGATATTGAGATATCCATGAAACGTTATGGTATAGATGCTCTTGGTGCCATGGCTCAGGGACTTTTCTGTTCGCTGCTTATAGGAACTATAATCAATACCATCGGAACCCAGTTTCATATCGAATTTTTGAACAAGACCGTAGCAACTGTTGCTGGTGTTGAATATACTGTTGGTGGACTGGCTACAGCCATGAGTGGTCCTGCGATGGCAGTTGCTATAGCATATGCGCTTAAATGTCCTCCTCTTGTCATGTTTTCAATGATAACTGTTGGATTCGCGGCAAATGCACTGGGTGGGGCAGGAGGTCCTCTTGCAGTTCTTTTCATAGCTATAATTGCTTCCGAATTCGGTAAGGCTATATCAAAGGAAACAAAGGTTGATATACTGGTAACTCCACTTGTAACCATAGGTATTGGTGTATTTCTTTCATGGCTTATAGCTCCATGGCTTGGCAAGGCAGCCATGTGGGTTGGAAATATAATCATGTGGGCTACTGAGCAGCAGCCATTTATCATGGGTATACTCGTTTCCGTACTTGTAGGTGTTGCGCTTACACTTCCTATATCCTCTGCAGCAATATGTGCAGCTCTTCAGCTTACAGGACTTGCCGGCGGAGCGGCAGTTGCAGGCTGCAGCGCTCAGATGGTTGGCTTCGCAATAGCTTCATTTAAAGAAAATAAATGGGGTGGACTTGTATCACAGGGTATCGGAACTTCAATGCTTCAGATGGGTAATATAGTCAAGAATCCACGTATATGGATAGCACCTACACTTGCTTCAGCTATAACAGGTCCTATAGCAACCTGTCTGTTCCATCTGCAGATGAACGGTGCGCCTATATCTTCAGGTATGGGTACCTGCGGTCTTGTAGGTCAGATAGGAGTTTATACAGGCTGGGTTAAGGATGTGGCTGAAGGAACAAAGGCTTCCATAACTGCCATGGACTGGATAGGACTTGTACTTATATCACTTGTACTTCCGGCAGTGCTTACATTTATCTTTGATAAAATATTCAGAAAGATCGGATGGGTTAAAGAAGGAGACATGAAGCTTAATTAACTCTTGAATCTGTCTATCTATAAGTTTATAATCGAAAGGTGTGGTGTCAAAGATTACTTTGACACCCGCGTTATTATTTATTACGAGGAGTAAATAGATGAAGGGTGTAGGATTTGATAATGACAAATATCTCGATATGCAGTCGAAGCATATCAGAGAGAGAATAGGTCAGTTTGGGGGTAAACTGTACCTGGAGTTCGGAGGAAAGCTGTTTGATGATTATCATGCATCAAGGGTTCTCCCCGGTTTTAAACCTGATTCAAAGATCACGATGCTTAAGCAGCTGAGAGATGATGCTGAGATTGTAATCGCGATTAAAGCAGGAGATATAGAAAAGAATAAGGTCAGAGGAGATATCGGTATTACCTATGATATGGATGTTCTTCGTCTGATAGACGCATTTACCAATAATGGACTGTATGTAGGCTCTGTGGTATTGACTCAGTTCAAGGAGCAGCCTTCTGCTGTTGCATATGAGAAGAAGCTCAAGGCACTCGGACTTAAGGTCTACAGGCATTATCCTATATCAGGATATCCTTCAGATATACCGATGATCGTAAGTGATGAGGGATATGGCAGAAATGATTATATAGAAACTACCCGTCCACTTGTTGTAGTTACAGCTCCGGGACCGGGCAGCGGTAAAATGGCTACCTGCCTGTCACAGCTGTATCATGAGCAGAAGAGAGGTATTAAGGCAGGTTACGCTAAGTTTGAGACCTTCCCTATCTGGAATCTGCCATTAAATCATCCGGTTAATCTGGCGTATGAGGCAGCAACAGCTGATCTGAATGATATAAATATGATCGATCCGTTCCATCTGGAAGCTTATGGTGAGACGGTGGTTAATTATAACAGAGATGTAGAAGTGTTCCCGGTTCTTAAAGCTATGTTTGAGAAGATTCAGGGAGAAAGTCCATATAAATCACCTACCGATATGGGCGTAAATATGGCAGGTCACTGCATAGTTGATGATGATGTGACGAAAAAAGCCTCTAACCAGGAGATAATCAGACGTTATTATCAGGCTTTATGTGATAAGCGTAAAGGTGATGCAGGTGATAATGCCATTCAGAAGATAGAACTTCTGATGAAGAAGGCAGGCATTTCTGTCACAGACAGACCTGTAGTTGCAGCAGCAAATATACGCGCTGAAGAAACAGGAAATCCTGCTGCGGCAATGGAGCTTCCTGATGGCAGCATTATTACAGGAAAGACCTCAACACTGCTTGGTGCATCTTCAGCACTTTTACTGAATGCACTCAAGGTTCTGGCTGGAATAGATGACAGTGCAAAGCTTATATCTCCACAGGTTATAGAGCCTATCATGGAGCTTAAGGTTAAGTTCCTTGGTAACCATAATCCGCTTCTTCATATAGATGAGATACTTATAGCACTTTCAATAGAGGCTATAAATAATCCTGAAGCAAAAGAGGCTTATGCCCAGCTTCCTAAGCTGGCTGGTCTGGAGGTTCATTCATCAGTTATTTTGTCACAGGTTGATGTGGGAGTATTTAAGAAACTCGGGGTGAATCTGACCTGCGAACCACGCTATCAGACAAAGAAGCTTTTTCATACCTAATATGTTGTAATTATTCATACATAAGATGTATTTTTGATGAAGTATAATAGTACCCTACGAATAGTCACATTTTCGTGGGGTATTAATATTTGGAGGGTGCGGATGAGACACTTGAAGAAGTACATATGTATATTTCTTACATTTGGATTTGTTTTTGGACTCATTTCATGCGGACAGGCTGAAGAAGAAGGGGACATGGAAGATTTCAGCAGCTTATCCGATGCAAAGACTAAATCCATGGAAGCTGTTTTTTCTGAGGATGATGACTTCAGTATTAGTGAAGTCAAAGGATGGGTATCCTCGCTTGTCTTATCAGATAACAACCTGTTTTTTTATACAGAAGAGTCAGGTGACAAAAATATAATCAGATTCTATAAGGTGTCAAAAGAGGGTGGTACACCGGAGCTTATAGCAGAGCTTGAAACTGATGATAAAACTTATATGGATGAATTATTCCTGGATAAGGATGAAAATATATACGTAACTCAGACAAAATGGACCTCTGATGAAAGAAATAAAACCAGTCTTTACACACTTAAGAACGGTAAGCTTGATAATGAAAAAAATATATCTAAGATAACAGATGTATCCGGTGATTCCTGGCTTTCAGAGCTTTATATGGATAAGAGTGGTAATCTGGTTGCAGTATATGACGATGAGATTAAGATATATAATCAGGAACTGAAGGTGGTCTCTGATTCGGAGCCCGGCGGATATATAGAAACAGCGGGACTGTCCAGGGATGGGGATGTAGTAATAGTCCAGATGAACACAGTAGATAATAAAAATGTTATGACTGTGAAAGTTATGGATCCTGTAAAAGGTAATCTTAGTGATGAGTATGTTATAGATGCGCGTTACATCAACAGAATTATTACAGGCTCCGGTGATTATGATTTTTTTTATCAGACCAGCAGTGGTATATATGGATATAATCTGAGTGATAAAAAAGAAGAAGAGATATTTAATTTTGTTAATTCCGATCTGGATTATGAAGATATCAGCGATGAGGTAGTAGAGAGCCCCGACAGTATATATGCCATCTTATCAGATGAAGAGGATGACAGGATAGTCAGATATAAAAAAGAAGATATAAAAGAGGAAGGCAGAATAGTCCTTACAGTACTGTCGCAGTGCAGTAATAATGATCTTAAAGAGAGGATTATTGATTATAATAAATCCCAGACAAAATACCGTGTTAAGATAATTGATTACAGCAATGAGAAAAATGCGGGAGATAAGATACAGGCGTCTCTGGATGCCGGAGATCATCCCGATATATATGATTTTTCAGATGAGATAGGTCATATGTCTGTTAATCAATGTATATCGAAGGGGCTTTTTGAGGATATAACAGGATATATCGAAAAGGATCCGGATATCAGGACAGAGGATATCATACCGTCGGTATTTAATGCCATGAAAAGCAATGGAAAGCTGTACTTTGTTTCTTCAGGCTTTACCCTTCAGACACTGCTGGCTAAAGCTTCGGATGTGGGAAAGGAATACGGCTGGACTTATGATGAATTCAAAAGCTTTACTCAGTCAAAAGATGAGGGTGCTCTGATGTTCAGATCTGAAAGCAAGTCGGATAAGCTGAGAGAAATCCTTGATGGTACTATAGAAGACTTTATAGATTGGGATAAAAAGGAAACATATTTTGATTCACAGGATTTTAAGGATATCCTGGAAAGCTGTAACAGTGATTTAGAAGAAAAGGTTTCAGATGAAGAGGCTGTGTCTGAACCGGATATGATAAGATCCGGTAAAATACTTTTTGTTAACGGAGATATGACTCCTGATCAGATACAGATATATAATAAGCTGTTTAAGGGAGATGTCAGCTTTAAGGGTTATCCATCAAAAGAAGGAACCGGAACGAAAATATCCTTCGGACGCAGGCTTGCCATTTCTTCCGATTGTGAAAACAAGGATGGAGCCTGGGACTTTATCAGACAGTTTATGACTGAAGAGTATCAGGGAAATAATCTCCAGACCCTGTGGGGTGTTCCGACAAGACAGGATGTTTATGAGGTTTTTGTTGATAATTTAAAAAGCAGCGAGAAGAAAACAGATATATACGGAAATGTATATGAGCCGAATAACAGCGAATACAGCTGGGAAGACTTCACTATGAAGCTGCATCCGGTTACCGATGAAGAACTAGATGAGTTCAGCAGTCTGCTTGATTCTTCGGATGGACGATTTGAAAGGGAGGCTAGAATAATTAATATTGTAGCTGATGAGGCAGATACCTATTTCAGCGGTGATAATTCGCTGGATGAAGCAGTTCTCAACATACAGAGTGAACTGAGAGCGCTTCTTGACGAGTAATTTGAGATTTGGTAAACTTGGTTCAAGTGTCAAAAGTAAAAACACGTTCTTGCTTGCAAGAAAAGTGTTTTGTCATTCTGACCAAAGCGAAGAATTATATTTAAGTTGTGGGGCGTTTTATACGATGTGTACATTTTCTATGTGTCGTAGGACAATAATAGAATATATGTATTTACGAAGAAAATTGGCACGTATGGTTCTTGTGATCATCATGCTGATTTTTTCGTTTACATTTTTTCAGACAGAAGCTTTTGCTGATGGAGAAAACAGCAATCAGCCGGCTATACAGCAGAGTGAACAGCAGTCCGAACCGCAGAGTGAACAACAGGATAATACAGAGCTTACCACAGAACAGCCTGCCACAGAAGAAGAGAATTCCCCTCTGGATGTAAAACTTACTTTAACTGTCAGGATGTACAGAGGAGATAAGATAGATCTCGGACTTTCAGCTCTTGAGGATGCTGATAAGGTTGAGGTATATAATTCAAACAGCAGACTCTCAGTGATAACAAAGAAAGGTATTATAAAGGCAAAAAGATGCGGGAATGCAAAGTCCAGGCTCACTATATATTCAGGAAACAAGATAAAAATACTTGAGATAAATGTAAAAATAACAAAGTGTTCCTACAGAAAAAGAAAAACACTTCAGATGTATATAGGCGAGGAGGCAGCGGTAAAGGCCTCAACTGAAGTTGAGGGAGCGGTTATATCCCTTACTGATTCAAAAAAAGCAGTGGCTAAGATTAAAAACGATAAGCTTATTGCTAAGAAAAAAGGAAAGACTGTAATTACGGCATGTGCTGAGAAGGATGGAAAAAAATCAAAGCTCTCAATAACTGTAAATGTTCTGAAAAAACCGGAGATGAAGGTTACGAATTCCATGAAGGATAAGTGGTTTAGAGGTTCGGTCATGGCAGGACATTCAGTAGGAGTTGGCTTTGAAGATTATTGTTCAGCACAGTACAACGGATTTCTGGGAAATGCCAGACATATTTCCGTAGGCTGTTATGGAGTTTATAATGATATGGCACCTGTTTCAGGTTCGTCGCTTCATCCGACTATAAACGGACGTAAGGCCAGACTTAAGGATCATATAACAGCACTCGGAACAAAGAAGGTTTTCATAAACTATGGACTAAATGATATCGGAGTATATGGTCCATACAAGTTTATTTCAAGCTATGAGAGTCTCATAAATGAGCTGATACGTCAGAACAAGAAGACAACTGTTTATATAGTTTCTCCTACTCCGATGTATAAATCCAGCGGTGATCTGAGTAATTACAATATGAGAATTATAAACAAGGCTCTGAAAAAATATGCTAAAAAAACTAAAAGAGTAGAATTTATAGATGTATTTACACCGATGCTCGACAGTTCAGGTAAGCTTGCAGATGAATACTGCAGTGACGACTATTGTCATATCACGTATGCCGGTTACAAGGTGTATGCCGATACCCTAAAAGACTTTGCTAAGAAAAAGATTATTGAAGAAACTGATGCAAAGGATAAGTCGGAAACAGAGAAGGAAATCAAGAAGGAAAAGAAGATAAGTTCCGGGAGGTAGCATGAAGAGTTTCGAAATAACAGTTTTTGGACAACTTCAGGGAATAGGATACAGAACATTTATCGCTGATTACGCAGAAGAACATGGAATAAAAGGTGCAGTACGTAATTCAGGTGGAGCGGTCAAGCTTCATGTGGTTATTAATCCTGATGATATGAGTAAGCTGTCATATCATCTGAGATATAACTGTCCTGCAAACGGCCGTGTTGAGAATATAATTGTAAGACCTCTTGAGAAGAGTCTTCCGGCAGAGGATTTCAGAATTATCAAAAGTGATGATTTTGATGAAGGCGCTAGATTTCTTCCTCCGGATATTGGGATATGTCCTGACTGCATGAGAGAGGTTCTTGATCCTGCAGACAGAAGATACAGATATCCTTTTATCAGCTGTAACGTATGTGGACCGAGATATTCTGTAATGAAAAGGGCTCCTTATGACAGAATCAATCTTACTTTTGATGATTTTCCTATGTGTCAGAAATGCATAGATGATTACAGAGAAAAGGGAAACAGGCATAGACATGCTGAAACTATAGGCTGTAAAAACTGCGGTCCCAAGCTGTCTCTTTATTTAGAGAAGAATCAGCCTATGGATGATCTTTCCCAGGATGAAATGCTGGATAAGACCATCGAGCTTCTTAAGTCGGGAAAAATAGGGGCTGTAAGAAATGTGGGAGGATTTCATTTTATGAGTCTTCCTGAAAGCGAGCCGGCTAAAAGAATTCGTGTTATTAAGGAAAGAGAAACAAAACCTCTTGCTGTACTTTTCCCTGATATTAAAACTATCAGAAAATATTGTGTGGTTACAGTAGAGGAAGAAGAGCGTCTGCTTTCATCAGCCAGACCTATAGTACTTCTGAAAAAGAAAAAATCAGGAAAGGTGCTTCCATATGAGATAAGCGGAGAGAGCGACAGATTAGGAGCCATACTCCCCTGTAACGGGCTGCAGGTCATCCTTACCAATGCTGTTGGACCTCTGCTTATTACGAGTGGCAACAAAGGAAATGAATCAACCATCATAAAAACTGATGAAATGATGGAGTTTATGAAGGATGATAATACTGAAGAACAGGAATGTATAGATTTTATGTTGACTAACAACATAGAAATTCTGACTCCTCTTGAGGATTCCGTAGTTCAGTATGTAGATAAAAAGTACTGTGGCCATACAAATGGAAGCATATTCCAGATACTTCGAAGATCCAGAGGATATGTGCCGGAAAACATAGTGCTGGATAAATCTGTAAATAAGGATACATATGCAGCTGGAGGTGACCTCAGATCATCTTATGCAATGGCTAAGGATAATACGGTGCTTATGTCAGAAGATTTCGGTGACCTGACCTATGAATCATCCAGACTTTCCAGAAAAAGATCCATGACACGTATAAATGAGATGATTAATGTGCATCCGGAAAGATTTCTTGCCGATATGCATCCTGATTTTATATCGTCTGCAGATACACTTACCATGAGTGAGGATGTATCATATATCCAGCATCACAGAGCTCATGTGCTGGCTGTTATAGCTGAGGAAAAACTTAAAGGCAAGGTACTGGGAATAGCCTTCGGCTTTGGTGGTTACGGAGATGATGATACTATATGGGGAAGTGAGATATTCTCATGTAATATACCCAAAGCTCCCAGAAGATCTGATGAAGAGATAGATTACAGAAATTCCTTCAGTATGAAAAGAACCGCTTCACTCACTCCGGTTAAGCTGATGAGCGGAAGCGAAAATGTAAAGGATGCTATGTCCACTTTATGCTGCTATCTGCGTGCGATAGAGGAGAGGCAGCTTATCAGCTCAGGTGAATTAAAGGAAATAATGAATCGACTGGGTATTAATTCCGAGGATTATGGCGTGGTATGTGCATGTCTTAAGGCAGATATCAGTTCCTACAGATCCTCATCCATGGGAAGACTGTTTGATGCAGTTGCTGCCCTTATGGGTATTCG
The DNA here is from genome assembly GCA_900199595.1 of Lachnospiraceae bacterium. Lineage (GTDB taxonomy): Bacteria > Bacillota > Clostridia > Lachnospirales > Lachnospiraceae > Eubacterium_Q. The sequence continues at coordinate 119,897 of FZRB01000012.1, read as the reverse complement.
TCGTATAAACACCTACGAAGGTGAATGTGCCAATATGCTGGAAAACTATGCTATCAGGTATGCTGACAGAATAGATGAAGACAAGGCTGATGATTATGGTGAGCCACTGGCTCTAAAAATATTAGAACCAAGAAATGATGATGAGATATACAGAATGGATCAGACACTCCTTATGGCAGATGCGATTCATAAATATATCAAGCTGACAGAAAAGGAAGATATCCAAGCAGAAGAGGTTGAAAGGATCAGAGAGAGAATTGCCTTTGAGATTCATATGGCAGTAGTAAATACAACTACTGAACTGGCAGATGAGATATGCAGCCGTGATTATATAAATCATGTAGTTCTTTGCGGAAGTATTATGAATGACCGTATACTGGTAAGCACGCTTAATTCTGCCCTGACAGAGCTGGGTTATATAATACATTTCAGTTCACACGTGCCCGGAGGCGACGGAGGACTTGCCCTGGGACAGGTATACGGCAGTATTCTGAATCCCGAACCTCCGAAAGAACCGGAAAATCCCTAGAGGAGGTGATGCATATGTCATTATTTTCAAAAAAAACAGATAAAGAATTGGATGCGATTGTAAATCAGATTCGTGTTGATCTTAGTAATAACTACAAAGACAATGCAGTGGAGAATATAAAACTCCTGGAAAAAAAGCTTGAAGAAAAGAAAAACACATCCTCCATAAAGGATTCTTCAAAATATGAAGATCTTCTGGAACATTTTAAGGAAGATGTAAAAAACTTCAAGCGTACTTACTAGATAAAACTATAATTGCGTTTATCATATTAAAAATCTCTTGACATGCGTAATACATATGTGGTATTCTATCGCACGATGAGCTGCCGTAGACAGCAGGTGTCGTTAGACGTAACACTTATTAGTTACCTGCCGAGGAAAGTCGTAGATTACGAACTTATATCTCTGTCTACTTTAGTGTGGACAGAGTTTTTTTATTCTTATGTGCGGCCGTTAAATAAAAAAAGGAGGTACGTACTAAAGTGGCAAAGGTTGAAGAGAAGAAACCTATAGTACAGGAAATCAAGGATAACCTTGATGGTGCTAAATCAGTTGTACTTGTAGATTATCTTGGTCTTACAGTTGAGCAGGATACAAATCTTCGTAGAGCAACCAGAGAAGCTGGTGTTATCTACAAGGTATACAAGAATACAATGGTTAATCTTGCAATCGAAGGAACAGAATTTGCTGAGCTTGCAAAGGATCTTGAAGGTCCTACAGCAGTTGCTATTTCTAAGGATGACGCAACAGCACCTGCAAGAGTCGTAGCTAATTTCGCTAAGACAGCAAAGAAGCTTGAGCTTAAGAGTGGTGTCGTAGAGGGAACATATTATGATGCAGCCGGTATCAGTATCATTGCAACTATCCCTTCAAGAGACGAACTTCTTTCAAAGTTCCTCGGAAGTATTCAGTCACCTATCACGAACTTTGCTCGTGTTATCAATCAGGTTGCTGAACAGAAAGCAGAAGCTTAATTAGTTCCCTGTATAGCAGAGGGAAAAGTATTAAAAGATTTTAAACAGATTAAAAAAAGGAGAATAAAAAAATGACAGTAGAAGAAATCGTAGCAGCTATAGACGAAATGTCAGTGCTCGAGCTTAATGAGCTTGTAAAAGCAGTAGAAGAGAAGTATGGTGTATCTGCAGCAGCAGGTGTTGTAGTAGCAGCAGGTCCTGCAGGCGGAGAAGCAGCAGCTGAGAAGGATGAGTTCGATGTAGAGCTTACAGAAGTTGGTGCTGAGAAGATCAAGGTTATCAAGGTTGTTCGTGAGGTAACAGGTCTCGGACTTAAGGAAGCTAAGGAAGCTGTTGAGAGCGCACCAAAGGTACTTAAGGAAGCTGCATCAAAGGGTGAGGCTGAGTCAATCAAGGCTAAGCTTGAGGAAGTTGGAGCTAAGGTTACACTTAAGTAATTATCCGATTTCAATACATTTAACAATACAAGGTGTCAGATACTAATCTGACACCTTTATTTCAATAAAGAGGGAGAAGAAAAATGGTATTCAGTTCAGCAATATTTTTATTTGCTTTTCTGCCCATAGTTTTTGGACTATGTCTTCTTCCCATACCTCTAAAGGCTAAGAATATAATTCTTATATTCGGAAGCCTGTTTTTTTATGCCTTCGGGGAACCTGTATATGTTCTTCTGATGCTGGCATCAAGTCTTTTTAATTATACCTTCGGACGTCTCCTTGGAATGTCCAGTATAAGTAAGATGGATATAGATATCAGCAAAGAGGAAGTGAAGAAGTACGTTGGTATCGAAAAAACAAAAACACCCTATAGAAAGCTTATTCTCGTAATTGCCGTTATACTTAATATCGGAACTCTGGGTGTTTTCAAATACACTGATTTTATACTGGACATTATAAATAAAGCTTTTAATCTGGAGATTCCGCTTCCGGGAATCGCTCTTCCCATAGGAATATCATTCTTTACATTTCAGGCGCTTTCATACGTAATTGATGTTTACAGGAATCCTGCCCAGGAGCAGAAGAGTTATCCGGCTGTCCTTTTATATATAGCTATGTTTCCACAGCTGGTTGCAGGACCTATTGTTAAGTATGGTGATGTAGAACGCCAGATATATCATAGAGAACGTACTACTGATGAAATAGTTGGCGGTATTGAAAGATTCTGCAAAGGTCTTTTCAAGAAAATGTTTATAGCAAATGTGGTGGGTGCGATTGCAGACCAGATATTTGCTCTTGATATTGGTGAATACAATGTGCTGGTTACATGGCTTGGTGCCATCAGCTATGCACTTCAGATATATTATGATTTCAGTGCCTATTCTGATATGGCTCTGGGACTTGGACATATGTTCGGTTTTACCTTCAAGGAGAATTTCCTTCATCCTTACTCGGCAGTCAGCATAACTGATTTCTGGGACAGATGGCACATATCACTTTCCAGCTGGTTTAAGGAATATGTATATGTACCTCTTGGAGGAAACAGAAAAGGTAAAGCCAGAACCGAGATAAATAAACTGATCGTTTTCCTGCTTACGGGAATATGGCATGGCGCTAACTGGACCTTCATACTCTGGGGAATGATCCATGGAGTGGCAAATGTACTGGAAGACACAGTCCTTCCAATCAATAAGCTTAAGGGTAAGCTTAAAGTGTTTGGTAATCTTTATACAGTACTTATCGCAACACTTGCCTTTGTTTTCTTCCGTGCTGATTCCATAGGCTACGGACTTACATTTGTAAAGCAGATGTTTACAGGCTGGTCCATGGATGCTCCGTCCGTGAGTATCTTCCTGGAACAGATGAACATATATAATATTCTTACATTGATAGTCGCAATCATCTTCTCATATCCGGTTATGGCTAAGATCAAGAGCCTGATAACGGGAAAAGTATCTGAAGAAAAAACAGAAGAAGAATCAGGCGAAGGGGTTATTGTAAAAAGAATGAGTACAGGAGAAGTGATAATAGCAGCAGTGTCAATCTGCGCATTACTTCTTTCCATCCTGAGACTTTCCTCAGCGGCCTATAACCCATTTATATACTTTAGGTTTTAAGGCTTCCCCTTATAGATAAGCTGTCAGTGAAGCTGACTGATGAGGTGTTACATAGTATGTCAGAAAGCAGTTCTAAAAAAACACAGGGAAAACAGAATAACAAAAACCTCTCAGGAAAAGCTTTTATCACCATTTTCATGGTGATAATCCTTCTTCCTTTTGTTGGCATGCTTTTTTATAAAACTGACATGTCAGTTGAGAAGAGAACAGCGGCTCCATTTCCAAAACTTAAAACTTATGATGGAAAGCTGAACCTGAAATACTTTGAGAATCTTAATGATTATTTCAATGATCATTTTGCTTTCAGACAGGAGATGACCACTGTAGATGCAACTCTTACAACGAAGCTGCTCAATACTTCGTTAAATGATGATGTAATATACGGAAAAGATGGATGGCTTTACTACTCAGAAACTATGGATGAGTATTTCGGAAGAAATGTTCTCTCAGACAGAGGTATTCACAACTGTGCAAAAAGCATAAAGCTTATGCAGGATTATACGGAGAATCAGGATGTGCAGTTCCTGTTCATGGTGGCTCCAATCAAGGCGGATCTTTATCCTGAGCATCTTCCGGATAATTATAAAAAGGGAAGTGACGTGAATAACTGGTCCAAGCTGCTTTTGCTGATGGATGAAATGGACATACATTATGTAAACCTACACGACGCATTTCATAATGATAACAGGGTAATGTATCACAAACTGGATACACACTGGAATGATGAGGGAGCTGCGTTTGCCTGCAGAACCATTGAGAATGCGGTAGGACGTAATGCGAAGGATTATACAGAAGTTCCGTATAATGTTGAAAAGGTTTTCCATGGTGATGTATACGGAATGCTGTACCCTAAGGGCAGAGTCCTGGATGATAATGTAGTTTATTCAGAGGGACATTCCTTCAGCTATGTGACCAATACCAAGGATACAGAGGACTTTAATATCCAGACCTCCTGTGAAGGGAAGGATGGAAGCCTTGTGATGTTCCGTGATTCCTATGGAAATGCGCTGATTCCGTTCATGGCTGATGAATATAAGGATGCGTATTTTACTAAAATAATGCCATTTGATTTAGACCTTATATCGGAGTATAATGCAGATGTGGTTATGCTTGAACTGACTCAGAGACATATAACCTATCTGTGGGAATACCTTCCTAAGATGGATGCTATGCTTACGGATGAGACTCCTGAAAATCCTGAACAGACAGAGGAAAATTCCATCCTCAGAGTAGAAAAGGATACAGACGGAAGACTGATCGTATACGGTACACTTGATCCTGAATATACGGATGATTCATCTCCGGTATATATCAGAATCACAGACAGTCAGTACATATCCGATTACGAGGCATTTCCGGTCGGTTATAAGAAGGTGGGCGGAGAAGTCAATCTGTCAGAAGAAGAGGCGGCTGCAGAAAAAAGAATAGATAAACTGTTTGAAGAAAGTAAGTATGACAAACAGGATTACCAGTTTGGCATGTATATCAGCCCCGAGAATCTTGAAAAAGGAGAATGTACCTTCGAGATAATTACAGAAAAAGACGGGGTGGCTTACACCTCGGGAAATATATATACTTACAACAATAATTAAAAAAGATGACAAAATCGAACCAGGTTCACTGCTGTCATCTTTTTCCGGGAGGAAAATATGAGAAAGAAAATCTACGGTGTTATTACATTATCAATGCTTGCGTTATGTCTTGCGGCTTGTGGAAACAGTACTTCAAAAGAAGACACAACTACAGCTGTGGCAAAGGTAGAAACTACAGAAAAGACTACTGAAAAGACAACAGAAAAAACTACTGAAGCTACTACAGAGAAAACTACCGAAAAGACAACGGAAAAAACTACAGAGAAGACTACTGAAAAGACGACAGAAGCAACTACGGAAGCAACCACGGAAGCTACAACAGAGGCAACTACGGAAGCAACCACAGAAGCCACAACTGAGGCACCTACTGAAGAGGCAACTGAGAAAAAGAAAGAAAAGAAAACTACTGAAAAGCAGAAGAAGGAAAAGACTGAAGAAGAAACTGAGGAAACAACAGAGGCTTCAAATAAATCAGTGGCTGAGAGTTATATTGGCTCAACTCTTGATGATCTTGCTGCTGCATGTGGTGGTTATACACTTGAAACCGGTGGAGCGTGCTCACTTGAAGGCGAGCTTAGCGGTATAGCATATTTTGATGGTTTCACAGCATACCTTCATTCAGAACAGGGACAGACTGTCTGGATTGTAGATGCCATCGAGTAAGATGTATAATAAGCTGATAAAAACACAAAGGTAAGTAACAGGATAAAAGGAGACCATAAGCATGAATAAATCACATTCATTTAAAAGAATAATAAGCTTTATCCTTGCAATACTCATAGTTGCAGCATTTATTCCATCAGCTGAAGTAAATGCGGCTTCAAAGAAGGGCTGGGTTACTAAAAAAGGATACAAGTATTACTATAATGAAGAAGGCAAGCTTCAGACCGGATTTGTAGAGATAAAGGGAAGCACATATTATTTTGCTCCAAGTAAAATGACTGCAAAGGTTGACGGCAAGAAAGTAACTATAGCTCCCAAGGGTGCCATGCTTAAGGGCTGGTATAAGATAAAGAAAAAATATTACTATTTCAATCGTTCAAATGGAAAGATGGCAGTAAATAAAACTGTTGATTCCATAAAGGTTGATAAAAAGGGCGTTGCAAAAAAATCATCCTTCTATGGTAAAAAATGGAAGAAAAAGATTGATACTATGATTCTCGCTAGAGAGCGTATGCAGAGTCTTACAAAGCCAACGGATAAGAGCGGCAAGAAGCTCAGAAAATGCTATGAATATATTAAAGGTCTTCCATATATAGGATATCATTTCCTTAAGAACGAGCGTGACGACAAGACCTGGGACCTTCTCTTTGCAGCAGACGCACTTGATGTTGATGCGCACAAAACTCATATATTGGCTGGCGAGTGTACAGCATATGCATCTGCTCTTGCATATCTTGCTCTTGAGTGCGGATATGAAACCGTATATATAGTAGATGATGACAGAACACTTAAGGGTGATAATCATTCCTGGGTTGAAATAAAGGGTAAGATATACGATCCTCTTTTTGCCAGAACAAGCGGCAAGGGTGGAGACGATGCAAACTTTGCCGGAAAATACAGTGATACAGATTTTGGTCATGTTAAGATAAATACCAAGAACGTATCCACCGGAAAAGAAAAGCATTCCAACTAATTAAAGATAAAAAAACAGGTTTTAAAGGAAACATTAAAAGTAGAGATTGAGATGAAAGTAAACGATATCCGGATGAGAAAAATATCATATCTGATAGTAATAGTATTATTCATTTCATTAATGATTACTGTTAGTGTGATTCCTGCAAGAGCTGAAGAGAATGCTGCGGAGATATCTTCCGAAGTAACAACAGAGCTTTCCACTGAGGTTACTACAGAGATAACAACTGAAGTGACAACTGAAGCAACAACTGAAGTAACCACTGAGGCACCAAAGAAGAAGGTGAAGCTTTCCAAACCGAAGATGAAATCCATCACGGCCTACGAAAATGGAAAAATGTACATCAAATGGAAAGAAGTCTCGGGTGCAGATTATTATCTGATCTTCAGAAAATATAAGGGTAAAAGCTATAAGCAGATAGCCAGGACAAAGAAACTAAAATATACGGACAAAAAGGCTAAGGCTTATAAAGAGTGCTACTACAAAGTGCAGGCTGTTAAGAAGGAAACAAAAACAACAGCGCTCAGTAAGAGTAAGAAAAGCAGATCTCTTCATAAGAAGAGCCGGAAAAAACCACAAAGAATTGCTTATATCGGCGATTCAGTTATGTCGGGCTTTGCAGTTTACGGTGCTCTTGATTCAAATGAAGCAAGCTACGCACAGGTCAGCCTGTTTGTACAGGATATAAAGAATACATTTCTTGGAAGTGTTAATGCATATAAACCGGATCGGGTTTACATAATGTGTGGAACCAATAACTGTGTTGGAAGTCAGACGCTTACCTATCTGAATGGAGTTGTAGGTGAGTACAAATATGTCATTGAAAACATTCACAGTAATAATCCAAACTGCGAGATAGTGGTTATGGGAATAGGTAATACCAGAACCACACATGTTCCGAATACCACAGTTAACACATACAATGCTCTGTTGAAAAAGATGTCTGATAAATACAGCTATGTTAAATATTTCAACACCGGATTTTATCTGAATGACAGCTCTGGAAGTCTTGCTTCCGGTTACTCTGCGGGAGACGGAATCCACTGGAGCAGCACAGCATACTTTGTGATACATTCCAAGCTTAAGGAGTTTGTAAAGAAATACTAAAAAAATTGTCAAGGAGAAAATAAAATTTCTCCTTGATTTTTATTTCTAAAAATGTTAGACTTGTAAATTGTCATTATAGGCTAAAGTGGATTACTATGCGATATTTAAGCATAGGAGGGTTCTTTATGCGCCAAAATCCTAAAAAGCCTAATTAATGAATAATAAGCGAGAGGTGTAATACGTCATATGGAAAATTACAGAATGCGTCCTATTAAGTCTGGTAAAAACACACGTATGAGCTACGCCAGTGGTCAGGAAGTTCTCGAGATGCCTAACCTTATCGGAGTTCAGGTTGACTCTTATAAGTGGTTTCTTGAGGAAGGCTTGAGTGAGGCCTTTGGAGACATCAGTCCCATAACTGATTTTACAGGAAAGCTCAGTCTTGAGTTTGTGGATTACAAGCTTTTTGAGGAAGACAAGAAGTATTCTATTGAGGAGTGTAAGGAACGCGATGCAACTTACTCTGCTCCACTTAAGGTTAATGTTCGTCTTATTAATAATGAAACAGGCGAGATTAATCAGCATGAGGTATTTATGGGTGATATGCCACTTATGACAGAGACAGGTACATTTGTCATAAATGGTGCTGAAAGAGTTATAGTCAGTCAGCTCGTTCGTTCACCCGGTATCTACTACACAATCGGTCGTGATAAGACCGGTAAGACACTGTATTCATGTCAGGTGATTCCTAACCGTGGTGCCTGGCTTGAGTATGAAACTGACGCAAATGACGTATTTTATGTAAAGGTTGATAGAAACCGTAAAGTTCCTGTTACTGTACTTATACGTTCAATGGGTATTGGAACAGATGAGGAGATACTGAGTCTTTTCGGTGATGAACCAAAGATCAGAGCATCCTTCGAGAAGGATCCTTCCAAGAGCTATGAAGAAGGTATCCTTGAGCTTTACAAGAAGTTAAGACCGGGTGAACCTTTGGCCGTAGAAAGCGCAGAGAGTCTTATCAATGCCATGTTCTTCGATCAGAGAAGATATGATCTTGCCCGTGTAGGTCGTTTTAAGTTTAATAAGAAGCTTGCTCTTGTAAATCGTATAGTAAACTTCATTCTTGCTGAGGATGTTATTGATCCTCTTACAGGTGAGGTTCTCTTTGCACAGGGTGAGATTATTACAAAGGATGCTGCAGAGTCTATACAGGATGCAGCGGTAGATCATGTAATAGTTCAGACTGAAACTGCAAATGTAAAGGTTCTTTCCAATATGATGGTTCATATAGAGCCATGGATAGAGGACAGACTTCCTGGCATAACTGCTGAGGATCTTGGAATAACCGAGCTGGTTTATTATCCTGCACTTGCACAGCTTCTTGAACAGTATGATGATGAAGAGGAGCTTAAAGAGGCTATAAAGAATAACCTCACTGAGCTTGTTCCTAAGCATATAACAAAGGAAGATATACTTGCTTCCATCAATTATAATATGCATCTTGAGTATGAAGTTGGTACAGATGATGATATCGACCACTTAGGTAACAGACGTATCAAGTCTGTAGGTGAGCTTCTTCAGAATCAGTATCGTATCGGTCTTTCAAGACTTGAGAGAGTAGTAAGAGAAAGAATGCAGACACAGGATATAGAGACACTGACACCTCAGTCACTTATCAATATCAAGCCTGTTACTGCTGCAGTTAAAGAGTTCTTCGGTTCATCACAGCTGTCACAGTTCATGGATCAGAACAACCCTCTTTCAGAGCTTACACATAAGAGACGTCTTTCAGCTCTTGGTCCTGGTGGTCTTTCAAGAGAAAGAGCCGGATTCGAGGTTCGAGACGTTCACTATACACATTATGGACGTATGTGTCCTATAGAGACACCTGAAGGACCTAACATCGGACTTATTAACTCACTGGCTACATTTGCTAGAATTAATCAGTACGGTTTTATTGAGGCTCCTTACAGAAGAGTAGACAAGACAGATCCTGAGAATCCTGTTGTAACAGATGAAGTTGTTTACATGACAGCTGATGAAGAGGATCAGTTCATAGTAGCACAGGCTTCTGAGCCGCTTGACGAAGAAAATCATTTCATTAATAAAAATGTTGCAGGACGTCGTCGTGAAGAGACATCTGTATTCCCTAAGAATACAATCGATTTCATGGACGTATCTCCTCGTATGGTATTCTCAGTTGCTACATCCATGGTTCCGTTCCTTCAGAACGACGATGCTAACCGTGCGCTCATGGGATCTAACATGCAGCGTCAGGCAGTTCCGCTTCTGAAGACAGATGCTCCTGTAGTTGGTACAGGTATGGAAGCAAAAGCAGCTGTTGACTCAGGTGTAACAATCATCTGTAAGCGTGACGGTGTAGTTGAACTTTCATCAAGTGAGAAGATCATCGTCAGAGCAGATGAGGATGGTACATGTGATGAGTACAACGTTATTAAGTTTGCACGAAGCAACCAGGGTAACTGTATGAACCAGAGACCTATCGTCTTCAAGGGTGATAAGGTTAAGAAGGGTGAGGTTATCGCAGACGGTGCTTCAACATCTAACGGTGAGCTTGCACTTGGTAAGAACCCTCTTATCGGATTCATGACCTGGGAAGGTTATAACTACGAGGATGCTGTTCTTCTTTCAGAAAGACTCGTTAAGGATGATGTTTATACATCTGTTCATATCGAAGAGTATGAATCAGATGCTAGAGATACAAAGCTTGGACCTGAAGAGATAACAAGAGACCTTGCAGGCCTTAGTCAGGACGTACTCAAGAATTTGGATGAAAATGGTATCGTCCGTATAGGAGCAGAGGTACGTGCCGGAGATATCCTTGTAGGTAAGGTTACTCCTAAGGGAGAGACAGAACTTACTGCTGAAGAGAAACTCCTCAGAGCTATCTTCGGTGAGAAAGCAAGAGAAGTTAGAGATACATCACTCAGAGTTCCTCACGGAGCTTACGGTGTTGTTATGGATATTAAGATATTTACACGTGAGAACGGCGACGAATTACCTCCTGGAGTTACAAAGTCCGTTCGTGTATATATCGCTCAGAAGAGAAAGATATCTGTAGGAGACAAGATGGCAGGACGTCATGGAAACAAGGGTGTCGTTTCGCGCGTTCTTCCTGCAGAAGATATGCCGTTCCTGCCAAACGGTCGCCCTCTGGATATAGTTCTTAATCCTCTCGGCGTTCCTTCCCGTATGAACATAGGACAGGTGCTTGAGCTTCACCTCGGACTTGCATCCGAAGTGCTCGGATTCAAAGTATCAACTCCTATCTTCGATGGCGCAAAGGAAGGAGACATTACTAAAGAGCTTGAAATGGCCAATGACTACGTTAACACTGAGTGGGAAGAGTTTGAGGCTAAATACAAAGATTATGTAGATGAAGGTGTAATGAAATATCTGTATGAAAACCGCGCTCACAGAGAAGAGTGGAAGGGTGTTCCTATAGATAAGTCAGGTAAGGTTCAGCTGAGAGACGGACGTACCGGTGAAGCTATTCCGGCACCTGTATCAATCGGATTCATGCACTATCTGAAACTTCATCACCTTGTTGATGATAAGATACATGCACGTTCAACTGGTCCATACTCACTTGTAACTCAGCAGCCACTTGGTGGTAAGGCTCAGTTCGGTGGACAGAGATTCGGAGAGATGGAAGTTTGGGCTCTTGAGGCATATGGTGCTTCATCAACACTTCAGGAGATCCTTACAGTTAAGTCCGATGATGTAGTAGGACGTGTTAAGACCTATGAAGCAATCATCAAGGGCGAGAATATTCCTGATCCGGGAACACCTGAATCCTTCAAGGTTCTTCTTAAGGAATTCCAGTCACTTGGTCTGGATGTCAGAGTACTTAAGGATGACGGCGAAGAAGTTGAACTTGGTGAGTCTGGTGATTACGACAGACAGACAAGAGCTATACTTGAAGGCGATGATGTTCGTTACGAAGGTGATCTTGCAGAGGAAGGCTATAACGAAATCGATTCCGAGGGTGAGTTTATTGATAATCCTGACAGCTTCTACGATGACGCATATGAAGATGAAGGATATGATGATTTTGAACCAGATGAAATGTAAGGAAGGAGATTAATACAGATGGCAATTAACACAGATACAGAGCAGGAACAGCCTATATACTTTGACGCTATCAAGATTGGCCTTGCATCACCTGAGAAGATAAGAAAATGGTCATTTGGTGAAGTTACAAAGCCTGAGACCATTAATTATAGAACATGGAAACCTGAAAGAGACGGTCTCTTCTGCGAGAAGATATTCGGACCTACAAAGGACTGGGAATGTCACTGCGGAAAGTATAAGAAGATACGTTTCAAGGGTATAGTTTGCGACAGATGTGGCGTTGAAGTAACGAAATCAAGCGTAAGACGTGAAAGAATGGGTCATATCGAGCTTGGATGTCCGGTATCACATATCTGGTATTTCAAGGGAATCCCAAGCCGTATGGGACTGCTGCTTGATCTTTCACCTCGTGAACTTGAGAGAGTACTTTATTTCTCAGCATACATAGTTACAGATCCGGGAAGTACTGATCTTCATGAGAAGGATATTCTTTCCGAACAGGAATACAGAGCAAAGCTCAGCGAATATGGTGAAGAATTCACTGTAGGTATGGGCGCAGAGGCTGTTAAGGAGCTTCTTAAGAAGGTTGATCTTGAAGCAGAAGCTGCAAGTCTTCGTGAAGAGCTTGAAACAGCTACAGGACAGAAAAAGACTAAGATCATTAAGAAGCTGGATGTTGTAGAAGCATTCAGAAATTCAGGTAATAAGCCTGAGTGGATGGTACTGGATGTAATTCCTGTTATTCCACCAGATCTGAGACCTATGGTTCAGCTGGATGGTGGCAGATTTGCTACATCAGACCTAAATGATCTTTATAGAAGAATAATAAACAGAAATAACCGTCTCAAGAGACTTCTTGAGATATCAGCTCCTGACATTATCGTAAGAAACGAGAAAAGAATGCTTCAGGAAGCTGTAGATTCACTTATTGATAACGGTCGTCATGGACGTGCAGTAACAGGTCCTGGTTCCAGAGCACTTAAGTCTCTTTCTGAGATGCTTAAGGGTAAGCAGGGTAGATTCCGTCAGAACCTTCTTGGTAAGCGTGTTGACTACTCAGGACGTTCAGTTATCGTCGTTGGACCTGAACTTAAGATATATCAGTGTGGTCTTCCAAAGGAAATGGCTATCGAGCTGTTCAAGCCTTTCGTTATGAAAGAACTTGTATCCAGAGGAAAGGCTGACAATATCAAGGCAGCTAAGAAAAAGGTTGAAAGACTTGAAACAGGTGTATGGGACATCCTCGAGGATGTTATCAGAGAGCATCCGGTTATGCTTAACCGTGCTCCGACACTTCACAGACTTGGTATTCAGGCATTTGAGCCTATCCTTGTAGAGGGTAAGGCTATCAAGCTTCATCCACTTGTATGTATGGCATTCAACGCCGACTTCGATGGAGACCAGATGGCAGTTCACCTTCCACTTTCAGTTGAGGCTCAGGCAGAGTGTCGTTTCCTTCTGCTTTCACCTAACAACCTCTTAAAGCCTTCAGACGGTGGAGTTGTTTCAGTTCCTTCACAGGATATGGTACTTGGTATCTATTATCTGACTATGGATAAGTTCAAGGAAGTTCCGTATACAGAGGATGAAATAAAGAAGGAATACCTTGATGAGAATGAGGCAGCAAACCTTGAGGCTATTAAAAAGGACGCTGAAAGCGGCGAGATCGACGCATTTGACAAGGTAAGGCTTACAGTAATCAAGAAGCAGTCCAAGAGTGGAGACGTAACTTTCTTTAAGCAGATCGTTTCAACTCCGGAAGATATTCTCGGACGTAAGTTCCTTGATATAAATCGTGCGCTGCTCGCATTTGAAAACAAAGAGATAACTCTTCAGCAGAAGATATATGTTAAGAGAACAGCTAAGCTTGCAGATGGTAAGGAGGTTACCGGATTTATCGGAACAACTCTTGGTAAGCTTATCTTCAATGAGATGATTCCTCAGGATCTTGGTTTTGTTGACAGATCTGATCCGGACAAGGTATTAGAGCCTGAAATTAACAAACTGGTTAAGAAGGGTGATCTTAAGAAGATTCTTAACAAATGTATAAATATTCACGGAGCTACCAAGACAGCTGAAGTTCTTGATGATATAAAGGCTCTTGGATATAAATATTCAACTCTTAGTGGTATTTCAGTTTCTATCGCCGACATGACAGTGCCTGGTGATAAGAAGGAACTTCTGAATAATGCACAGACAAAGGTTGATGAGATAAATCATTTCTATGATATGGGATTCCTTACAGAGGAAGAACGTAAGAGAACAGTTATTAAACAGTGGGAGCTTGCAGATAAGAGCCTTACAAAGGCACTTCTGGACGGACTTGATAAGTATAACAACATCTACATGATGGCCGACTCAGGAGCCCGTGGTTCTGATCAGCAGATCAAACAGCTGGCAGGTATGCGTGGACTTATGGCTGATACAACAGGTAATACTATCGAGCTTCCTATCAAGTCAAACTTCCGTGAAGGTCTTGACGTACTGGAGTATTTCATGTCTGCACACGGTGCTCGTAAGGGACTTTCAGATACGGCTCTTCGTACAGCCGACTCAGGATACCTTACAAGACGTCTTGTAGATGTATCTCAGGATCTTATTATCAGAGAGACTGACTGCTCTATAGAGAAGGTTGATGAGAAGCCTGGTATCTATGTTAAGGCATTTATGGAAGGTGATGAGCTTACAGAAAGCTTCCAGGAAAGAATTACCGGCAGATATGCAGCAGAGAGTATCTTCGATGCTAATGGTGATATGATCGTTAAGATTAATCACATGATAACTCCTGCAAGAGCCGAGAGAATAATCAAGTACGGTGTTCAGAATGGTGTAGACGGTAAGGAAGATGGACGTCCGTTTACTGATCCGGAAACCGGAATTGTAAGACGTGATGCTAAGCTTAAGATAAGATCAATCCTTACATGTAAATGTCATCTAGGTATTTGTGCTAAGTGTTACGGTTCAAACCTTGCAACAGGTCAGCCTGTACAGGTTGGTGAGGCAGTTGGTATCATAGCAGCTCAGTCAATCGGTGAGCCTGGTACACAGCTTACTATGAGAACCTTCCACTCAGGTGGTGTTGCCGGTGGTGATATTACACAGGGTCTTCCTAGAGTAGAGGAAATCTTCGAAGCACGTAAGCCAAAGGGACTTGCTATTATATCAGACTTTGCCGGTAAGGTAGAGATAAGAGACACAAAGAAAAAGCGTGAGGTTGTTGTATCAAACGCTGAGACAGGTGAGACCAAGGCATACCTTATTCCTTACGGATCACGTATCAAGGTTCAGGACGGCGAGGAAATAGCAGCCGGTGATGAGCTTACTGAAGGTTCAGTAAATCCTCATGATATCCTTAAGATCAAGGGTGTATCGGCAGTTCAGAACTATATGCTTCGTGAGGTTCAGAAGGTTTACCGCTCACAGGGTGTTGAGATCAACGATAAGCATATTGAGATCATAGTTCGTCAAATGCTTAAGAAGACACGTATCGAGGATGCCGGAGATTCAGAATATCTTCCTGGAACACTTGTAGACGTGCTTGATATAGAAGAAGTAAATGAGATAAATGAAGCTGAAGGACTTCGTCCTGTAGTTGCAAATCGTATACTTCTCGGTATCACAAAGGCATCACTTGCTACCAACTCATTCCTTTCAGCAGCATCCTTCCAGGAGACAACAAGAGTCCTGACAGATGCAGCTATCAAGGGTAAGATCGATCCGCTGATCGGACTTAAGGAGAACGTACTTATCGGTAAGCTTATACCTGCAGGTACAGGTATGAAGAGATACCGTTCAGTAAGACTTGATTCTGATTATGTAAGAGAGATCAGCTCAGACGAATATGAGTATGAAGACTATGATGAAGAACTTGATTTAGAAGATGCTTCAGAAGAGTTTAAGTCGGAAGACTTCGAATCAGAAGACTATGAATCAGAGGAACTTGCTTCAGAAGAGACTTTTGATGATGAAGTAATCGATGATACAGACGAAACTGAAGAAAACTAATCAGATCAGACCGAAGAAAGATGATCGGCTTAGTTAAAGACTGAAGAAAGTTAGTCAAATTAGTTGTTGACAAGGAAGTTTAATATAAGTATAATAATTGGGCGTGCCTGAAAAGGGCACGCCTATTTTAAAAAGAAGGAGGTGAAAACATGCCAACATTTAACCAGTTAGTTAGAAAGGGAAGACAGGACGCTGTTAAGAAGTCTACAGCACCTGCACTTCAGAGAAGCTACAACTCTCTTAGAAAGAAGCCAACTAATACTTCTTCACCGCAGAAGAGAGGAGTATGTACTGCTGTTAAGACAGCTACTCCTAAGAAGCCTAACTCAGCTCTGCGTAAGATCGCCAGAGTTCGTCTCTCTAATGGAATGGAAGTAACAAGCTATATTCCGGGTGAAGGTCACAACCTTCAGGAGCACAGCGTTGTTCTTATCCGTGGAGGAAGAGTAAAGGACCTTCCTGGTACAAGATACCATATTATCCGTGGTACTCTTGATACAGCAGGAGTTGCTAAGAGACGTCAGGCACGTTCAAAGTACGGTGCTAAGCGTCCTAAGGATGCTAAATAATAAGTGTAGAGATTAGGTTATTACATTTATTGCATCGTTAACAGATTGAATCAATTGTGCTGGTTTACGAAAAGGCATTAGTTTTCACACTGAGATATATATTGAAAGATAGAACAGTGTGTCCTTTTCAAAAGATAACACAGCGCGAAAACACGTAAAGTGATAAACCAGAAGATCGGATTATCAGTAATATCGTGAGTACCTAAGAATTAATTATTATTAAGGAGGGAAGAACCGTGCCACGTAAAGGACATATAGCAAAAAGAGATGTGCTTGCCGATCCTATTTACGGCAATAAGATAGTTACCCGTCTCATCAACAACATAATGCTTGATGGTAAGAAGGGTGTTGCTGAGAAGATCGTATATGGCGCTTTCGACCAGATCAAAGAGCAGACAGGTAAGGATCCTGTTGAAGTATTTGAGGCTGCTATGAACAATGTTATGCCTCAGCTCGAGGTTAAAGCAAGACGTATCGGTGGTGCTACATATCAGGTGCCTATTGAAGTTAGACCTGACAGAAGACAGGCTCTCGGACTTCGTTGGCTTACTAATTTCTCACGTCAGAGAACAGAGAAGACAATGAAGGAAAGACTTGCTGCTGAGCTTATGGATGCTGCAAACAACACAGGCGCATCTGTAAAGCGTAAAGAAGAAATGCACAGAATGGCAGAGGCTAATAAGGCATTTGCTCATTACAGATTTTAATTAGGAGGGAACAGTCTTGGCTGGAAGAGAATATCCATTAGAGAGAACAAGAAATATCGGTATCATGGCTCATATCGATGCCGGTAAGACTACTCTTACAGAAAGAATCCTGTACTATACCGGAGTTAATCACAAGATTGGTGAGACTTACGAAGGTACAGCAACCATGGACTGGATGGAGCAGGAGCAGGAGCGTGGTATCACTATCACATCCGCTGCTACAACATGTCACTGGACATTACAGGAAAATTGCAAGCCAAAGCCAGGTGCTCTTGAACATCGTATAAATATCATTGATACTCCTGGACACGTTGACTTCACTGTTGAGGTTGAGCGTTCACTCCGTGTACTTGACGGAGCTGTAGGTGTATTCGATGCTAAGGGTGGTGTTGAACCACAGTCAGAGAACGTATGGCGTCAGGCTGATACATACCATGTACCTCGTATGGCATTCGTTAATAAGATGGACATACTTGGTGCTAACTTCTACAACACTGTAGAAGAGATAAAGACACGTCTCGGTAAGAAGCCGATTGTTGTTAACATTCCTATTGGTAAGGAAGACTTTTTCGAGGGAATCATTGACCTCTTCGAGATGAAGGAATACCTTTATAACGATCATGAGGGTAAGGATATCTCCATCGTTGATATTCGTGATGAATATAAAGAACAGGCACAGGAATGGCATGAAAAGCTCGTAGAGAACTGCTGCGAGATCGATGATGATCTTATGATGGCATATCTCGAGGGTGAGGAGCCTACAGTTGAGCAGCTTAAGGCAGCTCTTCGTGCAGGTACTTGTGCAGCTATCGATACTCCAGAAGGAGAGAAGGAAAGAGTTGTACCTGTACTTTGCGGTTCAGCACACCAGAACAAGGGTATCCAGAAGCTTATTGATGCAGTTATCGAGTTCATGCCTGCACCTACAGATATCCCTGATATCAAGGGTACAGATATGGATGGAAATGAGATCACAAAGAAGTCCTCAGATGAGGAACCTTTCTCAGCACTTGCATTCAAGATTGTAGCTGACCCATTTGTTGGTAAGCTTGCTTTCATCAGAGTATATTCAGGAACACTTAATAAGGGTTCATATGTACTTAATGCTACAAAGAATCATAAGGAGCGTGTAGGACGTATCGTTCAGATGCATGCTAACGACAGAACAGATATTGATAAGGTTTATTCAGGAGATATCGCTGCAGTAGTAGGTCTTAAAAATACTACAACAGGTGATACTATCTGTGATGATCAGCATCCTGTTATCCTTGAGTCTATGGAGTTCCCTGAGCCGGTTATCGAGCTCGCTATCGAGCCTAAGACAAAGGATGGTCAGGATAAGCTTGCTACTGCACTTGCTAAGCTTGCTGAAGAAGATCCTACATTCAGAACTCATACAGATAACGAAACAGGTCAGACAATCATCGCCGGAATGGGTGAGCTTCACCTTGAAATCATCGTAGACAGACTTCTTCGTGAGTTTAAGGTAGAGGCAAATGTAGGTGCACCTCAGGTTGCTTACAAGGAAACATTTACAACACCTGTAGATGTAGATTCCAAGTATGCTAAGCAGTCAGGTGGTCGTGGACAGTACGGACATTGTAAGGTTCGTTTCACACCTATGGATCCTAACGGTGAAGAGCAGTTCAAGTTCGAGTCAACTGTAGTTGGTGGTAACATTCCTAAGGAATATATCCCTGCTGTAGGTGAAGGTATCGAAGAAGCTGCACAGGCCGGTATTCTTGGTGGATTCCAGGTACTTGGTATATCTGCAGAAGTTTATGATGGTTCATACCATGAAGTCGATTCATCTGAAATGGCATTCCATATTGCCGGATCTATGGCATTCAAGGATGCTATGAAGAAGGGTAATCCTGTACTTCTTGAGCCTATCATGAAGGTTGAAGTAGTTATGCCTGAGCAGTACATGGGTGATGTTATCGGAGACCTTAACAGCCGCCGTGGTCGTATCGAGAGCATGGAGGATGTTGGTAATGGTAAGAAGGTAACAGCTTATGTTCCACTTGCTGAAATGTTTGGTTATTCTACAGACCTTCGTTCAAGAACTCAGGGACGTGGTAACTACTCAATGTTCTTCGAGAAGTATGAGCAGTGTCCAAAGAATGTTCAGGAGAAGGTTCTCAGTCACAAAGAATAATTAAACTATAAATATACTTGAAAAATAGTTAATAATTTAGTAAAATTGACTCTAGTGCTGTGGTCGGGAGTTATCCGGTCCCGGTCACAAAGATAGAAAAACCGAAAAGGTTAAAAATTTAGGAGGATTTTTAAAATGGCAAAGGCTAAGTTTGAAAGAAACAAACCACATGTTAACATTGGTACAATCGGTCACGTTGATCACGGTAAGACAACACTTACAGCTGCTATCACAAAGGTACTTTCTGAGAGAGTAGCTGGTAACGCAGCTGTTGCATTCGATAACATCGATAAAGCTCCAGAAGAGAGAGAGCGTGGTATCACAATTTCAACAGCACACGTTGAGTATGAGACAGAGAACAGACACTATGCACACGTTGACTGTCCAGGACATGCTGACTACGTTAAGAACATGATCACTGGTGCAGCTCAGATGGATGGTGCTATCCTCGTTGTTGCTGCTACAGACGGTGTTATGGCTCAGACAAGAGAGCATATCCTTCTTGCTCGTCAGGTTAACGTTCCTTACATCATCGTATTCCTTAACAAGTGTGATATGGTTGATGATGATGAGCTTATCGAGCTTGTTGAGATGGAAGTTACAGAAGCTCTTGAAGAGTATGGTTTCGAGGGATGCCCAATCATCAAGGGTTCTGCTCTTAAGGCTCTTGAAGGTGATCCAGCTTGGGGAGATAAGATCATGGAACTCATGAAGACAGTTGATGAGTACATTCCTACTCCAGAGCGTGATACAGATAAGCCATTCCTTATGCCAGTTGAGGACGTATTCACAATCACAGGTCGTGGTACAGTTGCTACAGGTAGAGTAGAAAGAGGAACACTTCACCTTAATGATCCACTTGAGATCCTTGGTATCAAGGAAGAGAAACTTAATACTGTTGTTACAGGTATTGAGATGTTCCGTAAGCTTCTTGATGAGGCTCAGGCTGGTGATAACATCGGAGCTCTTCTTCGTGGTATCAACAGAGACCAGGTTGAAAAGGGACAGGTTCTTGCTAAGCCAGGTACTGTAACATGCCATAAGAAGTTTACAGCTCAGGTTTACGTTCTTACAAAGGACGAGGGTGGACGTCATACACCTTTCTTCAACAACTATCGTCCACAGTTCTATTTCAGAACAACAGACGTTACTGGTGTCTGCAATCTTCCTGCAGGTACAGAGATGTGCATGCCTGGAGATAACGTAGAGATGACAATCGAGCTCATCCATCCAGTAGCTATGGAGCAGGGACTTAGATTCGCTATCCGTGAGGGTGGTAGAACAGTTGGTTCAGGTTCTGTTGTATCAATCATCGAGTAATCATATATGATTAATTAAATATGATATTGATCATTCCCGGAGCAGAAATGCTCCGGGGTTTTTTTGTCTTTTTTACCTTATGTAGTTCTTTCTTGTTGAGGTTATTCATAAAAGCTTATATAATTAGACATGGAAGGATGGAAGGTGGTAAAAAGGATGAGAGGAACTTTTTATCACTATGCATGCTCCTGGTGGGGCTGACTGATGAGGGGTTAAATAATATGGGATATAATTATAAAAAAATAACAATAAAAAGAACCATAAACAAAAAAACGCATGTTAAAAGATTTATCTCTTCAGTTCTGACCTGTGCTTTATTGCTTGCATTGATCGTTCCTGCGCATTTTAATTCTTCAGGTTCTGCTGATAGAAAAGGAGTGAGTGCAGCATCAAAGGTAAAAACCGTCAAGGTAACCAAGGCAAAAAAAGGCATGAAAGTTACTGCGGGAAATTATGTATATAAGATAACCAGGCTTTCAAAGAAGAAAAGCACAGTATCTGTTGTCGGACTTAATCCGAAGAAGCAGAAAAAAGTGAAGAAGATAGAAATTCCGAACAGCATTAAGATTAAATCAAAGAAGGGTAAGAATAAAGGAACCTATACTTATAAAGTGACGGCAATAGCTGATAATGCGTTTAAGTCAAATAAAAAGATTACTGATGTTAAGCTGGGAAAGTATGTAAAAACTATCGGCAAGAACGCATTTGCGTACTGCACTAAGCTTAAAAATGTCGTCATTCCTGTTAACTCTGAGCTGGAAACCATAGCTAAGAATTCATTTAAAGAATGTAAAAAGCTTAAAAAGCTTAATCTGAAGAATGCAAAGCATTTCAAGATGGAGGATGAGAACGGGTATACCTATGAGATTATTCCCCTTATGGCTCCATTTAATGAGTATTTCTATATCAAGACGGAGAATCCTGATCCTGACTCCTTCAGATTCGTGGATGAATCAAGTGTTTATGCAGGAATGGGAAGTGTGGGAAGCATACAGCCTACAGATGTTATCTATGAGGATGTTAAGTACGAGAAAAAAGCTACGGCCAGAGTAAAAGGCGGTTATATAGCAAAGGGTTCCAATACAGATGGTGGAGAGCTGAAGCTTCAGTCCGGGAAAGTTACGGGAACCTACAACTCTTACAATATTACAACCGGAGAAACTACTGTTAAGAAGAAATATGAATTCCAGGATACAGAAATCACTGTAAATATCGATAAGGTTATGAACGTGATTGATTATCTTATCTCCACCTATGGCGATAGTAAAAAATCTTACTTTGATAATCTTACAGGTATACAGAAGGGCTTCAGCAGCATATGTCTGTACAGCGGAACCTATGTTCTGGGTGAGCAGAAGAAGAGTACAACAACTCCTTATTATGGACTTTCAACATCTCCTCATGTGGATCAGACATTCTATATTCAGAGTCCATATTACAGAAGTAATAGCAAGTCCATGTTGGTTTCGGTTATATATCCGCTACGATATGATTCTGTAGGATTCCCTTCTGTCATGAGTTCGATTGCAAAGAAGCTGAACAGCTCTGCAACAGTAGAATGGTCGTCATCTGCGCATTATCTGGTAAATGTCACTCTGAACGGTGAGACAAAGTCTTACGGCGGTCAGGGGAATGGTGGTGGTCAGGGAATAAATCCTGATCAGATAAAATACTGGTATACATTTGATGGTAAAAAAACAGATGCATATACGAAGTGCAACCTGGCTGATGTGGCTCAGATGAACAGAGACTATGGCAAGCTGACTGTTCCCGAGGAACCGACGGACCTTCCTAAGCTTACCTGGGCGTCTGTCCGTAAGACAGTGGGCAAGGACGGCGCTTATGTAAGATTAGTGCTTTTGACATCTATCTTTGGCGGACAGACTATCGGATATACATACATGTACGATAATGGCAGTACGTCTGAAGGCTCTCAGGGCTGGGGTTCTGTAGGACACTTCTACAACGCATGGTTCGAGGGAAGATATTATAACAAGTGGGAGTATTATTATCCCGGAGCTAAGTTTGAGGAAACAGTAGAAACAGAGTCTCCATCGATAATTCAGAAGGATGTGACTATTAAGCTTCCGGAGGATGATAAGGCTTATTACTATAATTACAAGAGTTTAGATAAAGTAGAAGAGTATAATAAAGATACAGGAGTATGGAAAGGCTTTACGACCTTCAGGTATGATGCGGATACAAAAACATGGAAGGCTGGCATCCTGAGCAGCATAAAGTATAAAGACAGCACAGGCTACAAGGCCGTAGATGATCAGGATTTCATAGATGCCTGCACGATCACCATGGACGAGGCTATGAGTATGAATCTTGATGCCAACACAGACATTGCTCCGAAGAATTATTATATCTATGACAGAGTGACCGAACCGGGAACATATCATGCGGAGGAGTAGTGTTATTAAAATGTATGCAGCCAGCATACCAATTATGTAGTGTTTTTATTTATCATATCAAACAAAAAGTTATCTATTTGATAACGAGTAAATAAGGAGATGTTTGATATGAATGAAAAGAAAAACTCTACGCTTAGTATAGTTGCATTGATTCTATCGGCTATTGGATGTACATTTGTCATTGGCGCAATTCTTGCAATAATTGATTTATGTAAAAATGATGGACGTAAAAAAGTATTATCAATAATTGCTTTAGTGCTGTCTGGAATTTGGCTCATTATTGGAATTGTTGCCGGTGCGAATTATGGTGATAAAAATACATCTGATAATAAAAATAATGAGTTAACAACGACACAGTCAGCGAATGGTTTAACTGAGGAATCTACTGAAGCTATGTCAGATTCCACTGAGGAAGCTTTATCGACAGAGGAAGCACAGTCTGATGATAGTAATCCTGAAAAGTATTTTAAAGATAATGTTATTGTAGTAGATGATTACACTATGAAGATAACTGATTGGAAGGTTATTCCGGTAGGTGAGAAAGGAAATGAATATGGCAAATCTCCTGTAATTGCTTTCTGGTATGATACAACAAATACATCAGGAAAAGAGATTGATCCAACAACCTCATGGATTTCTATTATGGAAGCTGTTCAGGATAACGATCCAAATGCTGTAAATGAATTAAATGTTTCCAGCCTGCCTGATGATCAGTTTCTAGATTCTCAGCTTCAAAAAATAAAAAAGGATGGAACGGTATCAAATGCTGTAGCCTATGAATTAACTGATGATACAACTCCTGTTGAATTAACAGCGAAGAGCAGTCTGATCGGAGATCCAATCGGATCTATGACATTTGATATTAAATAATTATGATAAGCTAATAAAAGATAAATGTGCTAAATAAAAATGAAGAAGCAACCCTGGTTAGATTACTCGCTCAGAGTTGCTTCTTTTTTGCTGTATAATAGTTCGTTTGTTTCCTGCACAGATAGGCTGCGATTTATAGAATATATTATTATAGAATCTCGTTTGATTTTGGGATATAGGATTCCCAGATTTAGTATTTCAAGAAATCTTATTGTTTCTGAAAGAGTGAATCTGGCTGCAATACACAGTGCAATAGCATTATCTCTTCCGGGTTTTCTTGTTCCGTTAAGAATTTGATAACAGTAGGTTCTGCTTATTCCGCTATCACGGGCTATATCACTTTTTTTGATGTTGTGTTTGATTCTTAATGCTTCAAAATAGTCATTATAATTCATTCCCTGATACTTTTCTATGTTGTCAAGATAGGTATCAAGGCTATCATTAGTTGTTGTTTCGTTTAGAACGTTTAGTAAATCATTAGTTGTTTTCAAAATAGTGCTCCTTTATAATGAAATTGGTACATTTTTACTTCTGATACTTATGTCATTATATCTTTAATACAGGAATAGAACAATGGAAAAAATAGAAGATATTATAAATGAATATTTAGATAATTCTTATATTTTTGTAGATTGGCTTGATGAAAAGCATAATGTTCGTCTCGTTAAGAGTAAAATAGATGATCAGATATATGTATGCAAGTTTAAAGACTATTACAATATTGATATCTACAATAAGCTGAAGGATGAACATATAGATGGAATTCCTCAAGTAGAAGAACTGATGGAAACAGAGAGTGGCCTGATCATTATAGAAGAGTATATAGATGGAGTCAGACTTGATGAATTCAGTCTGTCGAATATTCTGGATAATAAAGCTATAGAAAAAAGGATTTGTGAGATAGGAATTGAAATCTGTGAAATTCTAGGAAAACTGCATTCAATGAAACCTCCGGTTATTCATAGGGATGTTAAACCACAGAACATTATTCTTTCAAAAGGCAAAATATATCTTATAGATTTTAATATCGCAAAAGCTTTTTCAGGAGAAAAATCAAAGGATACATTTATTATGGGGACAAGGGATTATGCTGCCCCCGAACAGTATGGTTTTTCTGAAAGTGATCTAAGGACTGACATCTATGGTTTAGGTGCAACACTTCGGTTTTTGATTGAAAAAGAAAGTGTAAGATCGGAAAAACTTCAGAAGATTATCAAAAAATCGATGGAGATAGATCCTGAAAAGAGATATCAAAATACTAATGAAATGATCAAGGCGTTGTCCTCGGATGATTCAAAAGAGTCAAAAACTATAAACAATTACAGAATTCCGGGATTCAGAAGCGGAAATATAATCTATATGCTGATTTCATCTGTTTTTTATCTTATTTGGGGATATATATGTCTTACTTTGGATATGACTAATAGTCCATATGATGGAATAGAAAAAACAATATACAACTGGATTAGCAGGTTGTTTCTTTTAGTTGTATCTTGCTGCTTTATTGCTACAACATTTAATTATCTTGGTATTCAGGATAAGATTTTCAAGGGATTAAATATTTATAAACCGAATCTTTTAAAAAGGATTCTGATCATAGTAGTGATAGATATTTTGATTTTTGCTATATTATTCTTTCTGAGTCTGGTTATTATAATGCTTGTTATAGGCAATGAATAATAATTTACTAATCACTGATTATTTGTTAGAATGTTAGTTATCTTAATGATAAAAGGTGAAATGATATGAAGGTTATTTGTAAATGCTGTCACAGGGCATTTGATTATGATATGTATATGGGACTTTGTCCGAAATGCGGCAGGGTATACAGACGAGGTAAGGGTGTTTACAGTGCTGTAGAAAAAGATATGGTGGGTGATTTCCATCTGCACGCTGAGGAGGGCGGCCTGAATAGAGGTATACAGGGAGTTGTATATAATCAGGGAAGTTCTGAGACGGGTAAGACAAGACTTAATGGATTTGATATGGATGGTTCGGTAAGTCTTGCAGGTAGTGCTACTGCTTCGGCATACGGTACAACTGCTTCATCCCAGTATAATAATGCTTCATCAAATAATGCAAAATCATACAACTATGCAAATAAATTCAGTTCGGCAGTAAATAGTGGTGGAGCAAATAATAGTGTATATGCTACATTATCTCCTCAGTCAACTCCAAAGGATGTTGCGGAAACAATTAAAACCAGTACAAGGAACGGCTACTATGCTCCTAACCATAAGACGAAGATGAATCAGGCAGTGGTTAAGGATAAGAAGCCGGGAACTCCGTTAGCATTAATTATTTTTATGATAATCCTTATAATTTCTATATTATCTTCGATTTTCGAGTGATTGGTATTTCGATGGAAATTTATTTAAATTTCCATCGAAATTTTATATATAATCCCCACTTGTCAAAGTCGAAAAATAGGAGTATAATTTCGAGCAATTACAAAAAAATATAAATAAAAAAATCAGGAGGAAAACCATGGCAACTTTTATTACAGAACCATCACACACATTTAATGAATACTTACTTATTCCCGGTTACTCATCAAGCGAGTGTGTACCTGATAACGTAAGTCTTAAAACTCCGTTGGTTAAATTTAAAAAGGGTGAAGAGCCTGCTATTGAGATGACAATACCAATGATTTCGGCTATTATGCAGTCCGTGTCCGGTGACAGACTTGCAATCGCACTTGCCAAATCAGGTGGTGTTTCTTTTATTTATGGCTCACAAAGTGTTGAAGATGAGGCGGCCATGGTTGCCCGTGTTAAAGGATATAAAGCAGGTTTCGTAAAGAGTGATTCAAATGTAAGCCCTGATGCAACTCTTGCAGACATACTTGCACTAAAAGAGAAGAATGGACATTCAACTGTTGCTGTTACTGCAGACGGAACAGCAGAAGGTAAGCTTGTTGGTATAGTATCCAGCAGAGATTACAGAGTTAGTCGTATGACTCCTGATACTAAGGTCAGTGAATTTATGACACCGCTCGAGAAACTCATCACAGCAAAGGATGGAACAACTATTTCAGAAGCAAACGATATTATCTGGGATAACAAGCTGAATTCTCTTCCTATTGTTGATAATGATGGAAGACTTGTAGCTTTTGTATTCCGTAAGGATTACGATGAGCATAAGAAGAATCCGGGAGAACTTCTGGATGATCAGAAGAGATATATCGTAGGTGCCGGTATCAATACCAGAGACTACGCTGAGAGAGTTCCTGCACTCATAGAAGCCGGCGCAGATGTACTTTGTATAGATTCATCAGAAGGCTTCTCAGCATGGCAGGAAATGACTCTTAAGTGGATCAGAGAGAACTACGGAGATTCAGTTAAGGTTGGTGCCGGAAATGTAGTCGACAGAGAAGGTTTCAGATTCCTTGCTGACTGCGGCGCAGACTTCATCAAGGTTGGTATAGGTGGAGGTTCCATCTGTATAACAAGAGAAACAAAGGGTATCGGTCGTGGACAGGCTACAGCACTTATTGAGGTTTGTCAGGCAAGAGATGAATACTTTGAGGAAACAGGTATATATGTTCCTGTATGTTCAGACGGTGGTATCGTTTATGATCACCATATTACACTTGCGCTTGCAATGGGAGCAGACTTCGTAATGCTCGGAAGATATTTTGCAAGATTCGACGAAAGCCCTACAGCTAAGCTTCTCGTTAATGGTAATTACGTAAAAGAGTACTGGGGCGAGGGCTCAAACAGAGCACGTAACTGGCAGAGATATGATCTCGGCGGAGACAAGAAACTTCACTTTGAAGAAGGTGTTGATTCATACGTTCCATACGCAGGACCACTGAAGGATAATGTTGACAGAACCCTCAGCAAGGTTAAATCAACTATGTGTAACTGTGGAGCACTTACTATAAAAGAGCTTCAGCAGAAGGCAAAGATAACACTCGTATCCTCAACAAGTATAGTAGAGGGTGGTGCACATGATGTAATCCGCAAGGACAACAGCGGATCTAACGCAGAGTAATAGTTCAGATAGAATTGAAGAATATAAAAATGTGACACTTTGAATCAGGTTCAAAGTGTCACATTTTTGTTTTTACTCGCAGTGTATTTGTCAACTGATTAATCAGCTGACGGTGCTGTATCTTCATTTGCCATATGTTTTTCTATCCAGTTCTGGATATCTGCATATACTTCATCTTTATTAAACTCATTTAGTATTTCGTGTCTGTCTTCAGGATAGAGCTTGCATTCAACATCCACGATACCGGCCTTAACATACTGCTGATATACTTTCTTAACACCCTTACCCAGATTACCAACAGGATCCTGTTCACCTGAAGTAATGAGAAGAGGAAGGTCGGTTGGAATATGCTCAATATTCTGCTTCTGGTTTACATAAAGTACGGTAGAAAGAAGAGCTTCATATCCGTTAAGAGTAAATGTAAACTGGCAACGAGCGTCGTTATTATATTTCTCCATGATCTCCGGAACACTGCAGATCCAGCTGCCTTCAGGATCAACTCCTTCAGTATCAAACTTCTTATAAGCAGCACCGTAAGTCATATTTCTTATCTTTTCACTTCTGAAATGCCATCCCTTTGACTGAGCAGTAGAACGTACAAGCATCAGGCCGCTTCTTGTAACGATATCAGATTCGCTTCCTGTACCAACGATGATAGCACCTGCAAGTCCTTCTCCCTTATGGGACAGATATCTTCTGAGAAGGTAAGAACCCATACTGTGACCAAGAATAAAATAAGGAATATCAGGATATTTCTTGGAAGCTATTTTTCTCATTTTATGGATATCCCTGATAAGTGCTCTGGCAGGCGCTATATCACAGATATATCCCCAGTCCTCGATGCTTCGTACAGACTGACCATGTCCCAGATGATCGTGTCCCACAACCACGAAACCCTGACTGGTCAGATAATTTGCAAAGTCATCGTACCTTTCTATATATTCAACCATTCCATGAATCAGCTGGATGACAGCCTTTGGCTTGCCCTTGGGCTCCCAAATAACAGCATGAATAGTAGTTAATCCGTCAGATGATAAAAAAGTTTGATTTTGCTTCATGAGTAATCCCCTTTGCATCAAATACATTTAAATACAACTAGATTCCATTATACATTTCATGAACTGCTTTTACAATATATAGTGTTGAAAATCTTAAAAAATGTTGTTATCATGAATCAATAAACATGAATCGTAATTGATCTTAAAAGAAAATCAGAATCTTATAAAAATCGAAAACATTTAGAAATGGAATTATTGTATTATGATCAAAAAGAAAAGACTAATATTAACAATAATATCTATTATAATGATAGTACCCATCAGCTTCATCTTTGCAAATATGTCAGAAGCAGCACTTACATATTCAGTCAGAAGAAATGATGTACTGACGGGTGCTTTTGTTGTGCTTGTATGCATGTTGATCAGATATGCAATAGACAGAATGATAATTCGTGAGGTGGAGGCAGAGCAGGAGAAGAAGGCAGAGGAAGAAGCTGATAATTCCGAAAGTGAGAATAATGAAAATGTCATCGCTGATCTTTATGATATCAAAAAGAATGATGAAGATAATAATGAAGATAATAATGAAGATAATAATGAAGACATAGATGATATCGTCCTAACAGATACAGAGGGAAAGGTAATTGATAAGAAAATAGATAATGATAATAATAAAAAAACAGGAAAAAAGAAAAAAAGAAATAAAAAATCAGGAAAAATAGATGACGAGGATGAGTCAGAAAAAGAGCCGGAAGAAAAGGTAGAAGAAGAGAAAGAAGACAATTTAGAAGAAAATGAAGATGGGGATGATTCAGAAGAAGATACAATAGATAATGATGAAGAAGATGATAATGATGATGGGAGTAGCTCAATCAGTTCGCTTTTTCTAAATATCATCATTTACATTATAGCCGCGGTTCTTCTTGTTGTAATACTGTTTATGTATTCAAAAGAATGGATATCATTGGTTCTTGCAATTACAGGAATAACATTCATAGCTATCGTTTTATTGGAAAAAAATATAAATAAAAATCTAAACTTCATACATCAGGATAAAATGGATACATTCGAAGATGATGAAGCTGTTGATGATAATACAGAAGATAAAGCTGTGAATAATTCTGAAGATAATTCTGAAGATAGCGGTGAAGAAGAAAAGACAAACGATGATGATTATGAAATAGAATTAGAAGAAGTGAATGCAAATAAAAAAACAAAAAAATCTGTATCAGATGTTGGTGATGATTTAAAGAGAGAAAAAGAGGATACAGATAACCAAGAAAAGTCAGAAAAGATTGAAAACGCGAAACTGAGTAAGAACTCGGAGATAATAGAAAAAGTTGAAGAAGATATAGAAAAAGAGAAAGAAGATACAAAAGAGGAAACAGAAGAAATAAAAGAAATAGCAGAAGACATAGAAGAAAATGAGTTGATAGATGATGAAGAGGACATACATAAAAGAAAGAGTAATACAGGTGTTGTGGTATTCACTTCAATCTTACACACGATAGCCCATGTTCTTCCAATAATACTGGTTGTGCTGGTGTTTGGTGATCTGCAGGCAAAGCGTTTTTCCGGTCCGTACTATATGCTGATAATAGTGCTGTCAATCCTGTCCGCGGGATTAGAAGCGGTGTCACAAAGTATTCGCTCTCGAGGAGAAGATGACAGCCGGAGACTGGCGGAGGAGGTGTCATATATACTTACATCTATCTTCCTCACCCTGTTCCTTTGTCATCGCAGCATCTTGATAGGTCTGGTATTCTTACTTGCAGCTTACCTGATACTTGCAATTATCCCTATTGCATATGACAACTGGGGAACCGGCGGAACCAAAGCTGTAAACAGGGCTAAGATAACCATGTCTCGCCTGGTCAGCAGGGTATTTACACTTATTATGATACTACTGGCTGTATGGAAGCTCAGCTATGGAGCTGTCTGGGAGATAGATTATTTGATTATATTATCAATAGCTGTAGGTGCCATAGGATATATGGCTGATAAATAGTGAAGAAATATGAAAACTATATGAACAAGCCGTGCAGACAAGTTGCGCGGCTTGCTTTTTTATGGTAAACTACATTTAGCTAACTGCACCCATTTGTAAATATGTGTCGTGCAGAAAAGTGATTATTAAGAATGGTTTTACCCGGAGTTATCCGGATCATAGGGAGGAAGGACTTATGGTTGGAAGAGATGCTCTTAGGGTGGTTGGTAAAGTATTAGATAGAATATCCGGATTGGAAAAGACAGAAAGCATGGAAATACGTATAACAGAAGTATCCGGTAACAGAATAACAAAGAGTCTCAGCTCCCGGAAGAATTCTAAAAAAGGATTCACACTTGTGGAGCTTATTGTCGTGCTTGTCATCATGGCTATAATTGCAGCCATAGCTATTCCGATTGCGATGGGGTATATAGATAATACAAAAGAAAAAAAATATATTACAGAAGCGGATGCATGTTTAAAAGGTACTCAAACAGCTTTAAATGATGTGTTTAATGATTCCTCAAATGAGTTGAATCCGGATAAAAGAGCTAGTGTTCCTAAAATGGCAAATGTTAATAGTGATAGTACAGAATTCAAAGTTTGGACAGAAAAAAAGTTAGAGGATTATGTGACACCTAGTACACAAGAGTATATTGGTTCATATACAGTGGCGTATGCTCTGTATAAAACTACAAGAGATAATAATGCTATCTATGTGTTTTATGATGGAAAAGAATGGATGATTTATCATTCAGAAAGTGAGGCTAATGATGCAATAAGTGCTGAAATGAGTGATGTTTTTAAAGCAGAAAACGTTATTTATATGTGGCCTTATACTATCGGAAGCGATTATGCATACACAGATAATCATACTATTGAGACAGAAGTATGGCCGGGAGAAAATCCTGACAATAACAATACATTGAGTCTCATTTTGCATAAAACAAATATTAAAGAAGATCATGGTGTTGTTATATGCGATGAAAGTGATCCAAATAATCAGTGGTCTGATGAGGATGTAACGGTTTCGTTTATAAAAGAAGATCAAAATGTTTATTCCCATGAGTGGACAGAAGCTTTTAAACTTTTAAAAAATGGAATTTATTATGATATAGCTTGTGAAAGTGGATTTTCAAATCTTAAATGGAGTTTGAAAAATGACAGTATTACATCTGAGGATTTGATAGATTATAATTGGGTTAAAGATAATTTTATGTACTTGAAATCGCTGGGTGAACCAGTTGATTTGTATGCTTGGACTACTAAGGAGGTTGAAGAAAGAACAGTAAATTTTAGAGTTTTTAAGGATAATAATGATACATTAGGAAGTGTTGAAACAGTAACATTTAGAAAGTTTAAAAATTCATACGATTCAAGTTATAGCAAAAATAAAGATGTTGATGGAGGACGTATTAGTGTTTCCTTTGACAATTTAGAACCTACCTTTGATGGTTATAATACCGCTAACAGAAATTATTATGATTTTGAAGGTTGGGCTTTTTACAATGGCAGCTCTTACGATGAAGGCAATAATGGTTATATAGATTATAATGAACAACTTGCGTGGGAACGAGTTTTTGAAATATCAGCTCAGGAGTTATCGGACGTAAGTTTTGATAATATGATTAATGTTACTCAATTTACTGTATTGAAGGTCAAAGATGCTGATTTTGATTCAAATGTAGCGCATTTTACTGGTAATCAAGATAGTAAAGAGCTAGAAATAACTACTTTTAATCTAAGTGATGAGGTAATTAAAAATGATTTTGACTCCTATAATTCCAATATGCTAGAGATTGCAAATAGGCATAAATTCTTAAAATGGGAGAAAAGTGACGATACATCTGAAACATTTATTTCAGTTCCTGAAATAGAAGCATATGTAGTGAATAATGATCTTATGGAATCTGAATATGAGGCTGATTTTAAGGAAAGAGGAAAAGCATTACTTTTGGCGAATGATAAAGGATCGGCGTCAATAACAAGCGAAATATCTACCATGGCTGGAGGGACAAAAGAAAAACTGGTTACATTTAATCAGGTTTCTGATTGGACCACGTTTTGTAATGCAGTTGGTACGGATCTTTATGTTATTTATGATAAGAATACAGGCCTGGGAAAAGAATCCAGTGGATATACAACGAGTGCTTCTGTAAACGGAAATAGCGCAGTATATGTACTTTATGACGGATCTGTTGAGGGATATGATACACCTGTTTTCGCGTATACAAAAACTGAAGGTGGAAATATTAGCGCATATTGGTATTGTGATGAAGCTCCGGAATTTGAAAGTGGATCCTATGAAGGCCTATTTAATGGATACACAAATTTGAATTTAAGTTATTCTGGAATTGGAAGTTGGAACACAACTGGAAATACAAGCTTTAAAGACTTTTTCAATGGTTGTAGTACAGCGACAGCTCTTGATGTAGCTAGTTGGAATACATCTAATGCAACTGATATGTCATTTATGTTTAAGGATTGCTCATCAGTAAGTAATCTGAATGTATCAGGTTTTGTAACATCAGGAGTTACAACAATGGAGAGTATGTTTGAAGGATGTAGCAGTCTTTCAGGAAGTTTGAATGTAAGTACATTTGCAACATCTAGTGTTACTACAATGGAGAATATGTTCAAGGGATGTTCTAATATAACAACCTTAAATCTGACCAGCTTTGCTACTTCAGGCGTTACAAGTATGGTGAGTATGTTTGAAGATTGTACTTCGTTAACTAGTATTTCTGTTAGCCAAACAAATTTTAAGGCGGGACCTTTACTTACTGATGTTTCTAAAATGTTTAAAAACTGTAAAAATCTGAATGGTCTTGAACTTAAAGGTTTTGGTGCTTGCAATATAAGCAATATCAGTGAGTGGTTCTATCATTGCGACCATTTGAAATATATTGATTTATCTCTTTTTGCACCAGAACAAATAACTAGCTTTAATGGCGCATTTTATTGTGTTGGAAATTATGATGGTGATACAACCAGTGGTACAAAATATGATCTTAAACCTGAAGATGGATGTGCTGTATTTGCATCAGGAAGGTGGAATTGCGCTGCGAATAAAGAGGATGACACGGGTTTTGATTATTTTAGATTGATACTTTATGGAAAATTATATAAAAATACAGATCCTAATATTGGTAAACCGAAAACAATGACTTTCGAAATTGTCGGAACTAATCCAAAACAATATGAAAATATTACTGTTACTAAGAAAGGTGCTGAACATTTAGCTGTGTCAAGTCCCAATAGATTATATACAGCTGAAAATAAGTATGGGAATCCCAAAATAACAAATTATGAAAATGTTCCGGTAAATAATATTCGTGCTTGTACTGGATATTTTAATGATGTAGATTCTGATTATTATCGTAGCAATGATTGGAAATTAAGCCAATAAATATGAGGTTTTTTGAATAATGAAACAATGTTTTACTTCAAAATTCAATAATAATAAAGGCTTCACACTTGTGGAGCTTATTGTTGTGCTTGTTCTTCTTACAATTATGCTTAGTATTACTATTTCTGCAGGACTTGGTTGGCAGGATTGGGCTCGTTTTAATCATGAAGAGGATGTGGCTAAAGATATATTTTATGCTGCACAGAATCAGTTGTCAGAACTTGACGCTAGTGGCGCTTTAGAAAATCGAGTGTTATCTGAATTAAGAAAAACAAGTGTAAATAATCAGGAATATGATAATAGTATATTGTTAAATAAAACAAGAATTAATTCTATTGTGTATAAATTAGAAGGTACCAATGAGATATATTATAATTGGGATACTATGTGGATAAATGCTAATAAGAGTATTTCTGATGCGGAAGGTAAGGTTATTAGACTTCGTGCTGAAAAGGGTGATTATAAAAAATATCTTTCAGGTACATTGATAACAAAAGCTGCTCCAGGAGCGACAGCAGAGGAAATCGCTGCAATTGAATCAAGCAATAGATCCAAAATAGGAACAAAGGTTTTGTTTGATTTAGTATCTTCGTATATGTCAGATACGGGAATACTAAATGGTTCTATTACATTGGAGTTTTCACCTGATGCGGGTCAGGTTTTTTCGGTTTGTTATTCAGACATGGTTGATGCATTAGTTTACGATGATACGGATGTCTCCTCTGATAAGTCAACATACAATGTAATGAATCGTATTATGCAAAATCGCGCTAATCATATGGTTGGATATTATAGTGTTTCTTCTTTATCTCAGAAGAATAGAGGAAGAAGTTTGCAGGAAAATTATCTTCGACTTGAAATGGAGAATAATAATCTTCTTGTTATGAAAGTAGTTGATACTGAATTTGCTGATGATAACAAAAAGCTTAAACCTGGAAACTCATTAAAGTTCAATATTTATGATGGTGGTGCAAATGGAAAGAACAAGGTAATGTCTTTTTCTATTGAATATAATAAGATACATGAATCAACTGGATCATATGCTGAATCCTTAAAATATGCGGCTGAACATCCAACGGTTGTTTATTTTGATATGTTTAAAGGGGATTATAAAGGGAAAAAAGCAGTTCCTTTTAGAATACCTGTATGGAGAACAGTTGATAATAAGATTTATTTTATTCTTGATGCTGCAGATGTACAGGCTCAAACACTGGCATACTCAAAATCGTATGCTTTTAGAGACGAGGATCCTAATAATCAAATAGCGTATTTATCAGATTCTGAAGAGAAATTTAGAAATACATATAGCTTCTATCGCTTTGGTTTGGCTAATACTGTGAACTATATCTTTGCTGATGTAATGGTTAGAAATGATATAGAATCAACAAAATCAGCTGAAACAGAAAGTGGAAGAATTGAAAATGATGATGATAGCACATTTGTCCTTCATAGTGCGTTGGTTCAAAATGATTCTCCTAAGGGAGAATGCACTACATTTGCAGATTGCAGAATAAAGAGTGGTGAAAATAAAGTAACATTTGATATAAAAAATGCTAGACATTTATATAATATCAGATACGAGACAGATTATAAGCCTGAGCAATATAAGAATAAAGCTTGTACATTTAATCTTATTTCGGATGTTTCTTGGAAGGATATTCTTGATTGGAATCACGATGCTAATGATAGTACTGAAGTTGCTAATGCCTTTTTGAATTCGTATGATCCATCAGTTGTTACTAGTGGAGAAAACAAAAGAGCACCATCTGGAATCGATTATGATGGAAAGTCATATGCATTGGGCTTTAATGGTGGAAGCACTGCAGTAACAGATACTCATTATTATCCATTCCCAGGTTTTAGAAAACTTGATAAAATGGATACATTCACACAAAAGAATGCTTATGATAAAGACTATGATGGTGGATCTGTTGAGGAAGGTAAAAAAAGCTATACTATAAGTGATTTAAAGATATCTATATCTGCTAATATAGTATATGGAATTTATGGACAAGGCGTAAAGGATAAATGTAATGATGGGACAGAAAATTATAATCCTGTATTGGGATTAAATAGTATTACGGATAATTCTGATGGTTCAAATGAAGCTAGAGGAGGTTTACTCCCTCTAGGTCTGTTTGCTGAGAATCTTGGAACAATCTCCAATATTACATTAAATCGACATAAAGTAATCGGACTGGAAGAAGTTCATGGCTCAGTGGTTTATACCTGTATGGTTGGCGGATTTGCTGGTAATAATATTGGTACTGTAAATAAGCTGACTTTGCTTAATAATGTTGAAAATTATGCTTCATCGGCTAAACCCTCGGATGAAGCTGATCAGACTCATATTAACGGAAGAACTGACGTTGGAGGAATAATCGGACGTGAGTCTTTTGTGGTGGATGGAAGATCTACAGAGGTTGAACTGAAGGATTTAATTAATTATGGAAATGTTTCAGGAAAAGAAAATGTAGGTGGTATAGTTGGACGTGCTTATGTTGGATATATTGGTGATACTGCTGATGGTGTTTATGTATATGCTTACAAAGGTACTCCGATTCAAGATTCGGAGCATCAGAGATATAAGTTTTATCATGATGGTTATAAGATATCTGACTCATATAAATCTATGACACAAAATGATGTTGTGCGTGCTACAAAAGTTACAATTGATAATTGTATTAACAGAGGAATGATATCGGGCGATAAGATAATATATGATAAAGATTTGAGTGGGATAGGTGAAACAAATGATAAATGTGCATTTATTGGTGGAATAGCTGGAATAACTATAGATGGACTGATGGTAGATGGTAGAGAAGAAGATTATGGAAGCGTATTTAGTGATTATTACCAATCATTTAGGAATGGTGATGATTATAAGATGATGATACGTGACTGTAGTAGTTATACTAAGTATGATGTAGATGATCTTAAAATATTCAGTGATACGACTATAAATAAGTCTTTATTACGTGATAATTTTGTTGGTGGAATCGTTGGATACGGTCGTCTTACTGTCATCCAAAATTGTAATAATGAATTAGATGAAAATGTCAAAGAGGATTATGATGGCGATGGAATAAAAGAAGGTAGTAGTTCGTTTGTTTTGGGCCATAGATTTGTTGGAGGAATAGCAGGGTGTTCAGATGCTTGCAGATATGATAAGGCTGATAATGAATATGCGGTAACCAATTATAGTAATGTGATTGGTAAATTGATTGTGGGCGGCATTATGGGTGGAAATGGTCCTGGTGACACTAGTCAGACGGAAGACCTTACATTTAGAAATCCGTCTGATAATCCGGGTGCTTTGGTTGCTCAGTATAGATCTTCAAATAATCAGACATATATTCTAGCTACGAATATATTAAATAAGGGGGTTGTGTTGTCCTTAAGAACAACTAAATCTTTTACCAAAAAGATTAATGAAGTGTGGCAGTGGCAACGTAGTCATGATGATTATAAGATAATTAGTGATGATAATTTATCTGGAATGTGTGGCGGTATTTTTGGTATAAGCAGAGCTGGTGTATTTAATTGTGATAAC
The DNA here is from genome assembly GCA_900199595.1 of Lachnospiraceae bacterium. Lineage (GTDB taxonomy): Bacteria > Bacillota > Clostridia > Lachnospirales > Lachnospiraceae > Eubacterium_Q. The sequence goes on along the minus strand of FZRB01000012.1, from coordinate 81,980 downwards.
ATTCAGTCTGAAGATTCTAAAACATTGACCATGATGTTGGTTTGTGGAAGCAAGAGTGATTATAAACTAAATGAAAAGACCGTTGACGAACTTGACAGAATACTTACTTTATCTGATTTTGGTGGAAATAGTGTTGGTGGTCTCGGGGGGCATATTGGAAGCTATGGATATATAAATTGTGGAAAGGGTGTTGGTAATCAACAAAGTTTTGAATCGGATGTAGATGCAGTAGTGATAGGACAAAAGTATGTAGGAGGCATTTTAGGGTCTGTAAGTAATGGAGGAAACGCAACAAAGAATACGTATCCGGTGAAAAAAGAAGCTGGTTCTACTGGCATGATGGTATTTGGACAGGATGTTGTAGGTGGAGTTTTTGGTAGAACTAATAGTACAGGGGATATAAGAAATGTAAATGATAGGGTGATTTCTTCAGTTTATTTGGTAAAGGGGCGTTATGCTGTAGGAGGACTAGTAGGAGCTTTAACAACTGAAAAAAATCTTTCAATTTCTGCAAATCTTGATCCGTCTGGTAATAGTTCTTTAGATACGCAAGACAGAATAAAAGTAGATGGAATAGCATATGTTGGTGGAGCTGTTGGTATATGTGATAAAAAAGCCAGTATGGACAATACTTTTAAAATGCAGGGGTCAGATGGTGTAGCAATAGATTTGAATTATATTGATGTTACAGGAAGATATTTTGTTGGTGGACTTGCAGGGTGCTTTGCTGATTCAAAGGCTGATAATTCAGTTTCTGTAATATACAATGATAGTTTTAAAATTGGTGATAAAGTTAGAATTAAAGCTGATGCTTTTGCTGGTGGTCTTGGTGGTCTTTATACTGTAATAAATGCTGACGAAAACTTTTATAGTGTCCCTAATGAATCTGACGGTTCTACTGGCGAGATAGGTAAAGAGACAGGGGCTCTTTATATACTTGCTAAAAATATCGAAGCAGGAAAGACTGAATTACAAAATAATTATGATATAGCGTTTCTAAATATAGCTAATAATGATTTTGGATCAAATAGCAACTTTACGGCTAAATCATCTAATCACCTAACTATAAAGAAATTTAATGACTATGATAATGTTATTAAAAACAAAGACTCTTATACAAATGTCGCTTCTGTTGAAGCGGGTATATATGCGGGTGGCCTCTTTGGTTACGTGCCAAACAATACCAATATCACTGTTGAGGGATTTGTTAATAACGGAAGCATTAAAACTACAGGAACTATTTCAAGTGATTTGATTTCTGAAGATATAGATAAAAATGCGGATGTGGAGTATTCATACCTTGGTGGTGTTGTTGGACGAGTTCCATTAGGAATGACGTTAAAGAATTGTATCAATTTTGTTTCTGATGGAGATACTGCCCATTCAAAATACTATGCATCTGATGCTTCTTATATAGGTGGTCTTACAGAGGTTAATGCTGGCGTTATCACCGGAGAAGGTAACTCTGCAGATGCTAAATACATGAAGAATAAATTCGATCCTCAAAATTATCAGAATAAATCAATTGGAATGATAGCCGGTGTGAATGGAACTAATAAGACGTCTATATCTTTTGATGATTCCGGTATTCTTGAAGATACATCTACAGGTGTTATTAAGTATGTTAAAAATGAAAAGGATATAACTGGTAACGGAAATAAAAACATTACATCTGCGGCTGGTATTACGGCTGCTATTGGCGGTCAATCAGCTATATTTGGATGTCGGAATGAAGGTAGCTTTGTAACTAATAGCACTTTAAAGATTAAAAATGTAGCTGGTATTGCAGGTAATACATTAGCTGGTTTTAATAATAGTGAGAATTCGTATAAGGGTAAGATATATATTAGTGATAATATAAATCTGGGGACCATTACTGTTTCGGATGGAAGTTCAGCGAATAAATCAAAAGCAGCAGGAATTGTAACTGATACAAATGGTTGCGGTGATATAGAGTTATGCAGAAATTATGGATTGATTTCTGTAGAAGATGGAGGAGCTAATGCTGATATATTTGGCATTACTTCGGGAAATTCGTATGTATTAACGAAGAATCTTGAAGCAGGATGTGTTCAAAAAACATCACTTCCTGATAATGTGGATCCGGTTTCTCCAGACGGAAATACAATGAAGAGAAATTTCTATCTGTTTGGCACTGTAGAAGCGCCAACTGGAACAAATAATGTAGTTAATGGATACTATAATAATGAAAAACTTCCAGAAGATAGCTCTTTTGATACATATTTTGTTTGTAAGACATCAAGAACTGATAATGGTGTAATTGATGAAAACACAATATCAGAAACAGATGCTGATCTTGGAGAAGGTAGTGCTGATGGACGTTATTTTAAGATATATAATAAAAAACCTAACGAAGAGTTTGAGTTAAAAACTTCAGACGATACAGTATATAAAGAAAGCTCTGCATATTCGGAGTTTAGTACAGCTAATAGAGGTGTAAATCTTGGAATAGATGTAATGAAACCTATTGATGGATTAGATGCTGAAAAGATTAGAATATATCTTTATAATCGTGGATCTGGAGATTCGTCTACATATTCTTATGATGTAATATTTACATATATGGCAGCAAATGGAGACAAAAAAACAGTTACGTTAAAAAGAACCTTATGTGTTAATAAGACGGATGTTCCGAATGGTTATTTCTTTGATGAAGTGAGTATACCAAAGGATGAGGATGATACAGCTGACATTAAACCTGTTAGAATAGAAATCAGTATACCTGCTTCCAGTGGTGATAATGCTTCTTCTTGGGGATTGTGCGCGCTTACATGGGTTAAAGAATCTGTAGAAAAAACATTTAATTCTAGTGCTGCTAATTCAATTGAAATAACTGATGAAGATCGACAGTTTATTGTTTCAGGCAATGGAGGTACAGGTAATAATTATTCAAATATTATAGATAATGATCTGGAGGAGGAAATAGATTCTTTAAATAGTGTTGATGATATTGCAAACGATGTGTTAAATGATGATATAGGTGAAGAAATTAATGATTCTGATGTAAATTCATTCGTATATGGTGATAATAATTCGTTTGATTTTATTAAAATTGTTAATAGTAATAATACAGAAAATGCATATACATCACTCAGTACAGATCATTGGTCTAAGCAATTGTTTATCCAATCAACAGTCAGTGATGCAAATAAGTATAATCTGATTTATCAAAGAAATGGTTTGTATAAGAATACACCTGCTATTGAAGGATTAAATTGTTTACCTATTCCTTCTGATTCGTTGAGTTCAAGGATTAATTGTTTTATATCTAGTGGATTGGATGATAAATTTGTTTCATTTGCTAATGATTTTTCTGGAAATCCAAACAATTATTTTGTTGGTGAGTAGCGTATTAAAGAGGAGTTCGATGTGAAAAATAATAAAATTAATAAAACTTCATATCGAAATAATAATCTGGGATCTTCATTGATTGTAGTTATTATAATTATTTCAATCCTTATCATTTTTTCCCTTTCACTACTTATGGTAAGTTATACGATGTATGCATCACAAAACAAGAGAGCGGCAAGTCTCAGGTGTTCGGAGGCTGCAAACACATTGAGTGTTGCGTTGGAACAGGAACTTACGAATGATAAGGCATATGAAAGAAGTTATATTTGGAAATATCTAAGATTTAATCTATTACAAAATACAGATGTTACATGGCCATATTATAAACCAGATGAAGATAATAGGGTTGAGGCTTATAGGTATTTTAATCTTAAAGATAATAAGAATTATAATATTGACGGTTTTCCAGGTGAAATAAAATTATGTATGTATTGGACCTTGCCGGATGATTCTATTTTAGAGGATGATAAAATAAGTTCGGCTTCTATTGATGAAAGATCTGGATGTTATCTTTATATAGATATCATATGTAATTCGGGTAGTCAGTCTTACTCGGTTACTAACAAATATCGAATTGATATTTCTGAGTTTGATATGAATGATGATGAAGATAAACACCAAAAATCAACATTAAATACAGATTCTACATACTCAGAATATAATCCTATGAGTTCTGTAATTACTTATAATAATACGGAAAAGTGGGTATATGAATTTGAGGGAAGAGAGTAGTTTGAAAAATCTGACATAGATATATAAATGGTGTGATAAGAGAATGATACGAAAATTTGTAAAAAACAGAATTAATTGCAAATATATGAATAATAATAAAGGAGCGACGATGGTTGAGACTCTTGTTGCTTTTGTTGTACTCGTAATCATTCTTTTAATGATAAATCAGATTATAATTTTTTGCTCTGATCTTAAAATGAAAACTCAGGATACTGATAGGATTATTGGAAGTTTTAATACGGAAATATATAAAAAAACGGGTGTTGATAGTTCTGAAGTGGGAGTAACGGATTATAGGTATATAACAGGCAAAGGACCGGTTTTCTATATTACACTAGACACAGCTAATGCAGAAATGATGACCTATAATGTAAAAGATACTGATGATTCAAAAGATTATTCTTCTTTTAAACTAAGAATGAATAATGTATTTGCTAAAGGTTATAAATCAAATAATGATTTGATAGATTCAGAAAAACTTGTTACACCAAAGGCTTTGTGTTTTTATTACTATGATCATGATTGATTATATTTTCAATTTATAGGTGTTCGACTATGAAAAAACATAAACAATTTAAAATTGGAATATTGAAGAATGAGCAGTACGGTCTTGATAATAGGGGTACTACACTCGTTGAGCTTATTGTAAGTTTTGCGTTAATGGCCATTTTTTTAGCGTCTTCAGCATCTGTTATTGGTACTATAACAAAAATGTATTATCAAATTACGGGTGAGACGTATTCAAAACAAGTGGGCGATATTGTTATGGAAAAGGTTGCGTCATTAATAGAGGGCGCAAAATATGAGGATGGTGAAGATAATACAAATCCCAAGATAGATGATGATATTAATAAGAAATTTGGTACTAGTATTACGTTGTTTGATCGCACTGATACCAAACTTACAATAAAAACTGATAGTATTTCTGCGGTGCCTCCAACGGATCCAAATGAGCCTGTTAGACAGGAATTATTAGTGGAATATGCTGAAATAACTGGAAGTGATTCTATTAGAAGAAATGCTACTACTTGGAAATTTGATAATGATATGTATAATGGATTTTCTATTATAGATTTTCACCTTATCAGAGGAGATGCTTTTGCTGCGGGAGAACCTGACGCTTCAAGTTTGACGGCGCTCGCTGGTAGCTATGGTCTGAATGGAGATTTGACAAGATATGGAAAAAATGTTGTGCTTGTTTTAATGACTATAGATAATGAAAAGTATGGTGAATATAAGTTTTATCGATTTGTAAAAATGTATAATGTTACACCATAATGTCGTTGGAGTTTATAATATTTATTTGTGGGGAAAAACAGGGGAATGGAACGCGATAGAACAAAACTAAATGTTGGATTTATAGCCCGAATTATCCTGGTGGTTGTTATCGCCTTGATAGTCGGGCTTAGCGTGTTTACATGTGTAAGAATAAGTGTTGGTGCGAATGATGCACTCCGTGAAGCGAAGAATGTCCATATGGCGCTCAGAGCAGCTGATATTGAAATGTATGCTGCAAAGAAGACTGTATATAATCCTGCTAAGAAAAATGGTGTAGAAGAGGGCGTTAAGGAAAAGGCTGATCAGATATTTGTTTCAACCGGTGAATATAAGATTACGTCATATAATACAAAGGCTCATGAGATCACAGGCTTTCAGTATGAAATTGGAAACTATTTAGTTACTTATGAGAAGGAAGGTAAACACTACAGCTGGGATGTCGATTATGTACTGAGAGTTTATTCATTTGATGATGAAGATGACATAGTTAATGGTGATTAATATGGACTGGTGGGGAGTATCTATTGTAATAGCGCGTGTTCTTATAGAAACTATCTTCTTTGCGATAGGCGCCAGTATTTTCTCTTTTCTGAATGTGGTGATATATCGTCTTCCCAGACATATGCAGTTTACTCAGGGTAAATCCATGTGTACTACCTGTGGACATGAGCTGGTGATGAAGGATATGATACCGATTCTGTCATGGATCAGTCTAAGAGGAAAATGCCGTTACTGTGGAGCACCGGTTTCTTCAAGATATACGGTGGTTGAATCACTTGGAGGAATCTTTGCTGTGGTTTGGACCATGATATATGGAATCAAGCCGATGGCAGCGGTGGCTTTTATTATATCTGGTATAGCTACGGTTGCTGTATTTATACTTCTAGACGGGGCGTATAAGAGCAAACGGAATGATGATTAGATACCATATTGGGGATGATTTTGAAACAGTTGACATAATTTATATAAAAGTATAAAATATAAATTGGTTTATTATAAAAAAGTGGGAATGGAATAGACTATGGCAGTAAGCTACAGATACCGTGCGCAAAATACGGATGGTCGTATAATAGCCGGTGAGATGAAGGCGGCTGATGAAGCCGAGCTTCAAGGAAAACTTAAGGAAGAGGGACTTCTACTTGTTGAAGCTAAAGAAGCGACGCGGGCAGCGAAAGCACATAAGAGGCTGAAGTATGACCGTGTGGCTGATTTTTCGCGTAATTTAAGCAAGCTTCTTGGTGCCGGTGTTACTCTTGTTAAGGCGCTTAGAATTATTTCTGAAGATGAATCCATCAAGGAACAGGAGAGAAAGGTATACTCTGATGTTCTTAAGCTGGTTCGTTCAGGAATGACTCTTTCAGATGCAATGGAAGAGCAGGGCGGTACATTTCCATCTCTTTTCGTTAATATGCTCAGGTCTTCGGAGTCCGGTGGTAACATGGACGGAACGGCTGCTAACATGGCTGAGTATTACAGTAAAGAGTACAAGCTTCAGCAGAAGATAAAGAGTTCGACGACTTATCCGAAGATCCTTGGAGTACTTATTGTAATAGTTGTAATCATTATCATGGGCTTTGTCCTTCCTCAGTTTGATTCACTGTTTGAACAGATGGATTCACTTCCTAAAACGACTACTATTCTGATGGCAATAAGTGATTTTGTTGCTAACAAATGGTATCTGCTCATTTTCTTCGGTGTTATTGTATTTATGGTAATTAAAATACTTGTATCTATACCGAGAATCAAGCTCTTACTTGATAAATGGGAGATACATATGCCGAAGATCGGTAAACTCAGAAAGATTATATATACAGCCAGATTTGCCAGAACACTTGCAAGTATGTACTCGGCAGGTATTCCTATTGTTACCTGTCTTCAGATAGCGAAAACTACTATTGGTAATTCATATATAGAAAGTCAGTTTGATCAGATGATAGCGGATATCAGAGCTGGTAAACCGCTTTCCGAGGGTTTAGCCGGAATAGATGGTTTCGTTAAGAAGCTTCCTTCCTCTGTGGCCGTTGGTGAGGAGACCGGTGCTCTTGATTCCATGCTGGTTTCCATAGCTGATCAGATGGACTATGACAGTGAAATAGCAATAGAACAGCTGGTTGCATTGGTAGAACCTGTAATGATAGTTATTATGGCTGTAATCGTAGGCTTTATTATGATAGCAGTTATACAGCCTATCTATGGATCATATCAGGCAATTGCAGGTCAGGGTGACTAATTAACAAAAGGAATGACGGAAAAAAGGAAGTAATAAATACGAGGATACAGTATGAGTGTAAGCGTATATTTTTCAAATCAATTAATTCAAATTGCTGTAGGTGCCAGAGGCAAAAAAGCCTCGCTTAAGAGTGTCTATACCACTACAGCTCCTGAGGGAAGCATCATTAATGGTATAGTTATGAACGGCGAATCTCTTGGTGCTCACATCAGACAGTTCTGGGAAACGCAGAATATTCCAAAGAAGGACGTATATCTGGTTGTTAACAGCAATAAGATAGCAGGTAAGAGTATAGAGGTTCCGGTTCTTAATGAGAAGAAAACTCTATCTTTTATCATGCGTGAATTTTCAGATATGCAGCGTGAGGATGATGAAAATACACTTGCATTTACTCAGATAGGTGCTGATAAAAAGAAAAAGATAAGAAGACTCTATGCGGAGATGGCTCCAAAGGATCAGCTTCGTGAGTTTATTCAGATATTTGCAGATATGGGTATAACCCTTAAGGGAATCATATCCGGTGAAGGAAGTATCATCGGTTATGCCCAGATGAATATTGCAAAGGTTTGTAAGGATTTTGTATTACAGATAATTAATGGAAATCTTGTATCAAACGTACTTTTTGTTGGAGGTGAATTTAAGTATTACAATTCCATAAGATGCTTTAATGAACCGGGAACTGAAGAATACCTGGATGATTTGGCACGTTCACTGAACCAGTTGCAGCAGTTCATGAGTGCTCAGAAGCTTGAGTCTGAGATAGAGAGAGTATTTGTAGCAGGAACCAGCAAGAGTGATATAAGCCAATATTCTGCTGTTGTTAATGAACATGGAATAAGTGCTCCGATAGAGCTTTATAATACTGGAATAAGTACTGATGCCAGTCTCGGACATGAGGCTGAAGAAGCTCTTTTCGCTTTAAGTGGATTGTATGATCAAGGTAAAGACAGTAACTTCCTGTCACATTTCAGTCTGAAGGAAGATTCTGAGAAGACTATGGATCCTGCAACAAAAAGAAGGGTTGTAACAGTATTTACAACGTTTATTGTTATGGCTGTTCTCTTTGGAGTTATGTTAACCTTAAGGCTTATCAGGCAGAGCAGATATAATGAATTACACGATTATAATACCAGCCCTGCTGTTGTTCTTCAGACAGCTGCTTATGATACGGCAGTTACCAGAAGAGACGAGCTTCTTGCTAAGTATAATTCCATAAATACAGTAGTTGAGACTATAGATTCTTATCCGGTTTGTACCGATGAAATAATCAAGAAACTGGAGGATACAGCTCTCGGATATGCAGAGATAGAGATATTAAGCTTCGATGCAGAAGCCGGTAAGATAACATTTTCAGCTAAGTCTTCAAGTGTTAATGATATCTATAAATATATCGACAAGCTTCTTGAGGAAGATATATTTATGACAGTAAATCATACCGGTTATACTTATTCTGAAAGTGAAGAACTGTATGATATTCATGTTGACTGTACGCTTGCTGAATCAGTAGGAAGAGTAAAGGGGGAGTAAACGATGAAGACAAATATGACTGAACGTGATAAACGACTCCTCGTAGGAATGTTCCTCTTTGTTATTGTTGTAGCTATAGGCTATTGGGGCATACTTCCTCAGTTAAAGAAGTTTAGAAAGCTTGAAACTATGATAGAGCAGGAAGAGGATGATCAGAAGATCAATAAGATGAAGATTGCAAATGCTGCTCTTATTGAGATGCAGGCTGATGAGTATGAGGAAAAGATAGCTGAGAGAAAAGATGAATTCTATCAGGTGATGAAATCTTCCGAAGTAGATAAAATGATGACAGAGCTTGCTTCAAACAGAGGCCTGGATATTTATGACCTTTCATTTTCTTTACCGACTAATCCTACAGAGAGAATGGCTTATCAGTATTCTGATCTGTATAACCGTCAGGTGGAAATGAAGCAGGCTTATGAAGCGGCAGAGCCGGTAGATAATACAGTAACACTTACGACAGATACAACAGAATCCGGAGATTCTTCAGAAGATTCGGATGCTGAATCAGGTGATTCAGGCGCTGCAACAACAAATAAGACTTCATCTGATCAGATGGCTGCTGAAATAATAGGTGCAGAAGAGGGGGCATATCAACCGAATACTGATATATACGCAGTTCCCGTTACAATGACTGTTGGTGGCGACCTGGCAGATCTTCATTCATTTATAAATGATATAATCGGGATTGATAAGAGAGTACTACTTGTTGGCTATTCCTGGGGAGAATTCCGTGATGTAATAAGACGTGACGCAAATGGAAATATAATCAGAGGTTCTCAGGGAAGTACATCAGGGGCAGATTATCTGGTTGCGGTTAATAACGGTACAGATGAAACAAAAACTGACGAAGGTGCTTCTGATTCAGAGGGAGAGGGTGACAGCTCTGCTCCAAAAGAAACTGTCGAGGTAGTGGTTAGAAAGTCTCTTACGGTCAGACTTGAGGTATATATGTGTGATACCACTGATATAGCAGCATCAGAAGAAGGTGGCGAGACAGTTGAAGAAGCTGCAGAGGGAGAATTAACCGATTCTGCTGAGACAGCTGAATAGAAAACTATAATAATGACTGAAGTTTGGGGTAAAATGAGGACAACCATATGGAAATGAAATCAAACAAAAACATACGAATAGGAGATGTCCTGAAGGAATTCGGTTATGTTACTGATGATGATATCGGAGCGGCTCTGGATTATTCTAAGAATCATGAGGGAGTTCGTCTCGGTGGTGCTCTTATAGCGCTGAATATCATTACTGAAAAGCAGATGCTTGAGGCGCTTGGCCGCAGACTCCAGTATGATGTTGTGAACATTTCCGACCTTTCCGTTGATATTAATGCTGTAGAAACCATACCTCAGCCGCTTGCTGAAAAGTATGGCATGATGGCTTATAAGATAGAGGATGGTATTCTGTATCTTCTTACAAATGATCCACTTAATTTCTACGGTATAGAGGATATACGTCAGGTTACAGGAACGGACCTTCGTATAGAGCTTACTGAGAAGCAGCCACTTGAGAATGCTATACAGTATTACTATTCAGAGGTTTCTGCTAAGAAGGCGGCTGATAAGGCCTCTAAATCATCCTTTGCTGATGATGATATCATTGAGGTAAATGTTGAGGATGCTGATGATGATACTCCTATTATCAATCTTTTGAATTCTCTTGTAGTCAGAGCGTATAATTCAAATGTTTCTGATATTCATATAGAGCCATTTGAGAAGCATACGTCTGTTCGTATGCGTATGGATGGTGTTATCGTTGATTTCATGACCCTTCCGAAAAATATTCATAATTCACTTATTGCACGTGTCAAGATTATCGGTGATCTGGATATCGCTGAGAGACGTGTACCGCAGGACGGACACTTCAAGACAACTGTTGAAGGTGTTCCAATCAACGTCAGAGTTTCTGTTATTCCTACTGTTTTTGGTGAGAAAGCAGTTCTTCGTCTTCTTGCTTCTGCAACGAAGATTGATCATGCCGCTTCTTTTGGTATGAATGATAGGAATTACAAGATAGTAAGTCAGATGCTTCAATCTCCGAACGGTATGATTTATGTAACTGGTCCTACCGGATCAGGTAAATCAACCACGCTTTATATGATTCTCCAGCAACTGTCTGAGAGAGCTGTAAATATATCAACTATTGAAGATCCTGTAGAGAAGAATCTTCCGAAGCTGAACCAGATGCAGGTTAATAATACTGCCGGACTAACGTTTGAAGTGGGCTTGAGGGCTCTTCTGAGACAGGATCCGGATATAATCATGCTTGGTGAGACCCGTGATACGGAGACTGCGTCAATATCTGTTCGTGCTGCTATAACAGGACACCTGGTTCTTTCGACACTTCACACTAATGATGCGGCTTCATCCGTTACCCGTCTTATAGATATGGGGATAGAACCGTATATGCTTGCTAATTCTCTTGTAGGTGTAATCGCTCAGAGACTTGTGCGTAAGGTTTGTCCTGACTGTGGAGAGTGGGGACAGATGACAGAAGAAGAGGAGAGAATCATAGGACGTCCGCTTCCAAGAGTAATGCATAAGGTGGGATGCAAGAAATGTAATGGTACAGGCTATCGTGGTCGTATATCGATACATGAGATCCTTCCTGTAGATAAGCCGATCAGAAAGATGATATCTGATGAGAGAACATCAGAAGATATAAAGGAATATGCACGTAAAGAACTTGGTATGCTTACATTGAAAGAAAGTTGTATGGAGCTGATCGAGCAGGGACTTACCACAGTAGAAGAGCTGGTTAAGGTAGCATATTACGATTAATTAATATATCAACTTGACGTAACAACTGTGAAAAGTATGTGAATAGACATAAAATTGATAAAAAAACAATAAGCTTCACACTCAAAATGTGATAAAAATACATATAAAATGTGTGCAAAATGTGAAAACACACTACATATTGATGAAGATTGCGATTGAAAATGAATAATTAAGACTGAAAATGAATGACTTCGTTTCGTTTTCACACATTATTATACATGGTGCACAAGCAGATTTGTTAATAACTGTGCATTAGGTGGATTTGATCTCTTAGTTTACATAATGCCTTGCAAAATGTAAATTTAATTGATAAAATAATATCAACTTATTCATGAGAGAGTTGTATAGCAGAGCGGTTGCTATACGTATGAAAAATTAAAAGTAAAGGGAGGACGAACTTATGAAGAAGAATAATAATAAGGGTTTTACACTCGTTGAACTTATCGTTGTACTTGTTATACTTGCAATCCTTGCTGCAATTCTTGTTCCAGCACTTCTTGGATGGATTGATAAAGCTAGAGAAAAACAGGTAACTACTAACGCAGAGGCTGCTTATATAGCTGCTCAGGCTCTTGCTACAGAGTATTATGGAATTACAGCTCCTACTAATTTAACTAAGGCTAATGCTGAGGCTTATGTAACTGCTCCAAAGATTAAGTTCCTTACAGATATTGATGAGCCATTTACAATTAGTGTAGAGTGTGGTGCTTCTGGTAAGGCAGTTGGTAAGGTTACTAAGTTTACATATGGAAATGCTGGATATGAAGCAATATGGGCTAGTACAGCTCATGATGGCGTAGGTAAAGGTGAGTGGTATGTAAAAAAGAGAGCAGCAGTTACAAACATAGCTGATGTTTCTGAAGATTCTAATACTAAGACATCTGATGTTGATTAATATATTGTTAAAAGAAGAGGTGGTTTCCACCTCTTTTTTTATTGTTACTAGTAGCTGTATATAAATATGTTTTTATGTTTTTATTAATAATTGAAAGGATTAATATATTGTCATAAGGATAATAAAGTGTTAGCATTATGTAGGTGAACTATATATTTGCTTTTTTAGGGAAATTGTAATTATGAATGAAAATAAATCAAGTAATAAACTGGTATTATTTATTAATGATAACAAAGTATATTTTATAACTATATTAATTACTTCGTTATTATATACTATTTTTGTTGTTCTTAGAAATTGTGTTCCCTTCGGAGAGTATTCAGCTATAGTATCTGATGGATATGTTATTTCTTATCCGTCTATTTTTAAACTTATAGAGGATACCAGATTATTAAAATTTCCTATTATAGATTATTCAAATGGATTTTGCTTACCAAATAGTTCATTACATCCATTGCTTTTTTTTATGAATCCACTAAGAATAATGCTTCTTTTCTTTCCTGATAGATTTTTTTTGTTTGGTTATCAGCTTTTTTATGCTTTTGAGTTTGTTTTAATAGGTCCATCGATTATTTTTTATATGACAAAAAGATTGCGTGGGATGCGTATGGATAAACATAATCTATTGTTAGTTCCAATTGCGCTTTCATATAATTTGTCAGCGTTCGTGATTTGTTATTACTCTTTTTGGAGTTTTCTTGATATAGTAATTCTTCTGCCATTGATTATTCTTTCTATGGAAAGACTGGTATATGAAAAAAAATATCGTATGTATATTGTTCTTTTATCAATATATATTATTGATTCTACATACTATGCCTTTTTGTTATGTGAATTCTTAATTTTGATCTTTTTTACGTTTGAACACGAGAGTTTTAAAGATTTTATTAGAAATGGTATTAGATTTGCAGTTTCTTCAATTTATTCTGCAGGAATTGCTTTTTTTGCTTTGATTCCTTTTTATAATTCTGCCTTTAATAGTGCTTATGTCAATAGTGATGCAGAAAAAAAATCAATAATTAATTATTTGTCACATGATTTTATTAATTCTTTTAATGATTTTGAAATATATCGAGAAACTCTTGTTACTTCAGATGATTGGACAAAAGCAAATACCTATTGTGGTATTTTACTTATTCTTATTATTCCAGTGTTTTTACAAATGAAGAGTATAAAGCTTTCGACTCGTATAAAAAGAGTTGCTTTGCTTGTTTTGTTGTTTATTTCATATAGCAATCAACTGTTAAATTATGTATTTCATGGTTTTCATTTTCAGTCATTAGTGCCAAATAGGTTCTCTGTTTTCTTTATATTCGTGTTGGTTATTATTCTGTATGATGTACTAAATGATTATGAGGTTTTATTTGAAAAGAAATCTATTATCCTGTGCTTTATTTCAGGGTTAGTATTAATGGTACTTTTTGTGATTGGAAATGATACACAGTTGCCGACATATGTCATTACTGATTTATTTATAGTGTTGTATCTTATTGTTTTTATATTGGGATATTTGAGTAAGAATTATAAAGTGATCATCACTGCTGTTATGATATGTCTTATGGCTGAACTTGTGATTGCATCAAAAATAACTGTCCCAGGAACATCAGGCTATCTTTCGATATCACCTAATACTACAGTAACTATGAAAAAAATGGTAAAAAGTAATGGGTTAGATAAAAATCCATTTGTTAGAACAGAGTTTTTGAATAAGAATAATTTTAATTCGGCCGAGCTGATAAATACAAGTTCATCCAGTATTCTTTCGTCGACATTACAGCAGGAAATAATTAATTTAGTTTACTATTGGAATGTAATATCTCATGCAAATAATGTGGAATATTTGGCGGGAAATCCGCTTTCAAATATTATGCTTGGTGAAAAATACTTCTTTTTGGAGGACAATTCCGGTGATGTTCATTTTCCGTCTTACTATGTACAAAAAGATAGGATAGGTGATATTGTTTTATATGAAGATCCTTATGTCAATACGGGATTAAATGTTTTTCCAGATACGTTTAGTGAGATTGATATAGATGATTATGAAAATGTTTTTGATTATCAGAATACAATAAGTGGAATGTTGATTGATAGTGAATTATATACTATCATAGATCCACAAATTGATTTATTAAATAAACAGAATGAAGAGTCGACGTTTGTTGATATTTTTATTCCGAAGGATATTAAAGGAGATATTTACTTATCTTATGATAATTCGCTTGAATATCTTGGTAAAGCAGATGGAAAGAGTTTAAATGAGTTATTTACATTAATAAAATTTAAGGATACGCCGGAAAATGAAAGAAAAGATAAAATTACTATTGCGGTATTAAATGAAGAGGCGTTATCTGAATTATCAGAAAAGTTAAAAGAATATCAAATAACTGATTATAAGGTGGATGATAATATTATTACTATTAATACTGATAGTTTAACAAATGGTAATATATATATTTCTCTTCCCAAATATCAATCCTGGAAAGCTTATCTGGACGACTCAGAATGTGCAATAGATAAAAGATTTGGCGGGATGTCTGTAAAGGTTCCGGCAGGAAAACATACAGTAAAAATAATATATAATAAACAAAACAACTATCCGGGTATCATTATTTCGATAGTATTTATATTAGGACTCGTATTGTTTACTGTAATGGAGCGTAATAAGACTAAACGGGATAAACAAATAGAAGATAAACATATTGAAAAAAATCAAATTGAAGAAACGATTTGATTATGTAGATTTTGTTAATTAAGATGTATATTTTGTTAAATCAATTGACATAATCTGGTGTTATTAGTATTATTAACTAGGCATATATGATACGGGTATTATTGATTTAATTGATAAAAAGGGGAAAGGAGTGATCGGACATGAGAAAAAATCGTGGTTTTACGTTAGTTGAGCTGATAGTAGTTTTGGCTATTCTTGCTATA
The DNA here is from genome assembly GCA_900199595.1 of Lachnospiraceae bacterium. Classification (GTDB taxonomy): domain Bacteria; phylum Bacillota; class Clostridia; order Lachnospirales; family Lachnospiraceae; genus Eubacterium_Q. The sequence goes on along the minus strand of FZRB01000012.1, from coordinate 66,226 downwards.
CTGGCTGCAGTTTTAGTTCCAGCGCTCCTGGGTTATATAAATAAGGCAAGAGAAAAGCAGGATGTTTTTCTTGCAAAAGCCTGCCTGGATGCAGCACAAGCTGGTTTTACTGAAGCGTATGGAAAGGCAATTCCATATAATGATAAAGGAAATGTTGTTGGTTTACCGCTTGATAAAGTTTCTGATTCTAATAATTGGCCTAACAAAAGCTATGCAGATGTAGACTGCAAAGGATCGGATTTTGCAAAAAAGGTGCTTAGCTACGTTGATGAGGAACCTTATATTTTTATAGTAGCAACAGGAAATTGTAAGCCTTCTTCTAATGCTACTGAACATGAGAAATACAAAGTAGTATACGGAATCTATGTAAAGGAAAAAGATTCAAGACCATACTATTTTTATAATGGTGAATGGACATCGGAAAATGCAGCCAATGTAAATGTGGTTGATAAGAATGAAGGTGCGAGGAGCAATGCTCTTCAGATGGACGGAAAGAAACTTGATATACAATATTATCTTATTTCAAGACCAAATAATCTGTCGTTATCAGGTCTTGATGAAAATACTTCATTATGGGGATACTTAAGGAAAAAGCTTCCTAAAATGTATGGTAATACAGTAATGAAATGATTTATATTCTATATTATTTAATTATTTAGAACCTGCCTTGGCAGGTTCTTTTTGTTATATGATAATTGATAGAGAGAAAAAGAAGAGTAAATAATATAATAGATGCTTTTGGCATATTTATTCTTTACATTACTTATGTGCTAAATAAAGCTTAACTAGGGCAACAATTAGCATAAATTACTTTAATCAAGGGGAAATTATGCAACCTACTCTTATTCCTGAAAATTTAAAAGCTGCTCGAGAGGCAATGGGAATTACAAAAGTTGAAGCAGCAAGAAGAATGAATATACCACAAAGTTCATATGTCAGATATGAAAATGGTGTCAGAAAACCAACTCATGCTACAATTATTCAGATGGCTCAGGTTCTCAATACAAGCGCAGATTGATCTTCTGTTGGCATATTACAGAGGATTAAAAGAAATAGTAGATAAGTAGACAAATATATAAATAAACAAATAGAAAATAGACTTATAGCCGGTAAAACTGTTCTTGCAGTTTTTTGCCGGCTCTATTATACTATTGTAATGGTTTTGTTATTGCTATCAACGGTTTGGGCAATCATTGATTCAATAAATATGAGTTAAATAAGAAAGGAATGCTGGATATGAGTGATTACATACTGAGTGCGTGTGCGCCATGTGACCTGACTCCTGAGTGGATGGAGAAGAGAAACATACAATTTGTGCCATTTAATGTTACGCTTGATGGTGAACAGATTAAGGATGATATGGGCAAGAGTCTGTCTCCGCGTGAGCTTGTTAAGATGATGCAGGCCGGCTCCGATGCTAAGACTTCTCAGGTCAGCACGGGAGAGTATATCGAATATTTCAAGAAGTTCCTGGATGAGGGAAAGGATATCGTTCATGTATCACTTTCTACAGGTATCTCCGGTACATTTCAGAGTGCTGTTATTGCAGCAAATGATCTGATGGAGCAGTATCCTGACAGAAAGATTTATACTATAGATTCCTTTGCGGCTTCTTCGGGATACGGACTGCTTATGGAGCTAGCGGCTGATAAGAGGGACGAAGGTCTTTCAGCTGAGGAGCTTGCTAAGTGGATAGAGGATTACAGACTGAATGTACGTCACTGGTTTTTCTCGACAGACCTTTCATTCTATATAAAGGGTGGTCGTATATCAAAGGCTGCCGGAACTGTAGGACAGGTTCTCAGCATTTGCCCGCTGCTGGATGTTGACCTTGAGGGAAGACTTACTCCAAGAGAGAAGATAAGAACTAAGAAAAAGGTTATTAAGAGAATGGTAGAAAAGATGGTAGAGGACTGCGATGGCGGACTAGATTACGCCGGCAAATGTTTTCTATCCGATACAGATGGAGAGCTTGGTTCTCAGGTTGTGGCTCTGATAGAGGAGACATTTCCACAGCTTAAGGGAAATGTACATCGTTTTGATGTTGGCTGCACCATTGCCAGTCATACCGGACCGGGAACGGTTGCGCTGTTCTTCCAGGGCAAAAAGAGAGTAGATTGAGTTGTTGTTCTGAGTTAATCAGTGTTCGCTTTATAGAATCGAAAGTCTGTTTAGACAGAATCAAACAATTCTGAAATAGAAAAGAGGAAAAGTTATGAGCAAGATTATATTAACAGGAGACAGACCTACAGGAAGACTCCATATGGGTCATTATGTAGGTTCTTTAAAGAGAAGAGTGGAGCTTCAGAACTCCGGAGCATTTGATAAGATATTTATCATGATAGCTGATGCACAGGCTCTTACAGACAATTTTGATAACCCCGACAAAATAAGAGATAATATCATTGAGGTAGCACTAGACTATCTGTCAGTTGGACTGGACCCTGCAAAGTCAAATCTTTTTATCCAGTCAGCAGTTACAGAACTGACAGAGCTTACATTTTACTATGCTAACCTCGTAACAGTATCGAGACTTGAACGTAACCCTACCGTTAAGTCAGAGATCAAGCTTAGAAATTTTGAGACCAGCATTCCGGTTGGTTTCTTTACCTATCCTATAAGCCAGGCGTCAGATATTACGGCTTTCAAGGCTACAACGGTTCCTGTTGGAGAGGATCAGCTTCCTATGATCGAGCAGACCCGTGAGATAGTCAGAAAGTTCAATACAACCTATAACTGTGAAGTACTGGTTGAGCCTGATGCACTTATTCCTGAGAATTCCATTTGCTGCCGACTTCCTGGAACAGACGGAAAGGCAAAGATGAGCAAGTCTCTTGGAAACTGCATCTATCTTTCTGATACAGAGAAAGAGGTTAAGGAAAAGGTAATGAGCATGTTCACCGACCCGACTCATATTCAGATAAATGATCCGGGACATGTGGAAGGAAATGCGGTATTTACATATCTGGACGCATTTGCTACTGATGAGGACTTCGCAGAGTTCTGTCCTGATTATAAGAACCTTGATGAGATGAAGGAACACTATCAGAGAGGTGGCTTGGGAGATGTTAAATGTAAGAAGCTTCTTCTAAATGTAATCAACAAGGAGCTTGCTCCAATCCGTGCCAGAAGAGCTGAATTTGAAAAGGATATTCCTGCAGTATATGAAATACTCAGAAAAGGTACAGATGTAGCTCGCGAGATGGCTGCCCAGACACTTTCAGAGGTGAAGGCTGCTATGAGAATCAACTACTTTGATGATGATGCACTTATTCAGGGACAGCAGGCCAGATATAACCAGAAGTAATTTGGTGGAGGTATGATATGATTTATACCCATTTTACAAAGCTTGCAATGAAGGTTGCTTATAAAGCACACGAAGGGCAGACCGACAGAAACGGTCTGCCTTACATATATCATCCACTTCATCTGGCTGAACAGATGGAGACAGAGGATACCTGTGTGGTAGCCCTTCTCCACGATGTTGTTGAAGATACTGATATGACAATTGAAGACCTGAGAGTATTAGGTTTTACGGAAAAACAGCTTGAGGCTGTAGAGTACATGACACATATTTCACCGGAGGGTGAACTGACAGAAGAGGAAAAGCTGGAAGATTATTACAGCTATGTCAGGAGAATAAAAGAAAACGAGATAGCCACAAAAGTAAAGCTGGCAGATCTCGCACATAATTCAGACCTCACACGGTTGGACAAAGTAACGGACGCCGACCTGAAGAGGCTGGAAAAATACCAGAAAGCAGTCGACATACTAAAAAGATGACAAAAGTGAACCGGGTTCACTTTTGTCATCTTTTTTTTTTGATTAATTATTATTATTATTATTATTATTATTCAAGCACATATACATCGGCAATCTGTCTGCCGAATTCTATTGCGGTATCGTAATCGGATACAAATATATCTATTACGTTGTCGGCCATTCCGCCTGTGTCCTCTACCACGTATTCACCACAGCCTTCTATATATATGTGTGTTCCCATAGGAAGTGAATTACAGGCAACTGTGTGTCCGACTGTTGGATACACACCTGAAGCACATGGATTTCCGGTGGCGATATAAGCGGTAAGTTCATAGCTTCCAATGTAAGTCTTCTGAGGCAGATACTGTTGAAGTGCCGCGTTTTCTTCGTTTATTCTTTGCTGAGCCTGCATATCCTTGGCAGCATATTCAAATGCGATTCTTTTTGAACATTCAAGGCTTTCGGCCTTTTTTATGTTATTGTAATTAAGTATTATCTTAAGTTCGCTATGTATCGGACTGAGGTCTTCGTTGATACGAACCGGCTCGTCCGCGTTGATATTGAGTGTTGGACATTCAAGTCCGAAGATCATTATTGAAGTAAGCAGTGCTGCAACAAAACGTAATCTTATATGTTTCATAGTATACTTTTTTACTCCTTTCGAAATCACCTCAAATGTTTTACAACAAAAGTAATGAAAATGCAATACTTTCGTAATATTTCGTACAGTTTGTTAATATTTTGGATTATAAACTGATGCTTTTATGATAATTAACGGAACTTCTGGAAGTGGATTGTATAGGATGTATAGAATTCTTGTATGATTAGTATGATTTTTGAAAGTCTGATTGTGCATTTTGTACAACGTGTTTGCTCAAAAAATAAGCCTGAAATGAGAAAAAAAGCTGAAAAAATATGAAAAAACATCAAGATATAGTGGTGAAAGAGCAAAAATACATCAAAATATTCCGGGATTGCTTCGCGATGGAGTGATCAGCATGTCATATGGTTTCATACAGTACATCAGAAACCTACATTATAAAAAAGTATTAAAAAAAGTTTGAAATAAAAAAAGGCTTTTTTTTGTTGACAGAATTTAATAATAGTAGTATATTGAACATATGAACAGATAAACATATATAAAAAAGGAGGTTCGTATGCAGGAAGAAAAATTAGTTAATTCTGAAGCGGCAGCTGCGATCCGTGAGGCTATGCCGGATGATGAGTATTTATATGATCTTTCAGAGCTTTTCAGAATATTTGGTGATTCAACCAGAATCAAGATTCTGTATTCGCTTTTCGATAATGAACTTTGTGTTGGTGATATAGCTCAGATATTAAGACTCAGTCAGTCTTCTGTGAGCCACCAGTTAAGGATTCTGAAGGATTCAAAACTTGTTAAGTTCAGAAGAGACGGAAAGAGTATTTATTATTCACTGGATGATGATCATGTGAGATCAATTCTTAATCTCGGTATGGAACATCTGGAAGAGTGATGTGATTCTGAGGAAAACAAAAGATGGTGTCATCATTTTAAGTAAAGCTCAGAATCTCATTTAACTTTCTATAAATAATGTATTTAACAAATAAAAATATGGAGGAATTATAAAATGAAAAAAACATATAAGGTAGATGTTGACTGCGCAGCATGTGCAGAAAAGATGCAGGAGGCTATTAAGAATACTGAAGGAGTAAAGGATGCTTCCCTCAGCTTTATGACCCTTAAGTGCAAGGTTGAGTTTGAGGATGGTGTTGATCCGGACGAAGTAATTAAGACAGCCAGAGATAATTGCAAGAAGATTGAAGACGAATTCGAGATTTTCTTCTAGAGATGTATAAGTCAGTAGTTGATAAACTATTGCGTTAGGTTAATAAAATGAACAAAAAACAAAAGAACAATTTAATCAGATGCATAGTTGCACTTGTTCTGGTAGTGGCTTTCTCGGTGACATTTCATTTTATAGAAGTGCCATGGTTGGTAGAACTTCCTCTGTTTCTGATTCCTTATTTTGTAGTAGGATGTGACGTGCTCCTCAGGGCAGCTAAAAATATCAGAAATGGTCAGGTGTTCGATGAATGCTTTCTTATGACTATAGCAACTGTAGGTGCCATAGCCACCGGTGAATACCGCGAAGGCGTAGCAGTTATGCTTTTCTATCAGATAGGTGAGCTGTTCCAAAGTATAGCTGTTGGAAAGAGCCGTAAGAATATCGCGGATCTGATGGATATATGTCCTGAGATCGCAAATGTATATCATGAGGATGGATCTATTACAGAAGAAGATCCTGATGATGTTGAGATAGGCTCTATAATAGTAGTAAATCCCGGAGAAAGGGTTCCGATTGACGGAATCATCCTTGAGGGTGACACAAGCCTGGATACAAGTGCACTAACAGGAGAATCAGTTCCGAGAGCTGCTCATCCTGAAGAGGAAATATACAGTGGATGTATATCTCTTACAGGAATGATTAAGATAAGAACAACAAAAGAGTTTGAGGACTCCACAGTTTCGAAGATACTTGAAATGGTTGAGAATTCAAGTATGAGAAAGGCACATACGGAGAATTTCATTTCTAAGTTTGCCAAGTATTATACACCGATAGTTTGTTATTCGGCGCTGGCACTTTTCCTTCTGCCGCCTGTCATCAGGATGCTGATGGGTATGCCGGGAGACTGGGTTGACTGGCTTATGAGGGCGCTTACATTTCTTGTAATATCTTGTCCTTGTGCGGTAGTAATATCGGTTCCGCTCAGCTTCTTCGGAGGCATAGGCTGTGCTTCCTCAAAAGGAATTCTTGTGAAGGGTTCAAACTATCTGGAAGCTCTGGCGGATACGAATACTATAGTATTTGACAAAACCGGAACACTTACAAAGGGTGTGTTTGAGGTTCAGAATATTTATACAAACGGCGACGTATCGAGAGATTATCTTCTGGAAAGAGCCGCAAATGCGGAGAGCTCATCCAATCATCCCATAGCTGAGTCGGTTATCAGAGCGTATAAGTATGAATTCGGAAATGAGATCAATTACAATCTTATATATGAAGCTGAGGAAATAGCCGGTCATGGAGTTTCTGTAAAGTATAGAGAGTTTTCAGACGGGGCTTCTGTTAAGTTCAGAGAATCTTCGGATGGAGTTGTAGAATCAGTTGATAAGGAAATTTCGACAGGTAAAACTGCCCATTATAAGATATATGCCGGAAATCTGAGGCTGATGAAGCGGGTTGGAGTTGAGGTTCCGGAGACGCATGATGAGGGTACTGTTGTATATGTTGCGGAAGAGTTCCTTGGAAATAATGCTGAAAAGGAGCAATCAAATGCTATAGATGATAAGACAGAAAAAAATGTTCTGGAAAACAATAGCACTGACACAGGAAGAAGAGATATTAAGTATCTTGGATGTATAGTGATTTCTGATGAACTGAAGTCTACCAGCTCAAATGCTATGCAGGGGCTGAAAAGTCAGGGAATCAGAACTGTAATGCTTACAGGAGATTCCGATAAGGCAGCAAGAATTATAGCCCAGAAGGTTGGAGTTTCTGATTACAAATCAGAACTTCTTCCCGGAGATAAGGTAGAAGAGGTTGAGAAGCTTCTTTCAGGTCTGGGGGCGGCTGAGGATTCGAAGAGAAGAAGACTTGCATTCGTAGGTGATGGAATAAATGATGCACCTGTTCTTGCAAGAGCTGATATCGGAATAGCCATGGGAGCCATGGGATCTGACGCGGCCATAGAAGCGGCTGATATAGTTCTTATGGATGATGATCCTGCAAAGATATCGCTTGCCATGAAGATATCAAGAAAAACACTTTCTATAGTTAAACAGAATATTACATTTGCTATTGCAGTCAAGGTTCTGTGTCTGGTGCTCGGAGCATTGGGAATAGCAAATATGTGGATAGCCATTTTCGCCGATGTCGGTGTAATGGTGATAGCAGTTCTAAATGCAACACGCACCCTGAATATCAGGGTGCGTTAACGCGTAAAAGGTTTGAGAGAGGAACCTCTTTTTTTATTTATAATCAACACACATAATCGGGTTGAGAGAGATACCATTAGGAGGAGTGGCAGGATCGGTTGTACCGTCTGTAATAAGAACACATGGCTTATTCTTTACAAGCGCTACTCCCCACCCTGCCGGAGTGAACTTACTCCAAGAAGTAATATAACTAACTATTGAAGTACCGGAGGAAGCAGGATCGATTTCCTTCTTATACTTTACCACCGGCGGTGGACAACTCTTGTCCATAACCTCTTTTATCACTGAATCATAACCATCACGAATAGTCCATTCATTGTCTCCGGAGGCACACCAGAGAACTACAGGATAGAAGCCTCCGGCAGTTGTGCCATCGGCAGAGATCTTAGCAGTTAATGCTTCATATACAGTTTCTTCAGCAAGAGCGGCATTGAATGCGTCACTTATTACACTGGCAGCGGCTACATCATCAGCCTTTCGGGATTTATCGATAAAGCGAATGAGAGCAGGCGCGATTACAGTTGCGAGTATTGCCATAATGGCGATAACAATTATCAGTTCAACAAGTGAAAATCCATTATTTTTCTTCATAACGCTTCTCCTTTTTCATAGATTTTTATAAATAGTGTATACTTTGCATTATATCGATGAAAGAAAATATTTTTAACATAAAACATATATTTTTATCATAAATCATACATCATCTTTTGGCGAAAAGCATGTTTCACACGTAGTTCACAGTTGCTAAAAAAATAATTCACAAATTCCTATTCAGTTAGGTTTTTTGGTGTTATAATCATTGTATTTCCAATACATTAAGGGAGGGAGAACAATCAAATGAAAGCAGCGATAATAATGGGTTCAACCAGTGATCTTGTAAAAGTAGAACCCGGAATAGAAATATTAAAGAGTAAAGGAGTAGAGCTGAAGGTAAGATGCCTTTCTGCTCACAGGGCATCAAAGCAGCTCAGCGAATTTATAGAAGAGATAAATGCGGACGGCACGGAAGTTATAATAACAGCTGCAGGAATGGCCGCAGCACTTCCCGGAGTAGTGGCAGCTCAGACCGTGCTTCCGGTTATTGGAGTTCCGCTTTCAGGTTCCGTGCTTGACGGACAGGATGCACTTTATTCAATAGTTCAGATGCCACCTGGAATACCAGTTGCAACAGTGGCAATAAACGGAAGCAAGAATGCCGCATGGCTTGCCCTTGAGATAATGGCGGTAAAGCATCCGGAGGCTCGTGATATGCTCCTTGAAGAAAGACAGAAGATGCAGGCAGCAGCCATCAAAGCTAACGAAGAAGTCAGCAGTAAATACGAATAAAAATATGACAGCAGCGAACCAGGTTCACAACTGTCATAAAAAAGATGACAATTTGAATCAGGTTCAAACTGTCATCTTTTTTGGTTGATCCGAGCTGACGGATGAGGGATTACAGATTCTCGCCGGTCAGCATTTTATATGCAGATAAATATTTATCGATTGTCTTATCTACGATCTCCTGTGGAAGTTCCCAATCCTCAGGGGCATTTTTATTTTCATCAGACTTCAGCCAGTCTCTCGCAAACTGCTTATCGAAGGATGGCTGTCCGTGTCCCGGCTCATAACCATCAGCAGGCCAGAATCTTGAAGAGTCAGGAGTGAGCATCTCGTCACCGAGAACGATATTTCCGTTTTCATCAAGACCGAACTCGAATTTTGTATCTGCTATGATTATTCCTTTAGTAAGAGCGTAGTCAGCACATTTGTTGTAAAGTGCAAGTGTATAGTCACGGAGCTTTTCACCGTACTCCTGTCCTTTGCCCGGAAATGTCTTCTCAAGAACTTCTATAGATTTCTCAAAAGAGATGTTCTCATCATGATCACCGATCTCGGCCTTTGTTGAAGGTGTGTAGATGGCTTCAGGAAGTTTATCACTTTCCTTAAGTCCTTCAGGAAGCTTTATGCCGCAGACTGTTCCGTTTTCCTTGTAGCTGGCCCAGCCACTTCCTGTTATATAGCCACGTACGATACATTCTATAGGAAGCATGGTAAGCTTCTTGCACATCATACTGTTTCCGTCATAATCAGGATTCTGGAAATATTCAGGCATGTCCTTGACATCTACAGAAATCATGTGGTTTGGAAGTATATCCTGAGTATAATCAAACCAGAACTTAGACATCTGTGTAAGGACAGTTCCCTTCTTGCTGATCTTGTTTTTGAGTATCACGTCATAGCAGCTTATTCTGTCAGTTGCAACCATGATAAGACTGTCGCCGTTATCGTAGATTTCACGTACCTTTCCTTCTTTAACAGGTTTCATTTTGAGCACCTCTGTCTTTCATTTTTATTAATAGATTAATAGCATAGACCTTTTGTAAATAAAAATCAAGAAAAAGACCAAAAATTTTTCCTTATTCTTTGCAAGCCGGTCTTGATAAATGTATATGAAATGTGATACTATAGGAGTGGTGTATTGCGACTAGAAATTCACTTGGAGGTTGGGGAAAATGAAGAAGCCATTTGCTACCGCATATGATGCTATTAAAAAACTGTTAAAGAGTCTATTTGGGAAAAAAGAAGATATAGAAGGTAAGGGCGAAGAGGGCACTGCAACCGAGGAATCGGCGGAGAACACCGGAGAAGAATCGTCTTCAGAAGCAGAAGCTTCTGCTGGTGAAACATCTGAACAGGAAGAAGCTCCGGCAACTGAAGAATCCAAGAAGATTGAAAAGATTCTTGCCAATATTGCCGAAGAAGAAGGAATAGAAGAAGAAAAAATAAGTAAGGGCGAGAAGGCTGAGCAGGAGAAGTACGAGAAGGAAGTTAAGAAGAGAGCTGAACGTGCTGCCAAGAGAGAAGCTGAAGACAAAAAGAAGGAAGCAGCTGAAGCTGCAGCAGAAAAGTCCGGAAATATTAAGATGGTTGTTGATCCTGTTACCGGTGAAGAGATACCTCTAGGAGCTCTGCCGAAGGAAGCAAGCTATCTTAAGAAATATATGCGTATTCCTACTACATCAGATGATATAACAGTTGCTATTAATTCAATAATTAAGCATACAGATATGCCTAAGAATATAGTTATCCTCGGACGTAATGGTTTTGGTACTGTTAAGGTCGGAGAGGATTTCGCAAGAAGCTTTTATGATCTGGGACTTGTTAAGTCAGATAAGATAGCTAAGACAAAGGCTAAACAGCTTAATAAGATGAGTCTTGATACTCTTACAAAGCTTAAGGGCGGATGTCTTATTATAGAGAATGCAGGTCTGGTTTCATTCAATAAGCTGGTTGAGGTTATCAAGGATTCTGCTCCTGATAATAATGATTATGTTGTTATTCTTACCGGTGAGATAGATTCTCTTGCTAATTTCTTTGAAGAGAACTCCGATATAGTTGATTCCTTCATCTATCTTATAGATATACATAAGATTAAGGAAAGAGGCATGATGCATCTTGCAAGAGGATATGTAAAGGAGAAAGGCTATAAGGCTGATAAGTCCGTATATGACAAGATGAAGAATTCTCTTAAGAGTATGGAGGAAGGAAATATTGACAGATTCATCAAGTTCATTGATGATGCTATAGAAAAATGTGACAAGAGAGAGGCAGCTGCCGGTAAAGAAGACAAAGAGATTCTGCCGTCTGACGTATAAATATTTCTTTCATATATACTGTTTTTATAGTATAATTAAGGGTGAGTGATTTGTTTCATTTCACCCTTTTTATTTGCAAAAAACTGTGTGACAGGTGAAGGAGTAAAGGTATGATTACAATAGATGCACTTAAAAGTTTTGGAGTTGACACAGATGAAGGTCTGACAAGATGTATGAATAATGAAGCCTTATATCTTAGACTTGTATCTACTGTAGCGGGGGAGCCGAGTTTTGATAAGCTTTCTGATGCAATCGAAGCAGGAGATCTTGATGCTGCATTTGAGGCAGCACACGCGCTTAAAGGGGTTCTTGGTAATCTCTCCATAACGCCTATGTATGAGAAGGCAGCGGAGATCACAGAACTGTTACGTGCGAGGGAAGACATAGATTATAAACCGCTCATTCAGGATCTGCTTCAGAAAAGAGACGTACTCGGGGCTATGTAAAAAACACTTGTATCGGGGTTTTGCTAATGGATGGATCCTTAGTATTTTTTGATAATTATTCACCTGTTGGAGATATAGTTGTCATAGCAGTATCAGTTGTTATGGCTGTATTGATTTTAGCATCATATGTAAAGAAGACCAGAAGCTTTGTTATTTTTTTGAGCATGATCTTCGTTCTTTTTGTGTCTTCTTTATCTAATATTTTCTATCATTATTTATATTTTGATTACGTAAATGTAAATAATCATATCATTTATGGTCTAAGATTCTTATTCCATGCATCTCTTTATGCAAATCTTTTTCTGTATATTGTATATATTGCAGAGGTTCAGCAACTGGAAAAAATAAAAAAATATATTCTTTTTGGTTTAGGTATAGCCGGTTATGTAATTATAACGGTTGTTGATATTCTGGGATCCAAGTTTGGCTTTGGCTTCAGGATAGGAGAATACGGAGCTGTAAAAGGAGCAGCCATGGAAGGCTTTAATATATTCATGGTTGGATATATATTCTTCTGTTCAATTATTATGTATATGATGATAAGGTACAAAGACAGGCTTTACGGCCAGGTAATGTCAGGTTTCTATGGTACCATGGCTGTTTCATTTTTCGTGATAGCTATTCAGGGTAGATTCGACCAGACCTCTTTCACTACAGCTACTTTTTTGTTTCCGCTGATAGCAATGATGTATCTGCTTCATTCAAATCCTTATGATGTAAAAATCGGTTCAGTAAACGTGAATGCTCTGGAGGATCAGGTAAGCTATAATTATAGTCGTGGCCGTGAATTTATCCTTATGAGTCTTTATATGAAGGATTTTGATGAAGAGGGTAAGAAGTTCCCTGAAACAATGAATAAAACCTTTAGAAGATTCGCGGGAAAGTATTTCAGGGGAGCAGTTCTTTTCCAGATATCAAATGGTCACGTAATGCTTATAGCCGACAAGAGAAGAAATCCGGATTTTGAAAATAAAGTAAATATGATCCTGAATGAATTCTTTGAAGAATATGCCAAGTATCGTTATGATTATAAAATAGTAATGGGGCATTCTCTTGAGGAGATCAGCAGAAGAAATGAGTATATAAGCTTCATAAAGCATATCCATGGTTTTATGAAGGAGAATGATGTTCATTTCATTGATTATGACGATATAAATACATTCAATCAGGAAAAATACATACTTGACCAGCTTGGTGATATATATAGAAGGCGTGATCTTGATGATTCGAGAGTTGCTGTTTACTGCCAGCCGGTTTATAACATGGAGACCAATAAATACGATACCGCTGAGGCTTTGATGAGGCTGAATCTTCCTCAGATAGGGATGGTATTGCCGGAACAGTTTATTCATCTTGCAGAGGATAATCAGTATATTCATGTGCTGTCACTTATTATTCTGAAGAAAACCTGTACCGAGATAAGAAAGCTGATCGTTGACGGCTATGAGGTGAACAGAATATCTGTTAATATCTCGGTTTTGGAACTAAGGGATGATAATTTCTGCGATGACATTAATAAGATAATAAAGGATAGTGGTATTCCTGAGGATAAGATTGCTATAGAAATAACTGAGTCCCAGAATGAAAATGACTTTATTATCATGAAGGCAAAGGTAAATGAATTAAAGGAGCAAGGTATTAAATTCTACCTGGATGATTTTGGAACGGGCTATTCAAATCTTGAGAGAATTATGGAGGTTCCATTTGATATCATCAAGTTTGACCGTTCTCTTGTTGTCGCCAGCGGAGAAAATGAAAAATCAGAAAAAATGGTCGGGAATCTGGCTCATATGTTCAGAGATCTGAATTATTCAGTCCTCTATGAGGGTGTTGAAAATGATCTTGATGAAAAGCGGTGCATAGATATGTCTGCTGTTTATCTGCAGGGATATAAGTATTCGCGACCGATTCCAATAGAGCAGCTGACAGAGTTTTTTGAAAAAAAAGTGGGGTAGGAAAATGGCAAAATTTATAATGGCACTTGATGCAGGTACAACAAGTAACAGAGCAATACTTTTTGATCACTCGGGAAAGATAGTATCGGTTGCTCAGAGAGAGTTTACACAAATATATCCTAAACCGGGCTGGGTAGAGCATGATGCTAATGAGATATGGTCTACCATGCTCGGAGTTGCAGTTGAAACCATGGCCAAGGCAGGCGTGAGCGCTGAAGATGTGGCCGGAATAGGAATAACCAATCAGAGAGAAACAACCATAGTATGGGATAAGAGTACCGGTGAACCGGTTTATAATGCAATAGTATGGCAGTGCAGAAGAACCTCGGAGTATTGTGATACACTTAAGGAAAAAGGACTGGAGGATGTTATCCGTTCAAAGACGGGGCTTGTTATTGATGCATATTTTTCTGCGACAAAGCTCAGATGGATACTTGAAGAAGTACCCGGAGTGAGAGAAAGAGCCGAAAAAGGAGAACTTCTTTTTGGTACAGTTGATACCTGGCTTATATGGAAACTGACCCACGGAAGGGTTCATGTAACCGATTATTCAAATGCCTCCAGAACTATGATGTTCAACATTAATGAGCTTAAGTGGGATGAGGATATACTTAAGGAACTGAATATACCTGCATCCATGCTTCCGGAGGTAAAGGACAGCAGCTTTGTATATGGAAGTGCCAGCAAGCACATCCTAGGTCGTGAGATTCCGATAGCAGGTATAGCAGGTGATCAGCAGGCTGCGCTCTTTGGTCAGCAGTGCTGGGAAAAGGGAAATGCCAAGAATACCTACGGAACAGGCTGTTTTCTTCTTATGAATACAGGTGATAAGCCTGTCTTTTCAAAAAATGGTCTGGTTACAACACTCGCCTGGGGTATAGATGGAAAAGTACAGTATGCCCTTGAGGGTTCTGTATTTATAGCCGGAGCTTCTGTTCAGTGGCTTCGCGACGAGATGAGGCTTATAGACAGTGCAGAGGATTCAGAGTATATGGCCACAAAAGTGCCTGATTCAAATGGATGCTATGTGGTACCTGCCTTTACAGGACTTGGTGCACCGTACTGGAATCAGTATGCCAGAGGTGTTATTGTAGGTATTACAAGAGGAGTTAATAAGTATCATATTATCAGAGCAACGCTTGAATCCATAGCCTATGAAACAAGTGATGTTCTGTCAGCTATGGAAAAAGATTCAGGTGTAACTTTAAGTGAACTGAAGGTAGATGGTGGTGCATCAGCAAATAATTTCCTGATGCAGACCCAGGCAGATATAATAAATGCCACAGTAGTAAGACCCAGCTGTCTGGAAAGTACAGCCATGGGAGCGGCGTTTCTTGCGGGACTGGCAGTTGGCTACTGGTCCTCACGTGATGAGCTCAGGACTGTTCTCAGCATAGATAAGGTATATAAACCTGAAATATCTGAGGAAGAAAGAAAGAGCCGTCTGGCAGGATGGAGCAAGGCAGTCGGCCGTAGCTTTGACTGGGTGGAGAATTAAAACACCTTGTATAATTAAGATACCGTGTACAAATCGAGATTTGATCATTAATAAGGTAGATTTCCTCGTATGATCCACTCTATTATACGGTCACATGCGTGAGTATCTACGTAATCAAAGTTGTTCTCTATATATTCGGCAACCTTATCATATTCGAAGTCTTCAGAATAGATCGCATTTACCATGTCATCGAAGGATTCGACAATTTTGCCCGGAACATTAGTTCTGTAGTCTCTATGAAAACCGCGTTCCTTCATATAATCCTTTATATCGTAGGCAAAGAAGAGCATAGGTTTTTTCATTAGTGAGAATTCATATATGTTCGATGAGTAGTCGGTAATAAGAAGATCCGTGATGTAGAAGAGATCATTTATATTCGGATAATCGGACATATCGGTGAGTCTGTCTTTATACTCTTCAGGAATAGGGACGGGCTCGGAAATAAAAGGATGCATTTTAAATATGATCACAGAATCTGTGTCCTGACACAGCTTATAAAGCTTATCAAAATCAAGCATGTCATACGGATAGTAGGCATGCTTTTTGTTTTCTCCACGGTAGGTAGGAGCAAAAAGAATAATGCGGCTTTGTTTACATAATATAGGATTATGTAAAAGAATCCTTTCCATGGCATTTCGTTTGTGATCGTCATCCAGATATTCATCCAGCCTTGGCATTCCTGTAGGGAGTACCTGAGAATCGTTTATTCCCCATACTTCGGAGAAGAAGTGTCTTATCTTTTTTGAGCCGGCTATGCCATACGTGTACTGTCTGTGACCGGACCATGGAGCGGGACTGGCAGGCATTCCAAATCTGCTGTAACCGGTGGATTTAAAGCCGGCACCGGCGTGCCACAGCTGTGTAATGATAGTATTTTTTATAGTAAGCCAGTCTGTCGTCTGACTGTGATCATCCAGAAATATATAATCAGCTTCGGCTATCTTCTTAAGTGTTTTAATCCAGTGAAGGAGACTATAGTGCTTTGTGGTTACAGCTCTGAGAGCTTCTTCGGGGGCGTAGCCTTCTTCAGTCAGTCTGACTTTAAGCGCTGCCATGTTAGGACTTATTGCTTCACTCTGATCTGACATCAGGAGTATGCGGGGGTTCTTAATGCTATGAATATCTGAAGAATCCTTCCTGTGATACATCAGGTAGAAGATATTATAGATAAGTCTCAGTATAGCCTTTGCTAGATTGTGCCTGGAACGTCTGAGGCCGGAGATAATACATTTCTTAAGTCCGAGATTCTTAAGCTTGGTATCACTTGTTTTTATCCTCAGGCCGTTACGAGCGGAAAACTGTACTCTGTAGGCTCTTTCGCTATGGAAATAAATGAATTGACGATTATACCTTTTAACGTTTATAGTATTAGAGTATGTTACAGGTTCATTCTCCGATGAGAGAACGCTGTATACACCTGCAGGGAGCATCCTACAGTTACCGGGGTTTGTTATATTCAGCTTATATTCAGAAGGGTTATCTTCGGAGTGGCGAAGCTTGGCATAGTATTCACTACTCAGGTCCTTTATATAAAATGTAGGATAACCTTCATTGGAATCAGGTGAGATATTATCTATGTAAAATGATATCCAGATTCTGTCCCATTTTATATTGTTTACTATATAAGCCATTACTTATACCTTCCTCGTGACTGGATTTATGATTGTTTTTTCATAGTATATATATCTTAACATTACTTTATAAAGGGGGCAAATTTTTTAATCTTTTTTTAATCTTTTCATAAAGACAGTTTTATTTATTAATATTAGAATACGAATTGTCAAAAGGAAATCGTAAGTTCCTGAAGACAGATAAATGAGAAAAGATTATAAAGAAAGATGAGGAAATAAAAATGGAAAATTTTGAAAAGGTTGAAAAGTTAGTTGAGAAGGCACATGTATCATATGAGGATGCAAAGAAAGCATTAGAGGAAGCAAATGGTGATCTTCTGGATGCTATGATAATTCTTGAGAAGCAGAATAAGGTTTCGCAGCCTGAGCAGACAATATATACAACAAGACCTGAGGATAATGCAGGATATAAGGATGTTCCGGCAGCTGTGGAAAATACAAAGAAAGATACAGGAAAGAGTATCTTTAAGACAATCGGTGATGGAATAAAGAGAGGTTTCCAGTACACAGTTGATAATTCCCTTAAGGTAACAAGAAAGGGTGAAACAGTTCTGAATATCCCACTCTGGTTATCAATCATAATTATCCTTTGTGCATGGCATCTGCTTCTGATAGTATTTGTAATTTCACTCTTCCTTGAGTGCAGATACTCTATAGAAGGAAAAGATGATGCGAAGGAAGTAAATGAGATACTTGGTCAGGCATCTGATCTTGCAGATAAAGCAAAGGAAAGCTTTACTTCAGATAATTCCAATACAGAGTATAGTGATGCAGCTAGTGCAGCATCAAGCATCTACAGAACAGAAGCAACAGTAGATAACACAAATACAGTAGCAGAAGCAACAGTAGAAAATACTGATACTGCAGCTGAGGCAACAGTGGGATCTGCTGAAAATAATGAAAAGTAAAAAGAGGGTTTATATATGGGAGCATACATATTAGTAGTAGAGGATGAGGAAAAATTAGCCAGATTTATTGAACTGGAGCTTATTCATGAGGGCTACACGGTAGATAAGGTAATGAATGGACGTGATGCGTTGGATAAGGCTATAGAGAAGGATTATGATCTGATACTACTTGATATTATGCTCCCGGGCTTAAATGGGCTTGAAGTTATGAGGCGCCTCAGCAGGGAAAAATCAACTCCGGTAATTCTGCTTACAGCCAGAGATGCTGTTATGGACAAAGTATCCGGACTTGATGCAGGGGCAGTAGACTACATAACCAAGCCTTTTGCTATAGAAGAGCTTCTTGCAAGAATAAGAGTAGCACTGAAGCTTTACAGCGGTGAAAATGCCGGAAACAAGAGTTTATCTTCTGCATCCGAAGGTGATAATGAGGAAGGCATACTCAGATGGAATGCGCTTACACTGGATGATAAGAGACATGTTGTTAAGTATGACGGACATACTATTGAGCTTACAAACAGGGAGTTTGTAATGCTTAAAGTCCTCCTGGAAAATATGGATATAGTTTTATCGAGGGACACTCTTCTGGAAAGAGTTTGTGGATATGATTATCTCGGTGAGACAAATGTAATAGATGTTTATGTCAGATATTTAAGAACAAAGATAGATGAAGCCTTTAACGTGCGAATGATTCAGACTGTCAGAGGAGTAGGATATGTCATCAAGTCAGAGTAAAAATAAAGAAGCAAAAAGGATGTCCTCGATCACGAATAAGCTCCATAGTCAGCTTATTCGTGGTAAGGTCGGGGCTTATTCAGCTGCAAATATATTTTTATTTGTAGCCATTTTTTTATTATGGATTATTCAGACAGAGACAGATAATCTGGGGGAGATAGTCTGGAATTATGATAGAAATTTCACCACAAGAGGAGAAGGTCTCTCTAATCTTCGTTATGTTGTCGAGTACAAGGATAAAGTACTCCTGGAAAAGAAGGCGTTTGATGTGTTACTGGCAGCTATTATAGCTGTAGCTGTGGCAATTATCTTTCAGCAGCTGGGACTTTTGTTCTCCTATTATGCTGAGCATAGAAAGATAAAGAAGATACTGAGCCCTATAAATGATATGGCGATAAAATATGATGAGCTCACGAAAATGCCATTTGATGAAACTAAGTTCCAGATAGTAGAAGATGCTATAGAGCATATATCGCCTGAACAGACTACGGAGCTTTCCCTTGGTGACTCAGATCTTCTGGGAATAGAAGCAGCGATGAACAACATGCTTAAGAAAATGCATGATACATATATGCAGCAGGCAAGATTCGTAAATGACGCTTCACATGAATTAAGAACTCCAATTTCAGTAATTAAGGGCTATGCAAATATGCTTGACAGATGGGGCAAGGAGGATGAAGAAATCCTTAATGAATCCATTACTGCTATAAAAAATGAATCGGATCATATGAATCATCTGGTTGAACAGCTTCTTTTCCTTGCCAGAGGTGATGCCGGACGTAATACGATGAAATTTGAAAATGTAAAGCTGAATGATGTCATGAAGGAAATATATGAGGAATCGCTTATGATTGACGAACATCATGTATATAGATTCTTTGAGAAGAATGAAAATGTGTTCATGAATGTAGATCCTTCTATGATAAAACAGGCAATGAGAATTCTGGTAGATAATGCAGCTAAGTATACAAATGAAGGAGATGAGATAAGTCTTTCAGTTGGTTTCAACGATGACGGAAGACCATTTATGAGAGTTCAGGATAATGGAATGGGAATGGCAGAATCAGATGTAAAGCATATGTTTGAAAGATTCTACAGAGCAGATGATACCAGAAAGGTTCAGGGAACCGGTCTGGGACTGTCTATAGCCAAGTGGATCGTGGATAAGCATAATGGACATTTCGAAATCCTATCCAGAAAAGACATAGGAACGAGAATATCCATAGTATTTTAACGAATAACGGTTTACATAAAACTGAACAGTTTACATAAATTATTTATAAAAAGAACTTAATTCATAAAAAACTAAAAAAACTTAATAATAATACAAAAAAACTTAATTTTATTATTTACAACTCGCTTTTCTTAGTATATAATTCTGCTTTAGTGGGGCAAAGTGCAGAAGTTCTGCAAGTAGCCTAAAAAGTGGTATTCAAAAAGATGAATACAAAAAAGTATTTAAGAAAAGGAGAAAAAACAATGTCATACGTTGATGAGGTACTTGAGAAAGTAAAGAAAAGAGACGCAGATCAGCCTGAGTTCCTTCAGGCAGTAACAGAAGTGCTTACAACACTTCGTCCTGTTATCGAGCAGGATGAGGAGAAGTATCGTAAGCTTGCTATCCTTGAGAGAATCACAGAGCCAGATCGTCAGATCATGTTCAGAGTTCCATGGGTAGATGATAACGGAAATGTACAGGTTAACAGAGGATTCCGTGTACAGTTCAATAATGCTATAGGACCTTACAAGGGTGGTCTTAGACTTCATCCTTCAGTAAACCTTGGTATTATCAAGTTCCTCGGTTTTGAGCAGATTTTCAAGAACAGTCTTACAACACTTCCAATCGGTGGTGGTAAGGGTGGTTCTGACTTCGATCCTAAGGGTAAGTCAGACAACGAGATCATGAAGTTCTGCCAGAGCTTTATGACAGAGCTTTCAAAATATATCGGAGCTGATGAGGACGTTCCTGCAGGTGATATCGGAACAGGTGCTCGTGAGATCGGTTTCATGTTTGGTCAGTATAAGAGAATCAAGGGACTCTATGAAGGAGTTCTTACAGGTAAGGGTCTTACATATGGTGGATCACTTGCTCGTACAGAGGCTACAGGTTATGGTCTTCTTTACCTCACAGAGGAAATGGTTAAGTGCCATGGCGATAAGATGGAAGGAAAGACAGTAGCAGTTTCAGGTTCAGGAAACGTTGCTATCTATGCTATCCAGAAGGCTCAGCAGCTTGGTGCTAAGGTTGTTACATGTTCAGATTCAACTGGTTGGATCTATGATGAGAACGGTATCGACGTAGATCTTCTTAAGGAAGTTAAGGAAGTTAAGAGAGCACGTCTTACAGAGTATGCAGCAGCTAAGTCAACAGCTCAGTACTTCGAGAAGAAGAACGGTGAGCATGGTGTATGGCAGTACAAGGTAGACATCGCTCTTCCATGTGCTACACAGAACGAGCTTGATCTTGAGGATGCTAAGATGCTTGTTGCTAACGGTGTTCAGTATGTAGCAGAAGGTGCTAACATGCCTACAACAATCGAAGCTACAGAGTATTTCCAGTCAAACAACGTACCTTTCGTTGGTGGTAAGGCTGCTAACGCAGGTGGTGTTGCTACATCAGCACTTGAGATGAGCCAGAACTCAGAGAGACTTTCATGGAGCTTCGAAGAGGTTGATGCTAAGCTTAAGAACATCATGGTTGGTATCTATCACAATATCGATGATGCTGCTAAAGAGTATGGTATGGAAGGCAACTATGTTGCAGGTGCTAACATCGCCGGCTTCAAGAAGGTTGTTGAAGCAATGATAGCTCAAGGTGTATGTTAATACACCTTGGGTCCGAAACGAAGCGGAGGATGCGTTCTGCGAAGCAGAACCAAGACTTGCGAATAAGCTCTCGATTCGAAGAATCGAGGGTCTGCCGTAGGCAGATGCAGTCCACGAAGTGGAATCAATACTTGCGAAGCAAGGATTGCAAGCATGTGAAACATGCTTGGCACAAGCAAGGCTTGCATATCAGCGTAGCTGATATGGCACAGATCGCTCAGGGGGGTTGCTAATTAGATAAAACAACAGGAGAGCTCCTACCTTAAAAGTGGAGGGTTTATCAACGTGAAAAACTCGCATTCGCTATAATGAGTGCGAGTTTTTTTGGTACTATACAATCGAAAAAACCAAAATAAAAAAGTCGAAAAACCCAAAATAAAAATGCCGAAAAACATAAAATGAACTTGAATTATTACATGATGCATTGCATAATAAGTATGGAGGTATAGATTAAATGAGATATTATATAAGAGTGATAGATAAATATATAGATGAAATGATTAAGGCTTTCAATGCCATAAATATAGTGGGTCCAAAAGGTTGTGGAAAAACGAGAACTGCTAATGAAAGATGTAAAACAATCATTGAGTTCCAGGATGAAGAAAAGAGAGAAGGATATTTAAGCATTGCTAATACAGCTCCCAGGCTATTTTTGAAAAATGAAAAACCTATTTTGTTTGATGAATGGCAGGATGCTCCAAAGATATGGGGGACAATAAGAAAAGATTGTGACGACAATCCTGAAGCTTTTGGAGAGTATTATCTGACAGGATCATCAAGCAAAAAAATCGATACCCCTCATACTGGGACCGGAAGAATTTCTGAAATAACCATGTATCCTATGACATTATATGAAACTGGTGAGTCGACTGGAGGAGTTTCTATATCCAGATTATTCGATGATGATAAGTATGATATAGATGGTGAAAAAAGCAATCTGAAATTAGAAGATCTTTTTTATATTATTTGTCGAGGTGGATGGCCAAGATGCCTCGCAATAAAAGACGACGCTGCTAAGCTTCGAATCGCAACAGACTATTTCGAACAAATATATAAAAAGGATATTAGTGCAGTTGATGGAGTAAAGAGAAATCCGGAGTGGGCAAGAACTATTCTTTGGTCATACGCTAGAAATATGGCTACATTATCTAAAAAAACGGTAATAAACTCTGATATAAGGGCATCGTATAATATAACAGATATTACAATTTCTTCTTATATAGAAGCTTTGGAAAAGTTATATGTGATAAAAGATATAGATGCCTGGACTCCTCAGATAAGATCCAAAACGGCAATCAGATCAGCAAAAAAACACATTTTTATTGATCCATCTATCGGACTGGCTGCTTTGGGAATTAAACCCGATTATTTTAATATGGATTTAGATATGTTTGGTCATGCCTTTGAAAATCTGGTTATTAGGGACCTTTTGTCATATGCTGAAACTCAAAATGCAAGAGTCATGCATTATAGTGATGATACAGGACTCGAGGCTGATGCAGTGTATCAGCTTTCTGATGGAAGATATGCTCTGATAGAGATAAAGACCGGTGTAAATGCTGTACCAAAGGCTGAAGAGGGTTTGTTAAAATTTAGAGATGTAATTAGACAACATAATGAAAAGGCTCTTTCAAATAAAGAACATCCGGGCGTTACCTATAGAGAACCATCTTTACTAATGATTATATGTGCCAATGCTGAAATGGCATATACAACTGATAATGGTGTGAAGGTTGTCCCAGTGGGGTGTTTGAAAGATTAAATATATATTAGGACATTTAGATGAATATTTTCAATTTGATTCCAATAGGATTTTTTAATCCTCTTGCAAGTGGGAGTAACAACAGAATATATGCTGACTGTCTTCAGCTTATTTATGATGAATATGATAGAGAAAGCTTATCGCTTCCTGACTCCTGCCATGATAGAGACCTTGCTTCGCTTGAGACAGAACTATTATTTCTGTATATGTATCAAGGGAAATGTCATGACTGTTGCTATAGATAATGGCGGTTACAAGAACGCTGTTCAATCTACAATGAATACTACAAAACCATTCTTTGCTCCTAAGGATCCTGAGGAAGAGATGAATCGTAAGATTAATAATTGTAGAAATGCAATGATTTCAATATATGAATTAAAGAATCTGCTGGATCCGGCAGGAATGTATATAGCCTGAGTAGAAAACAGCTACGGTATAAAACCGTAGCTGTTTTTCGAATTAGATATTATTTTCGCAGACTCATAGATGTGGATTCCGACAACAACACTTTATTCAGATCTAAGCGCTTCTACAGGATCTTTTTTTGCTGCCATTCTAGAAGGTCTGTTACCTGCTAGAACATTTAACAATACACTCAGTAAGATAAGAATTAAAGCGGCTCCTATAGGCATAACAGCTATTTTGTCTATTTTTGCAAATACTTTAACTAAAATATTAATCGGGAACGTAAGTAGTGCAGCCAGTCCTACACCGAGAATACCGGAGATGAAGCCTTCTATAACAGTTTCAGCTATAAAAACTCTTCTGACATCCTTTTTGGATGCTCCGATAGCTCTAAGAATACCGATTTCTTTTGTTCTCTCGAGTACACTGATATATGTAATAATAGCTATCATGATGGATGAAACTATAAGACTTATAGCTACAAAGCCTATAAGCACATAAGATATACCATCAATTACCTTAGTCGCTCCACCTACAACGGTTTTCATCATATCAGAATACTTGATCTCAAGATCCTCATTACCATTCTTTTTAACCTCTTCGTTATAATCATTAATAAGCTTTTCGATGTTATTCTTAGAATCATAATCCTTAGGATATAAACTTATAGATGAAGGATTACCTTCTTCATATAATCCAAGAGACTGACATAAATTATCATAAGTATCTAATACACCATCAAATTTTTGTCCTGTTAGTACATTTACATCTTTGTTGTTTATCTGAGTCTGATATAGGGATGTCTTGCTGATTTCTTCGATTATCTGCATAGTAAGATCATGTGAATAACCAACAACACTGGCAGATGCTGTTTCGTCCTCGACTATGCCGACTATTTTTACATCTATACCGCTATCAATCTTAGATTTCATGTAATCTGAATCTTCTGATCTGTCTACATACTTACCTTCCGTTTCTTCGTAATAATCAGTATTGAGAATTACCTTGAATTCTTTGTTTAACAGATCATCATATGAATAAGTTGTAGCATCCACTGTATAGCTTTTATCTGTTTTTATTTTCTCAAGATCCTGCTGTAATGTATCAATATCCTTTATACCAAGGGAATAAAGAACTGAATCATTTACTGATCTGTTGGAATCAACAACAAGTACCATCTCATTAGGGTTTTCAGAAAGCTTACCTGCAAGCAGTTTGTATTTACCTGATTCACTATTGATTTCAGTGAATATCGTACTATCTTCAGCTATTGTACTTGGATTTACTTTTTTATAATCTTTTGTAAATACCTGTAAATCCATAGCATATGAATAATTGATTGAAGCACAGTTTTTACTGAATTCATCATGAGAGTCAATATACTTTTTGAATTCTATGAGATTATTTTCATTAAGTAATCCCTTTTCAAGATCCATTACTGTATTCTTGACTATATCATCATTTGAAATAAGCGTTCCTTCTTTTGCCTTTTGCTTTTTGGAATCATTTTCCATAGTTGTTGAAAAAGCACCAAATAGGTCATAGCTGACTTTCTCAATTGTTATAGGATAATCTGACATAGAATCTCTTTCCAATGATTTAGCCATATTATTAACACCGTTTGAAAGTGCAAGTATCAGAGATATACCTATGATACCTATAGAACCTGCAAATGCTGTCATAAAGGTTCTGCCTTTTTTTGTAAGCAGGTTGTTAAATGATAAGGACATTGCAGTCATGAAAGACATGGATGTCTTTGTTGTGTTTCTTTCAACCGTTTCTTCTTCGCCGGTAAATGGATCGCTGTCATTTATTATGATACCATCTTTAAGCTCAATTATTCTTGAAGAATACTGCTTAGCAAGCTCGGGGTTATGAGTAACCATGATAACCAGTTTATCACCGGCAATTTCTTTAAGAAGATCCATTATCTGAATGCTTGTATTGGAATCAAGTGCACCGGTAGGTTCATCTGCTAATATAATCTCAGGATCATTTACAAGAGCTCTTGCTATCGCAACTCTTTGCATCTGTCCGCCGGACAACTGATTTGGTTTCTTATTGATATGATCTTCAAGTCCAACTTTTTTTAGCGCTTCAACAGCTTTATCCTTTCTATCCGCCTTTGAAACACCTGATAGTGTGAGCGCCATCTCAACATTTTGAAGAACTGACTGATGCATTATAAGATTATAAGACTGGAATATAAATCCAACCCTGTAATTTCTGTATGTGTCCCAATCCCTGTCCTTGTACTGCTTTGTTGAAGTACCGTCGATGATCAGTTCACCATCATCATAAATATCAAGACCACCTATGATGTTAAGTAATGTTGTTTTACCAGAGCCGGACGTACCAAGAATGGAAGTGAATTCATTCTTTCTGAATTTGATGTCAATTCCTTTTAAAACCTGTTGCTTTGTTTCACCGATTTTATAACTCTTTGTTATACCTTTTAATTCAAGCATAGTTTTTTCCTTTCATCGATTCAGATTTTTATAACAATCGTATATATTAGCACTAATAATCAATGACGGCAATTATATTTTTGCGGAATTCGTTCTTTAGTCAATAGGAACTGTTTTTGACTCAATTTTGTTTTACTATATAACTTTCATTTGATATAATTAGGAATATATATGGTCGGAGGTTTTTTTTGTGAAGCAGTTTCAATTCGATTATAAAAATGATGAGAGTTTAGTAGAATCATTAAAAAAGATCAAGCAATGGTGTCAGTCATCGGTTGTTTCTAATGTGCTGTTCCAGATATATACAGAGTCTCTTGATAAGGAGAAGCTTCAGAATATCTGTGATATCATTAAGAAAGAGATGCCTGATGCTCTTTACATGGGCGGTTCCACGAATGGAAATATAATAATGGGCGATAAAAGCAGGGAACCTATCAGTATTGTATGCACGGTTTACGAATATGCTTCGACCAGGATAAAAGTGCTGCAGTATCCGCTTGATGCTGAGAAAGCTTTGGATGTAGCTATTGATCTCAATAAAAATGTAAGGTCAAATCCATGGGTTAAGTCAGTTATGACATTTACCACAATGAGGGGAATGTCTATGACTGAGTATTGTGAGGAACTGGGAATGCTTCCTAAGCATGTTGTTTTCTGCGGAGGTGGTGTTTTCTCTAGAGATATAAATGATAATGCAGCCGTTGTATTCTCGTCTGAAGGACCAATATCTGATCATGCTGCGGTATTTCTTCTGACAGGCGGAGATGATTATTACGTTCAGGCACTTCATGTTACCGGATGGAAGCCTCTTGGAAGGCAGCTGTTAGTTTCCAAGGCGAAGGGCGCAACGCTCTATGAACTGGATGGAAAGCCTGCCTATGAAACATATTTCAAATATCTGGATATCAAAAATGATGATGATTTCTTTTTTAATACACTTGAATTCCCATTCCTGTATGAGCTGAATGGAATGGATATTCTCAGAGCGCCAATTGCCAGTGGTGAGGATGGCTCTCTTACAATGACAGCAGATATAGCTGAAAATGTAAATGCAAGGATTGCCTATGGTGATCCACAGACTATCCTTCAGAGTGTATATGATGCGGCAGAGTCTTTCGCTGATTTCATTCCGGAAACCTTTACTGTATTTTCGTGTGCCGGCAGGAGAACCTTCTGGGGTGATGATGAGATAGGAAATGAGACAGAACCTTTTCAGTCTCTGGCACCGACTTCAGGATTTTATACTTCCGGTGAGTTTCTAAGAACAGGTGACTATGTAAATCAGCATAATGTAACTCTTGTAGTAGAAGCTCAACGTGAAGGTGATATAAAAGGGAAAAAGGTTCCCGATGTTTCAGCCAGTAAAGCAGAATTCTCAGGAAAGGTTTCGATGATAAAGAGACTGGCTACATTTATTCAGGCAGCTACGGAGGAACTTGAACAGGCAAATAAGAATCTTGAGATGATGGCCATTACAGATGGCCTGACAGGTCTTTATAACAGAACGGAGATACAGCATAGGATATCTGTATGTGCCAGAGAACATAGCTTTGGAGCTCATGGAAGAACAAAAACCGGTGTATCACTCGTAATGATGGATATCGATGATTTTAAGTCGGTAAATGATAACTATGGTCATAAAGAAGGTGACATGGTTCTGAAGGGACTGTCAAAAATGCTTCTTGATATCGTGACTGAATATGCGCCTGATGCTTCGATAGGAAGATGGGGCGGTGAGGAATTTATGGTTCTTCTTCCAACATCAGATATAGAACAGGCGACAAATATAGCTGAGATGATCAGAGTTAAATTTAACGAAATTGAGTTTAAACTGGCTGGTCGTCGGACTATAAGTCTCGGTGTTACCGAGATGATTGCAGGTGAGAACTCGGATCTTGCCTGTATGCGAGTTGATGATGCACTTTATCAGGGAAAGAGAACCGGAAAGAATAAAGTTGTACAGGAATAAGAAATTGTTTATATACGCTTGAATTATAAGTCCCGTAAACCTTAGGTTTATGGGATTTTGATGCTTTGTTTATGAAGCTTCCGGAGGATCAGCTTAGAGCTATGGCGGCAACTAAGAATCCGGAAAAGCTCCTGAATCATTATATTAAGGAGAGTGCCAAGTACATGAAGCAGGCAAATGACAGAGCAATACGTCAGGCAGAAAAAGCAAGACAGAATGCGCCGGCAAATCCAAATCCCAAAGCCGGAAAATAGCTGAAATAATGAGGTTAAACAAATGAATTTAGATAGTATTTCACAGGAACTTGACAGGCTGTATGTTTTTGAAATAAGCCGTTACATCGAAAGATGTGACGAGCTTAAAAAAAGTGGGTTTAAAATATATCGTAACTCCGATGGTCAGCATAAGGTTGTTTTAGCAGGTCAGGGTACTCAGAGCACACATAAGGCTAAGAGGCAGCCGGAGAGCCGTGAAGCTGTCAACGATAAAAAAGAAAATATTTTTATCCGTGCACGTAAAAAGATAAAAAGAAGCATAGATAACTTTAAAGCTATAGTGGGATTTATTAAGTTTCTTCGCGATAATCAGAATAATGACAGGATGTATTAATGAATTTATGAATTTGCTGGAGGGGTGATATGAAGGTATATGAAAGACTTATGGAAGTAAAGGATGATAAATACAAGGAGTTTCAGGCAAAGCTTGTTCCTAATATATCACCGGATGTAATTATAGGAGTCAGAACTCCTCAGATGAGAAGTGTGGCTAAAGAGGTTTTTGCAAGCGAGGATAGAGATACATTTCTTTCAGATTCTCCTCATAAATACTATGAGGAGAATCTGGTTCATTTTTTTGTTGTATCGATGATAAAAGATTTTGATGAATGTGTCGAGAGGGTTGAGGAGTTTCTTCCATATGTCGACTGCTGGCCTGTATCAGATCAGGCTACTCCGAAGTCATTTAAAAAGAATCATAAAAAGCTGCTTCCATATATAAAAAAATGGATCAAATCTGACCATGTTTATACTGCCCGATTCGGAATCCGTATGCTTATGAACGAATTTCTTGGAGAAGACTTTAAGAAAGAATACTTAGGTATCGTGGCTTCTAAGAAGTGCGATGATTATTATCTGAAGATGATGGTGGCATGGTACTTTGCAACGGCTCTGGCAAAACAATATGATGAAGCTGTAAAATATATAGAAGAACGTAGGCTAGATGAATGGGTTCATAAAAAGGCTATTCAGAAAGCAGTTGAAAGCTACAGAGTTACAGATGAACATAAGGATTACCTGAAAAGCTTTAGATGATAAGAAGGGGAGACAATGATGAATAATATAATACTGATAGGAATGCCTTCATCCGGAAAAAGCACAGTAGGCGTTATTTTGGCGAAGATCCTGGGAATGGATTTTGTTGATACAGATCTTCTGATACAGAAAAAAAGCGAAAAAAAGCTGAGGGAAATCATAGAAGAGGATGGTCTTGAAGGATTTCTCAAGATAGAAAATGATGTCTGCTCAGAGCTTGTTACCGACAATACAGTGATTGCCACAGGTGGAAGTGTAGTATATGCAGAAGAGGCTATGGCACATTTTCGGAATATAGGAAAGGTCATATATCTGGAGATAGATTATGAAACTCTGGAAAAACGACTTCATCATACAAAACAACGAGGCGTCGTACTTAGAGAGGGACAGACTAAAAAGGAGTTATTTGACGAAAGAGTTATTCTATATAACAAATATGCCGATGTGTGTATTTCTGAAGAAGGATTGGGGATAGAGGAAACTGTACAGAAGCTTGTTGAGATGATAAAATAGAGATAACTTACAGTTATAAAGGGGTAGTGTTATGTCCGGGGATAAGGTATATCATATAGGGGTAATGATTGGAAATGTTCATACCCAGCATCCGATGGAGCTTATACGAGGTATATGTGAAGCGGCTAAATCTGAAAATGTCAATATTTCTTTTTTTGTAGGTGCACAGGGAAATGCGCTTGATTTTTGGAAGAGTGATGAAAATGACCTTAACGCCTATAATTATCAATATAATTCCCTTTATGATTATTCACTTATAGCAGGACTGGATGCTCTGATCATCTCCTACGGAACCCTTTGTATCTATCTGGACAAGGATGACAGGGAGGCCTTCGCCTCAAAATTCCGTAAAGTTCCTCTTGTAATACTTGAAGAATATGATGAGGAGTCTTGTGACAGTTTCATTATCAGCGATAATTATGGAAGCATGTATACCATTATGGAGCATCTTCTTTCAGATCATGGGTATAAAAATATTCTGTATCTGAGTGGTCCTAAGAATAATACTGATTCAAATGAAAGAGAACGGGCTTACCGTGAGGCGATGAAGGCTCATGGTCTTACTGTGACTGACGATATGGTGGAGTATGGCGATTATTCTTCGAAAGTAGATGATATGGTTGAAAAACTCCTTAATTCCCATCCTGAAGCTGAAGCAATAGTGTCAGCTAATGATGAGATGGCTATGAGCATTTACAAGGTGTGCTATCAGAGAGGTCTGACTCCAGGAAGAGATATAGCAGTAACAGGCTATGACGATGTTGAATTTGCACAGCGAATGGATCCGCCCCTTACCACGGCCAATCAGGACGGTCTGGATATGGGATATCAGGCATTAAAATATGCTGTCTCACTTTGTAAAGAAGCAAAGCCTGTTAAAATAAAGCTCCCGGCTAAGTTCTTAAAACGTCAGTCTTGTGGATGTAATACTCATCCTGGAAAAGAAGAACTGGAGCTTTCAGATCTGCTGGATAAAATAAATGATTCCAAAGACACAGAACTTATAAAAAATGTAGCATCTATGGCTGCAGCAGATTCCTATGAGAGTATAGCTTTAGATGCTTCACGGGAAAACGGAAAAGAATACTTTGAATTCTTGGTCTATAATCTTAAGTGTCTTACCGAAAAGAAAGTGGATTATGATAGCAGGATGCTGCCTGAGAACGCTTTGATTCAGATTCAGAAGCTTTGTTCAAAGGACGGACAGACAAGTCTTGATTTTTCGGGGTTCTTAAGATCATTCCATCAGATAATACAGTTCTTTATGGAAAAAGAAAGAGATTCAGAAATTCTGGTTCAACTCGGATCTGTTCTTGAAGTAACTGATAATTACATTACTTCATTTGTTATGCGAAGTGATGAGGACAGAATAGCAATGCTGTTAAATAATAGCTGGAAAGCTCCTGCCTCTATCAAGTATATGATCGATCATGCTGATGATGAAAAAGAATTCTATCGTCTTGCTTTGGAAGATGTAATCTCCCAGGGGGCAAAAAGTGCTTATCTGTACCTCTTGCCTGAACCTGTAATTTGTGATAGAAGAGAAGATTTTAAGTGCCCTGATATGCTAAGTCTGGTGGCTGAGTACAGGGATGATAAAATAGAAGTATATGAAGATAATGAGCGTCCTGTTATTACTAAAGAAGGTGGTTTTGTTGAGAGATATCCATCTTCTTCTAAGCATGTTTTTGCTGCATTTCTGCTTTTTGCAAAAAAATATCAGTATGGTATTATGCTCTGTGAGATAGAAGATGCCCCTATTGGTCTGTTGTATGGTGCGGTGCTTCAGATAAGTACTGCTATGGCTTATAAACAGATAAGCGAACAGGAAAATGAGGCGAAAAAACAGCTCTTTAATACGTTGAAGGAGCTAAAGGATAAAAACCGGGTACTTAGCTTTATTTCTACCACTGATTCACTTACAGGGCTTTATAACAGACGTGGATTCATGGAAAATGCGGTTAACGAAGTTGATAGTCATTTAGGCTCCTTGGCAGCAATCTTTTTCTCTGATCTGGATCACTTGAAAGAGATAAATGATGAATTTGGACATTATGACGGAGACTTTGCACTTAAAAATGCGGCTGAAATAATAAAGGAGACCTTCAGTGATTTTCGTAGTGAAGGTACTGTTTGTGGACGTATAGGCGGAGATGAATTTGTTTCGTTTATGATAATCGAGGATGAGTCAGATACTGATAAGATAATAAAGCTGCTGAAAGAACGCTGCCGAAGCTTTAATGAAACATGTGACAAGCCTTATTATGTAGAATTCTCAACAGGATGTGTTACATTTGTCTGTTCAGAAAACTATTCTGTTGCAGATCTTACGAGTCAGGCAGATAAATGTCTTTATGAAGCGAAGAAGGCCAGACGTCAAAGTATAAAAAAATAAAAAATTATACTAATAGTATAATGACAAATAGAAAAAAGTGTGTTATGTTTAGTTGTGGTTTTAGAAAAAAAGGGGATATCCCCGGAAAGGAAAATAATATGTTCGCGGCAAATTTAACAAAAAGTCTTTACAGTGATATCAGAATAGCGCTTCCCGAATCAGATGGAAAGTGCTTCAGTTTTGCGCGTGCATATAAGATAAGTGAATTACGGTGTATAGATAGGTGGAAACAGCTATAGGATTAGTTGTGTTTCTGTAGAATATACATGAGTATCAGCCGCTTATCTTATATGTAAGGTGAGCGGTTTTTTTATCACTATCTAAGATTTGGAAAATGATTAAATTTGACTATTATCGATTATAAGATATCGGATCTGGAACTCTTATGTTCCGGTCTGATACCGGAATAGGAGGGCTAGATGAATATGATGCCGATAATTGATACAGCAGGTACAGGCAGAAACATTGCCGTACTTCGTAAGAAAGCAGGCCTTACAGTATCTGATCTGCAGGATATATTTGGATTTGGTACACCACAGGCTATATACAAGTGGCAGAGAGGAACTGCACTTCCATCTATAGACAATCTTGTGGTGCTTGCAGATGTTTTCGGAGTAACAATGGATGAGATCATCGTTGTTACGGATGATAATGCCATACGTAAGACCGCATAATGATTTAAGGTAATAATTGACAGCTAATCAGATTTACTTCAAGCATAGGGAGCCGGATGTTGCAGGTTCGAGTCCTGCCAGCTTCGAAAGAGGCTGTAGCTCAATGGTAGAGCACCGTTAATAATCTGGTGATATCGTCAATTACAATATGGCAGCTAGGTATATTTACTTCATTCGATTGTTAATCCGTTTAATATACCAATATCGCCGCTTTTTACACAGCTATTGTCACTTACTTCAAACTGGTTTTACAGGTTCGATTCCTGAATGATAGTGACAAAATATTAAGTGTATAGTGTCGGTGGAATACACCGGCACGGAAATGAGGAAATAATGAATACAATATACAAAAATTATCTATTTAATAAGCATATTTTGGTAAGAGAAGCAGATGTTGAAACAACTGAGAATCAGTTTGAGACTCTGTTTGCTCTTGCAAATCTTTTCAATATCAGAATAACTGAGGGAGAAAAGTTGATTTCAAAGGATATGATCCGTTTTGTATCCGAGCGTCTGGGCGAAAATGTACCGGAGCCTTTCTATGTTGGCTTTCCAAAGACTGTCAGGGAACTGACTACAGATCAGCTAATCTTTGATCAGCTGGCACACTATACAGTTACCTATGGCTTTGGTGATTTCTCCGAGGCCGGTCATTCCCTCTTTGAGGAGCAGTTTGAAAGAACAGCCTTTAAGGAAAATGCGGACATAAAGGATTTTTCTATCATAAGTGAAGCAGATGCTGAGGCAGTTCTTGGAGAATTTGTAAATGACCTGCTTGCAGGTACAAGACCTCTCAGTGATGAGCAGTTTGAGCTGGTTAAATCTTATATAGCTGATTTTAAGTTTGTACCGGAGGATATAGCTTCCAAGAATACAGCTATCAAGCTTCTTACAAGTATGCGTGATATTACATTTTCTGACTACATAGTAATGTCAGACGTTATAAAGCTTGTAGATGAAATAAACTACAGTGAATATGATAATAAGAACATAAAGAAGCTGAATCTTAAGAATCAGGACAGAAAGTTCATCACAGCAGTGATAGACAGAATGTTTATGCGTGGCAGAGTAGATATAAGAAACTGCTATGAAAAGAAAAAGCTTTGGAATGGTCTGCTTCATCATATCCATTATAAGGCAAAGTCTGATGAGGCAGTAAAGTTTCTTGATGCTATGAGGGGAGATGAAAATCTTTCTGTATATTCCGATTTCGAAAGGGCTATGGCTCAGAAAAATATAAAGGCTGCTGTAGATGCCCTCAGGACAGGCAAGGGGTCAGCAGCTGTGCTTAGAAATCTTAACTATATCATCAGCAGATGTGAATCAACTGAAGATATGGAATATATCATAAGTTGCATGGATACAAAGAATATAATCGTTCTGATCCAGCTGCTTATACAGTATTCTCAGACCAGTAAGGGTACTATGCCAAGAACATTTAAGTTCACTAAATACAATAAAATGAAGGTTCATACTGAAACTAACGAAGAGCTGAGAAAGAGGAAGTCAGTCATAACACAGGGACAGGCACATATGCTGGCTTCCAGAATCAGGGAAAACCTTGAGTCAGTTCTTAAGGACAGACTTGGAAAGGTTTATATCGATCCTGATATGGTCAACTATGCACTTCCGGTTCAGGAGAATACTTCACAAAGTGGCTTTGGTGTCCTTACAAAGGGCTCAAGAATAAAGATGCCGGTTACTAAGAAACTACGTGCCTTCACCTACTGGGAGAAGGTCAACGATATAGATCTTTCTGTATTCGGTATCGATGATAAGGGAAACAGAACTGAGTTTTCATGGAGAACCATGGCTGGAAAACAGTCTGCGGCGATCACATATTCCGGTGATGAAACAAGTGGTTATAATGGTGGTTCAGAATACTTTGATATAGATATGAATGAGTTCAGAAAGGAATATCCGGATGTTCATTATATGATATTCTGTGATAATGTATATTCCAGAGTGAACTTTGATAAATGCTTCTGTAAGGCCGGTTATATGACCAGGGATATAGAAGACAGTGGAAAGGTATATGAACCTAAGACAGTAAAGTCATCATTTGTGATTGACTGCGACAGCACATTTGCTTATCTGTTCGGTCTGGATCTTTGGACCAACGAATTTATCTGGCTGAACATGGCCAGGGACAGCAGAGTGGCTGTGGCAGGTACAACCTCAATGGACTTCATAACAGATTATTTTCATGTTACTGACATCATAAATGTATACTCCTTCTTTGAGATGATGGCGGCTGAAGTAGTTTCAGATATATCTGAAGCTGAGGTAGTCGTTACAGATAAGGAAGTCGAAGTTGCAGAAGGTGTTCAGGTTATCAGAGAATATGACGTTGAGAAGATGATTGCTTTAATGAATAAGTAATCTTAAAGAGCATACATGCTATGAAAACAAATATTGAGATTGAAAAAAGATTTAAGGAATTAGCAGACAGGTCCTATAGCGAAAACAGATACGTCTTTACAGACTTTCTGGATATGCTTCAGCTGTCTGCTTTTTATGCTATAGAAAGGGAACTTAGCTTTGCAGGCTTAACTGTATTCGGAGGAATTGATGGATGCGAGAGATGTATGGTGAGATTCGGATCTATTGATAACTGCGGATATGATGAAAGCTTTCCAATTACGCTGCTTCATGTAAGTCCTCTTCAGAAGAAATTTGCAGAAACACTTACTCACAGAGACTTTCTTGGCTCGGTTATCGGGCTTGGTATAGAAAGAACAAAACTGGGTGACATTTTCGTAAAGGAAAATGAATGCTATATATTTGTGGCTGATTCAATCAGCGAATACATATTGGAGAATCTGTCTTCTGTGAAGCACACCAGCGTAAAGGTTCAGGTGTGTGAATCAATACCGGACAGTATAACTCCCGAGATATCTGAAGAAAGCATAATTGTCAGCAGCAACAGGCTGGATGCAATTATAGCAAGAGTATATAAGCTTTCCAGAGATATGGCTATCAAAGTGATATCCGAGGGAAAGGTGTTTGTAAATGGTCGTGAGATGACCGGAAATGCCAAATCTTTAAAAGAAGGGGATATCGTTTCTGTCAGAGGAAAAGGAAGATTCATATATGACGGAGACGAAGGCATTACCAGAAAGAATAAGCTAAGTGTCAGGATAAAGAGATATGTTTGAAATAAAAAGGGGTCCGAGTCAAAAGGACTCCTTTTTTTGATGTTTTGTCAAATAAAATTACCATTCACGACTAGTTTTTTTCATTTCGCAACGGATTTACACGTATAAAGAGTCATTTGTTGTAATATCACATCGTCTAATATTAGAACAACTATGTGAAGGAGAATTTGATGAAAAAGAAACTATTATCTGTTGTATGTGCAGTGACGATGTCTATGTCACTTACAGCATGCAGCATGGGAGAATTTCTAAGCGCTATGACGGGAATCACTAACAAATGGGTGGACTCCGATCTGATAGGAACAGTCCCGGCGGATGGGGAGTTTGACGTGAAGAATGATTTCGCCGCAGCGGTTAATCAGTCCTGGAAGAATGAGGTTGGTGAAACTTACAAGGGTACATTTCAGGATGTGGTAGATGCAGTTATCGAGAATAAGAAGCGTATCGTAACAGATGATTCTATCGAAGGCGAAACTGCAAAATGTCTTAGAACCTATTATGGGCTCGCCTCAAATTGGGATGACAGAGCTAAGGACGGTGTAGAACCACTTAGACCTTACCTCGAAGACATAAAGTCCATAAGCAGTGTGAATGAACTGTATGATTATATGGCTGACCCGGTAAGGAATCCTTTGTTCCTGGGACCTATAACAACAAATTCTGATTATATAATGCATTCAGAGAAATATAAAGAAAACTACATGGTTTTCTTTACAGCACCGGATCTGATCATGTCTGAATATGGAGACAACAGTATCTATTTTAACATGGATGGAGCCTCTAGTTTTGAAAAGTTTGAAAAGACCAGCGATAAGGCTGGATTTATCCTGGGAAAGATGGGTTACAGTGATGAAGAGGCCGAAAAGCTCTTTAACGGCTGTGTAGCCTGGGAGAAAAAACTTGTCGGAAGTGAAAATCTGCTGGCTGTAGAAAAAATAGATGATATTACATACACTCACGAAAAAGCAGTAAAGCTGGCAGGGAAATTCCCAATGGAGAAGATCTTAGAAGGATGGGGGCTTTCCGATGCTCCTTATATCGCTATTAATCCTGATTATGCAAAAAAACTTGCATCTCTATGTAAGCAAAGCAATCTGGAAGATATCAAATCCTTCCTTATCGTTAATTATTGTTTTAAGGCTTCGCAGTATCTGGACAGAGACATATATGACAAGATGAAAGAGATTGATAAACCAAAGCTCAAGGAAGAAGATAATTACGATCAAACTCCTGAACAGCTGGAAGATGCTCTTATGTTTGAGCAGTATATCGCAAAGACTCCGATGGTAGGAGCCATGAACCAGGTATATGTAGAAAACTGTTTCGATGACAGCACCATAGATGAACTTACAACAATTACAGAGAATCTGCTTGCTGGTTTTGAGGATATATTCGCAAGTGAGGATTGGCTGTCTGAAGAAGGGAAGAAGGCTTGTATCGAGAAGTTGAAGGCTATTAATATTCATATCGCAATTCAGGATTTCGATACTGTTGATTACGGAAAGCTGGATATCAAGTCCCACGAAGAAGGTGGAAGTTTTCTTGAAGCTTACCTTGCCTCCAGACGATTTGAGATGGAACATATAGGCTGGTTATCAAAAGAAAACTACGATAGAGATTACTGGGATCCAATGAATCAGAATCTTTCAACAACTATAACAAATGCTATGTATAGTTCACAGACAAACGGAATATACATTTTCGCAGGAATACTTGAAGCTCCTATATATTCGAAAGATATGACCTACGAAGAGAAGCTTGGAGGACTCTTTACAGTTGTGGGACATGAGATAACTCATGGCTTTGATAAAAACGGTTCCCAGTATGATAAAGAAGGATATAATAATCCATTCCTTTCAGATGATGATCTAAAAGAATTTAATGATAAAAATACTTTTGTAGCAAACTACTATACATCTCAGACTCCATTTACCGGTTCCGGAATGGTTTTGGGACCAAACGTATGCGCGGAAGCTACTGCTGATATGGGTGGAATAAAGGCAACTCTTCATCTTGCAGAGAAAGAAAAGGACTTTAATTATGACCTGTACTTCAGAAGATTTGCAACTATATGGAGAACAAATGTG
This sequence comes from Lachnospiraceae bacterium, assembly GCA_900199595.1. Classification (GTDB taxonomy): domain Bacteria; phylum Bacillota; class Clostridia; order Lachnospirales; family Lachnospiraceae; genus Eubacterium_Q. Next base: position 28,107 of record FZRB01000012.1, on the reverse strand, counting down.
TCTGTTGACACAGAGAAAAAGCTTATATCAAGTGATTCACATCCGTTAGCATTTTACAGAGTTAATATAGGACTTCAACAGTTTGATGAATTTTACGACACTTACGGAATAAAAGAAGGTGATGGAATGTATCTCGCACCTGAAAGAAGAATAAAAGTATGGTAGGAAAGGAATATAAAATGAGTGAGGCAGTAATTAAGTTAGATAATGTAAAAAAATCCTATGGTAACCATGAGGTGCTGAAAGGCGTAAACATGCAGGTTAACCGTGGAGATATATATGGACTTATAGGTCGAAATGGTGCAGGTAAAACCACGATTTTCAAGATGATACTGGGGTTGTCCGAAGTAAATGACGGCACCGTGTCCATAGATAATTCAACCACCAACAAGCAGCTCTATGCTAACCGTTCAAAGATAGGTTTTCTGGTAGGTACAAGATTCTACGGATATCTGAATGCCCGTAATAATCTTCGTTATACGGCAACATTAAAAGGTATTCCTAAAAAAGAACAGAAGAAAGAGATAGAGAGAGTTCTTGAAATCGTTGGACTTAAGGATGTAAAGAAACCTGTTAAGAAATATTCACTTGGTATGGGCCAGCGCCTTGGAATTGCAAATGCGATTATTGGAAATCCTGAGATACTCATTTTGGATGAGCCTACAAATGGTCTTGATCCACAAGGTATAGCCGATATCCGTCATCTGATTCAGAGGCTCAGAGATGAGTTCGGTATGACTGTTATCGTATCAAGTCATATCCTGTCAGAGCTTGAGAATACCGCAGATAGATTCGGAATAGTTAATGAGGGTATTGTTGTAAAAGAAATAACTCAGGATGATCTTCAGGATAATCAGCCTGTAGTTGAGATAGCAGTAGAGGATGCAGAGAGGGCAAAAGAAATACTGGAAGAAAATGGTATCAAAGTTTTACGTGAAGTGGTTGAGAAGTCTTCGCTTGAGGATTTCTACTTCCGCATGATCGGAGGTTCAGAAGAATGAGAAATGTAATACGCGCGGATCTTGGAAGATTATTCCGCAAACCGTCTTTCTATATAATAACAGTCTTGATACTGGTATTTCTGGCAACCAGAGAATCAGCAGATACAGCTGCTGACCAGATAGAATATGCAAAAAGCTATTTAAATTCATTAATGCTGTTTGGCGTGAGCATACCGATATTTATGGGGATATATTCAGATGATTTTAATAGTGGCTCCGTTATTAATCTTATCGGTAAGGGATTATCGCGTAAGAAAGTTATATTCGCAAAACTGCTGGATGTCACAGCGGTACTTACAGCATTTTACTCAGTAGCATATATAATCGTTCTGATCAAGAATATGACTGCAGGATTAGCAGTTACGCCGAATCAGAATCTATCACTTCTTGTATTCTGTCTTTTCTGTATATTAAGAGGAATAGGGTTCTTTGCAGTTGCCTCTTTAGTGGTATTTTCAACCTGGAGTACATCCGGAGGAATGACAGTCCTGCTTGTCCTGTTGGCAGTTTCAAGAATGGCACTTACTATGATTCAGAATAAGTTCACTATGCCTGTTTATGACCTGAGTTTTGACGGACTTCTTGATAAGTCTTATGCCATATTTGCAGCTGGTAATTTCGGCTGGCATATCATACCGGCAATAGTCATATACATCGGTGGAGTAGTCCTCTTATCGGTAATACTATTTAAGAAGAGGGAGATAGATCTATGAGAAATCTTATAAAAGCAGATATGCAAAGGATATTAAAGAAAAAGTCAATCTGGATTGCATTTATATTTATGGTAGCGGTAGTTGCCGGAGAGATATTCTATCAAGTATCCAAGGCTCCGGATAGGAATTTTGGATTTGCAGTGGCAGCCGCAGATGGTATGAGCTATGTGGGACTCGTGTTGGGAACAATTCTTGTATTAAATATTTATGCTGATGATTTTAAGTCTACTGCATATATAAATGTAGTTGGACGAGGAATTAACAGAAAGAAGTTTATCATAGCAAAGTTTCTTGATGCTTTGATTATAATTGGTGGAATGTATCTCTGTGGAGGGGCTTTGATATTTGGACTTCAAGCAGGACTTGGCATCAGTCTTACTTCGCTGGAAATAAGATTTTTATTCTTAACATTTGTGAATGAACTTATTTTTACAGCGGCAAGTATATCAATAGCAGCTTTGATTTTCTTTATAACAGAGAATAATGTTCTTGGAATACTTGCATTCCTGAGTATTAATATGATAATTCCGGTTACAATAGTATTTGTCAGAACAAACCCTACTTTTGCAAAGTATAACATAGAAAAACTCTATCTTGATGGTGCTGCTTCTTCGATGTTCAGTGATTTTATGATGGGACAGGTGGGGGCAGGTCTATTAAAGCTTTTCATTATTCTTGCAGTCTATGTATTTGCAGCAATAATTGCATCTATTATTATATTCAGGAAAAAAGAACTGGATTTTTAAAGAATTTGATTATTATAATGTGAAATAAGAGTCATAATACAATCAATCTGGTTAGAAACTGTTATTCACAAAGGTTTTGATATTCATATATACAGTAAAGAACGTATGTTGATTGAACTTGTTAGATATAAGAGTAAGCTTTCCTTTGATTATTACAAGGAAGTTATATTAAATTATCGAAAGATTCTTCCTCAATTAAATATTCAAGAGATTCAAGATATAGCACTTATGGCACCTAAAAGTAATAAGATAATGGAAACATTGCAGTTGGAGGTGTTTTGATGGCTGACATTAAAAAAATGTTAGAATACTATAGACAAATGGGTTATTCTGATAGAAATGCGGATGCTAGGGTTTGTCAAGATATTGTTCTTAAAGCTATTTGCCCATGTTATGATATTGGAACAAAAGAGAGTTCCGTGTCTGAAACCTGAAAGAGTTGTATACTTGCAGGATCTTGATGTATCCGAAAAACTCCGTAGTGGTGGAATTGGGGCAAAGCTTATCGAAGCCTGTAAGGAGTACGGAAAAGCGAGAGGCGCTGACTTCATGCGTACCCAGGTATTCCCTCAGATTGTAAGAGGCATGCAGTTTTATGAACGCCAGGGATTCTCTGAAAAAATGAAAACGATAGAAGTATATCTGTAGAATTCAATTGATAGTTTAAGAGAAAAAAATGAAATATTCTTAGGTATTGAATTAGTTATTCCAGTAGCATTAGAATTTGTCAGAACAAATCCTAAGGTGGTGAAGTATTTTCTTTTTGTTGCACATTTGTTGCGTATTTAGTGGTAAAATGTAGTTAGAAAGAGTTAAGAAAATATATTATTTAGTAAAAAGTAGTAAATCTATCATACTAGGAGGGTATTATATGAACGAACTATTAATGCAGTTTATAAAGGAAATAGGAAAGAACGAAGAACTCTTTAAAAAGTACAATGCAATGATTGAGAGTAAGGCGCCTGTAGAAAAGTTGGTAGACTTTGCAAAAGAAAATGGCTATGAAATGACAGAAGAGGATTTCAAACCCTTTGAAGATTGCAAAGAGCTTAACTTAGATGAGTTAGAAAATGTTTCAGGTGGTGTTGTTATGGATGATGGGGGAAAAAAATGTCCTTGTCCTTACTGTGGAGAATTAATGGATGTTGGTACTCGGGAACAATTACTTGCTAGTTTGAATCATGTTACCGACTGTCAAAAAAAGGCGTACGGATGGAATTAGTTCACAGTAAGAATTTGATAATGAACAGAGCGACCTTTTTATATAAATTATAGAACAGATGGGAACAATACCGGTGGCAGAAGAAGAGACAAATGTCAAAAACTCCTGCCGCTTATTTTATTTCCGATAATGACATTCCCAGACTTTGTCCTTTTTCAAAAAAGCGTTTTTTCTGATTTTTAAGGGATATTTTTCTTCAAATATTGTTATATATGCGGGCCTGATTATCATAGCAAAATAATACAGAAGGTAATGAAACCAGATCTACGACTAGGGTAGGTCTGGTTTTTATATAAGAACTCCTCCGACAACCCTCCAAAACAATGCGCTTTTATGATGATTTGTTGTTGCGAAATACAAAAAAATAGAAGAGTATACACAAAACATATAAAAAAATATTGAAGAAATGACATTAATGACATAAAATAATTATGAACAAATGCTATATGTTAAGAGGGGAAGGAGGAATAATAGTGTTTAATAGAAAAGCATTAGTAGAATTAAAAGAATGGAAAGATAATTATGCACCAGAGTATGCCGCATTGCTTGAGGGAGCTAGACGAGTAGGCAAATCAACTATAGCAGAAGAATTTGCCAAGAAAAATTATCGCTCATATATAAAGGTTGATTTTGCTAATATTTCAAAAGAATTATTGGATGTATTTGATGACATCGCAAAGTTGGATCTGTTTTTTCTCAGGTTACAAACAGTTACAGGTATAACACTATACAAAAGAGAATCGGTTATTATTTTCGATGAGATTCAGCGGAATCCTTTAACCAGGCAGGCAATAAAATATTTAGTTGCAGATGGAAGATATGATTATATAGAAACAGGATCTCTAATCAGCATTAAGAAAAATGTTAAGGATATCGTTATTCCATCTGAAGAACATAAGATACCAGTTTATCCAATGGATTATGAGGAGTTCTTATGGGCGATAGGTAACGATACGTATGATTTGTTACGAGAATTATATAAATCTGGAGAAACGGTGGGGAATAGTGTAAATCGAAAATTAATGAGGGACTATCGTATATATATGGCTGTAGGAGGAATGCCTCAAGCTGTTAAAGCATATGTAGAAGGAAAAGATTTTAAACTAATTGATCGGGTAAAAAGAGATATTATAGATCTTTATATTGATGATTTTAAAAAGATAGATTCTTCAGGATTGATTGGTAAAATGTATAAGTCAATACCAAGTCAGTTGGCTACGCAGAAGAAAAGGTATCTGATATCAAAGGCTACATCCAAAAGGAAAACTGTAAAGGATGTAGAACGTTTGTCGGATTTATTGGATTCGAAAACAGTTATCCCATGTTATAACACATTTAATCCAAGCGCTACACTTTCACAGACGAGAAGTGATGATACATTTAAATTATATTTGTCAGATATTGGTCTTTTTACAACGATGTTGTTTAATGCATCTCCCCAAACTGGTGAAAACATTTATTCCAAGCTATTAAGCGATAAATTGCCTGCTGATTTAGGGTATTTGTATGAGAATGCAGTGGCTCAGATGATTGCTTCGACCGGAAGAGAACTCTATTATCATACGTGGGATAAACCTAATAGCACGCATTATTATGAAGTGGATTTTTTGGTTCAGGATGGAGTGAAGATTTCTCCTTTTGAAGTTAAATCATCTGCACGAAAGAGGCACGAATCCATAGACGTTTTCTGCGAAAAGTATTCTAATTTAATAAAAAATGCATTTCTCTTTTCTCAGAAGGATGTGGATGAAGAAAATAAATTATTGTTTAAGCCTATTTATATGTTGCCATTTGTTATCGAAGAATTAATGTGATTTGATATACTAATGTAAAGTAAGGTAAAAAATAAAATTGTAAAACTATAACACAAGAATAGGATTTAAAAATATGATGAATAATCATTTAGAAAAATTTATAGATAAGCAGAATGTGAGCTTTGTTACTTCAGTAGATGAGAAAGGATTTCCGAATATTAAGGCTATGCTAAAACCTCGAAAGAGAAATGGTTTAAAGGAATTTTATTTTTCTACGAATACATCTTCTTTGAGGGTTAAGCAGTTTCGGGATAATCCAAATGCCAGCATATATTTCTATCATAAAGGACTGATCAAGTATGAGGGTGTCATGCTGATTGGAACTATGGAAGTTCTGACAGATCAGGAAACAAAGAATATGATCTGGAGAAGAGGAGATACCATGTTCTACAAGAAGGGAGTGACTGATCCAGATTACTGCGTTCTCAAGTTTACCGCAATAAAGGGAAGATATTACTGCGACCTAGAGACAGAAGATTTTATTTGTGAGGATTAATAAAATGAACTTTCCTGAGTTTATGTTTAGAAAAGAAAATATGATACCTGCTGATCAGCAGAATACGCCGGATATAGAAGGCTACTATTATACAGCAAATGACGGAAGCCAGATGGCATTTTGGATATATAAGGCTGACAGAGTATCTAAGGAACATACTCACGATTATGACGAATATATGCTCTGTGTAGAAGGAGAATATATCGTAACTATAGATGGAAAAGAATATGTACTACATGCCGGTGATGAGCTTTTCATTCCGAAGGGAAGCCTTCAGGGTGGAAGAGTAAAGGCAGGAACTAGATCTATTCATGCTTTTGGTGGACGAAGGGTGAAGGGCTGATATTGAAGAGGTAAATGATTCAATGAGTAAGAATGTTGAAAGAATTATATCCGGTGCAACCACTGCATTTATTGATTCAACCAATAAATCAAGTGCTGCATATAAACCGGATTTTATATCAAATGATCATAAAAAGGGAGTAAAGGTACTCACATCTATTGAGGAAGAGCTTAAGAGATGTGACTCCTTTACTTTTAGTGTTGCCTTTATAACTCTCGGTGGAATTGAGCCACTGCTTCTTACATTTAAGGAACTTGAAGAGAGAGGTGTTCCGGGAAAAGTTCTTACAACTGATTACAACATGTTCACCGATCCTAAAGCTCTCGATAAGTTGGCAGAGTTTAAGAATATCGAGCTTCGTATGTACCATGAGGATGCAGTGCTATCAGGAATATCCGATGGAGAATATATAGGTGGTGAGAGTGCAGTTTTAGAAGATGGTACAACTCCAACACCTGACACTGAAAGAATCGGATTCCATACAAAAGGCTATATCTTTAAGCGTGATGAGACATATACATTTATCATTGGTAGTTCCAACATGACAGGAAAAGCGCTCTCTGTTAATAAAGAATGGAATACCAAGATGGTATCAACAGCTGAAGGTGAAATGTATAAGAACATCCAGTCTGCTTTTGATGCGCTGTGGGGTGATAAGAACCATACAAGTAAGTATGAGGGTTTTATCGAAGAATATAGAACTAAGTATCAGACTATAAAGAAACAGAGAAAACTTGCTGCAGAGGCAAGTCCTGTAGTTTCACTGGAACAATATAGACTCTCACCAAATTCGATGCAGGTGGACTTTATCAATAATCTGAAAAAGATAAGAGAACAGGGAGAAGATAAAGCGCTTCTCATATCAGCAACCGGGACGGGCAAAACGTACGCATCTGCCTTTGGACTCCGTGATGCGATGGGTGATTCTGAGAATGTTTCTAAGAATAACACCGTGAAATCTAACCGCATTCTTTTCATCGTCCACCGTGAGCAGATTGCAAAGCAGGCGATGAAGTCATATAAAAATGTATTTGGTCGAAGCAAGACATACGGACTTCTTTCAGGTAATAGCAAGGAAACAGATGCAGATATCCTATTTGCAACTATGCAAATGATGTCGAAGGAAGAAGTGATGAATCAATTTTCGGAGGACTGTTTCAAAACTATCGTAATAGATGAGGCTCATAGAACAGGAGCGGCTAGCTATCAGAAGATTATGGATTATTTTGAGCCAGAATTCTGGCTTGGTATGACGGCGTCTCCTGAAAGAACAGATGACTTTGATGTATTCGCGACATTTGATCACAATATTGCTCTTGAGATTAGACTTCAACAGGCTATGGAGGAAAATCTCCTCTGTCCATTCCATTACTTCGGTATAACAGATATGGAATTAGATGGTGTAGTAATTGACGAGAAAACTGAAATGGAAAACTTTAGATTCCTTGTGTCTGATAAGAGAGTGGATTACATCACTCGGCAAATGAACTTCTACGGTTATTCAGGCGACAGAGTGAAGGGACTTGTCTTCTGTAGTTCCAGGAAAGAAGCAGAAACTCTAAGTGGAATCTTTAATGAGAGAGGTTATAAGACGAAGGCTCTTACAGGTTCAGACAGTCAGGAAGAAAGAGAAGCTGCGATAGAACTTCTGACAAAGGATATTCAGGTTGATATAGATGGAACAAAGCATGGGGATTATCTCGATTACATTTTTACAGTGGATATATTCAATGAGGGTGTTGATATTCCTGAAGTTAATCAGGTAGTAATGCTTCGTCCAACAGAGTCACCTATTGTATTTGTCCAGCAGCTTGGCCGTGGTCTCAGAAAGGCTGATGATAAGGACTTTGTAGTTATCCTTGATTTCATTGCCAACTATAAGAATAACTTTATGATTCCGATTGCTCTTTCGGGCGACAGGACCTACAACAAGGATAACATCCGCCGCTATGTTACTGAGGGTGAAAAGGTTATTCCGGGAATCTCGACAATTCATTTTGATGAGATATCAAAGAAGAAGATTTACGCTGCAATCGATACGGCAAACTTTAGCGACATCAAGCTTATCAGAGAAAACTACAAGAATCTGAAATACAAGCTGGGACGCATTCCAAACCTGATGGACTTTGATAGATACGGTGAAATGGATGTGCTCCGCATATTCGACAATAATTCCCTTGGTTCATATTACAAGTTCCTAGTGAAGTATGAGAAGGATTATAAGGTAAGACTTTCTGCAAATGAAGAGAAGATAGTCGAATTCATTTCCAAGAAGCTCGCAAGTGGAAAGCGTATACATGAACTGGAAATGCTTTCTCGAATGCTGATCTATAAGGATGCGCTGGTTCATGGGATGAAGACTTCGCTAAAGGAGAATTACAACAAGGACTGCCCGGACAAGGTTGTGAAGAGTGTTGTAAATGTACTTACAAATGAGTTCCCATCCGGTTCCGGAAAGAAGACCTACGAGGATTGTGTATTTATCGAGAAGAGCCAGGATGGTGACTTCGAGATAAGCAAGCCTCTACAGAAAATGATTCATAACAAAGAGTTCTACGACATTGTGAAAGAGCTTCTTGAATTCGGAAGATACAGATACGAGCGTGATTATTCCAAGACTTACCAGGATACGGAACTCGTGCTGTATCAGAAATATACCTATGAAGATGCATGTAGACTTCTTAATTGGGAGCATAATGAGGTACCGCTCAATATCGGTGGTTATAAGTATGATAAGACTACTAAGACTTTTCCAGTATTCATTAACTATGATAAAAGTGATGACATTCAGGACACTATAAAGTATGAGGATCATTTCACATCTCGCAGCTCACTCATTGCTATATCAAAGCAGAGCAGAACAGTTGAATCAGAAGATGTACAGAACTTCCTTTATGCAAAGGAACGCGGCATAGATGTTGAACTTTTCGTGAGAAAGAACAAGGACGATAAAATATCCAAGGAATTTTACTACCTTGGCAGAATGACAGCTACAGGATTTACAAGACCATTTATTATGCCGAATACTGATAAGACTGCCGTGGAGATAGAGTGGAAGCTGGATACTCCTGTTAGGGAGGATATTTATCAGTATATAGTAAATGGGTAAGAAATTTTACCCATTTACGACATCCTATAGCATAAAAATAAAAGGAAATATGGCATATCGTAGTTACGTAATAGTAGCTACGATATGTCTTTTTTTGATGAATAGTGACATTGAAACCATGATAATCTATGTTATAATTAATTTGTTTTCAGAAACTGATGTGTTTTTTTTCGGAATGGCTTGTAAAAGTTTATTCCATAATAACCTGTGATAGTTTATTCCGGTAATTATCTGGCATGGAAAAAAAGTCTGGATGAAATGGGATTTGTTTGTTGACTGTGATAGAAATTAAAGAGAATGGTTTTATGGGGGATATGATGATTTTGGCAAGTGGACGTCAGATTTTTGGGATAATAATGATTATTTTAATGGTATTTATAGCATTCGGGTTGCCTATATTAGTTACGAGACTTACTAATCCTAAGACTGTTAAGGAAAAAATAAAACGAAATAAAAAGTGTACTGTAAAAACAAAGGCGAGAGTTACAGATATGTATGGTACTATGCCAGTTGAATTTCGCGGTAATTCTGATGCTTGGTCAGGTGGTGATCGTACAATTGCAAGTTATGAGTATTTTGTAAATGGTGTAAGATATACTGGCAGAGATGAAATATTTACTTCTTTAGGTGGAGTAGGGAAAACAATAGATGTTTTATATGATCCACATGCCCCATCAAATAGCTGTACACCTTGGGGGAAAAAGGCTGATAATGGCACTGAACATATTATTCCTATATTTATAGTTCTTGGTGTTATTGTTGTCATTCTCTTGTTTATTCTATTAGCTATAAGATTTTTAAATTCATTCTAAAATCATAATAATATAATAAATAGATAGAAAAATATTCTGGAATATAATTATATACCAATTTAATCATAATTCTTGACGAAATCAATGGGATTAGGTATAGTCAAAACGAGCTGGACAACGGTAATCTTACCGCCATACAGCTCGTCAATTATCTTAGGATATCTTATCTACAGAAAAACTTTCACACAATCCATATTACAGATATATATTAAATGTTATTTATTCTCTTTAAGTTTATCGATTATTTTCTGATAAAGATTATGTTTCATGCCAGGAAATGCAGTAAGCAAGCGGCGTGTTCCAAAAAGCTTGCTGTACATAAACTCTTTCTTCAGGTGTTCAAAACGTTCTTCAAGTTCAAGTTTGCGTTTCTGATAGTCTTCCTTGCTGTTCTTTATCGCGTTAAGCAGTTCTTCTTTGTTTTCGTTTAAATTCTCGTGTAGTTGCTCCTGTTTCTTAGTTGCTGTTTCATATCCCTTTTCAAGCGTATCCATTGTTTTTATAGTTCCAGATCCTATTATTTCAGACATTTCATCGCTGATTTTAAGAATGGATTTCTGGATATCTTCCATTTTTTCGAGTTGCTTATTCATTTTTAGAACTGTAAGAACGGTAATAATAATGTCGGCAACGAAAATCAGGTATATAATTACAAGGAAAAGAATACCCAGTATGTGGGGAATTATATCAACTATATTTTCTATTTCCGGCTGTATTACTCTTAAGACAAATGCAATTGCTAACCCCCAGATCATACTGAATTCCAGACATATGTATCCGTTGATGTTAAACTTTCTATCGCTGTAATCCCACCATCTTGCGTGAAAGAGTTTATCTAGAATAAAGCCTGCAAGAAATTCTATTAATGAAGCAAATACTATACCTATAGCAAATAGAATCATCGGATGAGAAGTATCAACGGTTGTTTTGGTCCCGAGAATACTACCTACAAGAAAAAGCACGATAAGTACCATAAGAACACCAGAACCATATACCGGACATATGGGACCATTCAAAAAGCCTCTATTAACGATTTTTCCCTGAGTAACGGCGTGAAAGACAACTTCTATCATCCAGCCTATAAGAGAATATATTATAAAGTACCAGAATATCTGGTAAATAGTCATTCCACAAATCATATTGATTCCTTTGTTTTACTTTAATATTTACACTATAGTATGCCACTAAAACCATCAAAAATAGATTGGCAGATGGTCGCCATCTTCTTTGGAGACTGCTTCATTCTATAACATCATCTGTTATAAATACAAGTATTAATGAGGTTAAGTTGTATGACAGTATATTTTGATAATTACAGCTTAATAGATTACCTTGCGATGATGTGGTTGAATCTTACTATAGTAGCCAGAAAAAATTAGCACTCACCCATTGACAGTGCTAACAATTAGTGTTATAACATAGTCAGAACAAAGGAATAGAGAAGATTCCGGGTAAGAATCCAAACGCTCCTTCCCTTGCTCATGAAACTTATTTAATTATATTTTTCTTGAGAAGGAGGAATGACTTATGTTACTACCTAGTATTTTTGGAGAAAATTTGTTGGATGATTGGATGGATTTTCCAAGGATGGATTTCGGAGATATCGACCGAAAACTCTATGGAAAGAGAGCTGCACAGGTTATGAAGACTGATGTGCATGAGCATGATGACAAGTATGAGCTTGATATTGATCTTCCTGGATTTAAGAAGGACGAGATTAAGTTATCACTTGAAAATGGTTACTTGTCAGTAAGCGCTGCTAAGGGACTTGATAAGGAAGAAAAGGATAAGAAGGGTAAACTTATCCGTCAGGAACGTTATGCAGGTGCTATGCAGAGAAGTTTTTATGTAGGAGATGCAGTTAAGCAGGAAGATGTAAAGGCTAAGTTCGAAGATGGAGTTTTGAAATTATCAATTCCTAAGAATGAAGCAGAGAAACTTCCAGAAAAACAGTATATAGCTATTGAAGGATAATATATAATTTAAGGGATATCATTGTTACACATTAAGGCGTAACTGTGATATCCCTTATTTTTGTCCGGAAACGGAAAGTACAATTCCCATTTCTACTAACATTATAGATAGTTATGTATTATTGAGGTCTCCTAAGGTAAAATATTAATATTTTAAGGAGGCCTTTATTATGGTAAGAGAAAAGAAAACCGTACACAAAGTTCGGATGGAGTGTGTGAAAGTTTTTCTGTATATTAGATATCATAAGATAATTGACGAGCTGTATGGCGGTAAGATTACCGTTGTCCAGCTCGTTTTGACTATGCCTAATCCAATTGATTTCGTCAAGAATTATGATAGAATTGGTATATAATTATATTACAGTTTTATAGATGATAACAAACTTCGCTTTATGAAGGGAAAAAGAGTGGAAATCAAAGAATATATAAATTACAAAGAAACTGAAATACTTCGTCTTTATAATGAAGTAGGATGGACTGCATATACTGAAAAACCTCAGGTGCTTGAACAAGGTTATAAAAACTCATTGCTTGTTTTAGCGGCATACGAAAACGATGAGTTGCTTGGAATTATTAGAGTTGTGGGCGATGGGTATACTATAGTATTTGTTCAGGATATTTTAGTGTTTCCGAACAATCAGCGCAAAGGAGTTGGAACTGCTTTGTTGAAATCTGTTCTTGACAGATATCCTGAAGTTCGACAAATCGAGTTGATTACGGATAATACTCCTAAAACGATTGCATTCTATAAGTCATTGGGCTTTTCTGAGTTTTCGGAAATAGGTTGTTGTGGTTTTATGAGATGCTGATAAATTTAGGTTTATGGAGGAAAAACAATGCGACGCAGTGATAGAGAGGTTACAAAGTTCTCAGACATAATTGCAATAATTGAAAAATGTGATGTGTGCAGACTTGCTTTGAATGATGAGGATTATCCATATATACTGCCACTTAACTTTGGAATCAATATTACAGAAGATAATAATTTAGAACTTTATTTCCATGGAGCATCAGAGGGAACAAAACTCAAACTAATTGCAAAAGATAATCGGGCAAGTTTTGAAATGGATTGTGAACATAATTTGGTATCGGAAATTGAACGTGGAAGCTGCACAATGGAATATCAAAGTGTGATTGGGCATGGACATATCGAGATGATACCTGATGAAGAAAAGTATAATGCCTTGTGTATTTTAATGAAGCATTATCACATGGAGCATTTTCCATTCAATAAGGCTGTCATGCCTCGAACAACAGTTTACAAACTAGTTGTAGAACATATGACTGGGAAAATAAGGCTAAAAAGAAACGATAAGCATTAAATTCCTGTTTGTTGGGATGAGCATTATACCGGAAGTTTCATCCTGATCCAAATGATCCGGAAGGAGAACATATGGATTTGGATAATCAATTCCCAGATGGGATGTTTAAATTTGAGAAAATTATGAATGGAGGAAGAAAATGAAAGTAGCAGTTACATATGAAAATGGTGAGGTGTTTCCACATTTTGGAAGAACACCACAGTTTAAGATTTATGAAATTGAAAGCGGTGAGGTAACGTCTTCACAGGTGATTGATACAGGTGAGACAGGTCATGGTGCACTTGCAGGATTCCTTAGAGAACGCGGCGTAGAAACTATGATATGTGGTGGTATAGGCGGTGGAGCAATTATGGCTATGGCCGAATCCGGTATTAAGGTGTATGCCGGTGCTTCCGGGGATGCTGATGAAGTGATTAAGTCTTATATTTCAGGTACTCTTGCTGAAATTGGAGAAGCAACTTGTGATCATCATGAGCATGAAGGTCATGGTGATCATGGTTGCGGTCATGGTGGATGTCATTAATGAATGATTTGATTGAGTTGTTTCTTACATTTGCTAAAGTAGGAGCATTTACATTTGGTGGTGGATACGCAATGATATCTCTGATTGAAGATATATGCGTAGAAAAGAAAAAATGGATTACACACGATGAAATGATGGATATTACAGTTATAGCTGAATCAACACCAGGACCGATAGCTATTAACTGTGCTACATATGTAGGATATAAGAGGAAGAAACTCTTGGGAGCTATATTTGCAACTATTGGTATGGTTCTTCCATCGTTTGTTATTATCTTTCTGATTTCAAAATATCTAGATAGGTTTCTTGAAATATCCTGGATAAATAATGCATTTCATGGAATAAAAATAGCAGTTGGTATTCTAATACTGGATGCAGCTGTTAAGATGCTTTCAAAGGCTAAATTAACATCACTTAAGATCATTATAATTATTGCATCATGTATAGCAATGCTTGTGATAAACTTTTTTTCTTTACATATTTCATCACTTGTAATTATGCTTTTTGCCGCATTGATCGGACTGGTATCCTTTCTGATAAATAACAAAACAGAAAGGAGTGAAGCTGACTAATGATATATATTGATTTATTGATAGGATTTCTAAAGGTTGGTCTTTTTTCATTTGGTGGTGGGTATGTTTCGATAGCGCTGATTCGTGAAATTGTTTTATCGTATGGGTGGCTAGATGATGAAATGTTATCATATATGATTGCCGTAAGTGAAAGTACCCCCGGACCAATTATGGTGAATCTAGCAACATATATAGGGAGTACTAAAGGTGGGATTCTAGGAGCATTTATTGCTACAACCGCTGTTGTTATTCCAGCTTTTCTAATAATACTTGTTATAATGCTTTTATTTAAGAGTCTTTTGAAAAACAAAGTGTTTCAGGGAGCATTAAGTGGTTTAAAACCTTGTATTATAGGTATTATTCTTGCAACAGGAATATATATGATCTGGAAGAATTTCAATGTTTGTTCGGGGGCAGTGCCTGATATCCCGGCTATTGCTTTAACTATAGTATTGGGAGGATTATATTTTGGATTAAGAAAGCTTATAAAAAAGAAAATCTCGCCTATAATGTTAATATGCGTATCAGCAGTGTGTGGGATGATAGTTTATGGATTATTCTAAATTGGATCAATTTGAAGATATCGGAAAAAGTTTGATAGATGGTATGATCTTTTGTGGATGCAAAATAAACTATATTTCAGGATAACGGACGATGGATAAGACAGAGTATTACATACCCTGTCTCTTTTTTGAAATAACACATTGACAGACATCTATGTATATGTTACTATCAACACATAGACGAATATCAATGCAAGGAGAAGATTATGGCTAAATTAGACGAAGTGCTGATATGTAAGGCTCTTGGAGATCCCAACAGAATGGAAATAGTTAAGATGCTTTCTGATCAGGAAAAGTGTGGATGCAAGCTTCTTGAAAAGTTCGATATTACTCAGCCCACTCTTTCTCATCACATGAAGATACTGGTAGATTCGGGACTGGTTAACGACAGAAAAGAAGGCAAGTGGCACTACTATTCAATAAACACGGACATCATGAAAGAATTCTGTGGATTTATTAAAACTCTCTGTAATGAAACCACCGGCAAATGCTGTAAGGGGAAAGCATGATGTGGGACTTTATTCAGACACAGATCCTGGGAATGAAGTGGCTGAATATTTTGATCGGGGAACTCCTGTCTGCATTAGGATTGGATATAGATAGCAGGATAGGCTCCAGCATACACTTTTTTATCTATGATGTTATAAAAATCACGATCCTTCTTTGTTTGCTGATCTTTGTAATCTCATATATCCAGAGTTTCTTTCCGCCGGAGCGTAGCAGGAAGATAATGGGCAGATTTCACGGAATCGGAGCAAATATCGTAGGAGCCTTGCTTGGAACCGTGACACCATTCTGCTCGTGCTCATCCATCCCGATATTTATGGGATTTACGATAGCCGGATTACCGCTTGGAGTAACATTCTCTTTTTTGATCTCATCACCGATGGTGGATCTGGGGAGCCTCGTACTGCTTATGAGTATCTTTGGCGTACGGATAGCCATCGTTTATGTTGTGATGGGGCTGATGATTGCTGTCGTAGGTGGATCTTTGATCGAGAAATTACATATGGAAGATCAGGTCGCGGATTTTATCAGGAATGCGAACAGTAGTGTTGATATAGAAACTCCGAGCCTCACTGTTAAAGAACGATTCATCTATGCAAAGGACCAGGTAGTATCTACAGTAAAAAAGGTGTTTCCATATATTCTGATAGGAGTTGGTATTGGCGCTTTGATACATAACTGGATTCCGGAAAGCTGGATTAGGGCAGTGCTTGGGGGAAGAAATCCCTTTGGAGTGATACTTGCAACAATCCTGGGTATCCCGATGTATGCTGATATCTTTGGTGTGATCCCTATAGCAGAGGCACTCTTGTCCAAGGGCGCTTTGCTTGGTACGATCTTAAGCTTTATGATGGCAGTGACTACACTCAGTCTTCCGTCACTCATTATGCTGAAGAAAGCTATTAAGACAAAACTGTTAGGAATATTTATAGCCATCTGTACAGTGGGTATCATCATTGTCGGATATGGTTTCAACTTATTTCAATATTTATTCATCTGAAGGAGGATATGGTCATGAATATCAAGGTATTAGGCGGAGGATGCAAAAGCTGTGAGGCTCTCCTTGCATCCGCAAAGGAAGCAGTGGCTCAAAAAGGAATCGATGCAGAGATAGAGTATATCACGGATATGGAAAAGATCATGAGTTTTGAGGTGATGAGTATGCCGGCTCTTATAATTGATGGAAAAGTAGTTTCAGCCGGAAAAGTTCTTAAAGCGAAGGACGTTGAAAAACTCTTATAGGAGATGTCAGGGATATGGAGGAGAATATTATGCTTTTTGAAACGAAAGAGTGTACTAATCCTGATATTGTGAAAGAGCTTTTTGTTGAGTATTCGCATATCAAAGGGGCAGAAAGCTGTTTTGTTTCCTTTGATAAGGAATTGGATGATCTGCATGGGTATTATTCAGGTGGAGCGATAATAGTAGGATATGAAGAAGATAAACCCATTGCCTGTGTTGCCATAAAGAAAATAAGCGACGAAACCTGTGAAGGAAAGCGTCTGTTTATCAGACCGGAATACAGAGGAAAAGGATATGCAAGGATAATGCTCAAAGCAATGACGGATAAGGCTTTTGAACTTGGGTTTAAGGAATTGATTTTCACAACGAAACCGGAAGTTATGAGAATTGGATATAGCCTATATAAACGTTTGGGATACGAAGAATTATCAGAGGAAAATGGTATTGTATCAATGAGGATAGATCTTAGCAAGGAATATCCATATGGGTGATTACTAATTGCCTTTGGAGGTAATATGGAAAGTGAACTGTTTATAAGGGACGCTGATCCCGAAGATGCTAAAAAACTGGTGGAGATATATTCATATTATGTTCTGAATACCGCTGTTTCTTTTGAATATGAAGTTCCGTCAGTTGCAGATTTTGAAAAAAGGATCAAGACAACAAAAGAAAAATATCCATATATGGTGTGCTTATTAAAAGACAGAATCGTCGGCTATGCGTATGCGGGACCATATAGTTCTAGAGAAGCTTATAACTGGACAGCAACAACATCTATCTATGTTGATAAGGATTATCGCAGACAGGGTATCGGTTCGTTGCTGTACAAAGAGCTGGAAAAAAGGCTTAAAGAACAGGACATAGTCAACCTGCTTGCAGGAGTCGCCTATAGTGATGAAGAGGATGAATATCTCACACATGACAGCTATAAGTTTCATATACGATCGGGATATACAAAAGTAGCTCACATGAAGACTATAGGTAAGAAATTTGATAGATGGTATGATCTGTTATGGATGCAGAAAAAACTATAGAAAGCGGAGTGAAGATCTATGACACACAAAGAAAAAGCAATGAAGATATTTTATGAAAAATTCAATTGCTCGCAGGCAGTTCTTGGAGCATACGCGGATGATTATGGGCTGACGGTAGATCAGGCTATGAAAGTGGCAGCATGTTTCAGCGGGGGCGTGAGAAAAGGTGAAGTGTGTGGTGCTGTATCCGGGGCAATCATGGTGATCGGGTTGAAATACGGAGACGGCCCCGACTATAAAGCGACTGCTTATCCCAAGGCTGCTGAGTTTATGGAAAGATTCAAAGAAAAGAATGCTTCATATATCTGCAAGGATATACTTGGCTGTGACATATCCTCCGAAGCGGGGATGCTCTATGCCCGGGAGAATGGACTTTTTAAGGATATTTGTCCGAGAATGGTAGAATACGCGGTTGATATTCTGGAAGATATGGAAATATAAGCAATTGGTACAGAGGAGAAATACGGAATTTTGATTGAGGAAAAGCAAGGTGAATGAATTTAATGAATGTGTTCATGAAGTTTTTTCTGCAGCCGGTGATATTATCATAAAATCAATGATGGGCGGATATCTTGTATACCTCAATGGTAAACTGATAGGTGATATTTGCGCTAACGAACTGTTTTTAAAGAGGACGCCGACATCGGACAGATTGCTTGCAGATTCCGAACTACGTTATCCGTATGAGGGTTCAAAGACACTGATGCATGTATTTGATAGTTTTGATGATAAGTCGCTGATTCTGGAGCAATGTTTGCCATATATTCTTGAAAAGGTTCAGTTGGATCCTTTAGCTCCGGGTGCTTTCTATAAAGGTGAGTTACTATATCATATAACACTGATTGATAAGACTTTTTGGTCATCACATATGGAGTTGTTTGCATGTTTCAAGACAATTATAGATAATGCTCTTGATATTATAAAAAAGGAATTAGATAATTCTGAAATTAGTGTCGAATATATTGAAGCATATAAAGGTTTTGGCAAGCATAAGAAATGATCCGGCCAAAGCACAAATTCAAATTTGGTAGAGGTATTGGTATGAAAGTATTTATTGTATATTGCCATCCTTCAAAAGATAGTTTTACGTATGATGTATATAAATCTTTTGAACGAGGTTTAAGAGATGCAGGTCATGAGATTCTTATATCTGATTTATATGATATGAATTTTAAAACAGATATGAGTGAAGAAGAATATTTACGAGAAACCTATTACAGAACTGATGGAATAAAATCAAAAGATGTCTTGCTCGAACAGGAAAAAATACAGGACAGTGATGCAATTGTGTTTATATATCCTGTATTTTGGACAGAAGCACCCGCAAAGCTTGTGGGTTGGTTTGACCGAATTTGGACAACAGGATTTGCTTATAAACCGGATCCTACGATGAAGGTTCTTGAAAAAGCATTATTTATAGTTTGTGCAGGAAAATCAATGAACTCTCTCATTGAAACAGGGGAAAAGAGTGCTATGGAAACAGTAATGTTGGGAGATAGAATTCGTGATAGAGCAAAAGATAAAGAAATGGTTATTTTTGATAGTATGACGCATTGGAATGAAGAAGCACGAAGTGAGAATATTGCTCGACATCTTTCCAAGGCGTATGAAATGGGTATAAAATTTTGAGACACTCAAAACTTCCCGTTTGTCGAGATTAAGCGATAGTAAGTTATAATCGGAATTGAACTTAATAATATATATAGCGATAAGGCGTCTATGAGTATATGATATGTACTTGTAGGCGTTTTTCTTCTATTCAGAGTAAGGGGGTTATAATATATTGAAAATGTAGAAGTTTTTGAACTAGCTAATTGATAATCTAAATATTTAACATATGTGATATTTTTTGTTGGTTAAGTGGTGAATAATTAGGGTGGCATGTCATAATGTAGAATACACTGAATTTTCTAATGCTCTCTGAAAGCCCCAATTTAGGGGCTTTTTGAAATTTTAACAGATTTTTGGTATTGACAAAACGTTGGGACTGGCAAAACGTACGCATCTGCCTTTGGTGTCCGTGATGCCATGACTGACAACAAGCGCGTTTTGTTCCTGGTTCAACGTGAGCAGATGAATTCATAATGGCTAATACAGATAAGACAGCTGTTGAGATAGAGTGGAAGCTGGATACACCTGTGAGGGATGATATTTATCAGTAACTTGTTAATGGATGAAAATCAATTTACGACATCTTTTTGACAACGCACAACAGATTACAACTTCATAACCATCCTTTGAGGTTGTTCTTATTTGATTTTCTTTTTTGTGGAAGCAAGAAAAGTATTGAATGAATATGTTATATTTGACATATTTTAATCGATATGTTATATATTACATAAGAGAAAGGAGATAGTCTTGTCAAACTTTGTTGTTGATTTTTATAAAGAAGCTGATGGTAGCAAACCGCTTGGCGAATTTATTAAAAACTTAAATGTAAAGATGAAAGCTAAGGTAGTGGCCAATCTACACTTGCTTGAAGAATATGGAAATCTGGCGAGAGAACCTCTTTCGAAGGAATTAGAGGATGGTATATTCGAGTTACGTACAATCGAGGGAAATGATATTGTTAGAATACTATATTTTTTCGACAAAGGTAAAATAATAATAACCACGAATGGATTTGTTAAGAAAAGACAAAAGACTCCTCGTTCAGAGATTGATCTGGCAAAGAGTAGAAGAAGCGATTATCACCGTAGAAAGGAGGCGGGTACATATGAGTGATTTACAGAAATTAACTGAAGAGCTACTTCAGGATCCAGAATTCAGAAAAGAGTATGAAGCGTTACAGCCGGAAATGGATATAACAAGAGCAATACTTGATGCCCGTATCCGCGCAGGGCTGACTCAAATGGAGCTTTCTGAAAAAAGCGGGATTAGCCAGGCAGATATAAGTCGTTTGGAGAAAGGAACAAGAAATCCAAGTATCTCATTACTAAAGCGTCTTGCTGAGGCAATGGATAGTACACTAAGGATAGAGTTTGTTCCTAAAAAAATATGATTACAAGAAGATTCCAGTTCGGAGTGGTAGGAATAGTATTACTAATTCAAGTAGGAGGAGTTCAGGATGAACTCCTCTTTATCACTTCTATTCAGAGTATTCTTTTTGTGCTATATTTTAAATGTAGTTTAAAGTGCATCGTGATTTTTTGACTTTTTGAGGATTATATGAGTATTGATAAAATAAGGCATATTTTGCAAAGAAAAGCTGTCATTTTTCAGACAGGAGGGTTTAGACCAACAAATGAAATTGGTGAAAGCTGGATAGGTGCGGTGAAATGGAAAAAAGCGGAGGATGAAGTACCTAAGGATATCGATGGAACTGAGATGGGGTGATTTTGAGAACACGCTGTACTTGTTTTTACTCATGTTTTATGGTATAAAGACAATACATATAATTAAATAAATGGTCACCGGAGGATAGTGTGCCGTAGCACAGGGGATCGTAGATGTTTATCTGCAGGCCGCCTATCGGATAAGGTGTCGAGTGAGCTCGGAAAGATGTATTTTCATCGCCGAGTTTTTTATTTTCGGCGAAGATAGGAGGTAACAATGAATAAATCTAATGTTGTACTGATTCCGCTAAAGAGAGATGATCGTGAGCGATTCATCAAAGATAATCAGTGGGCCTTTAAGTATGGCTCTATGGAGGAATTCGGATTGCGTAACGATCAGATGAAAGAAGACGGTGAAATCATTTCTCGAAAGACAATCGAAGACAGTATCGATCAGGGTGAAGCATATAGAATCGTATGTGATGGCAGGATTGCCGGCGGTGTTGTAATCCATGTTGAAAAGAATAGAGGTTTTCTTGATCTGTTGTTTACAATACCTGATGAACATAGCAAAGGAATAGGTTATGGTGCATGGTGCAAGGTCGAAAAATTGCACCCGGAAGTCAGAGTATGGGAAACATTTACTCCGTATTTTGAGACTAGAAATATACACTTCTATGTGAATAAATGTGGATTCCATATAGTAGAGTTTTATAATCCATTCCATAAATGCCCCGATGATCATATGAATTCCAATGATGCGGAAGATAATCCTGGCTTGGATTTCCGTTTTGAGAAGGAAATCAGGAAGTGATATTTGACAAATGGGTGAGAAAAAGAAAATATCAAAAAAACTTATATGGGCGATAATATCTTTCCTGCTGGCTATACTTACTATAAGAGTAGTGTTAAGGCAGAGCAGAGATATTTCCATCAGTGACCTGGTGAGTGCAATCGGATCCTCGAATAAGCTGTTCTTTATTCTGGGTGTAATAGCAGCGGCTCTGTATGTGTGGTTTGAGGGAGTTGCTATATGTTCAATCCTGAAGAAATCCGGATACATGAGAAGTCCTGTCAAGGGACTATTGTATAGTACTTCAGATATATATTTCTCGGCAATAACACCATCAGCTACCGGTGGACAGCCGGCGAGTGCCTTCTTTATGATCAGAGACGGAATCCCAACAGGCATTACTACGGCAACTCTGGTTCTGAACCTTATGATGTATACGATTTCGATTATTGTCCTTGGCGTAATTGCCATTATTATTTCACCGATGGCTTTTATGGAATTCAGTCGTCTTTCAAAAATTCTTATAACTGTTGGTTTTGCAACATTGTCGATTCTGGCATTGATTTTTATCGTTTTGCTGAAGAATGAAGAATATATATTTAAACCACTTTTAAAAATATTTTCTTTTCTATGCAAAAAGAAGGTGATTAAGGAGAAAGAACGTAAGCTATCCAAAATTGAGAAGATAAAGAATGATTATAAAATGTGTTCCGATATGATATCTGACAATAAGAACGTTCTTATTAGAGCGTTCTTGTGGAATTTCTTTCAGCGGGCATCTCAGCTTTTTGTTCCGATGCTCATATTTGCATCACTTGGTGGTGATAAACTTAAGATGGCAGAGGTATTCTCTAAACAGTGTCTGGTAACCATAGGTTATAATTTTATTCCGATTCCCGGAGGTATGGGTATATCGGATTACCTCATGATTGATGGCTTCAGTAGATTAATGGGGGAGCAGATGGCCTATGCTGTTGAGATGATCAGCCGTGGAATTACATTTTATATTTGTGTTTCAATAAGTGGAATTATTACATTAATAGGATATTTTGCAGGAAGGAAGGGAAAATGATAGGAGTATACGATTATACAGTTATTCTTACTTATTTATCTTTGATATCGGGAGTCCTTGGCATTATTATTGCTGTAACCGGAGTTGGACATCCTGAAATTGGGATATTTTTTCTTATGTTATCAGGAATTCTTGATGCTTTTGATGGAAGAGTTGCCAGAACCAAGAAGGATCGAACAGAAATAGAGAAAAATTTTGGGGTTCAGATAGATTCCCTTGCAGATCTTATATGCTTTGGAGTTCTTCCCGTTTCTATAGGATTGGCACAGCTCAGAATAAGTGGTATATTTACGGAGATAGTCAGAAGAAGGGAATATGAAGGTTCTTTTGCAATGCTCATCATTCTTCTGGTTATTGCTTTGTTTTATGTATTGGCTGCGCTTATTAGACTGGCGTATTTTAATGCAACCAGTGAAATCAGATCAGAAGAGGCGAGTAAGACAGGGATAACTTATTACATTGGGGTTCCTGTTACAGCGTCGGCTCTAGTATTTCCTCTGGTGATGATAATCCATTTCTTTAGTGATTGGGATCTGACGATTTTCTATTTTTTAATGATGCTTATCATGGCTATGGCATTTGTTATAAATATTAAAGTACGTAAACCTGGCAAACTAGGCCTTGCTATTATTATATTGTTGGGATTAATTGAATTTATTATGTGTATTGTAGCTTTTGGATATTACACAGAGTGATTTGATAATTCTTTTATCATTTGTACGTTTAAGTGTCACTGAAATCATATTTTAAGTTTGGAATAATAATATGGATATTCTGAGATTTCTATATTATAACAAAATAGGTAGGATAATCTTGAAACCTCTTATAAGCAGACCTGTTTCGGAGTTGGCGGGAAAGTTGCTGGATAGTCGGTTTTCCATGATTCTGATAGATTCCTTTGTGAGAAAGAACCGAATCGATAAGGCAGACTATCTGCTTGATGATATAGGAAGCTTTAATGATTTCTTCTGCAGAAGGATTAAACCGGGACTTCGTATGATCAGTAAGGAGAAGACGTCTCTGATTGCTCCTTCAGACGGTCTTCTGAGTGTGTATAAGATAAATGATGGTACGGTTCTCAATGTTAAGCAGAGCAGGTTTACCATTGACAGATTATTGAAAGACAAAAAACTCGCTGCCGGCTTTGATAATGGATATGTCCTTGTGTACAGACTTTGTGTAAATCATTACCACAGATATGTATATTTTGATTCCGGAAAGAAGTATAAGGATAGGCAGATTAATGGCTTATATCATACTGTAAGACCGGTAGCTCTGGCAGAGTTTCCAGTATATATTGAGAATACCAGAGAATATTCGGTGATAAACACAGATAATTTCGGACGATGTGTTCAGATGGAAGTTGGTGCTATGCTTGTGGGGAGAATTGTCAATGAATGCCCCGCTTCGGGAAGTGTTAGTCGTGGAGAAGAGAAGGGACATTTCGAATATGGTGGTTCTACGATAATAGTTCTTATTCCGGAGGGCAAAGCCAGACTTAGAGAAGATATTGCAGGAAGCGTTAATACGGGAGTAGAGATACCGGTCGTTATGGGGGAAGCTGTTGGAAGAACGGGAGAGGATATCAGAAAATAAAAAGGTAGGAAACCTTATAAAAACAGTAGAGACCGATTATCCGATATTTCATATCACCATGCATGTTTACTGGTGTGAAATAGTAAAGGGTTAACTGACGTTTCTTGAACATGAGGCAGCTAAGTGGCTTGAAATTGATTCAAAGCTTCCAACCGCGGTAGACTGGCTGCCAACTGATATGGAAGTGATTTTGCGTTATATTTTTCGACGAAGAGTAAAAAAACACTCTTCACCGAAAAATATAACGCGTTTTTTGTTGACGAATCTGTAATGAAATGTTATATTTTTCGGTAAAGAGAGTAAAAAGTGTTCTCACCGAAAAATATAACAAGGAGAGTGACATGATAGTAGGAAGAGAAAAAGAAATAAAAAAGTTGAATGATTTATATAATAGTGATTCGGCAGAACTCGTTGCATTATATGGACGAAGAAGAGTAGGGAAGACATTTTTGATAGACGAAGTATTTGAAGGTAGAATGAGTTTTCGCCATTCAGGTTTATCTCCTATAGATGATTTGAATACGACAGATAATAAGAGAAAAAGCAAGATGAAAAATCAGCTGGATCATTTTTTCAGATCACTTAAGCTTCAAGGATATAAAGATAAGGTAAAGCCTAAATCTTGGTTAGAAGCATTTTATATGTTGGAAGATCTTATCATTGACAAATATGATGATAAAGAAAGAGTTCTTATATTTATTGATGAAATACAATGGTTGGATACGCCTAGATCAAATTTTATGACAGGTTTTGAAGCGTTTTGGAATGGATGGGCTTGTCATAAAAAGAATATCATGGTTATAGTTTGTGGAAGTTCAAGTTCCTGGATTTTAGATCACGTAATCAATAATCATGGGGGATTATATGGCAGAGTTACATATGAGATGAAACTATATCCATTTACATTAAAAGAATGTGAACTTTTTTTAGACTCAAGAAATATATGTATGTCTAGATATGATATGACACAGACTTACATGATGGTAGGTGGAATTCCATATTATTTGAAGTATTTTGAAAAGGAATTAAGTCTTCCACAAAATATTGATAATATTTTCTTTTCTGATGATGCTTTATTAAAAGATGAGTATAATCGACTGTTTTCTTCGTTATTTGTTAACCCAGAAATCATGAAAACAATTGTTGGAGCTATTGGTTCAAAAACACGTGGCCTTACAAGAAAGGAACTGACTACTCAAACTGGAATATCAGATAGTGGTGAATTATCAAAGCAGTTGAAGGCACTAATATCAGGTGATTTTATAATTGAATATAATTCCTTTGGAAATAGTAAGAGAGAGACATTTTACAAATTGATTGATCCATATTGTAATTTCTATTTATCATTTATGTACGGAAACAAGAACAATAAAAGAAAGAATTGGATTAATATTGCAGATTCACCTAAAGTCACAACTTGGAAGGGGCTTGCGTTTGAAAATGTATGCTGGAATCATATCAAACAAATAAAAACTGCACTAGAGATTGGAGGGGTTTCTACAGAAGAGTCATTATGGTCTAAGAAAGGCGATAAGGATTCTGAGGGTACTCAAATTGATCTTATAATCGAAAGAAAAGATAATGTGGTGAATATGTGTGAATCCAAGTTTTATAGCGAAAGTTTTTCTGTTGATAAGGATTATCATCTAATATTAGAAAAGAGAAAGAAATTACTATATGAAGTTATTCCTAAGAAGGCATCAGTTCATAATATTTTGATTACAACATATGGACTAACACATAACGAATATTATGGGGATTTTGTCAGAGTAGTTACGCTAGATGATTTATTTAAATGATTTAAAAAGGTAGCATGTCATAATATAGAATGCACTGTATTTCCTAATACCCTCTGAAAGCCCCAATTTAGGGGCTTTTTGAAAATTTCACAGAATTTAGGTATTGACAAAACGTTGGGACGGGCAAGACATACGGACTTCTTTCAGGTAATAGCAAGGATACTGATGCAGATATCCTTTTTGCTACAATGCAAATGATGTCAAAAGATGAAGTTATGACGCAGTTCCAGAAGGATTGCTTCAAAACTATTGTTATTGATGAGGCTCATAGAACAGGAGCGGCAAGTTATCAGAAGATTATGGATTATTTCGTGCCAGAGTTCTGGCTTGGTATGACTGCATCTCCTGAACGTATCATAATGGATTTTCTTCTGGCAAGGAGAACTTGTGAAAGGAGGAAGAATTTATGGCGGTACACCATGGCGGAAAAGTGGGTGGAGCTGCAAAAACTCTGGCATCTAAGTCTTCTAGTAGCAAGATGGAAGTTGTTAAAGGAATGATAGCGGGATTTGCTGTAGGAGTCATCTGGGAACTTATGATTATCACACCTCTTATGAGCGATTGGACAATTAGAAGCATAATCGTTGCATTATCAGTTTCAGGGTTTGGATGTAGTATAGCGGGTGCAGTATTTGCGATAGGAAAAAATAAGAAAAATGAAAATAAAAATGCAAAGGTAGAGGTTATAGCATAAAAAATAAAAGGAAATATGGCATATCGTAGTTACGTAATAGTAGCTACGATATGTCTTTTTTTGCTGACTAGTGACATTGAAACCATGATAATCTATGTTATAATTAATTTGTTTTCCGAAACTGATGTGTTTGTTTTTCGGAATGGCTTGTAAAAGTTTATTTCAGGATAATCAAGGAGATAGGATGAAAAAGATAATTGTTCTCGGCTGCTCTGGCAGTGGCAAGAGCACTTTTGCCGTACAACTTCAAAATATAACGAAATTGCCGCTTTATCATTTGGATAATATCTGGTGGAAACCGGATAGAACACATATTTCAAGAGATGAATTTGATAGAAAGCTTGATGATCTTGTTAATCGTGATAATTGGATTATAGATGGTGATTACAGTAGGACATATGAAAAACGAATTGCTGCGTGTGATACTGTTTTCTTTTTAGATTATGATGTAGAAGTATGCTTGCAAGGGATTATAGATCGTGTTGGCAAAGAAAGAAGAGATATTCCGTGGACAGATAATAAACCGGATCCAGAATTGGTAAAACTAGTGAAGAATTATGAGACCGAGGACAAGCCTGTCTTAATTGAATTATTTAATAAATATTCGGATAAGGATATCATAATGCTTCATTCCAGGGAAGAGGCAAATGCCTTGCTCAAAAGAATTGGCAGCAATATGTGTGATTACTCCTATAAGAAAAGATAACTTTCAGTTGAACTTACCAAGGTGGCAAAGTGCTTTAAAACGCTATTTCCAGGACTTATGCAAGTATCATCGAAGAATTGACATTTAACATAGCCTGCAAATAAAAAGTCAAGGCTAAATTTATAAAAATTGAAAATTAAATACAGGTTGGAAAAAGGTATCAAAAGCAGACCACCACAT
>FZRB01000025.1 GCA_900199595.1 Lachnospiraceae bacterium | reverse complement strand
TTTCGCGATAAAGAACCATATCTATAATTTATAGATCGTGGCGCGGGAACGTAGTCAAGTGACAGTACGCTGGATGCGAAGCATCCGGGCAGCACTTGACGGAGTGACACGGATAACCCTTATGTTCCGGAAACAACAAGAGTTGTTTCCCTGCCTTCCCGACGAGGGACGGGTCTGGGCGGAGCCCAGTATTGCAAAGAAGTTAAATGTATAGTAAAATCAGCGCATCTAATAGCTGAGCACTCAGCTATCTTTGGTGGGTTCCCACATTTAATTTCCGAATGTAAATTTACGCTGTCAAAAGTAACATAATTCTTGAATATGAACACAGAAAATGATACTATGATATATGGGGTTTTTAAACAAAAATGAAATGTTGGGGGTGCAGCTTTGGGAGATTCAAAAAATAAAAGCTATGACGAATTTACTCTAAATTTCAAACTCGAGGAAGATGTTCCTATCGATCAGTTTGAAATGACCATGTACAATTATGAATTTGTCGGTAATAAGACAAAATGTGCATGCGTTGCTATAGATGGAGTGAGAGCGCTTCAGTTTAAGGTGCCGGCAACTCTTCCTCTTGAGCAGTTTCTTCGTAAGCAGCTCTACAAGGGAGAATTCCTGGCTATGCTTTCAAATATACTTAATCAGCTGATATATTTTAACGAGAATAATATGTCACTGAATAAGCTTCTTCTTGATGTTCACTATATGTATATTGAATTGTCAACGCTTGATGTACAGCTTCTATATATGCCGGTCAATAAAAAGTTTGCTGATTGTAATGTTACTGAATTTATTCAGGAATTCATCAGTAAAGTCCGTTTTGCAAATATGGATTCTGTAGACTGTGTAGACAAGATTCTTAAATATCTTGACAGTAAGCTTATGTTCAATCTTGAAGAGTTTTATGAGTATATTCTTTCTCTTGAGCAGGAGAATATTCTTGAGGATGACAGTAGTGAGGAAACAGATGATACATCACTTCTTACGACTTCTGAGAATTACTCAAATCCTGTTCCATATCTTGTAAGAGCAAAAACAAATGAGCTTATTCCTATTCTTCATAAAGAGTTTTTGGTTGGAAAATCAGCTAACTGTGATTATCAGATAACTGATAACAAGAAGATAAGCAGAAAGCATGCTGTATTCCGCATAAGTAATGGTGAATGTTATATAAGAGATAATGATTCTACGAACCATACATTTGTTAATGGTCAGCTTCTTCAGCCGGGGGTTGAGGTAATGCTGTCGAATGATGATTACATAAGACTTGGTGATGAAGAATTCAGATACTGGGTGAGATAAGTTAGGATTCTTTATTTTGAAAAAATGTGACAGTTTTTCGCGAGAAAAGCTGTCACATTTTTTTCTTAATTATAGGTTTGCAAGATAATTATCATTTATCTCTATAACTTTTTTCATAGCCTCGGCTCCAGGAGCTCCTATAGTGTTTCTCTTACCAACACAGGTTTCAAGGCTTATAGCATCGTAGATGTCTTCTTTGAAAACAGGGCTGATAGACTGAAGCTCTTCCAGCGAGAGTTCATCAATAGCTTTGTTCTGTTCGATAGCATAAAGTACAAGTCTTCCTATGATACCGTGGGCATCTCTGAATGCGACTCCGTTTTTTACAAGATAGTCAGCAGCATCAGTGGCGTTAGTGAAGCCCTTCATAGCTGAAACCTTCATATTATCTTTATTCAGCTTCATGGTGCTGATCATCCCGTTGAAAAGTGCTATGCATCCCTTTACGGTGTCGATGGCATCAAATGTGAGTTCTTTATCCTCCTGCATATCCTTGTTGTAAGCAAGAGGGATACCTTTCATGGTTGTAAGGAGCGAGATAAGAGCTCCATATACTCGGCCGGTCTTACCTCTTACAAGCTCAGCTATGTCCGGATTTTTCTTCTGAGGCATGATAGAGCTTCCGGTGCTGTATGCATCATCAAGTTCAACGAACTGGTATTCATTTGAATTCCATATGATTATCTCTTCAGAAAAACGGGAGAGGTGCATGCATATGGTTGAAAGAGCGGACAGGAGTTCGATCAGATAGTCTCTGTCAGAAACAGAATCCATGCTGTTGAGTGTCGGACCATCAAAACCGAGCAGAGAAGCGGTAAGCTCTCTGTCCAGCGGATAAGTAGTACCTGCCAGGGCTCCGGCACCAAGAGGACATACATTCATACGATTATATATATCTGTAAGACGTGAGTAGTCACGCTTGAACATTTCCATATAAGCTCCAACATGATGAGCAAATGTAACGGGCTGTGCCTTCTGCAGGTGAGTGAAGCCCGGCATATAAGTATCAAGATTTTCTTTCATAAGAGTATGAAGAGTAGTGAGCAGTTCCTTCAGTAGTCCCTTGATATTTTCGATTTCATCTCTTGTGTAAAGCCTCATATCAAGAGCTACCTGATCGTTACGACTCCGACCTGTATGAAGCTTTTTGCCTGTGTCACCAATCCTGTCTATAAGAGTGGCTTCAACAAAGCTGTGAATATCTTCATATTCACTTCCTATCTCAAGAGTTCCGTCCTCAACTTCTTTAAGGATTGATTTAAGTTCATTTACTATTTTATCGGATTCTTCTATAGTTATTATCCCTGTTTTACCGAGCATTGTTGCATGAGCTATACTTCCCTCAATATCCTGCTTATAGAATTTCTGGTCAAATGTAATAGAAGCGTTAAAATTATATACCAGTTGATCAGTCTCTTTGGTGAAACGACCTCCCCATAACTGAGCCATTTATTTTACCTCTTTTCTTTAAAATTCATTGTATGATATGATAAAACAAAGCATGTTGTCATGCAAGAAAAATGAATTGATTTTTGTTACAAAAATAGTACTAAAGTATTAAATAATAAGTCGATTTAGTTTACATAATGTTAAAAACTTGGGTGTTTTGTGTAAAATAACCTCAAAATCAGTTTGAAAAAGCAGTTAAATCCTTAAAGTTTGTGCACTTTTAACTATTTTATTTGTTGATTTTTTACAAGTATTGTGTTAATATAATTGTAACAAAAGATAATAATTCTTAATAATACTTAAAAACCATCCTTTCTTCAATCCCGGATCAAGCGATCCGGGATTACTCTGCATATAAATTGCGGATTATTTTGCTTTTATTCTTTGATAAATATGTAAAAACCCTATTAGCACTCTATGTTATAGAGTGCTAATTTATTATTGACTTTTAATATGCTATCAACTATGATATACAGGATTACTATACGTGGAAAATAGTAATAAAATCAAAAACAATAAACAGAAAAGAGGCGTTTATAATGGCGACACAAAAAGGAAATCTATCAATTAATAGTGAGAATATCTTCCCTATTATCAAAAAATGGCTTTATTCTGATCATGATATCTTTATCAGAGAGCTGATTTCAAATGGAGTGGATGCTATAACAAAGATAAAGAGACTTGACTCCATGGGTGAGGCGAAGATAGAGGATAATCCTAAGTTTAAGGTTACAGTATCCTCCAGTCCGAAGGAAAAGACCATTACATTTGAGGATAATGGTATCGGAATGACAAGAGAAGAGGTTGAGAAGTATATCAATGAGATCGCATTTTCCGGAGCTTCGGATTTCCTTGAGAAATATAAGGATAAGGATCAGAGTGAGCAGATAATAGGTCATTTCGGACTTGGTTTTTATTCTGCATTTATGGTTGCTGATAAAGTTACAATTGATACTCTTTCCTATAAGGAAGATGCTGAGCCGGTTCACTGGGAAAGTGATGGAGGACTGACCTATGAGATAAGTAAAGGCAACAAGGATGAGAGAGGTACAGTTATTACTCTTTATCTTGCAGATGATTCTCTTGAGTTCTGTAATGAGTTTAAGGTTAAAGAGGTCATTAATAAATACTGTTCCTTCATGCCTGTTGAAATATATTATATAAATGAAGATAAGGCTAAGGAAGAGGTTGATAAGGAGATAGAAGCTAAGGCCAAGGTTATCGAAGCTGAGAAAAAAGCTAAGAAAAAGGCTGAGGAAGATGATCTGGTAGGAGATTCCGATACTTCTGAAGCAGAAGCAGAGGAAATAGAAGAAGTAGATGCTGAAGATACAGAAGAAGAGGAAGAGGATGAAAATGAGCCGAAGCCGCTGAATGATATACATCCGCTCTGGACTAAAGCACCTGCTGACTGCAAGGATGAGGACTATATAGATTTTTATCAACATGTATTCCTTGATTTCAAGAAACCACTTTTCTGGATACATCTGAATATGGATTATCCATTTAACCTGAAGGGTATACTTTACTTCCCGAGAATCAATCCGAATATGGATAAGCTGGAGGGTACTGTAAAGCTCTATAATAATCAGGTCTTTGTTGCAGATAATATCAAAGAGGTTATTCCAGAATTCCTTCTTGTACTTAAGGGTGTTATTGATTGTCCGGATCTTCCGCTGAATGTATCACGTAGTGCACTTCAGAATGACGGCTTCGTTGCCAAGATATCTGATTATATAACAAAGAAGGTTGCTGATAAGCTTATCGGCATGTATAAAAACCATAAGGAAGATTATGAAGGTCTGTGGGATGACTTAAGTCCGTTCATTAAGTTCGGATGCCTCAGGGACAATAAGTTCGACGAGAAGATGAAGGACTATATGATCTTCAAGAATCTCGAGGAGAAATATCTCACACTTCCTGAATATCTGGAAGCTGCCAAGGAAAAGCATGAAAATACGGTTTATTATATTTCCGATGCTGAAACCCAGGCTAACTACATCCAGATGTTTAAGGATGAAGGACTTGATGCTATATATCTGACACATAATATAGATAATCCTTACATCACTATGATGGAGGCAAGAGACGATAAGGTTAAGTTCATGAGAATCGATTCTGATGTAAGTGCATCATTTAAGGGTGAAGCTCTTTCAGAGGAAGACGAGAAGAAATTTACAGATGCGCTTACCGAGACTTTCAAGAAGGCTCTTGGCAAGGAAAGCATTAAACTTAAAGTTGAATCTCTTAAGGACGAAAATGTATCCTCCATGCTTACTCAGTCAGAGGCTGACAGACGTATGGCTGAGATGATGAAGATGTATGCCGATGCAGGTATGGGCGGTATGGGCGGACTTGATTACGGCGCAAATGCTGAGACGCTTATACTGAATTCGAATAACAAGCTAGTTAAGTATGTGCTGGATAATCCTGAAGGGGATATGACAGAGACAATCTGCTGCCAGCTGTATGATCTTGCAGTACTGGCTAATAAGCCGCTTACGGCAGAAGAACTGACAAGATTTGTGGCACGCAGCAATGAGATACTTGGAAAACTGATCTGACGAAGTATACATTATTAGACAGTGTTGCCGCGTCGAGCTGTGACACGCAGTCTCGAGATGATATGCCTGAGAGACTCTACTCGCGTACGGTTCGGGTACCCCTAGCGGTCGCTTCGCTTGCTAAGCTCTCAGCCACCTGCTAAAGCAGATGTCTGAATCGCTAAGCGCCGAGACCCGAAACGGTCTCTCAGGCATACTCTCGAGCCTTGCTTCATCAGCTCGTTCGCGAACATACTTTAATCGCGAGCAAGTAAGTCAAAAAGCGATGTCGAACATGTATACTTTCGCACATGCTTTACTTACTTGCCGTGGAAATTATGTTCAACAATGTATACTTGTATGAATGAGGGGGTGTATACATATGGATGTACAGAATATTAATTCTGGTAATCAAAATGGTCAATTGAATCAGAATGTTCAGGTAAACCAGAATGGCCAGGTGAATCAGAATGTTCAGATGAATCAGAATGCTCAGATGAACCATGGGCAGTTGGCTCAGGGGCCGGGGGGTGTAATTCCGAATGTGAGTCCTGCTTATCAGAATATGATGTATGCACCTGTCAGTAAGCCGAATGTAGTAGTTATCGGTAATTCCGGTGTGGGTAAGACTACACTCATCAGAACTCTGCTTGCGGATAGTGAATTTCAGACAGAGATAACGAAAGAACTGAGACTCTATGATGGTCCCAATCTGCAGTTCAGGCTTATTGATACTATTGGTTTTGAATATGGTTACCTGAATCAGGTCAAAGCCATTAATGCCATTAAGAAATGGACTAAGGATTCGGTAAAGAATAATAATGGCGCCGACAGGCAGATAAACATGATATGGTACTGCATAGATGGTACTTCCAAGAGATTTGCCAAAAGAAATGTAGATATGTTCATCAAGTCTACTTCTTTCTGGAAGAGTGTACCGATCATTGTGGTTATCACAAAGTCTTATTCTAAGATTGAAAGAGATGAGAATGTAAGAATGGTTCAGGAGGCATTTGCCAGAAATTCCAAGACCAGTCTCAATCTTAAAGCCATTATTCCTGTAGTTGCAAGCACTTACAGGATTGATCAGGGTGTAAGCATCATTCCTTATGGCCTCGATGAACTGCTTATGGCTACGAATTTTTATCTTCCTGAGGGAAGGCTTGCGTCCATGCAGGATGTGGGCAGGTACAGACTAGCACAGAAGAGGATGATGTCGCATTCACTTGTAGGTGCATCTACTCTTGCAGCTGCGACAATCGGACTTTCGCCGATTCCATTTTCGGACGGCGCACTTCTTACTCCGCTGGAAATAGGAGAGATAAAGAGTCTTGCAAAGATGTATGATATGCAGTTTGACGAGAAATCGAGTCTGTTCCAGAGTATGATAGAAGCAGGTACTGCGGGCGTTGTGGGAAAGACAGCCCTTGGTGTGCTGAATGCCATTCCCGGAATCAACATAGGTGCTGAAGTACTGAATGCTATCGTGGCAGGTACTATAGTTGCTGCTCTCGGCGAAGGCTGTATATACGTTTTTGAGCAGATATATACCGGAGCAAAATCTGCAAACGATGTAGAGTGGGTTAAGAAATCCATGGAATCTGAGGCGGTTAAGAGAATTATGTCCAGGCTGCAGCCGATCATTGGAGAGCTTCAGGAAAGAAGTGCAACCCATAAACTGACTACAAAGGAAATAGTAGCTATCATTTTGAAAAACATTAAATAGATATCTGTGTACTTTTTGTACACCAAAGAATAACCCTCATTCAGTAATATATTGAAAGAGGGTTATTTTATATTTAGTTTATGAAAATCAGTATAAATATCCCCCAATCTGAAAACGGAGGTATTTGTATGAGTGAGGATTTTTTAAATAACAATAAACAGGAAAACTCTTCTCTTGGAATAGCTTCATTAGTATTAACTTTATTGGGCTGTACAGCAATAATTGGCGTTATTCTTGCTATTGTTGATCTGTGCAATAGAGATGGAAAGAAAAAGACTCTATCTAAGATATCCTTATGCATATGTGCGCTCTGGATAATTATTCCATCTCTGGCAGCTCCGTCTGTTATCAGACGAAACAAGAGAATACATAGTGACGATATAATAACAGAAGCATCAGAAGATAAAGAGATTACTACTAGAAATATTATTGAAGAAACTACTGAAAAAACAAGAATTACGACTGAGGCTACGACTAAAGTTACTACTGAGGCCACTACAGAAGAGATGAAGCCTGCAAGAAATGGATGGAATGATACATCAAATAATATCTTATATTTTGATGATTATTGTTTTGAATTACCGGATTATTTGGTTGAAGATGAAAGAGATGATAATATGCTCTCATTATCAGGAGATAATAAAAATGTTGTAGCATATTTTGTAGTATATAAAGAAAATTCAGATTTTGATTTTAATAATATAACTACAAGCTTTATTAATTCATGTTATGAAAAAAGACTGGAAGAAATGAAAGAACTAGGTTCATTTGAACTAATTGATAGTACTGTTTTAAAATATGAAGGGATAGATAATACAAAATCAAGTGTTAGAACATATAACTTAATTAGTGGTAAAAATAAGGCAATGTGGGATTATCAGATTATTTTTGATGGAGATAGAGGTAAAACCATACAAGTGTTGTTAATCAGTGATTATAAATCTGAATATGATTATTCCGATGATTTTGATAAAATCGAGCAATCTATCAGATTAAATGATTCTATTGATAAAACGGACACTTCGGAATCAAGCTCAGGTATGAGACCGGAGTTTAAGGAAATGATGGATTCTTATGAGGCCTTTATGGATGAATATGTTGATTTC
This sequence comes from Lachnospiraceae bacterium, assembly GCA_900199595.1. Lineage (GTDB taxonomy): Bacteria > Bacillota > Clostridia > Lachnospirales > Lachnospiraceae > Eubacterium_Q. Next base: position 53,753 of record FZRB01000025.1, on the reverse strand, counting down.
ATGAAGCATATGAGTGATGACCCTACTGATCTGGAAGTACTATCTGAATATGCTGATATTATGATGAAATATGCTGAATGGGGAAAGAAAATAGAGGATCTGGATGAGTCTGAGATGTCAGATGAAGAAGCTGCGTACTATGCTGAGGTAACATTAAGGGTATCTCAAAAACTTCTGGAGGTTTCGATTACTAGTGGAGATTGATTTAATGCTTAGGAATGAAGGCAGTTTTTAATTGTAGAAGCTGCCTTTTTTTGATAATATTAACTTTGTTATAGATGGTTTCTTTATTATAAGATTTTCTTTAATGGAGGCAGATATGGAAAACAGAGTAGTAATATCAATAAAAGTGGTTGTTTGTGTGGTTATCGCAATAATACTGATTGGCGTTATTGCATTTATAGTCGGAAGTGTATCAGGTAAGAAAAGTGCAAAGGAAGAAATAGTGATTCCTACAACTGAACAGCCTACTACTGTAGCAGAGATAATAGAACCTGAGGTTAAAATAGATAAGCAGACTGTAAAAGAAATGGTTGCTCCTGCCGGAGAGCTTGTTACATATAAGTATTTTTATACAGATGCAGGAACATATGAAAAAAGCCAGAAATTTTCTGATACAGATATAACGATACCATTTACAACAGACAAAACTATTTATACCTATTCAGGAACTATAAGTGCCGGAATAGATATGGAAGAAGTTGAGTTTGATGTTGATAATGATAAGAAGAATATAATTGTGTATCTGCCTGAACCTAAGGTGTTGTCTCATGAGCTTGATGAGAAGAGCTTCCAAACTTATGATGTCAAAAAATCTATTTTCACCAGTTCTGAACTGACTGATTATGCTCAGTTTGTAGGAGAATTAAAAAAGTCTGAAGAAGAAAAGCTTGATGGCAACAGAGATTTCTGGAACCAGCTGGAAAAGAATACTGAGAAAACAATTAAGAGTCTCATGACAGCTGATGATAAAACAGACGATTATAATATTTCGTTTGAATGGAAAGAAAACACTAAGTAACTAATTCGATAGGAGTGAAGTATGAGAACTACTAATGATCTGATGAAAGAACTGACGCATGAAGTGACTGACGAAAGATCATTAAATGAATATCTTGAAAGAATCGATAAATACTCCGGTATCTCATTTGCTGATTATTTTATATTGCTGATGGACAGACATAAGGTCAGTAAAAGTGATGTGATCAAGAATTCTCTGATAGAGAGAACATTTGCAAGCAAGATGCTCAGTAAATCCGAAAATGCCAAAAGGCCGACCCGTAATCATTTGCTTGCTCTGTGCGTTTCCTGCGGATGTAGTGTTGCTGAGACAGAAAAATGTCTGGCACTTTCCGGAAACAGCGCATTTTATTCAAAGGATGCAAGAGACAGTATTATTATTTATGGAATAAACAGAGGTTTATCTGTAATGGAGCTCAATGAGATTTTATATGAAAAGGGATTTGATTTATTAGTTGTTCAAAAATAGGTTGTATGAGGCTGTATATAAATGGATATCAATGAATACATAAGAAATACCTACAGATTGATCAGATATCTTGGAGACAAGAAAAATATAATGCTTGTGGAAAGTGTTATAGATAATAAGAATTACGTAGTCAAGATTGTTAAGGCATATGACAGAAGTGTATATGATCAGCTGAAGAATCATCCTGTTAAAAATACTCCACATATTTTTGAAATAATGGAAGATGAACAGGCATTATATGTTGTTGAAGAATACATCGAGGGGAAAACCCTTGATGTTTTCTTTGATGTGCCGGAATATAAAAATAATAATTCTGAGTGGATGATTTCAAATGTAATAGAAAGTGTTTGTATCATATTAAATGATATTCATTCATTTAATCCACCTATCATTCACAGGGATATCAAGCCGCAGAATATCATAATTACTTCAGAAGGCGATATAAAGCTTATAGATTTCAATATTTCCCGGGAATATACCGGGAAAGCGGAAAAAGACACGATTGCTATGGGGACTAAAGGTTATGCTGCTCCTGAACAGCATGGATTTTTTGAGTCGGATCAGAGAAGTGATATATTCAGTCTGGGTGCAACAATAAAAACATTGACAGACATAACCGGAATTAATAGTGCCAGGCTGAACGCATTTGTTGAAAAAGCAACATCATATAATCGTGAAGACAGGTTTCAGAATGCTGTTGAAGCTTTGTATTTTATTAAAAATTTTGGTTTGTCGGATAGCATTAGAGTAAAAGAATCAGGTGGGTACCTCAATAATAACGAGAGTATAGACAGATCAGGTGCTGCATTCAAACAGTACGATATTTATCTTGGTAAAATTAAAAAAGAAAGGATGAAGCATCATTTAATTAATTATGCGATAATATTTGTTGTATTATTGATCATCCTTTTAAATATTGCAGGTATTATATATTTTAAAGTAAAAGGCGTTCAGGATATGTTTGATAATATGAGGATATCACTTGTATTATGTTTAGTTTTTTCTGTGGTTATAGTTATATATTTTCTGGTTGATAATTATTCCAGACTAAAAATCATAAACAATCTGATAGCTATAACATCGTCTGTTCAGAACTATAGTAATAAAAGCCCTAAAGCCTTGAATGAAGAACTGAAGCAGCTGGGATTTACAAATACAAAGATGATTCCAATGAGAGCATTTTCAAAGGAAGAAAACAGTAAAACTGTTGTAAGATCCCTGACAATGGGAGGGGTTGAAAATCCTGTTGAAGGAATGGAATTTGCAGAGGATGTTGTTGTTACAATTATGTATGGTCTTTCCGAATGATTTATGAGGTTACCGTGAATAGTACATTGTATAAAAAACCATATAGCACTATTTCTTATTTGATGATAGAATAGGAATAGTGCTTTTTGATTATAATATATTGGAGGTAATAAAAATGCCATTTATTGATTCAAAGATTTCTATTAAAGTAAGTGATGAGAAGAAGGAGATTATCAAGTCTAAGCTTGGTGAGGCTGCTTCTATTATAGGAAAGCCTGAAAGCTTTCTCATGGTTGGATTTGAGGATGATTACTGTCTGTATTTTGCTGGAAATAAACTTGAAAAGGGTGCATACATTTCCGTTGATGTATTCGGTTCAGTAAGCGGCTCAGCTGCAGACAAAATGACTGCACGTATATGCGAGATATATGAAGAGGAACTTGGTATCCCGGGTAATAATATATATGTAGAATATCGTGGAACCTCAGACTGGGGCTGGAACGGAAGAAATTTCTAACTGATAAACTAACTGTATAGGAGACATTTTCTAATGATATATAACAATGTACTTGAAGCTATAGGTCATACACCTATGATAAGACTTAACAGAATGGTTGAACCCGGAAGTGCAGAAGTGCTTGTTAAGTTTGAAGGCACTAATATAGGAGGCTCTATAAAAACCAGAACAGCCTATAAGATGATAAGAGCAGCTGAGAAGCAGGGGCTTATCAAAGAAGATACTATAATAGTTGAACCCACAAGTGGTAATCAGGGTATAGGACTTGCACTTGTAGGAGCGGTTCGTGGATATAAAACTATAATAATCATGCCTGACTCTGTAAGTGAAGAGAGAAGAAAGCTGGTTAAGCATTATGGGGCAGAGGTTATACTGATACATGATGCAGGTGATATAGGAGCATGTATTGATGAGTGCGTGAAGACAGCTCTCAGGATGCGTGATGAGAATCCGAAGGTATTTGTTCCTCAGCAGTTTGAAAATCCTAATAATATAATGGCTCATAAGAATCACACTGCACTGGAGATAATGGAGCAGGTGGCAGGGCCTATACATGGTTTCTGTTCAGGAATCGGAACAGGTGGAACTATTACAGGTATAGGAGAGGTTCTTAAAGCGCAGTATCCGGATATTGAAATATGGGCAGTAGAACCTGAAAATGCTGCTATACTTGCAGGTGGTACTGTAGGTACACATATGCAGATGGGAATCGGAGACGGGATCATTCCACAGATACTGAATCAGAATATATATAGTGATATCTATATAGTAACAGATGAGGAAGCTATAGATACATCTAAGAGACTTGCCAGAGAAGAGGGACTGATGTGCGGTATCTCCAGTGGAACGAATGTTGCTGCGGCCCTGAAGCTGGCCAAGAAGCTGGGGGAGGGTAAGACAGTGGTAACAGTACTTCCCGATACAGCCGAGAGATATTTCTCGACAATACTGTTTGATGAGTGATATAGGTTAATCGAGTGGTTTATCGAGTAGGAGACCTACTCGATGACGCGTTAACTGAAGTCGGAATGACAGGACTTGAACCTGCGGCCTCCACATCCCTAATGTGGCGCTCTACCAAACTGAGCCACATCCCGATTTTTTCTATCTTTAATGTTATACAACGAATTGTTTGATTTGTCACGTTTTTTTTATAAATAATTGATTTTATACCATAATTTCATTATAATATTACCCATGAAATTTACATGGAGGACGGTATAATGAAGAAAAAAGGTATTATTTTCTTATTATCTGCACTTGCTATTCTGGCAGTTCTTATCGTATTCACGGTAAACAATCCTGGAAGTGTTAATCCTGAAGAGTATGAACCGGCTGTTTATTCTACGATTTTCTCTTTACTTCCACCGGTTATAGCTATTGTGCTTGCTCTTATCACTAAAGAGGTTTATTCTTCTCTGTTCGTTGGTATAGTGTCAGGAGCTCTTCTTTATTCAAATGGTAATATGGAGCTTATGCTTAATACTATGCTATTTAATGAGGATGGCGGTATGATCTATAAGCTGGCTGACAGCTGGAATGTAGGTATTCTTGTATTCCTTGTTATTCTTGGTATTATGGTTGCTCTTATGAATAAGGTTGGTGGTTCTGCTGCGTTCGGTGAATGGGCTGCAGAACATATTAAGTCAAGAGTTGGTACACAGATAGCGACTGTGCTCCTCGGTGTTCTTATATTTATAGATGATTATTTCAACTGTCTTACTGTAGGTTCTGTTATGAGACCTGTTACTGACAGACAGAAGATATCCCGTGCAAAGCTTTCTTATCTGATAGATGCAACTGCAGCGCCCGTTTGTATCATCGCTCCGGTTTCCAGCTGGGCTGCCGCTGTTACATCATCTGTTCCTGATGATTCAGGTATAAATGGTTTTGCTATGTTCTTAAAGACAATCCCTTATAATTTCTATGCGCTTACAACACTTCTCATGATGATTATAATGATCGTTATGAAGTTTGAATATGGTCCGATGAAGAAGCACGAGAGAAATGCGATAGAGAACGGTGATCTGTTCACAACAGCTGCTCGTCCTTACGGAAATGCGGATGAAGAGATGAAGACTCCTACAGGTAAGGTTATAGACCTAATATTCCCTGTAATCGTTCTTATTATCTGTTGTATCATTGGAATGGTATATACAGGTGGCTTCTTCGATGGAGAAACCTTTATAGATGCGTTTGCAAATGCTGATGCTTCCATGGGTCTTGTATTCGGAAGTCTTGTAACCCTTATTATTGCATTCTGCTTCTATATGGTAAGAGGAGTGCTTACATTTAAGGAATTCACAGAGTGTATCCCTGAAGGTTTCAAGGCTATGGTTGCTCCGATTCTTATTCTTACTATGGCCTGGACACTGTCAGGTATGACAGGACTCCTTGGTGCAAAGTTCTATGTTCATGACATGGTAGCTGCATCAGCAAGTGGAATACAGATGTTCCTTCCGGCTATAATCTTTATCGTTGCATTATTCCTTGCATTCTCAACAGGAACAAGCTGGGGTACATTTGCAATTCTTATTCCAATAGTATGTAATGTATTCTCAAGTAAGGATACTTATGAGATGCTTGTAATATCTATATCTGCATGTCTTGCAGGTGCTGTTTGCGGTGACCACTGTTCACCTATATCAGATACTACGATCATGGCTTCCGCAGGAGCTCATTCGGATCATGTAAATCATGTATCCACGCAGCTTCCATATGCACTTACTGCTGCGGCAGTTTCTGCTATTGGTTATCTTATGGCCGGTGTTATCGGATATCTTGCAGAAGGCAGCATAGCATTAGTTTCACTGCCTATAACACTCGTTATTATGGTTCTTGTATTGTTTATTATAAAAATGGTTACATCCGATAAATCAGAAGGAACTGATGATAAAAATAAATGATAATACTTATGTTGCTTTTTATGATGGAAGAGAGGTAGTATTATGAGCGATTATAATAACCCTAACGGACAGAATCCTTACGGACAGGACCCTTATGGACAGAATCCATATGGACAGACCAATCAGAATCCATATGGCCAGAACACTCAGGATTCATATTATCAGTCAGGCCAGCCGAATCAAAGCTCCGGTCCGACTCCGGGAATGACTTACCAGAATACTGCTAATCTGAATCAGCAGAATGATTACCAGTATCAACAGGGTTATCAGTACCAGCAGGGAAATAATCAGTATCAGAATTATGGTCAGTCATATTCTCAGCAGCAGAATTATTCATATAATGATGATTCAAACAAGAATTCCGGCCTTGGAGTTGCATCCCTGGTTTTATCTATTCTTGGCTGTACATCATTTATAGGTCTGATTCTTGGAATAGTTGCCCTTGTAAAGAAGGATGGTAGAAAGAAAGGCTGTGCAATAGCCGGTGTAATAATATCGGGAGTATGGCTGCTTGGTTCTATTATTCTTATGATATTCAGTGCGAAATTCAGCAGCAAAATAATTGAGAAATTAAATAATAGTACTACAGAGTCAACAACCAGCAGTCTCTTTGATACAACAGAGGCTACTACCGAAGATTTTTCATTTGATGACAGCACATTTACAGATGAAACAAATGATAATTTCAGCAGTGATGATGCTCAGACAGCTGAAGAAAAGATAGATGACCTGCTTGATGAATTTAATGCTGCTACAACTGAGTACTCACAGCCCGGCTTCAATGGTGATGAAATCGCCAACAGCCTTGTTGTTACCGATTACACCAAATTTGATGATTATTTAAATATATACTATATGGTTGTAGAGAATCCGACAACTTATGCTGTAGATATGGATGTGTCTGTTAATTACTATGATGATACAGATAAGATTATCGGTACGGATTCATATTCTCAGTATGCTATCGATGGTGGAAAGAAGGCACTTTTCATATTCTATCCTGATGATCCATTTTCAAAGGTTCAGTATAAGATCACTGTAAAAGAACCACAGTGGTATATACCGGCTTCAAATGATATCGAGTATGAAGTAAGTGAGGTTGATGAGAAAATAGTTCTTACTGTTAAGAACACCTCTGATCGTGATCTTGATTCAGTTGATGCAAGTGTACTTTTCTTTAAGGATGGAAAGGTAGTGGGAAATGACTATGCTTACTTCCTTGATTCAGATTATAAGTTTAAGGCCGGTGATGAAATGTCCAAGGAAATGAATAATTACGGTGAATTTGATTCATACGAGTTGTTCTTGTATCCTAAGGTTTCAAATTATTAAATATAATATAGAGGAAAAATTATGAAGATTTATAACACTTTAACACGCCGGAAGGAGGATTTTAAGCCCCTTGTTCCGGGAAAGGTCGGTATCTATGTATGTGGTCCGACAGTATATGATTTTATTCACATTGGAAATGCCCGCCCCATGATTGTTTTTGATACTCTCAGAAGGTATTTTGAACATAAGGGCTATGATGTGAATTATGTAACTAATTTTACTGATGTTGATGATAAGATCATTAACCGTTCCATCAAAGAAGGAATACCTGCATCTGAGGTTTCCGAGAAATATATAGTCGAGTGCAAGAAGGATATGGAGGCTCTGAATGTAAGACCTGCAACAGTTCATCCACAGGCTACCAAGGAAATCCCAGAGATGATCGAGATGGTCCAGACCCTTATAGATAATGGTCATGCCTATGAAAAAAATGGTACGGTATATTTCAGAGTAAGAAGCTTTGAGCCTTATGGAAAGCTTTCCCATAAGAACATAGATGATCTTGAATCCGGACACCGCGCTGAATCCCATCAGCTGAAGGTTTCAGGAGAAGATGAAAAGGAAGACAGTCTTGACTTTGTTCTGTGGAAGCCGAAGAAGGAAGGTGAACCTTTCTGGGAATCTCCATGGGGAGAGGGAAGACCGGGCTGGCATCTTGAATGCTCATGCATGTCAAAGAAATACATAGGCGATACACTTGATATACATGCCGGTGGTGAAGATCTTATATTCCCACATCATGAAAATGAGATAGCTCAGAGTGAGGCTGCCAGTGGAAAAGAATTCTCCAGATACTGGATGCATAATGCGTTTCTTCGTATAAACGGTGATAAGATGTCCAAGTCTCTTGGTAATTTCTTTACTGTAAGAGACATATGTGCTTCCTATGACCCTCAGATAGTAAGATTCTTCATGTTGTCTGCACAGTACAGAACTCCGCTTAATTTTTCCAAGGAGCTGATAGAAGACAGTGCTAAAGGTCTTGAAAGAATTCTTAATGGTGCTGAAAAGCTTAAGGGTATAGTTGATAAAGCAAATGGAAAGGCTGTATCAGAAGCAGAGCAAAGTATTCTTGATAATGATATTCCAAAGTTTGTCGAGAGATTCGATGAAGCTATGGATGATGACTTAAATACTGCTGATGCTATTTCAGTTATATTTGAACTTGTACGTTTTACTAATGCAAACACAGATGAGAATTCTTCATCTGATTATGCAAAGGGACTTTATGATGTACTGTTTGAGCTTTCTGACAAGGTTCTCGGAATTCATATTGAAAGAGCTTCTGAAGATATGGATGCTTCTGAGATAGAAAGAATAGAAGCTCTGATAGCTGAAAGATCTGCAGCTAAAAAAGAAAAGAATTTTGCGAAAGCAGATGAGATAAGAAACCAGCTTCTCTCTGAAGGAATCATTCTTGAAGACACAAGAGAAGGCGTAAAGTGGAAGAAGGCGTGACGTCCCATGATGACACCACATGAAGTATCATCAAAATATTCACCTCTGGCTCTTGCTTATATAGGTGACAGCATATATGATCTGATGGTAAAAAAACATTTTGTGCTGGAATCAAACATGCAGCCGGAGAAATACCATAAGAAGGTTACAGCTATTGTTTCTGCTAATGCTCAGTCGGAGTTTATTGAAGCATTTATGGACAGGCTGACTGAAGATGAAATGGATATATACAGACGCGGTCGGAACTCATCGCCCCATACTAAGGCTAAGAACGCAAGTCTGGATAATTATCTTAAGGCCACGGGTTTTGAGGCTGTTCTGGGATATCTGTATCTGTCAGGACAGAATGTGAGACTGGAAGAGATTGTGGCTGAATCCATTAATGAAAGAATATAAATAATAGGATTAAAAAAATGGCATATGAGATATTTGGAAGTGATTTAACAGAGATTAAGGCAGAACCTGCCAAGGTTCATGCTTCTCTTGACAGTTCAGAAAAAGAGCCCTCCAGCGATCGTCTGGAAGGGCGTAACGCTGTCATAGAGGCTATTAAAGCAGGAAGAACCATAGATAAGGTTTATATACAGGATGGAATTAAGGATGGAGCAATATCAGGAATATTGTCCAAACTTAAAGGAAGTGGAGCTTCTGTATCTTTTGTAAAAAAGCAGAAGCTTGATATGATGTCTGAGACAGGACATCATCAGGGAATAATTGCACAGACCACTGCTTATGAATATGCCCAGCTTGAGGATATATTTGATCTGGCAAAGAAGAGAGGAGAGCCTCCTTTTATTATCATACTTGATGAAATAGAGGATCCTCATAATCTTGGAGCTATAATAAGAACTGCAAATATATGCGGTGCACATGGTGTTATCATACCTAAACACAGAGCTACAGGTCTTACAGCTACTGTTGTGAGAGCGTCAGCCGGTGCTGTGAATTTTACTCCGGTGGTAAAGGTGACCAACATATCCAATACCATAGAAGAGCTCAAGCTTAAAGGCCTCTGGTTTGCATGTGCTGATATGGATGGAGAGGTAATGTATAAATGTAATCTCACAGGAGCTATCGGTCTGGTAATAGGAAATGAAGGCTCAGGTGTATCCAGACTCGTTAAAGAAAAATGTGATTATATAGTTTCCATTCCTATGAAGGGGCAGATCAATTCGCTAAATGCATCTGTTGCAGCAGGAATCCTTGCTTACGAGATAGTTAGACAGAGGTGTGCAAAATGACAAAATATGATAGGCTGCCTGATTCTATTCTCCTCGAACTCATATCATCAGGAGATGTAGATGCTCAGGAATATATGCTTTTAAAATATAAACCGCTTGTTGTCAGTGAAATAAGATTCTTATATCTTGTTGGTGCAGAAACCGAAGACCTTGCCCAGGAAGGCATGATCGGTCTTTTTACTGCCATCAGAGATTATAAAAGTGATATGAATACTTCGTTTCATACATTTGCAACTGTATGTGTGAGAAACAGGATCCATGCGGCTATAAGTGCAGCTAACAGACAGAAGCACATGCCGCTTAACAGCGCTATTTCTATATATTATAACGAGACTGATGATGAAGAATCTTCGGCCGAAAAGGAATTCATGAGTGATGAAGGAGAGAGCAATCCTGAAAATATCATTCTTCGTCATGAAAGAATTGCAAATATGTATGAAGAAATGAATATGAAGCTCAGTCCTATGGAGAAAAATGTTATCAGGCTTTATCTGGAGGGACTTTCCAGAAAGGAAATTGCTGACAGGCTTGGAAGAACCGAGAAATCTGTAGATAATGCACTTAACAGGGTGCACAGTAAATTAAGAAACTGACATAGATATACCGGCATATGCTTTTCATGCAGGATATTTATTCTTCCGAAATAGCTTGACATAATACCTTCTTTAAAGTAAGATATGAAACTGTGTGAAGTTACAGAAAGATATGCTGTTATAGCTCAGTAGGTAGAGCGCAACATCGGTAATGTTGAGGTCACGGGTTCGACTCCCGTTAGCAGCTTAATAACCCCAACATCTTAATTGATTGTTGGGGTTTCATATTGTGTAAGAATCCTTTATAAATGAGTTTTAGAGGTGAGGCTATAATGAGTTTTAAAAAGACAATGCTTTATATCGTGGCATTTATATTTGTTTTTGGAATCGGATTATCCTTCTCTGAAAAAGATGTTTATGCCGAGGATGTTTCTGTTGTGATTGGCATTTCACCTGATGGAGAGATAGCCGTTGGAGATACAGTTACTGCAACGGTGATTATCAATGGTGATAATATAGCCAGTTATTCAATCAGTCTGTTATATACCACCGGAATTCTTGAATATCAGTCAGAAGCAGAAGACAGTGGCGCTATTGCCATATCAGGAACTGGCGCAACTACAATATCCTATACATTTACGGCTGTTGGCGAAGGACGCGCAGCTATATCAACTTCCGGTGATGATTGTTATGATGCAGAAGGAAATCTTCTCACAGTTGCTCATGCCGGAGCAAATCTGACTGTAGGTAAAACCGAAGAAGAAAAAGAAGAAAAGGAAGAGAAGGAAGAAGATCCTGAGGATATCAAGATCGGAACAGAGCATTATACACTGGTAAATGAATATCACCTTCCTGAACCGCCTGAAGGTTATACCCTTAGTTCGGTTCATTATAATGACAGAGAAATGTTTGCATACCAGGCACCTAATCAGAATATAAAGGTGGTATGCCTTCAGAATGTGGATGCAAAGCAGAAATGGTTTGTATTTGATGAAGATACCCAGAGTTTTTCTCCTTTTATTGAATACAGTCTGGAAGGTGTTAAGTATGTCATAATCAATAAACCTGATGATGTAACTCTTCCGGAAGGATTTACGGAGAACAGTCTTACTCTGGATAATACCCAGTTTACTGCATATTCCGGTGCCGCAGATACAGGGATGTATCTTGTTTACGCAATTAATGTCAGAGGTGAAGCAGGCTTCTATTACTATGATACTGATGAGGGTAGTTTCACCAGATATGATGCCATAAAGAGTCTTCTTGAAACTGCAACAGCTCAGGATGCCGGTAAAGCTGGCGAAAAAGATAAAAATGCAGATACACAGGAAAAAGCTGGAAAAGAGGTTAAGTATGCTACCCCTTTGATAGCTGATGAGAAAAAGGATACAAATGATGAAGAGGGGCTTATAAGCAGAGAGACTCTTAAGAGACTTTTAATGATGATGATAGTTCTCTTTATCATCATGTGTATTGTAGTAATAATTCTTGTTATCAGAACAAGTATTCTTCAGAATCAGTTATATGATGATGAAGATGAAGAAGATGAAGAAGATGAAGATGAGGATCTGTATCAGAAAGCAGTAAGAGATGCCAAGCTTACAGCGTCTCTGGAGGAGCAGGCTGAAAAAGAATCGGGATACCCGGGGAAGAATAAAGTCATTAACCGTAATAAAAGCTATGCGGTAAATGAAGATACCGGAGAGATTCTTCTTGAAGAAGCTCAGGATAATAATGCAGGAGTAAATGTTCCGCCTGCTGAAGATAAAGAAACCTCAAAAATCGAGGATGCCATGAAGGAGAGACCTTTTGGTATAGACTCTGCTTTTAATGTTGCTTCTCCTGAAGAAGTGCCTCAGGGTGAGAATGTATATGTTGAAAAAGAAAGAGAAAGCGATGTAGTCAATCAGGAAATGGTTGATAAGGTTAGAAAGCAGAAGACCGAAAAGCTCGAGGCTGAAGAGAAAGAAGCGAATTCCAGGCTGGAGAATCAGTCAGAAGAATTAATTGAGAATCAGCCGGAAGATGTGCTAGAAGGCCGGTCTGAGCCACGTGTAGATAGTCCTGCAGAAACTGAGACAGATAATCCTGAAGTTCAAACAGATAATCAGGATGATAATCAGAATAAAGAGCAGGCTGATACAACACAGGATAACAAACAGAAAGAAACGATTCAGTCAGAAGACGAATCGGAGGATAAACAGGAGTACGAAGATAATAAGGGAAATGTCTTCAAAAAGAAAAAGAGAAACAGAAGACATAAAAAGTATAAAAAAGATAAAGGCAAGGCAGAGCCTGAAATAAAAGCTTCCGGTATGCAAAAACCTGATTCTTTACAAAATAATAAGCAGCCTGATAAACTGGATAATAATACAGATAATAAACCGGAAACTGATAAGTCAAAGAAAGTTGTGCTTCCCGGCGGGGGAGATGAGGAGGAATAATTATGCCTGAAGAAGTTAAGTCAAAGAATTTTATTGAAAACATTATAGATAAGGATCTGGAAGAAGGAAAGGTTTCGAAGATAGTCACCAGATTTCCACCGGAACCAAATGGTTATCTTCATATAGGACATGCCAAATCCATACTTCTTAATTCAGGTATTGCAGCAGAGTACGGCGGACAGTTTAATCTTCGTTTTGATGATACAAACCCTACAAAGGAAAAAGAGGAGTTTGTTGATTCCATAATAGAGGATGTTAAATGGCTCGGAGCTGATTTCAGAGGTGAGGTGCTTTATGCATCAAACTATTTTGATCAGATGTATGAAGCTGCTGTCAAGCTGATTAAAAAGGGTAAGGCTTATGTAGATGATCTTACAGCAGAAGAGATAAGACAGTACAGAGGTACACTTACAGAGCCCGGAAAGAACAGCCCTTATAGAGACAGATCTGTAGAAGAAAATCTTGAGCTGTTTGAGGCTATGAAGGATGGACAGTTCGAAGACGGTTCCAAGGTTCTTCGTGCAAAGATCGACATGGCATCACCTAATATCAACATGCGTGATCCTGTTATCTATCGTATAGCAAGAATGACACATCATAACACAGGTGACAAGTGGCTCATCTATCCTATGTATGATTTTGCTCATCCTATCGAGGATGCTATAGAGGGAGTAACACATTCACTCTGTACACTTGAGTTTGAAGACCACAGACCACTTTATAACTGGGTTGTAGAGGAACTGGAGTATCCTAATCCACCACAGCAGATAGAATTCTCAAAGCTTTATCTGACAAATGTGGTTACAGGAAAGAGATATATCAAGAAGCTTGTTGAGGATGGTGTGGTAGACGGATGGGATGATCCACGTCTGGTATCACTTGCTGCACTCAGAAGAAGAGGCTTTACTCCTGAATCGATCAAAAGCTTCATGGAGCTTGCAGGTATATCCAAGTCCCAGGGTTCATGTGATTATGCAATGCTTGAGTACTGCATAAGAGAAGATCTTAAGCCTAAGGCACCTAGATATATGGGAGTTCTTAAACCTGTTAAGCTGATAATCGATAACTATCCTGAGGGACAGACAGAAGAGTTCGAAATAGAGAACAATTCAGATGATCCGGAAGCAGGAATGAGAAAGATTACATTTTCCAGAGAGCTTTATATAGAAGCTGACGACTTCATGGAGGAGCCGCCACGCAAGTACTTCAGATTATTCCCTGGTAATGAGGTCCGCCTTAAGGGAGCTTATTTCGTAAAATGTACCGGCTTCGAAAAGGATGCCGAGGGTAATGTTACTGAGGTACACTGTACCTATGATCCTGAGACCAGGTCCGGAAGCGGCTTCGAGGGACGTAAGGTTAAAGGAACAATTCACTGGGTTAACGCAGCAGATGCGATAGATGCTGAGGTTAGACTATATGAGAATCTGATAGACGAAGAAAAGGGCAAGCTGAATGAGGATGGTACCCTTAACTTCAATCCTAATTCTCTCGAGGTCGTAAATGCGAAGCTGGAGGCTGCTTCTGCAGAGCTTAAACCGGGAGACCATGTACAGTATATCCGTAACGGATATTTTGTTGTAGATATAAAGGACTCTACCGCTGAGAAAATGGTATTTAACCGAGTGGTAGGCCTTAAGAGCTCATACAAACCGGCACAGTGAGTCAAAGGTTAGTTTCGTTTTGACTCATTTCAGGAGTAGATATGAACAAGAATTATGTGCTTGATAATGTAAAGGATTTTCATCTCAATCAGGTGCTTGAATGTGGACAATGCTTTCATTTTGCAAGAACTGATAATGGATTAAATCCAGATGAATATGAATATGAGATAGTAGCCAGGAACCGGATTCTACATATTAAGGAAGAACCTTCTTCAGATGGTGTAAAACTGATCTTCTTTAATACTGAGGACTGGGAATATCAGACTATATGGAAAGACTACTTTGATCTGGACCGGGATTATGCCCAGATCAAGCAGCGTATTATTCAGGCTGATCCAAGACTGGAAAGTATCATTGAGGAAAACAGCGGAATCAGGATTCTTAATCAGGATTTTTTTGAAACGCTTATTTCGTTTATCATTTCTCAGAATAAGCAGATTCCTCAGATAAAGCAGGTAGTGAATAATCTGTCTACTGAGCTGGGAACGAAGTTTGATGTTACAATGATCGACAGGCTCAGTTCGGAATTTGATTCATTTTTCCCAAATGCTGAGCAACTCATCAATGCTACAGAGGATGAGATCAGAATGTCAAAATGCGGTTTCAGGGCTCCTTACATCAAGGATGCGGCTGAAAAGGTATTTTACGGAACCATATCAGCAGAAAAGCTGTCAAACCTTGATGATGATTCGACAAGAGATCTTCTTATGACTATCCATGGCGTCGGCGAGAAGGTTGCAAACTGTGTAATGCTCTTCGGACTCGGAAGAAGAAACGCATTTCCTGTTGATGTATGGATGAAAAGGATATGTGAGTATCTCTACTATGATGAGGCTGATACTCCTAAGAGTATAATAGAAGAAGATGCTAAGAAGCGCTTCGGCCAGTATGCCGGTTATGCCCAGCAGTATCTCTTTATGTATGGACAGAAAAACAGAATAGGCGTTAAGTAATTATTGATTTACAGTGCCCCAAAGTCAAATTGTAAAAAGTTTGATTTTGGGGTTGATTTTTCTTAAAGAAGTGTTACAATATGATTTGTGTTAGCACTCTGGTTAAATGAGTGCTAAAGAAATCAGATTATTTAATTCCGGAGAGTGGGGCTCTCGGGAATCGATAAAAAAGGAGGAATGTAAAATGACTATCAAACCATTAGGTGACAGAGTGGTTCTGAAGGCAGCAGAAAAGGAAGAAACTACTGCATCAGGAATTATACTTACAGGTAATTCACAGGAGAAGCCTCAGTATTCAGAGGTAATAGCTGTAGGACCGGGTAAGGTAGATGATGACGGAAAGACTATCCCTATGAATGTACAGGTTGGACAGAAGGTTATCTTCCAGCAGTATGCTGGTTCAACTGTAAAGTTTGAGGATCAGGAATATACAATAGTTGGTCAGGACAGCATACTTGCAGTTATAGAATAATAAATTGGAGGCGAAATTAAATGGCTAAGGAAATTAAGTATGGTGCTGAAGCTAGAAAAGCACTTGAATCAGGAGTAAATCAGCTGGCTGATACAGTCAGAGTAACACTTGGACCTAAGGGACGTAATGTAGTTCTTGCTAAGTCTTATGGTTCACCGCTCATCACAAACGATGGTGTTACTATTGCTAAGGAAATAGAGCTTGAGGACGCATTTGAGAACATGGGTGCTGCTGTAGTTAAGGAAGTTGCTACAAAGACAAACGATGTAGCAGGTGATGGTACGACAACAGCTACAGTTCTTGCTCAGGCTATGATAAATGAAGGAATGAAGAATCTTGCTGCAGGAGCTAATCCTATCGTTCTTCGTAAGGGAATGAAGAAGGCTTCTGAGAAGGCTGTTGATGCTATCGTTAAGATGAGCCAGCCTGTTAACGGCAAGGATCAGATAGCTAAAGTTGCTGCTATCTCTGCAGGTGATGAAGAGGTAGGAGAGCTTGTAGCAGACGCTATGGACAAGGTTTCAAAGGACGGAGTTATCACTGTTGAAGAGTCTAAGACTATGAAGACAGAGCTTGACCTTGTTGAAGGTATGGAATTCGACAGAGGTTATGTATCAGCTTACATGTCAACAGACATGGAGAAGATGGTAGCAGAGCTTGAGAATCCATATATCCTTATTACAGATAAGAAAATCTCAAATATCCAGGAAGTTCTTCCTATACTTGAAGAGATCGTTAAGACAGGCGCATCACTTCTTATCATCGCTGAGGATGTTGAGGGCGAGGCTCTTACAACACTTATCGTTAATAAGCTTCGTGGTACATTTAACGTAGTAGCTGTTAAGGCACCTGGATATGGTGACAGACGTAAGGATATGCTTCAGGATATCGCAATTCTTACAGGCGGTACAGTAATCAGCTCAGAGCTTGGATACGAGCTTAAGGATACTACAATGGATCAGCTTGGTAAGGCTAAGAGCGTTAAGGTTACAAAGGAGAATACAACAATCGTTGATGGCCTTGGTGACAAGACAGCTCTTCAGGATCGTATAGCTCTTATCAAGACTCAGATCGGTGAGACAAAGTCAGACTTCGACAGAGAGAAACTTCAGGAGAGACTTGCTAAGCTTGCAGGTGGTGTTGCAGTTGTCAGAGTTGGTGCTGCTACAGAGACAGAGATGAAGGAAGCTAAGCTCAGACTTGAGGATGCTCTTAATGCTACAAGAGCAGCAGTTGAAGAAGGTATCGTATGTGGTGGTGGCGCTGCATATGTACATGCTATCAAGGAAGTTAATGCTCTTGCAGATACACTTGAGGGAGATCAGAAGACAGGTGCTAAGATCATAGCAAAGGCTATGGAAGCTCCACTTTTCCATATAGTAGAGAATGCAGGTCTTGAAGGCGCTGTAATCGTTAATAAGGTTAAGGAGTCAGACGACAAGACAGGCTTTGATGCATACAAAGAAGAGTTCGTTGATATGGTATCAGCAGGAATCATCGATCCTGTTAAAGTTACACGTTCAGCACTTCAGAATGCTACATCAATTGCTTCTACACTCCTTACAACAGAGTCAGTAGTAGCAGATATCAAGGAAGATACACCTGCTATGCCTGCTCCAAATCCAGGAATGGGTATGTACTAGGAAAATCCTTCGTTAATAGATGAGAAATAGAAATAAAGACACCTGGCAAATAATTTGCTTAGGTGTCTTTTTTTAGATTTTTTCCGCGTCGAGCTGTAACTTCGCTGTCACGAGATGATATGCCTGAGAGGACACTGCTTGCGCACAGGCGCGGTGCCCTAGGCTCACTAAGCTCTCAGCCATCTAAAAAGCAGATGTCTGAATCGCTAAGTGAACAGACCGCTTATGGTCCCTCAGGCATACACTCGTGTCCAGCTACGTCAGTTCGTTCGCGACTTAACGTATCATTTCGTGACTGCGAGAAAAGTATTGTTCACAACGATACGTAGATACATGATTTGTGATTAGTATACTCAATGAATCGATAGCTTGATTTTCGTCAAATTCGAAGAGATAGCTTCGCGAGTTATACCGCGAGCGATATTGTCTGAAGTCCAAATGCCTTCCTTATATGATAAAGGGCATTTGGACGAGTTAAAGCCGAGCGGTTTTTAACTCGCAGAAGGTGTCTCAAAGAATTTAGAAAATCACTAGCGTGATTCATGAGTATACTAATTACAAATCATGTACAATAATGTACAATAAAGTCTACAATTGAAAAATACATCTTTATGTTATAGAATATTGATTTGTAAATTGATTTTACTGGGGGATATTTATTTTGAGAGAAGATGTTATAAAACTCCTGATTGAGGAAGCACAGAAAGCCCGTCAGATGGCTTATGCGCCATATTCTAATTATCTGGTTGGGGCAGCTCTGATTGTTCCTTCCGGTAATATTTTCACCGGCTGTAATGTGGAGAATGCTTCCTACGGTCTTACCAACTGCGCTGAGAGAACTGCTATCTTCAAGGCGGTAAGTTCAGGTCAGCGTCATATTGATGCAATAGCCATAGTGGGTGGTCCTCTGGTTGAGTCTGAAGCTGATGTGGATGCTTCTTCAAAAATCAAGACGGATTATGCCTATCCATGTGGTGCATGCAGACAGGTGCTTTCGGAGTTTCTTCCGGAGTCAGGTGATATATATGTTATTGTGGCAAAATCAGTAGATGATTATAAGTTGTATAAGCTTTCAGAGCTGCTGCCATATTCATTTAAATAAATTTAAAAGGAGAGCGATTTTGAGTAAGTATAGTGTTGATTCAGAGATAATTAAAAATTTTAAAGAAGAACTTGAAAAGCTTGGAACATATACTATTGAGCAGATAAATGATCTCGCTGAGGTAAATGGAACAGGCTTTGTTTTATCACATAACAAAACTAAGGCGAGGGTGTCTGTTGTAGTAAATGATGAGGATAACAAAGTATTTGCCATCGGTTTCAGAACTCCGCCTACTAATTCAAAGGGAATACAGCATATAGTTGAGCATACGGTTCTTTGCGGTTCCAAGAAATATCCGGCTAAGGATCCTTTTGTAGAGCTGGCTAAGGGGTCTCTCAATACATTTCTGAATGCCATGACATTTGGAGATAAGACTGTGTATCCGATAGCCAGCTGTAATGATAAGGATTTTCATAACCTTATGGATGTATATCTGGATGCTGTTTTTAATCCCAATATTTATTCAAGGGAAGAGATATTTAAGCAGGAAGGCTGGCACTACGAGCTGGCTGATAAGGATTCTGACATAATCATAAACGGTGTAGTTTATAATGAAATGCGTGGCGTATATTCTTCTCCGGATAGTGTGCTTGCAAATGTGATCAATCAGAAGCTTTATCCTGACACTGTATATAGTGTTGATTCGGGTGGAAATCCGGATGTTATTCCGACTCTTACCAGAGAGGAATATCTTGATTATCATAAAAATTATTATCATCCGTCAAACAGCTACATTTATCTGTATGGAAATATCAATCCTGCTGAGCAGCTTAAATATATAGATGAAGAATATTTAAGTGATTATGATTATCTCTATGTGCCTTCAGAAATACCGATGCAGGGCGCATTTGATGAGCCTGTAAAATGTATTACAGAATACTCAGTTGCAGATGAAGAAGAACTGGAGAAGAATTCCATCTTAACTTATAACGTAGTGCTTGGTGAGAGCAAAAATAAAACTCTTACAGAAGCAATGAATATACTTCAGTTTATTCTTATAGATTCTCCGGGAGCGCCTCTTAAGAAGAAGATAATAGATTCCGGTATCTGCTCTGATGTGGAAGCACAGTATGACAGCTCCATGCGTCAGCCTATGTTTACCGTTGTTGCAAGAGAAGCTGACGAAAAAGATCAGGATAAGTTTGTAGAGATAATAGAATCAGAGCTTAGAAGCTATGTTGAGAACGGTCTGAATAAGCTTGCTCTTGAGGCTGCTCTGAATAATTATGAATTCCGTGCTAAGGAGGCAAGCTTTGGCAGATTCCCTAAGGGACTTGCTCTGGGACTTGATGCCTTTGAAAGCTGGTTATACGATGACAAGCTGGTTCAGGATAAATTCTCAGTTCAGGGAGTTTATGATTACCTGAGAAAGGGAATAAACGAAAATCTTCTTAACCCTGAGGATAAATCAAAGGGCTTCTTTGAGCAGCTGATAGAAAGCGAAATCCTGAACAACAATCATAAGGCTTTTGTAACGGGAGTTCCTGCAGTCGGACTTAACCAGAAGAAGGATATTGAGCTTGCTGAGAAGATGGCAGAGTACAAGAAGACATTATCTCAGGAAGAAATCGAAAAGCTTATAGAGGATACAGCACATTTAAAAGCATATCAGACAGAACCATCAACTCCTGAAGAGCTTGCAACGATACCGCTTCTCAGTATAGATGATATTGATAAGAAGATAAGAAACATTGTAAACAGTGAGGAAAGTGTGTGTGGAATAAAGACCATCAGGCATGACATTTTCACTAATGGTATTTCTTACCTTGATATGTATTTCAGAATAGATGATCTGGATTATGAGGATCTGAGCAAGGCAGAGCTTCTGTTTGAGCTTCTCAAATACGTTGATACTGATGAGCATACCTATAATGAGCTGTCCACACTTATTAATCTGAATACCGGAGGAGTCGCTTTTACACTTGGAACCATGTTCGCAAATGATGGTGATTTTGTTTATGCACTCTGTAAGACCAAGACCTTTGATGATAAGGTTGCTGAAGGCATAAAGCTGATTCATGAGATAATCACCTCCTCCCATATCACTGATAAGAAGAGGATAAGAGAGATAATATCCGAGATAAAGGCGGCAGGAAAGAATACTCTGGTAGAGGGCGGTCATGTTACCACAAGAAGCAGAGCCGGTTCATATGTTCTGAACGGAATGAAGATTATGGAAGCTCTTGATGGTGTGGATTACTACAGATTCATCGACTACGTAGATAAGAATCTTGATGAAATCTATGATGAACTGGCTGAGGACCTTAAACGACTATATAATAAGATATTCAGAAAGAAAGCGCTGACCATATCATATACATCAAAGAATGAGCTTTCCGCTCTTGAAGACAGTCTGGGTAAGCTGCTTTCAGATATAAGTGATGCAGATGTTGAAGATAAAAAAATGGTTCCTGAGCTGGTGGTAAAAAATGAAGGCTTCAAAACAGCTTCAAAGGTACAGTATGTTGCTACAGCCGCCAACTTCAAAAATGCAGGACTTGAATATAACGGAGCTCTGAATGTTCTTCAGACTATTTTCTCCTATGATTATCTATGGATTAACGTAAGAGTTAAGGGTGGTGCTTATGGTGCTATGTGTGATTTCACAAGAAGCGGTTTCGCATTTATGACATCATACAGAGATCCTAATCTCGGAGAAACCTATCAGATATACAAGGACGCTGTTAAATACGTAGAGAGCTTTGACTGCTCCGACAGAGATATGGTCAAGTATATAATCGGAACTATAGCCAAGATGGATGCTCCGATGACTCCGCTCATGGAGGGAATGTTCTCCTTCAGCTGCTATATCTGCGGTATAACTGATGAAGAAAGACAAAAATCAAGAGATGCAATCCTGACTGCTACACAGGAAACAATCAGAGGACTTGCTCCATATGTTCAGACCATTGCAGACAGTGATGTCATTTGCGCAGTCGGCAGCGAAGACAAGATAAACGAATCCTCCGACCTGTTTAAAGAAATTACGAAATTATATTAAAAAAGATGACAGTTGAACCAGGTTCAAACTGTCATCTTATGACAAAAGTGAACCTGGTTCACTGCTGTCATATTTTGTGAGGTTATATAATGGCTGATAAAAAGTTTAAATCCGGGTTTGTGGCTATACTTGGACGCCCCAATGTAGGTAAGTCCACCATAATGAATCATCTGGTTGGAATGAAGATTGCCGCAGTAAGTAAGAGAGCCCAGACCACCAGAAAGAAGATACAGACGGTGTATACTGACGATAGAGGTCAGATCATCTTCCTGGACACGCCCGGTGTTAATAAAGCAGAGACAAAGCTTGGAGAATTCATGCTGGATGCTGCGGTGGATTCACTTAAGACAGCGGACATCATCATGTGGATAGTCGAGCCTTCTACATTTATAGGAACAGGCGAGAGACTGATAGCTGAGATGATCGGTAAGACCGTAAGAGGTCTGAGAAAGAAAAATGAAAAGAGAGTGGATGGTTCCATCAACTGTCCCGTTATCCTGGTGGTAAATAAATCAGATACTGCCGATGATTCCCGCATTACCGAAACATTTAATACCTATAACAGTTATATGCAGGAAAATGAAGAGTTCGGTTTTGATGAAATGATTTCTGTATCCGCTACAGAGACCACGAATCTGGATAAGCTTATGCAGAGGGTTTTCGACTTTCTTCCGGAGGGACCGATGTACTATGATGAGGATACCATCACTGATGAGACAGAGCGTGAGATAGCCGCCGAGTATATTAGAGAAAAATGTCTTCGTAATCTGGACAAGGAAATACCCCATGGTATAGCTGTAATAGTTGATAAGATGAAGACCAGACCGAATGGTTCTCTGGTTGATATAGATGCAACGATCATATGTGAAAGAGAAAGTCATAAAGGAATCATCATCGGTAAAAACGGTTCCATGCTGAAGCGTATCGGAATTGAAGCAAGACGTGATATAGAAAATATGCTTGAGATGAAAGTTAATCTGAAGCTCTGGGTAAAGGTGAGACCGGGCTGGAGAGATAAAACACTATATCTTGATGAGTACGGGTATAAAAAATAGATGATTACATTAGGATGATTTTATGTATGATAATGTCACTGTCAACGGAATAGTTCTTGATACATCTCTTCTTAAGGAATACGATAAAAGACTTGTTATCCTTACTGCCGAGCTGGGGAAGATAACCGTTTTTGCCAATGGAGCAAGAAGAAAGAATTCGCAGTTTACAGCAGTGAGCCAGAAGTTTGTTATGGGCAGCTTCACAGTACATCCCGGAAGAAATGCCTATACCCTTGTGAGTGCGGATATAAAGGAGAATTTTATTGAGCTTTCTTATGATATAGAAAAAATGTCCTATGCATCCTATGCATGTGAGGTGCTCCAGGCATTTTCCGAAGAGGGGATAGGGGCGAAGGATGAACTGAATCTCCTGTACGTTACATTTAAAGCCATAATAAATGCCAGACAGGACCTGAGGCTTATAAAGTCAGTCTTTATTCTTAAGCTTCTGGATATAGAAGGACTGGGGCTTCAGATGGAGCGGTGTGTAAAGAGTGATACGTGTGAGAACCTTCATCATATAAGCCTTAAGGACGGCGGTATGATATGTGATGCGGTGGTCCATAAGGTGAATGGCGCGAGAAGTATATCGGATGATGCAATCTATGCCATAAGATTTGTTCTCAGCAGAGATATAGCTTCTGTATACAGCTTTGATATATCAATAAATGTACTTGATGAAATAGAAAAACTCAGCAATGATTATCTGACCATGCATTCTGAAAGAACCTTCAAGTCTTTGGATATATTGAAGGGATTACTGTAAATTAGTTCTTTCATTCGTTTTTATTTTGTGTTAGAATCATACACTGTTGAATAAATATAGGGTAATTACCCGATAATAAAAGGCGATAAAATGAATATCAAAAAAAGATTATACAAGATAGTTTTAGGTTTAACATCTGTTCTTTTCCTGACAGGCTGTTCTTTATTTAATAAAGAAGAAGAGGAAGTGGAGCCGGCTGTAAATAATACTTCAACTATTGGTGATATAAATACTAATACGCTGAAGCTCAGCATGAATGGCTCTATAACTGAAATATCATGTGAGGACTATAATGGTTCAGATATTGATATATCAGGTCTTGAAAAGCATGTTAAGAGCGAGATAGATGATTATAATTCACAGCGTGGCGCAAGTAAGATAAATCTGGTTGAATACAAGGAAAAGGATGGAATAGTCAAAACAGCCATCCAGTACAGTGATCTTGATACCTATAACGAATTTAATCATACAGATATAATCCTTTCTCTTTACAGCGTATCCGAGGCAGACAAGCTTGCTAAGGAAGATGCTGAAAAGCATAGGGTTAAAGAAGTATATGTCAGCAAGATCGATCTTGACAGTATCTCTGAGGAAGAGCTGGCTGCTGCCGGTTATACTCTTGAGGAAATAAAGGCAAAGCAGGAGGCTGAGAGTAAGCCTGAGGAAGCCACAGAGACAGATGCGACTGCTACATTTACGGACGCTTCCGGAAATGTATCCGAATCAGCAGACATTACTGATAACAGTCTGATGATGCTCACAACCAATGCAGATGTGAATATAATTGTGAACAGCGGAAATGTTCTCTATGTAAATAAATATGCCCAGATAGTTAATGAATCAACTGCAGACCTGAGTGGTGACGGAACAGCAGTTGTTGTATATAAGTTTAATTATTAATTGATAGGAGAGTTTGTTATGGAAAAACAGGATAAGACCATGGATAAGATTATATCCCTTGCTAAGACAAGAGGATTTGTATACCCGGGATCTGAAATCTACGGAGGACTTGCAAATACCTGGGATTACGGAAATCTCGGTGTTGAGCTGAAGAATAATGTTAAGAAGGCATGGTGGAAGAAATTTATCCAGGAAAATCCTTACAATGTCGGCGTTGACTGTGCTATTCTTATGAACCCACAGACATGGATAGCTTCAGGACATCTCGGAAGCTTTTCTGATCCTCTTATGGACTGTAAAGAGTGTCACGAGAGATTCAGAGCCGATCAGGTTATAGAAGCATTTGCTGCTGAAAATGGAATCGAGCTTACATCATCTGTTGATGGATGGTCAAATGAGGAGATGGAGAAGTTTATTGAAGAACATAACATCCCATGTCCATCATGCGGAAAGCACAACTTCACAGGTATCCGTCAGTTCAACCTTATGTTCAAGACATTCCAGGGTGTAACAGAGGATGCTAAGAATACAGTATATCTCAGACCTGAGACAGCACAGGGTATCTTCGTTAATTTCAAGAATGTTCAGAGAACATCCCGTAAGAAGGTTCCATTTGGTATCGGTCAGATAGGTAAGTCATTCAGAAATGAGATTACACCTGGTAACTTTACATTCAGAACACGTGAGTTTGAACAGATGGAGCTTGAGTTCTTCTGTAAGCCCGGTACTCAGACAGAGTGGTTTGAATATTGGAGAAGCTTCTGCTATAACTGGCTTCTTGATCTTGGAATAAATAAAGATAACCTTCGTCTTCGTGATCATGATCCTGAGGAACTTTCATTCTACAGTGATCATACAACAGATATTGAGTACGCATTTCCATTTACAGACTGGGGCGAGCTCTGGGGTATCGCATCACGTACAGATTACGATCTTACACAACATCAGAATACTTCAGGTGAGCCTATGGATTACTTCGATGATGAGATAAATGAGAAGTACATTCCATACGTAGTTGAGCCATCACTTGGTGCAGACCGTGTTACACTTGCATTCCTTTGTGAGGCATATGATGAAGAAGTTCTGGATGCAGAGAAGAACGATGTACGTACAGTACTTCATTTCCATCCTGCTATCGCACCTGTTAAGATCGGTGTATTCCCTCTTTCAAAGAAGCTTGGTGAGGGTGCTGAAAAGGTTTATACAGAGCTTTGCAAATACTGGAACTGCGAATATGACGACAGAGGAGCTATCGGAAAGAGATATCGTCGTCAGGATGAGATCGGTACTCCATTCTGTATCACATACGACTTCGATTCAGAAGAAGACGGTGCAGTAACAGTACGTGACCGTGACACAATGGAGCAGGAGAGAGTTAAGATAGAAGACCTGAAAGCATACTTCGAAGAGAAGCTTGCATTTTAGCGTTGGTTTACATAAAAAAGATGACAATTTGAACCTGGTTCGACTTGTCATCTTTTTGTTAAAAAAATGTAATAAAAACAATTATTTTGTATTCATTTCTAAATAGATTTGTGTTATAATCTGATGCAGTTACGGACTCTAGGGGGTTTTTGGGTTTTTAATCCTCATGCTTTTCTTAGTTTCCGAAAAATAATATTAATTTTTTAGGAGGTCTTAAAACATGGCAAACAAATGGGTATACACCTTCAAAGAAGGTAATATGTCTATGCGTAACTTGCTTGGTGGTAAGGGTGCAAACCTTGCTGAGATGACTGAGATCGGTCTTCCGGTACCACAGGGTTTCACAATCACAACAGAGGCTTGTACACAGTACTATGAGGATGGTCGTAAGATTAACGACGAGATTATGTCACAGGCTATGGAAGGTGTAGCTTGGATGGAAGAAGTAAACGGTAAGAAGTTTGGTGATCTTGAGAATCCTCTTCTTGTATCAGTTCGTTCAGGAGCTAGAGCTTCTATGCCTGGTATGATGGATACAATTCTTAACCTTGGTCTTAATGACGAGGTTGTTGCAGCTATGATCAAGGGTAATCCTGATCCTGCATTTGAGAGATTCGTTTATGATTCATATAGAAGATTCATTCAGATGTTCTCTGATGTAGTTATGGAAGTTGGTAAGAAGTATTTCGAGCAGCTTATCGACAAGATGAAGGAAGAGAAGGGTGTTAAGTTTGACGTTGATCTTACAGCTGAAGATCTTAAGACTCTTGCTGAGCAGTTCAAGGCTGAGTACAAGAACCAGCTTGGAACAGACTTCCCTTCAGATCCAGTAGAGCAGCTTAAGCTTGCTATCGAGGCTGTATTCCGTTCATGGGATAATCCTCGTGCTAATGTATATCGTCGTGATAATGATATTCCTTATTCATGGGGAACAGCTGTAAATGTAATGCCTATGGTATTTGGTAACCTTAACAATGAGTCAGGTACCGGTGTTGCATTCACAAGAGATCCTGCAACAGGTGAGAACAAGCTCATGGGTGAGTTCCTCATTAACGCTCAGGGCGAGGACGTTGTTGCCGGTGTTCGTACACCTATGCCAATCGCTCAGATGGAGAAGGAATTCCCAGAAGCTTATGCTGAGTTCCTTAAGGTTTGTGATACTCTTGAGAATCACTACCATGATATGCAGGATATGGAATTCACAGTTGAGAATAAGAAGCTTTACATGCTTCAGTGTAGAAATGGTAAGAGAACAGCTCCTGCTGCTCTGAAGATCGCTTGTGACCTCGTTGCTGAGGGACATAAGACTCCTGAAGAGGCAGTTGCTATGATCGATCCTCGTAACCTTGATACACTTCTTCACCCTCAGTTCGATGCTGCTGCACTTAAGGCTGCAACACCACTTGGAAAGGGACTTGGTGCTTCTCCTGGTGCTGCTTGTGGTAAGGTTGTATTTACAGCTGATGATGCTGTTGAGTGGGCTGCTAGAGGAGAGAAGGTAGTACTTGTAAGACTTGAGACATCTCCAGAAGATATCACAGGTATGAAGAGTGCTCAGGGTATCCTTACAGTTCGTGGTGGTATGACATCACACGCTGCCGTTGTTGCTCGTGGTATGGGTACATGCTGTGTATCCGGTTGTGGCGACATCAACATGGATGAAGAGAATAAGAAGTTCACACTTGCAGGCGTTGAGTTTACAGAGGGTTCAGAGATCTCTATCGATGGTACAACAGGTAACATCTATCAGGGACTTATCCCTACAGTTGATGCTCAGATCGCTGGTGAGTTTGGTCAGATCATGGCTTGGGCTGATCAGTTCAGAAAGCTTAAGGTTAGAACAAATGCTGATACACCTGCAGATGCTAAGAAGGCTCGTGAGCTTGGAGCAGAGGGTATCGGACTTTGCCGTACAGAGCATATGTTCTTCGAGGAAGACAGAATTGCTGCATTCCGTGAGATGATCTGTGCAGATACAGTAGAAGCAAGAGAGAAGGCTCTTGATAAGATCCTTCCATATCAGCAGAGCGACTTCAAGGCACTCTATGAGGCACTTGAGGGATGTCCTGTTACAATCAGATTCCTGGATCCACCTCTTCATGAGTTCGTACCTCACGAAGAAGCTGAGCAGATCAAGCTTGCTAATGACCTTGGCAAGACACTTGATGAGGTTAAGGCTATCGTTGAGTCTCTTAAGGAGTTCAACCCTATGATGGGTCACAGAGGATGCCGTCTTGCAGTTACATATCCTGAAATTGCTAAGATGCAGACAAAGGCTGTTATCAGAGCTGCTATCGAAGTTCAGAAAGAGCATGCTGATTGGAATGTTAAGCCTGAAATCATGATTCCTCTTACATGTGAGCTTAAAGAGCTTAAGTTCGTTAAGAAGGTTGTTGTTGAGACAGCTGATGCTGAGATCGCTGCTGCAGGCGTTGATCTTAAGTATGAAGTAGGTACAATGATCGAGATCCCTAGAGCTGCACTTACAGCTGATGAGATTGCTACAGAGGCTGACTTCTTCTGCTTCGGTACAAACGACCTTACACAGATGACATTTGGTTTCTCAAGAGATGATGCTGGTAAGTTCCTTGATGCTTACTATGATGCTAAGATCTTCGAGAACGATCCATTTGCTAAGCTTGACCAGACAGGTGTTGGTAAGCTTATGGAGACAGCTATCAAGCTTGGTAAGCCAGTTAATCCTGCACTTCACTGCGGTATCTGTGGAGAGCACGGTGGAGATCCTTCATCAGTTGAGTTCTGCCATAAGATCGGACTTGACTATGTATCATGTTCACCATTCCGTGTACCAGTAGCAAGACTTGCTGCTGCACAGGCTGCTATAGCAGAGAAATAATATAAGACATTTCTTATTACCTGCCAGAATTTGTTTCTGGCAGGTATTTTTTTATATATAAAGGAAACTGCGTTTCCTTTATATATAAAACGCTCCGCTAAGGATGCATCTCGGCGTGCAAGGAAGATAGCTGCCTTTGGCAGCACGCGCTTCGCGCGGAGAGTGTCGCACGCGACACTCTTTGTTCTAATAATGAATTCTATGACAAAAACCTTATAAAAAAAGATAGTTGAAGAAGTATAAGTATTAGAGTTATAATATGGTTTGGTTTATATGAATATAATGTTGTAATATAAAACATGTATTATATTCAAAATGTATCATATAGAATAAAGGGGTAAGAGTAATGGGAAAAAAGGTAATGATCGTAGGTGCTAACTTTGAGAACAAAGGTTCTCAGGCCAAGCTTTATAGTGTGATTAATGAATTAAGGAAACGCTATAGTGATTGCGAGATTTATTACGCACATAATGACGAGCAGTTAGATGGTACATTATACAGATTTGGAAAAATCTCATTTACCAAAAAAGCGCAGGCCCAGGTATTGAAAGTTAATCCTTTGAGTGGTATTACGAAAATGTTCCGTAAGAAGGATGATAATGCAACTGGTGATAAGGATATCTCTGATATAGTTTCACAGCTGGATCTGATCATAGATGTTAGTGAACATACTCTGACGGATAAGAGCAGTATGGCTGATATAAACTATTATCTGGATAACATTAAAATAGCTAAAAAATATAAAATACCTATGATTATTATGCCTCAGTCATTTGGTCCTTTTGATTTTAATGTTGATAATATGTATATTCTGGGTGATATGAAGGATATACTTTTCTATCCAAAGGCTATCTATGCACGTGAACAGTATGGTTATGATGAATTAATGGGATATTTTGGTCTTGATAACCTTAGACGTTCAACAGATATGCTGTTAATAGATAATGGTTTTGAATTATCAAATGTATGTTCAAAATTCTACAGACCTGAGATACCTGAAATACCTGAAGGAGAAAATGTAGCTATTATTCCTAATGCTGTTGCTTTTACTAAACAGTATAATGAACATACTTTGGATCTTTATACTAAGTTGTTTGAAGTACTGTATGGTTCCGGAAAGGAAGTATATCTCGTTGCGCAGGCTTCTTCAGATATGGATGTATGCAGGGAATTAGCTGATCTGGGACACTTTGGAAATGTTCATCTCATAGATCGTGAGCTTGATTCAGTTGAATTCGATATGTTCCTGAAGAAATTTGAGTTTATTATAAGCTCACATTATACAGCATGTGTTCAGGCATACAGGAACTATATACCAGTTTTACTTCTTGGAAATGGAGTTAAATATACTGAGATAACAGAGCTGTTAGGACAGGAAAAACTTTATTTCGATATTCTTTCAGAGGAATGCAATAACTATGATGTTGCTGATGCCCTGAATGAATTGATTAAAGATCTGGATATTGCAAAAACAAGAATCCAGACTCGTATGATAAATATCCGTACCAAGAGCTGCTTCGATATATTTGATGAGTTGAAGTGGTAGGAAGGTTTTGTAAAGAGGATTAAGGGTGTGAAGTTTAAAAGGATTTTATCAATAACTCTCAGTGCCATGATGTTGCTTGGTATGACTGCCTGCGGAAAAAATGAGGTAATAGTTGATGACTATGCGTCAGATGCTGATACAGCAGTTTCCGTGGAGGACACCGGAACAGATGGGGATGAAGAGGAGTTGAAACAGGGGATGGCAGGAACTCTCCGGGATTTTTATGGGGATAAAGTTTCCTGGGAGAAAGAGTTTTCTGTAGATGGAGTTAATTTTTCAGTGAATGCATCAGCAAATATTCCTGAGAAAGAAGGAATGAATGTATTCTATGCTCAGAGTATTGATGATGGAAAAGCTGATGAGGACGCTTTAGTAAAGGCTATCTTTGGAGATACTGCGAAGAAGATAGAAGAGCTTAAATATACAAATGAAACGGATTATATGCCTCTCATTTACAAGTACAGATCTCTGGTAGATAGCGGGAATTTTTATCTGCTGACCGGAGATTCGGAAGAGATATCATATAAATGGATGGACGATAAGGACTTATACATCCATATGTATGAAGGTGAGTTTAACGGTGTAAGATTCGGATTATTGCTCGCATTTGATTATATAAATAATATAAGAACCATATTTATGGAGCCTGTAAGCATTAGAGAATATTTCCCTGACAAGGACTATAAGTCTCTACTGATAGCCAATTCAAACAATATGGCCGGACAGCCTCTGAATATGACAAATGTATGCTCAGAGAGTATTGAAACAATAACCGAAGACGCAATCAGTTTTCTTGATGATTATCTATTGATGAATGGTCAGTTGAAGGTTACTTCTGATTCTACATTATATAGAAGAATATTTATGTCTGACTTAGCAATTCAGGCCGGTTCGTCTATAGCTTATGGTATTGGTAGTGATACCGTAATAGATTCCGGCGCTGCCATGCTTATGTTTTCAGATGCTGATTATATAAGCACATTGAGGTCTGAGTGCGAACGTGGTGAGACAGTTAACTGTTCTGTACTGGCCGAGCAGCAGGATCTTTACAAGGAGTATACAGATTCGCATCCCGAAAATAACGTGGGCATCTTTGAGTTTTTACTAAGTAATTCAAGTGGATTCAAAGAGAGTATTGTAGAACCGAATTTTGAGAATGATGGCTATGCAGTTTTTATAGGAAGCGATATATTTTCGGCGTATGATGCCTTTGGTATGAATACTCCGAATTACGGAATTATCAAATACACCAGCAAGGGCTTCTACGGAATAGATTTATCACTTACTGAGGTTATTACCGGTGCAGATGAAGATGTACAGCTTCTTTCATTTGATAAGGTGACTGAAAACTTTGAGGCGGAACTTCCTGAGAGATTTGGCGAGATAAAAAAGGGAGTTAATTCGAAGGGGATAAAAATATCCGACATGAGGCTTTCATATACTCAGTACTCAGATGATGAGTCTTCTTCTGAGTATTCATATATTCCTTCCTGGACATTTATGATGTATCCGGATGGAAATGGAGCAAGTGGTGTTCAGTTTATTGTAAATGCAATGGATGGCTCGATAATAGATATAATATATTTGGGTGAATTGTAGAATGATCTCCGGCATATGTCATTTAATGGCGCGTGTCGGAGTTTTCTGTCACTTAAAGAAAAGAGGGAAAATGAATAAAAAACCAGGTTTTATAAAAACTATACTCATAGCCTTGATAATTGCTTTATTAGTATCCGTAACGCTTGTATATTTTCAGCTGAAAGGGTTGAAAAAAAGTGTTGAGGATAATTACAAATCCATGCATGGAAAACTGTCAGCTAAGATATTTAACAGCGGCTATGATTATTACATTACAGAAGATGAGGATGTGAATCAGCTGAAATGTCATTTATCTAATATGGTCGAAGGTATTAATTTTTCAACGATAAATATGCCTTTTACACATAGTCTGGTTACTACTGATATATACAGGTATTATGATTCAGAGCTAAATAGTATTATGCTGAAAGATACTTTGATCATGGTAGAGAAGGAAAGCCCTGATTCAAAGAAGTGTCATTATTATACATTTAAGGATGATGCATTTACCAAAGAGATAGATGAAATAGTATCTAAGTATGGAGATAAAATAGGTTCCATAGTTTTTAATATAAAGGATATATATGTTAAGGATGACAGCTTTGTTCCTGCTGAGATCAGCTGTTACTATGTAACTGAGGGAGGACAGGTCAGCAAAAGCAAAACGCTTTACGAAGCTCCCAAAAGTAAAACTGAGATGGAGAATAACGGTTACAGCTTTATAGTTAGGGATGACAGTTTCTTTCTTGGCAGTAGTGCAACTGGTGATAAATGTTTTGTATATTGTTATGGACTGGACAGCGAAAGAGAAAACATGGTAAATGATGTTTTCAACGAAGCAGTTAATAACTCGGGTGGGAATCCGGATAACGTATATGTCAGAAAAGATCCCGGTCCATTTACTGTAGAGCTTTACAGTGTTAGAAAAAATGATGGCAAGGATGCAAAACACACTTACTATGTAATGGCTTATGAATATATGAATGTTCTTATTCAGCCTTACTTGCTTTCTGCTTTAGGTGGAAGAGGAATACTGTATGTTGAGTTATTTGTATTTGAGGTTTTCTTTATTTTTGTTTTTTCAATCATTATTGCATTTCTTATAGAAAGGATTTGTTATAGAAAAGTTAAATGATTGAGATTTGTCAAAAATAGTTTCATTCTTTTTCACTATAGATACATTCGTGATACAAATATTTATTATTATGCTGTCATGGGGTTGAAATCTATTAGAAAAAAGGGTGGTATTATGAATAAAAAATCAGTACAAAGATTAGTACATTTATTTACGTATTCATTGCTTCTCGTTATGCTTTCTATGTTTCTCACAGCCTGTGGCAGCAAAGACGTTACGGTTGATGACTACGGTGACGGCAACAGTACGTCGGGTGAAGACGGAGCTGACAAAGAAAATGATTCTTTGAACGAAGGAAAGTCTTTTCAGGAATTATACGGAGAAAAGGTGGATTTTGCTGAAACCTTCACTGTTGGAAATACTTCAGTAGAAGCAGTCAGTCATGCTAATATACCTGAAAATGTATATCCTGCTGTATATAATTCAAAGGTCCTGGATGATGGAAAGGCTGATGAGGAAAAAATCGTAAATGAGCTTTTTGGAGATTCGGCTAAAAAACTTAATGAGTTTTCCTATAATAACAGTGCGGATTATGTGACATTTATTGAAAAATATAATGATATCAAAACGAGCCATGAATATGCTTTGGGGTTATACGATTCAGAGTATTACTATGGTGATGTTAGCGATGAATCAGATCCAAAGGACCAGGTATATAAATGGGTGGATGATCCGGATATTTATATACATATGTATGAAGGTAAGTTTAATGGTATCAGGTACGGTCTTATTCTTGCATATGATTATACAAGAAGTCAGCGGATCATATTTTTTGATCCCATCAGTATAAAGGATTATTATCCTGATTCGGATTTTAACGCTTTTATTGTAGAGTTTTCAAAGGATACTAATGGAAATGAAAAAGAACTAAGTAATGCATGCAATCTTACTGAAGAAGAGGCAGAAGAAAAAGTAACTGATTTTCTTAAGCAGAAGCTTTTGCTGAGTGATGGTGTGATTAATCTGTCGTCTTCAGGCTCTGGGGGATATGAAATGCTGCAGGGATTCGACGCAGGTGTTGCAAATCGGTTCTATTTCATTGGTGATGATACAGTGTCTTCTGTGCTTACATTTATTGATGGTGATATGAAGGGTAATGTTGTCGCTCATAGGGAACCTGTAGAAACATATAAGACTCTTCAGTATTCAGATAAATCAGGTTCTACTGACTTTTATGTTGATGGCTATGCTATATTCTTAAATTCTGCATTCCCTATAAATATGGATGGTATATTTGGAATGGGTATATCTGCAGCCAATTACGGAATGATAAAGGTTACGGAGAAAGGACTGTATGGTTTAGATATTACTCTTTACAGTGAAACACTTGATGTTACCGAAAATGTAAATGTTCTTGAGTTTGATAAAATAAAAGAAAGTTTTAAACAGCAGTTGAATGAAAAACTTGATAAAGAAAAAATGAATATTCCACGTAATTCCAATAAGATGCATGTGTATACTTTAGGTTTCTTATATTATCCTTATTTTAAGGATGAAAACGTAAAAGAGTTTTCATATATTCCGACCTGGATGTATAATCTGGGAGTATTAAGCGGACATGGAGCAGTGGTGTATCAAAATGCGATAGATGGACAGATAATTGATATTGTATATTATTAGGTTATTCGATTATTTGTAATATGTAGAATTTTATTATAAAAGTTGATATAGTTTTTATTGTATATAATCTTATAATTGGTTATAATAAACTTCGTAATGTATACAGACAGAAAAAAAACTCGTGGGGGTGTTTATGGCTAAGTTATATATTAAAGCACAGGATCTTGAAGAATATGATTCAGTAAAGGTTTTTAATGAAAGAGGTAAGGAAGTTTATTATACAAAGGATGACTTTATTGCAACAGGTCATCGTATAAAGATATATCTTGCTGAAACTATAAGCGAGTGTGCATACGTTCAGGAAAAGTACGACAGAGATGAGATAAAGTTTGAGTTTGCTGCAAGAGATAAGTTTGGTACTATTGCAAGAGATCATCGTTCCAGAATGCAGAGATACATGGTTGACTATGATGAGGACTGGGATGTTGAGGGTGATGCAGTATCATGGAATTATGTTGTACACAGCGGTACTCTTGAACCTATGAAGGTTAAGAGTATGCCTTATGTTATTCCGGGACAGGCTCTTAATATGTGCGAGACATATATACTTGATTTTGATTCAGATTCAGATGTATTGATAGGACTTGCATTTGCTCTGGCATTATATGCACTGAACAAGTATCAGTATTAATATCAGACCTATAAGGTGAGACTTAAAAGCCTCACCTTTTTTTCTTGCTTTTTTTTCTTATGTAATGTAGATTAGTAATGCTATGTTAAAATCAAGTAAAACAATAAGAAATTCATTATTACTGCTTCTTACGGCTATTATCTGGGGAACCTCTTTTGTGGCTCAGTCTGCCGGAATGCAGTATATAGGTCCGTTTACATTTAGCGTGATAAGATATATACTCGGCGGTTCTGTGCTTATTCCTGTTATTATAATTCTGAGAAAGAAGAATCCTGATCCGCCGGATATGAAACAATCTATAAAATATGGCGTCGGCTGTGGTCTTATTCTTTCTGCAGCTAGTAATTTTCAGCAGATGGCTATGCTTAAGGCTTCAGCAGGAAAGGCCGGCTTTATAACGGCTCTCTACATTATACTTGTTCCTATTATAGGTATATTTTTAAAGAAGAAAACATCGCCGATCATCTGGATAAGTGTTCTGCTTGCTGTTATAGGATTATATTTTTTATGTATAGGCAGAAACGGAAGCTTTGGTTTTGTAGTATCGGATATACAGCTTCTTATATGTGCACTGATCTTTTCATTTCATATCCTGTTTATAGATAAGGCTAATGAAAATGGTGTAGACGGAGTGGTTATGTCATCAACTCAGTTTTATGTTGCTGCCATATCCAGCGCATTTTTCGTATATCCAATGGATGGCTGTTTATATAATATGATGCCGAACCTGGAGCTGATAAGATCGGCTTTTCCGGAACTTTGTTATTCCGGCTTCATGGCCTGTGGAGTTGCTTATACACTTCAGATAATAGGTCAGGATGGAGTAAATCCTACAGTGGCTTCCCTTATAATGAGCCTGGAATCAGTTGTTTCGGTCATTTCCGGATTTCTGATACTTCATCAGAATTTGAAGACAGATGAGATAATTGGCTGCTTTATCATGTTTGCGGCCATTCTGCTTGCTCAGATACCTGTTGATGATATAAAAAAATATATAAATAAAAAGAAGTAATTCGAGGATAAAATATGTCACATCTTGATCAAAAAAGAATTAGAAATTTCTGCATTATAGCTCATATAGATCATGGCAAGTCAACACTTGCTGACCGTATCATAGAGATGACGGGAACACTTACCGAGCGTGAGATGCAGGCTCAGGTCCTTGATAATATGGATATAGAGCGTGAGAGGGGAATAACCATCAAGTCTCAGGCTGTACGTATTATATATAAGGCTCAGAATGGCGAGGAGTATATTCTCAATCTGATAGATACTCCGGGACACGTTGACTTTAATTACGAGGTTTCCCGAAGCCTGGCTGCCTGTGAAGGTGCTGTTCTTGTGGTGGATGCAGCGCAGGGGGTTGAAGCTCAGACTCTTGCAAATGTTTATATGGCTATAGATCATAACCTTGAGGTATTCCCGGTTATAAATAAGATAGACCTTCCTTCGGCAGATCCTGACAGGGTAAAGCAGGAGATAGAGGATGTAATTGGTATTGTAGCTGAGGATGCACCTCTTATTTCAGCAAAGAACGGAATAAATATTGAGTCAGTTCTTGAGGCGATTGTTGAGAAGATTCCTTCACCAACAGGTGATAATGATAAACCTTTTAAAGCACTCATTTTCGATAGTCTGTATGATTCCTATAAGGGAGTTATCATTTTTTGTCGCGTATTTGATGGAAATATTCGAAAGGGCTCACGTATACACATGATGGAGACGGGGGCTGAGGCTGATGTAGTTGAAGTAGGTATATTTGGTGCCGGTCAGTTTATTCCACAGGAAGAAATAAGTGCCGGAATGGTAGGATATATAACAGCTTCTCTCAAGAATGTTCGTGATACTGAAGTGGGTGATACAGTTACTGATGCAAACAATATGTGTGATGAAGCACTTCCCGGCTATAAGAAAGCCCGCCCTATGGTATTCTGCGGTATATATCCGGAGGATGGTGCCAGATATCAGGAGCTTAAGGATGCTCTTGAAAAGCTTCAGCTGAATGATGCCTCACTGTTCTATGAACCTGAAACGAGTATTGCTCTTGGTTTCGGTTTCAGATGCGGTTTCCTTGGACTTCTTCATCTGGAGGTTATACAGGAGAGACTTCAGAGAGAATATAATCTTGATATTATTACAACAGCTCCATCAGTTATATATAAGGTATATAAAACCAATGGTGAGGTTATAGAACTGACCAATCCATCCAATCTCCCCGATCCTTCGGAGATTGACTATATGGAAGAACCTATGGTTGATGCAGAGATAATGGTTACCTCTGAATATACAGGAGCTATAATGAAACTCTGTCAGGAACGTAGAGGTATATACCAGAGTATGGAGTATATAGAAGAGACCAGAGTTCTTCTTAAATACGAGATGCCTCTTAACGAAATAATATATGACTTTTTCGACGCTCTAAAGTCCCGTTCCAGAGGCTATGCATCCTTTGATTATGAGCTTAAAGGATACAGCCGCTCCAAGCTGGTTAAACTGGATATACTTATTAACAGAGAGAATATCGATGCACTTTCATTTATCGTATTCCAGGATTCGGCTTATGAACGTGGAAGAAAGATGTGCGAGAGACTTAAGAAAGAGATTCCGAGACATCTGTTTGAGATTCCTATCCAGGCAGCCATCGGAGGCAAGGTAATTGCAAGAGAAACCATCAAAGCACTTAGAAAAGATGTGCTTGCCAAGTGCTACGGCGGTGATATAACACGTAAGAAGAAACTTCTTGAGAAACAGAAGGAAGGAAAGAAGAGAATGCGTCAGGTTGGCTCCGTAGATGTTCCACAGCAGGCATTCATGTCCGTCCTGAAACTGGACGATGATGACTGATTAAAAAGATGACAACTGATGACAAACGAGGAACGCATATGAGAAAACCATTAAGCCTTTATATTCATATCCCTTTCTGCAAGCATAAATGTATCTACTGTGATTTTTTGTCTTTTGATAATAAAACAAATACCACTCAGATTCAGTATATAAATGCGCTTACAAGTGAAATCAGGCTGTATAAGCCCTATGCAGACAGATTTATAGTCAAGACCATCTATATAGGTGGTGGAACGCCGACTATTCTGGATGAAGCCATGATAGGTAAAATCCTTGATACAGTAAGGCATATTTTTAAGGTCGACCGTTTTCCGGAAATTACTATTGAGGCAAATCCCGGTACTATAAAATATACTGATCTTATCAGCTTCAGAGAATATGGTATCAACAGATTGTCCATAGGTCTTCAGTCTGCTGATTCTGAACTCCTTCGACGCCTTGGAAGGATTCATAATTATGAAGAGTTCCTGCGTGGTTATGAAAATGCCAGAAGGGCCGGTTTTGAAAATATAAGTGTGGATGTAATGAGTTCCCTCCCGGGTCAGGATCTCCATACCCTTGTTGATACTATCACTAAGGTGGGTGAGATGTCTCCGGAACATATATCAGTTTATTCTCTTCAGGTTGAAGAGGGTACTCCTCTCTATGATAGGGATGACCTTATCAATATGATTCCTGATGAGAATCTGGACAGGGAAATGTATATTATGACGAAAAAGGTTTTGAAGTCATTTGGCTATAACCGTTATGAGTTTTCCAATTATTCAAAACCCGGATATGAGAGCAGACACAATACTGTTTACTGGACAGGAGGTCAGTATATAGGTTTCGGAATTGGCGCAGCTTCATTTTTTAAAGGACAGAGATTTAAGAATATTGAGAATATAGAAAGCTATATAGAAATCTGTGAAGATATCAGGGATGAGCTTACACGAGATACTGACAGAAACAGATTATATGACAGCACTTCAGCGGTTCTTAGAACAAATGTGGAAACCATGTTTATAGATAAACGCATGGAGGAATTCATGTTTCTCGGGCTCAGGATGACCGCAGGTGTCAGCCGTGAGGAATTCAAGCTGAGATTTAACAGAGAAATGTTTGATGTATACGGCGAGGTAATCAATAAATATACTGATCAGGGATTTATGAGCGTGGATGAAAAACGGGTAAAACTTACTGACAGGGGCATAGATGTAAGTAATTACATTTTAGCTGATTTTATCCTTGATAAATAAAGTTTAAAAGGTGCTTTTGGCACCTTTTTTAAGTGGTTGTAAATAGTTACTAATTTCTATATATTTTTTGTATAAAACCTACATTTTTTCTTGACATAAACCATTACAGGGTGTACATTAATAAAAGTAATTAGCACTCGAACTTTTTGAGTGCTAACAAAATTTAATAAAGGATGGTGATTTAATGCAGCAGGATTTGGAGTACAATCTTGATGAAAGAAAACAGACCATCCTCAAGGTTATCATTTCCAATTATCTTGAGACAGGAGAACCGGTTGGGTCAAGAACTATTTCTAAGCTTTCTGATCTTAATCTAAGTTCAGCGACTATCAGAAATGAGATGGCTGATCTGGAGGAGCTTGGATATCTTATTCAGCCGCATACCTCAGCAGGACGTATACCGACAGATAAGGGCTACAGGTTCTATGTTGATAAGGTTATGTCTGAAAAGGAAGAGTCTCAGCGTAAGGAAGGTGCACTTCTTGAAAGAGTTGATAAACTGGAAGCTCTTCTGATGCAGGTTGCAAAGGTGCTGGCATACAATACTCAGTATGCAACTATGGTTACTACACCTCAGCTACGCAACAAACAGGTTAAGTTTATCCAACTGTCTCAGGTTGATGACGAAGAGCTGGTTGCAGTAATTGTTGTCGGAAATAATATTGCAAAGAACCAGCTGATAAAGGTATCAAGACCTCTGTCAAATGAAGAAGTACTTAAGTTTAATATTCTGCTTAATACTTTTCTTCAGGGAATATCTGTAGATCAGATAAATATCGAACTCATGCATACTATGAAAAAAGAAGCCGGTGAGTATTCAGATATTCTTGAGAGCATATTTGAAGGAATAGTTGATGCCGTCAAAGAAGCCGAGGAAATGAAGATTTATACCAGTGGAGCTTCAAATATACTTAGATTCCAGGAACTTGGAGATGTATCTAAGGCAACAGCTTTGCTGGAGACTTTTGAGGAGCAGACGGGTCTGAACCAGCTTGCTGATGAAACTCTTAAGTCTGAGGACGGAGAGCACAATATCCAGATATATATCGGTGATGAGGCTCCTGTTCAGAATATGAAGGATTGTTCAATTATTACTTCGACTTACCAGCTCCCTGAGGGAGCAAAAGGAACTATAGGTATTATAGGTCCTAAGCGTATGGATTATCGTAAGGTTGTGAGTACTTTGAAAACGCTTACTGATGAGCTAGACACAATATTCCGAAATAAAGAGACAAGGGGTGAAGATTAATGGCAAAAAGGAGCATGAATGAAAAGCTCAAGAATCTAAAGCAGGAGCAGGAAGATTCAAAACTACCTGCAGAACAGAAAATACTGGTAACTGATGGAGATGAGAGAGCCGGAACAGAGGCATATATTGATGAAGAAATAGAAATCAAGCCTGAAGACAGACCGAAGCCGATTCCAAAGAAGAACCGACGTGGCGGTAAAAAGATACAGGCAGAGCTTGAAGCTGCAAGGGAAGAAGCAGAGGGCAATAAAGAGAAGTATACAAGACTTCTTTCCGAGTTTGATAATATGAGAGCCCGTAACCAGAAGGAAAATGCGGAAATGTCCGATAAGGGTTCCATGGAAGCTCTGAAGAAGATACTTCCGGTAATAGATAACTTAGAAAGAGCTCTTGATACAGTATCTGAGGAGGAAAAGAATTCCTTCGAAGAAGGTGTTGAAAAGATATATAAACAGCTTATGGATACTCTTGAAGAAATGGGAGTTGTTCCAATGAATGCTGTTGGCAAAGAGTTTGATCCTACTTATCATAATGCTGTAATTCACGAAGAGGATGAGAACCAGGGAGAGAATCTGGTGACCGAGGAAATGCAGAAGGGTTACATGTATAAGGATCAGGTTTTGAGACATGCAATGGTTAAGGTTGTTAATTAAGTCCCGATTTACGAAGTAAAGCGGGACAGGGTTACAAAGCATCAAAGCAGGGTTTACGAAGTAAACCGGGTTTGATGCCGGACTGTTTAATATAGTTTAATAATATATGGAGGATATATAAAAATGGGAAAGATTATAGGTATTGACTTAGGTACAACAAACTCATGTGTTGCTGTTATGGAAGGTGGTAAGCCGGTTGTAATTACAAACGCAGAAGGCTCACGTACAACACCATCTGTAGTTGCATTCTTGAAGTCAGGTGAAAGAGTAGTCGGTGATGCTGCCAAGCGTCAGGCTGTTACAAATGCAGATAAGACTATTTCTTCTATCAAGAGACATATGGGTTCAGATTATAAAGTAGAAATAGATGACAAGAAGTATTCACCTGAAGAAATCTCTGCAATGACACTTCAGAAGCTTAAGGCTGATGCTGAAGCATATCTTGGTGAGAAGGTAACAGAGGCTGTTATCACAGTTCCTGCTTACTTCACAGATTCACAGAGACAGGCTACAAAGAACGCTGGTAAGATCGCTGGTCTTGATGTTAAGCGTATCATTAACGAGCCTACAGCAGCAGCTCTTTCATATGGTCTTGATAATGAAAAAGAACAGAAGATCATGGTTTACGACCTTGGTGGTGGTACATTCGATGTATCTATCATTGAAATCGGTGAAGGAGTTATCGAGGTTCTTGCTACAGCTGGTAACAACAAGCTCGGTGGTGATGACTTCGATAATAAGATAACACAGTACATGCTTGATGAGTTCCAGAAGAAGGAAGGCGTTGATCTGTCAGGCGATAAGATGGCTATGCAGAGACTTAAAGAAGCTGCAGAGAAGGCTAAGAAAGAGCTTTCATCACAGACAGTTACAAATATTAACCTTCCATTCATTACAGCTACAGCTGATGGACCTAAGCATTTTGATATGGATCTTACAAGAGCTAAGTTTGATGAGCTTACAGCTGATCTTGTTGAGGCTACAAGAGGTCCTGTTAACCAGGCGCTTGAAGATGCCGGACTTGGTGCAGATGAGATAGATAAGGTTCTCCTTGTTGGTGGTTCTACAAGAATTATCGCAGTTAAGGATGCAGTTAAGCATATCACAGGTAAGGATCCTTTCCAGGGTATCAATCCTGATGAGTGTGTTGCTATCGGTGCTTGTATCCAGGGTGGTAAGCTTGCAGGTGATGCAGGTGCAGGAGATATCCTTCTTCTTGACGTAACACCACTTACACTTTCAATCGAGACAATGGGTGGTATCGCTACTCACCTTATCGAGAGAAATACTACAATTCCTACACATAAGAGCCAGATATTCTCAACAGCACAGGATAATCAGGATGCAGTTGATATCAATATCGTTCAGGGTGAAAGAGAGTTCGCTAAGGATAACAAGTCACTTGGTAGATTCCGTCTTGATGGTATTGCTCCTGCACGTAGAGGTGTTCCTCAGATCGAAGTTTCATTCGATATCGATGCAAACGGTATCGTTAACGTTTCTGCTAAGGATCTTGGTACAGGACGTGAGCAGCATATCACAATTACTTCCGGAACATCACTTTCAGATGATGATATCGAGAGAGCTATGAAGGAAGCTAAGGAGTATGAAGAGGCTGATAAGAAGCGTAAGGAAGGCGTTGAGATCCGTAACGATGCTGACGCTATCGTATTCCAGACAGAGAAGGCTCTTCAGGAAGTTGGGGACAAGCTCAATGGTGATGATAAGAAGAAGGTTGAAGATGACCTTGCTTCACTCAAGACAATAATTGAAGGTACAGATATAGAGAATCTTACTGATTATGACATTGAGAAGCTTAAGGCTGGAAGAGAAACTCTTATGACTTCAGCACAGCAGCTCTTTGAAAAGCTTTATGAGCAGAATGGTCCTGGAGCAAATGCAGGTACAGGCGCAGGTACTCCTAACTATAGTGATGATGATGTTGTTGATGGAGATTTCAAGGAAATATAATCAGAGGGTGAAATAATATGGCTGAAGAAAAAAGAGATTTATATGAGGTCCTTGGTGTATCCAAGAATGCCACAGATAATG
Source organism: Lachnospiraceae bacterium (assembly GCA_900199595.1). GTDB lineage: Bacteria > Bacillota > Clostridia > Lachnospirales > Lachnospiraceae > Eubacterium_Q. Next base: position 10,201 of record FZRB01000025.1, on the reverse strand, counting down.
AACTGAAAAAAGCTTATAGAGTTCTTGCCAAGAAATATCACCCTGATGCTAATCCAGGAGATAAAGAGGCAGAGGCTAAATTCAAGGAAGCTTCTGAAGCATATGCTATTCTGTCAGATCCAGAAAACAGAAGAAAATATGATCAGTTTGGATTTGCAGCATTTGATCAGAACGGTGCCGGTGGTGATGGATTTGGATTTGACTTCGCTGATATGGGAGATATCTTTGGAGATATTTTCGGAGATATGTTCGGCGGTGGTACTCGTACCAGACAGTCCAACGGTCCTGTTAAGGGTGCTGACATAAGAACTACAGTTCGTGTTACATTTGAAGAGGCTATATTTGGTACACAGACAGAAATAGAACTTCCATTAAAGGATGAATGTCCTGTTTGTAAGGGAAGTGGTGCACAACCGGGACATCCACCAGATACTTGTCAGAAGTGTGGTGGAAAGGGTCAGGTTGTATATACACAGCAGTCGCTCTTCGGTATGGCCAGAACAGTTCAGACATGTCCTGATTGTACAGGAAGTGGTAAGATTATCAAATTCAAATGTTCGAACTGCGCAGGTTCAGGATATGTTAAAAGTAAGAAGAAGATACAGATTAAGGTTCCTGCCGGAATAGATAATGGTCAGTCCATCAGACTTCGTGAGATGGGTGAGCCTGGTATCAACGGTGGTGAAAGAGGAGACCTTCTGGTTACTATTCTTGTTGATAAACATCCGGTATTCCAGAGACAGGGATATGATATCTATTCATCAGAGCCGATATCATTTACACAGGCTGCACTGGGTGGAAAGGTTAATCTTAATACAATAGATGGACCTTACAGCTATGACATAGCTCCCGGAACACAGACCAATACAAAGGTTAAACTTAAAGGCAAGGGTGTGCCTACTCTTAAGAACAAGACGGTCAGAGGTGATCATTTCGTTACACTTGTAGTACAGGTACCTGAGAATCTTACTGAAGAACAGAAAAAGATTCTTAATCAATATGAAAATGCTTCAGGTCCTGCGGTTAATGCAAGATCTTCAACAGATTCTGCTGGAGATTTCTCATTCGGTGGTCACAAAAAGAAAAAATTCCGTAAATAATCACGTAATCTTTCCCTGGGGCGAGCCTGACTCGCCCCTTTCTTTTTTGCACGATATAAATAAACTATTCTAACAGGAGTATAGTTATGATTTGGAAAAAAATATCTATTGATACATCTCTTGAGGCAGTGGATCTTCTTTCGGAATTTCTTGATGAGCAGGGGATAGAAGGGATAATGATAGAGGATAATCAGCCTCTCACTGAGGACGAAATTCGTGAAATGTTCGTTGATATCCCTCTTATGGGAGATGCTTCAGATGATTCTGCAGTTGTTTCATTTTTCATTGACAGCTCTTATACAGATACAATGATAAATGAACTTGCTGATAAAATTAGGGCAGAACTTGATCGTCTCAGTGAATTTATTCCTGTGGGAAGCATGAATATAGATATGACTGAAACAAGTGATGATTCAACCTGGAATGATAATTTCAAGAATTATTTTAAGCCCCAGAGGTTATATGGTAATCTTGTTATCATGCCTGTATATGATGAGATCGATTCAAATTCAGATGATGATATGAGTGAAAATACGTCATCTGTAAAAACAGATGGTTTTGATATTAAACAGGACGATAAGGTAATAAAGATCAAATCCGTTATGGCTTTTGGTACAGGTACTCATGAAACAACAAGGCTTTGTCTCGGTCTGATAAAAAAACACATTAATGATATGAGTTTAATAAAGAAAGATATTACACTCATGGATGTTGGCTGTGGAAGCGGTATACTTTCTATAGCTTCAGTTTTACTGGGAGCATCCTATGTACATGGACTTGATATAGATCCTCAGGCAGTGGAAGCGAGCAGGATAAATGCTGAGACAAATGAAATCAGTGAAGACAGGCTTCTTTTCAGCTGTGGCAATCTTCTTGCCGGAAATGTAAATATGATAGCTGAGAATTACATCAGCAGATCAGATGTTTCAGAAAATGTGGAGACTGCAAAGAGTAAGATAGAGAAAGCTAGCCTTGGTTCAGGCATTTCCTCTGCATTAACTGCTGAAGAAGCTGCGAGAATGGTTGATATAGAAAATGGAACAAGTGACACCGTTCCTAAAAGAAAATATGATATTGTGGTTGCAAATATTCTCGCTGATGTTATAATCCCGTTATCTTCTGTTATTCATGAATATCTGGAAGATGGTGGAGTATTTATTGCTTCCGGAATAAGTGAAAGCAGAATAGAAGATGTAAAAATAACACTTATGAATAACGGATTTACTATAATTGATACAGAACAGGAAAATGAATGGTTCGCACTTGCAGCAGTGCTGTAGTATGAGCGGTTTGAGCTTGCAACAGTATTGTGGAATTGTAATTACGTCATTTCAAGCGAAGTGAAGAATCTTTTGTGAGGTAAGATATGCACAGGTTTTTCGTATCTGACATAAGCACATCTGATAAGGTTATTGAGATAACCGGACCGGATGTAAATCATATAGCGAATGTACTCAGACTTGGTATCGGTGATGAGATAACTGTAAGTGACGGTTCATCCCGTGATTATCTATGTAGTATTACTTCAATCGATCCAAAGAATGAACAAAGGGTTTTGGCAGATATAATCGATATATTTGATTCAAATGCTGAACTGCCTGCTGACATTTTTCTGTATCAGGGTTTTCCCAAAGGCGATAAATTCGAGACAATCATTCAGAAATGCGTAGAGCTTGGCATTCATGAGATCATTCCCGTAATGATGGAAAGAACTATTGTTAAGCTGGATGATAAGAAACAGCAGAAAAAGCTGGAAAGATATAATGGTATATCCGCATCGGCAGCTAAACAGTCAAGAAGAGGAATTATTCCTGAGGTTTCATCTTTCGTGTCCATGAAAGAAGCTGTGCTTAAAGCATCGACAGATTCAGATGTGATCCTGCTTTCCTATGAATCTGCAGAGGGTATGCAGTACAGCCGTAATGTATTTAATGAAGTGGCAGAAGGGGTGAAAAAGGGAGAGATAAAGCGAATCTCCGTATTTATCGGTCCGGAAGGTGGCTTTGCAGATTCAGAGGTAAAATCCCTGGAGGAAGCGGGAGCCAGGATCATATCACTTGGTCACAGAATCCTTCGTACCGAAACTGCAGGAATGACCGTGATGTCAATCCTCAGCTTCCTTTTAGATGAATAAAAAGGTGACAGTTTGAACAAAAGTTCAAGTGTCACATTTTGAAGAATATAAATAGATGATAGGTAATTAAAATGGAATGTTATTTTGATAATTCGGCAACTACAAGGGTTTATGATGTGGCTATTGAAGCTGTGGTAAAGGCCATGAAGGAGGATTATGGAAATCCTTCATCCTTACATAATAAGGGACTGGATGCAGAGCATCTGGTGGCTGATTCGGCTTCTGCTATAGCATCTGTTCTTAAGGTGCTTCCAGAGGAGATAATTTTTACCTCCGGCGGTACTGAATCCAACAACATGGCTATTATTGGCTCTGCGCTCGCCAAAAGAAGAAGCGGAAAGCATATAGTGGTTTCATCTGTTGAACATGCTTCTGTGTCTGCTGTTATGCAGTTTCTTATTAGAGAGGGCTATGAGATATCCTATGTTCCTACGAATTCAGAGGGTATAGCTACTGCTGAAGATTTCGCGGCGGCTGTAAGGGATGATACGATTCTTGTATCCTGTATGCATATAAATAATGAAATAGGCTCGGTTATGCCGGTTGCTGAAATAGCCAAGGCAGTTAAAGCTAAGAATAAAAATGTTTATTTTCATGTTGACGCTATACAGTCCTTCGGTAAGATTCCGGCTGTTCCAAAGCAGATAGGTTGCGACCTTATGTCTGTTTCCGGTCACAAGATTCATGGTCCCAAGGGCTCCGGTTTCTTATATGTTAAGAAGGGACTTCTCTTAAGACCTATTATATACGGAGGCGGACAGCAAAAAAATATGCGTTCCGGTACGGAAAATGTACCGGCTATTGCAGGTCTTGGAGCAGCTGTTAAGAAGACATTTGATAACTTCGATGAGAAGACTGCGCATATAAGAGCTGTCAGAGACAAGCTTGTAAAGGGCGTTACAGAACTGGAAAATGTATACTGCAATACAGATATCGAAAACGGAGCTCCACATATAGCAAGCATCAGCTTTACAGGAGTAAGGGCAGAGGTAATGCTTCATGCGCTGGAAGATAAGGGTATATATGTTTCCTCCGGTTCGGCATGCTCTTCAAATAAAAGCAAGGAATCAGCTGTGCTTACAGCTATAGGTCTTGATAAGGCCAGACTTGAATCAACACTTCGTTTCAGCTTTGCTGAGGAAAATACTGAAGAAGAAGTTGATTATGCTCTTACGGTAATAAAGGAACTGCTTCCGATGCTGAGACATTATGTCAGAGGATAATTTAAACTGAAGATAATATATTATATTAAGGATAGAAGATAATGAATAACACGAAAATGTATCTTGTAAGATATGCGGAAATAGGAACTAAAGGAAAGAACAGATATGTCTTTGAGGACATGCTCTGTAAACGAATCAGAAATCGTCTGAAGCCGGTTGGTGAATTCGATGTAAGACGTGATTTCGGACGTATATATGTTGAGGCTCTTTCTGACTTTGATGCTGATGAAGCTGTAGAAAGAATGACAAAGATATTCGGTGTTGTGGGTATCTGTCCTGTTACTGTTTCCGAGGAATTCACCTATGAATCAATAAGAGATGCGGTAATAGAACATTTTGAGGAGACATTTGCTGACAGTGGCTATGATTTTTCCTTTAAAGTACATACAAGAAGAATCAACAAAGACTTCCCTATGAATTCCATGGAAATAGATGGTGAGATAGGTCATGATATTCTTGAAAAATATGAGTCACAGGGTCTTCATGTTGATGTACATAAGCCTGATATTATGGTTGAGGTAGAACTTCGCGGTGAGAAGGGCTATGTATATTCTAAGATACTTCCCGGTCCCGGAGGACTTCCTGTTGGTACAAACGGAAGAGCTATGTCCCTTCTGTCAGGTGGTATAGACAGTCCTGTTGCTACATACATGGTTGCAAAGCGTGGTGTTGAGATGGAGGCAGTTTACTTTAATTCACCTCCATATACTTCAGCCAGAGCGCTTGAAAAGGTTAAGAAGCTGGGAACTATTGTTTCTCAGTATGCTGGTCCTATAAAGCTTTATGTAGTTAACTTTACGGATGTACAGCTGGCTATCTACGATAATTGTCCTCATGACCAGCTTACGATAATTATGAAGAGATATTTCTTCAGAATGGCTGAAGATCTGGCTAAAAGAGATGACTGCCAGGCTGTTATAACTGGAGAGTCCATAGGTCAGGTTTCTTCCCAGACCATGCAGTCTCTGGCCGTTATAGATGATGCAGTTGATATTCCTGTATTCAGACCTGTTATCGGAATGGATAAGCAGGAGATAGTAGAGTACTCACAGAGAATCGGTACATTTGAAACAAGTATCGAGCCATACGAGGACTGCTGCACTATATTTGTGGATAAGCATCCTGTTACAAAGCCTAAGTTCCATGTAATCGAGAAGTCTGAAAGAAGACTTGAAGGAATCATAGAACCACTGTATCAGAAATCGCTGGAAACAGCAGAGGTTGTCATTCTTAAATAATGATTTTGTTTTATCTGATCTTCAGTAATAGGTAATTTACAAAAAAACAAAAGCCAAGCGAAAAAAGTGCTTGCAATTTATATTGTAGTCTGTTATACTCACATTCGTTGTTAAGAATGGTCCGTTGGTCAAGCGGCTAAGACGCCGCCCTCTCACGGCGGAAACAGGGGTTCGATTCCCCTACGGACTAAAAAAAATTGCACGCAATTATGCGTGCATTTTTTTATCCGTAGTGGAATCGAACAGCGAGACCGAGGAACGAAGTGACGAGAGAACGACCCGGTGGGTCGTTCGAGTCGAAGCCCGGCCTGAAAGGCAGCTAAGCTACCGGTGGGATTCCCCTACGGACTAAAAAAAATTGCACGCAATTATGCGTGCATTTTTTTATCCGTAGTGGAATCGAACAGCGAGACCGAGGAACGAAGTGACGAGAGAACGACCCGGTGGGTCGTTCGAGTCGAAGCCCGGCCTGAAAGGCAGCTAAGCTACCGGTGGGATTCCCCTACGGACTAAAAAAAATTGCACGCAATTATGCGTGCATTTTTTTTCGTTTTTGATACATAGGAGACTGCTATGGAATATGTAAAAACGGCATTAGAGCTATCGGGATATGTCGCCGGTAATGCAATACTAGTATGGGTTACATATATCCCTTTATTTATTATAGCTATATTTGCCAGAAAGGGCTCAGAAGGCTCACGGCGTAAAGCTTCAAATGTTATGCTTGGAGCGTCTGTGCCTGGCTTATTAATTGTTTCCAGCTGTCTATGCATTTGTTTTATTTTATTTGTTAAAGCATTTACGGTATTAAAAGCAAATCAGAGTACTGAGTATTATTCCTATGATGATCTTTATAAAATGCTCCAAGACTTCGAAGGAATGGGTATTCTTTTTACATTACTTACATTTTTAGTTGCCGGAATACAATGCGTAATATTCATTATATGCGGAGCAGTTATAATCAAGTCCGGAACCGGTAAACTGATAGGGTGGATATCGGTTATAGTATCGATCCTTATTATCATCGGAGGCTGCTTATTCGTAGGCCCGTTCTGTCTGGCGATTAGTTATTGATTTTATAAAATGGAAATGTATAAGAAACTATCTGATTTATATAATCGTTTTTATCTTTACCAGGAAGTTTCTCCACTGGGATATCTACCAGAACGTATCTGGTAGTATGACCGCGATAGAAGCTTTTTCCTTTTATCTCAACTATTTCCTCAATAAGTACATCTTGTGTTTCACCCGCAAATGTATTCTCAAACTTTTCTTTATTCTCAGCTGTAAGCTCCAGAAGCCGGTTGCTTCTTTCAGTCTTTATTCTTTCATCTATCTGATCAGGCAGTTTATCGGCAACAGTTCCCTTACGTCTTGAGTACTTGAATACATGCATCTCATAGAGATTAAGCTCTTTAAGATTATTATAGGTATCCTGGAAATCTTCATCTGTTTCTCCTGGGAATCCCACGATTATATCAGTGGTTATGGCCGGTCTGTCATAGTAGCTGCGTATCATATCACAGGCTTCTTTATACTGCTCGATGGTATATTTTCTGTTCATTGCCTTAAGTGTTTTGTTGCATGCACTCTGCAGTGAGAGATGAAAATGCGGACAAAAGTTATCCAGTTTTGATACGGTGTCCAGAAACTGCTTTGTGATGATACGTGGATCCATTGAACTGAGTCGTATTCTTTCGATACCTTCGATCTTGGAAAGTCTTTTTATAACATCCACAAGCCCCAGTCCTGAGTCCTCGTAAGCGGAAACATTTATTCCGGTAAGGATTATTTCCTTTGTTCCGTTATGTGCGAGAGTATCAACCTCAGCAGTTATATCGATCAGGCGTTTGCTCTTTATTCTGCCTCTGGCATATGGAATGATGCAGTAGGAGCAGAATTCATTACAGCCGTCCTGTATTTTGACATAGGCTCTTGTATGAGTCTCGGGTTTGTCGATTACTAAATTCTCGAATTCGGAATCATTATTAACATCTATATAATTATCACTGACTTTTCCGGTCTCTATATATTCACTGATTATACGAACAACATCCTTTTTGCGGTTGTTGCCTATTATCAAATCAATTGCTCCGTCACTGAGAAGACTGTCACCGGCTATCTGAACATAACAGCCTGTTGCGGCAACGATTGCATTAGGGTTTTGTTTTCTCAGACGGTGAATGATCTGACGGGATTTTCTGTCAGCCATATTTGTAACCGAGCAGGTGTTGATGATGCATATGTCCGCACAGTTGTCGGTTGCTTTATCAAAGCCTTGATTATCATTGTCTGTTTTTTCAGCAACAGGATCATCATTTGTCGGATTATCGTCACCAAGCTCCTTCGATGATTCTATCCTGACACAGCCCGCACTCAGAAGTGCTTCCAGCATTGCGTCAGACTCGTACTGATTTACCTTACAGCCAAGTGAATATAATAACACTTTTTTGCCATTTAAATTTGAATTCATTTTTGGTATTTCCTTAATGTAAATATAAATATAAACCTTGCCAGATTAAGCTATTTTATGTTGACTTTTTACTTTTCACATTTTATCATTATAGCATAAGTTTTTACCCTGAGATAGGGTTTCAAAATAATTATATTTCATGGAGGACTAAAATATGACAGAAGTAAAGGTTTCACTTAATTCTATGGAAAAGGTTAAATCATTTGTAAATGATATAAGCGGCTTTAAGGCTGATTTTGATCTTGTTTCAGGCAGATATGTTATTGATGCTAAGTCTATAATGGGTATATTCAGTCTGGATCTTTCTAATCCTATTCAGCTTAATATCTATGCAGATCAGGATGAAGATAAAATAATGGAGGCTATCAAGCCATACGTGGTTGAATAGATATGAAAAGAAGCAGTAGTCTTAATCCTGTCATAATTGTGATCATATGCATTTTGATGGCTGTCAAGCTGTTCGATCTTATGTCTCTTTATGGAAGGATTCTTCCTTCAGGTGGTAAGAAAAGTATCGATGAGCTTGTTGTTGGTTACCAGGATGCTGTAAATGCAGGTAACTCTTCTGATTATATGAAACTGATTCCGAGAAGTGAGAGAACATCCTCGGAAAAGAGCTATATCAAAGAGAAAATACTTGATTATTCAGGAAATAACTATAAAATGTCAGTTGCTTCCACAGATTCAGCTGATAAATCAAGTGCTTATTCAGGTACGGCAAAGCTCGTTCTGCTTGATCCTTTGTTTTCTCCCATAGTAGAAGAGAAGGTAAATGTGAAGGTTCTGGTTGAGTATGACAAGGGCTCGTACTATGAAATGATTTCTGTATATCACATAAATGGCAGATATTATATAGATGATGTAGATGTTTTATAAACATTTGACATACGTATTGCTATTAATTGAAAAGAAACATGTGGCAGGGAGCTTAGGCTCCCTGTTTTAACGAAAAGCATCTGCCTGATGGCAGAATCCTTCAGGGGAATAAAATGTTAGATAAGGATATTCGTGAAAGACTCTTTGATTATCTGGATGAAAGATATGAGAAGGTCAGAACAATTGAAGAGAAGATAATAAGCTGCTCCAGAGCCGATGTCCTGGCTGTGGTTCCGGGACAAATACTTGGTTTTGAGATAAAGTCTGACAGTGATACCTATAAAAGGCTTAAGACACAGGTTAAGGATTATGAGAAATTCTGTGACAGGTGCTATGTTGTGGTCGGAGAAAGCCATATACATGTTGATGAACATGTTCCGGACTACTGGGGGATAATAGTTGTCACTGATGATAATGTTATCGTAGACAGAGATGCTGACATATGTCCGAAAGTTAAGATAAATCACCAGCTGGACCTTCTCTGGCGGCAGGAGCTTCTGAATGTTCAGATAAAGAACGGACTGCCGAAGCTGATGGGCACGAAGAGGAAGCTTATATATGAAAGGCTGGTTAAAACTTCGGGTGAAGAGATAATTAAAGAAGACCTTACAAATGAGCTCTTTGAAAGAGACTATACAATATATGATGTTATAAATAACAAAGATATAAGCAACAAAACGGATAATAAGAAATCAAATAATAAGACATCAACTAAGAGAAAAACAAAGAGTAAAAGTACAAAGAAAAAACTCAATACATCAGAAAGTGCAGACAGAAAGAGAGCTCATGTGACTAATTATGTAGGCAAACGAAAAAGATGACAGCAAAGTAGCTAGCGTAAAGTTTTATTCGGAAATTAAATAAAAGAAAATATAGAAGGGAACGACCACCTTGTGATAAAGTGTTTAGCGACCAAACATAACACAAACAAGGAGGAGCGTTCCCTATGGTCAATAGTGTAAAGTATTTCAATGAAGTTTGCATCAAAAAAATTTATGAATTATCAGCAGAGCTTGCTGAGAATCCAAAAGACTTCGCTTCGTATGTGAAGGGTGTGACAGATCAGCTTTCAAAGCTAGGGGTAGAAATAATAAAAGAGACCCTTGAAGAATTTGACTCTATCATTAGAGAAAGCACTGAACGGAAAGAAGAATGGT
>FZRB01000014.1 GCA_900199595.1 Lachnospiraceae bacterium | reverse complement strand
ATTTTCTTAAAATTGTTAGAATTTAGTGTTGACAATTTGTTATGAAAATGATAATATATTCGAGTCGCGTCAAGTTGATGCGACTCATATAAGCGGGAGTGCTGGAATTGGCAGACAGGCTAGACTAAGGATCTAGTGATGGCAACGTCGTGTGGGTTCAAGTCCCATCTCCCGCACTGGAATAACAAAAGCAGGTACGATGTACCTGCTTTTTGTTATTGCAAGCCGGAGCCACTTGAACCCAGTGGGTCCAAGGTCTCCGCCTTGCGATGCAAGGCGTCGGTCAGTCGCAATCATAGATTGCTCTCGATTTTGCTAAAAAAGGTCCACCGGACCTTTTTCTAAACGCAAAATCCCCATCTCCCGCACTTAAAACCCAGTAAATCAGGCTTATATAGCGATTATATATTATTTACGTATAAAATGTCGATAAAAAAATAAAAACCCTTATATGAGCTTTTTGGCGAGTCATATAAATCAGCTTCCATTATCCTTTTATAAAAATCACACTAGTTTGATTTCTAGTGGGATTTTCTTTCCTTAATAGGTATCATATCAGTTTGTTTGCTTTTTCTTTCGGAATATTCCTTTTTTCATAGTGGGTTATCTTCCTTTTTTATTAGGATGTGAAAAGTGTTAAAAAGTATTATATTAATCTGTTTTATCACTATTTTGATTCGGGATTTGAAGCAGTATATGCGATTCATTATAATCTGGATAGGCATCTTTATATCCATATAGTGGTAAATGCAATTAGTTATATAGCTGTACAGATTTGTATGCTGTACAGCTATTTCTCAATTGAGATGTATTGTAAGATTTGATGTATCGGTCTATAATGTATAGCATAAATTTCATTGGAGGATATCTGATGGGAAAGGCAATGGAAAGAGCAAAAAAAGCGAGAGCTGATAATTCCCAAAAGTGGGAAGACTATTTTGATCAAGGCACCCCATGGTCGCTAGAAATTCAAAGGCAGATGAATGAAGATAATGAAAAGGTTGCTGAACTATGCAAAATGGCTACTAAGGAATGGCTGGCTGAAAAGGGAGTATCAAGATAGGCGGCAAAATGCGAAATTGAGCTAGAGTATTGTTATATATTGAGCAACTATTAATTACTGAGAAAGAGAGGAATGTACAGATGTTAAAGAAAGGTAAAAAAGCGTTAAGTTTATTATTATCTACAGCTTTAGTAGTATCAGGACTTTCTATCATTTCAGGAAAGGTTCAGGCTGAAGGAGAAGAAGGGTATGGTTTAAGTAATCCAAGGATTGCATATAATACCAGGGAGACTGTGATTTTTGGTAGTTATTGGCAGGAAGATACAAATGGAGATGGAGTTGCTGATGAAAATGATGAGAAGCAGCCTATTGTATGGCAGGTTTTAGAAAAGTATGATGATGGAACTGCACTTGTTATGTCAGATAAAATCCTTGATTTCTGTAAATATTATAAAGGTATTTCTTATGGTGAAGGAGAAATTGATTATTCCTGCACCTGGGAAACCTCAACAGTAAGAAACTGGCTCAATATTAACTTCTACAATAATGCTTTTTCAATAAATGAAAAAGAAGCCATTATAGAAACAGATGTTGTAAATGATGATAATCTATATAGAGAAACAGAAGGCGGTAACAATACGAATGATAATGTATTTCTTCTTTCATTGGATGAGATAAAGAATACTGCTTACGGCTTTGATGGAGGCTGGTACAATAGTGACCAGGCAAGAGTTGCAAAAGGAACAACCTATGCAAAGCATGGTAGTTCTCCAACCGACAGTTGGTGGCTGCGCTCGCCTGGAGAAAGTTCGGCTGAAGCCGCATATGTCGGCCCTGTTGGCTACGTCCACGAATCTGGTGATAATGTCTACTGGAAAAATTATGGCATTCGTCCAGCTCTCAGAATAAAACTATCATCTTCTTATGTAAAGGTAGGAGAGAAGGTAAAGATTTCTGTAAAAGGGAGTGAGTGGGATACAGTAACCTTCGGAAGGTACGGCGGGAAGGATATAAGCTGGAGAGTTCTGAATGTATCAGGAGATAATGCATTTCTTGTATCAGATGAGATTCTTACGACGAAAGCATATAATGATGAAGAAACATCAGTCACCTGGAAGGACAGTACTATCAGAAAGTGGCTGAATGAGGATTTTTTAAATAGCAGCTTTAGCGATGTTGAGAAGGAAATGATAATGACCTCTGTTGTTATTAATAATGACAATGATAATTGTGGAACGGAGGGCGGAGAGGACACGGCTGACAAGATATTCCTACTTTCTCTGGATGATATAAAACAACCGGGCTATGGTTTTCCTGATCAATCCGGGTATAATTCAAAAACAAGAGTTGCTAAGAATTCAGCTGGTGAAACCGATTATTGGTGGCTACGCTCGCCTGGCCTTTATACAGATGACGCCTCGTTTGTCAGCACTACTGGCTGTGTCTACGATTATGGTAATGTCGACGATACGTATGGCGGCATTCGTCCCGCTCTTAGAATTAATCTTTCATATGCCTCAGCATGGAAAAAGGGAGAGAAGGTAGTTGTGGGTGATGTGACTGATGCTGAAACAAATCCGATAGATCCAGATAGTCGAACATCTATACCTGTTGATGATGATTCTGTATTACCAACACCGACTCCATCATCTGAACCAACACCAAGTAGTTCGCCGAATCCTATTTCTACACCTACAGTAAAACCTGTTCAAATAATCACTCCGAGTCCTAAAAAAGATAAGAAAGAAAAAGCTCCAACCAAACCAACAATAAAAAAGGCTAAGATAAAAAAGGGTAAGATGCTATATGTTAAATGGAAAAAGGTTAAAAAGGCTAAAGGATATGAAGTTCAATATGCTTTGAATAAGAAATTTACTAAGTCTAAGAAGAATATATATACCACAAAGACATCTGTAACGCTTAAAAAACTTAAGAAAAAGACATACTATGTAAGAGTAAGGACCTATACGTTATCATCAAAAGGTGAACTAGTATTCAGCAAATGGAGTAAAGTAAAGAAGGTAAAGGTTAAGAAATAGTTATTATAATAATAAAAAAATATCACAAGGTCGGGAGGTACATAAATGATTAAAATAACAAAGAAACTGATTAGTGTATTGCTTATAGTTATTATAGTTCTTTCAGAAACAATGATTGGACAGGTAAACGCTGCATCAAAAAAGCGTATTGCTAGAACAGATAATCTTTTTGTCAGAAATGATAGAGATTTTTCTAAAGATACAATAAAAGTCGGGAATAAGATTTATTATACTCTGGACAATACATTTTATTGTTATAATTTAAAAACAAAGAAAAAGACAAAGATAATTAAATTAGATTACAGAGCCGATTCGATATATTATTCTAACAAAACTTTTTATATAGTTACTTCGAATGATGCACAGATAAAAGAAAAGACAAGTTACAGCACAACTTATTATTATGACGTATATAAACTGAATATTAAGAAAAAAACATCTGAGCTGTTTTTAGATGATATAGATCTGTTTATTGGTTATGGCAGTGGAAGTATCTGGTTTGTAAAGAATAATTGTTTGACATCTACTATTAATGCAGAGTCTGATTCAGTAACATATGATATATCAGATATAAGCATGGCAAGTTTTGTTGGGGACAATATTTATCTATATGTATCAAAGAAGGATTCCGATGATAAAAATGTAATTACCTGTTATACTTTTGACCCCAAAACCTGTAAGGAAAAAGAAATAAATTATTCGAAATTTAGCGATATGGTTATACCAATTGCTGGATTAACTTTTCCTGAAAAGAATATAAATAACGGTGGTACATCTTCTATATGTAAAAACCTGACTCCTGGGTGGAAAAACTCCGATACAGGATATTTTAATAATGATGGGTTAAGAAAGGTTCAAACATTCAAAAATAAAAAGATGGTGACTTTTTATAAAGGACCGAAGAAAAAAGTATCACAGGTGGTATGTATCTTTGAAAAATATGTTGTAGTACGTGTTTCTTCAAAGAAAGAGTCTTCATATGTTCTATTAAATAAAAAAGGCAAGAAGGTAGGAAATCTTGGAAGTGAAAAATATGATATTATGAAAAAAACCAGAATGCGTATCAAATGGTAAAGGCTTGGGATAGAGTCCAATAAGACCTATACTATGCTGATTCTTACGAATAATGAGGAACTGAACTATGAAAAAAGAAACTACAAGATTATTATTAATTGTATCGCTGATTGTTTTATTTGTTACAGTCTTCACTAGTCATGTATCTTATGCAGCTGATACTTATAAAATAATGAGTGGGGAAAAAGTGCTATATCAATCAGATGCGCCAGGAAAATACAACGCTATTGTATTTGGACGTCCGGGGTGCGCAGATTATTTTTTAGAGTATATCAGTAACAGTAAATATTTAACTGATTCAAATCTTCAGTTTATGTATGTGGATGTAGATGATAATGATGAAGCCACAGTTACTGAATATGCGAAAAATTATTCATCAAAAATAACATACTATTATGGCGGTGACAATGTAAATTGTTTTATGTTCTCTAATCTTAGAACGGCAAACAATATTGATATGGATGCTCTTCCTATACTATGTTTTGTTGATGAGAACAGAAATGTTGTTAAATCAACGAATTATGATGAATTAATGGATGTATCGCTTATTGATAAGGATATAGAAGAAGTCTTAGGTTATACCGGTTCTGACACAACTGTGTCAAAAGGGTATAGCATGACTTCAGTAGATGAATCAACCATTTATACTACTCCACAATCTCCGAAAAAACTAAATGTTATAGTATTTGGTCGCCCCGAATGTATGAACACACAGGGTACTTTGACTAATATTTCTAATAGTGACTGGGTATCAGATGCAAATGTTGGATTCGTCTATGCTGATATAGATGGAAATAATAAGGATACTGTAAAAGCATTCGCTAAGGATTATTCGTCTTATATTACATTTTGTTATGGAAATAACAACAGCCTGGCATGGAGTATGTCCGGGGCAAGCGGTACGGTATCTTTACCTTTTGTTGTATATGTAGATGAAAATGGAAATACTGTAGAATCGACTACAGGCTATCAATCTGCAAATTCTATATATTCAGTTATTTGCGATACTCTTGGATATGAAAAGGTTACTGACAATTTTACCGTACAGACAAAAGGATCTATATTAAGCGACGAAGCCAGAACTATGCTTGAAATGGTAAATGACTTCAGAACCGGTAATGAGGCCTGGTACTGGAACTCAGATAATAGTACTAAAACATTTTGTTCAGGACTTGAAGAACTGACATATGATTATGAATTAGAGCGGATAGCTATTGAGAGAGCTAAGGAGTTGTCGGTTTATTATAGTCATACAAGACCTGACGGAACTAGCTGTTTCAGTGCATATCCAGAAGGAGAGTATTGGGCTTGTGGAGAAAACATAGCATATGGATACACCTCTGCTGATTGGGTATTTACTGCCTGGAGAGAGGACGATGATGATTATTCCGGTCAGGGACATAGAAGAAATATGCTGAATGACAACTTTAATGCAGTAGGTTTTGCCTGTTTTGAAGTTTCGGGAATCAAGTTTTGGGTTCAGGAGTTTGGAAATAAAGAAAAATTCTCCGATGTCAATACTACCAGCGTATCTTACCCGACTTCTGAACAATTGTATGAAGTTTTAGTTTCAGATGAAGTTGTATCCATTACAGAGGTTATTGCTCCTCAGAATTTAACCATTGATGTTTGGGAAGAAAAGGAGTTTGATACAAGTCTTTCTTTCAAATCTGGTTATTCTCCGTATGTCACTCTTTACCTGCCTACATCCGTAAATGTAAAGGATACGAGTGTTATCAAATTAAAGGATAATGTTTTAAGCGGACTAAAACCCGGAAACACACAGATTTCATTATCGGCCAGAATCAGTGGTTCAAAGGATTATAAGAAGGATATAACAGTAACTGTATCGCCTGTTTCGATAGAAAAATCTGTTATCAGTATTTCAAATAGTGTTTATGATTATACCGGTAAGGAGATTAAGCCTGATGTATCTGTTTCTTTGAATGGAGCAGTTCTAAAAGTGGGAGAGGATTATTCTGTTTCTTATAAGAATAATATTAAAGCAGGTACAGCTACAATAACCGTTAGTGGCATTGGAAACTATGCGGGAGATAAATCAATTAGTTTTACTATTAAAGCGGAGAGTAAGAATACTCCTGTAGTTACAAAAGATAACAAAACTACATTTAGCATTAAAAATAAGAAAACTATAAAGAAGACTGCTAAGATCAAGGTTAAGGATAAGGATAAGATAAAGAAGATTACCCTTAATGGCAAGACTGTTAAGATAAAGAAGAACAAGACTTCTGTTACCATCAAGCTTAAATCCTATAAGAAAACACTTAAAAAGAAAGGTAAGTGGAATAAACTTGTCGTTACTGATGTAAATGGTAATACAAAATCCATAAAATTCAAAACCAAATAACTTTATAGAACTGACTCTTGGGTGAGTCAGTTCTTTTTTTCTTCAGAAAACTCGACTTTCTCGTCGGTTCTTTCTATGCCTGCAATTTGATTCATTCTTTTATCATAAGCTTCTTTTAAATCCATGCTTACCGTTACAAGAATGATATTTAATTATGAAATAAGTGGGTGAATGTTGCGAATTTGTTGCTACCTTGAAGTTACAATAAGAATAATTGATATAAAAATTGATATTTTATAGGTAGTGATTTTTGAAAAAATAATTAAGGAGTATTTATATGCCGGGATTTAAGGAGTTACAATTTCATTCAAAATTTAGTCGTATGGAAAAGCTGAATAGATATCTTGAAACACATATGAAAGAGTTTTATGACAACTTTGCTCCATATATACACTATTATCAGGACCTGAAAAGTCAGATGGACAGTCTTTATAAACTTGACACTAAGGGTAATGCTAAAAGGCTTAATGCAGAGGATATAGACGACCTGAAGACTAAGTATCAGCTGGCTGTTTCAATGCTTCAATATCAGCAGTCAATGATGCATGATTGGGCTGCTTCAAAGAATATTTCTCAGAATATTATAGAAAAGACCAACACATATTTTAACGACGTAAATGGCTTAATTAACAGAGACATAAACGTCGTTAATTCTCTTGATGTTAGAGATAATATATCACTTCCGGTTGCTGTATATAAGAATTCTTATGAATTAGACCATAATATGCAGGATAAGGATCCTAAGTTTGCTGAATATTACAGGATAATGAAAACCAGTAGTGTATCAGAAGATGACCTTTTAGATAAATATAGGAAAAGTTCACCTGAGAAGATTTTAAATGATTGTAAAAAAAGATTAGAGAAAAATCCGCGTTTATACGAATATGTTACCATGCCGGATAATGCTATATATGCAATAAATACAGGTGATACAAATATAATTTCTGATTATCTGAATCAGCATGAAGATAATCTTACCTTATCACAGAGAACGAAACTGGAAAAACAGATACAAGCGGTAACTCTTGCCAAGGGTATACAGCAAAATGCTGAAAATACTATGTCAAATGGTGAAGAACTAGGAACTAAACCGAGAGTATTTAAACCGAGTGGATCATCTGATCCGGATGCATGTGAACTCGATATATCACTTCCGGCATTTCAGACCAGCAGCCAGGGCTGCTGGTCTTGTGGTGCCCAGATGCTCATACATAGTAGAGGAAATATGGAAGTGACCCAGGAACATGTCCGTGACTTCCGTACTGACCTTACTACTCAGGATATAGATGCTGACCGTTTTCTTATCAATGAACAGTATAATACTGATCATGGTAATAATTTTATGAACATGTGTGATTCGGTGCTTGCATTTGCCCCTAATTCAATGGTTCATGAACTAACTATACAACAGTATCTTCGTCCAGAAGAAAAAGCAGGCATACATCCTTCAGATTATCTGGAGAATTCTATTGATGTAGTAAAAAAGACTATTAAGCACGCTATTACAGTGGATCATTCGCCGCTCGTATTCCGTATGCCGGGACATTACGTTACCATTATTGGAATAGACGGTGATACTATAAAGTATAAAGATAGTTCTTCAAGACCTCTTAGTTCTCCTAATGAAACGCTTACAGGCAGCCTGAAGGAGATTCTTACAGATCTGCTCATAAATAAGGATGCGGCCAAAAGAACAGCGGTAGAATTATCATGGGTATCTGATATAAAGCTTTCAAAAGATGGAAAAAACATACATGGTATACCAAGCAAATATACACAGATGAATGAAGATGGTAGCCTTACGCTTCCGCCTGAAAAAATAATGTTTCAGGCTAATGAAGTAAATAGAACTGGAATAAATAAGAACGGAATCCGCATATATCGTACGGGAGGAGATGAAGATAATCTTCTCAATAAAAATGATAAAAGCGTTTACTCAGATGGCGGTATACTAAAGATAGAGAAGGTTTATATACCAACTAAGCTTAATGCAACTTATCTGAAAAAAATGGCTGAGAACAGAACTGCTGATGAAGAGGCAGAACTTGAAATGACAGACAGAGAATTCTGGGGAGTAGATCACAGTAAAGAGATAGTCCGTCCTGATGTTGAGAATAATATCGTTAATGATAATAATGCTGTACATGTAGCTGATAATGTTGTACAGCCGGTTCAGAATGACATTTTAGATAATAATCTGATAGAATTACCTCATTATAGTCTGTCGGATATAAGTGATACAATGAAAAGTCTTGCTGATGAACTAGATAGTCATAAGATAAATGCTTATATAGCACAATATGATTCTTATAATAATCTGAGCACTCAGCTGCAGCAGATTCAGAATCTTGCTGAACAGGGAAAGAGAAGTGCTATCAGAAATGATGGTGAATTTGGTCCTGACCAGATGAGAAGTCTTATTGACTTAGTAAGCAGGGCTATAGAAACTTCACAGAAATATCTGAATTCAAAAGATAGAGATATTAAGGAAAATCCTTACCAAAAGGTTGATCCTGATAAACTTGAAAGAGAGCAGCCGAGAATACGTTCTGTTATAGAGTCATTAGATAAACTTATGGATATACGTAATTCTCTCACTGGAAATAAAGAACCAGATATATATATATTCGAAAAAGAAAACATTATAAATAATTACAAGGCAGATCTGATAAATGGTGCAATAAATAAGAAAAAACAACAAGAGGATTCTTATAAAAATAGAATATCAGAACCGGACAGAGTAAAGGAACAGCTGGAACGAGTTGATGCAATAATGGGTATCCAGCCTGAACTTCTGGATGAATTTGACTCTCGAAAGGTCTTTAAAAAAGAAATGGTAAATGGGCAGAAGGTATCTGTATTCAGAAAGATTAAATCTGTTAAAAAACCATTTAAGGCTATAGGGTCAGATAATAATAATGACGTTCTTTCGAGCAAAGATTTTGCTGCCCTCAGCTTTGCGGCTTCTACAACAAAAGAAGTATATAGTAAAATAGATGCTAAACAGATTAAGTTTGATGATAATGCTTTACATAATGAGGATACCAGATATAAGTTAAATGCTCATAAACTTATATATAATTTTTCATCTAAAATAGATTATCCTCTTAGCTTTTATGTTGACAATATTAATGATTCAAAGGATTTTGCTGAGAAAGCACTTCGAAGCTATGAAAATGGAAATAAAGCGCCTCTTGCTCAGCTCATTACCCACGGCATTAAGTTTTTCTGCAGAGTATCATTAAATAATTATTATTCAGGAAAAGTGGATCTGATGGTTCTTAGTGAAATGGGACAGCGTATGTCAGCAATGCTTGACAGGGATCCGGAACTTATGAAACTGGCTGTAAGTAATGGACTTACTGGAAAGGAGCTTTATCATATCCGTTCTCTTGATACAGTTGGTAAAATCTATGATAATTATTTAAACAGATATGACTTTATAATGCAAAAAGCAAGTGAAGATCCTGGTGAAAATCCTAACTGGACTGATGAACAGAAGCTTGAGAATTATACAGATTATCTAATGGGTATCAGGTATATAGAAAATACATCTACTATAGATTACTCTGTATCAGTTAATCCTGATTATATCAAAGAAATAAAAGAACGTGATATAAATGCCAGAAATATTTCCGCTAATGCTTTAGATAAGTTTAATGTAGAAATAAGAAATGCATTAGAATCCACTTATAATGTCAATGAAGGTTATGAAGATCTTCTGATACAATATAACAACAAAATAAATGATAGTAAGAAAGTACCTGATGAGCAGCTAAAACATGAAGCATTAGAAGAGGCTAATAAAGAATTTAGAGATGAGCTACAAAAGTTTCTTTCAAAGCAAGCTGCAAAAATCAAAGATTATAAAGAACAGCTGATTGAAGAATTAAATGATGAAATAATAGCCGAAGGAATTAATCGTGGCATTGATTTTAATCTTCCGGAAAATGAACCTGGTAAGTGGAGAGTTGCAGTTGAACTGAAGAAAAAACATATGGAAGATTGGAGAAATCAGCTGCAGAAAAGATCAGATGACATCGATGAGACTAAAAAAACGGCTCGGAATAATGGAAAGAAAGAGGCTGAAATAAATAATCTGGTGGGAGAAAGTGAACGTGAACTAAATGAAGAAATACTGGACTTTAAAGATAAATATATAACGTTTCATAACCATGAGAAAGCAGCTACAGGTATTTTTAAATGTATAGATTTATGTAATGATGTAAAAAGATTAATTCAAGGTGGTGGCACATTACAATATTATAACGATAGAACAAAGGATCTTATAGGAGAAAAATATAGAAAATCTGATGATATGCTGCAGAGAATGTCTGAGCCTGGTATGTATAGCCGTGAAAGACGTCGCATAAGAGAATATCTGAAAGGCACAGGCGCATATAAACTCAGCCCTGGCGAATTCTATAGTAAGATGGATAAATATGTAGCCGCAGATCCACCAGAATTTCATATGCATACTGAGAGAACAGATACTGTAACTAATATGCTTACAAAGTATGAGAAACTTAATCCTATACAAAAGCAGACTCTGGCAGGTAAGTATGCCGAAATTGCAGAAGTAAGGCAGCCGGGCGTGCAGAATCAGGTTCAGAATTCTGCACGTAAAGACAGAAAAGACATACAAAATAGAAATATGATCAAAGCCTTCTCTAAGAATTCACTCAGATTTATTAAAGCAGTTGAAAGAACATACGGTAAAGGAAAGAGTGATTCCAAACCGTCATCCCTTATGCAGGATGTATTAAATGGATTAAAAGGATTTACTCCTGACATGTCTATTGGTGAATTTTCTAAAAGGCTTGATACATTACAAAAGTCAGTAAATAAATATATCGAAAAGAGAGGTTATCCTTCAAAGACTGACAGAGTAGAGAGAATAGAATACCTGCATGAACTAAATACTGAAATTTATAAAACAAAGAAAGAAATAGATTCTATTAAAAATGGAAAAGGCGGTATGATGCATAGTATTCAGCTTGGTAATGAAACCAAGGGCAATAAAATGACTGCAGATGATTTGAAGAAAAATCTTCTAGCTATTACATATTCAATTTTAAATAAAAGAGAGTCTGGTTTGTTGAATATGGGACAATTTGATCCAAATATGGATTATCCAAGACCAGATGATGAACCTCTTCCTCCGGAACCTTCACCGGAACTAAGAAATATGATGAATGCTATGAGAGAGTGGTATTCTCTTGGAGAACCTGGACCTGATGGTAAAGGAAAGATGATTTCTTTCGATAAGTTAAAAGCGGCTGTGGAAAAGGTTAATACTACAGCAACTATATGGTTGTCGTCAAATAAATTGGGAGATACGGAATTTTCTATAAGTAGATATGAATATGTCAGAACTGTAAGAGATAATGCACAGAATACGCTCATGAGTATCCGTAAAATGCAACCATATATGGATGTTATGCTTCCTGAGGGAAGACTAGGAAGTCTTAATGTATTTGATACTGTAAAAAGTATGCCGGAACCGTATAATAAAATAGAAGCTATTACAACTGAAAGGTCAGAAATGCTTTATGATAATCCGATAGTTGATAAATGGAATGAGGCAAAACATCAGTTAAAACGTGAAAATAATATTATACAGAAAATGACAGATAAAGGAGATGCCTTAAGAGCGAAGGCTATGTCTCATAGCTTTAATGTTAGTTTTCAGCGTATATACCGATTTCCACTTAGTAAAGTAGATCCTTCGAGAAAAACAGATGTAAAACTAAAAGAGAGAATTAATATTATGGCTTATGATGCAGCTATACAAATCTTTTCTCACAAAATGGATCAATCTGATGAATGGGCAGATATTGCATCAAAATACACAAGCGATGAATTTAATGAAGCTTTTGAGGAATTATCAAAAGAACTTTCTAAAACCAATGCTTTTAGAAATATAGTTGATGAATCAGTGTTGTTTAATATTGATAATAGACTTATGAAAGAAGCAAAACGACTAGGTGCTGAGAAGACGATAGATTCTATTATAAGTAAGGAGAATTTTGAACGTATTATAAAAAATCAGCGTGAAGCTCAAAGGATTAAAAATGCACAACAGGCCAACAATCAAGGTCATGCTTTATAAGATTTTAGGAGGAGATTTCTTATGGTCATTAACTTATTAACCCCTTATGATCTGAATAAATTCGCACATTTATATCCGGATTATATTCTAAGCGAACTACCTGAGGATACATTTCTGATAGGATGTATAGAAGAAGATCCGCTTACTGCAGCCGGAATTATGATGGCTCATATTGAAGAAGATGAGATAGTCATAGACTGGCTATATGTAGATGAACCTTTCAGAAGAAAAGGTGGTGCTTCAGAAATGTTAAATCTGCTTTTAGAAGCAGCTGTGCAGTCTGATGAATTAAGTGGAATAACCGTAATCTTTTCAGAAGAAGACGAAAATATGTGGGAATTTCTGGAATCCATGGATTTCATGGTAATGTATCGTGGATGTGATAAAGGATTTTCTACAAGGCTTGAAATGATTCCACCTTTTCCTGCTCTGGGGCAGATCACTGATGAGCTCTGTTTCTTAAATGATGTTTCTGATGAAGAAATACTAAGGTTTAAGAATCTGATAGATGAATCGGTGATTCCTGGAACAGCTGTAAATATACCATTTTCAAAAGAGAATTATATGCCTGAAAGCTCCGTAATTTTGACTGATGGTAATATCCGTGCTTTATGTCTTCTGAAAGAATTAGATGATAGAATAGATATAGAATGGGTTTATAATAATACCAAAGATCCTAATGCATTTCCTGCTATAGTAAATGCATCTATAAATAAACTTAAAACGAAATATCCCGCAGATACAAATATTACATTTGCGAGTATTTCCAGCAGCATGGATGAATTGATATCGCAGTATATTCCTGTGGAAAAGAGTACAGAAATATATATGGCTGCGTATCCGTTCAGTCTGACATAATCGAGAGTTTATATGAAATATATAAAAGTGAGGTGACAATTATGCCTGTACAAGGAAAGAAAACACTTGAAGAAGTAATGAATGACATCAATATGATGCAGCAGATTTACAATAAGAACACTATCGCCGATGTGGGAGAGATACGAGAGTATGTAAATAAAGAGCTGAATAATCAGACTGTAGATAAAAACAGTAATGCAGCCAAATATATAACTGAACTTATGGCTCGTAATCCTAAGATTAGAAAACAGCTTAAAGAGTCTCTTCCTCAGACAGATAATGCGCGTAAGGAGAAAATGAAAAAGCTTAGAACTAATGCAAAGCGTTCTGGCTTTGATAAGCTTTTTCATGATTTTACCGGACGTAAGAAAAGAGCGGCAAAAAAAGAACTAGCTGAAATAGCACAAACAAAAAGAAGGAGTCTCGGTGGAGATAAACTTCACAAAAGTTCGGGTAAGTCTATTTCGGAAGGTCGAGGTCGTCACATATTTACCAGTATGGTAAATGAGGAAGCCTTAGGATCAAAAAAAGAAAGACATGGTGACTCTGATAGTAAAAATTTGTTCAGGACAGATGATAAAATTAAAGATATTTCTTTAAGAACTCCGGAAGGCAGACTGAAAGGTGCTATATATGGACCTAAGCCGGGGGTTCCTGATACAGGTAAAGTCGTGATTTTTTTCTCAGGAAGTAAAGGTACTGCAGGAGATCAAATGAAAACTGCCCTTGATGATTATCTGAAGATGGGTGTAAAAGTTGTTGCTATGGATTATAGGGGCTTTGGAGGAAGTAGAACTCTTGATAAAAAAGGAAATGAAATAGGTACACCACTAAGTGAAAAATCCTTATATAAAGATGGAAAAAATATGCTTAAATATGTACTTAACAATATGAAAGTTAAACCAGAGAATGTTATTCTTCACGGTTTTTCAATGGGCGGTGCTGTAGCTTCCAAGGTTGCGGCTGACTATGCTCAACTTCAGCAGAAGAAAGCTCTGGAAGCCGGAAGAAATGTTAAAAAACTCGGCGGTGTAGTTCTTCACAGTCCTATAGCAACCTTAAAAGAGGCGGCTTATGATTCGACTATAGAGGATACAAAAAGAGGTTTCATGGATAGAGCTACGGCTTCTTTCATGTCTGGTGGTGCTTATTTATTCGGTGGAGCATATAGTACCCGTTCTCACATGAGAAGACTTCATAAATTTGATCCGGATCTGCCTGTACATTATGTGAGTGGTGATGTTAATGCTGGCGACCAACTAGATATAGATGTTACTGAAATAAATAGAGATCCGAAAGCTAATTTCCAAAATGCATCTGTTCATAATGGTACAGGGGCACATGAAGGACAAAATATGGATATTAATAATGTGGGACTTAGAAAGATGATTAATCAGACACGTTCAGATGTTCCATCTGCACAGACTCAAGCTCAGCCACCTGCGCTATAATGATAAGGTGACGATGATGGAAGAGGGTAAGTTGAAAAAATGGGATTGGTTCCGTGATCACATGGAATGCTTTCTGGTGTATTGCCTGATGGGCTGGATTTATGAATCCATCTGGTGTTGCTGGATATATCATAAACTTGGTTTTATAAATCGGGGTTTTCTTTTTGGACCATGGATTCCTATATATGGAATAGGTTTTTTCATTATATATGGAATTTTTAAGCTGATAAGGGTTAAGAATCCTATACTTGTTTTTGTTGTCGGTACGGCAATTGCTACGGGGATAGAACTCCTGGCTAGTTATATAATTGAGGCTGTGATGCACAGAAGGCTGTGGGATTATACCGGCTACTTTATGAACTTTCAGGGGAGAATAGCATTTGAAGCCAGCATGATGTTTGGTATAATGATATTCGCTGCTATATGTCTGATTCATCCGGCAATAAAAAAACTGCAGGATAAAATTCGAGACAATAAGGTTCATAACGTAATATTTATTATCATTTCATCGCTTTTCGTTATTGATCTTGTGGCCAGGATTTGGCTGGGAAGCAATATGAAATGATATTTATGATTGTCAGAGCACAACGGTATAGAACATATAGTAACTGATGAGAGAGTATAATTCACTCGGGTATGATATAATAATCTTTGACAGATTTATAAAAAATAAATGTAAATAAGAGAAGAGAGTTATGAAAAATATTAAGTATAAAATCATATGTATAATAATGATAGTAGCATTGATAATAAATGTTATATACTCAGACAGGACTGTTCTAGCTAAGACAAAGAAGCTCAGTCTTTCTTCGACGTCCCTTACTCTTACTGTATCTGGATCAAAAATCGTAAAGGTTAAGGGAAGCTATAAGATAAAAGTAACAGCTTCAAAGAAAAAATATGTTAAAGTTACTGTTAATGGTAAAAAGATTAAGATAAAAGGATTAAAAAAGGGCAATGTAAAACTTACTGTCAAAGGATATAAGAATAATAAGCTTAAAGCGAAAGGGACTATTAAAGTTAAAGTCAAGGCTAAGAGTACACTAGAATCTGATCCTACAGCAGAGCCAACTGCAACACCTTCAGTTTCTCCAACAGCTTCTCCGGGACAGCCTTCCGATGAAACTATAGCATATGATGCCGGAGATTATTCTATAAACAAAGAGCATTCCGGTGAAGGAACTTTCTATGATCCTGAAGCTGGTGGAGCTGCAAATCTTGATGACTTTGCTTCTAAGAATAATCTGTATACTGCAGCTATGAATAATGAAGATTATATGAATGGTCTTGCAGGTGCATATGTTGAGATAACTGATAAAGATGGAGATAAGATCAATGTTCTTATTGCTGACAGGCTTCCGGAAGGAGCTAAAGGAGATATAGACCTTACAAGAACTGCATTTAAGACTATAGAACCGGAAGTGACCGGTAGAATGAATATAACCTGGAAGATAATTCCTCTGCCAACAGATGGACCGATTCAGTTTTTATGGAAGCCGACAAGTACGCAGTACTGGGCTCAGGTACAGATAAGAAATAACAGATATCCAATCAAAAAACTTGAATATCTCGATGCCGGAACAAATACATATAAAGAACTTCCTCGAGAAGAATATAATTACTTTACAGCTAGTGATGGTCTTGGAAGTTCTGGTCCATATACCTTCAGGATAACTGATTTTTATGGACATGTACTTATTGAGGAAGGTATATCCATAGATAAAACTGAAACACCGGTAAATGGTAAGAATAATTTCTCATATTAGAATAAAGAGACGTTTTTTGAAGAATCACTTCAGGAAAATGTGGATCTTATATTTGATACAATTTATCGCTATATTAGGGAGGATTAAAATGAGCTAAATACATAAAGAATGGTCACTACGGAACTGTGCTTGAATATGATAAACATATCAACTTGATGATAGAACTTATTTGAAGATAAGGTGAAAGGAACTATTATGTTAGTTATATTTGAAGGATTGATACTCAGTTTTTGGCTATTACTCATCTGTGTGGTAGGTATAGCAAATGGACCGGTGGGACTTGTAGTATTCTATGAACAGGATGTCAAAGATAAGGTGGTTGAGCTGGGATTGACAACAACCGAGAAAATCAAAAGGATATCCACAATATCAAGCCTTGCTCTTTTTATACCTCAATTAACTGTTATTCCTGTAATAGTTTATTTTTATAATGGAGTCAATGGATTCTGGAATGGTTTTCTACAGCTCCTGGGGATATATATGATTGCAAATCTTTTTGACAGACTTTTCATTGATGAATGGTGGGTTGGACAAACCAAATCATGGATAATTCCCGGTACTGAAGATTTAAGACCTTATATCCCGACAAAAACCAAGCTTGTTAAATGGGTAGGTTCCTGTATCGGATATTCAATACTATCAGCTGTTTTATCAGGAATCATGCAGTTGATAGGATGAGATTTGCTTGTTAAGAAAGGCCGAATTATAGATTCATAGAAGATTTAATTGAAGCATTGATTGCTAATGGACCTTTTGGTACACCAATACCAGTAAATCAGAAATGTGAAATAAAAGTGGATTTTTTCTTATCCCTTCTCTTTATCTACATCTGTTATTGCTTCCTTTATAATTTCTCCCGGATCAGCTCCGAGCCTTATCCACTCGGAGGTAAGGGAAGTGGGCAGGATTAGAGGCATACGATCATGTATTTCTGCAACTTCAGATCCGGGTTCTCTGGTCAAAATGACAAAAGTAGGTATATTGTCTTCTATATGATATAAACCGCAGAGCCAGGTAACGACTTCACCGGCAGGTTGTATCATATACCTGTCTCCAACTTTAATCGTTCCATCATTTCCTTGTATATGAGCCCACTCATAATAGTAAGAGGCTGGTATTATGCATCGATGATTTAACCAGTCATATTTAAATGTGGGCTTTACTGATGCTGTCTCAGACCGGGCATTGAGCAGGAGTTTTCCGTCCTTATGAATGCTCTTATAACCCCATTTCATCGGGAAAACCTTCTTTTCACCTCTAGGATTAGGGGCGAGGACAGGAACGACATCAGTAGGTCTTATTTCTCCCTCAATTTTTATCGGTTTACCTATATTAATAAATCTTCTGGAGAGAGGAGAAGCTATTACATCCTCGATAATTGATTTGAGTTCAGGATTGGATTTGGAGAGAAAATAACGGGTACACATTATTCTATAGTTCCTTTATTTCATATTTTATTTTGCTCATTAATTACTAAGAGAAATTATAATTCTAACTATTTGAATTGTAAACTAATGAAAAATCCTGTGTTAGTGACAAGGAAGTGTTCTGAAAGCAAATCCTTATGTTATAAAATATCCTCAGTTATGCTATAATGCATATGGAGGAGTTGCTATAAAGATACTTTCAATGGTGAAAAGTGGAAACAAATTCTATGAGTAATTAGTCATAGACAGTATGGAGGTTTATATTATTGAAAAAGATTTTTTTGATAATACTCATATTGATTCTTTGTTTTACGTCTTTTATATCAGTATCTCTTATGTTGGCTAAGCCTGATACAGATGTCAGTCAGGAATTAACGACAGAAATAATAACAACAGAAATAATTTCTTCTGAGAACAGAAATGAAGAAACTATTCAGGCAAAGGAAGAACCGACTACTATTCAGGTTAAAGAGGATACATCCGATCATTCTATTTATGATGAATCATATGAATCTGCCACAGCAAGTGATTCCTATATAAGTGATATTCCTGAATATGAAGGTGATCCTTATATAAAGATAAATGACAATATCCCCTTCTTTACCGAAGAGGAGAAGAAAAATAAGGAATCCTTTGAATCATATAGTGATCTTGATTCTTTAGGAAGATGTGGAATTGCTTATGCAAATCTTAGTAAAGACCTGATGCCATCTGAAGATAGAGGAGAGATAGGTGATATAAAACCTTCTGGCTGGCATACTGTTAAGTATCCTGAAGTTATTGTGGATAATTATCTGTACAATCGATCTCATCTTATTGCATATAGTCTTGCTGGTGAAAATGCAAATGAAAAGAATCTGATTACCGGAACAAGGTATCTGAACCAGGAAACCATGCAGATATTCGAACTTCAGGTCTTAGATTACCTAAGAAATACCGATAATCATGTTTTATACAGAGTCACTCCATTATATAAAGATGATAATCTTCTTGCTTCCGGAGTAGAGATGGAAGCATGGTCAGTAGAAGATAATGGAAAAGGAATCTGTTTCAATGTATATTGTTTTAATGTACAGCCAGGAATAGAAATAGATTATTCTAATGGTGAGAGCCATTTAAGTACTGAAGAAAACTATTCAGGTGTTGACAGGAGTATTGATGATAATAGCTCGAGTGTTGACAGGGGAGCTGAGGTTAATGAAACAGATGATTCTCAGAAAACAGATGATTCCCAGATTGAAGATGATTCTCAGGAAACAGCTGCAGATTATATAGTAAACACAAATACCAAAAAGATACATCGAACTACCTGTTCAAGTATTAGTGATATGGCCGAACATAATAAAATGTATTATACCGGTACTTTAGAAGAGTTAATATCACAGGGTTATATTCCCTGCAAGATTTGTTTGAACGGATATTGATGAGTTTTCATAAAGGATTTTTTGATGTAAAATTCTTATCATAGTTGTATAATAGGTTATAGTTTATATAGTGGGGGTATTATCATGGTCGATGAATCTACTGACAAATTACGTACAATAAAACCTTGTAAGTCATGTGGAGGCAAGGTAATTGAATTTCACAAGACTATCGTTCAGATGTATGATTCCGGAAGGGATAAGATGGTGGTATACTGTTTCTGTAACAGATGCGGATATAAAGGACCGACTTCTACAGACAGATTTCGAGATCTTGATGAAGCCAGAGACAGAGCATTTGTATTATGGAATAATGATGCAGAGCAATAGAGCTATACAGATCTATTGTTCGAAGTGATAGAGGTCAGACATTGAAGCGTATTATGAATAAGAATTGCAAAAGGGCTTTATCTGATAAAGCTTTATTCCGTGTAGTTTTATTCGTATGCGCTTTTTGTTTTGTGCTTTTCTTTTTTTCTTATGATACAAATGCTTCTTCGGATGAAGAAATTGTCCGTGTAGGCTACTATGAGAATGAGATATTCCAGGAGGGAGCTGGTGAAGGTGAGGTAAAGAGTGGCTACGCCTATGAATATTATCGTAAGCTGTCTGAATATACCGGCTGGGAATATGAATATGTTTATGGTGATTTTGGTGATCTATATCAGATGCTTCTGGATGGAGAGATTGATCTTCTGGCAGGTCTTGCCTGGAAGGAAGACAGAGATGATATAATTGGTTATCCTAATGCCGTGATGGGCAACGAATCTTATTATCTCGTTAAGAATGATAAAAATGTAGATATCACAGCTGATCCTGCTACTTTGAATGGATGCAGAATAGGTGTGCTGGACAGCGCAATGGTTGATGTCCTGAATAAGTATCTTGATGAGAATAATGTATCTGCAGAGGTGGTCACTTATTCTGATTATACTGAGCTGTTTGATGCTTTTGATTCCCATGAAGTGGATGTTCTTGCAGCTGAAAGTGATGGTGCTTACGGCAGAGATCATTCCGAAGTTCTGAATGTATTTGGTACATCCGATTATTACCTTTGCGTAAATAAAAAACGTTCTGATCTTTTGGCAGAGCTTAATTCTGCCCAGTCTTTACTGAATGCAGAAGAACCCAACTATCTGAATAATTTACGTGCTAAGTATTATTCCGTAAGTGTTACGGCAATGGCCTTTTCTGGGGCTGAACGCGACTGGATGAATAATCATACCACTCTTAAAGTTGGTTATCTTGATCATTATCTTCCTTATAGTGATACGGATAATCAGGGAAATGTAACGGGAATCGTATGTGTTATTGTTCCCGCTATTTTGAATTCTCTGGGAATGAAGGATATATCTGTCGTATATAATGGATATCAGAGTTACGATGATATGATTACAGCAGTCAGTTCTGAAGAAATAGATGTAGCATTTCCTGTAGGAGGAGGTTTATATTATTCTGAAGAAAATGGAATTTACTTGTCTAATCCTGTATCTTCGTCCCCTGCGGATCTTGCATATAAGGGTGAATTTGATGAAAATACTACAAAACATTTTGCTGTAAATAAGAACAATCGGATGCAGTATTACTTTGTGCAGACAAATTATCCCGATGCAGAGATAACATTTTACGAATCCAGCGAGGACTGTCTTAAGGCTGTACTTGCCGGTAAAGCCGGATGTGCTACACTGAACGGCCTGAGGGCAAATGATATTATCCGAAATAGAAAATATAAAGATCTGTCACTTTTTCAGACAAATTATAACGATGACAGATGCTTTGGTGTTGACATCGGTAATGAAGGACTGCTGAAGCTTCTCAATCGTGGCGTCAATGTACTTGGTAATGATTATGTTCAGAGTATATCTTATCGATATACCAGTGGACTTTATTCTTATGGATTTATAGATGCATTGCAGGATCATATAGCCATTGTTGGTACGCTTATTCTTGCCATTGCCGTTATTATTGTATTACTGCTTATACGTAACATAAGACGTACGATGAAACAGGTCAAAGAAAAAGAAAAAGCCAGACTCGAACTTGAGGCTAAGAATAGTGAGCTTGCTGAAAGTCAGAAAGCACTGTCTGATGCATTGATCATCGCAGAGCAGGCCAACCGCGCAAAGACTGCATTTCTTAATAATATGTCACATGATATCCGCACACCGATGAATGCTATTGTAGGCTTTACTGATCTTGCGGCATCACATATTGATAATAAAGAACAGGTACAAGATTATCTCGGAAAAATCTCAGTTTCCAGTCAGCATCTTCTGTCACTTATAAATGATGTGCTTGATATGAGCCGTATAGAAAGCGGAAGGGTCATTATCGAAGAGTCGGAAGTACATCTGCCGGATGTGATAAGTGAATTAAAAACAATTGTTCAGTCTGATATTGTCTCAAAACAGCTTGAACTGTATGTTGAAATGAAGGACATTATTCATGAAGATATTATTACTGATAAGCTGAGGCTTAATCAGTTACTGTTAAATGTACTTTCTAATGCAATAAAGTTTACGCCGGAAGGTGGAAAAATCAGCTTTAAGGTTGTTGAGAAGCAGTCGTATGCAGAGGGTATTTCTGATTTTGAATTCCGTATCAAAGATAATGGTATCGGAATGAGTGAAGAATTTCGCAAAACCATATTTGAGCCATTCACAAGAGAAAAGACCAGTACGGTCAGCGGTATACAAGGCACAGGCCTTGGAATGGCCATAGCTAAGAATATTATTGATATGATGGGTGGTGTTATAACAGTTAATTCCTCAGAGGGTGAGGGCAGTGAATTTGTGATTGAAATTCCTTGCAAATACGGTGGAGGAATTACAAGCCACGATACGTCAGGAACATCTGATGGGAGCATAACAGATGTTGATATAAATTCTACGAATGAAGAAGAAAATATGGATTTTTCAGGAAAACGTGTTCTGCTTGCTGAAGATAATCAGTTAAATCAGATTCTTGCAGAGAACATACTGACCAGTGTTGGGCTTACCGTTGAAATAGTAGGAGATGGGACAGAAGCAGTTGAAAGAATGAAAGCTGCATCTGCCGGTTACTACGATATTATTCTAATGGATATTCAAATGCCACAAATGGATGGCTATGAAGCAACAAGGCAGATACGTGCACTTGATGATAAAGAAAAATCCGGAATCCCTATAGTGGCTGTTACGGCAAATGTTTTTGAAGAGGATAGACAAATTGCCATAAATGCAGGTATGAACGGCCATATGGCAAAACCTTATGATGTTCCGGAGATAATGAAGACACTGAAGGAATTGCTTAATAGCTAAATTTATTATATATTTCGCTTTATATAAAGGGGGACAAAATGATTCTTGTTGTTGAAGATGATAAGATGATTAATAATCTTCTTTGCAAGGTTTTATCGGATAATGGATTTGAAACTGACAGCACATATGATGGTGCAGAGGGACTGACAAAGGCTCTTGATAAGGATTATGAAATGATTCTTCTTGACCTGATGCTTCCTAAAAAGACCGGCGAGGAATTTCTTGCTGAATACAGAAAGACAAGAAATACACCTGCTATAGTGCTTTCTGCTAAAAATGAGGTGGTTAACAGAATAGAACTGCTGAGGCTTGGAGCAGATGATTATATCAGCAAGCCATTTGATGTTGATGAGGTTATCCTAAGAATAGAGGCTGTACTTAGACGTACAGGGGCTGTGACTTCTCCGTCAGTTCTTGAATATAAGAATATGAAGCTGGATAAGGATTCCAAGCGTGTCATAATAGATGATAATGAGATGTCCTGTACTGTTATGGAGTACAAAATACTTGAGCTTATGCTCGAGAATCCCAACAAGGTATTCTCTAAGAGAAATTTATTTGAAAGTGTTACGGGAGAAGACTATCTCAGCGATGATAATACAATGAATGTGCATATGAGTAATCTCAGGAAAAAGATTGGAAAGCTTACTGAGGACTCATATATTGATACTGTTTATAGTATGGGATACAGGCTCTCGAAGTAACGAGGGCCTGTTTCGTTCTTTAGTTTTTCTTTAGAATTGGTAAATAATTGATTTAAATAGTGGGTGTATTCTTGCATCATAAAAAGAAAGGAGCGTTAAAAAATGAATGATATAATTCTTGAAACAAGAAATCTTTCAAAAAAATACAAAGAAAATTATGCGCTTAATGATGTGAGTATACAGATCCGTAAAAATCACATTTACGGCTTTATCGGTGAGAACGGAGCCGGTAAGAGTACATTTATGAAGATTATAGCAGGACTTATCTTTCCTACCTCCGGAGATTTTACTCTTATGGGAGAGAATGATCCTGAGAAGATAAATGATAAGAGAAGACATATAGGAACAATGATTGAGCAGCCTTTCATTTATCCAAAGTTTACTGTTAGACAGAATGTAGAACTGCAGAGGCTTACAATTGGTAATCCTGACAAAGAGATTACTGATAAGGTTATCGAATATGTAGGACTTACTGAAAATGCGAAAAAGAAGGCTAACAAGCTTTCAATGGGTATGAAGCAGCGCCTGGGTATAGCAATGGCCATGGTTGGTAATCCACAGTTCCTGATCCTGGATGAACCTATAAACGGACTTGATCCGAAGAATATAGTAACACTAAGAAATAAGCTTAAAACAATAAATGAGGAAAATGAGTGTACCATATTTGTTTCCAGTCATATCCTCAGTGAACTTTATCTTCTTGCAACGGATTTTATATTCATTCATAAGGGTAAAATAATTGAGACACTGACTCATGAGGAACTTGAAGATAAATGCAGTCAGTACATCCAGCTTAAGGACAGCAATGTTCCTGAAACTGTAACAATACTTGAGAAACAATTCCCGGAGAACTCCTATAAGGTGGTTTCTGACGATACAGTGAAGATTTACGGCAAGAAAGACATAAAGGCTGAGCTTTCCAAGTATCTTATGGAAGCAGGAATAATGGTTTATGAGCTTGCGGATAAAGAGCAGTCTCTGGAAGAGTACTTTATGAGTATGATAGGAGGTAACAGAAATGATTAATCAGTTAAAGATAGAATGTTTCAAAATGAAAAGGTTCACCCCTTTATATGTATCGATATTAGCTTATTTGATGATGTGGGTTGCTATGATGGTTGAAGGCTTTAAGCCACAGACGTTGGCTATGTTTCTTTGCATGCATGATGGTTATGTAGAATCAGTTCAGGATTGTTCCTTTGCATTTCTCTGGGGAATGCTGGTTGCATGGTACGCAGGAATTGATTTTACAAACAGAACTTTGCATATCTCCATAGTGACAGGCGGTAACAGATGGAAGGTAGTTTTATCCAGACTCTTTGCTACCAGTATAATTACTATAACATTCCATGTTGTTGATATTATTTCTCAGGTAATTCTGTATGGAAAGATATATGGTTTCAGTTTTGAAGGATTCTGCAAAAAAGATATAATTTGGTTCCTGGTTGTGTGTCTGCAGATGATCGCATTTAACGCTTTTTTCCTGTTTATTACTTATATATGCGGAAGTGTTTATGCAGCGCTGTTTGCATCAGTTACCGTATCCGCTATAGGTGGAAATATACTGCGAAATGTATTCGTCGGAAATTACATATATGAACATTCATTTTTCTGCTTAGCTAAGAGCAACGCAAATTCAGATTTGATACCGTGCGCGATTTGTGCGATAATAATTGCAGTGATATTAGTTGTTGCAACTATTCTTTACTTCAACAAGAAGGATATTACTAACTAGGATCTGGTTAAGGGGGATAAAAAATTGGGAGGATCGTTTATGTATTATGCAGATTTTATACTGATCATAACGATCCTCTTTTTGATTGTCAGACTTTTTCTTATAAAGAAAGAGATGAAACGTATAACCAGGGAGATGAAGAATAATCCGGACGACAGGGCTGTGAACGTTGATTTTGTCGACGAAGACCTGCGTAAGATAACGGTTGAAATCAATTATCTCTATGAGAAGTTTATGCGTGTAAGGGCTCAGAATAAGGAGAATGAGAAAAGGATAAAAGAATCTGTATCAATGATCTCCCATGACATGAGAACACCTCTTACTTCCATTATCGGATATCTGCAGGTTGCAGAGAAGTCCGATAATTCTGAAGAGGTACAGCATAATATAGAAATTGCTCTGGAACGAGCGAAGTACCTTAATAAGCTTGTAAATGATTTCTTTGAGATATCTCTTATTGAATCAGGCAAAATAGATATAAAGATGGAAAAGGTAAATCTCAGTGAAGTTATCTGTGAAGAGATACTGGCTGAGAGCCCCTTGATAGATAAGAAGGGAATCGAGCCGGTATTTGCACAGGCTGAGTCGGATATATTTGTAAGTGCGGATATAAAAAAGCTTTCCAGAATCATACAGAACCTTGTTTCAAATGCGGTAAAGTATTCTGTGAAAAGGCTGGAATTTAATATAGATGATTTGGGAGATAAAGTGAATCTTAATATAATTACAGATGCCACTCAGAAGATAGATGTTGATAAGATATTTGACAGATTCTATCAGGAAGATTCTTCAAGAACCAAAGGCGGCGCAGGACTTGGACTGTATATCTGTAAGGAATTTGTCCAGAGAATGAACGGATCAATAAACGCTATACAGGAAGAGGATTTATTTAAAATAATACTAACCTTGGACAAGGCATAGAAAAAAATAAAAAGCAAAATACATAGATGGTTGCGCTTTTGTTGTACATAGTTTGTTATTATCTTGATAATGATTTTTGTTTCGTGATTTTAGGTTGAAAGGAGTTAATATGAAGGAAGTAGATGAAAGCCAAGATAATATAATTTTAGATGATAATCAACAAAATCGTATACATGAATATAATAACCTCACCTACAGACAGGAACTTGAAGAAAAGCTAAAGGATATAACCGGATGTCTTAAGACAGGGAGAGGTTTGTTTACGCATAATTCACGTAAATATAACAATCTTCAGGATTCTATAAATGATGTAATAAAACAGCTTGAAAAACATAATGGTGAAGAGTGGCTTAAAGATGAGGATAAAAAGAAGCTGGAAGAAAAAATCGTCATAATGAAGAAGCACGCCCAAATATATAATGATTTAAGACTACAAAATGGCGTAGAAAATTTATCGGATGAGGATAAACTCAAGATTCGTTATGATGCAGCAAAATCTATCCTTGATATTGAAAACAAAATTCCGGACAATCCCGGTCCTGAATATGGTCTTATTGCTCCGGATAAGCTTGAACCCGGTGATGTTCGAGAAACCAGCTGGCCGCTTAAATGGAAACAGAATGTAAGATATCTTGGTAAAAAACAGATATATACATATGAGAAAAACTTGAGAAATCTTGAGCATACTGATGAACTGACCACTGATGAATTTAATGCTTTGATGGATTTTATGGATCCTGATAACATATTATCATATAAAAATGATTCAGATCTCTGTCAGAAATATCCAAGTATGAGAATCATGATGGAGAAGGCCATAAGAGCAAATGAAAAGATCCAGAATATGACTGAAGACGAAATCGCAGCATTTATGTTTGAGTGGTCTGATTCAGTCTTAAATAAATCTATAGCGTCTGCTAAAAAAACTGCAGAACGAAAGGGTCGTACTTTCACAGATAAAGACAGAAAAAATCTCGAAGAAAAACTGGAAGTTCTCATTTCCGATAAGATGAAGAAATTTGGTTCTAAAGAAGATCTTACAAAAAAGGGTGATGAACTGGAACAGGTTGCCAGATTTCTTGATCTTAAAATGAAAGTTATTTCTAATAAGTCATATGTAAAGCTTCCGCACACTAATACCCTTGGTAGAATATACAGTGTAAGTGATTATGATTCTCTTATTAAACATGCCAAGAATAATAATGATAAGGAATTTTATAAGAATCTTCGTGATATAAGAGAACTTGAAGATGCCGGTATTATGCATAGGAAGCCGGGCTTTGAAAAAACATATTACAAAGATATAGACGAGACACTTCATAAGACCGTAAAGAAGGAATTATTTGGATTCAGAATAGGTAAAGCAGGTTACAGAGGTCTTACAGTTGCTAACGATGCTTATGAAGCAAATGATACAACTACATTCCATACTACCAGATATGGCAAGGATATAAAGGGTCGTGTTGGAAAGATAGGACTTAAGCTTCATTCAAAGCATAAAAGTGTATCACTGTCAGGAGGTATTGCTTTTGGACAGGTTAAACAAAGTACATCTATAGGTTCCAGTATTGTAAGTCTTGGCGGTGATGCAATGATGACAGCAGAGGCATCAGCAATCAGAGCCAGGGTAAAGTTTAAAGCAGGTAAAGGACCAGTATCCGGTAGTGTTGGAGCAAATGCGAGTGTTGGTTATGCATTTGGTATTCTTAAGGGTGGTATCGGAAATATTACCGTTAAAGATGATGATGGTAAAGAGCATGAAGCATATGGATTAGCCGGAAATGCCGGTTTTGTTCTCGCAGCAGTGAAGGGTGGCGGAAGTGCTTCTATAAGTATCTTTGGCATAAGAATTGGAGCTTCATATACAACATATCTTGGTGGTATCGGCGGAAGTGTAGGCGGAGAGCTTCAAACAGGCGGAGCAAAATTCTCACTTGCCGGAGCATTAGGTATTGGTGCCGGTCTTTCCTTCAGTATTAACTGGACCGAGGCAGTAACGAATGTAAAGAGATTATGGCGTAAGTCTAAGCTTAAGAAACTTATCGCAGACTATAAGGAAAAAAAGAAACTTAAAAATATTAATAAAGATGATTCACTGGAAATAAAAGAACAAAAAAATAAGGACATTATAGATCCGGAAATAGCAAATCCTGAAAAAGGAAAAGGAAGTGCTGACAAGAAACATATCATAAAAAGATCTAATAGTAGTAAAACCATTAATAGAAATACAAATAAAAATAATGATGTAAATAAATCAAATAATAATGATAATACAAATCTAAAAAGATCTAACACTGTTGGAAAGAATAATCTGCCACGTTTATAAAAGGGAGGATATACTATGTATAAGAATATGTTACCAATAGGATCAATTATAAGAACTGAAGGTGCAGAGCGTAAGCTCATGGTTATAGGAAGAGTAGTAACAACAGAAGAAAATGATATGATTTATGATTATGTCGGAGTTCCATATCCGGAAGGAATTAATGATTCAGATAAATTATATTTCTTTAACAGAGATCAGATAGAAGAACTTCTGTTTATTGGTTTCCAGGATCAGGAAGCACTTATTTATCAGAGTGAAGTGCTTGATAATCTCAAAGAACTTAAAATAGGCGAAAACGGTCTTGAAGAAGTGTAAACAGTTTGGCTTATATAATTAAAGCCTCAGCCAACGTTTTGAGTAAAAATGGATTAGATAAATATATGAAATAAATAATTAATAAAAGAAATTATGAATTTATGTATAGAAGAAGGAATAAAAAAATATTTTGGTGATTCTGTAAAAATCATTAATGCATCTTGCAGATACTTCATCATTTGTTAAAAGTAAAAAATATGGTTTTATTTATGATAACTTTATTGGGGCTTCAAAACAGATAAATGATGAAAGAGATTCCTGGACTGTATTCTTTAGAGAATGCAGACTGGAACCACAAATCAGAATGGCTGAGCGTTATTTTGACAGTAACTGCAGAAAAAGATTCCTTAAACTTCTTGATAAGCTTCCGGAGCTTTTGATTGAACCAAAGAAGCCGTCGCTTCTTCATGGAGATCTTTGGTCCGGAAACTATATAGTTGGAAATGACGGCAAAGCCTGGCTGATTGATCCGGCTGTATATGTTGGTCATGCCGAAGCAGATCTTGCCATGACAGAATTATTCGGACATTTTTCGTCAGAATTCTATAATGCTTATGCTTCAATTAATCCAATAGATTCCGGTTATAAGGATAGAAGAGACTTGTATAACCTGTATCATCTGTTAAATCATCTGAATCTGTTTGGTGATACATATCTTTCTGCTGTTATGAGTATTTTGTTTAATTATACATAGACATTAATTCATGTTAATTCATGATATGTTTTCAAAACTAATATAATTTTAATCTTGCTTTAATGTTTATCTGGCTTTAATAGTTTAAAATAATATTTGTAAATTTTTAATAAAGCCTGTTTTATAGAAAGGAAGCGAGATAATGATTACATTGCTTTTTATAATATTAATGTTTGTAGTTTTTACTAAAATATTTATTTTTGCCTTGAAAGCTGCCTGGGGAATCACTAAAATAGTTGTTTCTCTGATATTGCTGCCGATAGTTCTGATAGCAATTGCAATTGCAGGTTTCGTTTATGCGGCAGTCGCTATTCTGATAATTATCGGATTGATCACATTTATTACCAGTATAGCTGCGGCATAATGATTATATATGCTTTTTAAGAAAAGGCTGCTCTTTAGCGGCCTTTTTTGCAGTATTTATGGAATAATTGAGTAATATACGATATAATGACATAAGTGTCAAAAGTCAAAAAGCGTTCTTGCTTGCAAGAAAAGCTTGTTGACTTTATGAC
This sequence comes from Lachnospiraceae bacterium, assembly GCA_900199595.1. Taxonomy (GTDB): domain Bacteria; phylum Bacillota; class Clostridia; order Lachnospirales; family Lachnospiraceae; genus Eubacterium_Q. The sequence goes on along the minus strand of FZRB01000014.1, from coordinate 74,062 downwards.
ACGCTGAAACATGAGGAAATAGCAATTTTCGTAGAAAATTAGCGGTTTCCGAATGTTTCTAGGATTGCGAGAATTGCTTTAGCAATGGAGCAATCCGTATGTCATATGGTGTCAAAAGTCAAAATGCGAGGAGGACGATTATGAATAGAAAGATATTTAAAGTATTTTTATCATTATTGTTAAGTATTTCGCTTATAATAGGAAATTCTGTTTCATTTGCTGATACAACTGATGAAAATCCTGCTGATCCATACTTTAATTTTACTGATTATGATGATACTGATGAAGACGATTATTATTTTTATTATGATGACAATGAAAATAATAATGAAAATCAGGAAAATCAAGATAATCAAGATAATCAGGATAATCCTGAAGAACAGGAAGAGAGCGAAGAGGAAAAGCCTATTGACATGACGAATGTTACTCTTGCTTCTTATAATGTTACTTCATACCTTTATCCTCAATATTATTACAGAGCTAAAACATCTTATTCAACAGATACAGTAGAAATTCCAATTAATGCTGATTTTGATTTAGACTATGTTTATGGTGAAAACTTTTCTTGTAAAAGCAGTAACAGCAAAATAAAAGTGAATGCATATGTAAGTGATAATAAATTACATATATATCAGACATATAAGAAAAAACCAAATACCGGAAAAACAACTCTTACAATAAAGATTTATGGAAAAGAGTTTACAGTTAAAATGACAACAAAAAAACTGGGAATATCTGACCAGTCATATCTTCTTGTAAAGGGAAAGAGTAAAAAACTGAAAGTAACAGGTTATAATGGGAAAATTGTATGGAAATCAAGTAATCCTAAAATAGCAACTGTAAGTAAAAAAGGTGTTGTAAAAGGTAAAAAGATAGGTAATGTTATTATCACAGCTAAAGTAGGCGATAGTTATTTAGGATGTGCAGTTTCTGTAACTACAAAGAAAATCCGAAATGTTGCCAAGCGTGCTACTTATATGGGCACTCACTGGACCTATAGTCAGGAAAAACGTAATCTCAGTGGTTATTATGACTGCAGTGCTCTTGTATGGAAAGCCTATAACGAAAAAGCAGGAATAAACTTTGGATATACAGGTTGGCCTGCTACAGCGGATTATGAAGCTTTCTGGTGTCGTGATCATAAGCGTATGGTAAAGGGTGGCATTACATATAAGAAAATCGAGAAGATGACTATAAATCCAGGAGATTTGTTATTTAAATCCAGTAGTATGAAAAAGAAGTATGCTGATATATATCATGTTGAGATGTTTACCGGATATTTCTGTCACTATGTATATTCTGATGGTCAGGCCTGCTTTAGTCCTACATGGGCAGCCAGGGATACCAATTATATGTTTGAAGATGGATCGCTGCTTGGCAGACCTATGAAATATTAATTTATTTATCAATATTGTTAATTATTTACAAAAATAACATACTTTTTCATTGATTTATTATATGTTTATATTGATAACAATGAAAAAGTATGTTAAAATGTCACATATATGTTTAATAGGCAAAGCAGAAGTGATTCTGTGACGCAAAGCTATAGGACCTTGGTTTTTCATAGGGGTGAGAGCTTATATAAACCAAGGTAGCCAGTTGCAACCGATACTTACTTGAAGGCTGGTAGAATAGCTTTCAAGTATTTTTTTACATTATTCGGAGACCCAGTATGATAAAAAAGAATGATAAAGGTTTTACCCTGGTGGAACTGATAATAGTAATAGCAATTATTTCGATACTTTCTGCCGCTATAGTGCCTGCAATTATCAGATATATAGATAAGTCAAAAAAGGCTATGGATGTGCAGACTGCACAGACTATTTATTATGCTGTAGAGCTTGCTATGACCAGTGGCAATGATGCTGCATATGATGGGTGGAGTGTTTGCGGAGGAATAAAGAATTATGCCGGTACATACGTAGTAACTCCTGATGGACATTATTATTCAAGCGGCAAAATTAATAATAGTTTAAAGAATAAAGGATATTATGAGATAAGGCTTGTAGCATGGTCCAGAGGCGCTGCTTACATGAACAAAGATGGTGAGACATATGAAAATGTTTTGTTCAAAAGCTCGTTGGATACTGGTAAAGATGGTGACAAACAAAGGGCTTTTACTGATGAAATGCTATATTGTATGGCTCAGGAATCTGCCAGGGGAGGTACTAATAAATTAAGAAACTTTGATAGTAAAGATGGGCTTGTAATGAAATACAGATATAATAAGAAAATTATGGATGGCGGACAGGAGTATAAGCCTGAATGCTGGCAGATATATAGAAGACAGGATAATGGTAATCCGGAGATCTGGGTTGGCTATAAAAAGAAGGGTGGAAGCAATTACCCTGTTTGCAGGATTTATCCTGATTGTGCATCTGAATATAAATAACAAGCATAAATGTGACACAGAATTCTATAAACGAGTGTCACATTTTTAGGGGTTAAAAAAGTGAAAGATAAAGGGTTTTCATTAGTTGAATTAATTATTGTTATAGCAATCATGGCTATTCTTGCTGCGTCTATTGCTCCAGCTCTTATCAGATATATTAATAAATCACGTAAGGCTGACGATATAGCATTTGGTGATTCTTTAGGAACAATGATTGGTGCTGCAATGACTGAAAATGAATCTATTTATGAATATATAACATATTCTGTTGGGATGGATTCGGATTTTGGATCAGCAAGTAAGACTTATAGATTAATTACTTATATGAGTGCCGGTACTCAGATGAATGCTTTCAGGTTAAATGCCTTATCCGGGTTAGATAATAATATTTATAGTGAGGCAAATACGGAAGTAGGAAGAATTATGGGCGAATTAATGGGTAAATCCGTTGTCAAACCTAAGTTTAACAAGCCTGCTGATCTGGATCAGTGGCTGATATGTGTAGATAAAAATTATAATCTATATGTCTTTGTTGGAGGTCATGTAAATAATTCGGTTTGGAATCTTGATTCAAATGGAGATTATAATGGACAGGGCAGTACCCGTCATGCATATATGATATGGCCACATGTTGACCCAAGATACAATGCCTTAACAACACCTAACGATGTTGCCAGAGATCAGCCATAATTGTTACATTCATTATGATATATATAAGGTTTGTTGATTCATACGACAGACCTTTTTTTATTGCTATATTATTTAAAATTTGATAAAATTACGAACGATTGTTTTGTAAACAAAAATGTTTTTATGGTATTGGAGCATTTATATGAGTGAACATGAAAAAAGAACTGCAATTATAGAGTTAAAAGGACTTACAAAAAACTATGAAGATCAACAGGTTCTGAAAGGTATAGATCTTACTATTCATGAAAATGAATTCTTAACGCTGTTAGGTCCTTCAGGCTGTGGAAAAACAACCACACTGAGAATAATTGCAGGTTTTGAAGAACCTTCCGGTGGAGAAGTTCTGTTTGAGGGTATAGATATTACTAAAATTCCTGCATACAAAAGAGAGGTTAATACTATTTTTCAGAAATATGCTCTTTTTCCATTTCTGAATGTATATGATAATGTTGCCTTTGGTCTGAAAATTAAAAAAATGGATAAAACCATAATAGATCATAAGGTTACTGCAATGTTAGAGCTTGTCGGACTGGACGGTTATTCCAAAAGAGATATAACAAGTCTGTCCGGTGGACAGCAGCAGAGAGTTGCTATTGCTAGAGCATTGGTTAATGAACCCAAGGTTCTTCTTCTGGATGAGCCTTTAGGTGCTCTGGATGCCAAGCTGAGAAAAGACATGCAGACAGAGCTTAAGAAAATACAGAAAGAAGTTGGTATTACCTTTATATTTGTTACACATGATCAGGAAGAAGCACTTTCCATGAGTGATACAGTAGTAGTAATGAATGAAGGAATAATCCAGCAGGTTGGTACGCCTGAAGATATATATAATGAACCGGAAAACAGATTTGTAGCAAGCTTTATCGGAGATTCAAATATTATCGAAGCAGTAATGAAGAAAGATCTGCTTGTATCCTTTGATGGAGAAGATTTTGAATGTGTAGATAAAGGCTTTAAGAATAATGAGGCGGTTGAGGTCGTTATTCGTCCCGAAGATATAGATATAGTAAAACCAAAAGATGCAAAGGTTAAAGGAATAGTTAAGTCTATTATATTTAAGGGAGTTCACCATGAAATAGTTGTTGAAACCCCTGACAGAGATTATCTAATTCATACAACCGATTATTATGAACCAGGTTTGAAAGTCGGTCTTAAATTCGGACCTGATGATATTCACGTCATGTATCCGATGGAGTGGTAACTACTTAAAGCAGAATTTCAGATTATATGACTGACTATTCTTGCTTGCAAGATTAATAGTCTGACATATATCCTTACAAGATTCTGCTGCTTGATTTGGGAGATATTATTAAATGAAACATTATACTAAACTCACCAGACCTTATTTAATCTGGTCTATTATAATTGTATTAGTACCTTTGCTTCTCATAGTACTATATTCTTTTACAACCGGTGGCAATGAACTTGTTAATATCCAGTTTACTCTTGATAATTTCAAGAAGATAGGTGAACCTATATATCTTGACGTAATGAAAAAATCTTTTTCATTAGGTCTTATATCTGTTCTTATCTGTCTTGTACTTGGATATATTCTTGCTTATTTCATTACAAGATTTAATGATTCTACACAGGATCTGTTGATTCTTCTGGTTACAATACCTATGTGGATCAATACACTTCTCAGAACTTATGCCTGGATCAGTCTGTTATCTGACAACGGTCTTATTAACAGATTTCTTGGATTGTTTGGATGTACTCCTCAGAATTTCATGTATACAGATTTTGCTGTTCTTATAGGTCTTATTAGTGATATTCTTCCTTTTATGGTTATACCTATTCATACGTCCATAAGAAAAATAGATCCTTCACTTATTGAGGCTTCTCATGATCTCGGAGCTAATGGATTTCAGACATTTGTAAATGTAATATTAAAGATGTCAATTCCAGGAGTTATAAATGGTATTATGATGACATTTCTTTTGTCGATCTCTACATTCGTTATACCTAAACTTCTCGGTGGAGGACAATATATGCTGATTGGAAATCTTATTGAAAATCAGTTTATTTCTGTTGGTAATTGGAATTTTGGTTCTGCAACATCTATTATTCTTACTTTGATAATCCTTATCGGCTTATCAATAATGAAACGTTTTGATAAGGAAGAAAAGGAGGAATTGGATGCAAAGTAATAACAAACATAAGGCACTTTATATTATTTATATAGCCTGCCTCTTTATATTCTTTTATCTTCCTATCGTAGTTACGATGGTATTTTCTTTCAATTCTTCCAAAAGTCTTACTAACATGACCGGATTTTCACTCAGATGGTATGAAAGACTTATATCAGATGGATCAATAATGAGAGCTGTATATGTATCACTTACTATTGCTATTTTTGCAACAGTGATATCAACTGTACTCGGTACAATGACTGCTATAGGTTTGTCTAAAAGCAGAAAAATAATGAAGGATATTGTTCAGGGAGTAAACAATATTCCTATTATGAATCCAGATATAGTGACGGCAATAGGTCTTATGATTCTATTTTCATCTATTATGATAGCAAAGGGATATATGACCATGCTGCTGGCCCATGTGGCATTTTGTACTCCTTATGTAATTACCTCGGTATATCCAAAGGTAAGACAGCTGGATCCAAGTATAGCTGATGCAGCCATGGATCTTGGTGCTACTCCATTTCAGGCTCTTATAAAAATCATTATTCCGCTTCTTAAGGATGGTATATATGCAGGAATTCTTCTTTCATTTACCATGAGCTTTGATGATTTTGTCATATCGTATTTTGTAACAGGCAACGGTGTGGAAAATATATCCATAGTTGTCTATAATATGACCAAAAGAACTAATCCTACTATAAATGCGCTCTCAACTATAGTTATTCTGGTTATAGCTCTTCTGATTATTTTATCCAGACTTATTCCGGCCATGCTTAAGAGCACGGTAAGAAAAATAACTATATTGGGTCTGGTACTTGTACTTGGATTAACTGTTTTTTCAGGTGTGAAAAGTGGTAAAAAGACTCTTAGGATATTCAATTCCGGAGAGTATATGGACCCTGAACTGATAACCCGGTTTGAAGAAGAATATGACTGTAGTGTCATATATGAAACATTTGATTCCAATGAATCAATGTATACAAAGCTGAAGAGTGGTTCTGAATTTGATATTCTTATTATAAGTGATTACATGATAGAAAGACTTATAAAGGAAAAGGAATTACAGCCTGTTGACTGGTCGCTGATCACACACAAAGGTGATATAGATACTGAAAATATGGGTTATGCCTTTGATCCTGATAATACATATTCTGTTCCGTATTTTGTTGGCACTGTCGGTATTTTGTATGATAAAAATAATGTAGATGAAGAAGATCTGAAGGATGGCTGGGAAATTCTTAGAAATGAAAAATACGCCGGTGATATCTATATGTATGATTCGGAAAGAGACAGCTTCATGATAGCTCTTAAGGCTCTTGGCTATTCAATGAATACAACTAATAAAGAAGAGATAGACGAAGCTTATGAATGGCTTATTAAGCAGCGTGAAACAATGGATGTTGTATATGCCGGTGATGATGTAATGGATAATATGATTGCCGGAAATAAGTCCATTGCCGTTGTATATTCAGGAGATGGCGCATATATTATGGCTGAAAATGAAGACCTTGGTTATTTTGATCCTGAAGAAGGAACTAATGAATGGTGTGATGCCATGGTTCTGACGAAAAATTGTGAAGATACTCAGCTTGCTGAAAGCTTTATGGATTATATGCTTGAGTATGATAATGTGTACCAGAATTCTATTTTTGTAGGCTATACAACTCCTGTAACACAGGTAAGAGAGGATCTGGAAAAGGAAGAATTTGCCGGAATCAATTCTTATACTCCTGTATTTGGGGCTCCTAATAATGAAGTGTTCAGATATCAGGAAAAAGATATAAAAGAATATTATGCTGATCTTTGGACAAAAATAAAAGCATATTAAATCTATTCCATTAATAAGGGTGGGATTATGTTATTTATTGCAATAGTAATATACAATAAAAAATCCGAGGATATCGCTTCTAAGAAGTCTATTCAGAAATTACGTGAGCAGTATGACCTGGATCACGTAAGAGTTATTATTATTGATAATTCTGATAGAAATATCAAATCTGAAAATAAATTTATTTCTGATGAAGGAATAGCCTATATAAAGAACAATAAAAACCTTGGATTGTCTAAGGCATATAATAAGGCGGTGAATTATGCAAAACATATCAGTAAGGATTTCACTAATGATTTTATATTATTTTTAGATGATGATACTGAAGTTCCTTATGAATATCTTGATAAAATATATAAAACTGCAGAAATCGAGGCGCATTCTTCAAATCATATAAATATAATAACGGGTATGGTCACATCAGGTACAGTACCTATGTCTCCTACAAAAGGCTATAGATTTAGATATAAAGCCAGTGATTATATAACAAAGCCCGGTATATATGAAGATATTACATTTATAAACAGCGGAACGGCGATTCGCCTTGATTCAATTCTTAAGGTTAATGGCTTCAATGAAGAGCTTTTTCTTGATATGATTGACTATACCATGGCTTATGAACTTATGCGTCATGGACTATGCAGGGTTAATGTAATTAATTATAAGATTACACAGAGTTTTTCAGGCAGAACAAAAGTTGATAAAAGAGTATTGATCAGACGTTATCATATATATAAAAAGGATTTTGAAAAGTATTGTGAGATAACTGGACGAAGCAAGATGTTTTGCAGAATGGCTCTTTTAAAAAGAAGATTTATGATTGAGCTTAAGTCAGGAAGGTAGTAAAGTTTGTGAATAAGGATATTGCAGTAATCTTTGATTTCAACGGAACATGCATATTTGACAGGAAATATCACAATAAAGCATGGCAGATTTATATAGAGGAACTGACATTAAAACCGGTATCCGATAAAGAAGTATCCTTCTGGATAACCGGAAAAACACCCAAGGAAATACTTGAACATTTTCTTGGATATGAAATAAGCCAATCAATGCTTGAACAACTGTCAGAGGAAAAAGAACGTGTCTATAGGAACCTGATTAAAAAAGATGATGTTCCATTGGCTCCGGGATTAAAGAACTTCTTTAATTATCTGCTTCTGGCACAGATCCCCAGAACCATTGCATCAACCGCTGACCTGGGGAATATGAATATGTATTTTGAAAGATATGAGCTTGACAGATGGTTTAGGTGGGAAGATGTAGTTATTGCAACTGGCGGTATAGCTCTAAAGCCGCATCCTGATATGTATCTTGCTGCGTTAAGTAATCTTGGATTTCCGGCTGACAAGGCTGTTGTATTTGAAGATAGCACTGACGGAGTTAAGGCCGCTTATAGTGCGGGAGTAAAGCATATAATAGCAGTTACCGGTGACAGCTGGAACACAAATCTCATTACAATGGATGGTGTGTATGCTGAAATAAAAGATTTTACAGAATTAAATCCTGAACATTTTTAATGAAGTATAAAGATAATTGTGGTATTATGACATAAGTGTCAAAAGTCAAAATGCGTTTCTGCTCGCAGGAAAAGCATTTTGACCTTATGACACGCTGAAACATGAGGAAATAGCGATTTTCATGGAAAATCAGCGGTTTCCGAATGTTTCTAGGATTGCGAGAATTTCGTAAGAAATGGAGCAATCCGTATGTCATAAGTGTCAACAATATCAGTAAAATTATTATCGGAGGCGTATCTTGGAAGATAATAAGAAAAACAGACATCTTAATTTCATAAACGTTAAACAAATGCTAACCTTGGCATCTGCAGGCTGCATAATTGTTCTGTTTTATCTTTTGGTCGGAAAGTTTCCTCGTGTTCTTGAGGGTGTCGGTGATCTTCTCAGAGCTCTTACACCTATCATAATCGGCTGTATAATAGCATTTTTATTAAATCCTATTGTTAACAGGTTACGTGTATGGCTTAGTCAGCTTCTAAAAAAGGCTTTTAAAGATAAATATACTGTAAAGCACGATCGTTTTGCAGATGGGGCAGCAGTTGCTCTAGCCATACTGTTTTTCCTTCTGCTTTTGACCGCATTTTTCTGGGTTCTGATTCCTTCATTATATGAAAGTATAAACAGTTTATATGCGAACTTTGATAAATATACTGCAAATTCTGAGAAATTTGTAAGAGATCTTGTAAAGGATTATCCTGATGTTGTGGATATAGTCAATAACTACATGGATTATATAGAAATTGCGCTGAAGAATCTCTTTACAGAGAAACTGATTCCTAATATGGATACAGTTGTTAAGACACTTTCCAGTGGAATTATCGGAAGTGTTAAGTTTGTTTTCAATTTCCTTATCGGAATAATTGCTGCAATCTATATACTTGGAAGCAAGGATAAATTCTCAGCACAGTTTAAAAAGCTTATTTATTCGGTTTTCAGTATAAAAAATGGAAACAGGATTTTATCAGCTACTGAATATATAGACGGTGTATTCAGTGGTTTTATAAGCGGAAAGATAGTAGATTCGATTATTATAGGCTTTATTTGCTTTGCGTTTTGCAGTATAGTACATATGCCTTATGCTGTGCTTGTCAGCGTTATAATCGGAGTTACTAATATTATTCCGTTCTTTGGCCCATTTATTGGAGCAATACCATCGGCTCTTCTTGTATTTGTTGAGTCCCCGAAGATGTGTCTTGTATTCATAATATTTATTATCATCCTTCAGCAGGTTGATGGAAATATACTCGGTCCTCTGATTCTTGGAGATACAATCGGTATTTCCAGCTTCTGGATACTCTTTGCAATTCTTTTGGGTGGAAATCTCTTCGGATTCCCTGGAATGGTTCTTGGAGTTCCTACATTTGCATGCCTTTATTCATTGCTGATAAGAATCATAGGAGACGGACTAAATAAGAAGGGACTGGAAAATAATACAGAATTCTTTATTGCATTAAGAGGCTTTGATGAAAACGGAAACCCTGTAAGAGGACCTAAGAAGAGAATTGAGTCCCAGAGCATGATAAAGAAGAGAGAGAAACAGAAGGCGCAGCTTCAGGCTTCAAAAGAGCTTTTAAATAAAGTTACGCATCTTGATAAAAAAAATACTGAAAATTCTAATAAACACCAGGAGGAAAAATAAATGGCTAAGTTCGATCACAAATTAATCGAAGCTAAATGGAATGATAAATGGAAGGAGAATCCTGTAAACGTCAATGACGGCAAAAAGCCTAAATATTACTGTCTGGATATGTTCCCATATCCTTCAGGAAACGGACTTCATGTCGGACACTGGAGAGGTTATGTTATCTCCGATGTATGGAGCCGTTATCAGATGATGCATGGAAAGTATGTTATCCACCCTATGGGCTGGGACGCATTTGGACTTCCTGCAGAAAATTATGCAATTAAGAATGGTGTACATCCGGCTATCTCCACAGCTAAGAATGTAGCCAATATCAAAAAGCAGATCCAGCAGATTGCTGCTATATATGACTGGGATATGGAAGTAAATACCACAGATCCCGATTATTTCAAATGGACTCAGTGGATATTCGTTCAGATGTTCAAGAAGGGTCTCGCATATGAAAAGGAAATGCCTATCAACTGGTGTCCTTCATGTAAGACAGGTCTTGCTAACGAAGAGGTTAAGGATGGAAAATGTGAGCGCTGCGGTGCTGATGTTACCAAGAAGAACCTTCGTCAGTGGATGCTTAAGATAACAGCTTATGCTGAGAGACTTCTTGCAGACCTTGATAAGCTTGACTGGCCTGAAAAGGTTAAGAAGATGCAGTCTGAGTGGATAGGAAAGTCCAAGGGTGCTGAGGTTAACTTCCCTGTAGACGGAAGAGATGAAGTAATTACTGTTTATACAACCAGACCTGACACTCTTTACGGAGCAACATTTATGGTACTTGCTCCTGAGTCAGAACTTGCTTCAAAGCTTTATACGCCTGAAACTGAAAAGGCTGTTAAGGACTATATATATCAGACATCTCTTAAGTCTTCCATCGATCGTATGGCTGACAAAGAGAAGACAGGTGTATTCACAGGCTGCTATGCTATAAATCCGCTTAACGGAGCTAAGACACCTATCTGGCTTTCTGATTATGTTCTGGCTGATTACGGTACAGGAGCTATCATGTGCGTTCCTGCTCATGATGACAGAGATTTTGAATTTGCTAAGAAGTTTAATCTTCCTATCATTCAGGTTATTGCTCCGACTCTTGATGATGTTCAGGACGGAAATGACATGACTGAAGCTTATACTGCTGCAAGTGGTGTAATGGTTAATTCAGGTGAATGGAATGGTATGGAGTCAGCTGTTCTTAAAGAGACAGCTCCTCAGATAATAGAAGATAAGGGCTATGGAAGGGCTACTACAAACTATAAGCTTCGTGACTGGGTATTCTCCCGTCAGAGATACTGGGGTGAGCCGATTCCTATCGTTCATTGTGAGAAGTGTGGCTGCGTTGCAGTTCCTGAGGAGGAACTACCACTTCGTCTGCCTGAGGTAGAGAAGTATGAGCCAACAGGAACAGGAGAGTCTCCACTTGCTGCAATTGAAGAGTGGGTTAACTGTACTTGTCCTCAGTGTGGCGGTCCTGCTAAACGTGAGACAAATACTATGCCTCAGTGGGCTGGTTCTTCATGGTATTTCCTGAGATATGTTGATGTTAATAATGATAAGGAGCTTGTTTCAAGAGAAAAGGCTGATAAATATCTTCCTGTAGATATGTATATCGGTGGTGTTGAGCATGCCGTTCTACACCTGCTTTATTCAAGATTCTGGACAAAATTCCTTTATGATATCGGCGTTGTTGGATTTGATGAGCCATTCAAAAAGCTCTTCAACCAGGGTATGATCTGCGGGCGTGACAGAGTTACTGGTAAGCCTACCAAGATGAGTAAATCTCTTGGAAATATAGTTTCACCTGATGATATCGTACGTGATTATGGCTGTGATACATTAAGACTTTATGAGCTTTTCGTAGGTCCGCCAGAAGCAGATGCTATCTGGGATGATGCCGGAATAGATGGAATTTACAGATTTATTAAGAGATTCTATGGTGTTGTTACGGATAATATAGAAAAGGGTGATGTTCCTGAAACAGAGGAAACACTTCGTCTTAGAAGTGGTCTTGTAAAGGATGTTACTGAGAGACTTGAGAGCTTCAATCTTAATACAGTTGTTTCTGCATTTATGGAGTATAACAATAAATTTGTTGAACTTACTAAGACTTCCGGAGTTGATAAAGAAACTTTGAAGACAGCAGTTAGACTTATAGCTCCATTTGCTCCACATCTTGGTGAAGAACTCTGGGAGATGCTTGGTGGAACTGATTCTGTATTTGAAGAATCCTGGCCGGAATTTGATGAGAAACATCTTATAACCTCTGAGATAACGCTTCCTGTTCAGGTTTCCGGAAAGACCAGACTTACTATAAGTGTTCCGGCAGATGCTTCAAAGGATGAAATACTTGCTGCAGCCAAGGATGCTCTTGGTTCACGACTTGATGGTAAAACAATAGTGAAAGAAATATATGTACCGGGTAAAATTATAAATATAGTAGCCAAGTAGTATATATAAGACTATGTTTAAAAAACTTTTATTACGAAACTTAATATTTATGTTCATTCCTATATTAATAATAGAGGCTTCGTTTGTTTTTATATGTACAGAGCTTAAGATTCTGGATAAGAATCAGACCTATGAATTAACTAATTTATCAGATATAGATATGTTTTATAAGATTAATAAAAGAAATGTATCTATAAATGCTGATATTGATCTTATTTATTCGGGATTTGATTATTCTGTCGATAATGAAATAAAAGGACATTACTATTATTATACCGATGGGTCATTCGTGTATTTATTTGTTATAAATAATGATACTTCTGACCAGATTAAAAGAGGAGAGAGTTTAAGTATTAATGCTACACTAGTTTATGATGAGGCTTCATCAGAACTGATAAAATCTGAATATCTGGATTATATCAATAAAGGTGAAGCTTCCCTTGATGGTTATTTTGAAAATATAATTATTAATCAGCCTGAATACCCTGAACGCAGGATTATGTTTATTGAATATACCGGTCTTGCGGCTGTATGTCTTATTATCATTACGATAATATATCTGATTATTACTGTTTTATGTCCTCAGTATAACATACTATTTAGTTCAAAAGGCATTTCCTGTTCAAGAAAGAAACTTATTAAAAAACTGGATTCTGAAATGAAGAACAGGGTAGTATCTGTAAATGGAGCTGATATAATAACTGACAATTATATTATCAAGGCCCATATATCACATATTAAAGTCAAAAAAAGACCAGCCGACTAAGACTGGTCTTTTTATATTTTTATGTTTTAAGATATTAATCTAACTCAATATTATCTGATATATCCTTTATATCATCAAGCTTGTCAGATACGATATCTTTGATATCATCAGCTTTATCCTTAACTTCTTCTTTGATATCTTCAGCCTTCTCCTGAGCCTCTTCCTTGATATCTTCAGCCTTTTCCTGAGCTTCTTCTTTGATATCCTCTACTTTATCCTGAACTTCTTCCTTAATATCTTCAGCTTTTTCTTCAATATCTTCTTTTATAGAAACATAATCACGGTTTTCAGCTACATCGCCATCGTCTATTATTATTTCATCATCATCAAAAAGGTCATCATCATCAGAAGCCTTCCATTCATCAACCTTTGACTTTATGTCCTTGGCAGCAGTTTTGGTCTTATCCTTAAGATCGTATGCCTTAGTCTTGGCTTTTTCGCTGTATTCCTTGATTTTTTTGTCTACATCATATTTTTCGTCTAAATCTTTATAAGTTTTAGTCCCCTTAATTTCGTCTTTGAACAGATAACATACACCTGCTACAGCAGCTGCTGCAGTTGTTATTGTAAGTAATCCTCCAAATATTCCGCGTCTTGCCATAAGTTACATACCTTCCTTTCGTTAAAAATACAAAGATGCGATATCAGAATCCTTGTCTGATTTTAAGTTATTGTATGACAATATAATAAAAAAATCAACAAAAGCTTTTAAAACGACAACTGTTGTGTTAAATTATATAAGTATTTATCGGAGGAAAGATATAATGAAAGAAGAGTTACTTAAATTAAAGACAGAAGCTGAACTGGAAAGACAACAAATAGATAAAAAATACTCATTAATTGCATCCTTTAGACTGTTGGTATTTTTTATAGCAGTAGTACTGATATTTGTGGCATTAAAAAACCATAATCTGTTATTACTGTTTGCCGCATTTATTCCGGTTATTATATTTATAGCTCTAGTAAAATATCATGGAACTCTTGATGATAAGCTTCTTGGTACAAAAGCTAAAATTACTGTTGCAGGAAGATTTATCAAGAGACTTGGAAATGAATGGAAGGATTTTGAAGATGATGGAAAGGAATTTTTGAAAAAAGATTCTACTCTTGCATATGATCTGGATCTTCTTGGCCCTTCATCTCTCTATCAATTGATTTCAATAGCTCACACAGAACAGGGCAGGGCAAAGCTTGCAAAAACGCTGACTCTCGAGAATAACAGCAGTGAAAGTATTTCGGACCGTTACGCCTCAGTTATGGAGCTTTCTGAAAAAAAGAACTTTATGATTGAGTTTGAAGCTACATCAGAAAGAATTATAGAAAAAAATAAAAAAGATAAAATAAGGGATGATATAAAAGAAGAAAAAAAGGAAGTAAAAGAAGTAAAAAGCTTTCCTGTATGGATTTATTTACTGATGATACTTATTCCTGCGATTAATATTGCTGCAATTATCCTTGTTTTAACCCGTGGATATAATCCTGCACGTATTCTTTTTACTTTTGTAGCCGGACTGATACTTACCTGGGGACCTCAGGCATTAATTGACAGTCTTTCTGCGCCTGTCAAAAAATACGGAAATGTAGCAGTAGATTATTTAAAACTTCTTAATCTTATAAGCACAGAAGCATTTGAAACAGAATTACTTAAGAAAATTCATGACAGAGTCTCCGGCAGGGATGGTCTTCTTGACGCTATAAAAAAACTGGGTACTATTGGTACCTTTGATAATATTTCGTTTAATCCTATTATTCATATGGTGCTGTCCGGCTTTACAGGTTGGGATTATTATATTGCTTTTGCATCCTTCAGATGGAATCAGAAGCACAGTACTGTATTTGACGAATCCATTGATATAATTTCAGATATAGAAGAACTGCTATCCATTGCAGTGCTTCCAATGATAAGAAAAACATGCAAACCCAATGTTTCATTTGACTATTCTAAGCTGTCATTAAACATGAAAGACATATATCATCCATTACTTAATATGGAAACAGTAGTAAGCAACTGTGCTGATATAGATGATAATCTTAATGTTATTACAGGTTCTAATATGTCCGGTAAGACCACATTTTTAAGAACAATTGCAATTAACATGGTATTATCCTTTATCGGTTCTCCTGTATGTGCATCCGAGTTTTCTGTTCCTTTCATGAGAATCTTTACTTCTATGAGAGTTATGGATGATGTATCAGGCGGAATATCAACATTTTATGCTGAAATACTCCGAATAAAAGGGATGGCTGAATATATTCAGTCAGATAATGAGATACCTGCACTTTGTCTGATTGATGAAATCTTTAAAGGAACCAATTCCGCAGATCGTATAGTTGGTGCAAGTGAAGCCCTTACAAAGCTTTCTTCCGGTAATTCAATTGTTATAGTTACTACTCATGATTTTGAACTTTGTGATCTTAAACACAACGATGGAAGCGAAGTGGCAAATTATCATTTTGAAGAATATTATGAAAATGATACATTAAAATTTGATTACACAATAAAAGATGGAAGATGCACTACAAGAAATGCAATGGCTATACTTAAAATGGCTGGACTTGTGCAAAATTAACAATAATTTTAGTTAAATATTGACAAAATGACGTTGACATAAATTTTTAATTTTTGTAAAATTAATATGTATGTAAAGGGTAAGTTTACCTGGATATTTTAGTTATATGAGGAGGAAGTGGTGTATGGCATTACCAGCTAATATTACGGGCGGCGATAATAATGTTTTATCCATAGCAGCTTCGAATAATAAGGGGTTACTTATTAGATTCTTAAATGAACAGGTCGAAGATGGTTTTTATGCATTAGTTATTGATTACCTGAAAGACAGCAATTTTGATCTGAAGAGCATGAATGTTGATGACGATGTTAAGTCTCAATGTGCAAAGCTTTATGAACTTGGCGAATTTGTTGATGAAAACATTAAAGCTAAGGGTAGATATGAGATAGATGAATGGATTGAGCCTCTTTTCAAGTTTGTTTATGGAGACATAGAACCTTCTGATATAGATGCTCCTATTAATACAACAGGTATTTACAGATACAGTATCTGGCTTATATATTTATATCAGCGTGAAAAGTTTGGTGAAGCAATGCGCCTTATTGGTGAACGTATTGCTCCGCTGCTTATAAATGTAAGTTATCAGATTCTTGAGGATGATGACAGACCTAAGAACTTTGATAAGGCTCTACTTGGATATCTGGATCTTATAAATGTAGTCATGGATATGGGACTTCCAACATCCCTTGCTAATTCAGATGCATACCTCAGTAACCTTGAGGTTCTGTATGATTATGTAGTTGAAGATCCACATGTTGGAAATGATTATAAGACACAGCTTTCCATCGGACTCTTCAATACATTTATTGCTAATAAGGATTACAATAAGGCATTTGAATTCTATGGCTTAAATGCAGAGTTTATTCCTATTGATAACATGGCTGTTTATGAGAGCTTTAAGGAGCTCATCAGAAATGTTAACAGCACTCAGGATACAAGCGTTCTCAGCAGAAATGTTCTTACAGCTATATCTAAGCAGGAGCTTTATAACAAGAGAATTGATACACTTATCGGTGAAGTATCTGCATTTGTTAAGAAGGTTTATCTCTATATCGAGAATGAGCCTGACATGAAGAAGAATCTTCAGATTCTCGGTGCCGGAGCTCAGCTTACAGGAAAGACAAATATTTTCGAAGGTCTTTATGAATATAATCTTGTTTTCTATGAATGTGGAATCAAGGAACTTGTTAACTCTGATGTATCAGGAAGACCTTGGGAAGAAAAGTATGAGATACTTGAAAAACTGTTTACTACATTAAATGTAGTATTTGATGGATATAATGTATACGAGCTTTCAAATAAGATAGAGCATCAATATGTTGAAATATCATGGATTAATGACTACGTAAATGCTAACCCTTCACTTTTGAAGATGTTCTTCAGTATTAAAGAGAAGATTAAGGCATTTAAGGTTCGTAAGAATGCTATTCTTGAGAAGTCAAAGACAAATTATGAGATTAAGCAGATGATTGATGATCGTCAGAAGACTCTCGTATTTATGGCTGCTGAAGATATGATCGTTAATGGACTTAACGGTGGAAGAATTGCTGTTATCAGCGGAGATTATGATCCTAAGACAGCAGAGAAGTATCTTGTAAAAGCTTATGATAATGTAGCAGTACCTTCAAGATATAAGAAGTTAGACAGCTCTCAGTCAAAGGGTGGTGGTCTTTTCGGAAGATCAGCAGTTCAGTCTGTAGATAACGATTTAAAGAAACTTCTTGATGATTCAAAGATTGAAGAAATGCTTCTCAAATCAGAATGGTTATGGCATCAGCATGATACAAAGGGACATGCTGAGCAGACACCTCAGGAAGCTACTTATTCAGTAGTATGTCTTATTAAGGCAACTGAAAAGCTTCTTGACAAGAAGGCTACAGGTGTTCAGTCTAAGCCTGAAACTACACCTAATAAGAAGGTTATTATTACTAAGACCGGTAAGGTTATCGAGCTTTCAGACGAAGGTTCACAGACTCCATCCGGGTCAAGTATCACATCTACACCTACAGTTGTAGAGAATATAAATAATATCCAGAATATTCTTAAGGATAAATCTGAAGAGAATATTGATTATGTAAAAGATTACGTAAATGACTGGATTGATACTCTTATGAAGACTAAGTTCGATATGGATACTATGCTTTCACTTTTTGAAGCAGAAGAGATCAGAACAAAGACATATCAGGTACTTAAGAAACTTAGAGCAGACGTTCTTTAAGATTATATAGGGTGTGAGAAAAAATGAGTCAATGGATTATTCCATTGACTCATTTTGTTTTTAGCTTATGATTGATCAGATATACTTTTTTTATTGGGTATTCAAGTATACGTTTAAGATTGATATAGAACTTGATTTCTTTATCAACCGGCTTTACCAGAATACAGTGAATTCCGGCGTTATTAGCTCCCCATATATCTGTGAACAGCTGATCGCCTACAAACAAAGTGGTTTCCCGGTTGGTTTTCATTTTTTTTATAGCTTTTAAATACCCTTGTTTTTTAGGCTTATCAGCTTTATATACATAATAACCGCCGACCTCTTCATTGAATTCTTTGACTCTCGGTTCATCATTATTTGAAACAAAACATATTTTATAGCCGATCGATTTCAGCCTTTTGAATAATTCCCTGGATCTGTCATCATGCATGGCATCATGAGGAACAAGGGTATTATCAATATCAAATATAATACCGCGATATCCAAGCTTATAATATTTTTCAAAATTTATAGAATATGTTGAATCATAGTATTCCTTTGGAAAAAGCTTAAAACTCATGGCATACCTCATTTGGTTTAATTAAAAAAATTATATACTTCCTCAGCACTTTTTATATTCATACCTTCAACAGCTGAAAGCTCATCTACAGAAGCTTTTTTTATTGCATCAATTTCTTTAAAATATAATAAAAGTGCTTTTCTTCTTTTTGGACCGATTCCGGGTATATCATCAAGAATTGACCTGGTCTGTTCATTGCTTCTTAGCTGCTTATGATAGTTTATGGCAAAGCGATGCGTTTCATCCTGAAGAGCAGTGATCATATGAATAGCTTCACTGCCATGTCTGAAACTTGTTTCCTTATCATTATATATCAATGCCCGGGTTCTGTGATTATCATCCTTCACCATTCCACATACAGGGATATCTATTCCCAGACTGTTTAATACCGTTTCAGCTATATGAATCTGACCTTTACCGCCATCCATCATTATAACATCCGGATAATCACCTAAATCTTCGTTTGTGAATCTTCTGGAAAGGACTTCCTTCATAGATGAATAATCGTCAGGCCCTTCAACTGTTTTTAATCTGAATTTTCTATATGCATTTCGCTTGGGTTTCCCATCTACAAAAACAACCATAGAAGCTACTGAGTGATAGCCTGATATATTTGATATATCATAAGCTTCCAGTCGTCGTACATTTTCCAGACCAACAATATCTGCAATTTCCTGACATGCACCGATTGTTCTTTTTTCAGCTCTTTTTATTCTTTCAAGATCCTGAGAGAGGATAAGTCTTGCATTATCCTCAGCCAGCTTTATAAGACCTTTCTTTTCTCCCTTTTGTGGAGAAATAATCGATACCTTCTGACCTTTTCTTTCTGAAAGATAATCTATAATTACATCATCTCTGACAATTGGAGTAATAGTCAGGATTTCTTTAGGTATAAATGGGATTCCGACATAGTATTGCTTTATAAAGTCTGTAATAATTTCAGAATCGGAGTCAGAGCTTTCTGCATTCATATGATGACTTTCTCTGCCAATAAGAGTTCCTTCTCTGATAAAAAATATAGAGATAACTATATCCGTTTCATTTCTTGCAAGTGCTATTATATCCTTGTCATCACCGTTAGTCTTATTGACACGTTGTTTTTCTGAGATTTTATTTATGCTGTCTATTAAATCTCTTTTTTCAGCAGCTGTTTCAAAATCTAATTTTTCGGCAGCTGTTTTCATATCATTTTTCAGCTCATTAATAATTTCCGAAATATTTCCATTTAAAAAGCCGACTATTTTCTCTATTTTTTGATGATATTGTTCTTTAGTAATTAATCCTGCACATGGGGCGTTACACTGACCTATCTGATAATAGAGACAAGGCCTTTCATCGGTAACGGAAACATCGATCTTTTTAGTGCAGCTTCTTATCATAAAAAGTTTTTTTATAAGTGCGATAGTATCATGAACAGCCTTGCCATCAGTAAATGGTCCGAAATAAAGATTTCCGTCCCTTCGCATCTGGTGACTCATCATAACTCGAGGAAAATCTTCGTTAATGGTTATTTTGATATATGGATAACCTTTGTCATCGGTCATCATTGTATTATACTTAGGGCGATGTTCTTTTATTAGATTACACTCAAGTACGAGAGCTTCCATCTCAGAAGCAGTAATAATATATTCAAAATATCTGATCTGAGAAACCATGCGTAGTATCTTGGGTGAATTGTTATGACCATGTCCGGCACGAAAATATTGTCTTACTCTGTTGTGAAGATCAGCCGCTTTTCCCACATAAAGAATAGCCTCGTTATCATCATGCATTATATAGACACCGGGGCTGTGAGGCAGTTTAGTCAGTTCTTCTTCTATATCAAATATTTCCATAGTAGAAAATATATCATAAATATGTTAGAATATCTACACTCAGTGTGAACTTTCCGGATTACTCTGAGATTAACTGTAAAAAGTTGATGATTTGGGGGAGGTTCTATGAAAGAAGAATACAGCATTACCCTTACAGAATTTATTAATAAGATGAATCTTATTAATCATACGCCGGATATAGATACTGATAAAATACTTATCAGTGATCCGGATATTAACCGACCGGCTCTTCAGCTTGCTGGTTTTTTTGAGCATTTTGATACAACCAGAGTGCAGATATGCGGAAATGTTGAGCATGCATATATAGCAGATATGCATACCCGCGATGAGAATATCGAGATATTTGATAAACTTTTCAGTTTTCCTATTCCTTGTCTGGTTTTCTGCAGGGACATTGAGCCATATGATTTTATTATAGAATCAGGTAACAGGCATAACATTCCGGTCCTTACCAGCAGTGCAACAACATCTTCCTTTGTACATGAAACAGTTAGATATCTTCATGAAGAGCTTGCTCCGAGAATATCCATACACGCTGTTCTTGTAGATGTTTTCGGTGAAGGTGTTCTGATTATGGGAGATAGCGGAATTGGTAAGTCTGAAGCAGCTCTTGAGCTTATTAAGAGAGGTCACAGACTTGTTGCTGACGATGTTGTTCAGATTAAGAAGATAAGTGATGAACAGCTTATAGGTGAGTCTCCCGAGATAACAAGACATTTTATCGAGCTGAGAGGTATTGGTATCATAGATGTTAAGACTATGTTTGGTGTTGAATGTGTTAAGCTGTCTCAGCAGGTTGACCTTGTAATAAAGCTTGAGGAGTGGGACAAAGATGCCAACTATGATCGTCTGGGATTATCAGATAATCATGTTGAAATTCTCGGAACAAAGGTTGTATCTCATTCGATTCCTATCAGACCTGGCCGAAATCTTGCTATTATAGTTGAATCTGCTGCCGTTAATCACAGGCAGAAGAAGATGGGTTATAATGCAGCTCAGGAAATGTACAACAGAGTTACAAGAGGAATACAAAATAAAGATTAATTTGGAGGTAAAAACGTGGCTAAATATGTATTTGGTGTAGACATCGGAGGAACTACAGTAAAAATCGGATTTTTTTCAACATCTGGTGAACTTCTCGATAAATGGGAGATAACCACAAGAAAGGATGACGGTGGAGCATATATTCTTTCTGATATAGGTGAATCAATCGAGGATAAACTCTCAAAAGACGGAATAGATAAGTCTGAAATACAGGGAGTAGGAATGGGCGTTCCCGGTCCTGTTAAGGAAGATGGTACTGTTATAAAATGTGTAAATCTCGGATGGGGCGTATTTAATGCTGCAGAGGAATTAAGCTCAATAATCAATCTCCCTGTTAAGGTTGGTAATGATGCCAATATGGCTGCTTTAGGCGAATATTGGCAGGGTGGCGGAAAAGGTTATAATAGTGTCGTAATGGTTACTCTTGGTACAGGAGTCGGAGGCGGAATAATAATAAATGGTAAAATGCTTGCCGGCGTTAATGGGGCCGGAGGCGAAATAGGCCATATGACTATTGATCTCGATGAACAGGATGTTTGTAACTGTGGTAAAAAAGGATGTCTTGAACAATATGCTTCAGCTACAGGTATAGTAAGACTTGCTAACCGTGCACTTCAGACTTCTGATAAGTCATCAAAACTAAGAGAAGTTAAATATATTTCTGCAAAAGAAATATTTGATGCTGCTAAGGGTGGAGATACTCTGGCAACTGAGCTGGTTGAAGAACACGGAAGAAGACTTGGATATGCCCTTGCAAATGTTGCCTGTGTTGTTGATCCTGAAGTATTTGTTATTGGTGGAGGTGTTTCTAAAGCTGGTGATATACTGATCGATGCCACCAAGAAATATTTCCAGGAATATGCTTTCCATGCATGCAGAAATACCAAGTTTGAACTTGCAACTCTGGGTAATGATGCGGGAATGTATGGCGGAGCCGCTTCTATACTTTAATTTACTCGTATATTCGGATAGTAATAATATACAGTAAATAAGCCAAATATCATTTATTTTTAACAAAAATACATATTGAAAAAATAAACTCTACAATGTAGTATAGTACATTGTAGAGTTTTGCATTTAAGGATAATTTATATATGAATTATGAGCTTATAAAAAATGAACCCATGAATAAGCATACCACCTTCAGAACCGGTGGAAATGCTGTCGAATACTATAAAATATATAATCGTAGTGGCCTTGAAGAGGTTATGAGTATCTGTGAAAATGCAGGAATTAAACCACTTATAATAGGAAATGGAAGTAATCTTCTTATTTCTGATAAGGGTATTGATATTCCTGTAATAGATTTAAGAAATGCCTTTGATGATATAACTGTTGATGGCTGCACAGTTCATGCCGGTGCAGGAGCCGTTCTTTCAAAAGTTTCCATGACTGCATATGAAAATGGTCTTTCAGGACTTGAATTTGCTTTTGGTATCCCGGGCACAGTTGGTGGAGCAGTATATATGAATGCTGGAGCCTATAATGGTGAGATCAAAGATATAACAGAAAGTGTTGAAATCTTCAAGGATGGAGTGTTTAAGACCGTTCCTTCTGAAGATATGAGTTTTTCCTATCGACATAGCAGGGCTATGGAAGAGGATGCCATCATTACAGGTGTTACATTTAACCTAAAAAAAGAAGATAAAACTGAAATCAGAAGCATGATGGATGATTTTACTGAAAGACGTAAAAGCAAACAGCCTCTTGAATATCCAAGTGCCGGTTCTACGTTTAAAAGACCGGAAGGCTATTTTGCCGGAAAGCTTATTATGGATAGTGGTCTTTCAGGTAGTAAAGTGGGCGGTGCAATGGTAAGTCCAAAGCATTGCGGTTTTATCATAAATTATGATAATGCCACCTCCAAAGATATATTTGAGCTGATAACCTATGTTCAGAATGAGGTTTATAAGCATTTTGGAGTAAAGCTGGAAACAGAAGTAAAACTGATTGGAGAATTTTAGTATAAGGGAGTATTTGGGGTGCGTTTTGTTATAGTAACCGGTATGAGTGGAGCCGGAAAATCAACTGCATTAAAATCATTGGAGGATATGGGGTTTTTCTGTGTAGATAATCTTCCTGTGGCTTTGATTGAAAAATTTGTCGAATTATCTATAGATAATAACTTTGAAAATGACAAAATAGCAATTGGAATAGATATTAGAAGTGGTGAGGCTCTCGGAGAATTAAGTCTTTATCTTAACAGATTAAGAGAGAATAAGTTTAATTTCGAGATTTTATATCTTGACGCATCCAATAAAACACTTTTAAAAAGATATAAGGAAACCAGAAGAGAGCATCCTCTGCAAAAAGGAAGGACACTTGAAGATGGTATAAATGAAGAACGCAGTAAAATAGATTTTTTAAAAAAGCTTGCTGATTATACCATTGATACTTCAAGACTGCTTACAAGAGAGCTCAAATCTGAAACCATTAAAATCTTCTCAACCGATATTGACTATTCAAATATGATAGTTACCATTATGTCTTTTGGTTTTAAATTCGGAATTCCTCAGGATGCAGATTTTGTATTTGATGTAAGGTTTATGCCGAATCCTTATTACGAAGAAAGTCTTCGAAAAAAAACAGGTAACGATCCTGAAGTCAGACAATATGTTATGGAGTCTGAAAGAAGCAGAGAATTTCTTGAAAAGCTCAAAGATATTATGTCCATGACTGTAAATGAATTTGTAAATAATGAAGACAGACATCAGGTAGTAATAGCTATTGGATGTACCGGTGGAAGACACAGATCCGTAACTATTGCAAATGAATTGCATGAAGCCATGTCAGATCTTCCATATTCTGTCAGAGTATTCCATCGTGATATCGCAAATGATACATATGTAAAGGGTGAAGCTTAATGTCTTTTTCTTCTGATGTAAAAAATGAATTGTATCATTTGATTCCCAAAAGCCTTCATTGCAGAATGGCTGAATTATCCGGTATTATTGCAATAAATGGAAGAATTGAAAATAACGTTCTGATAATCAGAGCTGAAAATGAACTTTTGGAATCTAAGATACGTAAGCTGTCAAATCTTGTTATATCAGCTGATTCAGACTATCTGAAACCTGAACACGAAAAACTCCATCATCGGAAACTGATTTGTACAGATCCGGATATTCAAGAAACATATTTTACGAAGCTTAAACTAAGTATAAATGACAATCGTATATCAGTAGGAGATATAATTACTGAAAGAAGCTGCTGTAAACAAGCCTATTTAAGAGGAGCATTTCTTGCTGGTGGATCTGTAGGAAGTCCTGATAAAACTTATCAGATGAGTATCATATGTTCTCAAAAGGAAGAAGCGGAAAAACTTCAACGTATAGTTTCTTCTTTACATATAAGCTTAAAGGTTCAGAAAAGAAATAATCGTTATGCTGTATACATAAAAGATGGAGACACAATATCTGAGTTTATGGCTTTAGTTGGGGCTGTAAATTCTCTTATGGATTTTGAAAATATACGAATTTTAAAAGACATAAGAAATAATGTAAACAGAGAAGTAAACTGTGATACCGCAAATATGGCTAAAACAGTTAGTGCAGCAACTAATCAGCTAGATGATATTAAATACATTAAAGAACATGGATTGTTTGATGAACTGCCTGAAGCGCTCAGAATAGTTGCAAATGCACGACTAAATTCCCCGTTATTATCAATTAAAGAGTTAGGAGAGGATATGTCACCCCGGCTTTCCAAATCCTGTATAAATCACAGATTGAGAAAAATCAGTGAAATCGCTGACAATCTCAGAAAAGAGGAGAAATAATTATGATTAACAAAAAGATCACTGTAAGTATTCCCAAATTTGATGAGGCTCGTCCTGTTGCAGAAATCGTACAGACTGCAAGCAGATTTGCCAGCACCATGTATTTTATTTCAGGAAATAAAAAGATCAACGCCAAGAGTATCATGGGAATGATGAGTCTCGGTCTTTGTAATGATGAGGAAATAGAGGTTGAGGCTGATGGTGATGATGAAAATGAAGCTGTAGAAGCTATTGTAAATTATATGACTAATTCTTTTTAAGATTTATTGATACATCCCACAAAATATGTTATAATTTTTATTTGAAACTGACATGTTTTTACAAAGCGGAGGGGCTTGGTATGGGTTTTTTTAGTAACTTAAGAGATAAGTTTAGCGAAATCACCAGATTCGGCGGAAAGAAATCAAACAAGAGTTCAGTTGAACTCCAGTATGATAAAGCCATGAGTCTGATGGAGAATGCAAACGGTAGTGAAGCTGTTGAAATACTTGAGGGTATTGCCGATATTGGTTTTAATGACCAAAGTTATAAAACCATCGGTTTAGATGCTCTTAAGGTTCTTAGTGAGTATTTTGAAACAGGTAAATATGACAATGCCAAAACAGATAAGGATCTCAATAAAGCAGCTACTTATCTTGAAAAATACGCTAATCTTTCAAATGATCCTGAAGTTGTTTACAAAACTGCAAAGATGTACCTTGAAGCCCAAAACTTCTCCAAAGCTATATCACTTTTTGAAAAAGCAACTCAGCTGGGTGTAAAGTCTGCATATATGAACCTTGGTTCTATTTATGAAAACGGACTTTCCAGAATAGATGAATATGGAAACAAAAGTGAATTTGTTGTTCCTATTGATCTTGACAGAGCGATGGCATGGTATAAACAGCTTGCTGATCTCGGTGATGAAAATGCCATGAAGGCTTATGACCGAGTAGAGTATGCCAGCCAGCATACTGACTCTCTTGAATTTGAAGAGAAGGATAAGCTTTATACAGAAATATCTGAGAAGCGTAAGGAAAAGGGTAAAGAGCCTAGATATAAGGTTATAGATCCTGCTTCACTTCAGTATCAGTATACATATGTGCATAATCAGATAGATGGATATATCCACAAGCTTCCAAAGGATTGGGTTAAGACAATCAATGAAGAAACTGATGAAGAATATTATGCACCTAGTCTTACATATAAAGATTTTGAGATGTATGTAAGCTATGACAGTATACCAAGAGAATCCAAGAAGACTCTGGAAAATTACCTCAGATATTGCAATGATGCTTTTGAAGAAGAGCTTCAGTTAAAATCATATATTACAGAGTATGCAGATGGTATATGTACAACCTTCTATCATAAAGAAATGAACAAAGGTATCGTTACATTTGCATTTTATCAGGGCAGACGTCTTGCTTGTATGAGATTCGTATGTGCTACTATGGAGATTATTGAGCAGTACGAAGAGATCATCTTTGAAACTGCAAACTCCTTTGCATTTGTTAATCCAACACGTGTAAGTGATCAGAGTCTTAACCGTAAAGATAACCAGTATTACAGTGAAGCTGTATATTGCTATTATCTTGAAGACTATGAAGGTGCCATGACAAATGCCAAGCAGGCACTTAAGCTTGGATCTATCAAGGCAAGTTATCTGCTTATTGATCTGTATTTCGATAAAGATTCACCTTATCGTGATATTGAGAAAACTATAAGTTATGCTAAACAGCTTTTTGAAGCAACCAAAGATCCGGATCTTGCTTTCCTTATCGGTAATATATTTGATCAGGAAAGAAAAGACTATTCTAAAGCGCTTAAATGGTATGAAGATGCTGAGAGACTGGGTCACAAGAGAGTTCCTTTCTACCTTGGAAGATTCTATTATTACGGACTTCTTTCTACCGGAAGAGATGGAGATAAAGCTTTAAAATACTTCCAGGAAGCTCAGAAAAACGGTATCAGCGAAGCAGAAGCATATATTAAGGATATCAAAGATCTTAATGGAGAAAACCTTCAGTCAGCAGTTGAAAAATGGGAAAGAGCCGTCAAAGCCGGTTCCGGAGCTACTGCACTTAAGGTTGCTCTTATGAAGCAAAGCCAGGTATTCTTTATTGCAAATGAATATGAAATAGAAAAATCATTCCTTGAAGCTCTTGGACTTGGAAGTACACAGGCGGCTTATGAGCTTGGTAAGATATATGAATATCAGGAATCTCAGCCGGAATTCTCAGGCGAGAAAAAATCATTAAAGTATTTTGAAAAAGCTTTTGACAATAACTTTGATGAATTTGATAAAGAGAATCTCTTTAAGGTTATTCAGTATAAAGAGGAAAAAGGAACACCGGAAGAAGAACTTATCAATCTTTATATGCAGAACGCAGCAATGGCATATGAACCTGCAGTTGATAAGATTACCGAGAAGGTTAAATATCGTACTCCACAGATTACCGAACTTTACAAAGCCCTTATGGCTACTGCAGAAAGTGGAGAAGATTCAGCTATTATCTCGATGAATAAGCTTGAAAAAACATATCCGGACCTTGTAATCACAGAACCTAATAAAGATCAGAAGGTTATTGAAAACAAGTTCTTCAGATTGATTGTTCCTCGTTCAAGTGTTGCTACTATCGATGATGATGGTGGTACAATAAGAATAGCTGATTCTGTAATTGAGTTCGCTGTAGCAGAGTTGCCTATTAAGATTGAAAATGAACAGGATTATCTTAAGATATATAAACTCATTCTTTCTGAATATCTTCCTGATGATAATGCAGATATCATCATTGCTAACAGTAGAATGATAGGTTCCGGAATGAGAGAACAGAAGGATAATGTACATTCATTTAGTATCCTTCTTATAAGTTCAAAGAACCAGTACCTGTTCAAACTCAGTTCTCGTGACAGACGACAGATGATTTCCTTTAAGGATGAGGTTACTCAGATAGCTAAATCACTTGTAGAAAGTGGTGAAATTTATGTATCTGAGGATGGAAGCAGACGTAATATCGGTCTTGCAGCTATGCTTCGTGCCAGTGAAGGTGGTTTCCTGTCAATTGGAAAAGAAAACTAATTAAATACATTATATAATCTTGGGGCAGGGTGAAATTCCCGACCGGCGGTATAGCCCGCGAGCTGCTTAAGCAGTTGATTCTGTTTGATTCAGAAGCCGACAGTAAAGTCTGGATGGGATTGATTGGAAAGCGTATGTGCGCCCCGGTACGTCATCGGGGCGTTTATTATTTGTAAACTATTAAATAATGAAGATGAGGTATATAGATGGCTTACGACAGAAAATATATGCAGCGTGCGATTGAACTGGCTGGAAAGGGGGAGGGACATGTAAATCCCAATCCTCTCGTAGGCGCTGTTATTGTATTGGATGATAAGATAATCGGTGAAGGTTATCATACGAAGTTCGGAGATCTTCATGCAGAACGTGAAGCAATAAAAAATGCTGAAGAAAACGGCTATAGCTGCGTTGGGGCAGAAATGTATGTAACTCTTGAACCTTGCTGCCATACCGGCAAGCAGCCTCCCTGTACTGAAGCAATTATAGAGGCAGGCATAAAGAGAGTATATGTTGGATCTGAAGATCCTAATCCTGTGGTATCCGGAAATGGTATTTGGTCACTTAGAGAAAATGGAATAGAGGTAATAACTAATTCTCTTAAAGATGAATGTGATAAGCTTAATCCTGTATTTTTTCATTACATAAAGACTAACAGACCATATATTGTTTATAAATATGCAATGACCATGGATGGAAAAACCGCTACGGATTCCGGAAAAAGTAAATGGATTTCAAATGAAACCAGCAGAGCATATGTTCAAAAAATGAGAAACAGATATATGGCTATTATGGTTGGTATTGGAACTGTATTAAAGGATGATCCAAGTCTTATGTGTCATATGGATGGCGGGAGAAATCCTATAAGAATCATTTGTGATTCAGACCTCAGGATTCCAATTGATTCTGCAATTGTTCAGACAGCAAAGGATATTAAGACTTATATAGTATCCAGGGCTGAAGATGAAAAAAAGAACCGTCAAAAGATAAGAGAATTAAAGGAATATGGTATCGGAACTCTTTTAATACCAAATGCTGAAAACGGAAAAATCAATTTAAATAAACTAATGAATCAACTGGGAAAAATGCATATAGACAGTATTCTTCTTGAAGGCGGGGGCGAATTGGCTTGGAGCCTGATAAGTGGTGGCTTCATTGATGAGATAAAATGCTTTATCGCTCCAAAGATATTTGGAGGGAAAAATTCCACTCCTGTTTCCGGTTCCGGTATTGATGAAGTATCAGAAGCCTTCAACTATGAACTAAAAGATTTTGATAATATAGATGGAGATATAGTTCTTTCATATATAAAACAAGGAGAATAATCAATGTTTACCGGTATTATTGAAGAACTAGGAAAAATAAATAGAATAATAAAAGGCTCCAAATCTGAAGTCCTTGAGATTGAAGCTAATTATATAATGGATGATGTTAAGATAGGAGACAGCATTGCCGTAAATGGTGTCTGCCTTACTGTCACTGAGATACTTTCCAAAGGGTTTAAGGCCGACGTAATGGCCGAAACTATGAGAAAATCATCGTTAGGCAGTCTTAAAGTTAACAGCACTGTAAATCTTGAACGAGCTATGTCAGTATCATCGAGATTCGGAGGACATATTGTATCTGGGCATATAGATGGTACCGGTACGATAACTTCAATAGTAAGAGAAGATAATGCTGTATGGTTTACAATTTGTGCTGATAAGAGTATTATTGACTTTATTGTTATGAAAGGGTCGATAGCTGTCGATGGTATCAGTCTTACAGTTGCTGATTTGAATAAAGACAGTTTCAAGGTTTCCATCATACCACATACTTTAGACAAAACCGTCCTTGGTGTAAAAAAGAAGGGCGATATAGTAAATCTTGAAAATGATATAATCGGAAAATATATACATAGATTTTTAACTAATGAAGAAAATAAAGAAAAGAATCAAAAAAATGATGCTTCATTGATGGAAGCGTTGAAGTATTTTTGATATAGAAGGTATATTATATGAATGAAACACTTAATTCTATCGAAGAAATATTAGAAGATATGAAAAAAGGAATCCCTGTAATTATCATGGACGATGAAAACAGGGAAAATGAAGGAGATATTATATTTGCTGCCGAATTTGCAACTACAGAAAATGTAAACCTTATGGCAAAATATGCCAGAGGACTTATATGTATGCCAATGGATGAATTCTACAGCAACAAATATAATCTTCCACAGATGTGTATAGTTAATACTGATAATCATACCACCGCATTTTCCGTATCTATTGATCATATAGATACAACAACAGGAATATCTGCAGTAGAAAGAGGATATACAGCCAGAAAGTTTGCATCAGATGAATCAACAAAAGATGATTTCAGAAAGCCCGGACATATGTTTCCTCTACAAGCAAGACCGGGAGGAGTTATAGAAAGACCCGGACATACCGAAGCTACAGTTGATCTCTGCAGACTTGCAGGACTTAAACCTGTAGGCCTATGCTGTGAAATCATGAATGATGATGGTACCATGGCAAGATACGATGACCTTATCAGCTTTTCAAAAGAACACGGTCTCAAGATATCAACTATACAAAAGCTTGTAAGATATAGAAAAGAGCATGAGGTATTTGTCGAGGAAGTTACAAAAGCGAAGCTTCCTACAAGATACGGCGAATTTATTATCCATGGATTTATTAATAAGCTGAATGGTGAACATCATGTGGCATTAACCATGGGAGAAATAAATGGTGATGATGATATTCTGGTCAGAGTACATTCTGAATGTCTTACAGGAGATGCCTTTGGTTCTGCAAAATGTGACTGTGGTCAGCAGCTTGATGCAGCTCTTAAAATGATTTCCGAAGAAAAGAAAGGTGTTCTGCTGTATATGAGACAGGAGGGCAGAGGTATCGGTCTTATCAATAAAATAAAAGCATATGCACTTCAGGATATGGGACGTGATACCGTACAGGCCAACGAAGAGCTTGGTTTTCCTGCTGATGCAAGGGACTATACCATCGGTACCCAGATACTTGTTGAGCTTGGAGTAAGACGAATGAGACTTCTCACCAATAATCCTGAAAAGATATATGGTCTACAGGGATATAAGCTGGATATAGTTGAGAGAGTACCAATAGAAATAGAACCTTCTACATATGATCTTTTCTATCTGAAAACAAAAAAAGAAAAAATGGGACATATGTTAAATGATGTATAAATGATTCTGAAAAAGGAGAAAACAAAGATGAAGATTGAAGGAAATGTTGTTGCAGCAAAAAATACTAAAATATGCATAATCGCATCAAGGTTTAATGAGTTTATTGTTTCTAAACTGGTAGATGGCGCAGTAGATGGACTGGTAAGACATGACGTAGAAGAGGATAACATAGATATCATATGGGTTCCCGGTGCATTTGAAATACCTGTTATAGCAAAAAAGGCAGCAAAAAATGACAAATATGATGCTGTTATATGTCTTGGAACTGTTATAAGAGGAGAAACAAGTCATTATGATTATGTCTGCGCTGAGGTCAGCAAAGGAATAGCTCAGGTCAGTCTTGAAACAGAAAAGCCTGTTATGTTTGGAATACTAACAACTGATACTATCGAACAGGCTGTAGTAAGAGCCGGAACAAAGGCCGGAAATAAAGGCTATGACTGTGCTCTTGGAGCTATAGAAATGATAAACCTTATAAATAATCTTAAATAATTAAAGGATTTGGTTTATGAATTATTATACAAATGAAAACGATTTAAATAAATATAACAGCTATATACCGAATCGTGACAACAATAAAAATAATATAAGTGTTCTTGAAATGTTTGTTACATCAATCATCAGGATAAAACAACTGGCAAAGCTTAGCGTGGAAAACTCTTCAAGATTTGTTTTGTATGTTATTTTTATGGCACTTCTTGTAAGCATAATGTCATTTGCTGTACCGACTGCTTCAAGAATATATTCCTTTGGTGGATTTTCAAAGCTGTTTACAGAGGGAATCCCTAAAATTGAAGTAAAAGATGGAGTACTTACTGCTGATAAGAAATTCGAAATGCGACTCAATAACGCAGAAATAATAATGGATACAAGTAAGTCATCATTTGAAAAGGCTGATTTTGATACTACTGGAGCATATATTGCTATAGGCAGTAGGACTATAAAAATGGTCACCTATATTGAAACAGAGACTTCCATTAATTATAATGAGGTATATTCTTATCCTATAGGAATGGTTTTGCCAAATGGCACAAATAATAATGTTTTAAAGAATATGGCTCCTTTGTTCTATATCATTCTGTTATTTATATTTACTGTATTAGCAATAATTGCAGCAGTTAAGTATTTGTTTTTCGCTTTACTATATGCATTATTTACGAGATCAACAACTGCAATCAGTAAGCTGAAAATGACAATGAAGGATTCCTTCCAGTTTTGCTTTTATGCACAGACTATCAGTATTATTCTGGTTACAGCAAATGAAGCTGCCGGACAATTACTTCCATCTCTTGTTATGTCAGTTGCCGGTATATTTATAACAATTGCTGTTATCATGAGTGCAATTAAACCACATTTGCCGGATATAGACGAATTTATAGATGGATTAGGTGGTGGAAGAGAGTAAATAAGCAGATGTAATAAAAGATTCTATATCAGAAGGATTCATTTCACTAAGTGAGGAATTCTGATAGGATGCATCTTCAGTTACTTCTTTTAAGAAATAATCAGGCGCTTTAAAACTTTTTGCACTTTCTACATCTTTAAATTCAACTTCAGCATATATTAGACCATCAAATGCCTTATGAAATATATCCAGTTCAATGGTATATATATCATAAGGTATTTTATATCTTGTTTTTGATATAATATTTCCACGTACCATTTTAGACAGTTCATCATATTCCTCAAGGGTAATATCTTTTTCGAATTCATGTCTCATCAAAAGACCGCCTGATTTGATGGTCAGGATGTGTCTATCATCACTTTTTCTTATTCTGACAACAGGATCAGTGCCAAGATAACCCTGTTCGATTTCATGTTTTTCATATTCTTCCAACCCCAAAGGAAGATCTTTTACGAGGTATTTTCTTTCAATCTCCATATTCATTACCGTCCTGATTAGTATACTTTTCTAGACTACATCCGCGGCAAGTAAATTTAGCTTGTGCGACAGTATGTATGTTCGACATCGCTCTCGCTCATGGCGGGTTTCCCGAACGGACCACTTCGCTTACGCTTCGTTTGCTAAGCTCTCACTACGCCTAAAGGCTTGTGAATCGCTAAGCACCGCGACCCTTATGGTCTCACATACATACTTCGCACATCGCTTTATCATTTACTTGCTCGCGACTTAACGTATATTTGCGAGCAAGCTAACTGAGCAGGACACGAGTGTATGCCTGAGAGACCGTTTCGGGTCTCGGCGCTTAGCGATTCAGACATCTGTTTTTCCAGATGGCTGAGAGCTTAGCGAGCGAAGCGACCGCTAGGGGTACCCGAACCGTACGAGAGTAGAGTCTCTCAGGTATATCATCTCGTGACTGCGAGTTATAGCTTGCCGCGGAAATCATGTACAAGAAAATATACTATCATAGATTTATATATTTTGTAAGAGGTTTGAATGTGATTTCAATATCATATTGAAATTTATTTATTTGATGATAAAATAAGATTTGTTATAAAAATACAAAAAATAATAAGTTTTAAGGAGTATAGCTTCATATGAGCGAAAATATCTCGAAAGAAAAACAGGAAGCAATGGATAAAGCCTTTGCAAGGAGTATGCCTGAAGGAATCAGAAAAGTCACCAATAAAGATTCTTCTATAAAGAAGGTTTATGGAATTGTAAGTGGAAAGGGTGGTGTTGGTAAATCCTTTGTCACTTCTATGCTTACTGTATTAGCAAATAGAAAAGGTCTTAAAACAGCTGTAATGGATGCTGATATAACAGGTCCTTCTATACCAAAGGCTTTTGGAGTTCATGAAAAAGCAGTTGGTATTCATGACAGTATAATGCCGGTTGTTACTTCTTCAGGTATTAAAATGATGTCAATCAATCTTCTTGTAGATGATGAAACAGAACCTGTAATCTGGAGAGGTCCTGTAATTGCAGGAGCAGTTCAACAGTTCTGGACTGACGTTATGTGGGGTGATATCGATGTAATGTTTGTAGATATGCCTCCTGGAACTGGAGATGTTCCATTAACTGTCTTTCAGACTATGCCTATTGATGGAATCATTGTTGTTACATCGCCTCAGGAACTTGTTGAAATGATCGTTGCTAAGGCTGTAAAGATGGCTGCAAAGATGAATGTTCCTATAGTTGGTCTTGTGGAAAATATGTCCTATTATAAATGTCCTGACTGTGGAGCAAATCATGAGATATTTGGTAAGAGTCGTGTTGATGAAATAGCTTCAGCTTATGGAATAGGACTTACAGCACGAATTCCTGTTAATCCTGAGTTTACTTCTTTTGTTGATAACGGACAGATTGAAAGAATAGAAACTAATGTTTTGAACGATATTATCAATGAATTGCTTTAGCAATGGAGCAATCCGTATGTCATATGGTGTCAAAAAGGTACTTTTGACACCAAAATCATTAATACAATATATCAAAAAGGAGATTTGGAATATGAATAAAGTATATATACTTCTTGCAGATGGATTTGAAGAAATTGAAGGTCTTACTGTTGTAGATCTTATGAGAAGAGCCGGCATTGATATTACAATGGTATCTATAAAGGATGATCTAAATATAACCGGTGCAAGAGGAATTAAGGTTATTGCTGATATGTTAATAAAAGATATGGAATATGATGGCAATATGCTTGTTCTTCCAGGTGGAATGCCAGGAACAAATTATCTTAAGGAAAGCAGTGCTGTAAAGGATGCCATTCTGAATTATAAAGAAGCTGGAAAGTACCTTGCTGCTATTTGTGCTGCACCTACGATTTTCGGTGAAATGGGGCTTCTAAGAGATATTAAGGCTACTTGTTATCCAGGACTTGAGGCAGGACTTACAGGAGCATTATGGCCAGGTGAAAACGAGAAGGTAATTCATGATGGTCAGTTCATAACAAGCAGAGGTCTTGGTACAGCTATAGATTTTGCTCTTAAACTTATATCAGTTCTTATAGATAACAACAAAGCAGCTGAAATTGCCAAATCAGTTGTTTACTAAAGAGGAAGAATAATCAGAATGAAAAATATTACTGTTAAAGATATTATTAATATTACTAATGCAACATTACTTAATAAAATTGATGATAATGAAAAAAGTAAGCTGTTATCTGAAGAAGTAACTGATATAGTAACTGACTCAAGAGAAGTTAAGCCCAATACTCTTTTTGTTGCAATTGTCGGAGAAAATGTAGATGCACATAAGTTTATTCCTGATGTTGCTAAAATAACGGATATTATGCTGATAGAAAAAGGAGAAGATGAGATTCTTGCTCTTTCTGATAAAAGCAGTCTACCTGATAATAAAGCTTATATCCTTGTTAATTCTACTTTGGATGCACTACAATTAATAGGTGGATATATCAGAAGTATCTATGAAAAAAAGGTAATTGGAGTAACGGGCAGTGTGGGAAAAACAACTACTCGAGAGATGATTACTCATGCTCTCAGATCATCATTAAATGTTTTTTCCACTTCCGGAAATATGAATTCACAAATTGGTGTACCCCTGACTTTATCTCATATGAATGATACTGATAGTGATATAGCAGTTCTTGAAATGGGCATAAGCGAACCTGGTGGTATGGATAAGCTGACTAAAATGGTAATGCCTGATATTGCTGTATGTACAATGATTGGTGTTGC
The DNA here is from genome assembly GCA_900199595.1 of Lachnospiraceae bacterium. Classification (GTDB taxonomy): domain Bacteria; phylum Bacillota; class Clostridia; order Lachnospirales; family Lachnospiraceae; genus Eubacterium_Q. Next base: position 37,778 of record FZRB01000014.1, on the reverse strand, counting down.
TCATATAGAGTTCATGAAGACACGTGAAGGAATAATGCATGAAAAGCTGAGAATAGCCTCCAGAATGAATGATAATGGTGTGCTGTTTATTAATTCCGATGACAGTCTTCTTTCTAAAATAAGCAGCTCAAATGATATTTCATTTATTACTGATGGTAATGCTGCTCCCAATTGCAAAATAATGAAATACGGTACCGGTTCTGATGCTGATTACAGAGCAACAGACATCAGATATATGGATGGCTATAATACTTATACATATGTTCACGAAGATAAAAAGGTAACAGTAAACCTTACACAGTCCGGAATGCATAATGTTCTTAATTCTCTTGTTGCTATGGCCATTTGTGATTATCTTGGACTGGATACTGATAAAGCTGCAGAAGCTCTTGAAAACTTTGAAGGAATGAGACAGAAAGAAATCATGACAGATAAAGGTTATACTGTCATAGATGACACATATAATGCCAGTCCGGATTCCATGAAGGCACTCATAAGTGTTCTTCGTGATAAACCTGCTCATGGCAGACGTATAGCCGTTCTTGGTGATATGTTTGAACTTGGACCAAACTCAGATGAATATCATCGTGAGGTAGGAAGATTTATAAAAAAATGTTATTCAGAAAATAACGATTCGATAAATGAACTTATTACTGTTGGAATTTCTTCAAAGCTGATAGCAGAAGAAATAAAGGATACTGACATATTGATCAACAGTTTTGAAAAAAACATGGATGCTTCAGAATATATTAAAAGTATTATCAAGCCTGCAGATATCATAGTTCTAAAAGCTTCAAATGGTATGAAATTTTCTGAAATAGTTAAAGAAATTGTATAGTTTAATGGAGATATAAAATGAGTAACTGGATAAAAAACATCAGAAAGGTTGAACCCTATGTTCCGGGTGAACAGCCTAAGGAAACCAATATTATAAAGCTGAATACTAATGAAAATCCTTATCCGCCCTCACCGCTTGTAACTGAAGCTATGAGTAGTCTGACTCCTGATAGTCTAAGACGTTACCCTGATGCAAAGGTTGAGAAGCTGGTGAAAAAGCTGGCAGCCTATCATAATGTTAACGATAACATGGTATTTGTTGGAGTAGGCTCTGATGATGTTCTTGGTATGTCATTTATGACATTTTTTAATTCGGAAAAAGAAATCCTTTTTGCTGATGTTACCTATTCCTTTTATCCTGTATGGGCCGAAATGCTCGGTATAAAGTACAGAACTATACCGCTAAATGAGAAATTTGAGATAAACAAGAATGATTATATGCGTCCTAACGGTGGAATAGTAATAGCTAATCCAAATGCACCTACAGGCATTATAATGGATAAGCAGGATATCCGTAAGATAATTGAGAAAAATCCTGACAGCATAATCATCATAGACGAAGCTTATATTGATTTTGCAGATGAAGGTTTATCCTGCCTCGATATGATCAATGAATTTGATAATCTTATAGTTGTGAGAACTTTTTCAAAGTCTAGAAATCTTGCAGGTCTCAGAGTGGGCTATGCCGTATCAAATCCGGTACTTATAAAATATCTTAATGATGTAAAGTACTCTTATAATTCCTATACGATGAACCCATTTCAGATAGAATGCGGAAGTGCATCTGTAGATGATGATTTTTACTTCAGAGATTCCATTGCAAAGGTTAAAAAAACACGCGAATATACATTATCAAAACTTAAAGAACTTGGCTTTGACGTTCTTCCTTCATCTACTAATTTTGTATTTGCCAGTCATAAGAGTGTAAATGCCGTAGATATATTTAATTACTTAAGAGAGAAGGAAATATATGTACGTCATTTCAGTCAGGATAGAATAGACAATTATTTGAGAATCACTATAGGAACTGATGAGGAAATGAATAGTCTGTTTGAAGCATTAGATACATTTCTTTCAGACAGAAATGAACTATAATAATTCTTTCAGGAAGAATGTATTATAATAATTTTTGACACCTATATTTTTGTATTGTATAATACATCCATACGTGCGAATTATATAAATCTTCTTATAAGCTTGTAGTTATTTTAAATTTGTTCCCTGAAGAAGGGAGAATTAAATGGAAAAAAGAAAAATAACTACTGATGAGCTTTTTGATTCATTAATAACGGTTCTTATTAACTACGAAAGGAATAAGGACATTTTATCAGAAACGCCTCACAGGCGTTTTCTTGATTTGGCGCTGGTTCCTGTATTACTAAATAAAAAAGAAAACACCTATGAATATGTATCTGAATCATTGATAAGAGATTATAAACTTGATTGTGATAAAATAATTGATTTTGCTTATTTAAATCATATACGTACACTTGGAATACAGTTCAGGTCAATGTTTGATATCTTTATGAAGATTATTCCTGATGAAGCTTTTATGGAACAAACAGATAATTCATTTGACATATCTTCAAAAAACACTTTTGTTTTGACTAACAAATATATGTTATATGGAGCATCTTTACTGTATAACAAAGAACTGCTTGAAATGATCGGATCGCTTTTCAAAAAGGATTACTATATCATTCCATCCAGTGTTAATGAAATCATTATATTTCCTAATATTGAATATAATGAAGTATCAGAAATAAAAGATTTAATAAGAATGGTAAATGAAAATGTTTTAGAATCAGAGGACCTTTTTTTATCAAATAGTCTGTATAAATACAAAATTAATTATAATAGTATAGCGATATTATAAAAAAGTTTACACTTGGCACAAAGTGTAAATTGACTTGTCATGACTATAATATTAAAATCGTTAAGTAGAATAATTATTGGAGGATTTATATATCATGGCTAAAGGAACTGTAAAATGGTTTAACAACCAAAAAGGGTATGGATTTATTACTGATGAAGAAGGAAAAGATGTATTCGTTCACTTCTCAGGTTTAAATATGGAAGGCTTTAAAACCCTCAGTGATGGTCAGGAAGTTGAATTCAACCTTACTGAAGGCGAAAAAGGTCCACAGGCAACTGATGTTACAGTAATTAAATAAGTTTTATATCCAAAAGTCTCACTACAGAAAGCGGAAGTCCATAAGTCTTCCGCTTTTTTAAGTTCGTATGGTTGACAAAGGTTTCAAATATTTATAAAATACCTTTGTATGGGTTTTAGGTAAATTGGGGAGGAACAGTAGATGACTGAGGAATTTATATCTGTCCAGGATAGAATAATATCCGCATCAATTGACATTGTCAGTGATGCCGGTTTATCATCTCTAAATTATAAGAATATTTCACTTAAAACCAATATCAGTGAGGATATGCTTTATAAGTATTATCTGGATACAAATGAGATATTGATTGATATTGTTAATACATTTTTTAAATTTGATAACAGTATCATCAGGACTATAAATTCCAAGGATGTAAGTTATATAGATAAAATTGCATTTTATATAGATGCATTCTGTTCATATTATAACAGTTATTACAGTCTTTCTTCCATTATGCTTCAGCTTGAAGAGCTTCTTCATAATACTCATACCAGGGAGCTTGTTGAAAGCGGATATATGAACAGACGCAGATGTCTTTTAGATCTTTTTGAAAATGCAATTGAGAATCATGAAATCAATAATAACTATAATGCTGAACAGCTGACTGATCAGCTTCTTGGTTTTATAAGAGTCTGTTTTCTCAACAGAAGGGTAATGATATATAAAAAATCAATCAAAGAAGATATTATGTCATATTATAAAATATGGATTAATTCTTTAAAGGTTATTTAACGGAGGGTAATAAAATGAGGGTATTAATCGCAGAAGACGATATAGCAAGCGGAAAATTCCTTTCAAAGCTTTTATCCAGATATGGAGAAGTTGTTCTTTCAACTGATGGAATAGAAGCAGTAGATGAATTTGTAAAGTCTGTTACAGAGGGCAAAGAGTTTGATCTTGTTTGTCTGGATATAATGATGCCAAGGATTGATGGATATAAGGCACTTCAGTCTATAAGAGATGCTGAAAGAAAACTTGGTATACCAAGAATATCCAGATGTAAAGTTGTAATGATTTCAGCACTTGATGAGGATTTTGATGCTTCATATGCAAGTAATGATTATGATGATTATATATGTAAGCCTATAGATATTGTTAAGTTTGACAGTATTATTAAAAAACTTGGCTTAATTTGAGGAAATAATGGATCTTTTTGATTATATGAGACAAGAGGAGCAGAAAAAAGAGGCTCCTCTTGCTAGTCGTTTACGTCCAAAAACAATTGATGAGTTTGTGGGACAGGAGCATATAATAGCTCCTGGAAAACTTTTATACAGAGCTATCAAAGCTGATAAGCTCAGTTCATTAATATTCTATGGTCCTCCGGGAACGGGAAAGACTACTCTGGCAATGGTTATTGCAAATACTACCAGTGCAGCTTTTGAAGAACTGAATGCATCTACATCCGGTAAAAAGGATATGGAAGCTGTAGTTGAAAAAGCACAGTCAAATCTTGGTATGTATGGCAAAAAGACCATTCTTTTTATTGATGAGATTCACAGATTTAATAAATCTCAACAAGATTATCTATTACCCTATGTAGAAAAGGGAACTGTTATTCTTATAGGTGCAACAACCGAAAATCCTTTCTTTGAAGTAAACAGTGCTTTAGTTTCAAGATCAACAATTTTTAAGCTCGAACCTTTGAGTGCAGATAATATTAAAACATTAATAAATAGAGCAGTATACGATGAAATCAAAGGAATGGGCAGTTTTAAAGCCGAAATAACTGAAGAGGCTGCTGATTTTCTTTCTGAAATGGCAGAAGGAGATGCACGTAAGGCTCTTAATGCTGTAGAACTTGGAATTCTTTCTACTGAAAGAAACGAAAATGGCAAGATAGTAATAGATATTAAAGTAGCAGAAGAATGTATACAGAGACGTGCTATCAGATATGATAAAAACTCAGATAATCATTACGACGTTATATCTGCTTTTATTAAATCCATGAGAGGCAGTGATCCGGATGCCGCTGTTTATTACCTTGCAAAAATGCTTTATGGTGGAGAAGATATAAAGTTTATAGCCAGAAGAATAATGATCTGTGCTTCAGAGGATGTGGGAAATGCTGATCCAATGGCTCTTGTTGTTGCTACACAGGCTGCACTGGCTTGTGAACGTGTAGGTCTTCCTGAGTCACAGATAATTCTTGCTCATGCTGCATCCTATGTTGCAACTGCCCCAAAGAGTAATTCAGTAGTTAATGCAATTTTTGCTGCTAATGAAGCAGTTAAAAAATATACAAATGCAGAAGTTCCTCCGCATCTCAGAGATGCACATTATCATGGTAGTGCTGAACTTGGTCATACAGGCTACAAATATGCACATGACTATCCGAAACATTTTGTGCAGCAGCAGTATCTTCCTGATGATCTTGTTGATGAAAGATTCTATATCCCCGGCGAAAACGGATACGAAAAGAATATATCCGAATGGTTGAATTATATAAGGAATATAACAGATGAAGAATAAAAAACAATTAATAATCAGAATTATTGCACTTTTATTATTGATAGTATATCTTATAATTCTGGCTGGCTTTATATATATGGTAATTATAGGCAGTAAGTATATCTTTTCGATGCTTTTTGTTGTTATCATATACCCCGTATTGCTGTATATTATACTTTGGTTAAAGAAAGTATTTGATAGAAAAGAGGACTAATTATGAAAAAGAGAACCGTGGTAATAGTTATATTATTAAGTTTGCTTATTATCGCAGGTATTATCGGAGCCATTTATTTCCTAAGAAAACGAAGTCTTGGCGGATACGACAAAAACATCGTATATGTAGAATCTGTAAGATCCATAAACGGTCTTCCTGTTGGAAATACAAGTCGATTCATGGGCATTGTTGAGTCTCAGGAATCAAAGGGAGTAAACAAGGATTCAGGCAAGAGTGTAAAAGAGGTTTATGTAAAGGTTGGAGATACTGTAAAAAAAGGTGATAAGCTTTTTGCATATGATACAACTGAAATGGAACTGAGTCTGGAACAGTTAAATATAGAAAGAACCGGTATAGTCAATAATATAGATAGTCTTAACACCTCATTAAGCGATTATACTACACAAAGAAATAAAGCAACCGATCAGGATGATATTCTTAGTTATACTTCTCAGATCAACAGTACAAATTCTTCTATCAAAGAAGCTGAGTATGATCTTTCAGTAAAAGATCTGGAAATCAAAAAAATGAAGGAATCTATAGAGAAAGCTGTAGTTACTTCACCTATGAATGGAATAGTTAAGACAGCCGGAACAGCTGATGCAAAGGAATCTGATGATGATTCTGATTTTGATGCTGATATGGAAATGGATATGGATGATGATATGGATGATATGTCATATTCATCAGAAGAATCAGAAGAATCAGATGCATTTATTACAATTATTGCTGAAGGCGATTATCGTATAAAAGGTATTACTGATGAAATGAACATTCACAACTTTACATCAGGTACAAAGATAATTCTCAGATCCAGAACTGATGAGAGCGTCACCTGGAAGGGTAAAATAGCAAAGGTTGATATGGAGCCAAAATCAGAACAGAATGATTATTATGATTACGGCGAGTCAGCTTCAAATTATAATTTCTATGTTACACCTGAAAGTACAGATAATATGATTCTCGGTCAGCATTTGTTTATTGAGCTCGATTATGGCCAGGAAGAAGGAGTAAAAGGAGTTCAGCTTCCTGCATATTATATAGTTAAAGAAGAAGCGGGTACATTTGTCTGGAAGAAAGGCGAAGACGGAAATATTGTTAAAGCAGCTATAACCCTTGGCGAACATAATGAAGAGGCTGATACTTATGAAATCACAGCCGGACTTACACTTGATGATTATGTAGCATATCCGGACGATGGTATAAAAGAAGGAGATCCTACCACTACAAACTATGACGACATAAGTGGATCTGAAGACTTCGAAGATGAAGATTTTGAAATGGACGAAACAGACGGATTCGGTGATGAAGGTATGGGCGGTGAAGAGTCTGAAGATGGTACCCTTACAAATGAACTGATTGAAGATTCTGATACTGATTTCCCGAATATAGATGATTCTGTAAATGTAAATCCATCTGATGATAATACTATTATAACCGATCCGGGTGAACTCATTGACAGTCCTGAAGATTTATCAGATGACGAAGATGACGAAGATGACAGCGAAGATGATGACGATGAAGAATATGATGATTCTGAAGAAGAGTAGGAGGTAAATATATGCTTCTACTTGAATTAGAACATATATACAAAAATTACAATCAGGGCATGATGGAAGTTCCTGCTCTGATTGATATTAACCTTAAAATTGAACAGGGCGAATATGTTGCAATCATGGGTCCCTCCGGCTCGGGAAAATCAACACTGATGAATATTATCGGGTGTCTGGATAAACCTACAGAGGGAAAGATGTATCTTCATGGTAATGATATCGGAAGTATGAATGACAGAAAGCTTTCAGATATCAGAAATAAAGAAATAGGTTTTGTATTCCAGAACTTTAATCTTATGCCCAGACAGAATGCTCTTCAAAATGTAGAGCTTCCTTTACAATATGCACATGTTCCAAGAAAAGAAAGAAGAAAGCTTTGTGAAGAGGCTCTTATTAAGGTCGGCCTTGAGGAGAGAATGAGTTTTAAAGCAACTCAGCTATCCGGTGGTCAGAAGCAGAGAGTGGCAATTGCACGGGCAATGGTTAACAAACCAAGTATTCTGCTTGCCGATGAGCCTACAGGAGCTCTTGATTCCAAGTCCGGTATACAGGTAATGAAGATATTTAAGCAGCTTCATAATGAAGGCTCAACAATTATCATGATTACTCATGCTGAAGAGATAGCTCGTCATGCTAACAGGATAATAAAGATATTTGATGGTGAGATTAAGAGTGATGAAATAAATACTAACAGAATCGATACATTAAGTATCCCATCAAACATCGAAAATATTAATCCACAGCCGATGCCGCAACCGACACCACAATCAACGGCTCAATCAACGGCTCAACCAATGCCACAACCTATGCCTCAACCGGTACAACAACCAATGCCTCAGCCTATGCCTCAACCGGTACAACAACCAATGCCTCAGCCCAATATTCAGCCGGTTATTACAGATGATAATCTGGGAATAGAGCTGGAGGAAGTATCTGAAAAGGGAGGTAATTCATTATGAAAAAAGTAATAATTACCTTAATTGTATTATTGTTTGTCATCGGTGGCACATATGTTGGTATAAGGATATATAAGAGACATAAACAGAATTCTAATCCTGTAAATGTTTATTCTCTTCAAGATTGTGGAGACAGCAGCTGGTATGAAGATGATTCAAGTTCAATGTCCGGCTCTATCTCATCCAGTGGAACACAGAAGGTCTACCTTGACAGTTCAAAGGAATTAAAAGAAGTTCTTGTAAAAGTAGGAGATAAGGTTAAGGCCGGTCAGGAATTGATCAAATACGATGATACACAGGCCAAACTAAGTCTGGAATCCATGAAAACAGATCTTGAGGTTTCAAAAACAGAGCTTACCCAGGCTTATAATGAACTGGAGAAGCTTAAAAAAATAAAACCTAAGGATAAAACAACTCAGAAAAAAACTGAAGCTACTACCAGAGGTAGAACTACAGAAAGAACAACTGAGAAGACTACTGAGAAGACTACTGAAAAAACCACTGAGAAGACTACAGAAAATACTACAGAGAAGACCACTGAGGAAACTACAGAAAATACAACGGAAGCTACTACGGAAGCAACTACAGAAGAAGAACCAACTCCTTCACCTGATGTAGATGCATCACCTACACCTGATGCAGAAGCAACTCCTTCACCAGATCCAGATGCAACTCCTACACCTGATGCAGAAGCAACTTCTACGCCAGAAAGTGATCCAACAACAGCTCCGGATGATGAGGAAAAAACAACAGAAACCACTACAGAAAAAAAGAAAAAGAAGAAAAAGAAAACTACTGAGCAGACTACTGCGACAACAACAGTTACAACTACGGAAGCTACTACAGAGGCTACAACTCAACATAGAATTCCTTTTGATGACGACGATGATGATGACGAAGACGAAGATGAAGATGATGAAGAATATACATCATATGAGCTTTCTCTTGCCATCAAAAGGCAGAATGAAGAAATAAAATCAATTCAAAATGAAATTGATACTCAGAATCTTGAAATAAAGAAAGCTGAAAGAAAACAGAATTCTTCAGCAATCGTAGCAAAAATCAGTGGTACTGTAACTCAGGTTATAACCGCCGATGAAAGCCGTGCTTCAGGCTCTCCACTGATTATAATTGAAGGCTCCGGTTCATATATAGCCACAGTTTCAGCAGGCGAGTATGAAATAGCAAAACTGAGTATAGGTTCTAAAGTATCTGTTTATTGTTATGATACAGGTAATCGATATCCAGGTACAATAGTTGATATAGGAATAAATCCTGTTGGACAGAGCAGAAGCAACCTTATTCAATCATATTATCCTGTAAAGGTATCTATCGAACCATCAAGCGATCTATCTGATGGATCATATGTAGAGGTAAGTATAAGTGGTTCGGGAAGTGATGAAAGTGATGTTCCTGAACAGGAAATACCTGATATCAGTACAGCAACCGATGCTGATGCTTTATATGATGAAGAATCATTTGAAGATGATTCCATGGATGAACCTGATGATCTGGTTATTCCTTTATACTTCACAAAGAAAGAAGGAAACAGATATTATGTTCTTAAAGAGCATGATGGAAGACTTAAAAAACAATATATCAATACAGGAAAGATATATTATGGAACAGAAATAGTCGTAACAGGCGGCATATCAGCAAGTGACTATCTTGCTTTTCCATTCGATAAAAATGCAACTGAAGGTAAGGTCTGCGTGGAAGCAGAGTATGATGATTTGTATTAAAGGAGAATTAGAATGATTGAGAATATAAGACTGTCATTTCAAGGTATATTCAGTCATAAAATGCGTTCCTTTCTTACAATGCTCGGAATTATTATCGGTATAGCTGCCATTATTGCCATTGTTTCAACTATCAAAGGAACTAATGATGAGATAAAAAACAGCCTGGTCGGTTCCGGTGATAACATAGTAAATGTAAATATCACCCAGGGAGGTATGAAGGTTAATGCCAATGATGGAGTCGACCTTAAGGCTCTTCCTCTGATTAATGAAGACATGCTGAATACTATCAAATCCTATGAAAGTGTACAGGATGTAGCCATTTATCATAGAGCAGCCACCTATGAAGGAATAAACCACAGCACTAACCAGCTTACCGGTTCATACATTTACGGTTGTACCAACGATTTTATAAAGCTGATGAATTATAAGGTTCATCAGGGAAGACTGTTTACAGATGCTGATTTCAAAGAGTTCCGAAAGGTAGCCATCCTTGACTCGACTACTGCATATTCACTTTTTAACGGAGAGAATCCTATTAATAAAACTATAGAGATTTCCGGTAATCCTTTTGTTGTAGTCGGAGTAGTTGAAAAGGATGATAACTATCAGCCGATTATAAACAGTATAGATGACTGGTATACATATTATGGTGAAGAATCATCCAGTACCATTATTCTTCCCGATACTATATGGCCAATTGTTTATTCCTATGATGAACCATATCAGGTTATTGTTAAGGCAAGATCTACAGAAGATATGCAGGATGCCGGTAAGAAAACACAGGATTATCTTAATAGCTTTATTCAGAAATCATCAAATTCAATGGAAGAAGAAGATGATGATGAATCTGAGGGAGAAGAAGAAACTGTAAAATATAAGAGTGAAGACATACTTCAAAAGGCCAAAAATCTTCAGGAATTACAGACTTCAACAAGTACACAGCTTATCTGGATTGCAAGTATATCGTTATTAGTTGGTGGTATTGGCGTTATGAATATAATGCTGGTATCTGTAACGGAAAGAACGAAAGAAATAGGACTTAAGAAGGCTATTGGTGCACGTAAAGGCGCTATACTGGGACAGTTTCTTACTGAAGCTTCTGTTCTTACAAGTATGGGTGGTATTTTAGGAGTACTTACAGGAATAGCGCTTGCGTATTTCATATCAAATGTTGCGGAAGTTCCTGTTGCAATAAGTGTACCTGCTATAATGATATCTGTAGTATTTTCTATGGTTATCGGAATAGTATTTGGTCTTATCCCTTCAATTAAAGCAGCTAATCTTAATCCTATAGATGCGCTTAGATATGAATAAAATGCAAATACTTGAAAGAAATCAACAACTTTGTTATAATCACATCTGTCTGATAATTGAAAACGAAAGGAATATAATAAAATGGGATTATTAAAAGACTGGAGAGATCATGCATATGGTCTTGATGACAGAACACCTGAAGGAAAGCAGTTCTGGTTAAATTATTTTCAGATTGAAAAAGGAATATATGAGCAGCTTCTTGAAAACCCGGCTGAAATAGTAAAGGGAACTGTCAAAGAATTGTCTGAAAAATATAATACAAATATTGAAACTATTGTTGGATTTCTTGATGGTATTGACGACAGCTTAAAGCAGTCAAATAATCTTGAGGAAATCACAGAGGATTCAGAGGTTACACTTGATATAGATACTGAAAAGCTCTACATGAATATGGTTGGCTGTAATGCTGAATGGTTATATACATTACCTGCATGGGATAAAATCTATGACAAGGCTAAAAGAGATGAACTCTATAAAAAGGAGAAAACTTCTCATACAGTAGTAAAGGCTCCCAAGATAGGGCGTAATGATCCATGTCCATGTGGAAGTGGAAAGAAATATAAGAAATGCTGTGGTGCTTAAGTTTATATCAGGGTGGGCTTTGCCCACCCTTTTAAGATTTTAAAGATACTATATAGTGTAACGTAACAAATTATAATGTGTTGTTAATGTGTGGGGATAAACATGTTTACAGAAGAACAGGCATCGGCCATTGAGGCATTTAACGGACCTCATCTTGTACTTGGTACTCCAGGTTCAGGAAAAACAACGGTCATAATCAACAGAATAAATAATCTCATTTATGGTCATAACATAAATCCGCAGAATATACTTGTTATAACATTTACCAAAGCTGCAGCCCAATCTATGAAAAACAGATTCCTTGAACTATGCGATCTGGAAGAAACGAAAGTAAGATTCGGAACCTTTCACTCATTTTTCTTTTGGATAATACGAACAGCCTATGGTCAGGATAAACGTATAACTGTTCTTGATGAAAGCGAAAAAAGAGAAAAGATAAGAGAAATCTTATGCAGCATTAATAAGGAATTGTACAATAATGATGACATAATATCCGACGTCATAAGCCAGTTTTCAATTATATCTTCAGATATGATAGATATTGAAAACTATTATTCGACAGCTATGAGTCAGCAGGATTTTATTAAAGCATATAAAGATTATAACAGCTATAAAGAACGAAACAGTCTTATTGATTTTGATGATATGCTTACATTATGCTATAAACTTCTTTCTGAAAGAAGAGATATTACTGTTCGATTAAGACAGATGTATCCATATATTCTTGTAGATGAGTTTCAGGATACCAATCTGCTTCAATATGAAATACTTAAGCTTATATCTTATCCTGATGGAAATATATATGTTGTAGGAGATGATGATCAGTCTATATATGGATTCAGGGGAGCAAGACCTGATGTTCTCAAGGCCTTCAGCAGAGAATATAAAGATGTAACTGTTCTTAATCTTTCCGAAAATTTCAGATGTCCTTCCATAATTGTTGATAAATCATCTGAATTAATAAAACTCAATAAAAATAGATTCTCAAAAAAGCTTGTTTCAGCTTCCGAACAAAAAGGCAGTTTTGAAATCACATCAGTTCAGGATATAAAAAAAGAAAATGAAGTAATAGTAGAGAGAATACAAAACTCCATTAAGGAAGGAGTCAGCCCCTGCGATATAGCTGTTCTTTATAGAACAAATAATCAACCGGGAAGACTCATGTATAAATTAAGGGAGTCGGGAATTGATTTTCAGATACGTGATCAGATCCCGGATATATTCTCACATCCGGTTGTCATTCCTGTAATTAATTACATTTCATTTGCTTTAGGCAATCATAAGAGAAGTATATTTCTTACTATTATGAATAAGCCGCTTCGTTATATATCCAGAGATATGATCAGTTCTGACACAGTTGAGCTTGATAAGCTTATGGAAAATGCAGCAGATAAGGATTATCTGAGAACCAATATAAGAAGGCTTTCTTCAGAACTAAGAACCATCAGTACTTTAAATCCATATGCTGCAATTAACTATATAAGAGAAGCCATTGGCTATAATACATATCTGAAAAAGCTTGTACAGGAAAATGGTGGAGACTACGAAGAGATGTCTGACATTCTGGATGAGCTTCAGGCTATGACAAAGGATCTTAAGGATTTTAAAGATTTTTATGATATGATCGATGATTATAGAAAATTAATCGCTCTATCTAAAGAAGAATCAACTGTTAATGATGAAAAAAGAGTGCAGCTAATGACTCTCCATAGTTCAAAGGGTCTTGAATTTACGGAAGTTCATATACTTGATGTAATCGAAGGTATAATACCACATAAGCGTTCTGCTTCACCTCATGAAATAGAAGAAGAACGAAGACTTCTGTACGTAGGAATGACAAGAAGCAGCAACCGGTTATATCTTTATACACCAAGAATACTTGGACAGAAGGTCGGGGTTGTATCCAGATTTTTAAATATCCTTACATAAGGATACATTTTACAGAATCAAATGATAGGAGATATAAAATGGATTTAACAGATGCAAGAAATAAGATAGATATAATAGATAAAGAAATGAAAGAATTATTCATAAAAAGAATGTCTGTATCAAAAGAAATCGCAGGAATAAAGGCTGCAAGCGGAGCTAAGATATATAATCCTGAAAGAGAAGCTGAAGTTATAAATAATCTGATAACAGATGTTGATGACGAGTTAAAACCTATGTATACAGCATTTATAAAAAAAATAATGGAACTCAGCAGGCAGTATCAGCAGAGCATCATTGATGATATGAATATTTAAATTTACTTAAAAATGTGATATAGTGACATATGTGTCAAAGCTTAAAAAGCTTTTCAGCATAAAGTTTTATTAGTAAGAGGTATATAAATTATGCTATTAAAAGATTTTAATCTGACAAAAGATGAATTAGTTGAAATGGCTGAAAAATATATGAATGAAACCTTTAAAAGGTATGATTTTATAGTTGATGAAAGTCATGATATGTATTTGATTGATGAAAATCAGGAAAAATATCTGGATTTCCTTGGCGGAATAGCTGTTAATTCTGTCGGAGGCTGTAATGAAAATGTTATTAATGCTATAAACGAGCAGGCTTCCCAGCTTATCCATGCATCAAACTATTTTTATACAGTTCCACAGACAATTCTTGCAAAGCTTATATGTGAAACAATTGGAATGGATAAGATTCAGTTCCAGAATTCAGGTGCAGAAGCAAATGAAGCTATGCTTAAGCTCGCCAGAAAATATGGAAATGAAAAGAAAGGTCCCGGCAAAAACACTATTATAACAGCTTATAATTCTTTTCATGGAAGAACACTTGCAACACTAAGTGCTACCGGTCAGCCGGGAAGTGCTATTCATAAAGGTTTTGAACCATTAGTTGGTGGTTTTAAATATGCAGAATTTAATAATCTGAAATCCTTTGAAGAGGCTGTAACAGATGATGTTATCGCCATAATGGTAGAGCCTGTACAAGGCGAGGGCGGAGTATATCCGGCTACACAGGAATTTATGCAAGGACTTAGAAAGCTCTGCGATGATAAAGGACTTCTTCTCTTACTTGACGAGGTTCAGACTGGATGGGGAAGAACCGGAGCTGTTATGTCCTATATGAATTTCGGAATAAAACCTGATGCCGTAACAATGGCTAAAGCAATGGGTGGCGGAATGCCTATAGCAGCTATGTGTGCAACCAATGAAGCTATGCAGTCACTAAGTGCAGGTTCTCATGGCACTACATTTGGAGGAAATCCAGTATGCTGTGCTGCATCCTATGCCGCTATCAATGAAATAATAGATAAAAAGCTTGCTGAAAATGCAGCTGAAATGGGAGAGTATTTCTCAGAAAAACTGAGAAAGCTTCCTCACGTTAAAGAAGTTCGTGGAATGGGACTTCTGGTAGGAATGGTTCTTGATGGTGAATTTGCAGCAGACGTAAAGCATGATGCATTTGATAAGAAGCTGCTTATGTCAGTTGTAAAGCCTGATGTAATAAGGATGGTTCCACCGCTTGTCGTGACTAAAGCTGAAATTGATAAAGCTTGTGAAATCATTGAATCAGTATTAAAGAATTATTAGAGATATTTCCGCGTCGAGCTGTAACTTCGCTGTCACGAGATGATATGCCTGAGAGGACACTGCTTGAGCCATATCGCTTTGCGATATGCTAGACTTGCAGAGCAAGTCTTGGTTCTGCTATGCAGAACGCTTCTGTCCTTCGGACAGACCCCCGATTCCTTGAATCGGGAGCTAATTGCGCACAGGCGCGGTGCCCTAGGCTCACTAAGCTCTCAGCCATCTAAAAAGCAGATGTCTGAATCGCTAAGTGAACAGACCGCTTATGGTCCCTCAGGCATACACTCGTGCCCAGCTACGTAAGCTCGTTCGCGATATAACGTATAATCGCGAACAAGTAAGTTATAAATGCGATGTGCGAAGTATGCATGTGAGACCATAAGGGTCGCGGTGCTTAGCGATTCACAAGCCTTTAGGCGAAGTGAGAGCTTAGCAAACGAAGCGTAAGCGAAGTGGTCCGTTCGGGAAACCCGCCATGAGCGAGAGCGATGTCGAACATGTATACTTTCGCATAAGCATATACTTACTTGTCGCGGCGAAAACATTAATAAGAAAAGAAGGAAGATAACATGGAACGTAAGAATGCTTGGAAATCATACTCAAAGAATGATGAAGCAAACATAAATAAGCTTTGTGAAGGCTATAAGGATTATCTGTTCAAGGGTAAGACCGAAAGAGAAGGAACTAAGTATGTGATTGAAAAGGCTAAGGCAGCCGGATATATATCCCTTGAGGATGCAATTAAAAAGAACAAGAAACTTAAGGCCGGTGATAAGGTTTATGCCGTATGCATGGGTAAAACCATCGCACTTTTTAATATCGGTAAGAAAGATCTGGAAAAAGGCATGAATATTCTGGGTGCTCATCTAGATTCTCCCAGACTTGATGTAAAGCAGAATCCGCTCTATGAAAACAATGATCTTGCTTATCTTGATACACATTATTACGGTGGAATAAAAAAATATCAATGGGTAACTCTGCCTCTTGCAATACATGGTGTTGTTGCAAAGACTGATGGATCTCTTGTAGAAATAGTTATCGGTGAAGATGATAATGATCCTGTATTTTGTGTTACTGATATTCTTATTCATCTTGCTCAGAATCAGATGGGTAAGAAGGCAAATGTTGCTGTCGAGGGAGAGGATCTTGATCTTCTTATAGCTTCCAGACCTTTAAAGATAAAAAAGGATGATAAGGATTCCAAGCAAAAAGAAGACAAGAAAAATATGGTAACTAAAAATGTACTCAGCATCCTTAAGAAAAAATATGATATTGAGGAAGAAGATTTTATTTCAGCTGAGCTTGAAATAGTTCCTGCAGGCAAGCCGCGTGACATGGGTATTGACAGTTCCATGATTCTTGCTTATGGCCAGGATGATAAAGTATGTGCTTATACATCCCTAATAGCTCAGTTAAATGTTAAGAATCCTGAAAAGACATCCTGTACCCTATTGGTTGATAAAGAAGAGATAGGCTCTGTGGGTGCTACAGGAATGCAGTCAAAGTTTTTCGAAAATACTGTAGCAGAGATACTTGAACTTGCTGGCTATAACAGCAGTCTTTCTCTCAGAAGATGTTTATCAAATTCCTGTATGCTTTCATCTGATGTAAGTGCTGGCTATGACCCATTATATTCCAGCTGTTTTGAACCTAAAAATGCTGCATTTCTCGGAAGGGGAATGGTATTCAATAAGTTTACCGGAGCCAGAGGTAAATCAGGTTCTAACGATGCAAACGCTGAATATATAGGAAAAATAAGAGGTATTCTTGAAAAGAATAAGGTATATTATCAGACTGCCGAGCTTGGTAAGGTTGACATCGGCGGTGGTGGTACTATAGCATACATACTTTCATTATACGGCATGGAAGTAATTGATTGTGGTGTTGCTGTCCTGAATATGCATGCACCATGGGAAGTTACCTCAAAGGCTGATATTTATGAAACAGAAAAAGGTTATGAAGCATTTCTCGAAGAGGCTTAATAATTTAATAAATATGTTTGTTCTGACAATGGCATGTATTTTAACATGCCTTTTTGTCGTTAATCCGTTAAAAATTTATGCTGAGGGTATCAGTGATGAATATATGCAGACAATATATGATCAGGAAAGCGGACTCGGAAGTTCTGAAATAAACTGTATTTATCAGACTGAATCAGGCTATATATGGATTGGAACCGACAGCGGACTATACAGATATAATGGTTCTGAATTCAAACTCTTTAATCTCTGGGATACCGATAAAGAGGATGTATACTACATTAATTCATTATATCAGGACAGTAACGGTACTTTATGGGTCGGAACAAACAATTATGGACTTTTCAATATTAATGGAACAAATGTTAATCATTTTTCTGATGATTATTATAACGGAATTAAAACAATAAATGATATCTGTCAGTCTTCTGATGGTATTATTTATGTTGCAACAGCATATGGACTTTATTATTTTGATGGTCAGAGTGAAAATCTTATAAGAGTGGAGCCTCTTGCTAAGAAAAATATCCAGGGTATTACATTTGCCAATTCTCATATATGGGGAATTTATAATGGAAATACTCTTTTTTCCATGGATAAAAACGGTAAGATTAAAGAATCAACAACTGAAAATCTTACCACAGAAGAGCTTACTTCAATATCAAGTGATTCTAATTCCAGAATATTTTTAGGAACTGTCGGAAATGATATTATCTCCTTCAGTGGATGGAATTCATTCCAGATATTACATTCATCATTTACAGGAATAAATGATATATACAGTGTAAATGGTAATGTTTACGTATGTACAGATAACGGAATTGGATATTTTAAAAATGATAATACATTTATTGGTATAAGCGGACTTGAAATCAATAATTATATAACATCGATGATTGTTGATTATGAAGGTAATTTCTGGTTTGCCTCTAAGCGTTCCGGAATTCTTTATATGTCAAAAAGCAAGTTTTCGTATTTTAATAAAAAATATAAACTGGAAGATAAAGCTGCTAACTGTATTTATAAATTTAGAAATAATACATATATAGGAACAGACGACGGATTATTAATTATCGATTCCAATAACGCAAATATCTCTAATGAAGTTACTGATTATCTTAATGGTATATCAATAAGAGATATTAAAGCAGATTCAAAGGGAAATATATGGATTGCCACCTATAGAAGATATGGAGTTATTAAAATCAGCCCGAACAACAAGATAACTCCATTTAGCAAATCCAAGGGACTTATCAGTAACCTTATAAATTGCTTATATATCATGAACGATGACAGTGTTGCTGTAGGAACCGAAGAAGGAATGAGTATTATATCCCCTGAAGGAGATATAGCTTCAAATTATAATTATAATTCCGGTCTTGATTATCCAAATATCCTTTGTTTCTGTCAGGATAATGATGATACCTTATATGCAGGTTCTGATGGTGGCGGATTATATACCATAAAAAATGATAAAATCACAACCTACAGCGAAAAAGACGGACTTACATCAAACGTAGTTGCATCTTTACTTTATACTGAGAAGGGCTTATGGATTGGAACAAATAATGGTCTTTCCTTCTATAACGGTACCTTCAGAGCAATCAGTAATGTTGATTTTTCCAACAATATATCAAGTATATTAAATAATAATGATGATATTTACATTATAGGCTCCAAGGGTGTTCTCTTCACATCTGAGGATGAGCTTCTGGGAACCGCTCCCCTTAAGGAAAGGTATCTGTCAACAGGTGACGGTATCAACAGCATTATAACGGCTAATTCACATTGTATAATGGACGAAAACGGTCTTATTTACATTTGTACCGAAAAAGGTGTTCTGACTCTGGATCCCAAGAACATTTATATAAATACCATTCCACCTAAAATAAACGTTACTGATGTAGACATAGACGGAACCATAATACATTACAGTGATGCCGGTGATTCTATTTCCATTCCTTCAGACACACAAAGAGTTGAGATAGATTTTGGTGTGCTCAGTTATTCAAACAGAGAGAATATTAAAGTAACCTATCAGCTTATAGGTTTTGATAATGAGCCTCAGGTACTTTCCGGAAATGATAATCTTCAGGCTGTTTATACTAACCTTGATGGTGGTAATTATATATTTATAGTCAGCGCCACAAATGGTGATAATACAGCCAGCGATAATACATTATCCTTTACTATAAACAAGAAGGATGGTTTTTTTGAAAATAAGATAATTCGTGCTTTATTTATATTTTTAATAATATTAATTGTCCTGGTTGCTGTCGGAACGACAATTAACTTAAGAAATAAATTCCTCGGTAAAAATAAAGAGCTTGAGGACCTTTCCAAGGAACACGAGGATGCAATTAAGAGTAATACTGCTAAAACTGACTACCTGGCAAATATGAGCAACGAGATCAAACTTCCTATCAATGCGATGATCAGTAAAGCTAATTCAATGATCAAGGATGGAAGTGTAGATAAAGATACTGCAGATGAACTTAAGACCATAATACAAAAGGGTGAGGACGTTTTATATAAGGTTGATGAGACAATCCTTCTGGCAAGACTTGAATCGGGAGCAGAGGAACTTCTTAATGAGCCTTATTCCATAACCACACTTATCTGTGATATATCAGATAATATGCTTAATAAGCTTTCTGATATGCCAATTAAGTTCGTTGTTGATCTGGGTGAAAATATTCCGGATATACTCATCGGTGACTTTGATAAGATAAAAACCACCCTTGGAATAATACTCGAAAATGCTTTGAAATATACAAAAGAAGGCTCAATAACTCTTTCTGTTGACTGCTATGAGTTCAGTGTTACTGATGATGCCATGCCTGAGAACAGTGTAAATATGATATTCAGTATATCTGACACCGGTACCGGAATAAGTCCCGAAAGACTAGAGCATATATTTGAACTATACTATGTAGATGAGTCTAAAAAGACAGTTATGAGTACCGGAAATGGTATCAGTCTATCTATTGCCAAGAAGCTTGCCCAACTTCAGAATGGAGATATAGAAGTTGAAAGCACAGATGGTGCCGGTTCTACCTTCACTGTTTCGGTTCTTCAGAAAAAGTATGATGAAAGCGGAGCTGTTATTCCATTGAATGAGAATACCATTGAACGTGTATCCCGTGAAGAAGCTGAGAGAATGTGGGCTCCTGATCTTAGGATTCTTCTCGTAGATGACGTTGATATAAGCAGAAATGTAGCAATGGATGTTATGTCAGCACTGGATATCAGAGTAGACACAGCTGCAAGCGGACTTAGTGCAATTGATATGGTAATGAATCATGATTATGATATGGTATTCATGGATATCGTAATGCCTGTTATGAATGGTATAGATGCACTAAAAGAGATACGTGATCTTTCTGACGACAAATACAGGACTCTTCCTGTAATAGCAATGTCAGAGGATGCTATAGGTAAAAATCGCCAGGATCTTATAAATGAAGGCTTCTCAGACGTTGTTCTTAAGCCTTTTGATATTACTGTGTTTGCCGGACTTGTAGTCAGATTTGCTGATAAAGAAAAAATAAAATATAAATCAAATGATGTAACCCAGTATATATCTGATTCAAGATACAGCGAAGGCCTTAAGAAACTTGAAGATTTCTTTGATGTGGTTACAACACTAGAAAAAATCGGCGGAAGCATTGATGTCTACAACAGAATTCTGAGTACATTTTATAATCAGAATAAAGATGCCATTAATGATCTGGATTTCCGTTTTAATAATGATTACAGAGGATTTAGAAATAAAATTCATAATATCAGAACAGGATGTCAGAATATTGGTGCTGTTGAAGCTTCTGAAATCGCACTTAGAATCGAGTCTGCTGTCAATACAGGTAATAAGAGCTATGTAAAGGACAATCTGTATCTCATGAAGGATTGCCTTTCGGTTATTACAGATTATATAAAGGAATATCTTGAATTCGTTAATACCGTTAAAGGTATAAGTGATGTTGAATATGCTGAAATGGCTAAAAAAGGAAATATCACTGATAAAGAAGAGTCAGCAGATACTTCAGCTGAAGAAACATTTGCGGCAGAAGATATATCAGATATTCAGGAATTTGATGATAATGATTATTCAATTAACGAAACAGCATCTGTTATCATCGATATAGATACCTTAAGAAGTATGAGAGAAGCGACCTATCTTGAAGATATGAGCCTTATTAAAAAATTATACAAGGAAATATGCACGAAGGAGTACGGTGCTGAAGATATAGACTTCCTGAATGTTCTCGGCGAATCTATTGAAAAAAAGGATTTTGTAGAAATAAACGATCTTCTTGGTACCTACATAAGTCTTAAGAGCAGTTTATGATGTTAAACTGATGTATATGCTTAACATTTATTTCTCTTTACAAAAATATAAACTTTAATGTATAATTCGTACTCGGATGGTATTCCATACGGAAACTATACCTGAAAAAATATATAAAAAATAATAAAGCAGTGTCGCCTTAGAAATGAGGTGATAGTATGAGGATTGGATTTATTGGCGCCGGACGTGTTGGATACACACTCGGTAAATATCTTAAAACTAAAGGTTTTGATATTTCCGGTTATTTCAGCAGAAACCCAGAACACGCTGCAGACGCAGCACAGTTTACCGATACCCGATACTTTAGTAGCATAGTTGATTTGATTAAAGAAAGCGATGCTGTGTTTATTACGGTCAGTGATAATGCTATAGGTCAGGTTTTTGACAATATAAAGCATTTTCCTGAAACAAATGGCAAGATCTTCTGCCATACCAGTGGTGCTCTTTCCTCCGAAATCTTCGAAGGAAGCCCCTATCAGGTCTATGGATATTCCGTCCATCCCATGTATGCTGTTTCAGATAAGTATACATCGTATAAAAGTTTTTCCAACGCATTTATTACAATTGAAGGAAGTCCCGAGCATCTTAGTGAGATGGTTGATATTTTCAGTTCCTCAGGTCTTAAGACAGGAACAATTGATACCTCCGCCAAGTCTAAATATCATGCGGCATCAGCGGTTGCAAGTAATCTTGTCTGTGGCATCTATGGCTTCAGCAAAAGGCTGCTTACAGAATGCGGTATGGATGATGAGATGGCTGAAAAGGCATTATGTGGCCTATTCAGGGATAATGCTGTAGGTATAACCGAAAAAGGTGTTGTAGCACAGCTTACGGGTCCTCTTGAAAGAAATGATATTAGTACCGTAGTAAAACATCTTGAGGTGCTAAATGGTGATGATAAGGAGCTCTATAAAAAATGCTCCCTTGAAGTATTAAAGATAGCAAAAGAAAAACATGAAGATACAGATTACAGTAAGATGGAAGCTGTTCTTAAAGGAAAGGAGACTGCCATATGAAAAACACTAGTGTAACTTTTAAGGAAATGAAGAAAAAGGGTGAGAAGATTTCTATGCTCACTGCTTATGATTATTCAACTGCAAAGCTTGTTGATGAAGCGGGAATAAACGGAATTCTTGTCGGAGATTCTCTTGGAAATGTAATGCTTGGTTATCCGGATACCGTATCTGTAACCATGGAAGATATGATCCACCATGGAGCAGCAGTAGCAAGAGGAGCAAAAAACAGCCTTGTAGTTATAGATATGCCATTTATGTCTTATCAGGCCAGCGTTTATGATGCAGTTATAAATGCCGGAAGACTTATGAAAGAAGGAAGAGCCGGAGCTGTTAAGCTAGAAGGTGGTGAAGAAATAATTCCTCAGGTTGAAGCAATCGTTAAGGCCAGCATTCCTGTTATGGGACATATAGGACTTACACCTCAGTCAATTAATGCATTCGGCGGATATAAAGCACAGGGAAGAGACATTCAGTCAGCAAAGAAGCTTATAAATGATGCAAAGCTTCTTGAGGAAGCAGGCGCATTTTCCATCGTACTTGAGTGCGTTCCTGCAGATCTTGCAACCTATGTATCAGATATGCTTACCATTCCTACTATCGGAATCGGCGGTGGAGCAGGTACAGACGGCCAGATACTTGTATATGCTGATATGCTTGCAATGTTCAGCGATTACAAGCCAAAGTTCGTAAAGCATTTTGCTAACGTTGGTGAAGTTATGAAAGAAGGTTTCAGAGCCTATGACGCAGAAGTAAAGGCCGGCACATACCCTGCAGAAGAGCATAATTACTCAATCGCACCCGAAATCCTTGCCGAAGCAGTAAGAGGCTAAATTAGTTAACATAAAATAGTAGATTAATGAAAGCGAGAAAAATCAAATGAGTATCAAAGTTGTTAAAACTGTCGACGAAGTAAGAAAATATGTAAAAAAATGGCGTAAAAACGGAGAGACTGTTGGTCTTGTACCTACTATGGGATATCTTCATGCCGGTCATCAGTCACTTATAAAAAGATCTGTAGAGGATAATGACAGAACTGTGGTAAGTGTATTTGTCAATCCTATTCAGTTTGGTCCTAATGAAGATCTGGAGGCTTATCCAAGGGATCTGGAAAGAGACAGTCTGTTATGTGAAACTACAGGTGCAGATCTTGTTTTTAATCCGGAGCCTGAAGAAATGTATAAGGATGGTTTTGTTTCCTTTGTAGATATGAATGGTCTTACAAATCATCTGTGTGGTCTTTCCAGACCTGTACATTTCAGAGGAGTCTGTACTGTCTGCTCAAAGCTTTTCAACATAGTTGGTCCTGACAGAGCTTATTTCGGTCAGAAGGATGCCCAGCAGCTTGCTGTCATAAAAAGAATGGTAAAGGACTTAAATATGCCTCTTGAGATTATAGGCTGTCCTATAGTGAGAGAAGCTGACGGACTTGCTATGAGCTCACGTAACACCTATATGAATGTTGAAGAAAGAAATGCAGCTCTTATTTTAAGCAAATCTATTAATCTTGGTAAAGAGCTTGTTGATAACGGCGAGAGAAATGCAAACGTAGTAAAAGAGAAAATGACAGCACTCCTGGAAAGTGAACCAATGGCTGATGTAGAATATGTAGAGGTTGTAAATAACCTTACCATGGAATCGGTTGAAGAAATAACCGGGGAAATACTTGTGGCTATTGCTGTAAAGATAAATAATAAAGTAAGACTCATAGACAACTTCATAACAGAGGTATAGATTGAAGTGTCAGGAAAATAAAAAATATAAGGAATTAATAAAATGCAGGTAACATATTTAAAATCAAAAATTCACAGAGCAACTGTTACACAGGCAGCACTTAACTATGTAGGCAGCATTACGATCGATGAAGAGCTGATGGACGCTTGCGGTATGATGGAATACGAAAAGGTTCAGGTGGCAAATGTAGATAACGGTAACCGTCTTGAAACCTATGTCATAGCAGGAGAACGTGGCTCAGGTATTATATGTCTTAATGGAGCAGCTGCAAGACTTGTATCTGAAGGAGACAGGGTTATAATCATGAGCTATGCTTCCATGACTCCTGACGAGTTTAAGGAGAATCCTCCTAAGGTTGTTTTTGTTGACAGAGAAAATCATATCAAGAGAGTTACCAGATATGAAAATCATGGAGAGCTTTTTGATATATAACTGATTAAGATACTTTTGACACCGCATCATAAAGATAAATTAGAGGAAAATATATGTTAAAAGATAAGAGAATTCTCCTTTGTATAACCGGTGGAATAGCCGCCTACAAAATGGCAGACGTTGCAAGTATGCTTGTTAAAGAGGGAGCAGATGTTCATGTATGCATGACAGAAAATGCAACCCGTTTTATTCCTGCTGAGACATTTAGTGTGCTTACCAAAAATAAGGTATACACTGACGTTTTTGATGAGAATCCGGATGATTATGTGAATGTACCACATATATCACTTGGAACATCGGCAGATCTTATTATGGTTGCCCCGGCTTCAGCAGATATAATCGGAAAAATTGCAAATGGAATAGCTGACGATATGGTTTCGACTGTTGTACTTCCGGCTAGATGTCCTATTCTTGTGTCACCATCCATGAATACATACATGTATGAAAACAGAATCGTTCAGGATAATATAGAGAAGCTGAAGAAATATGGATTTAAAATAATTGAGCCGGCTTCAGGGCATCTTGCATGTGGTTATGACGGTAAAGGAAAACTGCCTTCACCTGAAGAACTGGTTGAAAGCATAATCTATGAGCTGGCTGAGGAAAAAGATCTTGCCGGAAAGAAAATTCTTGTAAATGCAGGTCCCACACAGGAAAATATAGATCCTGTCAGATTTATAACTAATCATTCATCCGGTAAAATGGGTTTTGCCGTTGCACGTGCTGCAGCAAACAGAGGCGCTGAAGTAACTCTTGTATCAGGTCCGGTTAATCTTAAGACTCCATTAGGGGTGAATCGTATAAATATAACTTCAGCCGAGGATATGTTTAAGGAAATGACAGCAAAAGCAGCTGATTCAGATATTATTATTATGTCCGCAGCCGTTGCTGATTATACTCCTGAGAATACCGCTGATGAAAAAATTAAAAAATCTGAAAAAGATATGGCCATCAGTCTTAAAAGAACTCATGATATACTTAAAACCATAGGTTCTGAAAAAAAGGATGATCAGATTATTGTTGGTTTTTCCATGGAAACCGAAAATGTACTCGAAAATTCCAGAAAGAAGCTTGAATCTAAGAACGCAGATATGATATGCGCCAACAGTCTCAGGACTCCGGGAGCCGGATATCAGGTTGATACAAACATCATCACTATTATCACCAGAGAAGATGAAACTGAGCTTCCGCTTATGAGTAAATACGATGCTGCCAACAAAATCCTGGACAAAGTTTTAACTTTAAAACAGGATAAAAATGTGATAGAATAATTCTGTTCGTAAAAGACTAAACCATTAGATATCCGGAGGTAATGACTTGGAAAGCTACAAAAAAGAATTCGTTGATTTTATGCTTGATTCAAATGTACTGAAGTTTGGTGATTTTACTCTTAAAAGCGGAAGAAAATCCCCATTCTTTATGAATGCAGGACTTTATATAACCGGCTCTCAGCTTCTGAAACTGGGAGAGTATTATGCTCAGGCTATTCATAATACATACGGTGATGATTTTGATGTTGTATTTGGTCCCGCATATAAAGGTATTCCTATCAGTGTAGCTACGGCAATTGCATATCATAATCTTTATGGAAAAGAAATCAGATATACTTCAAACCGTAAGGAAGCAAAGGATCATGGTGATACTGGAATGCTTCTGGGCAGTCCTCTTCATGATGGTGACAGAGTTGTAGTTGTAGAAGATGTCACAACATCAGGCAAATCTATGGAAGAAACCATTCCAATCATAAAAGCCGAGGCTGATATAGAGATAGTAGGTCTTATGGTTTCTCTTAACAGATGTGAAAGAGGAAAAGGAGACAAAGGAGCTCTTGAAGAGATAAAGGATCTTTATGGTTTTGATACAGCAGCTATAGTTTCTATGAATGAGATCGTCGATTATCTTATCGACAGAGGCGTAATAGATTCAGAGCTTAAGCAGCGTATAGATGCATATTATGAAGAATATGGGGTTAAACAGTAACTAAACAGAAAGGTGATTCAGGGTATGGAAAAAGTATATAAGCTTCTAAAAACAGTTGGCGGTTCAAATATTGCTATTGGAATACTTCTTATAATTATAGGAATTACTCTTGGTATACTAAATATTGTTTCAGGTGCATCCCTTATAAGAAACAGGAAGAATATATTATTTTAAAAAAATAATTCAAATGATACAGAAAAAATATTGACACAAATATCAACTTGTGATAATATACCTACTGTTGCGACAATGCAATAGATAATTTTTGCGCGAGTGGCTCAGTGGTGGAGCACCTCCTTGCCAAGGAGGGGGTCGCGGGTTCGAGTCCCGTCTCGCGCTTTTGTTATATAATCGAGTCTCGTCTCGCACTTTGGTATTTATCGGGACCTGCAATTATTTATATTGCAGGTCTTTATACTTGTAAAGGCAAATAAATGAAAGAGGCATTTATAAAAATCAAATCTAAAATAGGTAAGGCCATAAGAAAATCATATGATCTTCCTCTTTGGAAATGGCTTATTGTCTGTTTTATTCTATCAGTCATCGAAGTAGTATTTCTTGAAATACTGGGACGAAGATCACTTCTTAGTCCTTTTGTATTTATCATTCATAATCCAATCGTTTTTTTATATAATATATTGATCATATATTTTACGCTTTCGATTTCTCTTCTTTTCAAAAGAAGAGGATTTGCCATGGGCCTGATTTCTTTGTTATGGCTGGGTGTAGGAATAATCAATTTTGTTCTTCTCGGATATAGAATCACACCGTTTTCAGCCATTGATTTTCTGATGTTTTCAGATGTTCTGAGTATGTTTAATATATACTTTAATCTGCCTCAGAGAATTGCAATAGTAGCCAGTGTGATCATATTTATTATTATCATAGTTCTTGCATTCCTAAAGACACCTATTATCAAAGGAAAGGTAAATTATGTCCAGGGAAGTATAGTTGTACTGATTTCTTTTACTGTTGTTTATATAATGACATTCCTTGCATTGGAAACATCACTGATATCAGATAAATTTACAAATCTGGGTACTGCATATAAATCCTATGGATTTGTTTACTGTTTTTCCAATAGTATTATAGATCAGGGTATCAGTAAGCCTGACGATTACAGCGAAGAGACCATAGATAAAATTCTGAATACTGCTGAAAAAACAAAGGATAATGTTAATAAAGTAGAATATTCATATAAAAACAATGTAAAACAGCTGCCTGATATTATTTTTATTCAGCTTGAATCCTTTATTGATATAGGCAGAGTAAATGGTGTTCATACAAGTAAGGAGTCCATACCTAACTTTAAGAAGTTTCAGGAGGAATACCCAAGCGGCTTTCTGACAGTACCTGCGATCGGAGCAGGAACAGCAAATACCGAATTTGAAATGCTTACCGGAATGAAAAGCAAACTGTTTGGTGCAGGAGAGTATCCTTACAAAACTGTTCTTACTGATACCCCCTGTGAAAGCATAGCCCAGATACTTCTCAGAGAAGGCTACGGAACCCATGCCATACATAACAATAAAGCCAAATTCTATTCAAGAGATGAAAGCTATGCCAGTCTTGGCTTTCAGACATTTACTTCTCTTGAATATATGCTTCATTTTAATAAAACTCTTACCGGCTGGGCTAAGGACGACTGTCTTCCGGAAGAAATAATAAAAGCTCTTGATTATGATGAAGAACCTGATCTTGTATATACAATATCAGTACAGGGACATGGTCGTTATCCAAAAAGCGAGTTGAAAAGTATTGAACACGTTAAAGTAACCCTTGATTCAGGAGACCCTGAACTGACTAATCAGTTCGGCTATTTCGTGAACCAGTGCTATGAAATGGATCAGATGATAGGAGAGCTTAAAGAAACTCTTGATAACAGAGACAGGGATTATGTACTTGTTCTTTATGGAGATCATATCCCCAGCCTTACTTTTGAAGAAGGGCAGTTTAACAAAGGTACTGAAACCCAGACGGAGTATGTTATTGTAAGCAGCTTCAATACAGGGCTTGGTGATAAAGATTTGTATTCATACGAAGTTTCAGATTACCTGCTCAGAGCTCTGGGATTTAAACCGGGACTGATTCAGAATACACACAGAGCATATTTTAATGGTGATGCAGTAGCCGGAAATGCCACATTTAACTGGTGTCTTCATGAACTCCAATATGATATGTTATATGGCGACAGATACAGCTACAAATATACAGAGCCCTATGAAAGGACAAATATGCGTCTTGGACTTTATGATATAGAGCTGACTGATATATCGTATAATACCTCTACAGGTTCCATAGTAGCCAGGGGTAATAATTTTACAACCTTTTCTAAAATAATTATAAATGATACAAGACAACCAACCACTTATGTGGATGAAAATACTATAATGATCATTCCAGACGAAATAGAAGAACCACCGAAGGAAGGAGATGTATTTTCAGTTGCGCAGATAGATAAAGATAAGCATGAGCTGAGCAGATCCAACAGCTTTACTTATCATGAATAAGTTAAACTTTAAACATTTATATATAGGAGAAATTTTATGATAAGAGAAAACATTCGAAATGTTGCCATTATTGCTCACGTAGATCATGGTAAGACAACCCTGGTTGACGGCCTGCTTAAACAGAGCGGTGTCTTCAGAGAAAATCAGGATGTAGCAGAAAGAGTCATGGATTCAAATGATATCGAAAGAGAAAGAGGAATAACTATTCTTTCCAAAAATACTGCTGTTATGTATAACGATATCAAAATCAATATCATTGACACACCGGGACATGCTGATTTCGGAGGAGAAGTTGAGCGTGTTCTTAAAATGGTTAACGGAGTTATTCTTGTAGTAGACGCCTTTGAAGGCCCTATGCCCCAGACAAGATTTGTACTTCAGAAGGCCCTGCAGCTGGATCTGGCTGTAATTGTATGTGTAAATAAGATAGACAGACCTGACGCCCGTCCGGAAGCTGTAGAAGAAGAGGTTCTCGAGCTTCTTATGGATCTGGATGCAAATGATAAGCAGCTTGACTGTCCATTTGTATATGCATCTGCCAGAGACGGAGTAGCTTCCTACAGCCCAGATGAACCGGGTAAGGATATGCAGCCTCTGTTTGAAACTATAATTAAAGCAATACCTGCACCTGAAGGAGATGAAGAAAGAGGTCTTCAGATGCTTATAAGTACTATAGACTATAATGAATATACCGGACGTATAGGTGTAGGAAAGATAGATAATGGTACAATAAAAGTTAATCAGGAAGCTCTGATAGTTAATCATCATGATCCTGACCGTAAGGAAAAAGTAAAGATAACAAAGCTTTATGAATATGATGGATTATCAAAGGTTGACGTTGACAGTGCAACCGTAGGTTCAATAGTTGCTGTTTCAGGAATAGCCGATCTTAAGATAGGTGATACCATATGTTCTCTTGATGAACCTGATGCCATACCATTCCAGAAGATAACAGAACCAACAATATCTATGAATTTTATGGTAAATGATTCACCACTTGCCGGAAAAGAAGGTAAATTCATAACCAGCCGTCAGATAAGAGACAGACTGTATAGAGAGCTGAATACTGATGTATCTCTGAGAGTAGAAGATACAGAATCCACAGACTGCTTTAAAGTATCCGGACGTGGAGAGCTTCACCTTTCAGTTCTTATCGAAAATATGCGTCGTGAAGGCTACGAATTTGCAGTCAGCAAAGCTGAGGTTATCTATAAACAGGATGAAAGAGGAAAGAAACTCGAACCTTTTGAAGTCGCTATCGTAGATGTACCTGACGAATTCTCCGGTACAGTTATCAATATGCTCAGTATGAGAAAGGGAGAACTTGCCGGAATGGCTCCTACAAATGGAGGAGTTACCAGACTGGAATTCAGAATCCCTTCAAGAGGCCTTATAGGCTTTAGAGGAGAGTTTCTTACAGCTACTAAGGGCAATGGAGTAATTAATACCATATTCGACGGATATGACCCTTATAAGGGAGATCTCAGCTACAGATCAAACGGAAGCCTTATTGCATTTGAAGCCGGTACATCAGTTACCTACGGACTCTTCAATGCCCAGGAGAGAGGTACTCTGTTTATTGGTGCGGGTGTATCAGTATATGGAGGAATGGTAGTCGGAGAAACAGGACGTTCTGAGGATATTGAAGTAAATGTATGCAAAACTAAGCATCTTACAAATACACGTTCCTCAGGAGCTGATGAAGCTCTGAAGCTTGTTCCACCGAAGCAGATGTCACTTGAGCAGTGTCTGGACTTCCTTGAAACAGACGAGCTTCTGGAGATCACACCGGAGAACCTTCGTATTCGTAAGAAGATACTAGATTCACGACTAAGAATGAGAGCTAATAGAAATAATTCCAATTAGTTTTTTTGAATAAAAAAGGGGTATACAATCATGAGAAATTTAACAATGCTTATGGATTTTTATGAGTTAACCATGGCCAACGGTTATTTTGTCACCGGGAATAAGGACAAGGTCGCTGTATTTGATATGTTCTACCGTACGAATCCTGATGGTGGCGGTTTCGTTATCAGTGCCGGACTACATATGCTTATAGACTATGTAAAGAATCTTAAGTTCACTGACGATGATATAGAATATCTTCGCGGCAGAAAGATGTTTGACGATGGCTTCCTTGACTATCTGAAGAATTTTAAATTTACAGGTACCATCGAAGCTGTTCCTGAAGGAACCATAGTTTATCCCAATATACCTATTGTAACTGTGACCGCTCCAATAATAGAGGCTCAGCTTCTGGAAACCATGCTTCTTATATGCATCAACTTCCAGTCTCTTATAGCTACCAAGGCTAACAGAATTGCCAGAGCAGCAGGAGATGCAGTTGTAATGGAATTTGGTGCCCGTCGTGCACAGGGACCTGATGCAGCTGTATGGGGTACAAGAGCATGTTATATAGGTGGTGTCAATACCACAGCCACTGTAATGGCTGATCAGCAGTTCGGTGTAACCGCTGTAGGTACCATGGCACACAGCTGGGTTGAATTCTTCCCTTCAGAATATGAATCCTTTAAGGCATATTGCGAGATATATCCTGATAACAGCGTTCTGTTAATAGATACATTTGACATCCTTGAAAGCGGACTTCCAAATGCCATTAAGGCAGCTCATGAAGTTCTTGAGCCTATGGGCAAACGTCTTAAGGGTGTTCGTATAGATAGTGGAGACCTTGCTTATTTCTCAAAGAAAATAAGGAAGAGACTTGATGAGGAAGGACTTACAGACTGTTCAGTAGTAGTATCCAACAGTGTTGACGAATACCTTATTGATTCTCTTAATAAACAGGGAGCAAAGATCAACTCCTATGGTGTTGGTGAAAGAATGATCACCTCTAAGTCTGATCCGGTTTTCGGTGGAGTATATAAGCTTGTGGCTGTAAAAGAAGGCGATACATATATCCCGAAGATCAAGATATCTGAAAATATAGAGAAAATAACAAATCCTGGAAAGAAGAAGGTTTATCGTATATACAGTCAGAAGACCGGCTATGCTATAGCAGACCTTTTGACTCTTGAAGATGAAAAACCTGATTTCAGTGAGTCCTATACATTTATTGATCCTCAGATGCCTTGGAAGAATATGAAATTCAGAAATGTAGATGCGAAGGCTCTTCAGGTTCCTATCTTTAAAGACGGCGAATATGTGTATAATGAGCCAACACTGAAGGAAATACAGGAATTTGTTAAAAAACAGCTGACTAATGAGATATGGGAAGAGGAACAGCGATTCTATAATCCTCATATTCATTATCTTGATCTATCTGTTAATCTGTATGAAACAAAGAAGAATCTTCTTTCAGGTGTTGAATTTGTAGATTAAAACTATGAAAGCAACTTTTGACACATATGTCATTAGATTGTATAATGTCATTTATGAATATTTACATTGATAATACAATTGAAGAAGATTTACCTGATTATTATGAAGAAATAATCGAGGATACTGTAAGAGGCACTCTTGAATATCTAAAGTGTCCATATGAATGTGAGCTATCTGTTACTATAACTGATAACGATGGTATTCACACAATTAATATGGACGAAAGGGGAATAGATTCACCGACAGATGTGCTCTCTTTTCCTATGCTTGATTTTGATTCACCAAATGATCTAAGCTATGTTGAAAGATATCCTCAGGATTATTTTAATCCCGAAAGCAAAGAACTGCTTCTGGGTGATATAGTTATTTCTAAAGAGAAGGTGGATGAACAGTCTGCCGAATATGGTCATAGTGCCAAAAGAGAACTTGCATTTCTGGTTGTACACAGTATGCTGCATCTGTTCGGATATGATCATATAAAGGATGAAGACAGACTGATTATGGAAGAAATGCAAAGAAACATTCTTACAAAGAAAGGATACACCAGAGATTATGTGTAAAAAGAAATTATTAGCACTTACTTTATCATCAATGCTTATTTTATCAGCAGTATCAGGCTGTGGAAAAAAGGATGAAGTAGAAGAAGTAACAACAGAAAGCTATTCAATTAATGTTACTGAAACCTCAACTTTAAATGATTCCTCTGATATCGATATGAGCAAGGATGGAAAGGTTATGAGTGATCTTTCCGGTGAATGGATCGATAAGGAAGTTGCAAAGCAGAGATATATGGCTGTTATGGTAAATAATATCGAAGATGCTATGCCTCAGTCAGGAATAGAAAGAGCTGATGTAGTTTATGAAATGCTTGAAGAAGGTGGTATCACACGTCTTATGGCTATTTTCCAGACTGACTATACAGACGTAGAGAAGATAGGACCTATAAGAAGTGCAAGACATTATTATGACCGTAAAGCTCTCGAGTATGATGCAGTTTTTGTTCACTGGGGACAATCTATATATGCTGAGCACGAATTTGAAACCTTAAAACCACTTGATCAGGTAGACCTTAATGGTAAAGATGGTGAATACGGCTTCAGATCAGATGACAGAGAAGCTCCACATAATGCATATTCTTCAGGAAAAAATATTCTTGAAGCCATAAAGGCTGACGAATTCAGCACTGAAAAGTCTGAAGGTTATAAGAAAATGTTCAGCTTCAACATGGAAGATAAGGATCTTGAAAGCGGAGATAAAGCTGATAAGATCACAACTGCTTATAATGAAGGCAGAAAGCCATGGTTTGAATATGATTCAAGTGCTAAGGTATATAAGAGATTTCAGTATGGTGAACCTCAGATAGATGCTGAGTCAGGAAATCAGCTTACATATAAAAATGTAATCATCCAGTTTGCTCCTCACAAGGATATTATAAACGACAGTGTAGGATGTATTGATATCGAGTACAGTGGCAAGGGTGACGGATTCTACGCTTCAAACGGAAAGATCATCCCTATTAAGTGGGAGAAAAAAGGCAAGAAAAAATTTATTGATTACAGCATAACCGATGGACTTCTTGATGATACAAAAAGAAAAGGAAAGAGTTCTGATTACGGTGTAACTGTATTCACAACAGCTGATGGTCAGGAGCTTAAGCTTAATCCTGGTAAAACCTGGGTTACTGTATTTCCTGATGACGAAAAGAAAGGTATAATCGTAGAATAATCATAAGCAGGATATTAATGAAATGATGAACAAAACTGTCTACGACGTATGTATAATAGGCTCAGGTGCCTCAGGCATCGTGGCCGCTATAGAAAGCTCCCGCAGGGGGCTTTCTTCGGTAGTGGTAGATAAAAACAAAAAGCCCTGTAAGAAGCTGTATGCCACTGGAAACGGAAGATGTAATCTCACAAACGATATATGGGATGATGATGTATATTATGGAAATGAATTTGTTGATCAGGTCTATGAAAATCTGTATCGCAAGACCGGACTAAGACAGAGAACATTTATTCTGGACTATTTTAACAGCCTTGGAATTAAAACCATTAACCTGAACGGATATTATTATCCCAGAAGTCTTCAGGCATCATCTGTCTGCTGGGCTCTTCTTGATGCAGCCAGAAATCTGGGCGTTGAGTTTATCAATGATTTTACTGTTACTGATATAACTGAAGGCTTTGATTATTTTGAAATAACCGGTAATAATAACAAAAATGAAGATTCTGAGAATGACAGAGTAATAACTGCAAAAAATGTTGTTCTCGCTATAGGCGGTATGTCGGGTAAAGGACTTGGCGAAGCTGAAATATCCGTAACAGAAGGATTGCTGAGCAGACTAAGTATTGATTACAGTACATTTTCCAGCGGACTAGCTCCCGTTGAACTGACAGAGAATCTCAGCAGTCTGGCAGGCGTCAGATTAAAAGCCGAGGTGAGAGTCGACAATCATACTGAGGATGGAGAGATTCAGATTAATGAAAACGGACTCAGCGGGATAGTAATAATGAATATGTCCGGTTTCCTTAATGCAGGCTCAGATATTCATATTAATGTAATGCATAAGGTTGATGAATTGTCATTTACAGAACATTTTAATATTATAAAAAATGAATTTCCCGGCAAAAAACTGATAAGTTTTCTTAACGGATATATAAATGATAAACTGGCGTCCTATTTTATTGATAATATATATGGAGAATTTAGAAATATTACTCTGGCAGATATAAGCGAATCAGGTATAATAAACCTGTATCGTGAGCTTACTGACTGGACTCTTAAGATAAAAGGAATATATGGTTTTGAGTATTCACAGGCCACAGCAGGAGGTATAAAAACACCTCTCATTGATGCTGCCACTATGAAACTTAAAACTCACAGAGGCTTATTTGCAACTGGTGAAATAACTGACGTTATAGGTAAATGCGGCGGATATAATCTTACTTATGCATTTATTACAGGATACCTGGCAGGAAACAGTATAGAAAAATGATCATATTAAGAGATACAAAACAGAAAATAGGATATGACAAATCTGATCTTATCAGTACGATAAAAAAATGTCTCAGACTGAAAAACGATAATGATTTTAAAAATGAAGTGGAAAGCTTTAAAATCATAAAAGAATCTCTTGATTCCAGAGAGCATAGTAATATTCATTATGTTGTTTCAATCGGTGTTATTTGTAAGAACGAAAGCAGATTTTTAAGAATAGTTAACAATAAAAATATTATGTTAACTAAACCTCTTGATTATACATTTCCTCATATAATAAATAGTGAATTAAGAGAGTTTCTGGATATTGATAAAACATATCGTCCTGTAATCGTTGGATCCGGTCCAGCCGGCTATCATGCTGCCATAAAACTTTGTATGGCAGGTTTTAGGCCCATTATTCTTGAAAGAGGGAAACCTGTCGAAGAAAGACTGAAGGATATAGATGAACTATGGAATACCGGAAAGCTTAATCCCGAAAGCAATATATGCTTTGGAGAGGGTGGTGCAGGAACTTTTTCTGATGGTAAACTGAATACCGGTAATAAAGACAAGGGCGGATATTTTAAAGAGGTACTGGATACATTTGTCAGGTATGGCGCAGATAGTTCGGTTTCATATATGGCTAAGCCGCACATTGGAACGGATGTTCTTCGTGGCATTCTGATAAATATGAGAAATGATATTATTAGACTTGGAGGAGAGATCAGATTCTCTAATAAGCTTATTAATATTGACTTTGATAACGATACAAGCGGTATTGGTTTTGGCTATGAATCTGAGCTTCCAACTTATGAGCTCACCATAGATTCTCCTGAGGGAAGGTATAAGCTGAGCACTCACAGTGTTATCCTTGCAATTGGACATAGTGCCAGAGATACCTACAAAATGCTGTGCAAAAACAATTTTGAAATGGAAAAAAAGCCCTTCGCCATCGGTGTAAGAGTTGAACATAAAGCAGAAACCATAAATAAAGCTATGTATGGTGAAAACTATCGGACTTTATATGGAGACAGTCTTCCAACTGCTGACTATAAGCTGACTTATCATACCAGAAGTCTTGATGAAGAAAGAAGTGTATTTTCCTTCTGTATGTGTCCCGGAGGCTACATAGTTAATTCATCTACCGAAGAAGATGGCATATGTATAAATGGCATGAGCAATTATTTGAGAAATTCCGAAAACTCTAATTCTGCCATTATAGTAAATATAAATCCTGAAGATTATAAGGATTATAAATACGATAATTACGATGTTCTAGGTGGCATCAGCTTCCAGCAAAGCATTGAAAAAGCAGCATATACTGCCGGAAATGGTTCCATACCGGTAACAACCTATAAGGATATGATATCAGGTGAAAAAACCAGGGAACTTGCAAGTATTAAACCATTAATCAAAGGTAAGTATGAATGCTCTGAAATAAAAAGTGTTCTTCCTGCATATGTGTATGATGCTATACTTGAGGCTATGCCTTATTTCGGAAAAAAAATAAAAGGTTACGATGATCCCGATACAGTTATTTCTGCAGTTGAAGCAAGAAGCAGTTCGCCTGTAAGAATTAAAAGAAATGATACAATGATGGCGACTGAGTATCCCGGGGTTTTCCCGGCCGGTGAAGGTGCAGGCTACGCAGGAGGCATAACATCAGCTGCTGCAGATGGAATAAAAGCTGCTGAGGCTGTATCTGAATACCTGATTGAAGACCTGATTGAATGTTATAAAACTTATGAAACTTCAAAATATTTGTAAACATAGCCTGCAAATAAAAAGTCAAGGCTAAATTTATAAAAATTGAAAATTAAATACAGGTTGGAAAAAGGTATCAAAAGCAGACCACCACATCAGTGCCGGTCTGATCAGGATCATTTATTAGTTATGATTAATCTGAAAGAGTCGATAGATATTCGGTAACTCGCCCATAGTAGACTCGTAAAAACTTATTTGCTCCAGCAGTCATATAGACATAGTACGGTTTACCTTGAGATCTTTTCTTATCAAGAAATTGATATACCGGATCGTCTATCGGAGCTGTTTTTATAAGTACATCCATTATCTGAAACAGAGTCTTTCGAAGATCAGCAGAA
>FZRB01000008.1 GCA_900199595.1 Lachnospiraceae bacterium | reverse complement strand
TCATGTCCTCCTCTCTTGCGAGAGGATAGTATACCATATCGGGACATTTTCATTTGTGGTTTAATAGGACATTATCAAAAATGACTTATATATTTAGAAAATAAAACAAAATTAATGCTTGACTTTTAAAAATAAAGCGATATACTATACATAGTTTTGATTATTAAGTACAAATAGAAATGATATGCAAAAAGCAAAGGCGCTTTGAGTTTTACGGACTCAGAGCGCCTTATTGTTTTTAGGAGGCAATTATGAATAACACATTTGAAGAATTAAAAAAGAAAGGTTTATATGATGGTTCCTTCGAACATGATAACTGCGGTATAGGCGCAATTATTCAGATTAATGGTGAGAAGAGCCATGGTATAGTTGCTGATGCTCTAAGTATAGTTGAGAATCTGGAGCACAGAGCAGGTAAGGATGCAGAAGGCAAGACCGGTGACGGTGTTGGTATACTTACCCAGGTTCCTTTCAAATACTATAACCGTGTAATGGCTGAGAAGGGGATTAATCTTCCGGCTGTTTCAGCTTCAAATGACAGACCTTACGGAGTAGGTATGTTTTTCTTCCCTCAGGACAGTCTGGAGAGAAAACAGTCCAAGAATATGCTTGAGACTATTGTTAAGAAGAATGGTCTTACTCTATTCGGATGGAGACAGGTCAGCATAAATCCCGATGTTCTCGGAAGCAAGGCAAGAGAATGTATGCCCGTTATCGAGCAGGCATTTATAGAGAGAAAGGATGGTCTTACAGATCTTGAGTACGACCGTAAGCTTTATATAATAAGAAGAGAATTCGAGCAGTGCAGCGTAAGTACTTATGTGCCATCACTTTCCTGCAGAACAGTTGTTTATAAAGGTATGTTCCTTGTAGGTCAGCTTAGAACATTTTTCCTGGACCTTATGGATGCAGACTATGAGTCAGCAGTTGCTATGGTTCATTCAAGATTCTCAACCAATACCAACCCAAGCTGGAACAGGGCTCATCCTAACCGCCTGATGGTTCATAACGGTGAGATAAATACTATAAAGGGAAATGCGGACAAGATGCTTGCCCGTGAAGAGACCATGCATACAGATATATTCTCTGATGAGGATATGACCAAGGTTCTTCCTGTTATTTCCTCCAGCGGTTCTGATTCTGCTATGCTGGACAACACTCTTGAGTTCCTTATGATGAGTGGAATGGATCTGCCTCTTGCAGCAAGTATCCTTATTCCTGAACCTTGGGCACATAATGATACTCTGTCCCAGGAGGAGAGAGATTTCTATCAGTACTATGCAACTATGATGGAGCCATGGGACGGCCCAGCATCAATCCTTTTCTCTGACGGAGATGTTATGGGTGCTATCCTTGACAGAAACGGTCTTCGTCCATCCAGATATGTTGTTATGGATGACGGACGTCTCATCCTTTCATCTGAGGTGGGAGTTCTTCCACTTGATGAAAGCCATATCGTAAAGAAGGACAGACTCTATCCGGGTAAGATGCTTCTTGTTGATACAAAAGAAAACAAGATCTATCTGGATAATGAGATTAAAGAGAAGTACGCTCACAGAAGTCCATTCGGTGAGTGGCTGGATATGAATCTGGTTGAGCTCAGCTCAATTAAGATACCTAATGAGAAGGTTACCCAGATAAATGCTCACGAAAGACAGAAGCTGCAGAAGGCATTTGGCTATACATATGAGAACTATCATGAAGGAATCTTAAGTATGGCCCTGAATGCAACTGAGAAGATCGGATCCATGGGTGTGGATACTCCGATAGCTGCGCTCTCATCAGAGTATCAGCCACTGTTCTACTATTTCAAGCAGCTTTTCGCACAGGTTACTAATCCTCCTATCGACGCAGAGAGAGAAAAGATAGTTACCTCACGAAGCGTTTATGTAGGAAAGAATGGTAATCTTCTTGAAGAAAATTCAGAGAACTGTCATGTTCTTAAGATACATAACCCTATTCTTACCGATCTGGATATGCTTAAGATCAAGCATCTGGATAAGGACGGAATAAAGGCAGCTACGGTTTCAACACTTTACTACAAGAGCACTCCGCTGAAGAGAGTTCTTCAGCATCTCTTTGTAGAGGTTGATAAGGCTTATCGTCAGGGTGCAAGCATCCTCATCCTTTCTGACAGAGGAGTAGATGAGAACCATGTAGCACTCCCTTCACTTCTGGCAGTTGCTGCAGTTCATAAGCATCTGGTTGAAACCAGAAAATGTACCGCAATGTCACTCATCCTGGAGTCAGGCGAGCCACGTGAGGTACACCATTTTGCAACACTGCTTGGTTTCGGTGCGTCAGCTGTTAACCCATATCTGGCACACTCAACTATAGCAGAGCTGATAGAGGATGGACTTCTTGATAAGGATTATTATGCAGCTGTTGATGATTATGACGAAGCTATAATCAGCGGTATTGTTAAGATAGCTTCAAAGATGGGAATCTCTGCCATAAAGTCCTACCAGGGCAGCAAGATGTTTGAGGCTATCGGTATCTCTGAAGAGGTTATAAATGAATACTTTACAGGAACTGTATCGAGAGTCGGTGGAATAACTCTGGATGATATCGAGAAGGCTGTTGATGCACAGCACAGCAAGGCATTTGACCCGCTGGGACTTCCTGTTAATCTGGAGCTTGCTTCAGTGGGCAGACATAAGTTCCGTGCACAGGGTGAAAACCACAGATATAATCCACAGACTATACATATGCTTCAGCTTTCCACCAGGGAAGGTAATTACGATAAGTTCAAAGAATATACAAGCATGGTTGATGCTGAGAAGACCGGTTATCTGAGAAGTCTGATGGACTTTAATTATCCAGCAGAGGGAATCCCTCTTGAAGAGGTTGAGAGCGAAGATTCAATCGTACAGCGTTTCAAGACAGGTGCCATGTCCTATGGTTCCATCTCTGAGGAAGCACACCAGACTCTGGCTATTGCTATGAATCATCTTCATGGTAAGTCAAACAGTGGTGAGGGTGGCGAGAGTGATGAGAGAATCGCATCAGCCGGAACCGCAAATGACAGAAGCTCTGCCATAAAGCAGGTAGCCAGCGGACGTTTTGGTGTAACAAGCAAATATCTCGTAAGTGCAAGAGAAATTCAGATAAAGATGGCACAGGGTGCTAAGCCGGGTGAAGGCGGACATCTTCCGGGAAGAAAGGTTTATCCTTGGATAGCTAAGACACGTCATTCAACACCGGGAGTAAGCCTTATATCACCACCACCTCATCATGATATATATTCTATCGAGGATCTGGCACAGCTTATTTACGACCTTAAATGCGCTAACAAGCAGGCAAGGATATCTGTAAAGCTTGTATCAGAAGCAGGTGTTGGTACAGTAGCAGCAGGTGTTGCCAAGGCAGGTGCCCAGGTAATACTTGTATCAGGCTATGACGGTGGAACAGGTGCAGCACCACTTAGTTCCATCCATAATGCAGGACTTCCATGGGAAATGGGACTTGCAGAGACTCATCAGACACTTCTTATGAATGGTCTTAGAGACCAGGTTGTTATTGAGACAGACGGTAAGCTGATGAGTGGTAGAGATGTGGCTATAGCAGCAATTCTCGGTGCAGAGGAATACGGCTTTGCAACAGCACCGCTTGTAACCATGGGCTGTGTAATGATGAGAGTCTGCCAGAACGATACCTGTCCTATGGGTGTCGCTACGCAGAATCCTGAGCTTAGAAAGAGATTCAAGGGTAAGTCGGAATATGTGGAGAACTTCATGCATTTTATAGCAAGAGAGCTCCGCGAATATATGGCTAAGCTTGGAGTAAGAAGCATAAGCGAACTGGTTGGAAGAACAGATCTTCTTAAGGTTAAGGATGTTGCCGATGATGAAAGTACAGAAAGAACGACTCAGCTGATGGATCTTAGCAAGATCCTCGTTGATATGTCAGGTGTTGACAGAAACCTTCAGACCTTCCACGCTGAGAAGGCTTATGACTTTAAGCTTGAAACAACAAAGGATGAAAAGGTACTTCTGAAGGATGCAGCTATACAGTCAGTTCTTGAAGGAGAAATAGATATCGATAAGATTTCTGCAGCTCAAAATGGTAAAGAGATCAGTATCAGTCTTTCAAATACAGACCGTACCTTCGGAACACTTCTGGGTGCAGAGATAACAAGAGCTTATCCGGAAGGTCTGCCTGAGGATACATTTGTCATCAACTGCACAGGAGCAGGTGGACAGAGCTTCGGTGCATTTATTCCGAAGGGACTTACACTTGATCTGGTTGGTGACAGCAATGATTACTTCGGTAAAGGTCTGTCAGGCGGTAAGCTGATAGTTCACGCACCTGAAAATGCAGGCTATGATGCAGAGGAGAATATAATTATTGGTAACGTTGCACTTTACGGAGCAACCTCCGGTGAGGCTTATATCGCAGGTGTGGCAGGAGAGAGATTCTGCGTAAGAAACTCCGGTGCATCAGCAGTAGTAGAAGGAGTAGGTGAGCACGGCTGTGAGTACATGACAGGTGGCTGCGCAGTTATCCTCGGTCCTACAGGCAAGAACTTTGCTGCAGGTATGAGCGGCGGAATCGCATACGTATTTGATGAGGCAAACACTCTTTATAAGAATCTTAATAAGCAGCTTGTGCTTATGGAGAAGCTTGAGGCAAAGAGTGATAAAGAAAAATTAAAAGAGATGATCGAAAAGCATGTGAAGTATACAGGCTCAGAAAAGGGTAAGAGAATCCTGGAGAATTTCGATGAATACGTGGGTAAATTCAAGAAGATAATCCCGAACGATTATAAAGAAATACTTCACCTTACTGCTCAGTTCGAGGAGCAGGGAATGTCCCACGAGCAGGCACAGATCGAGGCCTTCACGGCGCATGTCGGCTGAATTCTGAAAAGTCTACATTATTAGACAGTGTTGCCGCGTCGAGCTGTGACACGCAGTCTCGAGATGATATGCCTGAGAGACTCTACTCGCGTACGGTTCGGGTACCCCTAGCGGTCGCTTCGCTTGCTAAGCTCTCAGCCACCTGCTAAAGCAGATGTCTGAATCGCTAAGCGCCGAGACCCGAAACGGTCTCTCAGGCATACACTCGAGCCTTGCTTCATCAGCTCGTTCGCGAACATACTTTAATCGCGAGCAAGTAAGTCAAAAAGCGATGTGAGAAGTATACATGTGAGACCATAAGGGTCGCGGTGCTTAGCGACTCACGAGCCACTAGGCGAAGTGAGAGCTTAGCAAACGAAGCGTAAGCGAAGTGGTCCGTTCGGGAGAGCCCGCCATGAGCGGAAGCGTTGTCGAACATGTATACTTTCGCACATGCTTTACTTACTTGCCGTGGAAATTATGTTCAACAATGTATACTTCTTTGGATTAGTGTATTGGTAGTTGTATATAGAAAGGAAAATGAAATGGGAAAACCAACAGGATTCTTAGAATATGAAAGAGTGGATGCTCCTGCCTTTTCCGAGGAGGAGAGAATAAAGAATTTTAATGAATTCCATGACAGGCTCACCCCTGAAGAGCAAAAGAAGCAGGCAGACAGATGTATGAACTGCGGTGTGCCCTTCTGTCAGGCAGGTATGATGATTGCAGGTATGGCATCAGGCTGTCCTCTGCATAACCTTGTGCCTGAACTGAATGAACTGGGAGCAGACGGTAATCTGGAACTTGCTTACAGGAGGCTGTCTATTACTCACAGCTTCCCTGAATTCACATCCAGGGTATGTCCTGCGCTTTGTGAAAAGGCCTGTACCTGCGGCTATCATCAGGAGGCAGTATCTACTAAGGAGAATGAGAAGGCTATTATTGAGTATGCTTATTCGAATGGTCTTGTAAAGGAAATAACTCCTGAGAACAGAACCGGGAAGAAGGTGGCTGTAGTGGGAAGTGGTCCTTCCGGTCTTGCGGCTGCCCAGCTTCTGAACAGCCGTGGACACTTGGTTACTGTATTTGAAAGAAGCGACCGAGTAGGTGGTCTGCTTCGTTATGGTATCCCCAATATGAAGCTGGAGAAGTCTGTGATTGACAGACGAGTGAAGCTGATGGAGGAGGCCGGTATAGATTTCAGGACAAGTGTAAATGTATGCGGAAGCAAGAAGATCGAAGCTGAAACTGCCAGCACTACATTTTCCGATAAGATAAAATATATATCTGCCGATAAACTGAAGGAAGAATATGATGCGGTCATTCTTTGTTGTGGTGCCGCTAACCCAAGAGATATCAAGGCTCCCGGAAGAGATACGAAGGGGATTTATTTTGCTGTGGATTTTCTTGGAAGAGTAACAAAGAGTATTCTGGACAGTGATTTTGGACTTGTTAATAATCTGGATAAAAAGGACTCGGCGGATAAGTACGAGGTGATAAATGAAGCCCGCGGTAAGGACGTCATCGTCATCGGAGGCGGTGATACGGGAAATGACTGCGTAGGTACATGCGTAAGACTGGGGGCAAAATCCGTTACCCAGCTTGAAATGATGCCATGTCCTCCGACAGAGAGACTGGCTTCAAATCCGTGGCCGGAGTGGCCGAAGGTGCTTAAGACTGACTACGGTCAGGAGGAGGCTATTTATAAATTCGGTCATGATCCAAGAATATATAAAACAACCGTAAAGGAATTCATATCTGAAGAAGTTAAAACTCCTGATGGCAAGAGTGAGAAACGCCTCAAGGAGGTAGTTATTGTATCCCTTGAATCAAA
Source organism: Lachnospiraceae bacterium (assembly GCA_900199595.1). Taxonomy (GTDB): domain Bacteria; phylum Bacillota; class Clostridia; order Lachnospirales; family Lachnospiraceae; genus Eubacterium_Q. Next base: position 134,101 of record FZRB01000008.1, on the reverse strand, counting down.
GAAGGATGAGAAGACCGGACGCATGATGATGGTGCCTGTTGAAGGCAGCGAGAAGACAGTTCCTGCACAGCTGGTGCTTATAGCTGCGGGATTTTTAGGCAGTGAGATCTATGTTACCGAAGCTTTCGGTGTCGAAGTGGATGGACGTACCAATATCAAGACAGCGCCGGGGCAGTATAAGGCTGTAGTTAAGACAGCCGGTGCTGTATCCAAGGGAGCAGCTTCTTCAAAGAAGACTGCGGGCATATATACAGCCGGTGATATGCACCGCGGTCAGTCTCTTGTTGTATGGGCTATAGCAGAGGGACGTAATGCTGCACGTGAGGTGGACCGTGATCTGATGGGCTACACAAACCTGTAAAATAAACCGTTGAAAATATTTTAAAAAAAAATAAAAAAGGGTATTGACATTTGGACTTTAAAGGAGTAAAGTGTCTACTCGTAAGAAACAAAGGCGTTTCGGATATCTTTTCCGGAACGCTTTTTCTATATTACACTATAAGTTTTTATAAGTTTTATGAGAAAGCAATGGCGCTTTAGATTTCGTAAGAAGTCTGAGGCGCCTTTTTCGTTATCGCGAGCGAAAATGCAAATTCAAAGGAGGACTATGTTATGGAAGAATTAATTAGTACTGTTAATGATAACATATTTGCAGTATGGTTTTTGATAGGAGCTGCGTTAGTGTTCTGGATGCAGGCAGGTTTCGCGATGGTTGAGACAGGTTTTGCAAGAGCAAAGAATGCCGGTAATATCCTGATGAAGAACCTGATGGATTTCTGTATCGGATGTTGTGTATTTATAATCATAGGCTTCAGCCTTCTCTTAGGTGAAGATATGATGGGACTTATCGGAAAGCCTGGTTTCGATATCTTTACAAGCTATCAGGATTTCGATTGGTCAAACTTCGTATTTAACTTAGTATTCTGTGCAACAACAGCTACTATAGTTTCAGGAGCTATGGCAGAGAGAACAAAGTTCCTCAGCTACTGCGTATACTCAGGAGTTATATCAGCTCTTGTATATCCAATCGAAGCACATTGGATCTGGGGCGGCGGCTGGCTTTCACAGATGGGCTTCCATGATTTTGCAGGTTCATGTGCCATCCACATGGTAGGAGGTATCTCAGCAATCATCGGTGCAAAGATGGTTGGACCTCGTATAGGTAAATTTGAAAAAGATGAAAACGGAAAAGTTACTAAGGTTAACGCATTTCCGGGTCACAATATAGTAATCGGTGCTCTCGGAGTATTCATTCTCTGGCTTGGCTGGTACGGATTTAACGGTGCAGCTTGTACATCAACAGATCAGCTTGCATCAGTATTCGTAACAACAACTATAGCACCTTCAATCGCAACTGTAGTATGTATGATATTTACATGGGTTAAGTATGGCAAGCCTGATGTTTCAATGTGTCTCAACGCTTCACTTGCAGGTCTTGTAGCAATCACAGCTCCTTGTGATGTAACAGATGCATTTGGTGCAATCATAATCGGTGCAGTATCAGGTGTGCTGGTAGTATTCGGAGTATGGCTCCTTGATTTCAAGCTTCATATAGATGATCCTGTTGGTGCCGTTGCAGTTCATATGATGAACGGTATCTGGGGAACTCTTGCAACAGGACTTTTTGCAACAACAACAGCACCTGACAATGACAGCTTAGTAGGTCTCTTCTACGGTGGTGGCTTCAAGCTTCTCGGAATTCAGTTTATAGGTTTTGCAGCAGTAGCAGCATGGACTGTAGTAATGATGATTATCGTATTCTCTATAATCAAAGCTATCTTCGGTCTGAGAGTTTCAGAAGAGGAAGAGCTTGAAGGTCTTGATTCAACAGAGCATGGTCTTGCATCTGCATATTCAGGTTTCAGTATCGTTGATATGTCAAGTGCAATGATGAGCGAAAATGAAAATACAAGCCTCGGTATATCTGATTATGATAATGCCAGTGAGGCTCAGAAGAAGGCTTCAGTTTCTGTAGTTGATGCAGCTAAGGAAATGAGAGAAGCCGGTGTGGTTCCAAGTACAGGAATCAATAAGGTAGTAATCATAACCAAGCTTTCCAGATACGATAAGATCAAGAAGGCTCTGAATGGACTTGGTGTAACAGGTATCACAGTAACTCAGGTAAGTGGATGCGGTATCCAGAAGGGTGCTGGCGAGAAGTACCGTGGAGTTGAAATGGACGTAACACTGCTTCCTAAGATCAAGCTTGAGGTTGTAGTCAGCAAGATTCCGGTTGAGAGTGTAATCGAAACAGCAAAGAAGACACTTTATACCGGTAAGATTGGTGATGGTAAGATTTTCGTATATCCTGTAAGCAAGGTTGTTAAGATCAGAACAGGTGAAGAAGACTACGATGCCCTTCAGGATGTAGAGTAATATAGTTTCTTTGATATAAATAAAGGTGACACTTGAACCTCAGCTCTGGGATACGGTTCGAAGAACCGAGGGCTCCCAGGGTCCGAGCGAAGCGAGGATGCGCTGCACGTAGTGCAGCCATGACTTCCAAGGAAAGTCATGCATATCGACAAAGTCGATATGGCACAGGTTCAAGTGTCATCTTTTGGGATTAATAAAGGTAAAATTTCTATTGACTTTTGATTATAAAGTTATATACTAATAATTGTTTAGAAAATTAACTATTTAGTTTGTGAGGCAAAGGCGCTTCGGGTATGCTGGCTCGAAGTGCCTTCTTTAGTTAAAACTGAAGGAAAAGTATTAAAAAATAATAGGAGAGGAAAGATGGCAAAGTATATATTTGTAACGGGTGGTGTTGTATCCGGTCTGGGAAAAGGAATTACTGCAGCGTCTCTTGGACGTCTTCTGAAGGCCAGAGGATTAAAGGTGGCAGCTCAGAAGCTGGATCCTTATATTAATGTTGATCCCGGAACAATGAGCCCGTATCAGCATGGTGAAGTCTATGTAACAGAGGATGGTGCAGAAACGGATCTGGACCTTGGTCATTATGAAAGATTCATAGATGAAAATCTAAATAAATATTCTAATCTTACTTCAGGTAAGGTTTATTGGAATGTCCTTAACAAGGAACGTCAGGGTAAGTACTTAGGTTCCACTGTTCAGGTTATTCCACATATTACAAATGAGATAAAAGAATTCGTTTACAGAGTAGGAAATGAAACCGATGCTGATGTGGTAATAACAGAGATCGGAGGTACCATCGGTGATATCGAATCCCAGCCATTTATAGAGGCTGTAAGACAGATATCTCTGGAGGTTCCACCTGAAGACAGCCTGTTTATTCATGTTACTCTTGTTCCTTTCCTGCATGGTTCAGATGAGCATAAGTCCAAGCCAACACAGCATTCTGTAAAGGAGCTTCAGGGAATGGGAGTACGCCCTGATATTATAGTGCTTCGATGTGATGAACCCCTGGAAGAGTCTATTTTCAGAAAGATATCCATGTTCTGTAATGTTAAGGAAGACTGTGTAATAGAGAACAGGACACTGCCAAATCTTTATGCAGCTCCGTTAATGCTTGAAGAAGAGGGCTTTTCTAAGGTTGTATGCCGCGAGCTTGGAATAGATACACCGGAGCCGGATCTTACTGAGTGGAAGGCTTTGGTAGATAATATAGAAAAATGCGATAAAGAGGTTACCATAGGTCTGGTAGGAAAGTACGTTCAGCTTCACGATGCATATCTGTCGGTAGCAGAGGCTCTGCATCATTCGGGTTACGAGCTTAATGCCAAGGTAAACATAGAGTGGATAGATTCAGAGGAGATAGACAGAGCTAATGCAGAGGTAAAGCTTTGTCATGTGGACGGAATAATTGTTCCCGGAGGCTTTGGAGACAGAGGAATAGAGGGTATGGTTCTTGCTGCACAGTATGCACGTACTCATAAGATACCTTACTTTGGAATCTGTCTTGGAATGCAGATAGCTGTAATAGAATATGCAAGAAATGTAGCAGGACTTAAGGACGCATGTTCCGGAGAGTTTCATGATGCAACCGAAACAAAGGTTATTGATTTTATGCCGGGTCAGTCTGACAGTGTTGATAAGGGAGGTACTCTCAGACTGGGAAGCTATCCTTGCGTAATAACTCCAGGTACCTTGCTTGAGCAGTGCTATGAGTCGGATATTGTACATGAAAGACACAGACATAGATATGAGTTTAATAATGATTACAAGGATGTTCTTACAGAAGCCGGACTGATCATATCAGGTCAGTCTCCTGATAAGAATCTGGTTGAAACTATTGAGGTGGCTGATCATCCGTTCTTTGTCGGAGTCCAGTTCCATCCTGAGTTTAAATCACGTCCTAACAGACCTCATCCTATATTCCGGAGGTTTGTAAAAGAGAGTGTAGCTATTCACAACAGATAAGAAAGGAATAGACATGAATTATACAGAATCAGAAATAATGGAATATATAGAGGAAGAGGATGCCAAGTTTATAAGACTGGCGTTCAGAGACGCATTTGGCGTACAGAAAAACATCTCTATCATGCCTTCAGAGATACACAAGGCATTTAAAGAGGGTATTCCGATTAATGCCAAGGCTATAAGAGGTTTTGAAACCTCCGGCGAATCCAGCCTCTACCTTAAACCGGATCCGGCTACTCTGTCGGTTCTGCCATGGCGTCCTGACTCAGGAAGAGTTCTCAGGATGTTTTGTGATGTATGCAAGGCAGATTCATCTCCATATGAAGCAGATACGCGTTATATATTGAAAAAAGCAGTTGAAGAAGCAGAGGCTGTGGGTGTTGAGTTTAAGTTTGGCTCTGAAATGGAATTCTATCTTTTTAAGACGGATGATGAGGCAAGACCTACCAAAATCCCATATGATGAGGCCGGATATCTTGATATAGCACCTCTTGACAGAGGGGAGAATATACGAAGGGAGATATGTCTTACCATAGAGGAAATGGGACTTACCCCTGAGCGTTCTCACCATGAAAGAGGTCCGGGACAGAATGAGATTGACTTCCATTACGGAAAACCGCTTAAGGCCGCAGATCAGATCATTACATTTAAGATGGTAGTAGCAACAGTTGCGGACAGGAATGGTCTTTATGCAGACTTTTCACCTATGCCGCTTTCTGATAAGCCGGGTAATGGTTATCATATAAATATCTTCGCTAAGGATAATAATGGTGAGGATGTGGTTAAGTACGCTGCTGCAGGAATACTGGACAAGATAAAGGATATAACCATCTTCTTAAATCCTACGGATTCATCCTATAACCGTTTCGGTAACAGTACAGCTCCGGATAAGGTTAACTGGTCAAGTATGGGTGGATCTGAGCTGATGTATATAAGTGATGAGCATGGAAGGACCAGAGTAGAGCTTCGTTCACCGGATGCACTCAGTAATCCTTATCTTGCTTATGCCCTGCTTATTCATGCAGGTTTATATGGAATAAAAAATAAGCTTGAGCTTCCGAAGGAAATGGATGCTGAAAGCGTCAGTCTGCCTAAGTCCAGAAAAGAGGCACTTAAGGCTGCTAAGAACAGTGATTTTATAAACGAGATCCTGCCAAAGGTAATCGTTGATAAGTACATATCGTAGGATAATTCTTGTTTATATACATTTTTATTCAAAGAATCTTTTAGGAAGAAACCATGAGAGAAAAGAAAGACAGCAGATATTCGGTACTTATAGTATCGTCTTCAGAACAATTTAATATGCTGACTAAAAAGGTTCTTCCAGACAGACGTTTTGATGTAATTGAAGTGAGAAAAAGTGCGTCATCTGCCAGGCGTGAGCTGCTTGTGAGGGAATATGATCTGATAATAATAAATGCGCCGCTTCAGGAGGGGCTGGGCACTGATTTTGTTATGGATATAATTGAGAAGCACAGTGCCGGAGTTATATTTGCCGTCCCGAATGAACTGTTCAGTGATGCAAATGATCATCTGATTGAATATGGTGTTCTTACTATTGCCAAGCCCCTTAAGCTGTCTGAAATGGAGAGGATGATAAAGCTTGTAATTGCAATGAATGACAGGCTTCGTCAGGCGCAGAAAAAGCTTAAGACTCTTACGGAAAAAATGGATGAGCTGAAGGTAGTAAGCCGAGCCAAGATCATGCTTGTGGAACGGGGTATGAGTGAGAAGGAAGCTCACGAATATATCATCCGCGAAGCAATGAATCAGGGGCTTACCAAACGACAGGTGGCAGAGGACATAATAGATGACTGACTTAAAAAAAATAATTCAGATATAAAAAAATCTGAATAAATTAAAAAATGTTATTGACAAACATAATTTTATGAGTATAATTTGTAACCATAAAAGAATAAAACGAAAAGACAAAGGCGTCTTAGAGAATAATCTCTAAGGCGCCCTTTTGCGTTATGAAATAAGCCACGAAGTGGCCTATGAATGCAATTTAAGAAAAGGAGAAAAGCTATGGAAAAAGTAAATGTACCTGAACTGTTTGGTTCACTCGTTTTTGATGACAAGGTTATGAGAGCAAGACTTTCTGATGAGGTTTATTCATCTCTCAGAAAAACTATCGATGAAAATGTTCGACTTGACGAGGCTGTTGCAGATGCAGTGGCTGAGGAGATGAAGAACTGGGCTATTGAAAACGGGGCAACACATTTTACACATTGGTTCCAGCCTCTTACAGGAGTTACAGCTGAGAAGCACGACAGCTTCATAACTCCTTCACCGGACGGTGGAGTATTAATGGAGTTTTCAGGTAAAGAATTGATAAAGGGTGAACCTGATGCCTCCTCTTTCCCCTCAGGAGGACTCAGGGCCACCTTTGAGGCAAGAGGATATACAGCATGGGATCCTACTTCATATGCTTTTATTAAAGATCATACACTCTGTATACCAACAGCCTTCTGCTCATATTCAGGAGAAGCACTTGATAAGAAGACACCACTTCTCAGATCTATGCAGGCAATCAACCGTCAGGCAAAGAGAATACTTAAGCTCTTCGGAAATGAAGATGTTAAATATGTAAGAACAAGCGTAGGTCCTGAGCAGGAGTATTTCCTGATTGACAAGAGCGTTTTCGATCAGAGACCTGATCTTATATATACAGGAAGAACACTTTTCGGAGCTATGCCTCCAAAGGGTCAGGAAATGGATGATCACTACTTCGGAGTTATAAAGCCAAGAGTAAGTGAGTTCATGGAGGATCTGAATCAGGAGCTCTGGAAGCTGGGGATCCTTGCTAAGACAGAGCATAACGAGGTTGCTCCTGCACAGCATGAGCTTGCACCTATCTTCTCAACAACAAATGTTGCAACTGATTCCAACCAGCTGATGATGGAAATAATGAAGAAGGTTGCAAGCCGTCATGGTATGGTATGTCTTCTCCATGAGAAGCCATTTGCAGGCGTTAACGGTTCAGGTAAGCATAATAACTGGTCTATCGCAACAGATACAGGTGCAAACCTTCTTTCACCTGGTAAGACACCTTATGAAAATGCACAGTTCCTGCTCTTCCTTGCAGCTGTTATCCAGGCAGTTGATGATTATCAGGATCTCCTTCGTCTTTCAGTTGCTACAGCAGGAAATGACCACAGACTTGGTGCTAACGAAGCACCTCCTGCAATCATCTCTATCTTCCTTGGTGATGAGCTTTCAGCTATCCTTGATGCAATCAGAGAAGATAAGCCATATGAAGGAACAGAGGACGTAGTAATGAAGCTTGGTGTTCATTCACTTCCAAGCTTTAGCAGAGATACAACAGATCGTAACAGAACATCACCGTTCGCATTTACCGGTAACAAGTTCGAGTTCAGATCACTTGGTTCATCTAACAGTATCGCATGCTGCAACATCATGCTGAATGCGGCAGTTGCAGAGAGCCTTCGTCAGTACGCTGATGAACTTGAGAAGGCAGCTGATTTTGAAACCGCGCTTCATGAACTTATAAAGAGAGTAATTACAGAGCATCAGAGAATCCTCTTCGACGGTAACGGATACGGAGATGAGTGGGTTAAGGAAGCTACAGAGGTAAGAGGACTTTCTAACCTTAAGACTACAGCAGATGCTATGCCACATCTTCTTGATCAGAAGAACAAGGATATGCTCATAGCTCATAAGGTATTTACAGAAGCAGAGCTTGAGTCAAGATGTGAGATCATGCTTGAGAACTATGTAAAGACCGTAAATATCGAAGGTCTTACAATGGTAGATATGGTTCGTAAGAATTACCTTCCTGCAATCGAGAGATATCTCTTCAGACTTGCTGAGACAACAAAGCTTATGAGAGAAGTAAGCTCAAACGTTAAATGCAATTATGAAGTATCTACAATGGAGAGACTTTCAGAGCTCACAGATGCAATACTTGAATCAGTTACAAAGCTTGAGGACGTACTCTCAGTATTTAAAACAAAGGAAGACATTTTCGATTCATCTGCATATGTAAGAGACGATATGCTTCCGGCTATGGAAGAGCTTCGTAAATATGTTGATGAAGCAGAAATGCTTACATCACAGAAAGACTGGCCATTCCCAAGCTACGGACAGCTGCTCTTCAGTGTGAAATAACAAACAGAATGGTTTATTAAAGAAAGTGAAAAAATAATTGACAAGATATATGCCAGGGTGGTAGTATTCATCCATACGAATTTAATAGCTAATTATAAACCGAGGATGAAGAGTAAGTAGGTGAGACCTCCTTTTCTACAGAGAACCGCCGGTGGTGAGATGGCGGATGTTAAGTGTTTTATCGAATGGACTTCAGAGGGCGACCTGAAATAGTGCAGGGCACTGAGTATGGGAGACGGAGCGGGAATCTTCGTTAACAAAGTTCAGCTTATAAAAGAAACAAGGGCTTTTTTATGTAACTGAGTAAGCGTTAAGAGGGTGTTCTATACACCAAGCCGGGTGGCACCGCAGGAATAATTTTAATAATCCTGTCCCAGCAGTCAAATACTTTTGATTGCTGGGACTTTCTTTATGTGTGTTTAGCGAGCAATGCACATATGCTGTGCATATGTGCGTTACAAGAAAATCTTTCTGCATGCTTGCATGCAGGAGAAAGATTTTTTTGTAACGTAATATGTGCGAAGCACATATGTATATTGCGAGTACGCATCATGAGTATGGAGCAAAGCGGAATACGAATAACAATCCAGGAGGTTTTATCATGATCAATCAATTATCTATTTTTACAGAAAATGCAAAGGGCGCGATGCTTAAGGTATCGAAGACAGTATCTGATGCAGGCATCGATATCTATAACGTAGTAACAAACGACAGTGCTGAGTTCGGTATAGTCAGGATGCTTGTTACAGAACCTGAGAGAGCTCTGGATATTCTGACAGATGCCGGATATATGTGTAAGCTGGATAAGGTTATCGGGGTTGAGATACCTGATGATGTTGGAAGTCTTACCACACTTCTTGATACCATAAGAATATGCAACATCAATATAGATTATCTGTATGTATCCTACAGCCGTGACTCAAAAACCCCACTTGCAGTTCTCAAGGTTTCAGGCTACGCAGAGGTAGAGGCAAGTCTCAACAGCAGAGGATACAGAACAATCTAAAAAAGGTGACACTTTTTCACCTGATGAGATTTTGTAATCTTTTTGGCGGACTGACATGGAGAAGGAAAAGAAGGGAGAAGGATATGGATATTAGACCCTCACTTGATGAATTAAAAAATATGAACCTTAGTGGTTATAAAGTGGCGCCTGTAAGTACTGAGCTGCTTTCGGACTTTACCACTCCAATCGAGACCTTACGTGTACTGAAAGCGGCTTCGACTCATGCGTATATGCTGGAGTCAGCACAGGCTCAGGAGACCTGGGGCAGGTATACATTTCTCGGATATGAACCGAAGCTTGAGATAAGCTGTATAAACGGAGCCATGAAGGTTGTAACGGATACTAATGAAGAAAAGGAATTCTCTACTGAGAATCCATCCGAGTATCTGCGTGAGGTGCTTTCGGAGTACCGCAGTCCCAGATTCGATTTTCTTCCACCCTTCACCGGAGGACTTGTAGGTTATTTCTCCTATGATTATCTCAAATACAGTGAGCCGGTATTAAAGAGTGATGTATTCGACGAGGATGAGTTCAAGGATGTGGACCTGATGTTCTTTGATAAGGTCATCGCATTTGACAATGTCAGACAGAAGATAGTGCTGATAGCAAATGTACGTGTCGCTGAGCTGGATTCAGATTATGAACGAGTAACGAAAGAGCTGGGAGAGCTTAAGAATCTTATAGAAAACGGAAAGAAAGCAAATGATCCCGGAGGGAAAATACTTGGTGAGTTTAAGCCGATATTTGATAAAGACAGCTACTGTAAAATGGTTGAAAAGGCAAAGAATCATATCTTTGAAGGTGATATATTCCAGATAGTTCTTTCAAACAGACTGGAAGCTCCCTTTGAAGGAAGCCTGCTGGATACCTATAGAATCCTCAGAACCATCAATCCTTCTCCTTATATGTTTTACTTCTCGGGAACAGATGTGGAGGTTGCAGGAGCTTCCCCGGAGACACTGGTGAATCTGAAAGATGGGGTGCTTCATACATTTCCTCTGGCAGGAACAAGACCGAGAGGAAAGGATGCTGAAGAGGATGCGGCACTTGAGAAAGAACTTCTTCAGGACGAAAAGGAACTGGCCGAGCATAATATGCTTGTAGATCTGGGACGTAATGATCTGGGAAAGGTCAGCAAGTTTGGAACTGTTGAGGTTGAAAGCTACATGGAGATACTCAGATTCTCACATGTAATGCACATCGGCTCAACGGTAAGAGGTGAGATAAGAGATGATAAGGATGCACTGGATGCCATAGAGGCTGTGCTTCCTGCAGGAACACTTTCGGGGGCTCCGAAGATAAGAGCCTGTCAGCTTATAGATGAGCTGGAAAACAACAAGAGAGGCATATACGGAGGCGCTATCGGATATATCGATTTCACCGGAAATATGGATACCTGTATAGCTATCCGGATAGCTTATAAGAAGAATGGTAAAGTATTCGTAAGAAGCGGAGCGGGAATCGTGGCAGACTCCGATCCGACAAAGGAATACCAGGAGAGCATTAATAAGGCTAAGGCAGTAGTGAATGCATTGGAGACAAAGATATGATTTTACTGATAGATAATTACGACAGCTTCTCATATAACCTGTATCAGCTGGTGGGAAAGCTGGAACCGGATATAAAGGTTATAAGAAATGATGAGATGACTGTAGAGGAGATAGAAAAATTAAAACCCTCCCATATCATATTATCACCCGGACCGGGAAAACCTTCCGATGCCGGGGTATGTGAGGAGGTAGTAAGCAGTCTGGCAGGTAAGATCCCTATACTAGGTGTATGTCTGGGACATCAGGCCATATGCGAGGTGTTCGGGGCGACAGTTACCTATGCTAAGAGACTGATGCACGGAAAACAGTCAGTATGCTCCATCAAAAACGGGGAAGCAATCTTTGAAGGCGTCGGCGAAGTACAGGATGGTCAGGCAGGTAAATTGAAAGTTGCAAGATATCATTCCCTGGCAGCAAAGAGCGAAACCCTTCCGGAGTGCCTGGAGGTAATAGCCGCGTCGGACGACGACGGAGAGGTAATGGCGGTAAAACACACCGACTATCCGGTGTACGGACTTCAGTTCCACCCCGAATCAATACTCACCCCAGAGGGCGAGACAATCTTAAAGAACTTTATCAAAAGATGAAAATAATTATCAGATGAAAAACTGTCATCTTTTTCAAGGAGGTATATAAAAATGATAAAGGATGCAATTGAGAAAATAGTAAATAAACAGGACTTAACATATGATGAGGCTTACACAGTAATGAATGAGATAATGAGCGGTGAGACAACTCCGACTCAGAATGCGGCATTTCTTTCAGCTCTTTCAACAAAGAGCGCAAAGGCTGAGACAAAGGATGAGATAGCAGGCTGTGCAGCTGCCATGAGGGACCATGCAATCCCAGTTGATACAGGAATGGAGATATTTGAAATAGTAGGAACAGGCGGAGATAATGCTCACAGCTTCAATATATCCACAACCTCTGCACTTATTGCTGCAGCAGGCGGAATGAAGGTTGCTAAGCACGGTAACAGAGCTGCTTCTTCAAAGTGCGGAACGGCTGACTGTCTTGAGGCGCTTGGAGTAAATATACAGCAGGATCCTGACAAATGCGTTGAACTGCTGAAGGAAGTCGGAATGTGTTTCTTCTTTGCTCAGAAATATCACACTTCCATGAAGTATGTGGGACCTATCAGAAAAGAACTGGGCTTCAGAACGGTATTCAACATTCTCGGACCTCTTACAAATCCCGGAAAGCCAACTCAGATGCTTCTGGGTGTATATGATGAATATCTTGTTGAGCCTCTTGCACAGGTTCTTTCAGATCTGGGTGTTAAGAGAGGAATGGTTGTTTTCGGACAGGATAAGTTGGATGAGATATCCCTCAGCTCACCAACAACTATCTGTGAGATAAAGGACGGATGGTATAAGACAAGAGTTATCAGACCTGAGGATTTCGGATTTAAAACATGCAAGAAGGAAGATCTTGTAGGTGGAGCTCCTGAGGAAAATGCGGCCATCACCAGAAGTATCCTCAGCGGAGAGGAGCAGGGACCAAAGAGAGAGGCAACACTTCTGAATGCCGGTGCAGCTCTTTATATAGGAGGAAAGGCTGATTCCATGAAGGAAGGAATCAAGCTGGCTGAGGAGATCATTGCTTCCGGTAAGGCTACAGAAACACTTGAGAAATTTATTGAAGTAAGTAACAGATAGGATAAGTTTACGGGAGAATACATTTTCCGGAAAAGCTGAATGAAAAGCAGATAATATTTTAGAAATGAGAGATTATAGATATGATCCTGGATGAATTAGCTGATCTTACAAGAATCAGAATAGAAAAACAGAAGTCAGAGTATACTCCGAAAAATATTGAGAGAGATGCAGAACTCATGGCTGCAAGAGAGATGGAGGTTCAGGAATTTGATTATCCCTTTGAAGAGGCTTTATCAAAGAAGGGACTTTCCATTATCTCTGAAGTAAAGAAGGCATCTCCATCCAAGGGAGTGATCGCAGAAGATTTTCCTTATCTGGATATAGCACTGGAGTATGAAAGAAGCGGGGCTGATGCCATTTCCTGTCTCACCGAACCCGACAGATTCAAAGGAAGCGACGAATATCTTAAGGGAATAGTAAAGCAGGTAAGCTTACCGGTCCTTAGAAAAGATTTTACAATCGATTCTTATATGATTTATCAGGCAAAACTTATGGGAGCTTCGGCAATTCTTCTTATCGCTGCAATCCTTACCGATGAGCAGCTTAAGGAATATTACAAAATAGCAGATACCCTAGGACTTTCCTGTCTCTTTGAAGCTCATGATGAGGAAGAAGTAAAGAGATGTCTTGCGGCAGGCGCAAGGATACTGGGAGTAAATAACAGAAATCTTAAAAACTTTAAAGTGGATATAAATAACAGCATCAGACTCAGGAGTCTGGTTCCGAAGGACATCATATTCGTGTCCGAAAGCGGAATAGAAAAACCCGCTGATGTGAAGGCACTAAAGGAAAACGGAACAGATGCGGTGCTTATCGGCGAAATGCTCATGAGAAGCAGTGATAAGCCGGGCCTGATACAGAAAATGAAGTTAGCATAAAAGGTGACAGTTTTTCACCTGATAAAAAAGTGTCACCAAGGGTCATCTTTTGGGAATGTTTATGATGGGTACTAAGATTAAGATATGCGGTTTAAAAAGAATAGAAGATATTGAGATGGCAAATGCGCTCCACCCGGATTACATAGGCTTTGTGTTTGCGGATTTCAGTCACCGTTATGTGGATAAGGAAACTGCCGTGACATTAAAGAGCCGGCTGGATCCGGAGATACAGGCAGTTGGAGTATTCGTGAATGAAGATGTGCATTTTGTGGCAGAACTCATGAACGAAGGAGTCATCGATATAGCCCAGCTTCACGGAAGTGAAGATAATGACTATATAGCAGAGCTGAGAAGTCTGTTGAAACCGGCAGACGCTTCGATTAAGATCATCAGGGCTTTCAACATAAATAAGATCAGCAGCATCTCGGAAATTGAAGAGTCAGCAGCAGACCTTGTGCTGGTGGATTCGGGAACCGGTTCCGGAGATACTTTTGACTGGAGTAAGCTGGATGAGATAAAACGCCCGTACCTTCTGGCAGGAGGCCTGAGCCCGGATAATATCAGAGAAGCTGTAAGTGCCCTTCATCCATATGGTGTTGATGTTAGTTCCGGTGTTGAAACTAATAAGCTGAAGGACCCGGAGAAGATGAGACGATTCGTAGAGCTGGTGCGGGAGACAGAATCATGCACATCTCTTGTGGATGAGGAGCCGGGCATTTCCTATGCAAAGCGGGAAGACTTAGAGGAAATCCTGCAGCTTCAGTATCTTGCATATCAGAGTGAAGCCGCTCTCTTTAAGAGCAGGGACATCCCGCCCCTTAAGGAAACTTTAGAAGAAGTGATCGAAGAGTTCGAAGCAGGAACAGTTCTTAAGTTAGTAGAAGACGGAAAGATAATCGGATCGGTCCGTGCCTCGGAAAAGGATGGAACAGTATATATCGGAAAACTGATGGTTCATCCAACCAGACAGCGCAGGGGATATGGACGACATCTTCTGGAGGAAATAGAAAAGTGCTATCCCGGAAAACGATATGAACTGTTTACAAGTACGAGAAGTATTGATAATATTTCCCTATATCAAAAATGCGGTTATATAATATTCAAAAACAAAGTTATTAGTGACGAGCTGGAGTTCGTGTACTTGGAAAAAGGAAAGGTAGAAAAGATATGAGTAATATCGAAGAAAAAGTAGTAGGAAGATTTGGTGAGTTCGGCGGACAGTATATCCCCGAAACTCTGATGAATGAGATTCACAAATTGGAAGAGGCTTATGAGCATTATAAGAATGATCCTGAGTTCGTTGCTGAACTGGACAAGCTGAACAGAGAGTATGCAGGACGTCCGTCTCTTCTTTATTATGCAGATAAGATGACAAGAGATCTGGGTGGAGCAAAAATCTATCTCAAGAGAGAGGATCTGAACCATACAGGTTCTCATAAGATCAATAATGTTCTCGGTCAGGTACTTCTTGCCAAGAAAATGGGAAAGACCAGAGTTATAGCTGAGACAGGAGCAGGCCAGCACGGTGTTGCAACGGCTACAGCAGCTGCTCTTATGGATATGGAATGTGAGATATTTATGGGCGAAGAGGATACCATCAGACAGGCACTGAATGTATTCAGAATGGAGCTTCTGGGTGCCAAGGTTCATGCTGTTAAGACAGGAACCAGGGTTTTGAAGGATGCCGTAAATGAAGCCATGAGAGAATGGGTAAGCAGAGTAGATGATACACTGTATGTACTTGGTTCTGTTATGGGGCCTCATCCATTTCCTACTATAGTAAGAGACTTCCAATCTGTTATCAGCAAGGAGAGCCGTGCGCAGATTCTTGAAGCAGAAGGAAAGCTTCCGGATGTGGTTATCGCCTGCGTTGGTGGTGGAAGTAATGCCATAGGTTCTTTCTATGAATATATAAAGGATGAGGGAGTAAGACTTATAGGCTGTGAAGCAGCAGGACTCGGAGTAGATAATCCGAAAAATGCGGCCACTATGGCAAATGGTTCCATGGGTATATTCCATGGTATGAAGTCTCTTTTCTGTCAGGATGAATACGGACAGATCGCTCCTGTTTACTCAATCTCAGCCGGACTTGATTATCCGGGAATAGGACCTGAGCATGCTTATCTTGCATCTATAGGAAGAGCTGAGTATGTACCTATTACAGATGAAGAAGCAGTAAGAGCCTTTGAATATCTGTCAAGAACAGAGGGTATCATCCCTGCTATAGAAAGCAGTCATGCTGTGGCTCATGTTCTGAAGATCGCTCCTGAGATGCCAAAGGACAGTATTATTGTATGTACTATATCAGGCCGTGGAGATAAGGATGTGGCTGCCATCGCACGTTATCGTGGAGTAGATATACACGATTAGTATTTATAATCTTAGGAGAAAACACATGAGTAGAATATATAAAGCATTTGAAAATAAAAAAGCGTTTATCGCATTTCTTACAGCCGGAGACCCGGACTATGAGATAAGCTTAAATAACTTCAGAGCTGTTATTGAAGCAGGTGCAGATCTTATAGAGGTGGGAATTCCATTTTCCGACCCTATCGCCGAAGGACCTGTTATTCAGGAGGCTGATATCAGGGCACTTGCATCGGGGATGACAACTGATAAAGTATTCCAGCTGGTAAAAGATCTGAGAAAGGACTACGATATCCCTATTGTTTATATGACCTATGCAAATCCAGTTTATCATTACGGAACAGAGAAGTTTTTCCAGAATGCTTCTGAGGCAGGTGCAGATGGAATAATTATACCTGACTGCCCGTTTGAGGAGCGTCACGAATTTGATGAGACAGCTGCTAAGTATGGAATGGATTTTATATCCATGATCGCACCTACCAGTGCTGACAGAATCAAGATGATAGCATCCCAGGCAAAAGGCTTCTTATATGTTGTTTCTTCTCTGGGAGTTACCGGAGTAAGAAGTGAGATAACGACAGATATCAATTCCATCGTGAAGCTGATAAAGGAAGCAACAGATACTCCTGCAGCTATAGGTTTCGGAATAAGCACACCTGAGCAGGCACAGAAAATGTCAGAAATAGCAGATGGTGCTATCGTAGGCTCTGCTATGGTAAGAATAGTTGCCGAATATGGAAGCGATGCCCCCGAAAAGCTGGCAGAATACGTAAAGTCTATGGTCAGTGCAATCCGTATGTCATAGGGTGTCAAAAGGTACTTTTGACACCCACATCATAAAATAACAAATTTATAATAAGAATTTGATATTTTAAATGCATTTATAGTGTGCTATCATATAGCTACAGTGTAAGTTTTGGGTTATAGGAGGGTTACACGAAATGGTAAAAAACATTACGGGCATAGTAAATGTTTTGATAATCATTTTTCTGCTATATCGAACTGCTGTCTGTGCAACCAGAAAAGAATTCAAGGTTTCGGACATAATTCTTTTAGCAGTAATGGTTGTGATTCTGATAGTCAGCTTTATTATCAGAATAAAATTTAAAGATCGATAGCTTTCATCATTCCAGTTGGACTATCGAAAAAATGTGGCACCCACATCTGATGATTATCAGTCGAGGGTGCCATATTTGTTCTGCATAATAACAGATTATCTGGTTTTTCCGCATCGGCTGCATACATAGCCGCCCTGACCCTGTACTGGACTCTGAACCCAGTTGTGACCCAGTCTGGAAATCACATCTGATTCCTGTTCTCCGCAGGAAGAGCAGGTTCTTACTTTTGTTCCGTCTACTGTACAGGTTGCCTTCTGGGTTGTCTCCCAGTCACCCCAACTGTGAACATGAGGGGTAGGTTCCGGAGTAGGCTCAGCAGTAGGATCTGGAGTTGGATCCGGAGTTGGATCCGGAGTAGGCTCAGCAGTCGGTTCTGCAGTAGGCTGTGGTTCCGGAGTTGGTTCTTCTGTAGTCTTCTTCTTTTCTTCTGTAGTTTTCTTCTTTTCTTCTGTAGTCTTTTTCTTTTCTTCTGTAGTCTTTTTGTCTTTATCCTTCTTTGGAGCGGTCGTTGGAGTTGTATTATTAGCAGTAGGCGCCGCGGTTGCTTCCGGTTCCGGAGTCGGTGTTGCTTTCGTATCACCGCTCTTAGCACTCTTTTCCGTGGTCTTTTCTGTAGTCTTTTCTTTGTCTTTATCCTTTTCGTTAGTCTTTTCCTTTGACTCTTCTTTAAGTGCTTCTGTAGTTGCTTCTTCAGTTGTCTGAGATGTATCACCGTTATCCGGATCTAAGATGTGTTCTTTTTCAAGAAGTGCAATAAGTCTTTCTACGCTGTCTTCCGGAAGTGTTGAATAATCAAGATGCCATGTAGCATCGTTATCACGTGTTAAAACGAACTCTGAGAAATCAGAATTTCCTCTTATAAGAGCACTTTCTCCTGCTCTGAATTCTCTTTCTATACCGTTAAATGTACCGTCTCTTGTCATAAGTCTGGCAAGAACTACACCCTCCTCGACTTCAAGAAGAGTATAAACAAGACCGTCCGGACCTTCATAAACAGTAACTCTGAAGGTGGTACCTCTTACAGACATGGTCGAGTTAGGAGTTTCGACTTCATAGGAATCATCGGGACCAAGCTTGGATTTGAGTACATTCAGCTCGGAACCCTTATCAAGAGATATCTTGATCTTACTGTTTTCCTTTGCAGAGCTTGCCTTGAGAGTAAAATGCGTATTAGCATCTGCGTAAACATATTTGTCATTATCCATACACATAGTCATGGATGAAGCTTCATGGACGGTTACATCATCGCCACTGTAGAGACGCTGTCCGGAGTAGGCCTGACCGTTATTTCTTTCGCCTATAACATCAACGATTCCCTCAACCTGCTCGACGAGAATACTTCTATAGCCTCCACCCATAAAGAGTACTGCAAGCGCTATGCCCACGGCAACAACCGTAGTTCCTCCTATAGTTACGACCTTCCCTTTTGTAGTTTTAAGAAAATCACCTATTTTCATAAACACTTACCTTTCTATTCCCCTGTATTATTTTGCTGTTTTAAACACTGGTACAGATATTCCACCAGCTTCTTATCTATATTGCCCTGATCTGCCATGTCGCGCATGATTTCAAAAGCTTTCTCCATCGGGATGGGCTTCTTGTAAGGTCTGTCAGTTGCAAGAAGAGCATCGCAGATATCGGCAACAGCCATAATTCTTGAATCTGTTGAAAGCTCGTCTGCGGTAAGACCATCCGGATAACCTTTGCCGTTCAGACATTCATGGTGCTGACCGGCCCAGATAGGAGAATTCTTAAAATATTTGTTAAAGTGAACCTTGGAAAGAATTCTCTTTGTTATGGTTACATGGCTTTCCATTATTTTTCTTTCGTCGTTTGTAAGAGTTCCTTTTACGATACTGAGACATTCTTTTTCTTCATCGGTAAAGAATGGCTCATCCTCGTAGGAATATTCAAGTATCCGTCTTAATTCTTTTCTTGTTTCTTCGTTTACAAAGCCGGCAGAGTTGATATTACATACCATGTCCCAGGCTTCGGAGGTTTTTCCTTCGACGTCTTTATACCAGGAATCATCCTTTTCGCCCTCAAGCATTCGTACCTGAGCTTTCAGCTTAATGATTTCCAGTCTCTTTTGAATCTCTTCTTCTCTGCCGCCAAGACGGGTTGCTTTATTCATTACTGCTAATGGAACGGCTATTTTGCCGATATCATGCATAAGAGCACCCATTACCAGCTGTTCTTTTCTGTTCTGTGAGAAGTATTCTTTCTCTTTTCCCTTGGCATGAAGAGTATTTATATAGTCAGCAAGCATGCCGCAGTATTTTGCAACATTTCTTGTATGGCTTGCATTATACGGTGTTCTCTCATCGATAGCTGCTGCCATGGCCTCAGTGAAGGACCACATCTGAGCCTTGAGCTCTCTCTGATAGTTGTCGATCATAAAGTATATATCAGCCAGGAAAAAGAGAATAATGATATAGATACATGGGATAAACAGTCCTAAAACAGCGAGCAGCTTTCCAACAAGTATATATATTATCAATGCTCCGGCTGATACGGCAAGACAAAGAGGCAGCTTCAGTTTTCTTCCCAACACCATGAACAGTCCCATGATAAAAGCTGTGATAACTGCCATCAGAAGCTTATTTACTATCACCATGGTTTTACCCTGGAAATAAGCCTGGATGATATTTGCATGTATCTCAACACCATACATGGCATTTCCTCTGTCAGATGCAGGCTGGTAGGAATCCTGAAATCCGGGTGCATAAGCACCTACCAGGACGATGGCATCTTTAAATGCAGAGGCAGGAACCTTCCCTGAAAGCACAGCACTAAGGGAAAGCTTTGAGAACTCACCTGTTTCACCGGAGAATCTGAACTGAAACTGTCCGTTAGAGTTTGTGGCCGGCGGATTCGCTGTTGTTCCGGTTTCCTTGCAGTAGTTTTTGTATATGGTATATGCGAAGCTTTCATGCCTTGAGTTATTATTGTTTACGCTGGTCAGCTCTGTCGGAACATTTACATAGTTCATCGCATATCTTATATAGCCGTCTTTTGAGATGCATTCGTTTGTAAAGCCGGTGGAAACCTGTTCATTCAGCTCTTTATAGGGCATTTCTATATTTGATATGTATTCTGTGTTGTAATAAAGCTTTTCTCCGTCGCCTCGTTCAACACGACCTCTGTAGACTATGTTTGAACCGGCAACTATATTTCCGCCTGAGTTCTTTACTGCACTAGCAAGTTTTTTATCACTTACGGAGTTATAATAATCCGAAAAGATAAAATCCAGACCGACTACTTTCGGAGAATTATCGGGATCTGAATAAAGCAGATTTATAAGTTCGGCCATCTTATTTCTGGACCAGGTATTAAAATTGCCATATTCAGCGAGAGTTTCCTCATCTATGCCGATTATCACGATTCTTCTATCAGTACCGGAAAAGCTGGTATATAAATAATCTGTTATCAGAGAATCGGCGTCATAAAATGGATGAAAATAAACAAGTAGTACAGAAAGTATAATTGTTATTACTATAACAGTTTTATTGACACCATTGCTCATAGCATATATTTCCTGTAATAAGATATATGTAAAATACATTTTGACATCATTTGATACTTATGCCATCATAATACATAATGAATAATAACCTTTAGGGGTAACTTATTCAACTGAAAAATCGGCTGTAAAGCAAAAGTATCCATTGGATACCATGTATTTAGGGCTTTTCGGGGGTGTTTGATATGCGAATCTTACTTGTTGAGGATGAATATTCACTGGCTGAGCTGGTTGCTAACAGACTTAAAAAGGAGAGGTACAGCGTAGATGTTTCCTATGATGGCGAGGATGGACTTTATAATGCGCTTACGGGAATCTATGATCTTATACTTCTGGACATAATGCTTCCAAAGAAGGATGGGCTGGAAGTTTTAAGAGAGATCAGGGCTGAGGGAATAACCTCAAAGGTCATTATGCTTACCGCAAAGGGTGAGCTGGAGGATAAGCTGAAGGGCTTCGGTGAGGGAGCAAATGATTATGTCCCGAAGCCATTTCATATAGATGAGCTGGTTGCCCGGATAAATGCGCAGCTTAAATTTGCAACAGTGGTTAAGGATAAGCTTGAATATGGAAATATAGTTCTGGACTATGATATTCCTGCTGTTGTGAATAAGGATACAGGTGAAAATATAAAGATAAACAATAAAGAATTCCAGCTTGTGGAATATTTTATGATGAATCATGATCAGGTGCTTTCCAAAGAGATGATATTTGACAGAGTATGGGGTATGGACAATGATTCTATGTCGAACAATCTGGAGGCATATATATCCTTTGTTCGCAAGAAGCTCAGGGTACTGGAGGCAGATGTAACTATTAAAACTATCAGAAATATGGGTTATAGGATGGAGTCGGTGGATGAAGGAACTAAGTAGAAAGGTTTTTCTGACAATATTCGGGATTCTTTCATTTTTCATGCTGTTAAGTCTTGTGATAATAAATGTAGTTTATTACAGGAGAGAATATGAAAATGTTGAGAGAAATCTGACTATAATGGAGGATCGTGGGCAGAGATTTGGCCTTTTCGATCTGCCGGGAGCCTTTGGTTTTGATAACGGAAGGCAGGGTACGGACTGGCAGAATAATAACAGACCGGAAGAGGATATGCAGAATAATGACAGACCTCCCCGTGATGTTGAAAATATGATGATTATAGATTATGAGGTCTATAATGTTGATATAGTTGATGGAAAGGTTGAGAATATATTCAATATCGGAAATGAGTCTTCGGACTTTGACGCCAGTGCAGTAGCAGAGGACATTCTGAAAAAATACAGTAATGACATCATAAGGATTGAGAATCTCTATATAGGGAATTATTCCTTTAATAAGAGGGATAATCGTATTGTTATAATAAATGATAACAGAATCGCCAGAGAGCTTCGTGGAATGCTGCTTATATCGATTCTTATCCTTATTATTACGGAGGCCGTACTGTTCTTTGTTTCCCGGCTGATAGCAGGATGGATCACGAAGCCGGCTAGAGAAGCCTTTGACCGACAGAGAGAATTTATAGCTGATGCTTCACATGAGCTGAAAACTCCGCTGGCTGTTATCATGGCATCTGCCGATGAGCTGAAGGCGGAAGTGGATAATACTGATACCAATACACGATACATCAAGAATATAAAGCATGAATCAGACAGAATGAATAAGCTGATAACAAGTCTCCTGGATCTCTCCAAGCTGGAGGAGGGAGTATCAAAGGATAGCTATAAGGAAGAGAATTTGTCCAAAATAGTTGAGAAGACCTGTCTTGTATTTGAAGGTGTGGCTTTTGAGCAGGGAATAGAGATAGATACTGAAGTAGAAGAAAAGATAAGCTTTAAGTGCAGTAAGGATGAGATGGAGCGGCTGGTTTCCATCCTGATCGATAATGCCATAAAGCACAGCTTCGAAAAGACAACCATAAGAGCAAGGCTTCGTAAATCAAAGGGAGCGACTATCCTTGAGATAATTAATTCAGGAGATCCGATAAAGGAGGGAGACGAGGAGAAAATCTTTGAGAGATTTTACCGCGCTGATAAGTCCAGAACCAGAAGTGAGAACCGTTACGGTCTGGGACTTGCCATAGCAAAAAGAATAGTGATCAATCACGGAGGCAGTATAAAGGCATATTCCAAGGAAGGAAAGACCACCTTCCGGGCAGAATTCAAGTAATGCAAAAGATGACAGTTTGAATCAGGTTCAAATTGTCATCTTTTTTTATTTTTTTAATATTCATTTAATATTCGGGCTTTAATATGTGCTTAACCTAAAGGAAAGGAGCAGAGATATGAGTGAGTATATAGAAGTTTTTAAAAGAATAGAAATCAAATATCTCCTTTCGGATAAGCAGTACGCCAGTCTTTTTTCATACCTTGAAACTATAGCAAGAGTTGATGATTACGGACAGACCAGAATTAACAATATCTACTTTGATACACCGGGCTATAAGATGATCCGAACCTCATTGGAGAAGCCGGTATACAAGGAAAAGCTGAGACTCAGAACCTACGGAGCTACAGCTGATGATACGAATGCATTTATAGAGATTAAAAAGAAGTACGATGGAGTAGTTTATAAGAGAAGAGTATCAGGAGATTACAGAACAGCTTACGATTATCTGGTAAATGGAGGAGAACCACTTGATGATTCCCAGATATCCAGAGAGATAGAGGGACTGATATACATGTATGATTATCTTAAACCATCCATGAAAATCTGCTACGATAGAATCGCAATGGCAGGAATAGAGGATCCGAATCTAAGGATTACATTTGATAAAAATATACAGTGGAGCACAGAGGATATGGATCTGAAGCACATTACAGAAGGTAATTCGATACTGAAAGAAGGAAAATATCTGATGGAAATAAAGGTAGCGAATTCAATGCCGCGGGAGCTGGCAGAGAAACTGAGTGAGCTGGAAATATATCCGGCATCCTTTTCAAAGTATGGAAGAGGCTATCAGGATATGCTCCATAGAGATCAGGTAAGAGAAACAAAGATGAAGAATACGGAAGCTATAACAGGAAGAGAGGTGATGGTATATGCTTAATAACATATTTACATCAATAATAACAAACGGAACATTTACGGCAAGTCAGTTTATGATAACGACGATCACATCATTAGTCTGTGGATTGGTGATCGCAGTAACATATTCCATAAGGAATAAATGTACAAGAAGCTTTCTTGTAACCCTGGCGCTCCTTCCTGCTATAGTGGAGCTTGTAATAATACTTGTAAATGGCAACATAGGAACCGGAGTTGCAGTAGCAGGAGCCTTCAGCCTGGTAAGATTCAGATCAGCTCCGGGAAGAGGCCAGGAAATAACCAGTATATTCCTTGCAATGGCTGTAGGACTTGCCACAGGAATGGGATATGTCGGAATAGCAATACTGTTTTCAGTAGTTGTATCAGTTCTGAATCTTGTAATGAATCTCTCGGGCTTCGGCGAAGCAGATGAGAGCCACAGAATACTGAAGATAATGGTACCGGAGAATCTGGATTACGAAGGTAAATTTGAAGACCTGTTTGACAAGTATCTGTCCAGCTATAAATACGAGGAAGTTAAAACTAGTAACATGGGAAGTCTTTATAAGCTTACCCTCAGTGTAGTGCTTAAGACAGGAATATCGACCAAAGAATTTCTTGATGATATAAGAACACGAAACGGCAATCTGGATATAAGCCTTGGAAGACAGATCGATAATCTGGACAGTCTGTAGAAGGAGAAAATGATTATGAGAAAGAAAGAATATAGAATAATAAGTATAGGAATAGTAACAATAATGATGGCAGGACTTCTCACAGCCTGCGGCGAAGCAGCAACAGTTGATACCACCTCAGCAGTTCAGGAGATTTCAACTGAAGCAGAAGAGAGTGGAGTATCTGTGGAAAGCAGGACAGATACAGCTGATCTGTCAGATTCAGACGATACCGGGAAAGAAGAATCTAATTCGGCCGGCAGCAGTATGGCAGAAAGTGAAATGATAACTCTTTCTGATAATAGTGATATTAATATAACAAAGGGTGGAAAGTATCTGGTAACCGGAAGCTCAAAGAATTCCACTATTGATGTTGAAACTGAGGATGAGGTAGAGATAGTTCTGGATGGAGTATCCATGACAAATGACGATACCCCATGTATATATGTTAAAAATGCTGACAAGGTTACGATTTCTACCACAGAGAAAGAAAGCACTCTTGCAGTGACCGGAAGTTTTACCACAGACGGAGATACCAAAACCGATGCAGTTATCTTCTCCAAGGATGATATCGAACTGGAGGGCTCAGGAACTCTGAATATAGAGTCCTCTGACAATGCCATAACCAGCAAGGATGATCTTGAGATAAAGGGTGGAATTCTGAATATCCAGTGTACAGGAAATGCTCTGGAGGCTCATGATGAGATAGAGTTTTCCGACGGAACTATTAATATAACAGGCTGCAATGATGGACTTCATGCAAAGGACAGTGATGATGAGACCGTAGGATCAGTCCTGATAACAGGCGGCAAGCTTGATATAACAGCAACTGATGATGCAATTCATGGAACGACTACTGTTCAGATAGATGGTGGTGACCTGAATCTTACAGCTGCAGAATGCATAGAAGGAACCTATATAACAGTTAATGATGGAAATATCAACATATCCGCAAGCGACGACGGAATAAATGCTGCTGCCAAGTCCTCCTCATATACTCCTACCTTTGAAATGAATGGCGGAAATGTAGTCATATCAATGGGCGGCGGTGATACCGATGGTGTTGATTCAAACGGAGATATCTATATAAATGGTGGAACCATCGATATAACAGGACAGTCAACCTTCGATTATGATGGAAATGCCCAGTATAACGGAGGAACCATAATCGAGAATGGAACAACTACTAATACAATAACCAGCCAGTTCTTCGGAGGTATGGGTGGCAACTTTAACGGGAATTTTGACAGTAACTTCGATGGCTTTGAAGGAGGAAATAACATTGAAATGCCTGGAGGAAACTTCGAATGGAAGGGGAATCCTCATCAATCGCCTCAGCAGGAAGGAAATCAGTAGTTAAGGCATAAAAAAATTTGATAAATATGTAGAAAAAAAGTGTGATTTAGGTTATTCTACTAGGAAGGGGTGATAATTAAGATTAAAGTTTTTTTTAGGGAGTAATAAAATGGCAGATTGGGTTGTTGTAGTTGATGACGATTCAACTAATCTAAAGATGGCGGGACATATCCTTAGTAAGCATAATAAGCGAGTTACTGCACTTAAGTCAGGACGTGCTTTACTTGATTATATACAAGGAAATGTCCCCGATATTATTTTACTTGATATTAATATGCCGGAGATGGATGGCTTTGAAACACTTCAAAGACTGAGGGATCAGGAAAAGCTTCTTCAGATGGAGGAAATTCCTGTTATTTTCCTGACAGCCGAGGATGATATCAGTACAGAGAGCCGGGGCTTTGAAATGGGTGTTTCAGACTATATAAGAAAACCCTTTGATCCGGATATTCTAATAAAAAGAATAGATAATATTCTGGGCAAGCAGGAGAGGCTGTTGCATTTTCAGGAGGAAGCCTCCAGAGATAAGCTGACAGGTCTTCTGAATAAGTCTGCCATTAATGATAAGCTGACGGATATTTGCCAGAGAAAATCGGGATATTTTCTTATGATAGATCTGGACAGCTTTAAGCTGGTAAATGATCTGTATGGTCATGAGATGGGTGATAAGGTTCTGATCGCATTTTCAGAAACAATCAAAAATCATCTGGATTCTGACAGTATTATCGGCAGGATTGGTGGAGATGAGTTTGTCGCATTTTCAGAAAAAATTAATTCAGAAGAGGATATCAGTAAAATTACCCAGTTGATAAACGATGATTTTCTTGATAAGGCCAGGTCCCTTATGGGAAATGATATGGATATTCCTCTCGGTGCTTCTATTGGTGCCATGTATGTCTCCGGAGTGGAGTCAGAGTTTGGTGAGATATTTAAATCAGCGGACAGGGCTCTTTACAAGGTTAAAGAGAATGGAAAGCACGGATATGCCATATATAAATATGAGGATTTTGATGAGGAAGACGACAATCAGCTCATTAATCTCAAGAGTATCAGTATGATACTGGCTGAAAGAAACATATCCAATACGGCGCTTCAGCTTGAAAAGGACTCTTTTATTCATGTATATAGATTTGTTATGCGCTATATAATGAGATATCACAGAAACGCCTGCAAGCTGCTCTTTACACTTTCTCCGGTTGGAGGAAAATACGGAGCCGGATTCGAGGAGATCTGTGACAGATTCTGTACACATACCAGGGAAATACTTCGTAAGAGTGACCTTGTAATGCAATACAAAAAGAACCAGTTCTTTATATTCCTCACAGATATAAAGGAAGAGGCCATATCACAGGTTATAGGAAATATCATCCGGACCTGGAATCAGAATAACGGAGATATAGTTTCTATAACGTATGAAACAGAATTTATGGAGTCAGATGATCTGAGTCATGCCAGTGATGAACAGCCATGGGTTGTTGTGGTAGACGATGATATTACCAATCTGAAGCTGGCCGGTCATGTTCTCAGCAGAAACAATATGCGTGTTACTGCGCTTAAATCAGGCAGGGCGCTTCTTGATTTTTTGAAGGAGAACAGACCAAATCTCATTCTTCTTGATGTAAGAATGCCTGATATGGATGGCTACGAAACCATGACCCGTCTTATGGCTCTGGAGGAAGATATAGCTGATATTCCGGTCATTTTCCTTACAGCAAGTGATGATGAGGAATCGGAAAAGAAGGGACTTGCCCTGGGTGCGATAGACTTTGTCAGAAAGCCTTTTGTTCCTGAAGTTCTTGTCATGCGCGTTAAACAGATAATTGAAATGGTGAAGCTCCAGAAGAATCTGGCACGTGAGGTAGACAGGAAGACAAAGGAAAACGAGGAGCTGTTCATACATGTCGTTAAGTCTCTGGCTGATGCTATTGATGCAAAGGATACCTATACAAACGGTCATTCAGGCAGAGTTGCTGAATACTCCAGAGAAATAGCCAAAAGATATGGTTACAATACAAAAGAGCAGTCAGATATATATATGATGGGACTTCTTCACGATGTTGGGAAGATAGGAGTCCCGGATGTGGTAATCAATAAACCGGGAAGACTGACGGATGAAGAATTTGAACAGATAAAGAGACATCCGGTTATAGGTGATCAGATACTGAAGAATATACAGGAAATGCCGAGTCTTTCAATAGGTGCCAGATGGCATCATGAGAGATATAACGGAGAAGGCTATCCGGATGGTCTGAAGGGAGATGAGATTCCGGAGGCAGCAAGAATAATAGCTGTCGCAGATGCTTATGATGCAATGACAAGTTACAGAAGCTATAGAGATGTAATGTCTCAGGAGGTTGTCAGAGCAGAGATAATGAAATGCAGCGGAACACAGTTTGATCCTAAATTTGCCGAAATCATGGTCAGAATGATAGATGAAGACACAGATTACGATATGAGGGAAAAGAAAAACGAATAATGCGTCAGATGTGGGGGACTTAAGTTGCGAAAGATTAAAATGACTGATCTGGCTATTATTCTGGCTCTTACTATTTTATTTGTGATCATTATCGTAACAAATTCGAGGGTCATCATACGTTCGATGATGAATCAGACTGAGCAGATAGGACAGTCTGAGATCAGCAATATCAAGACAGATTTTGAAAATTATATAACAAATGCCGAGAACTCTCTGGTTAAGGTATCAAGCGGTGCAGAGCAGCTGATGCATGAGAGTGATGATAAAAAAGTGTTAGAGGAATATATTATTTCTCAGAAGAATACACAGCTTGATGTTTCTAACGGTGTAAATTTTAATGTATATATAGCAGGTCAGGGATGGGAAATCATCCCTGATTTTGATGCTCCGGATGATTATCATGCCACAGAAAGAAACTGGTATATAGGAGCTGTGGATAATAAGGGAGAGATATTTATAACAGATCCATATATAGACCAAATGACAGGGGAAATGTGCTTTACCCTGTCTGTTCTTCTGTCAGATGGCGAAACAGTTGTGGCTATGGACTTTACCCTTTCTGAGATACAGGAGTCTATAGAAAAAATGTCCCTCAGTGACGGAAGCGTTGCGATGATAGTAACAGCTGAAGGACTGATAGTGGGATATTCCGATATGTCATATGTCGGGAAGGATCTGAAAAAGGCTTTATCCTCTTATGGAGACGCATTTGATCATGTATTAGACAATGGATCCGGAGAATCCTTTGAAACCAAGATAGACGGAAGAAGAAATACTGTTTTCTACTCAATGACAAAAAATAACTGGTACATGATACTCAGTGTTAATAACAGTGAGCTCTACAGATCTGCAATAAGGCAGGTAACGGTAACTATACTTGTAAATATAGTTATGCTCATTCTGATCATTATCCTGTATATTTTTACAGTTCGAAATCGTATAAAGAGCGAAGAGGCTCAGGCGGGAAGAGAGCTTTTTGTAGAAGGAATAGTGCAGAAGCTCCGTGAACCATTAGAAAATATAAATTCCATAAGCAATAAAGGATATATGGAATCCTCAGATACCAAAGAGGATTATGCCAGTATAAAAACCTCCGTTCTAAGAATAACGGATCTGATGAACGATCTTAATTCATATAATTCTATCGTTTCTAATATGGAGGAAAAAAGGAACAGACAGAGAAAAGCCTCCAAAGATCTTTCGAAAACCATTCGAATATCGAGAAATGTAATAGTCATCCTGCTACTAATTGTATTATCGGGAAGTACGTGGTTTTATTACATGACAGGTAAAGGTCTGTCTAATAATCTGCTTACTTCCAATCTGAATTATAATTTCTATCAGTTCGAGGAATGGAAGCAGGAGCAGATGACAGTTCTTAATATGTTTACAGATACGATTTCGGCAGACCCCGAGCTGATGGATGATTATGACAAGGCCATTGAGTGGCTGGACAGTGTCGCTAAGAATTATCCTAGTATCTCCGTATGTTATCTGGCAAATCCATATAATGAGAAAACCATTATAATGAATAATGGCTGGGAGCCTGAACCGGGCTGGAAGGTAGAGGAAAGACCCTGGTATAAATCGACTGAAAAATCCAATGAGGGTTATAGTATATCTGCACCATATTATGATGCACAGACCGGTGATTACTGTATTACCATATCTAAAATAGTATACGGAAAAAACAAGGAATTTCTGGGGATTTTCGGTATAGATCTGTATATGGATAAGATAGTCAGTATATTCGGAAACAGTTATAATAATAATTCATATGTATTTCTTGTAGATTCAAACGGAGATATAATCAATCACCCCAATGACAAGTACCAGATGTCGGATTCCGTAAAGGTTAATATCACTGATACTCCATATGTGGAAGCTTATTATGATAAAGAAAGTAAAGTCTGTATTTTTAAGGATTATGACGGAGTAAAAAAATGTGGTCAGAGGATTACAGATGAATCAACCGGTTTTTCTGTGATAATGGTATGTGACTGGCTGTATGTTTATCTGTATCAGATGGCATTTGCTATAGTCCATGGAATATTTGTTCTTGCTATTATCGTAGTAGTTATAATTCTGCTCAACAAGGTTATCCAATCGCAGGCAGAAATGAACAGAAAGCTGTCCAAGGCTGTAAATGTGGCTGAGGAAGCCGGAAAAGCCAAGTCTAACTTCCTGGCTCAGATGAGTCACGAGATAAGAACACCTATAAATGCAGTAATCGGTATGGATGAGATGATTCTCAGAGAATGTACTGATTCAAATATAAGAGAATATGCGACAGATATAAAGAGTGCGAGTAGGACGCTGCTTTCTCTGATAAACGGAATTCTGGATTTTTCCAAAATAGAAAGTGGAAAGATGGAGATTATTCCTGTGAATTACAATACTGCTGAAATGATAGACAGTCTTGTGAATATGATTTCAGACAGAGTTGAAAAAAAGGATCTGTCTCTTGTGCTGGATATAGATGAGAATCTTCCTCAGGTGCTCTATGGTGATGATGTAAGAATCAGACAGGTCATAACCAATCTTCTTACAAATGCAGTCAAATATACAGAAAAAGGATCTATTACTCTTTCTGTACAGACAGAAGAGATAACTGACAAAGAATGTACTGTTTTTGTTGAGGTAAAGGATACAGGAATAGGAATAAAGCAGGAAGATATGGAAAGGCTGTTCCTGTCCTTTGAAAGAATTGAGGAGAGCAGAAACAGAAATATCGAGGGAACCGGTCTCGGAATGTCCATAGTCGAAGGTATCCTTAAGCTGATGGGCAGTTCTTTAAATGTTTCCAGTGAATATGGAAAGGGCTCCAGTTTCTCCTTCAGCATTACCCAGAGTATTATAGATGCCACTCCTATGGGAGAATATCAGAGACATCATAAAGTAGAAAATGAAAATGTGAAAAAGAAGAATCTCAGGATTCTTAAGGCTGACATCCTTGTTGTAGATGATAATGATATGAATCTCAAGGTAGCACGTGGACTTATGAAGAAGCTGGAGATTATTCCTGATCTTGCAGGAAGTGGTCATCAGGCTATTGAAATGTTACGCAGCAAGCATTATGACGTGGTATTTATGGATCATCTGATGCCGGATATGGATGGTATAGAAACCCTTAAGCAGATAAGGAAAGACAGGCTGACTGATGATACTACCGTTATTATTGCTCTTACGGCAAATGCCATAGCCGGGGCAAAGGATATGTATATATCAAATGGCTTTAATGATTATATGACCAAGCCGATTGATCCGGATATGTTAGAGAAAAAACTGACAGAATATCTTCCAAAGGATAGCTACTGCTTTGAGGATGAGTCTGAAACCGGAGCAGAAAAAAGCGTAGAAGAAAAAATCGAGCAGACAGAACAGGCTGAACAGACAAAGGAAGTCAGTCCTGAACTGGAGTTGCTACGTGATAAAGGCTTTAATATAGATGCAGCTCTGGATTATGCAATGAATGACAGTGAATTCTATAAGGATCTTTTAAAAACCTATATACAGCAATATCCTGAAAAGAAAGCTATCATGGAAGAGGCTTACAATAATAAGAAATGGAAAGAATACATGGTTCAGGCGCATTCATTAAAGAGTACGTCACGTACTATCGGAGCTGATGAATTGTCAAAACTTGCGATGATTCAGGAGGGCGCTGCCCAGAATGATGACGAGGAAACAATTATTAACGGGTATGCTTCTTTAATAGAGGAATATGAAAAGGTAATAAACATTCTTAGTGAGATTATAGATATAGACGATTCTTCTATAGAAGAGGCTGCTTCAGATGATGATGAAATCCTGGAGTTTTTCCCAGAGTAAAATGTGAAGAGTAAAAGTAAACAGGAAAAGGTCTGAAATTAAAATGATGGATGAATATAAAGTACTTATAATTGATGATGATGAAGTGATAGCACAGTCTACTGCTGAATATTTCAATATGTTTGATGTGAAGACCGCTTATGTTACAGGGTACGATGAAGCTGTAGATTTTCTGGATAAAACAGAGGTTTCACTACTGCTTCTGGATATTAATCTGGGTGAAGCCTCCGGATTTGAGCTTTGTAAAAAGATAAGGGAAAAGTACGATATGCCCATTCTTTTTATAAGCGCAAGAACAAGTGATGACGATGTTCTTATTGCGCTGAAAATAGGAGGAGACGATTATATAAAAAAGCCCTATACATTAAATATCCTTCTGGCAAAGGTTCAGGCTATCCTCAGCAGATATGAGAAAACAAAAGGGGCTGTAAAGAATTCTGAATCAACAGTTATAGAGCTTTCAGACGAAATAAGCCTTGATACAAATACACATAAGCTGATCGTAAAGGGTGAGCAGGTAAGCATAAAAGCTATGGAGTATAAGCTTCTTTATTATCTTGTAGAAAATACAGGACGAGTAGTAACTAAGGACGAGCTCCTGAAAAATGTATGGAATGATGAATTCATAGGTGAAGGTACGCTTTCTGTTCACATCAGACATTTACGAGAGAAAATGGAGGCTGATCCTAAAAATCCCAAGATAATAAAAACCGTCTGGGGAGTGGGATATATAATAGAGTAATACAGAAGGTGTTTATATAATATGAAAAACTATTATAAAGCTGTAGGTATAATCTCAATAATTCTTATTCTCGGAATCATTGTTTTAGCATATATATCGAGAGACAGTTATTCAGGATCTTTCGAAGATGATACTACAGTAGTCATCCTGAATGATATAGCCAAAATAGCAGAAGAAAACTGGAATGATTTAAGTGTACTGAATGAAAAGAGCTATAATGTAGACTACATAATCCTTGATTCGTCTAATAAACTGATCTATAACTCTCCTAATATAAAAAAGAATAATACAGTAAAGGATGTGGATAAGCTTACAGTAGAAAAGGCAATAAAAAACAGATATCCCTATATGTATGTTATCAGAGGTGGACAGGTATCAGGCAGCGTAATACTGCTTGATAACGAAATGTCAGTCTATCATAAAATGAGAATCAAAATGATTATCGGACTTATTATATTTTCGGTATTTCTTATTTTGGCAGCCTTATTTTACGGTCTATACATACATAAGAATATAGTGGATCCTTTTGATAAGATGAAGTCCTTTGCCGGAAATGTAGCCCGGGGTAAACTGGATACACCGCTGGAAATGAGCAGCAACAACATGTTTGGTGTATTTACAGAGAGCTTCGATATCATGAGGGAGGAGCTGGCGGCATCCAAAAAGAGAGAGATAGAGCTTCAGAGAAGAGAACGTGAGCTTGTGGCATCTCTGAGTCATGATCTAAAAACACCTATAACCGGAATCAAGCTGACAACAGAGCTCTTAACGGCTAAGTTTAAGTCAGGAGCTGAGAACAATCCTACAGAAAAAACAGGAGCGATTGATAGCTCTGTAATGATTGAAAAGCTGGGTAATATTTATAAAAAGGCAGACCAGATAGACATATTGGTAAGTGATCTCTTCACATCAACACTTGATGATCTGGGAGAATTCAAGGTTAACTGCCAGGATGAGGAATCAAAGATTCTGCCTGAAATCCTCAGAAAGTACGATGATAAAGAGCTTATTAATACAGCTGAGGTTCCAAATGTATTGATACAAACAGACTCAAAAAGAATGAGTCAGGTACTAGGAAATATAATATCCAATTCATATAAATATGCAGGAACAGAGATAGATGTATCCTATAAGGTAATTGATGATTATCTGGAAATGGTGATCAGGGATTACGGACCCGGCGTTCCGAAGGATGAACTGGCATTAATAACAAATAAGTTCTACCGTGGAAAGCAGTGGGAAGAGAGCGGGGAAGACGGTAATGGACTCGGTCTGTATATCGCGAGAGTGCTTATGGAGAAGATGAACGGAGAACTGCTTCCGGAGAGTAACGGTGAAGGTCTCAGCATTACACTATTAATACCAATGAGCTAAAAATATGACAGCCACGAACCAGGTTCGCGGCTGTCACATTTTTGTCATCATTTTATATGCGCTTTACATACATTCTTGCTATGGCATAGTCCGGGCGTCCTCCGACTCCGCTGAGCCCATAGTCCATATTGAAATAATCCTGTCCGGTGCCTTTTTCCCAGTTAGGATCAAATACTTTGCTATTAACTTCGGCCCAGCCGTGTCCGCCACTGGATACGGCATAGCAGTATTTTGCTCCGCATGCATTTGCAAAATATGCATATAGTGCTCCGAATTCAAAGCAGGCACCATGACCGTCTCTATACATTCTTGCAGCATAGGTTATATCCCAGTTTTTCTCATAATAGAAATTCTGGCTTCCACCGATCTCATATTTCTTTATCAGATAGTTATACGCCTTGCGCATCTTCTGAAGACGTGACATCTTACAATTTGTAATCTTATCCATATCTTCGGCAATAGAAGTCATCAGCTTCAGCTTCCTCTTCGTATCGTAGGAGGAAAGCTTTGCTTTTCCGTTTTTTTTTATCTTTATTCCGTTTATGGTTTTGGATTTAACCATATAGCCTTTGGATTTGTTCTTTATACGAAAAAAATAATAGTTTCCTTTTATCTTTCTCCAGCCTGTACGCTGAATCCCTTTTTTATCAAAATAATATTTTTTCCCTTTGATAGTCACGAGCCCTTTTGTTTTTTTCCCATCTTTGTTGTAATGGTATACGTGACCGTGTTTTATTTTCCACTTTCCCTTATCGAGCTTCTGCTGTGGAGTAAGCTTTGGCTTGGGCTTTTCTGTGGTAGCCTCAGTTGTGATCTCGGTAGTAATTTCAGTAGTAGTTTCAGTTGTAATCTCAGTTGTTGTCTCAGTAGCTGTTTCAGAGGAAGGTTCTATACCTTCGGCTAAAACGGTTTTTGGAGTCGAAATAATTAAAATGGCGAAAAGAACAACAATCGTTAAAAGGGATGTATTTTTTTTACCATATTTCTTATAACACCACAGAAGTACAGCTATTATAATTATAATAAGAACGATCACCGTAAGAATAATAGGTATGGAAGGTGTTTTGGAGGTGCAGAGATTCTTTTTCAGCTTTTCTATGTTCTCAGAAGACATTCCACCATTTCTGAGATATCTTTCAGCACAATTTTCAAGATCCACATTTCTTACGTCCGCATTATCATCTTCTGCAAGGCACTGGATCATTGGATTCAGAAGATTATCTGCGAGAAGGTTATATTTTTCATTGTCGGAGGTTTCGTTGATTCCGTAATAGTTGTCATAGGTTATCATGTAATCCTTTTTTATCTCATCATAGCTTGCACCTGACAGAGCTTCAAGAAGCACACAAACAAAACCTGTTCTGTCTTTACCTTCAGTACAGTGTATATAATAAGGTCCGGATGACTCCAGCATAGCTGTCAGTCCGAGGGCCAGTTTTATCGAGTATTCCTGAGAAGCGTAGTTAGAATTGAGTCTGATAGGAGCCACATTTCCTGCCTCGTAAAGAGATTTGAAATAATCAGAGGAATAATCAGCTTCAGCCATATACCCCTTTATTTTTTCATCATCATCGGCAAGGTCCAGAATAAAATCAATTCTATTTTCCTTAATTAGCTTATTGGCATAGGTCGCTCTGGAGTGTTGGTTGTCACAGGGAGAAGCTCCGCGGAATAATGTATCCTTCTTTATATTTCCAGCCTGAACTGCTCGGAAATTGGCGAAGACAGTATCACTGGCATAATCATTTCGTTCATCGGTATAATGTATATTTCTTGCTTCCTGAATATTTAAGTATTTTCCGCGTTCCTGAAGAGTGATGGTTGCAGTATCTGTATCTGTAACACCGGCAATTTTCCAGAGATCGTCACCATTGTTAATGGCAGCCTTTATATAGGGGTAGCCGGGATAAGCAACAAGGAGCGTTTCACCATTTTTAGTATAGTATCCATTGTAATAAGGAATATCTTTTATTTCGTAACCATTAGAAAAAGAAATGTTAATACTGTCGCCGTATTCGAACCCCAGGGAATTAAATTCATCTATAGTATTATGAATATAGATACCGCCAAACTCTGATTCGGATTCAATACTGCAGTCCGAGAGTTCAGGAGAGCCATTTTCAGATGCTGCGAGGGTATTTCCCAGACAGGGTATAAAGATAAAAAATGATAAAATAAAGAAAAATGTTATATATGATTTTTTTAAATAAAGCTTGTTCATTTTCATAATATCTCCAACTAATCTATAACAGCATCAATAATTCTTTTTATTTATAAAATCATTTATCATGTTCACTAGGAGCAAAGCCCCACTCAGTTACTGTATCTGAATGATCTGTAAGTCCTACATAATAAGCTGTTATATCCGTAATCTCATTAGTAATATCATCATAAACATATTGATATGTATTCGGATCAGAGGTTATTCTCATGATATCATTTAAACCTGAGTCTTTGATCTGATCTATATATTCCTGGGTGATATTAGACATTCCTGCATAATACAGATCAGGCGCTCCAAAGGTATGAAGAATCTCGTGAGCAAAGCATGCCGGGCAGTCAACAGTGTTCATGCAGGTGCATAACATATAACATACCTCATATGGTCTCGGAGCTCCTTCATAATAGACTCTGGTACAGCTCGTAGTACTATTGGTTCCGGGTGTATTAAAGTACATCATATATATAGCCTGCTCAGCATTAACCTTCTCAAGAATAGAAGCAGTAGGTACATTTGCATCTATAGCATCACAAACTTTATAGTCAAAGTTGGAATCTTCATCTAAGGTACTATAATCAACATCTACGGAAAAACTATAAAACAATTCCGGATGCTCAGTCCAGTCATAGATAAAATTTACATCCTTTCCATATTCCTTGCAGTTTTTCTCCAGATAATCAGTTGCTATATTGAGATTGGAATAAATCCTGCTATATAGTTCGCTGTCGGCATTTTCCAGATCCCATGAGGTTGTTTTGTCACTAACAAATAAGGATATTATTGCTATATTACCACTAAGCTCTTTGGCAGTACCATGACTTCCATCATAAGGGAAATAAGTATTATTGCTGGAAGATTCATCATAGTACTGATAATCATCCGGGTAATCGTAGAATTCCTGAGGATTTTCCTGACTATTTAAATAATATTGATATT
Organism: Lachnospiraceae bacterium; assembly: GCA_900199595.1. Classification (GTDB taxonomy): domain Bacteria; phylum Bacillota; class Clostridia; order Lachnospirales; family Lachnospiraceae; genus Eubacterium_Q. The sequence goes on along the minus strand of FZRB01000008.1, from coordinate 96,898 downwards.
CATCCAGATAAGAGTCGTCTTCCTGAGAATTATCTCCGCTTTCACCTGTTTCTGAATATGCGTAATCCTCGTAGCCACCATCATAGTAGCTTTCATCAAATTCTTCATCATCCAGGCAGGCACTAAGACCGGCAGCCATGGTGATCATCAAAAAAGAGAGTAGAAATTTCTTTTTCATTTCCTGGTTTCCCCCATCATTCTATTTTATCAACATTTATGTTACATACGGACTTCTTCATTATTAAAGCAAGCCCTGAGACATTATATCATTACAATAAAGTCATTCCAAATAGTTTTTTGAGATTTAAGGTCCGTCGTTAATTAAATGTTATAGTAGAATAAAAGCTCCTGATAGTGTAGTATACGCTGTAGGAACTTATTGGATAATATAAAGAAAAATGTCTCCTTGAAGGATATAGCGAGTAATAATGAAAAGAAAAGTAAATATACTTATAATTACATTAGTGTTAGTGTTGTTTTGTATTACAGGCTGCAATTCTAAAAAAGAAGATCCGGGTGTATTTGAGGAATATACAGGGGCTTATGCAACAGAAGATAGCACAGACAAAGCTGCTGTATCAGAGGAAAAAACTACAAAAGAAGTTACTACAGAAGCGACAGTAGCAGAGAAAGTAACAGAAGAAAAAACTGGTTCAGATGAAACTGAAACTGTGATCGAAGAGGTGAATACAACCTCCGAAGAAGCTGTGAATAACATGGCGGAAGAATCCGGTCCGCTTCCGGAAGCCGAAGACTTTGTTCTGGTCAGTGATGTAATTCCTGATGTAGTTCTGGAAATCAGATATTATACAGATTACAACTTTGTGGGTGAAAGAGTAGACGGTTACGAAGAACCGGTGGCTCTTCTTACAAAGGAAGCAGCCGCGGCTTTGAAGGAAGTAAGTGATGACTTGTCTGCCAAGGGCTACAAGCTTAAGATATATGATGCATATAGGCCTCAGACAGCAGTTGATAATTTTGTAGAATGGGCCGGGGATTTAGATGACACTAAGATGAAGCAGGATTTTTACCCTGAGCTGGATAAGTCTGTATTATTTGATCAGGGATATATAGCAACTCATTCCGGACACAGCAGGGGAAGCACAGTTGATCTTACCATAGTTGATAAAAATACCGGAATGGACGTGGATATGGGAGGTACCTTTGATTATTTCGGACAGAAATCACATGTTGATTATGATGGAATAACCGAAGAGCAGCATGCTAACAGGATGATTCTGAGAGATGCCATGACTTCACATGGATTTAATCCATACTCAGAAGAATGGTGGCACTTTACATTAGCCGACGAACCTTATCCAGATACATATTTTGAATTCCCGGTTAATAGCAGTTCGGTAGGAAAATGATAAAAAGGAGAGGAATATGGATTACAAGGTTCTTATGATAGATGATGATGAGCTGATAGCTCGTTCCACATCTGATTATTTCAATATAGTCGGGGTTAAGACAGCTTATGTCACAAGCTATGATGCGGCCATAGAATTTCTGGAAAACAATGAAGTGTCACTGCTTCTGCTGGATATAAACCTGGGAGATAAATCAGGCTTCGAGCTCTGCAGGAAGGTACGAGAATCTTACGATATGCCTATCTTTTTCATCAGTGCCCGTACCAGTGACGATGATGTTCTGATAGCCCTTAACATTGGTGGAGATGACTATATAAAGAAGCCATACACGCTGAACATTCTTCTTGCAAAGGTTAAAGCAGTTCTTTCGAGATATGACAAAGCAAAAGAGGATGCGGAAAATGCAGCCAGGAATGCTGCAAATAAGAATGCATCCGGTGCGTCTGAATCAGGAAATGTAAATGGTAAGATAACTCTAAGAGACGGAGTATATCTTGATACTGCCCTGCATAAGCTTGAGATAAATGGAAAATCAGAAGAGCTGAGGGCCATGGAGTATAAGCTTCTTCTGTATCTCATGGAAAATTCCGGCAGAGTAATAACAAGGGATGAACTTTTTGATAATGTATGGGGAGATGACAATACCTGTGATGGTACAATTACAGTACATATTCGTCATATAAGAGAGAAGATAGAGGTTGATCCAAAGAATCCTGAGATAATAAAAACTGTCTGGGGAGTAGGATATGTAGTGGAGAAGAATTCTTCGCTTCAGTAGACATCAAGAACAAATCTGAATTCTAAACCTATATACATTTGGAGAAACTATATGAAAAGCTATATCAGAATAGTAGCAGTGGTAGCATTAATATATGTGATTGGTGTAATTCTTCTTATTATCTTTACAGGTAATCTGACATCTGGAAATAATAGTACAAAAGGCGAAGTATCAGCATTAAATGATATTGCTCGAACGGCGGAGTCAAACAGAACGGATCTGTCTATCCTGGATAAATACAGCTTCGACTTTGATTATATAATAGTTGATATGACGCAGAACATCCTGTATACCAGTTCATCAAGAGATTTAAGCCAGGAAAAAATCACAGTAGAAACTGCCATACAAAATCACTATCCATATATATATCTTAAAAGTGGAGATAAAATCTGGGGCTGTCTGATTGAACTTGACGACGGACTGAGCAGTGTCAGAAGAATACGAAACCGTTTTATTATAGGAATAAGTCTGGCCGGTCTCATGATTATTATTGCTATGGCAGGCTTTGGATTATATATAAACCAAAATGTAATAGCACCTTTTAGGAATATGAAGGATTTTGCAGGCAAGGTGGCACAGGGTAACCTGGATGAACCACTTGCTATGGATAGGGGCAATATGTTCGGTGCATTTTCCGAGAGCTTTGACATAATGAGAGAGGAACTGGCCCAGTCCAGAAAGAGAGAACTTGAACTTCAGAAAAAAGAGAGGGAGCTGGTTGCGTCCCTCAGTCATGACTTAAAAACTCCGGTCACAGGAATAAAGCTTACAGCGGAACTGATGCAGATGCGTCTGTCGGTTAAGAAGGAGCAGGATGCCAAGGCCTTAATCAGTCTTGAAGAAATAGATGTATTATCTGCAGATGCCGAAGGAATCCGCCAGAAGGCCGAGCAGATAGATGCCCTTGTAAGCGACTTATTTACTACAACCCTTGATGATCTTGGAGAATTCAAGGTTACGCTAAATGATGAAGATTCATCTGTTATTACAAGCTTGGTAGAAAGCTACGATAATAGAAAACTTGTTACTACCGAAGAGATTCCTAAGGTGGTTCTAAGTATAGATAAAAACAGGATGGGACAGGTTATTGGTAATGTCATTTCCAATTCCTATAAGTATGCAGATACCAGGATAGATATATCATACAGACTATCAGAAGGGTATCTCGAAATGGAAATAAAAGATTACGGACCAGGGGTTCCTTCAGAGGAGCTTGACCTTATTACTAATAAGTTCTATCGAGGAAAGGACTGGCAGGAAACCGATAAAGAAGGAAACGGCCTTGGTCTCTATATAGCCAAGACGCTCATGCAGAAAATGAATGGAGATCTGGTGGCAGAGTCGGATGGAGATGGACTTTCGATTACGCTGATAATTCCACTTAGTTAAAGTATTTTTGCGAAGCAAAAGAGAATTATCGTATGAAATAATAATCAATATGCATTTAAGATTTTTTTAACAATTATACAATATCGTTTTAAGGAACATATTTTAGAAGTCATATATAATGCCTTTAAAGTTGATAAGTATGGTGGTCATTAAAACTACCAAGATTAAAGACGAAAGGGTATTATATATGGCTTCTTCTATTTTAAAAACAGAAAAACTCTGCAAATCATTTTCAAATGGTGGCAGACAGCAGCATGTAATCAAGAACTTAGATATGGAAATAATCGAAGGTGACTTCACAGTAATTATGGGTGCATCAGGATCAGGAAAGTCCACACTTCTTTATGCACTTTCAGGAATGGACAAGCCTTCCATGGGAAAGGTTCTCTTCGGAGATACAGAGATTCAGGACTTCTCAAATGATGAGCTTGCAGTATTCCGAAGAGGTAATTGTGGCTTTGTCTTCCAGAGTGTATATCTCCTTGAGAATCAGACAATCCTGGATAATGTACTTACAGGAGCTCTGATTGTTCAGAAGAATTCACCGGAGCTTGTTAAAAAAGCAAAGAACCTTCTTGATAAGGTTGGAATCAAGAGTGATATGTGGAATAAATATCCTAACCAGTTATCAGGTGGTGAGGCGCAGCGAGTAGGAATAGTAAGAGCGGTAATCAATGATCCGAAGATACTCTTCGCTGATGAGCCAACAGGACAGCTTAACTCAGCATCAGGACAGGACGTACTCAATATCTTCACCGAGGTACATAAGAACGGTCAGTCAATCGTAATGGTAACACACGATTTAAAGACAGCCCTTAGAGGCACAAGAGTAATCTTCCTTAGAGACGGAGGAATTGACGGAGAATACAGAATGCCAATCTACGGAACTGATGACAATAAAGAACGTCGTGCAGGTTTACAACAGTTCCTAGATCAGATGGGTTGGTAAAGGGCAAGATTTGCTCTGCAAATCTTGTGGAGCGAAGCGACCATCAAGCCACAGTGCCGTACAGGCACTTGGGTGCCTGTGCGGGCAGGTGGCGTTAAGATAGAAGCCCAAAGGAGAAAGTATGAAAATATTTAGATTATCATTATTCAATTTAAAAAAGAATAAAAGGGAAGCTGTCGCAATCATCCTTCTCACCCTTGTATCCACAATGATGCTTGGCCTGTTCTTCGCAAATACATCAAGAATCAGTTCTGCATTTGATGTAAGCTTCGAGGAAAGCGGAAGCAAGAATACTATAGTTTATTTAAATGAAAACGAATATCGAGACGCATACAGGGAAGTTCTGAAAAAGAATTATAAGGTAGAAAACTTAGAAGAAACCAGGATTCAGTACATTTTTGGAATTAATGTTATCAGAAACGATGAAAAAATAAGCTATGGATTATTTTTTTCTACTGAGGAAAATGATAAACAGATAGAAGACTATAAAATGACAGAGTCTTTATCAGATAGTGAGACAAATGGATTAGAACATCCTATATGGCTTCCTGAATATTGTAAGTATAACCTGGGATACAAGCTTGGAGATTCATTTGATATGGAATACCTTGGGAAGGAATATCCATTCATTATAGCCGGGTTCTATAATTCGGGATTTATGAATAATTCCGAACCCAAGTGTGTTGTAACAAAAAATGATTATAAAAAATTAGCTGAGATAACAAATACATATGTTCTTCTGGCCTTTGACAGTGATTCAGATTATGACTTCCAGGAATACATTGATAAATGCCGTGCCGAGTCGGGTGAGGATATAAAGTCTGTCATCGGAGAAACAAAGGAAGGACGCCAGTCTGGTGACAGCCAGTTTCTGATGATGTTTCTCTATATAGGTGTAAGCGTATCACTTATAACATTTATAGCGTCAATTTTTATGATCAGAAATAAGATATCAAATGATATCGATGATCAGCTTCAGCAGATAGGTGTCCTGGAGGCACTGGGATATAAGGGAGGAGAGATATCACTTAGCTATGTGGGTGAATATATAATCTCGGCTGGTATAGGAACTATACTTGGTGGAGTGATTGCTGCGATAATAACTCCTCTGGCCAATAATGCGATAAGTGTAATGCTTGGTAGAGCAGTAACTTCAAGTGGAGACACGATATTAATTATCCCTGTGGCATTGTTTGTACTTGCTGTCATTTTAGTTTTTGCACTTGCAAAGGCAAGGAAAGTAAAGAAGTATCCACCGGTTATAGCATTTCGAAAAGGAATAAAAACTCATAGTTTTAAGAGAAATGTTCTTCCGTTGGATAAGCTGAAAGGGAATGTGAATGTCAGGATTGCATTTAAAGAAAGCCTGAGAAATATAAAAACTCAGATTGGAGTTGGTATATGTATAGTACTATCCGGTATAGCTTTGGTATTTGGAGTACTAAATTATGATTTCTTTAAAGTTGGGGCGATGGCATTTTCATCTATAGCTGGTATGGAAGAACCTGACCTTGTGATTACTCTTAATTCGGGAGTTGATGCATATAAGTTTAGCGATGAGATACGGGAGATGCCTGAAGTCAGAAAGACACAGGTAACCTATGATTGGCTTTACTATAACGTAAAGGGTTCAGATTATGATGCATCTGCAATAGTTTATGATGATTTTACTGAGACCGAGAATATCTTTATATCCAAAGGAAGATATCCGGTTCACGATAATGAAGCGATGATTTCCCTTCAAAGAAGTAAAAGGGAAAACTTAGAAGTAGATGACAGTATAGTTGTTAAGAGTAATGGAATAGAGGTAAGTTATATCATAACCGGAGTTGTCGGAAATATGGGAAATGGTAGTAACTGTATCTATCTGACCTCTGACGGATATAGAAAAATAAATGGTGGTTCAAAGGCCGATGTTGTAAATGTTTTTTTGAATGATGGTGTTGATTTAGATGAGTTCCACAAGAGGCTTACATCAGAATTTGGTCAGAGTGCTGATTCAGAATTTGATGATACGGGTGATACTCTGGAAGAACATTTAAGTGATGCTGCAAAAGAGAAGATAGCTACTCTGATATCAAGGTATGGAGTAACAGATTTAGATTGGGCAGTTCAGATTGGTGATAAGGTTTATACAGGAAACAGCAGGCAGTTTGTTATCAAGAGCATATTGGAGTTTAAGTATCTAAGTGAATCTCAGACAGGAATGATTGCCAGAATATCAAAAGCTTTTGCTCTTGTTGTTGTAATTGCTGTAGCTTTAATTGTTGCACTGATCCTTGGGATAATTGCAGCATCAAATGTTAAGAGAAGAAGTAAGGAACTTGGAATAATGAAGGGACTTGGTTACTCATCGAAGGATCTGATGACACAGGTGGCGGTTGGTATCATTCCGGTTACGATAATATCAGCGGGGATATCCTGCTATCTGGGAGTAATTATAAACAAGCTGTTCTGGCTAAATATGTGGGGAGCTGATATGCATACCAGTACTGGCCTTGTAGTAATATCAGGAATAGCGATGGTTGTATTCTGTTATATAGTGACCTACATCGGAGCCGGAAAGATAAGAAAGATATCAGTAACTGAACTGATCACTGAATAAATGGCATATAGAATCTTCGTAACATGACGCTTAGAATAATATGCTGATGTCATTCTGAGCGAATCGAAGAAGTTTATAAAGAATTACAAAAGGATAAAAATATGAGAATAAGAACAAAAATAATTGGAGTTGCCAGCCTTCTTGGCATAGCAGCAATTACAACAAATAGCCTGATCCCTGATTCGGATGACGTATCCACTAACACTAGCACTGTTTACGCATCTTCAGCACTTGCAGAGAAAAATTCTGATGATGAATCTGTAATAATAGCGGATGAAAAAACAGATAAAACTTCTGGAAAATTATCTGACACAGAAGAAAAAATCTATGGAATCGGTTCCGTAAGTAAAGTCTATGTAACTACAGCTGTTATGCAGCTGGTGGATCAGGGAAAGGTTGAACTAGATGCGCCGATAACTGAGTATATCCCGGGCTTTACTATGGCAGATGAGAGATATAAGGATATCACCGTTCGTATGCTGATGAATCATACTTCAGGTATTATGGGTTCATACTGGACCAATATGATGTTATATGATGACTGTGATATGTCGTATAAAGACAATACACTGAGGTCGTTTTCTACACAAAGGTTAAAGGCGGATCCGGGTAAGTATGCTGCTTATTGTAACGACGGATTTACTCTTCTTGAACTGATAGTGGAAGAGGTCAGTGGAATGAGCTTTACAGAATATGTGGATAAGAACATATCTGCGAAAATAGATGCAGAGCATACAGGAACTCCTGAAAATCTATTCCGTGATCCTATGCAGACTGAGGTTGTAGTAGGCAGCAATATTCCTGTAGATTACAATTATTGTATGGCTTTAGGAAGTGGAGGAATCGAGTCAACAGCTACTGAGGTGGCAAGATTCGGCAGTACATTTTTCACTGGTGATAATACACTTCTATCAGAAGAATCCAAGAGCGAAATGGCAGAGCGTTGGAATGAGGATGGCGAAAACACCGACATCTATACAGATGACAACGGACTTGGCTGGGATTATGTTGAAACCTGGAAATGTGGTGAAGAGAATGTAAAGGTTATCTCCAAGGGAGGAGATATTACACTGCAGCATGCCTGGCTTTCGGTAGTCCCAGATGAAGAGATATCTGTGGCAGTTCTTTCAGCAGGCGGTACTAGCAGTACTAACAGAGTACTTGCCAATGCATTAACGGAAGTAATCTTAGAGGATATGGGAAAGCCTGTAGACGAACCAGAAGCAAAGGATATAACCTTTGTAGATACTATTCCAGAAGCGTACAAGAGCTATGAAGGCTACTATAATATGTACACTAATGATGGAAATGAAATAGTCTATATATCCTGTGAAGAAGATACTATGCTTATAAAACATTTATATCTGAATAATAAGCTGGATTATTATAAATATACAGAAGAAGATAATTTTGAAAGAGTAGATGAGGATGGAGAACTAAGTGCAGAACCTCAGACTCTGTACTTCGAGGAAAAAGATGGCGGAGTATATATCAAAGCAGATGCAGAGGTAGACTCAGTCGGTCTCGGCAAGGATGTTTATCATCTGAACTGTGGAGAGAGGCTTATGCCTAATGAAGTAGGTGAGGAGGCTTCTAAAGCCTGGTGTAAGTTAAATGATGAACGTGCAGTTTTATATAATGATAAATATACTTCTGCTGACTATGACACACCATTTCAGATTATAACCTCGTCAGAGGATCTGATGGGTTATATAAATATTGGCGAACCTGGATCGTTTGGAGATTTACTTAAGATAGAAAACGATACTAGGGCAGTAGCTTTTTCAACTATTGAATCCTCAGCAAGCCGTGATATTTATGATATATCTGTAGAGAAAGAAAAGCTGAAAGCGGGAAATGAAATAACAAGCGTAAATGTAACGACAGGAAGAAAATACCGTATGGTCAGTGAGCTTCCGACACTAGTTAACAGTGTAAAGACAGTTGACCTCTATACCGAAGAAGCATCTTGGTTTAAGATTGGCGATGATATAGCTGGTGGAACTCTCAGTGTCGAAAGACCGGAGAACTCTAACATCTATGTGTATAACAAATATAACGAGATGGTCTATTCAACCCATATGCATATAGATAACGACATTCCACTTCCGGCTGGAGGATACATTGTATTCCTTGGAGAAGATGGAGGTACTATTACTATCAATTAAAATTGTAAGGCCTGCTTTTTTTTGATAAGATAGGCTCAAGAAAAATCAATCAATGAATAGTAGAGTAACGAATAAGGAGAAAAAGGTTATGAAACAATATAGGCTGCCATTTATAATGCTGGCTATATTTGAGGCTGTTGCCATAAGCCTGTGGCTGACAAAGGATAATATATTTTATCTTTTCAATTTCAGTTACATAGGTTTATCCATATCATTGGGAGTATTTCTTTTCATAAAGAAATATAAATATGCCCGTCGAATAGTACAACTGCTGGTCGGCCTATATATGCTGATCTATCTTGGTCTCATTTGTCAGGAAAATATGCAGATAGAGGGTTTCTGGTATTATCTTTTTACAGGAGTCTTTGAAGCGGCAACCATTCATTATGCTGTCGCAAAAATCTTCGGACCGCTTATCTTCGGACGAGGATGGTGCGGGTATGCATGCTGGACAGCCATGGTATTGGATTTTCTTCCGTATAAGATACCACAGGAGCCAAGGCGAAAAATAGGGTGGATCAGATATATCACATTTGCTGTATCACTGATATTTGTTTCAGCGCTATTCCTTGCAAAAGTCGGAAATATAGAACGTATAATGTTCTGGGCATTTATTATTGGAAATATAGTATATTATGGGATTGGTATAGCCTTGGCATTTACTTTTAAGGATAACAGGGCATTTTGCAAGTACATTTGTCCGATAACCGTATTCCTGAAGCCTATGAGTTACCTTTCGCTGATACGTATAAAGTGTGATAAAGAGAAATGTGTATCCTGCGGTAAATGCAAGCAGGTATGTCCAATGAATGTGGATGTAACTGACAATTCAAAAAAGAGAGAGAATGGAACAGAGTGTATTCTGTGCATGGAATGTGTCAGGAATTGCCCAAAGAAAGCACTTTGATTAGAATTCTGTGAAATATAATACACTATAAGACAAAATATAACTTGAGGAGAAGCGTATGGATTATCAGGTACTTATGATAGATGATGATGAGTTGATTGCCCGCTCGACATCTAAGTATTTTAATTATGTAGGAGTGAATACTGCCTACGTTACAACCTATGAAGATGCAGTTGAGTTTCTGGATAAGAATAATGTATCGCTGCTCTTGCTTGATATAAATCTTGGAGATAAATCAGGCTTTGATCTCTGTACTGAAATCAGAGAGAAATACGATATGCCAATTCTTTTTATCAGTGCCCGTACCAGTGATGATGATGTGCTTATTGCACTGAATATCGGTGGTGATGATTATATAACGAAGCCTTTTACTACAAACATTCTTCTTGCAAAGGTTAAGGCGGTTCTTGCCAGATACGAAAAGGCGAAAGAGGATGCCCGTATTGCAGCGGAGTCGTATAAGAAAGAGTCTCCAAAGAACGATGGTGAGAAGATATATATCAGAGAAGGTGTATTTCTTGATATCGCTATGCATAGTCTGCTCGTAAATGGACATAGCGAAGAATTGAGAGCTATGGAGTATAAGCTGATGCTGTTTCTTTTGGAAAATGCCGGCAGAGTTGTAACAAGAGATGAAATTCTTGAAAAGGTCTGGGGAGATGAATACACCTGTGATGCCACGATTACGGTGCATATTCGTGAACTCAGAAATAAGATAGAGATAGATCCGAAGAACCCAACCATTATAAAGACCGTGTGGGGAGTTGGATATGTAGTCGAGAAACCAGATAGAAACTAATGTAATTTAAATGATGGTAAAATTATGAAAGACTATATAAAGACTGTTGCTATGATAACAATCCTCTTTGTTATTGGCGTAGTCATACTCATTTTCATAACTAAAGATACTGGTGCAGGCTCAGAGAAAAAATCCCGCGAACAGACTGTACTTCTCAACAAGATAGCCCGGACTGCAGAGGAAAATGTTGATAACCTGGAGCGACTTGACGAAGAAGAATATGACTGTGATTACGTAATAATAGATTCAACAAATAATCTGCTCTTTTCTCGTGCTGGTAATGACACAGACATTATTGATATATCAGTTGAGAAGGCAATCCAGAATCGTTACCCATATATGTTTTTGACAAATGGAGACAGGGTATGGGGTACAGTGATAATGCTGGATGATGGCATGCAGGATTTTAGAATATTCAGAAATCGCTTTATTATTGGAGCCATTATCTGCTGTCTGCTAATCCTAATTGCCAGCACTCTATATGGTATATATGTTAACAGGTCTATAATAGTTCCTTTTAAAAACATGCAGAGCTTTGCAGGTAAGGTAGCCCAGGGCAAGCTGGACGAGCCTCTAATTATGGACAAGGGAAATATGTTTGGAGCATTCTCCGAAAGCTTCGACATAATGAGAGAAGAACTTGCCAGTTCAAAACAAAGGGAACTGGAGCTTCAAAAGAAGGAGAAGGAACTGGTAGCATCCCTAAGTCACGATCTGAAAACTCCTGTCACGGGAATCAAGGTAACCTCAGAATTTTTGGAAATGAGACTGAATGACAAACTGGATTCAGATGAAAAAGCTAAGGATATAACATTTGCCAGAGAGGAACTGACTGATATGCTGGAGGATACATCCGGAATCCGCCAGAAGATAGAACAGATAGATACCCTTGTGTCTGATCTCTTTACTTCAACACTTGAAGATCTGGGAGAGTTTAAGGTTAATATCAGTGACGAAGATTCGGAAGTGCTCGGTGATATAGTTCGAAGCTTTGATAATAGGGGCTATACAGTTATGGAGGATATACCAGCTGTTGTAATAAGTATTGATAAGAAGCGAATGGCACAGGTGATAGGAAATGTAATCTCGAATTCTTATAAATACGCAGATACAAAGATAGATATAGGATATAAGCTTATAGACCGTGTCCTTGAAATGCACATTAGAGATCATGGTCCGGGAGTTCCGGGTGGCGAGCTAGATCTTATCATGAATAAATTCTACCGTGGAAAAGAATGGGAGAATACTGACATCGATGGGAATGGTTTAGGCCTTTATATTGCAAAGTCTCTTATGAAAAAAATGAATGGAGATCTGATAGCAGAGTCGGATGGGGATGGTCTTTTTATTAAATTAATCATTCAATTAAGTTAGTAGACAGGAAGTTTGGTTTATAATTATAGTCATCATTTTAGAATTTTTTTAGAAATATAATATTTTCATTTTAGGAAATATTTTTAGAAGTCATATATAATGCCTTTAGAGTTGAAAATTTTAGCAGCAGGATATGCTGCTTAGATTCAGGAAAGAAAGGGTATTATATATGGCTTCTTCAATTTTAAGAACAGAAAAGCTTTGTAAGTCATTTTCTAATGGCGGCAGACAGCAGCATGTAATAAAGAACTTAGATTTGGAAATAGTTGAAGGCGACTTCACAGTTATTATGGGAGCTTCAGGATCAGGTAAATCTACACTTCTATATGCACTATCCGGAATGGATAAGCCGTCAATGGGAAAGGTTCTTTTTGGTAACACAGAGATTCAGGACTACTCAAATGATGAGCTTGCAGTATTTCGTAGAGGTAACTGTGGATTTGTCTTTCAGAGTGTATATCTTTTAGAAAATCAGACAATTCTGGATAATGTACTGACAGGAGCACTTATCGTTCAGAAGAATTCACCGGATCTGGTTAAGAAAGCAAAGAATCTTCTTACAAAAGTTGGTATCTCACAGGAGATGTGGGACAAGTATCCCAATCAGTTATCAGGTGGTGAGGCACAGCGAGTGGGAATCGTAAGAGCAGTAATCAATGATCCAAAGATTCTCTTTGCAGACGAACCAACAGGGCAGCTTAACTCAGCATCTGGACAGGATGTGCTGGACATCTTCACGGAGGTTCATAAGAACGGTCAGAGCATCGTAATGGTAACCCACGACCTTAAGACAGCACTCAGAGGAACAAGAGTTATCTTCCTAAGAGATGGTGGCATTGTAGGTGAATACAAGATGTCTGTTTACGGAACCGATGACATAAAGGAACGCCGTGCTGGACTCCAGCAGTTTTTAGATGAACAAGGTTGGTAAAAATATGAAAATACTTAGATTATCATTATTCAATTTAAAGAGGAATAAGAAGGAAGCCCTTGCCATCGCATTTCTTGCCATGGTAACCAGCCTTCTGCTTTCAGTCTTTATAGTAAATAATTCGAAGAAGAGCAAGGCTTTTGATAAGGCCTTTGAAGAATCCGGTTGTGTGGATCATATAGTTAGTTTTGATAAGGATAAGTACCGGGATGAATACCTCGGCATTCTTGAAGATGAGTATAACGTAGATGATAATATCGAAATAGATACCCTGTTTTCTGAGAGTGCTGAAATAATAGACAAGGCTGGAGATAAGGTTAGCTACAATATGTATTTTATAAAGGAAAGGGATGAACGAAAGCTAGAAGACTTTACGATATTTGATTCATTATCTGATGATGAGCTGTCAGGTGTTGGACATCCAATCTGGATGCCTGAAGCCTTCAAGTTGACTCAGGGTTATAAAACCGGAGATACATTTATCCTTATAAACAATGCTAAGGAGTATGAATATATTGTAGCCGGATTTTATAAAACAGGCTTATATAACAGCAGAGGATGGGGGTTTAAGTTTGTTGTATCAGATGAGGATTACGAACTGTTATCCAGGATGTTTAATACAAGCTATGCAAAGGAATATCATAATATTGGTTTTAATTCCATTGATTTTTCATACGATGATTATATTGATAAATGTGAGAAGGAATCGTTGGAGAATACAAAGGCCTATGCAACGTATATTTTTTCGGAATATGAAGAAGGAAGTGAAGCGGAATATATAGATATTTTTCTTACTATTATCGGAGCTATATCAATAGTAACTCTTATTGCGGCTATATTTGTTATCAGACATAAGATCAGTAATGATATAGATGATCAGATGCAGCAGATAGGAGTTCTTGAAGCTCTTGGATACAGATCAAGAGAGATATCGCTGTCTTACTTATATGAATATGTTATATCCTGCGGAATCGGGGCTGGTATAGGCGGTCTGTTATCTGTTTTTGCAGCTCCGGTTATAGAATCGGCGCTAAGTTCATTGATGGGGCGAGATGTAACTTCTGGAAATATCGATATTTTAAAAACAGTATGCATTACCCTTTCTGTGATAGTGCTTATATCTCTGTTTGCATTATTTAAAGCCAGAACGGTTAAAAAATTTCCACCTGTTATTGCATTTAGAAAAGGCATAAAAACTCATCATTTTAAAAAGAATATACTTCCGCTCGAAAAAACAAAGGGAAATGTTAACAGAAGGCTTGCATTTAAAAGCATTCTGATGGATATAAAGACGAATCTTGGAATTGTAGTTTGTATCATTCTTTCTGGTACAACTCTCCTGTTTGGAGTAATGAACTATTCTTTTTTTAGTAAAGGAACAAAAGGGTTGGAATCATTATTTGGGGTTGATACCAATTCTATTATGATTACTACTGTAAGTGGTGTGGATATAGAAGGGATGAGAGATGAGCTTGCTGCAAACCCTTCGGTTCGTAAGGCCAGAATTGCATTTGAAATGGAGGATATTAAGGTAAAGGATTCTGATAGCAGAATCGTAATCACTTACGAGGATTATAAAGATGCTGATATGATCAAAACAACTGAGGGACGTTTTCCGGAAAAGGATAATGAAATAGCTATATCTGTCAGCAGATCTAAAATGGACAATAAATATATTGGAGACAGCATAGTTCTGGAATATAACGGCATCGAAAAGGAATATATTATAACTGGAACAGTTTGTTCTATGATGAATAACCGTGGTAGTGTTTTGTATCTAACTAACGAAGGTTACCAGAGGATAGCGGCTGATAAAAGGCCGAATGTGATATATATCTATCTTAATGATGATGTTAATGAAGAAGATTTTATAGATAAAATATATGAAATGTATGGGGGTAGTGCAAAGGATTCTATCGGAAAGGAAAATGAATCAGAAACAGAGGAAGAAAGAATCAAAAATGCAGCAGATGAAAAGATAGCAACTCTTCTTGCTGAGTACGGTGTTACAAGTGTTGATTATGCTGTAAGAGTAGGAGATAAGCTTATCACAGGAAATAGCAGAAGATATCAGATAAGGGAAATCCTGTCATGGCAGGGTATGATCAAGGCCCAAATGGAAGGAATTTCCAAGGTATCGAAGTATGCGACGATAGCTGCGGTTATAGTTGTGGCAATAATAGTAGCGGTTATTCTGGGAATGCTTTCAGCCTCTAATGTTAAAAGAAAACGCCGCGATTATGGAATTATGAAGAGTATGGGATATTCGTCAAAAGATCTTATGACTCAGATTGCAATAGGAATCATACCGGCAGTAATAATCTCGATGGTAATAGCTTCTGTAATAGCGGTATATCTCAATAAATCTGTATGGATGCTGGGCTTTGGTGCGGTAGCCGGCTCACATATTCCGGAAATAATAATTGCTGACATTGTGATGGTAGTGTTCTGCTATGTGGTTACATATATCAGTGCGGGAAAGATCAAGAAGATTTCTGTGACCGAACTGATGACTGAATAAAGACTTCTCTCTGGGGGAAGGTGCCCCGAAGGGGCGGATTAGGGGTAAAGTAGATTTAGGAGAAACATAAATATGAAAAAAAATATTAAATATATAACAGCGTCAATTGCTCTGACAGGCATCCTTGGTTTATCAGGAGTAGTTTGTGGCGGAACGGATAGTGTTCAGGTTATGGCTCAGGAATCGGACAGCATAACTGATACATCGGACAGCGATGAATACATTTACTGCGTAGCATCCATAAGTAAGGTTTATGTCACCGCAGCTGTAATGCAGCTTGTTGACGAGGGTAAGGTGAACCTTGATAGTCCGGTAACCGAGTACCTTACGGATTTTAAAATGAAGGATGTGAGATACAAGGATATCACGGTAAGGATGCTGATGAATCATACCTCAGGGATAATGGGGACAACCAATTATGCAGAGAGTTTGTATGAGGATGGGAATATGAACAGGCATGATAAATCACTTGAGTATCTTACCGAACAAAGACTAAAGGCGGATCCAGGTGAATATGCAGCATACTGTAACGATGGATTTGAACTCCTTATGCATATAGTTGAGAGAGTATCAGGGATGCCATATACAGAATATATCGAGAAGAATCTGGCTGCACCAACCAGTGGAACAACAACAGGAACCTTTGTAAATATGTATAATGACTCGAGGCTTGTTCCCTGCTATGATACAAGCTATCTTCGCTATGATCATATAACCTGTACGGGTATGGGCGATGGCGGAGTTTATTCGACAGCCTCAGATGTTGCAAACTTTGGTGCCTCATTCTTCAAAGGGGATAATACACTTCTGTCAGAAAAATCAAAAAATGATATGTCAACGATCTGGGGAGGAGATGAATACAGTGACGTAAATGGTCTTGGCTGGGACGAGGTAGGACTCTCCAAATATGACGCAGCAGGTGTTCAGGTTCTTGGAAAAGGTGGAGATACAGGCTCAAATCACGGCTGGCTTATGGTGGCACCGGATGAGGATGTGAGTATATCCGTTCTTTCAAATGGTGGAAATAGTGAACTTGATTCTCTTGTGGCACAGGCAATTATGGAGGCTGTTTTAGAGGAAAAGGGTATAAATGTGAGTGATGTGGAAAAAACTCATTATGAAGTGGTTTCTGAAATTCCTGCAGAGTATGATGAGTATGCCGGCTGCTACATACTATTTGATGAAAATTCTATGGGAGAAACAATTGGAGTAATATCATTTCCTGATCATAAATATATGCATGTAGAAAGCATTGGTCCTTTTAAAACTAAGAGAAATGACTATATGCTTACTACTGATGGTAAATTTGTAGAGCTTTCTTACGAGATTGAGGATGATGACATATCTGAGGCAAAGACTGCATCTAATCCAAAGGTTTTGTCATTCGTTAAACAGGATGATGGTAATATATATATAGGAGCCGAAGCAGAGAATTACTTTCCGGATTTAGGAATATATGAGAATAGTTCATATATAGGAGAGAAGATGGCTGATTCAGATGTGAATTCTGATATTCTTGAAAAATGGACTAAATATTCTGGGAAGGAATATCTTCTTAGTAATGAAATATACTCTTCAATTGAATATGCAAATGGTGCCGATGTTATGGCTATACCATCAGAGGTGATGCCAGGATATGTATATGCATATTCGAGAAAAGGGGTGAGGGTTCTGGCTATAAAGGATGCAGAAACAGCTGTTTCTTTCCAGACTATACCGTCCTCATCCAGTAGAGACCAGATCGATTTAACCTATGAAGAAAATAAAGCAGGTGGAAGACTTTTTACCAGTGATGGACATGAGTACATTTCAGCAGAAAGCATCCCGACATTTGATAATAGCATCACAGAGGTTGAACTGAAAACCGGCGAAGCATTCTGGTACAGTATCAGTGATTCTATGGCAAATAAGACTGTAAGCGTTACTGAAAAACCGGAGAATAGCAGTATCTTCGTATATAACAAGTATGGCGAAGTAGTTTATAACTCCCACGTAAAGGATGCGAAGGATGAACTTCCACTTCCAAGGGGCGGTCGTGTAGTAATCCTCGGCGAAGATGGCGGGAAAGTAACATTTAATTAAGTAATTACAAGATGTGGGTGTCAAAAGTACCTTTTGACACCATATGACAATAGTCATATGCAGATAATTACATATTTCACTATTAAGAATCTACTGATATGTATATACTTTTATTATATAAATGATGTGGGTGTCAAAAGTACCTTTTGACACCATATGACATACGGATTGCTCCATTGCTAAAGCAATTCGTGCCATATCTCCAGAGGAGATATGCAAGCCTTGCTTTGCAAGTCTTGGTTCTGCTTTGCAGAACGCATCCTTCGGATCCTCGATTATTGCATAATCGAGGACTGTTCTCGCAATCCTAGAAACATTCGGAAACCGCTAATTTTCTACGAAAATTGCTATTTCCTCATGTTTCAGCGTGGCATAAAGTCAACAAGCTTTTCTTGCAAGCAAGAACGCTTTTTGACTTTTGACACTTATGTCATATAAATAGTTATGTGTTACAGTTAAGTCAATATAGAATTAAGTGTGTAGTTATCATAGTGAGGTAGTGAGATGAATCTGATAATTCATGATTTAAATGAAGAGGAATGGAACAAAGTATCGTCTGAATATAGTGGCTGGGAAGTTATATCTTATTCAGATAAGATAAAGCCCTGTGCAGGCTGCTTTGGCTGCTGGATTAAAAGTCCCGGTGAGTGCGTCATCAAGGATGGATATGACAAAATGGGTGCGCTCATTCATAAGGCTGATGAGGTTGTTGTTATCAGCAGATATACCTATGGAGGCTTCAGCAGTTTTGTGAAAAATGTATTCGACAGAAGTATAGGCTGGGTTCTTCCTTTTTTTGAAATATATGAAGGCGAGATGCATCATAAGAGAAGATATCCGGAGGATAAGTCCATTACATTTATCTTCAGAGGAAATGATCTTAGCGAAGAAGATAAAGAGGATGCTAAAAAATATGTGGCAGCTGTCTGCAGAAACTTCCGTGGTATTGTAAAAGAGGTTCGTTTTGAAGAAGCTATAGGAGCGGATGGTGATATATCAGAAAGACATTGCGTTAAGGATAATTCAGCTGCGACCAAAACTGACACTAAATCTGTCACGAAGAATAATCATAAAAAAGTCATTCTCCTGAACGGCAGCATGAGAGGAGATAAAGCCAATTCAAAACATTTCCTGGACAGACTTTCAAAGGACATAAATGGAGATGTTGAAAGCATCAACCTCTCACAGTATATTAATAAACAGGATGAATTGGTGGAGATTCTTTCATCAGCAGGAAAGATAGTTCTTGGCTTCCCTTTATATGTTGACGGCGTTCCTTCTCAAATGCTTAAGATTATGGAAAAACTGGAGAAGACAAATCCTCAAACAGGTGTTAAAATATATTCTGTGATCAATATGGGCTTTTATGAAAGCAGTCAGATAAAAAATGCACTGAAGCAGATTAAAAACTGGTGCAGGAAGAGTGGATACGAATACTGTGGTGGAGTTGCCATCGGAGCCGGTGAAATGGTCGGACAATTCACCAAGACTCCAAAGGGCAGTAAGAATCCCGGAAAGAATGCTTTCGATGGTCTTGATAGATTAAGTGAGACAATAAATGAAGCTGCGAAGCTGGAAGATATATATGCGGATTCGTATCTGTTTCCACGAGCACTTTATATGCTTGCCGCCAATTCCGGCTGGCCTGCATCCGGAAAGCAGAATGGTTTAAAAAAGAAGGATCTGCTTAGAACTATCTAAATGATGATTTTAAAGATAAAAAAATAAGATTAATAGTGGAGGTATCCAGATGAGACGTTGCGAAATAACAGCTCCATGCAGAGCTTGAGGAGACTGCATGGAGGATACGGAATTGTATCTGATATATCATTGATATAGCCTTTTGGAATGGTATTGATATAGATATGGTTCTTTCCTCAGGCTTTGCTCTAATACTTAAATATTTACTTGGTTAAAGGAGCAAAGAAAAATGAATAAGAAAAGTGAATTAAGAGATTTTTATATACTATGGAGCACTCAGAGTTTGTCACAACTCGGGAGTGCTATTACTGCTTTCGCACTGACATTATGGTTATATGAAAAAACCGGTTCAGCTCTCAGTACGGCAGCCCTAAGGATTTGCACCTATGCACCCTATGTGGTGATGAGTATATTTGCGGGGGCTTTATCAGATAAGTTTGATAAAAAGAAAACCATGCTGATATGCGACCTTCTGGCGGCTCTTAGTACCATAGCAGTGTTTATTCTGTATAAGCTTGATATGCTGAGTGTATGGCATCTGTATCTGATAAATGCGGTGTCAGGTCTTATGAATACAGTTCAGCAGCCGGCATCTGAAGTTGCATATACCATGGTTGTGCCGAAGGATTATTATCAGAAGACGGGTGGACTACAGTCTCTGTCGAGATCCCTGGTAACCATAGGTAATCCTTTAATTGCTTCGGCTGTTTATGGTTTTGCGGGACTGGATGCAGCGATAGCAGTTGATCTGGTAAGCTTTGGTATCGCATTTGTGGCGCTTGCCCTGTTTATCAGAATTCCGGAGATACCAACGGACGGAAAAGAGAAGGAAGCGGGAGTACTTCAGCTGGCTAAGGAAGGTCTTAAGTATCTGAAGGATACTCCGATGATTCTTTATGTGATTCTTTTTATGTCGGGAGTAAACTTTGTGGCTTCTGCATTTGATGCAGTTCTGCCTGCGCTTATCATTCCGAATCCAAGAGGCGGAAACAGTATACTTGGTATCGTTACTTCATGTTCGGGAATTGCAATGGTGGCAGGAAGTCTCATAGCAACGGCTATGCCAAAGCCGCGTGACAGAGTGAAGGTCATATATCTGAGCATGCTTTTTTCACTGGCAACTGAGAATTATCTTCTGGCATTTTCCAGAAGCCCTGTTCTCTGGTGCATAGGTCAGATACTTGGCTGGATATTTGTTCCGGTAATGAGTACGAATCAGAATGTTATCATGAAGAATACTATTCCGGCGAATCTTCAGGGAAGAGTATATGCCTGCAGAAATACACTTCAGTTCTTCACCATCCCTATCGGACTTTTGTTTGGTGGTTTTATGGTGGATGAGGTATGTGAGCCGATTATGAGCACAAGTGGCAGAACACTTCAGTTTCTTTTCGGAACAGGAAAGGGATCGGGTGCGGCGCTGATGATGTTCATACTCGGTGTAACAGGAACCGTGATGTGCCTTGTCTTTGGCCATAAACTAAAGAAGTATAATTATACAGACTGAAACAGTTCTGGGATTTAATTCTCGACACAAAAAGATGACAGTTGAACCAGGTTCAAACTGTCATCTTTTTAGATTATGAAAGTTTATAAAAAAATACTTGAAAAGAATTTTTAATTCGATTAGCCTTTTATTTGGACGTCCAAATCCATAAAAAAGGAGATTATGAATGAATAAAGAGGAGTTACGCAGATACATTATATGCAGTACCGGAAATGAGTGTAATATCTGTCAGTTATATGCCATAAAGGATGGTGAAACTGTACTTGATCTGAACTTTCATGGATATAAGACTACAGACGCAGTTAACGTTAATTCTGTGACAAAGGGAGTCATGGCATTACTTTTCGGAATAGCGCTTGATATGGGATGCATTAAAAGCGTTGATCAGAAGGTTATGGAATTCTTTCCGGATTATACCGTCAAACGTGGTGAAAAGACTATATACGACGTGACAATCAAGCATCTTCTTACAATGACTGCTCCGTATAAAGGAAAATCAGAACCATGGAAAAAAGTCTGTACCTCTCAGGATTGGACGCTTGCTATACTTGATCAGCTTGGAGGCAGGAATGGTATTACAGGAGAATTCAGATATGCAACGCTCGGAATTCAGATCCTGGCCGGTATCATAGAGAGAGCAACTGGAGAAAAGTGTATCGATATAGCCAATAATAAGCTGTTTATTCCTATAGGAATACCTGAACATAAGATTCACGGTGATAGTAGTAAAGAAGATCAGTTTGATTTTTTCATGAATAAGAAACCCAGAGATTATGAGTGGTACTCAGATCCGCAGGATACGGTAACAGCCGGATGGGGCCTTTGCTCTTCAGCCAAGGATCTGGCAAAAATCGGAGAACTTGTATTAAATGAAGGCAGAGTGGATGATAAAGTCATAGTCTCAAAAGATTACATCAGGGAAATGTTAACTCCCCGGCAAAAACTGGGTGAAAGATTCGGTAATATGGAATACGGCTATCTCTGGTACAAGCCTATAGAAGGAAAAGAAGTATATGCAGCGATAGGGGATTCGGGAAATATAATATACATTAATAAAGATAAGAATATTTCGGTCGGAATAACAGGTACATTTAAACCGAGAATCTTCGACAGAGTAGCGTTTATAGAAACTAAAGTTTTATCTGTTATGTAATTTATGGAGTTTGATAAAAAGATGACAGTTTGAATAAGGTTCAAAGTGTCATTTTTTTATACTTGACAAAAACTACCGAACGGTAGTAATATAGCAAACGAAAGGTAGAACAGCTTTATAAATTATAGTTTTGAAAGGCCTGAATTATGAATAACAGAAAGAATGAAATAATAAAAGCAACTTTGGAACTTGCGGCAGAGAATGGTCTGGGCACGGTTTCCATGCAGCAGATAGCTGACAGAGTTGGAATAACAAAGGCGTCTCTTTATAACCATTTTTCATCCAGGGATGAGATCGTGGAAGAGATGTATGAAGTATTGAGAAATGCGACTAAAGAAAAGGCTGCTATATCAGGCATAGATTATGACGGACTTAATGCAGGTACTTCACTTAAGGATATTCTTCTGGGGTCAGTGAACGTCTATCGTAATATGGTGAACAATCCTGACATGTTTCTTTTTTATAAGGTGATTATGTCAGAAAGGTCGATAAATTCCGTAGCAGCGGAGATAATGGTCAGGGAAACAGAAACTATGATAAATGCGACCAAAAGCCTTTTCTATGCATTATCTGTAAAAGGGATAGCATCCTTTAAGGATGTGGATACAGCTGCATTTTCATTTGCAATGACAGTACATGCTATTCTTGATTACGAATCGGACCTGAAGTTTGCCGGATTAACCGAAAATAAAAAAATGATGAAGGATTTTATTGAAGAATTCTGCAGTAATTATGAAGTAAAGGAAAAGAGAAAATGATCGAAGAAAAAAGCAGTAAGAAACTAATAAACTGGCTTGGTCTCATGGGAGTCATCGCATTCATCTCATATACTGTGGCTATTGTCTTTTCGCCACTTGCATTTCCGGGATATAACTGGATGGAGCAGGCGGCAAGTGATCTTTCAGCAGAAAGCGCACCATCGAGGATGCTTTGGAATCAGCTGTCGGCATTTTATCAGGTGGGAAATGTTGTTGCGATAACATGTGTTTCTATCTATGTATCTGAAAATAAGATATCTACAAGATTATTCAGAGTGGGAATATATCTCTTCACTATAATGAATTGGATATCAAGTGTAGGTTATACAATGTTTCCTCTTTCAGATTCAGGAAAGGATATAGGAGGATTCCAGGAAATAATGCATATGATAGTTACAGCGGCTGTTGTACTTCTATCGATTGTTTCCCTGATTCTTCTGATAATTGCAGGCTGTAAAAAGAAAGAGGTCAGAGGAACAGGTATCTGGGCAGCCATAGCTCTTGCAATGATGTTTATGGGACCGATAGGTATGGCAGCTTTTCCACCGGAGTATTTTGGTGTGTTTGAAAGATTCAGTACTTTTTCTGCAGTGGGATTTAATGCAATACTGGGATTATATCTGTTTGGAGGATTCAGAAAAGCAAGGTAAAAAACCGCTCCGCTAAGGATGTGTCTCGGCGCGCAAGGAAGATAGCTGCCTTTTGGCAGCACGCGCCTCGCGCGGAGAGTGTCGCAAGCGACACTCTTTTTTATTAAGGAAAATCTATTCAGAAAGTAGAGAATGTGGTATAATTATAATCGATTTTCTGAGCAAATCGAGTATAGTCTGATAATTAAGAATCTGGTAATATTTCACCATAGAAAGGACCAAATATGACGCTTCAGGAATTATATCAGAATATTGGTGGTGACTATGAACAGGCCATTGGTGTTTTACGTGTAGAGAAGCTGGTGGATAAGCATATCAGAAAGTTTACAAAGAATGATGTTGTGGAGCATCTTCTTACCGCAGGTGAAAGTATGGATCCTACAGAGCTTTTTGAAGCGGCTCATGCAATGAAGGGCGTTTCATCGAATCTTGGCCTTGTGGCCCTTTCAAATGCGGCCTCTGAGCTTACCGAGGAATATCGTCCAGGTAATGAGAGAAAGCTCTCAGACGATGAAGTGAAAACGCGGATACAATCTATCCGTGACTTGTACAGCCTTACAGTAGAAAAAATACAAAGATATGAGGAATCAACCTATACATAAAGAGGGGTTACAGTATGGGGAGAGCAACAGGCGAAGAAGGTATCACCTCTGAACAGCAAAAATATCTGGGGCTTATCGGTGCGTGGGCACTGGCTTTTGGCTGCAGCGTAGGCTGGGGCTCTTTTGTAATGCCGGGGACTACTTTTCTTCCTATTGCAGGACCAATTGGTGCTGCACTTGGTCTTAGCCTGGGCGGTCTTGTCACACTGCTTCTGGCTGTTAATTATCACTATCTAATGAACCATTATCCGGATGGTGGAGGAGCATACACCTATACCAAGAAAGCCTTTGGTTATGATCAGGGTTTTCTCGGTGCGTGGTTTCTGATTCTTACCTATATTGCAGTTATCTGGGCAAATGCGACGGCACTTCCTCTTATTGCAAGAACACTTCTGGGTGAAACCTTTCGGTTTGGATATCTTTATCAGATCGCCGGTTATCCTATATATTTCGGAGAACTTCTCTTATCTATTGGAGCCCTGGTTTTAGCAGCCATAATCTGTCTGTTTCGTAAGACTGCTGCCTGGACTCAGGTGGTTATGGCAGTGCTGCTGTTTATGGGAGTTATTATTTGTTTTATAGCAGCTACAGGACGATTGGGAACAGGTGGGTATACACCGGCCTATGCTCCGGAGAACAGTGCTGCAGGAGGAGTTTTCACTATATTTGCTCTTACACCCTGGGCTTTTGTAGGATTTGAATCAATCTCACATTCTGCAGCAGAGGTAAGATTTTCTTTGAAAAAGTCTTTTAGTCTTTTAGCTATTGGCGTTATTACGGCAGCTATTACATATGTGCTGCTTACTCTGTTAGCTGTAAAAGCTCTTCCGGATGGCTTCAGCTCATGGACAGAATATATAGAAAAACTGGACAGTTTTTCCGGTGTGGCTTCACAGCCAACCTTTCATTCGGCATATGCAGCCCTTGGTGAGATGGGAAGTCTTATTCTTGGTGTTGCAGCTCTTGGTGCTATATTTACAGGATTGATTGGAAATTATATTGCGCTAAGTCGCTTACTTGTTTCCCTATCTGAGGATGCTCTTTTTCCGGAGTGGTTAGGTCGAAAGAACGGCTTTGTTCCCAGAAATGCTATTCTGAGCATTCTTTTGTTTTCATCGGTCTTTCCGTTTCTGGGTCGTACAACGATCAGCTGGATCGTGGACGTTACAACTGTAGGAGCAACTATAGCCTATGCTCTGGCTTCCGCTTCGGCATGGAAGACGGCCGGTCAGGAAAATAATAAGAAATATAAGTTTTTTGGTCTTATCGGAATGATAGTATCGGTTCTTTTTGCCTTGGAGTTTCTCGTTCCGAATATGATTTCTATCAGTACACTTTCTACGGAAGCGTATCTTATCCTCTCTGTCTGGAGTATCTGCGGATTGTTGTATTTTCGTATATTTATCAGCAGGGATAGCGAACGTCGTATGGGCAGATCCATCGTGGCATGGGTTGTGCTTTTGGGACTGATAATATTTACCTCAAGCATATGGATGCATCAGACAATTGACAGGGCACTGACTGAGTATAAGGATGATTTACAAAAAGTTCATCATCCTGTTCATATCGCCAGTATGACTCAGATTATGCTTATTGTGTTCTCTCTATTAATTCTTTTAGATATCTATGGAATCATGCAGCGTAGAGAGAAAAAAATAGAAGTTGAAAAGGTTCGCGCTGAGGAAACCAGCCGTGCTAAAACCAGCTTTCTTTCCAACATGAGTCATGAGATCCGAACACCGATGAATGCTATTATTGGTTTGCAGAGTATTGCTCTTCGTGATCCGGAGCTGACCCCCGGTACAAGGGATAATCTGGAGAAGATAGGAGCCAGTGCTAATCATCTGCTGGGAGTTATTAATGACATTCTGGATATGAGCCGGATTGAATCCGGACGAATGGTACTGAAGAATGATGAATTCTCTTTTCAGGAATTTCTGAATCAGGTTAATATAATTATCAGTGGGCAGTGTCAGGATAAGAGACTGCAGTACGATTGCAGTATAGAAGGAAATGTAAAGGATTATTATATCGGTGATGATCTGAAGCTGAAGCAGGTATTGATAAATATTCTCGGTAATTCAGTGAAATTTACTAATTCTCCCGGAAATGTGACTCTTACAGTCAAGCAGCTGAAGGAGGAAAATGGCAGATGTATGATGCAGTTCATTATGCAGGATACAGGAATTGGTATGGATCCGGAATATATACCGAAGATATTTGATACCTTTTCACAGGAGGATGCCACAAATACCAACAAATATGGCGGAAGCGGTCTTGGAATGGCTATAACAAAGAATCTTGTTGAAATGATGGATGGAGAGATTCATGTAGAGAGTCAGAGAGGAGCTGGATCCGCATTTACGGTAACAGTACCGCTTATGGTATCCGAACGAAGTTTTGATGATAAAAAGGAGTCTGAAGAGATTCCTGCAGATATAGAACAGATTCTTTCAGGAAAGAGAATTCTTATGGCAGAGGATGTGGATCAGAATGCGGAAATTCTCGCTGATCTGCTGGATCTGGAGGGTGTTCTTTCTGCACGTGCCAGAAATGGTGAAGATGCAGTAAGTATGTTCTCCAAGAGTAAGCCGGGATTCTATAGTGCAATACTTATGGATGTCCGGATGCCGGTGATGGATGGCCTTGAGGCAGCCCGCGCCATCCGTGTTCTGGGACATCCGGATGCAAAAAGAATTCCTATTATCGCCATGACGGCAAATGTATTTGATGAGGATGAGGAGAGGTCTATGGCAGCGGGAATGGATGCGCATCTTTCAAAACCCGTAGAACCGGATAGATTATATGAAACTATGGCGCGACTGATCATGGAAAGAACTACCGAGGAGGTGAATTAGAATGCAAACAAAAAAATATATTAAACAGATGATAATAATCCTCCTGTCTTTTGCTTTTTTAATTAATGCCTTTGTGCCGTTTACGGCATATGCAGAAGAAAAAGAACATAAGGTGGTGCGCGTCGGATGGTATGATTCATCCTTCTGTTACTTTGATTCGTTTGGAAGACGCTGTGGAATAGATTATGAATATCAGCAGAAAATATCAGCTTATACAGGCTGGACCTATGAGTATGTAGAAGACAGCTGGCCCAACCTTCTGCAAATGCTGAAGGATGGTGAAATAGATATGCTCAGTGATGTTTCCTATAAAAAGGAACGTGAGGAATATATGTATTTCTCAGATCTTCCTATGGGAACAGAGTCATATTACATATATGTTGATTCGAAAAACAGAGAGATTACAGCAGATAATCTTGAATCCCTAAAAGGAAAGCGTATCGGTGTAAATAAGGACAGTATTCAGGAAAGTTTCTTAATAGAGTGGTCAGAGAAAAACGGGATTGATCTTGAAGTTGTTCCGCTTACTGTTGAAGAAAACGAATCTATGGCAATGGTAGCCAGAGGTGAGGTTGACGGATATGCTGCTATTTTCTCTTATGATTCCGAGCAGAAAGTGATTCCTGTTTGCAGAATCGGTGGTTCTGATTATTATTACGCCATTAATAAGAATCGTAAGGATCTGCTGACAGAGCTTAATATTGCACTGGCTAAAATACAGGATGAGGATCCGTATTTTAACCAGAAGATATCTGCTGACAGGCTTTACAGTACGAAAAGAACAAATGCTCTTCTCACACCAAATCAGGAAGACTGGGTAAAAGATCATGGAACTATTCGTATAGGATATCGTGATAATTATCTTCCATTTTGTGATGAAGATGAAGAGACTGGCGAGCTGACCGGTGCACTGAAGACTTTTCTTGCCCATGCCGAGAATAATCTGAACAGTTCAAATATAGAGTTTGAGACAAAACCTTATGAATCAACAGATGCAGCGCTGGCTGCTCTAAAAGCCGGAGAAGTAGATGCTATTTTCCCAATCTACCTGAATTCTTATGATGCAGATCAGAGAGGTATAAGACTTACTGATCCGGCAATGAAGACAGAGATGAATGCTATTATACGCATTTCAGATAAACAAGAGCTTTCAAAGGAAAGTAAGATAACCTTTGCTGTTAATGAGGGAATGCGAAATATAGAAACCTTCATCATGGATAATTATCCGGTAGCAAACAGGAAAGATTATGCAGGTCTTGAAAATTGTTACAAAGCTGTTTCTAATAGTGAAGTGGATAGTGTTCTTGTAAGTAATTACAGAATACCAACTGCAGAAAATACTTTAAAGAAATATAAGCTATATTCCATTCCGACAGGTGAATCCATGCCTCTTTCGCTGGCGGTAAATAAGTGGGATACCGAGTTATATTTCCTGTTAAATAAAGCTATATCAATTACAAAAAGTGAGGATATGGATTCCGCACTTGCTTCCTATATGACTTATGATCAGAAGGTATACTTTACGCAGTTTTTAAAGGATAACTGGATTATAGTTATTGCTATACTAATTATTGTTTTTTCTATTATAATTTTCCTGCTTGTGCAGAAAATGAAGGCAGAACGCGTAGCAGACAGACAAAGACGTCTTCTTGAAGAAGCTGTAGAAATAGAAAAGCTGAAGCAGACTATCACTTCACTTTTGGATAATATGCCTGGAATGAACTTTACCAAGGATGCCGAAACAGGCGTTTATCTTGCCTGTAATCAGGCTTTTGCAAATTATGCCCATAAGAAGGATCCTTCTGAAGTTGTCGGACTTACGGCGAAAGATATATTTGATGAAAAGACAGCAAATCGTTTTGTTGAGGATGATCGTGTGGCACTTTCCATGGATGAACCTTATATCTTCTTTGAGGATATGCCGGATGCTAATGGTATTATGCGTCAGACGAAGACTACAAAGCAGAAGTATACGGATGATAACGGACGTCTCTGTGTATTGGGTATGTTCCAGGATGTTTCAGACACGTTCAGAATATCCAGGGATGATGCAAAAACTAAGGAATCCTACGAAAAGGCACGTAATACAGGTATTATATTTACTCATATAGCTCAGACCCTTGCCAAAGGATACCTGGATCTATATTACGTTGATCTGAATACAGAAGAATTCATAGAATATCGTACAGAGAAAGAGAATGGAAGTCTTACAGAGCTTCGTCGTGGATGGCATTTCTTTGAACAGTGTCAGGATGAGATAGAAGAATATATATATCCTGAGGATAGAAAAGCAGTGATGGAAGCGCTAGATAGAAAAACTCTTGTTGCTGCACTTGATCAGAATGATTCTTTCCTGACAACTTGTCGACTGATGACAGATCAGGATTTCAAGTATATCACCATGAAGGTTACCCGTATGCAGGACGATGATCGATTCATCATACTGGGTATTACAGATGTCGATGAACAGGTGAAAGCGCAGAATGCTGCTCAGAAGATAATGGAGGAGCAGGTTGCATATAACAGAATTACTGCACTTGCCGGAGATTTCTTCTGCATCTATGTTGTGGTTCCTGAAACAGGACAGTATCGTGAATTTAGTCCTTCAGCCGGTTTTGATCCATTTGATCTGCCTGATGAGGGACAGGATTTCTTTGCTGCTTCCAGAGAGAGGGCTCCTAAGGTGGTTTATCAGGAAGACCAGAGTCGTTTTCTTTCGATGCTTACCAGAGAAAACGTTTTAGAGGAGGTAAATCAGAGTGGTATTTTCACACTGAGCTACCGTCTGAGGACGGATGGTGAGCCACGTTATGTTCAGCTCAAGGCTGCCATGATTGAGGAAGAAGAAGGACTTCGACTGATTGTCGGTGTTAATGATATTGATGCTCAGGTTCGCCAGGAAGAAGAATACAGCAGACGTCTCGCCCAGGCACGTATTGAGGCCAATATAGATGCACTGACAGGAGTAAAGAACAGAAATGCTTATCGTGTATATGAGGAACGTCTGAATGCACAGATAGAAATAAACAGGGCACCTGATTTTGCTATTACAATTCTGGATGTTAATGATCTGAAGAAGGTCAATGATACTGAGGGACATAAAGCTGGAGATCAGTACCTTCGCGAAGCGTGCAAGATTATTTGTACGACCTTCAAACGCAGTCCTGTTTTCAGAGTGGGTGGCGACGAATTCTGTGTTCTTTCACAGGGAGACGATTATGCAAGACTTGATAAACTGATAGAGCAGATGAATATTCATAATGAAGAGGCAGTAGAAAATGGTGGAATCGTGATTGCTCTGGGTGTGGCAAGATATGAAAAGGATGCTAAAGTAGCTCCGGTCTATGAGCGTGCAGATCAGAAAATGTATGAAAACAAGAGTTATTTAAAGAGTAGAAAAAAAGGATAAATAGCGTATGTATTATTCTACAATAGGCCTGCTTGCCGTTCTGATACTTTTTATAGTGAACTGGGACATCCTGCACGGATTCAAGGTTTCTTATGATAAACCTGCATGGAACGTGTACAGAGGTTTTCTGTTTGCTGTTCTGGTTTATTATATCACGGATATTTTATGGGGCATTCTGGAAAGTCAGAAACTGGTAGTAGCACTTTTTGTTGATACAACTATATATTTTGTAGCTATGGCTCTCGGTATATCATTCTGGGCTGAGTATACTGTCGCATATCTGGACGAGAAAAGTCCATTTGGGCGTTTTCTGATATATGCCGGACGAATAATTGCTTTAACGATTGCAATTATGGTTATTGTGAACATATTTGTGCCGGTACTATTTACAGTAGATGAGTCTTGTGTTTACCATGACCTTCCGATTCGTGACTTTATGCTGATTTGTCAGATTCTTTTTTTGCTTACTATTTCAGTATATGCTTTTTCATCTATGTTTCGAATAAGCAAAACTGAGGAGAAGCATGTTCGATATAGAATACTGGCTTCTTTTGGATTTATTATGGCTCTTTGTCTTTTTGTACAACTCTGGTTTCCATATCTGCCAATCTATTCTATTGCATATATGCTGGGAACCTGCCTGCTTCATTCATTTATAGCAAATGATGAGAGGGAGAATTATAAGATTGAACATGAAGAGAATAAAAAGGTTAATGAATTAATGGATAGATTCGTATCAATACTGGATAATATGCCGGGTATGACCTTTACCAAGGATGCAAAAACCGGTGTGTATCTGGCATGTAATCAGGCTTTTGCCGAGTATGCAAATAAGGAAACCCCTGATGGAGTAACGGGACTTACCGATGACGAGATCTTCGATGCAGATACGGCTGCCCATTTTGTTAAGGATGATAAAATGGCACTTTCACTTAGTACTCCATACATCTTTTTCGAAGATGTACCTGATGCTGCAGGTAATCGTCGTCAACTTCAGACTACGAAGTTGAAATACACTGATACTGCCGGAAGACTCTGTGTTCTTGGTATGTGTCAGGATGTTACTGATATGATAAAGGTTCAGCATGAGCATGATATGACTAAGGAAGCCTATGAGCAGGCTGTCAGCTCAGGACTGATGTATTCCAACATAGCTCAGACGCTGGCACAGGATTATATAGATCTGTATTATGTCAATGTTGATACAGAGGAATTTATTCAGTATCGTAATGGCGGCGAAAATGGATCATTATCTGAGGTAAGACGAGGATGGCATTTCTTCAGTGACTGCAAAATGGAGCTGGCTGAAAAGGTTTATGATGATGACAGGGACGATTTTCTTCAGGCTATGAAAAGAAAGACATTGATGAAAGCCCTTAGTAAAAAAGCTGCATTTGTCATGACATACAGAGTAATAACTGAAGATGATCCGATCTATGTTAATATGAAAATCTCTCGCATGCAGAATGATCAGTATATCATTATGGGTATCACTAACGTTGATTCGGAAATGCGTGAGACGATGGCTAAAAGTGAAGCTCTGATAGAGGCACTCAATTCAGCGGAACGGGCAAAAAAAATAAATAATGAATTTATTTCAGGAATGAGTCACGAGATCCGTTCACCAATCAATGCAATAATAGGTCTTCAGACCCTTGCAGTAAAGAATGAGAACATGGATGATAAAACCCATGAGTATCTGGATAAGATCGGAGAAAGTGCCAATAATCTTCTTGAAATAATAAATAATATACTGGATATGAGTCAGATTGAAGCAGGTCGTGTGGTTCTTCAAAAGGAAGAATTCTCTTTTAGCGGTATGCTGGAAAAGATTAATGACAGAGTTGTTCCACAGTGTAATGACAAGGGACTCAGCTATGAGTGTCGTATCCTGAATCAGGTGGATAGCACCTATTACGGCGATGATGTAAAACTGAGAAAACTGCTTATAAATATACTGGAAACTGCTGTTAACGTTACAGATGCGCCGGGAAATATCGCTCTTAATATTGAGAAAACTGTAGAGTTTGAGGGACAGTCTACTCTTAGATTTTGTATAACGAATACCGGCAGCGGCATGAATAAGGAATCTGCTGATGACATTAATATAAACATGGCTATCTCGAAAAAGCTTGTAGAAGTAATGAACGGAACTATCAGTAAGGAATCTGATAAAGATGTCGGAACAAAGACTTTTGTAACGCTTACTCTTAAAAATAGTAGTGATGAGAATAGGGATCTTGAAAAAAAGATAGATCTGGATTCAATAAAGGTTTTGATTGTAGATGATAACCCAATAGAGGCTGAGCATGCCAAAATGGTATTGGATGAGGTTGGAATAAAGTCAGATGCCTGTACGAGTGGACAGGAAGCGCTTCGAAAAATGGAGATTCAGCATGCGAAGCATAAGCCATATAATCTCGTTTTTATGGATTGGATTATGTCTGGAATGACCGGTCCAGAAACTTCTTCTGAGATAATGAAGCTATTTAAAAATGAGTGTACGGTCGTTGCACTTACGGCAAATAACTGGGATGATATTCGGGAGGAAGCTGAAAGAGTTGGCGTAGATAACTATCTTGCAAAACCGCTTTTTGCTTCAAATATTCTGGAAAAAATAGATCAGATAGCACGACGTAGTAATATGAATATATTCAAGGAAAAAGATCGTGCGAAGCTGGCCGGACGCCGGATTCTTTTGGCTGAGGATGTGGATATCAATGCCGAAATAATGATGGATGCTCTTGAAATCGAGAATATCAAGATTGATCATGCTGCAAATGGAATAATAGCCGTCGAGATGTTCGAGAAAAGTACGGCAGGAGTATATGCAGCGATTATAATGGATGTGCGTATGCCTCAGATGGATGGTCTGGAGGCTGCTAAGACTATTCGTGCCATGGATAGAGAGGATGCCAAAAGGATTCCAATCATTGCGCTTACAGCAAATGCTTTCGATGAGGATGTCCAACGTTCCATGCAGGCAGGTATGAATGCGCATCTTAGTAAACCTGTAGAGACAGATAATCTTCTACGTATATTAGGTGAGCTTATCTACGAGGCAGAGGAAGTATATGACGTATTGTAAATGAGGATACTTAGCATGAATTTAGCCACGATTATTGCAATAATAGTAATAATGATACTCCTTATACTGGCCATAAGATACATAAAAAAGCACGGACCCTGTGGCAATTGTCCTTACAGTGGGTCTTGTTCGGGAAAATGTGAGAAAAATCAATAAAATTTTGCTTTTTTATGTATCTTTTTAAATGCCTTCTTTTCTATATTTTTCTTCTGCATACACGGTGATACCGGAGCATGATAATAAAACTATAAGAAGAAAAAGTTGAATTAAAATTCAATAAAAGTGTTGACAAATTTTTTTTATGGTGATATATTGAATACAGATTCAATGAAAACAAATTCAATAAGAAAGGAAATATAATACAATGAGTAATGCAAATGCTAAGGAAAAGGTAATAATCATCGGTGGAGGTATCGCAGGTCTTTCTGCAGGAATATATGCACTTCTTGCAGGCTTCGATGCTGAGATATATGAAAAGAATGCTATACCTGGTGGAGAATGTATAGGTTGGAACAGAAACGGTTATCATATAGACAACTGCATCCACTGGCTCACAGGAACAAGAAAAGATACAGAAATGTATGAAGTATGGAAAAAGGTAGGAGCCCTTTCAGATGATACAGAGTATGCTGAGATAAATGCGTTCTACTCAACAATCAGTAACGGACAGACAGCAACACTTTGGAATGATCTTAAGCGTACAGAAGAAGAACTGATCGCCATTTCTCCGGAAGATGAGGCAGAGATAAAGAAGTTTATCCAGTATGTTGAGTATTCAAAGCAGTGTCTTTTCCCTGCGAAAAAGCCTATGGAAATGTGGGGAGTAAAGGATTATATCAATATGGGTAAGAGCATGGCTGATTTTCCAAAGGTTATGAAGGAGTTTGGAAAGATATCACTTGAAGAATACAGTAAGAGATTTAAGTCACCTGTTCTCCAGAAGCTCATGTGCGATTATCTGCCAAAGGAATACTGTGCTTACGCATTCTTGGTATCATATGCAACTATGGCAGATGGCAACGGAAAGATTCCAATGGGCGCATCTCTTCAGATGTCACTTCGTATGGAAAAAAGATTTAAGGATTTAGGCGGAAAGATATATTATAATTCCAGTATTAAGAGAATTGATTTAGATAAAAAGACAGCTACAGGTATTACGATGGAAGATGGAAAAACTATAAAGGGAGATTATATCATTCCTACAGTTGATTCTTATGTACTATTCAAAAAGCTGCTTCCGGAAGGATATATGCCAAAGGAAGTGAAGGCTGCATATGATGCACCAAAAAAATATCCTACAATAAGTGGATTTCAGGTTGCATTTGCGGTAAGTGAAAACTATGATAGAGGAGAGACCGTATTTATTGATATTGATCCTATCAAAGTTGGAAGCCGTACATTTGGCAGAATGTACGTGAAGGCATATGGTTATGATCCGATCTTTGTAAAGGACGGAAAACAGGTTATCCAGACATGTATTTCTCAGACAGATGAAGACTTTGAATTTTGGAAGAGCTTAAGCGAGATAGAATATAGAGAGCTTAAGGATATTCTTGTAAAGGAAGTACAGAAAAGAATTGAGTCAGCTTTTCCTGAGCTTATTGGTGATATGCAGTATCTTGACTGCTGGACACCACTCACTTATGAGAGATACTGTAATGCATATCATGGAAGCTATATGAGCTTTACTACAACACCTGATGCAAAGCAGCTAAAGCTGAAAGGAAAGCTGAAGGGAATAGATAATCTTTATCTAGCAGGTCAGTGGACCAGTTCACCAGGTGGTCTTCCAGTTGCTGCAGCTAGTGGTAAATTTGCAGTACAGAGAATTCTGAAGAGTAAGAAACGTAGTATTGAGATTTAAACATATAAAGAATACGGATATATATCAAATGATCGAGAGGTAGATATGACTAGAAAAGAACAGAAGGAAGAAAAAAGACAAAAAATACTTATGACAGCGCTCACATTGTTTGTTGAACGTGGGTATTATGATACGAAGATCACAGATATAGCGGCGGCAGTTCCTATGAGTACCGGACTCATGTTTCATTACTTTGAGTCCAAAGAGGAACTTCTTCTGGAACTTGTGAAGATGGGAGCGGCAGGTACAAAGTCGGCAAGTGGAAATGGAGCAGCTGAAGTTCCCTCACATATCTATCTGGAAAATTTTTTGGAACATCTCTTTTCATTTGCTAAAGATCAGCCCTGGGTATTCAACATGTTTGTTCTGATGGGACAGGTAAGGAGAACCGGCATGCCCGAGGAGGCAAGGCAGGTTGCACTTTCAGTCGATACGATTCAGGATACAGCAGCACTGATTGAGAAGGGACAGAAGGAAGGCGTATTCAGAAGTGGAGATGCGGTTCTTCTTTCAAGATGCTTCTGGGCCAGCGTTCAGGGAATAATGGAAGAGATGGCTATGGATAAGGATATGAAGACTCCCAATCCGAAGTGGATAATGTCGATGTTATTGAAATGACATAAGTATTAATAGTTAAAAATGCGTTCTTGTTTGCAGTGGTAATCGAAAAGAAATTCGATTGCCACTTTTTTCTTGACAAATGTCCTTGCACGATGCATAATGTATCAAAATGATATATATCAAAATGATATATTGAAGTTGTGCGATGCATTTTTGTGTATGAAAGGAGTATGAAAATATGAGACAGAAAGTAAGAAAGTGTTTACTGCTCATTTCGTTTCTGGCTTTTCCGATTACTATATGGTATTTCTCTCCATATCTTATAATAAATGCGGCGATGGAGCATATCATTAACGGAAGCTTTATTGTTTTCTGCTTAATGCTTGTGCTGTCGATGTTTCTCGGAAGAGCGTGGTGTGGATACTTATGTCCGGCAGGCGGGCTTCAGGAATGTGCTATGAGAGTGAATGAAAAGGCTGCAAAACAGGGAAAGAGAGATAAGATCAAATATGTTATCTGGTCGCTTTGGATTATAGCTGTGATCGTTACATTTATCCTTGGAAAAAATGAATTAACTATTGATCCATTTTATATGACGGATCACGGCATTTCTGTTTCGAGTATTTATAACTATGTGATATACTATGGTGTAGTCATGCTGCTGGTTTTACCGTCTATTATTCATGGACGAAGAGCGGCCTGCCATTATATCTGCTGGATGGCACCCTTTATGGTGATTGGAAGCTCAGTGGGAAGATGGCTGCATTTTCCTCAGCTTCATATAGAGGTTGAAAAGGATAAATGTGTTGGCTGCGGGATGTGCAGCAAGGCCTGCTCAATGGGACTTGATGTCAGGCAGCTGGCAGCAGATGACGGCATTTCAAAATGTACAGAATGTATACAGTGCGGAGCCTGTGTAGACGGATGCCCTAAAAAGGCTCTTAAGTATAAATGGTTGTGGAAAAGGTGATCAGGATGGCTAAAGACAGAAAGATAGATGTTGTGATTCTGGGACTTCTGGCTCATGAGAATCTGACAGGATATGATATAAAGAAGCAGATAGATGGTGCAATCAGTTTCTTCTGGAAGGGAAGCTTCGGAAGTATATATCCTGCACTTAATGATATGGAAAAACAGGGACTTGTGAAGCGAAAGAAAACTGATACTACAGGGGGGCGTGAGAAGATAGTTTATCAGATAACCAAGCAGGGTAAAGATACTCTTAAGGCATGGTTGAATGACGAGAAGGCTGCTAACGATCTTAAATATGAAACACTTCTCAAGATGTATTTTGGTGGAACAGAAGACAGAAGTGTGACAATACGTAACATAGAAATCTTTGAGGAACAGGTAAGAGGTAATCTGGAAGTCCTTAAGTTTTATAAGGAGAATCTGGAGAAAGTCCTGGATCAGGAGGATCATATTCATTATTACCTGACTGTAACTTTTGGAATCGAGACCTATGAGGCATACTTAAGATGGTGTAATAAAGCTAAGAAGATTTTGAAGGAGATATAAAATGGGTACAGCAATAGTTTATTATTCAATGCTTGGAAATAGTGAGATGGTGGCAGAGAAGATAGCTGCAAGGATTGAAGCGGATATGATAAAAATAGAACCGGATAAGGCTTATCCTGATAAGGGTGCAAAGAAATTCTTGTGGGGCGGAAAAAGTGCTGTAATGGGTGAAATGCCGGTACTTAAGCCTTATAAGTTTGAGGCATCAAAATACGATAAGATCATCCTTGGTTTTCCTGTTTGGGCGAGTCGTCCGGCTCCTCCGCTCTGTACATTTCTGAACGAGCATAAGAGACAGCTTAAAGGAAAGAAGATTTCCGTATTTGCATGTCAGAGTGGTAACGGTGCCGAAAAGGCCTTTGAAAGAATTAAGAAGCAGATCGGCATAGATGCATTTGAGGCAGAGCTTATACTTATAGATCCGAAGACGCGGGTTAAATCAGATAATGACAAGAAGATAGATTCCTTTTGTGAGAAGCTATAGATATTATAATAAACATGACACACAGATGTCGTGTTGGATTAGATATACTTCATACATAACTTGGTAAGAGGAATAAATGAAGGGAAGCGGGCAGTATGCATTTTGTTGAAGCAAAAGGAATATTAACAAGTAATAATGGATTTACGGGAATGAATATATACCGTGGCTGTTCCCATGGCTGTATTTATTGTGACAGCCGAAGTAAATGCTATCAATTTACGCATCCATTTGAAGATATTGAAGTAAAGAAAAATGCACCTGAACTTCTTGAGAATAAAATAAGATCTAAAAGAAAGAAGTGCATGATCGGAACAGGTGCCATGTCGGATCCTTATATGCACTGTGAAGAAGAACTTCAGCTGACAAAAAAATGCCTGGAGATTATTCTGAAATACGAATATGGTGTAGCGATTCAGACTAAATCAGACAGAATCCTTCGTGATATAGAACTGCTGGATGAAATAAATAAGACAGCTAAATGTGTTGTACAGATGACATTAACTACCTATGATGATGATTTATGTAAGAAGCTGGAGCCTAATGTCTGTAATACCAAGAGACGAATAGAGGTTCTTGAAAAGATGCAGGAAAAAGGGATACCAACAATTGTCTGGATTACGCCTATTCTGCCGTTCATAAATGATACTCGCGAAAATGTTGAGTCGATTCTGAGAGAGTGTGTCAGAGTAGGAGTGAAGGGTATTATAGATTTTGGAATGGGGCTGACTCTCCGGGAAGGTGACAGGGAGTATTATTATGCAGCGCTGGACAGACATTTCCCCGGTATGAAAAGAAAATATATAGAAACATACGGGAATGCTTATGAATTACCGAGTCCCAATAGAAAAGAATTGCTTAACCTTCTCAGAACAATCTGTAAGGAAAATGGAATGATGTATACTCCTCAGGAGTGTTTTAATTATATGATGGAACTGCCGGATAAATATCCTCAGATGAGTATTTTTGATTTATAATGATAAGTCTAAGGATAGTATTCGCTGGAGAAATAATATGGTGAGGGGAAAACTAATCAGATATGATATTAAAACAAAAAAGGATTGGAGGATAAGGCTGATAATATCAGGATCAGTTATTCTGCTTTTTATTCTTGTGTTTTTATTTGATTCAGTTATTCTGGCTAAATCTGCTTTTTTATCCTCAATGGATTTTCTATTTGTATTTTTTGCAATTCTGTCTGTAGCGATGTATATTTCAGTGCCGGTATTTGTTGTAAGCTTACTCATATTTATTGATTCAAGTATATATCTTAGCCGGCTTAAGAAGAATCATTTTGAATTGCCGGAAAATAAGAAAAAATATGAACATGATCTGAATAATCTTCCCAGAACACAGCAGGTGGAAAACTTGTATGCCGGTGACAGTATGACAGGTGGGATTCTCTATCTTATCGCATATGTAATATTTGTTGCAGCAGATATTTATTATGTGATTAAATGGACCGGACTTGGAGAGAGCGACGCTATAGTGTTGTTTGTTATGATGATGTTAGCTCATCTCTTTTTTCTGATTTTTGCTATGTATTTATTCAGGCAGAAGGATACAACTAAATATGTAGATGATGTTGATATAGATGATAGTTGTACTAGAAAAGCCAGGATGTCAATTGCTAAGTCTATAATGATACTTGTGATTACTTCTATAGTATCTGCTTTTGGCACTAGTATGATTTTTACAATGACAGAATATATATATAAATCCAGACAAGGCTAAGGAATTGTATTAGCGCAAAAAAATGTCTAATGATATAATAAACATGACACACTGCTGTCATGTTTATTTTGTTATGATACATATGGAGCGTGAGTAGTATGAAGATAGACAGGCTGATTGGAATTCTTTCCGTACTGCTTCAGGAGGAAAAGACGACGGCGCCTGAGCTGGCAAAACGGTTTGAGGTTTCAAAAAGAACAATTAATCGTGATATTGAGGATCTTTGCAAAGCAGGTATTCCTATCTGTACATCGCAAGGTACCGGTGGCGGTATCAGCATTATGGATGGATATCGGATGGACAGGACAATCCTGACATCAAAGGATATGCAGATGATCCTTGCAGGACTGCGGAGTCTGGATAGTGTGAGCGGAAGCAGATACTATGGTCAGCTTATGGAGAAAATCCAGGCAGGATCTTCTGAGTTCATAACCGGAAGGGACTCCATTTTGATTGATCTTTCATCTTGGTATGGGGATTCTCTGGCTCCAAAGATAGAAACCATTCAGGATGCAATCGGAGACAGGCATTTGATCAGGTTTCGATACTATGCTCCATCAGGTGAAAGTGACCGTACAGTTGAACCTTATTACCTGATATTTCAATGGTCAAATTGGTATCTGTGGGGATGGTGTCGGAAAAGAAAAGACTTCAGGCTGTTCAAGCTGAACCGTATGGATAAAGTTCGTGGAACAGATAAGGTTTTTGAATGTAGAAATGTATCGGTTCCGGATCTCTCCAATAAGAAAATCTTTCCGGGTGAAATCAAGGTTAAAGCATTATTTGAATCAGATCAGAAATGGCGGTTGGTTGAGGAATTCGGTCCTAATTGTTTTACAGAGCAGGATGATGGCAGGCTTCTTTTTACAGCAGACTATACGGATATGGATAATCTGATTGCCTGGATTATGACATTCGGAGATAAGGCGGAAGTGCTTGAACCTGAGGAAGCCCGTGAAAAGATCAGAGCTACGATTGAAGCAATGAGAAAGAATTACAGTAGGAGGAAATAACGATATGAAATATCCATGGATTGAAGAGTATTTGATGGGAAAAACCGGTGTGACCAAGGATTTACAGCCGGAATGGAATTGGATTCGATTTCATATCGGCGGAAAGATGTTTGCTGCGATATGTCGGGATGATAATGATCAGCCCTATTACATTACGCTGAAGCTTGAGCCGGTAGAGGGGGATTTCTGGCGAAAACAGTATGAAGATATAATCCCCGGTTACTATATGAACAAACAGCATTGGAATTCAGTAAAGGCTGATGGAGAGGTGCCGGATGATATCCTGAAGGATCTGCTTGATAAAGCATACGGAATCGTTCTTGGAAGTTTAAGTAAGAAAAAGCAAAAGGAGATTTTGGGTTTAGAATGAATCCGATAAAAGCAAAGGAGAAATGAGTTAATGAATTACATCAGGGTTACAAAAGATAATTTAGAAAAAGAACACATATGCTGTGCCATTTCCAACAATAAGGATGTGCAGGTTTCTTCAAAGAAAGCGTGGCTTGCGGATAGATTCGATGAAGGACTTGTTTTTCTTAAAAGTGAGGAGCGTGGCAAGTGCTTTATTGAGTATATCCCTGCGGAAAATGCATGGGTTCCAATTGAGGCAGAGGGGTATATGTATATTGACTGTCTGTGGGTATCCGGCTCATTTAAAGGACATGGGTACTCTTCAGATCTGTTAAATTCCTGTATTGAGGATAGTAAGGAAAAGGGAAGAAAGGGATTATGCATTTTGAGTGCTGCGAAGAAGAAACCGTTTCTTGCAGATCCAAAGTTTCTGGATTATAAGGGGTTCATCATAGCTGATGAAGCCGATAACGGTATACGTCTTATGTATCTGCCCTTTGATAAAAATGCAGATGCACCGAAGTTCAAAGAGTGTGCTAAGCATCCACATATAGACGAGAAGGGATATGTTCTGTATTACACGAATCAGTGTCCGTTCAATGCTAAATATGTACCTGTATTGGAACAGACAGCCAAGGAAAATAATATTCAATTTCGTGCGTTTCATTTAGAGAGCAGGGAGGAGGCACAGAATGCCCCTACTCCAATAACAAACTATGCGTTGTTTTGTGATGGAGATTATATTACAAATGAACAGATGAACGATAAGAAGTTCCTGAAACTTGTTAATGGATAAGATTTAGAGGCATGACATCAACGAGAGAGTATTTCGAGGCGCAGTATGATGAATAGACCAGAGTTTGATGAAATCAAAGACTATGATGAATTTTGCAAGTATTATTGGTACCGTGATGAACTGATAAAGATATGTAAGGCACATGGTCTTAAGGCTCCCAGTGGGAAGATAGAACTGAATAAAGTGATTGAAGCATATTTTTCCGGAGAGAAGATATTGCCGGAGATGAAAAAGGCGAGTAAGATAAAAAAGACTGTTACGGTACTGACTTTGGAAACAGGTCTTATAGAATGTGGATTCTCATTTGGCAACAGGTTTCGTGAGTTTTTCTCAGAACAAACTGGAGTGAGCCCGTTTAAGTTTAATGTTGATATGGTTGCCACTGCCAAAGCAGTAAAAGAAAACGGTGATGAATCATTTACCCTTGGAGATCTGCTGGATATATATTATGGGAAGAAAACCTATGCGGTATATGACAGGTCGGCACTTCAGTGGAATAAATTTGTTAAGGATTTTTGTGAAGACGATGATACTAAAGTGTTCGGTGAGAGGCTTAAGGCTGCGGCAGCTCTTTGGAAGATCGTCAGAGAGTCTGATATGAAAAAAGAGTATTCGCATGAACTTTTTGAAAAATACAAGGACAAATTCCTTGTAAAGCACTATATATCTGTAGCAGAATTACAAGTGAAATAAATAAAAAGCGAAATTAAGGAAGATTTAAAATCGAGGATAAATAAGTGAAAGAGGAGCTATTTGCAAATTTTAAAGAACTGCAATCTGATAGATTATTACTTAGACAGATAACCAGTCAGGATTCAGAAGCTTTATTCGAAATATATTCCAATAAAGAAGTGATGCTGTACTTTGATGATCGAGGTGCTTTTGAGAGTTTGTCGGAAGCGGAAGATATGGCAAAGGGATATGAGAATGGAATTAAAAATAGAGCTGAAATAAGATGGGGTATTGTTCTAAAAGAAACAGGGAAGCTGATTGGGACCTGTGGATTTCATGCAATATCAGACTATGATAAACGAGTGGAGGTTGGTTATGATCTGAATAGAGAATACTGGGGACAGAAGATAATGACGGAAGCCCTTTCGCTCATAATTTCATTTGCCTTTGAGGTGTCAGATGTGAATAGGATTGAGGCCTTTGTTGAACCGCCTAATACTGGTTCTCGCAAGCTGCTTGAAAAGCTGGGCTTCACAATGGAAGGAACTCTCAGACAGCATGAGATGTGCCGAGGCGAATTAATAGATATTCAGATACTTGGACTGTTAAGGAAAGACTGGAAGTTAATACTTCCTGATGAAATGCATATAACTACTTCGGATTGAAAATAATAAAATGTTGGAGGATATGTCATGAAAAGGGAAATCCTGATAATAGATGATGATATAGATATTGCTATGATCATTATGGATAT
Source organism: Lachnospiraceae bacterium (assembly GCA_900199595.1). Taxonomy (GTDB): domain Bacteria; phylum Bacillota; class Clostridia; order Lachnospirales; family Lachnospiraceae; genus Eubacterium_Q. The sequence goes on along the minus strand of FZRB01000008.1, from coordinate 53,555 downwards.
GCTTACGGATCAGGGGTTCGGAGTTACTTATGCTCGAAGCAGCGAGGAAGCGTTTGAAATTCTGACAGATAAAAGCTTTCATCTCATAATTCTCGATATTAATCTGCCAGATGCTATCGGGTTTGAAGTGTGTCGTGAACTGAGAAAAGTATCGGATGTTCCTGTTATATTTGCAAGTGCCAGAACCAGTGAAACGGACCGAATCACAGGGCTTGATATAGGTGGAGATGATTACATTCCAAAACCTTTCTCGATGAAGGAACTGAGGGCACATATAAATGCTTTGCTCCGCAGAACCTACGGATTCGATGATGAAAAGACTGTATCCTTCGGTGATATCACTGTAGATATCGGTTCCCGTACGGTAACAAAGGGAGGAAATGCCATAAATCTGTCGATGCGTGAATTCGATCTTCTGGCATTTCTATGTACTCATCCCAATACGGCCCTGACCAAGGATAAGCTTCTCAGTGAAGTATGGGGAGCGTTCTCTGAGGTTGAACCGAAAACACTTGCCGTTCATATACGCTGGCTCAGAGAGAAACTGGAGGATGATCCGGCAGAACCGAAATATATTAAAACGGTTTATAAGGTTGGATATATTCTGGAGGTAGAAATATGAAGGGACGGATATTAAAGGTTACTGTGTTTTTTTCATTGCTTCTTGTGGTGGCAACAGGCATCTTAGCATTAAGCTCACGAAAATCATCTCCGCAGGATGATAGGTCACAGCAGCTTCTTGATCTAAATGAAATATCGCAGCTCATTGATCGCGGAGATTATGATAAAGCAAAACAGAAGACGGATGAATATGCGGATATGATGCGTTCGAAACCCATTGAGGACTCCGTCGGAATAAATGGTATTGCTATGTGTACCCTCACCATTTTTTTTATGGCGATGGTATTTTTATATGTATATATGAATATTCTTCGTCCTTTTGATAAGATGAAGGACTATGCATCTGAAATAGCAAAGGGCAATTTTGATCTTCCACTAAATTATGAAAGGTCCAATTATTTCGGTGCATTTACCTGGGCTTTTGACAGTATGAGAAAAGAAATAACACGTTCGAGAATGGCGGAGTATGAGGCAATTGAGAATAACAAAACCGTAATCGCAACCCTTTCTCATGACATCAAAACGCCAATCACTTCAATTCGTGCATATGCGGAAGGGTTGGAAGAAAATCTCGATACATCTCCTGAAAGGCGCTCCAGATATCTGGAGGTTCTTATGAGAAAATGTGACGAGGTTACAGCACTTACAAACGATCTTTTCCTTCATTCACTTTCGGATCTTAACATGCTTCAGATGAAGCCGGAAGAGTTTGAACTTGTTCCATTCCTCAAGCAGTCCATAGGTGAAATCGCTACAGAACATGAGGACGTCATTTTCAGAAAGCCAGATATATCTCCAGTTATCTATGCCGATAAAAAAAGAGTTAATCAAATAGTAGAGAATCTGATTAACAATTCCCGTAAATATGCTAAAACAAATATTACCGTTTCGCTAACTCAGTCCGATGACTTGGTATCAATTCATTTTAGGGATAAGGGGCCGGGGATTCCTGATGAGGATATGCCGTTTATAACTGATAAGTTTTATCGTGGTAAAAATGTGGGTGATGAAAATGGCTCCGGTCTGGGACTTTATATAGTAAGGTACATTGCCGAACAGTCCGGTGGAAGTCTGGAGCTTATAAATCATACTTCCGGAGAAGAGGGACTCGAAGCAGTGGTGAGCCTCCCGATAAAAAAACATTAAAAAAGATTTCTCTTAAATACTTCTTAATAAGTATTTATCTAAACTGTGATCATGAACCACAAATTATGAATCGCGGATTATGAACCGCGGATTAGCGGATTATGATAGAAGAGGAGAAATTCGAAATGAAAAAATCAATTCTTTCGGCAAGAGGGCTCTGCAAAAGCTTTGCTCATAACGGCGGACAGATACATGTGATCACAGATGCGGATCTCGATATCTATGAAGGGGATTTTACCGTAATAATGGGTGCTTCGGGTTCCGGTAAATCAACTATGCTTTATGCACTCAGCGGAATGGACAGAGCGACTGCAGGTGAGGTTATCTTTAACGGTGAGAATATTACGGAGATGAGCGAGAAGAAGCTGGCCAGACTTCGCTGCACGGATTTTGGTTTTGTATTCCAGCAGATTCATCTGGTAAGTAATCTTTCATTATTTGAAAATGTAGCGATTCCAGGATATCTGGATAAAAGCCGTTCTGTAGAAGAGGTTGATTCTTTTGCAGATAGTCTTCTTGAGAAAATGAATATTACTGATATAAAAACCCAACTTCCGGCTCAGTGCTCGGGAGGAGAGCAGCAGAGATGCGCCATAGCAAGAGCACTCATAAATCGTCCGGCGCTTGTATTTGCAGATGAACCTACGGGAGCACTCAATCGAAAGAACACAGTTGAGGTTCTGGACCTTCTGACTGAGTGTAACCGTGAAGGACAGAGTATCCTGATGGTTACTCATGATATGCGTGCGGCTCTCAGAGCAACAAGAATTCTTTATATCGAAGATGGAAAGATCATCGGTGATATGACGCTGCCGCCTTATAAATCAGAGGATGAGAAGAGCCGTGAAACTCAGGTGAACGCATGGCTTTCTTCCATGTCATGGTAGGAGGCGCGTTATGGATATAATTAAGCTTATCAGATCAAATATTCGTTATAAGAAGGGCTCCTTCAAAGGTATTATGATACTTATGATGATCATAGCCCTTTCTGTTTCGGTAATAGTAAGTCTTAAAAGAAATTTTCCGAATTCCATCGAGAGTACCTATGACCGTAAATATGATGCAAATATAACTCTGAATATCCGAAGTGAGTTTCTGACAGATGAAATGGTTGAGGAACTGAAGGATAATTCGCTGGTAGGTGATGTAAGTGTAATAGATGCGCTGTGTCCTTATAGATGTACTTATTCTAACGGAAAAAATGAATCATTCGATACCAGGTTTATAGCGCAGAATGATACGATTGATTCTATCTGGAATGAGGACATGACAGATATCGTCACAGAAGTACCGAAGTTATCCAAGGGAGAAGTTTATCTTTCGAGAGTATTGAAGGATTATGATAATCTGAAAATCGGGGATAAAATGACTGTATATTTTGAAGGTGCATCCTATGAATTTACCATAAAGGGATTTGTGGAAGAACCGGCATGCGGAAGTTCCTTTATATCACTGAAGGTTTCTTTTATAAGTCAGGAGGATTTTGATGAGATTGCTGATAACAGAAAGAAGGCATTAGCTGATAATCCGGAGATCAGTTTGGACTTATTTAAAATTGTTTATATTACTAAAGCGGATGACTGTGATCTTACCGATAATAAGTTTGCGCAGGAAATAAATAAAACATCAGATATAGAAAGCTATGCACAAGGAGTTCTGACCAGATCCGAAAGCCTGTATTATCACGGACTTATGCCGGATATAATTCTGAACATTTTTCTTTCGTTTGTAATTATTCTGGTGGTTATAGTCTTTGTGGTAATGTCAAACAGCATTTCCTCAAGTATAGAAATGAATTATACAGACCTTGGAATATTGAAGGCCCAGGGCTTTGACAGCAGCAGACTGAAAACAGTATTTCTCGGACAGTATATGCTGGCGGAAATCATCGGAACAGTTGTGGGCATTATATTATCTGTGCCGGTTGTAATATATCTTCCGAGAGCATTTGAATCAATCGTAGGTATCAAGATAGTCGGAGGCGTTGCAGTAGGTGCGAGCCTTCTGATCCTTCTGGGAATACTTATTATTTCGGCATTATATATAATGCTCATATCCGAAAAGGTAGGAACCATATCTCCTATAAGAGCTGTATCCGGCGGAAGATGCGAAGTGTTCTTTGACAGCAGGCTTACACTTCCGATAAAGGGAAGAGCACTTTCTCCAAGTCTTGCCTTCAGGCAGTTTACTTCAGGAGGAAAGCGCTATGTGGCATCAATACTGATAGCATCGCTTCTTGTATTTTTCCTTATGACAATGACCGGAATGACTGATGCGGTATCGTCGGAAAATGCGCAGAGAGCTATGGGTGCTACATCTGAGAATATTACAATATCTGTGGATACGGAAGAACGCAGTCCGGAAAATACAGAGTATGTGAGAAATCAGTTTGAGAGTATAGAAGATATTATCAGAGAGTATTCCGATATAGAAGAACGCTATGGCTTTGAGGGTACGTATATGGTATTAAACGGTGAAAAGCTGTACTGCCGTATGGCTGATGATGAAGAGGTATTTACCGTTACTAAAGGACGTGCGCCTCTCTATGAAAATGAAATTGTTGTGAGTCAGATATATGCGGAGGATATGGGATATAATATTGGAGATGTGTTGGAAGTATCCTATAGAGGAAGAAAGAATAATTGTGTAATTTCCGGATTTATTACAGATATCACAGATGCAGGACGATTCTTTGGAATGAACAGCGAGGCTGCAGCATACTTTATAGACGATTTTGTCGTACAGTATGTGGGCTATAAGCTTTCGGATCCTGAAAAAGCAGAAGAAATCAAAGATAAGATCGAGTCCGAGCTGTCAGGAGATATTTTCATATCTGTATATTCGGAGGACGGTTCCGCGCCTAGATTGATAACAACGATAGCATATTCGATCAAGGCTGTCATATATATTATCTCTGTAATTTTTGCCCTGGTGGTTGTATCCATGATATGTTCAAAGACATTTGTCAGGGAGAAGATAGACATAGGAATATATAAGGCTTTGGGATTTACTTCAAGGAATCTCAGACTGCAGTTTGCGGTAAGATTTCTTATAGTTGCCTTCTTCGGAATCATAATCGGAACCGCGCTGAGCCTTACATTATCTGAAAAAATCCTTTCATATATGCTGAGAAGCATGGGAATAGTAAACTTTATTATCGATTACAGATTTATCACAGTATTTCTTCCGATAGCGGCTGTAGCCCTTTGTTATTTCCTGTTTGCATATATGGCAGCAGGCAAGACCAAGAAAGTTGAAGTAAGAAGCCTTATCACAGAGTAACAGGGCTCATGCAGTTACCAATGAGGGTTCAAAGTATACTGCTTTAGCTGTTGGGTTTGTTGAGGACAGAGTTAATACTGTGATTCGAAAAAAGTAATATCAAATTTATTTACTGGATAATAGTTCGGAGCTTATGATACAATAGGTTTCGAACTATTATATTTGGGGAAGATAAAGATATAATGTATATCGGAGGTAAATGATGAAAGAAGTAGAAAATGCAAAGAATATTATAGATGAAGAGGAAGTCATTAGACAGGCGTATGAAAAAGGTTCACCTGCTAAGAAGGTTGTTCTTGTTCTTAAAGATAATAAGTTGGAGTCAGCTGATCTTTCCGAGGCAAAGAATCTCGCAAAAAACTATGAAAAACTATATGATAATGCAAATAAACCGGAAGCTACTGCTGAGAATAAATCTGAGTTTGCAGCAGCTGCTGTTATAATGCAGAATTCTCTCAAGAACTGTCTTGTAAATCAAAATAAAAAAAATCCGGATTCGTTCAGCAAGGATCCGAATGTTGCAGATCTTAATGCTGCATATGCGGAAAACTCTTATGCTGCTGTAAAGGCTCTTCAGGAGTCAGGGGCAGATGTATTTAATTCGCTTATAAAGATTGCCCATGCTAATGTGGAAAATAATAAGATTCCCATGAATGAAGAAGGAGATCGTCAGATAGAGAATGACATAGCAAAGCTCATGTATCTGGCTCATCTGAAGTATGAGTATGAACATGTTACTGGTTCTGAAGTGGATAAAAAAACCTGGCGTTCCGAAATTCTGACAGAACTCATTTCCGATAAATTCGAAGAAAATATCGAACAGTTTAAGAAGAATCCGATTTGTAGCGCGGTTATTAAACAACATAAAAATCTAATGGATGATTTAAAGACCGGAAAAATCAATCAAGGGAATTTTCCGGATGTTAATTCTATGATTTATCAGGGATTTCACAACAGAGCTGACGAAAACTATCAGTCGATTTATCCATTGGTATATAACGGCATACGATATAAAATTGAGACAAACAGAAGAGATCAGAAGGAAATTGATAAGGTTCAAAGTGCTGTTAATGAGATAGATATGATGAAGGCTCTCTACAGCGATATATTTGTGAGCAGCACAGGAAATTTCCCTGTTGATATTGATCGTGATCCGGTTTTTGATACGCTATATATGAAGAGATCATCCAGACTGAGAGGTGAACAGGTTAATTATCCTAAGTTTATTAAAGATCGTATTAATTTAAATGAAAACTATGAAAAGGATATAGTTAAAAGGCAAAAAGAATATAGAGATAATTATGACAAGGAGATAAGTAATCAGCAGGAACTTATAGGTAGTCCGGTTGTGCGTAGATATGTTGAGGAATATGTTTCTATTCCACAAAATATAAATAAAACCAAAAAGCTGTTGGCAATTGAACAGAGTGATTTAGATGATATTAACAAGGCTTATTGGAAGGAATATGAAGAAAAATATAACAATTCGCATAAAAAGAAGCTTACAGAGAAAGACTTAAATAAAGCTAAGAAAAAACAGGGTAATAAACCTGTTAATAAGGCAGCTGAAGAAAAGCAGATGTTTATTGATGCTTATAATAAGTCTATCAATGATTTCAAAATCAGAAGAGAAGAAGTGGAAAATCGTCTGGAAAAAGACTGTGGAATTAAGAAGGATGATTTTCCTTCACTTGTTGACAGATATAATGTTTTTCTGAAATTAAAAGAAAATTACACTAAGACGGTTAAGGAAAAACAGGCTAAGGCTAAGGCGGATGTTGATAAAACCTATGAAGAAATAAGAGGCGAGAAGAAAAGAATTGAACAGGCAGTTAACAATGAAGGCGCCTTATATGAAAAAGCTAAGAAAAATAATAATATAGAAGAAATTGAAAAAATAAAGGCGGCCAGAGCTAAAAGAGATGAGGAAAGGAAAAAATCTGATCCTGCTATATTCGAGTGCGTTCAATTTGAAAATAAGAATATATATATTGCAAGAAATACCAAAGCTTCTATTGACAATATCAATAATGATTTTAACAAGCTTAAACTGGCTTATCCGGAAGACAATAAAAAACCGGAGGAAAAGAAATATAATGAAGACACTTTAAAAAAATCATTAGAAGAATTTGAGACAATAGATAAAACACATTTTGTAATGCCTTCTGTTACAAGACCTGACAGAAGTAATAATGTAGTTCGGAAGTTTGATATCGAAATAGCTCCTGAAATGTCAATAACCGAATTTAATATGGATAATATTCAGGTGGATCCGAACATTCTGAAGCCTGAAGCTGCTAATCAGAGTGAACCGCTTGGACCTGATTCTCACAAAGATGCAAATGCATATATAATAAGAGCTTATGAAACAGTTCTTGAGGATGCATTTACATTTCGAAAGGGTTCACCTGAATACAAGGCTATACAAGATGGACTTAAGGAACTGAAAAAGTCTTCAAAAAGTGCTGATCTTGACATGAGTGTTACTATTCCTAAGTGCAGGAAGATACTTGCTGTTATGGATCAGTATATCGATAGAAAAACCGATGAGATGGATGCTGCGGCAAAGACCGGAGAAAAGAAGAAATCAAGATTCCGCCGTATTGATGTGACAAACGCAAAGCAATTATTAATTCAGGGACTTGATTTGCTTGAAAAACAAAATGGTTTAGAAAAGAATGATTATGTTCCAGAGGAAATAAGGTATCAGATCGAATTTACTGCTAAGTTAAAAAAAGTGTTAGATCCTGATGTAAAGAACATTCTAGGGTCTCTTAAGAAAGGCAATAGACTAGAATCTCAAAAGCTGATGCAGGATTACCTGTTAAAGCATGTGAATGATTATAAGAAACAGGAGGGAGGATATTCATTCAAGTTAAAGGAGGAGGATCCCGGAAAAAGACTTCCCGATGATAAAAATGAGAGAATGTTTGCAAGTATACTTAAGAGCTATGAGAAGCTTGTAAACAGTAACCTTTTATATTATCAAAAGAATGATATTTCTAAACTTCCTAAGCTTATCGAGTCGGTTGAACATTTAGATTTCAAGGATGGAATCGATAAAGGAATTAACGATGTGCTTGGAATTAACGTTTCAACTGCAGGAATAAAACCAGGTTATAACCTCAAAAAAACCGATAATGCTTTGGACTTTGCAAAACAGTTTGACGAGAACTATATATGCAGAGTTTCAATGATGACTAATGATATTTTCAAGCATTATATAGCTGACAAGGCGGTTGATCCGGGAGTATCTGTTACTCCGGAGATTTCGAAGGAGCTCGTAAATGATGCATTTTCAAGTATGTATCTAAATGCTGTACATAAGAATGTGAAAGCTCCATTTAATTTTGAAGAAGTGGACTTAAATCGCCGGAAGATGCTTACAGTTATACACAATACACCGATTACTCAAAATGTCGAAAAAGCATTGAAAGAGTTTTTCACAATTAATGATATTAAAGACAAATCCGGTTCGGAAGTGCATGAAATTGTCGATATGAATAAAAGCATGATTAAGAATCCTGCTTCATTTAATACGGCAATTGTATCTGCTGCAATTAGTATGACTGCAGAAGATACGATTAAGGATGTTAATGAAATGATAAACGGAACAAAGCGTTTCAATAAGGCAGAAATGAAAACAAAGCTTGAACTACTGGACAAAACATCCAAGATTGCAAAGGAAATAGGAATGACTCATGTTCTGGACAGATTGAATAAAAGGATGCAGCTTGAGAATAAGGGAAAAGATTTTAATGATACATTAAAACAGCTTCAGAGTAATGTAAGTAAGCGGAATGTCAGAAAGCAGGTTAATCCTGCAAATAAAGTTTCGCTTTAAAAACTATGTAATATTTATAGAAAAATCTGTTGACAGAATAAAAGGTAATATGTTACTTTTATCAAAAGAGTAATATATTACCTTTTTAGATTGGAGAAAAGAGTATGAAATTAGAAGAAGTAATACAAAGTGATAAGGTCGATTTTTCCGGGATACCATCCAGTTATTATTTGATTGGATTACTTAGTGCATTTGAGAATCGTTTTCAGGCAATGGCGGATAATATGATGCAGGAGATAAGCTGGAAGCAGTTTTTTGCAATAATCTGTATCAATATGTGCAAGGAACCACCAACACTCTCGGAGCTTTCAGATATACTTGGCAGCTCTCACCAGAATGTAAAGCAGATACTCCTTAAACTTGAGAAGAAGGATTTTATACGTTTTGAGCAGGACGTGGCAGATAAGAGAAAACAGAGAATCGTTCTTACAAAGGAATGCAGGAAATTCTGCGAGAAAAATGATGACGTGAGTCAGGTAACTATGATGAAGATGTTTGAAGGGATACCTGAGAAGGATATAAAAACGACTATTAAGACCATTGTTAAGATTGAAAAAAATCTGAAAGGACTATCTGAAAATGAATAAAGATAAAATTATAGTATACGGTTCCTGCTATGGAACTACTAAAAAGTATGCAGAGGAATTATCTGGAAGACTGGACTGCGAAGCAGTGTCCTATGAGAATGTAAGTGATATTAATTCTTATAAAACAATTATCTATATGGGTGGTCTGTATGCCGGTGGAGTTCAGGGTATGAAAAAGACCTTGAAAAAGCTAAGTGATATATCCGATAAAAATATATGCATAGTTACTGTGGGCCTGGCAGACCCAACAGATGAGAAGAATATAGAACATATACGAAAGAATATTAAGACGCAGGTTTCTGAGGAACTGTATAATAAAGCTTTAGTTTTCCATCTTAGAGGAGGCATTGATTATTCTGAGCTAAATTTTCTTCATAAGAAGATGATGGGAATGGTATATAAAAAAGCTGTGAGTGTACCTGAAGAAGAGAGAGACGCTGAAATATCTGCAATGATAGAAACTTATAACAAACAAGTTGATTTTGTGGATTTTGATTCGCTAGATTCTATTGTGCAAATTTTGTGATGATAAAGATAGCAATGTGTACTTTTTACACATTGCAAATTATACTGGAGGAATAGTGATGAATGAAAAGAATAAGGCATTGATTGAATTGAATATAGCGATAATAATATTAGTGCTGGTTATCACAATTACGGGTATATTTTCATTTGATCCGGAACGGTCATACTATGCGATGAACCAGTATGGAGAGAGCATTCGAATATGGGGAGCGGGGATTTATTCACATGATTCATTTTTCAAAGCTCCAATTCAGATAGGAACGGATATTACAGTACTGTTTGTTGTTGTACCGCTTACTCTTTATTCATTTATCAAATACCGAAAAGAACAGAGCACGGAAAGATATATTCAAAACTTTGGATATATAAGTGTGTTATTATATTATTCAGCCTGCCTTGCTTTTGGCGTTACATATAACAGATTACATCTTGTGTATATACTTTTATTCAGCACATGTCTTTTCAGTGTAAATATATTACTTGCATTTTTTTATAAAACGGAAAATGAAGAAAACAGAGGAGTAAATTCTTTTTTTACTAAAGGAATGAAAGTATTTCTCATTTTATCAGGACTTTCTCTATTTGTGACATGGCTTCCGGATATTATTCCAACGCTGATAAAGGATTCACCACTTGCACTTATTGAAGTATACACCACGGAACCAACATATGTGTTGGATATGGGAATCATCAGTCCACTCATGTTCATTACGTACTATCTTTGTAAAAAAGAGAAGTTTATCGGTTATGTTTTTTTTAGGATGATATTAATAGTATGTCTGATCATTGGAATCATGCTTCCGGTTCAGACCATATTTCAAATTCTTGCCGGAATTGAACTGCCGATTCCTGCGCTGATTACGAAGGTTATTATATTTATTATTCTTGCAGTGTTTGCATTATATTTTGATAGAAAATTAAGAAAAATTAGGAGATAAACAGATCATGGATAAATATATTCAGATAAAAAATAAAATACTTGAAAGTGCAGAAAGCGATGATGATATTAAAGCAATCATAGCTATTGGTTCGACCACAAGAAGTGATGTGAAGGCCGATGAATATTCCGATCTTGATATTTTTATAGTGACTGCAAATACTGAACCTTGGTTTTCCGGAGAATATCCCAAGAGATTCGGTAACGTGAATATTTCATTTATTGAGAATACTTTAGGTGGCGGAAAGGAGAGAAGATGTATCTACGATGAGGATAAGGATGTAGATATGATTATGCTTACTCCGGAGCAGTTTGAAGGAGCAATAAAGGAAGGAGTGGCTCAGTGGGTTATGAACAGAGGGTACGAGGTGCTATACGATGTAATGGACTTCACGAGCCTGCTGAAGAAGTATATAATTCACAGTGTTACTGCACCTTCTATAACAGAAGATGAGTTTACGAATATGGTAAATGATTTCTATTTTCATGATATCTGGGCATATAAGAAACTTAAGAGAGGCGAGATATGGTCTGCGAAAAACTGTGTGGATTCTTATATGAAAAGATATCTGCTCAGAATGATTGAGCTTTACTGCTCAAAAGTATCAGGTGTAGATGTGTGGCATGACGGAAGGTTTATAGACAACTGGGCAGATGAGGAGATACTTTCAGGTTTAAAGGAGTGCTTTGCGCATTATGATAAGGATGATATAAAGAAGGCACTTATAAAAACACATGAACTGTTTGCTCGTATAACCAGGGAATTGGCTGAGGTTGAAGGATACGAATATCCAAACGCTGCAGAGAAATGTGCCAAGTCATATCTAGGATTATGATATAGTTAAAGTAATACATTTGGAGGTTTAAATGGTACGAGAAGCAAGAAAAGAAGATCTAGATTCAATGCTTAAGCTTTATTTATTTTTACATGAGGAAAGCATTCCTGAAATGAACGAACATCTTGAAAAAACATGGAATCAGATTATTGAAGATCCAAATCATCATCTGATTGTAAATGAGATAGATGGTAAGATAATATCCTCATGCGTATGCGTCATTATTCCGAATCTAACCAGAAATGTAAGACCATATGCCTTTGTGGAGAATGTGGTAACACACGCAGATTATAGAGGACGAGGACTTGCAAGAGAGTGCCTTAATTATGCTAAGATAATCTCTGAGCAAGAGAACTGTTATAAGATGATGCTGCTTACCGGTTCAAAAAAATCTGAAACTTTGAGGTTCTATGAGAACTCAGGATATAATAGCAGTGATAAGACCGCATTTATTCAGTGGCTTGGAGAGAAGTGAATGATATTTCGGACTGTTTTTGTTTATACATGACATACTGTTGTCATGATTGGCGTGTTATGATGCATAGAAAAACAAAAAGGAGTGAAGGATGTTATGCGATTAGATGGTTTTGGGTTGTTGGTAGAAGATATGGCGAAGATGGTTCGTTTTTACAGAGATGTACTTGGCTTTGAGATAAAGGAAGCAGAGGATACATCGAATGTGTATCTTGTTAAAGATGGGACTTTATTTCTTCTCTATGGTAGAAAAGACTTCGAGGATATGACGAGTCGAAAGTATGAATATATTAAAGGATTAAATGGACATTTTGAGATAGCTCTTTATGTTGATACTTTCGAAGAAGTTGATGAAGCTTTTAAGAAAGCGATTGAGAATGGTGCAACACCGGTGCTAGAACCGGAACTGGAGCCTTGGGGACAGAGGACTTGCTACATTGCTGATCCAGAGGGCAATATGATTGAAATAGGTTCGTGGAATAAATCTTTTGAAGTAAAGGATGAAGGAAGGTAAATCATAGTGGCATCCAATAAAAGCAAAGTAAAAAAATAAAAAAAGTTATTGACTCTAACGTTACGTAATAGTTTATGATTACATCAACACGTAAGAGGGAGGAAGAAAAAATGATGACAGTACATGAAGTCAGTAAGCTTTCTGGAGTGAGTATACGCACTCTACAATATTATGACAGCATAGGGTTACTGAAACCGTCGGACTATACTGAATCAGGATATAGGCTGTATGACGATGCAGCTTTGGAAAGATTGCAGATTATATTACTGTTTAGAGAATTAGAGTTTCCTCTAAAAGATATTGGCAAGATAATCGATAGTCCTCAATTTGATAAAGGAAAGGCTCTAGAACAACAGATAGAGCTTCTCACTCTTAAGATGGAACATATAGAGAATCTGCTTAATCTTGCGCGTGGAATAAAAGAGATAGGAGTTAATAGTATTATGGATTTTACAGCATTTGATACAAAGAAGATAGATGAATATGAGGCTCGGGCAAAAGAGTCCTGGGGCGATACGGATGCTTACAAGGAATATGAAAAGAAGAGTAAAGGCAGGACCGCTGAAGATAATGCAAATATTGTAAAAGATATGATGATGATATTCACAGAATTCGGTGGAATGAAGGAAATGGATCCTGGCACAGAGAAGGTTCAGAAGCAGGTGAAGAAGTTACAGGATTTCATCACTGATAAGATGTATAACTGCACAAAAGAGATTCTTTCCAGTCTTGGTAAAGCATATAGTGCACCAGGAGAAATGAGAGCAAATATAGACAAAGCCGGTGGAGAAGGAACTGGTGAGTTTGTCGATAGAGCAATTCAGATTTATTGTGAAAAGTAAATATTAAGTGTGAGAATATAATAGATTAAGTGTTGACAGATACGAAGGAGCAGAGTATCCTAAACACATTATTATTTTGAAACAAGTGATACGATACTATAAGGAGTTTTGTTCATGCGTAAGTTTAATCTTGTAAATGCATACGCCACATTAAGATCAGCACTACTTCGACTAGTGAATGGTCTGAATTTTGTATGCGAGTTTCCGGGATTTAAAGCGTGAGTGGATTGTTAGAATACTATAGTATTATCTATTATTGACCACCTATCATCTCGGATAGGTGGTCTTATTGCATTTTGAGTCAACCGTGAATAGCACTTGTTGACATATGTAAGTATAAGGAGGAATGCGGCTATGAAGATTAATGGTATAGATAATGGAAAATCTTTTGATTTTGGAAATACATCAAAAGACTATGCGAAGTATAGGGATATATATCCAAAGGAATTCTATCAGTATATTTTGGATTTGGGATTATGTAAGGATGGACAGAAAGTTCTGGATATCGGAACAGGGACAGGAGTGCTTCCTCGGAACATGTATCAGTTTGGTGGAAAGTGGATAGGAACCGATATTTCAGAAAATCAGATAGAACAGGCGAAGGTCCTCTCTTCTGAACAGAATATGGATATAGATTTCTATGCTTGTCCTGCGGAGAATATTGATTATCCGGATAATACATTTGATGTAATCACTATATGTCAGTGCATTTGGTATCTGGATGCTGCTGCAATAACAGAAAACTTTGCAAGGATTTTGAAGCCGGATGGAAAGATGCTTATTCTTTACATGGGATGGTTACCATATGAAGATGAGATTGCCGGTAAGAGCGAGGAAATCATATTAAAGTATAATCCAAGCTGGAATGCATATGGAGATAAAGTACACCCGGTCTATGTACCTGACGAATTCAGGGAATACTTTGATGTGATCAAGCAGGAAGAGTTTAGGGTGGATGTTCCATTTAGCAGAGATGGATGGCACGGAAGGATGAGAGCTTGTCGAGGTGTTGGTGCATCCATGAATGAAGAAGAACTCGCTAAGTGGAATGAGGAACACTGGAAGATGCTCTCAGAAAATGCTTCGGAAGAATTCTTTGTAAAGCACTATATATCTGTAGCGGAATTACAAGTGAAATTAGTTCTCATTTAATTAAGCTATAGAGATTTATAATAACAAGCTAATTAATGATATGTCGTACGTGTTGTAGCTAGGGAGAGATGCTCAGTAGAAAGGGTATGAAATTTGGAAAATAACAATAAACTGAGAATTACTATTGGCGATTTTACGGCTGTCTATAACAGTGGCGCATATTTGGGTGTACGTTTATGTGTTAGGCTGGACGACAAAATAGATGGCGATATATTGAAATCCGCAACTGAAAAAACAGCAAAGCGATATCCGTATTTTTGTGTGAGATTTGCACAAAATGAAAGAGAGTATTATCTGGAGGATAATCCACTGCCTGTTATGACAATTAATAAGGCTACATCGACGGGGCTGTTGACTGAAGCTGTTAATTATCATGCATGGGCAGTATGCTATAAAGATGATTTCATTTACTTTGATGTATAAAGAAAAAGCTGTTGATGCATTTATGAAGCAGCTGAGCAATTTTGGTATTTCGGCTAAGCTAATAAGGAAAATGCCAGTAGATGTTGAGATGATTATGGAAAAAGTAATATAAGAAATTGATAATAAGGATTATTTGATTTATGGTACGTGAAGCTAGAATAGAAGATTTGGATGAATTGCTCAGGCTATACTTGTTTTTGCATGAAGACAGCATTCCTGAGTTGAATGAGCATCTTGAAAAGACATGGAATCAGATCATCGAAGATCCGAATCATCATCTGATTGTAAATGAGATAGATGGTAAGATAGTATCATCATGCGTATGCGTCATTATTCCGAATCTTACTAGAAATGTAAGACCATATGCGTTTGTGGAAAATGTGGTAACGCATGCTGATTATAGAGGGCGTGGATTTGCAAGAGAGCGTCTGGATTATGCAAAGAAGATAGCCGAGCAGGAAAACTGTTATAAGATGATGCTGCTTACTGGTTCTAAAAAAATAGAAACGCTGAGGTTTTATGAGAATTCAGGATACAATAGTAGTGATAAGACCGCCTTTATTCACTGGCTTAGAGAGAAAAATGCTGGGAGGTAAGCAAAAGTGGCATTTGATTACAAGAAGGAATACAAACTATATATTTGTGGTAGAATTATAGAAAAAAATTAATGGGAATAGTTTGGGGATATAGTGTATATGGAAAAAAGTGTTATACCAGATGAAAAAGTAGAAGAACTGTTTTGCTATGAAGTTAATAAAGAGGATTGGTATACCAGATGGATTGGTGTTACTAAATCGGGAAAATATTATAATATTGAAACTCATGAATACAATGTAGGCTCAGGGTATTCTTATTATAATATCTACTATCCAATAGAGCCTGATGAGGTAGATTATTATCAGAAAATTGCCGAGGGACGTAGAAAGATAGAAGAATTCAAGCGTTTAGAGGAAGAGTGTACCCGTCTGGATGATCAGAAACAGCTTATTACAAATGGTTCGGATAGAGATTTCTATAAGAAGAAAAAGACAGATATTATATGGTGGGTAAAAGAGAAAAAAGCTGGCATACATGTATTCTCTTTTGATAAAGAAACAGTTTTCAATCTGATGACAGATTATCCTAATAAGCTTACTCCTCAGCAGAAAGAAATTTTTGATAAAGAGAATCCTTACTGGAAGGCTTATTTTCAAAAGAAGAATGCAAATGAAATCCCACCTGAGATTAAATATGTGGATGATATTACTCCAGAAGAATATATGCAGCTTAGACGTGATGTTGGCTGGGTGGAGTTTCCCCTTGAACAGGCTAAAGCATGTATTGATAATGCATATTATGTATTATGTGTTAGAGAAGGAGATAGAGCTATAGGAGTAGCTAGACTTCTTTGGGATGGAGGTTATATCGCATTTTTGTCAGATGTGATAGTTGATTCGGATTATCAAGGACAGGGAATAGGAAGAAAACTTGTAGAGTCCTGCATCATTAAACTTAAGAAGGATATGAAGCCCGGCTATAAGGTAAAAATCACTCTTAATTCTGCAAAGGGTAAAGAAGCCTTTTATGAAAAGTTTGGATTCAAAGTCCGTCCAAATGATGATGCCGGTGCGGGAATGGATCAGTGGCTTGAATTATAATAATATGATGTGTCTTAAAAAAATTAGGAGTTGGATTATTAAGGGGAGACTGGAAATATGATAATCAGAAAAGATAACGAGGAAGATAGCAGGATTGGAGATTTTATAAACGAAGAGTTTTCGGCCTATGGAGAGCAGAATGAAGTGGCTCTGAATTACGAGGATTACTGTTTTGTTGCAGAAGACGATAACGGCGACATAATGGGAGTTATAACTGGTCGAGCATATTATAACGAGGTCCATATCGGTGATCTGATAGTTGGAAAAAACTATAGAAGAAGTGGTCTTGGAAGAAAGCTTGTGCAAGCGGTTGAGGAGACATATAAAGGAAAATTATATGAGAAGATAACCCTTACGACCTTCGGTTTTCAGGCTCCAGAATTTTATAAGAAGCTGGGATATGAGGTGGAGTTTGTAAGAGAAGATAAGAATCCTAAATTAAGTAAATATTTCCTGATGAAACATATAGATTCGTTTGCCTATTTAGATTACGCAAAGCAGTGCAGCAGTAACGGAGTTTATCCATTATCTATAGTGGAAGGACTGCAAGAAGGCGAGATTATTCCTGATGATGAGAAGGATATAAAGGCGGTTCTGTTTTGGCATTATTCGGGATTTGCTTATCTGTCTGGTGATGTAGAAGATTCATTTCTCCAAAGAATATATGAAGATTATTATTTAAAAGAAAGTGATAGGAGATTTATTCTTATCACTGATAATCCTAAGGTTATTCAGTTCTTCTCGGATAAGGACGGCTTAGTGCGGGATAAAAGAATAGAATATGGTTTTGGTTCGGTGCAGAAAAATGAGTTTAAATGTGATTACAGAATAGAACGAATCGATGAATCAAATTACGATAGAATTCATGGAAGGATTGTTCCATCATTTTCCTGGTCAGGTAAAGAACAGTTTCTTAAAAATGGATTTGGATATGTGGCACTTGATGGAGAGAAAGTTATAGCCATAGCCTTTTCAGCAGCCGTCAGTTCCGAAGAGGTGGATATAGGTGTTGAAACGGACGAACACTATCAGCATAAGGGGCTGGCTAAAACCCTTGCAGATAGAATGTGCCGAGAAGTATTAAGTATCGGAAAGAAACCTGTATGGGCTCATGCAGTTTCAAATGAGGGCTCAAAGCATACTGCTTTAGCTGTTGGATTTGTTGAAGACAGAATTAATACAGTGATTAGAAAAATGTAATAACAACTAATGCTCTTTTTATTTGTAAGACCTCTAAAATAAAGAGTTTATAGACAAAAAAGGGGTGTCTATTTGACACTACCATATTAAGATTGGAGGAACAAAAAATGAAACAATACATAGTTGACGCATTTACTGATACTTTATTTCATGGAAATCAGGCTGCTGTATGTGTGATGAATGAATGGATATCTGATGAATTAATGCAGAATATTGCTAAGGAAAATAACTTTTCTGAAACAGCATTTACAGTAAAGGAAGGCGAGAACTATCATTTGAGATGGTTTACTCCGGGAGGAGAGATAGACTTCTGTGGACATGCAACACTGGGAACATCATTTGTACTTTTTAATTTCTATGAAAAAGATAAACTAGAGCTTTCTTTTGTAACGCAAGTAGGAAAACTAGGTGTAAAAAGAGAAAATGATGAGTATGTTATGGATATGCCAGCTTATAATTGTCAACCTGTACCGGTGACAAATGAGATGGAAGATGCGCTTGGAGTAAAACCTATAGAAGCATATCTTGACAGAGATTTATTGATGATACTTGAGACAGAAGAGCAGATAAAAAATCTTTCGCCTGATATTGAAAAGATGAAACTTCTTGAGGGGCTTACTATTGCAGTGACTGCACCTGGTCGAGAATATGATTCTGTATCCAGAGTATTTGTGCCTAAACTGGCTATTTCAGAGGATCCAGTTACAGGAAGTTCTCATTGCATGATTGCTCCTTATTGGAGCGAAAAGCTTGGAAAGAAAGAACTGGATTGCTATCAGGCATCAGAACGTGGAGGAGATTTAAAAATCACCGTTTTAGGTGACAGAGTTCGTATTGCCGGAAAGGCAGTGCTGTTTGCAGTCAGTGATCTGTATATATGTGACTAAAGTCATATTGAGAATATATCTTTCTTCACTACAAAACAAGAATAAATGGCATGGACGGCGAATATTTATCAGTTACTCCGGACGATATAGGATTACATGACTATAGGTGGAATGGAGTATCAATCAGACCACGAGTTAGTTCTCATCTAATTACGTTGTAAAACTTTGGAGTAACGAAAAATGAGCGAAGAAAAACGATTTAAGCATAAATTAAATATGCTGGAGCCCGGGACAAAGATGCTTAAATGTATTGGTATCCTAATCCTTATAGGTTTACTGTTATATGTCTTTCGGTTTAGAGTAGCAGCCTTTTGCGTATGGGCGTTATCAGGAATTATTTTTGTCGTTCTACTGATTTTACTAGCCGTAGAAACTCATCAGGACAATGTGATGAATGAAATTGGTATAGAAGAAAACAAGAAAAATGGAGAATATTAAGATACGATGCTCGAGTTTAAGAAGATTATGGATTTCCCGAGAGGGACAATATATAACATATTGCAGGATGCATATTCATATGATACAAGGAATAAGGAAATCTGGGAGGATAACTGGAAAGAGTCAAATGAAACGGAAAGTGCCTATACAGGAGACTACCTGTATTATGAGATAGTGCTTTAATTGCGCTAAAAGAGAGATTTTCGGTCAATTGATAAAACGCGCAACTTATAGTTGCGAAACATACAGATATAGCACCTGAGAGTTGGTGGAGAATTTCGCGTTTTAAAAGTAATCTATATTTGCAACGCGGGGCAGATATATAAAAACAGCAAATATGGATGATAAGGAGAATTAATATGAGTTTTGGAAAGAATCTTCAGTATTTACGCCAGCTTAGTAAAAACATGACACAGGAAGCTTTGGCTGAAAAACTAAATGTAAGCCGTCAGACAATCTCAAAATGGGAAATGGATGCAGCAAATCCGGAAATGGATAAGGCACTTGAAATATGCAAGATATTTAACTGCACTTTGGACAATCTTTTTAGAGAAGAAATGGATAAACGAAGCGATTCGTATTCAAATCTTAGAGTGGAAGAAGTTGCTGGATTTCAGTACATTGAGCATACAGTTATCAGTACAGATCCCGAGAGTGATGCAATCAGTCGGATGTATAAAATAGCAGAGGAAAATGGCATTGAGAATCCGAGGGTGATTGGATGGGATTTCCCAAATCTATCACAGGAGCAGATTAATGTTTTTAGTATGCATGGATATACAGCTGCATTGGTTTTGTCTGACGATGTAAAACCAGAAGGATATCAGATCAAAGAACAGTCTTCTCATAAATATGTAGCCATTCGTATTGAAAGACCATATGATAATCCTTTTGTGACAATACCAGGAGCGTATCACACGTTGTTCGATTTCATGAGAACTAACGGTTTAGAACAGGCTGAGAATGATGTGATTCCGTGTTTTGAAACAGACGGAGATAGTATGGATGTATATATAGCCTGCAGGTAGAGGGAGCGGTCATGAGTATTCAATTCTTAAAAGCCAGTACTTCAGATTCGCTGACATTAACAGGTATTTCAAAGAGAGCTTTTGACAGTGATGTTTTGATAGGTGGACCAACCTCCGGAGGGCCTCTCGGGTATAAATCAGTACCATTTTATACGAAAATGGCAAGGTTGGGTCATTTATACAAATTGACAGATGAGAGATTGATAGTTGGCGGAGCAGTACTGTTTTTGAAAAATGATGTTTTGAATGTCGGCCGGATATTTGTTTCGCCGGAGCATTTTCGAAAAGGTTATGGAACCTTTATGATGCAGGAAATAGAGGCCGCTTTTTTTGAGGCAAAAGAGATTACATTGGATACACCTATTTGGAATTCAAGGACAAATGTTTTCTATTCAAAGCTAGGATACAAGGAAATAAAGCGTGACAAAGAATTTGTGTATTATTCAAAACAGTCTAGATCAGAATATTTAAAGCAATAGATGACATTGATGAAAGCTTTGAGATATCTATAAATGTTATGATATCAGGCATAGAATAGTATGGGAGAAGAAATTAATATGAAAATAGAATATAGGCAAGCTGCTATAGAAGACGCTGAGGTTTTGATAGATATTTATAATGCTGCTTATTATGACGATTATTTACGATATGGTTATTGTCCGGGATATGGAATCACAAAAGAAGGGATGGAGGATTCTATAAGAGTGTTCTCTAAATATGTCATAATGTGTGATGACTTGCCTATTGGCTGTGTTTCTAGCAAGCAAATGGAAACAGGAGTATATGAGGTTTCCAACCTGTGCATTATTCCAGAGTATCAGGGCAAAGGAATAGGGACTCAGGCAATTCAGTTTTTGAAGACAGAGCTTGAAGATTGGAAGATGCTCACTTTAGTAACACCATTAGACAAAAAACAAAATGTAAAGTTTTATACTGAAAAATGTGGATTTCGTATAGAATCAACAGAAAGAGATGGCAATGTTGAACTCGTTCGATTTGTTATGGAAAGATAAATTACGGTTTAGTGGGGTAAAGGTGTTGAAGGAATGCTAGCGAATATAGTAACGGGCTTAAGAATAATCCTGAGTGTGGCGCTTCTGTTTTGTCCGGTATTTTCTCCGATTTTTTACTCGCTATATCTGATTGCTGGATTATCGGATATGGTCGATGGAACCATCGCAAGGAAAACAAACTCAGTTAGTGAATTTGGTTCGAGATTCGATTCAATTGCGGATTTGGTATTTGTGGCCGTTTGTCTGATAAAGTTTCTTCCCCAAATGGATATTCCGATATGGCTATCTGTATGGACGGTAGTTATTTCATTTATTAAGATTATCAACGTTATATCCGGGTATGTCACGCAAAAGAGATTTGTTGCAGTTCATACGATTATGAATAAGGTGACCGGCATGCTGCTCTTCATACTTCCGCTGACATTAGTAGTATGTCCTCTCATATATACGGGTATTCCGATATGTTTGGTGGCGACATTTGCAGCTATTCAGGAAGGACATTTCATAAGGACAGGAAAGGAGAATCAATGATATACGAACTGGAAGATACATCAAAAGTAAATCATCTTTTTGAGGGCTGGGAAGAGACATTGATTTATTCTTGCCTGCAAAAGGTTATGGGGAAAATATTTGTTACAAATCTGGACGCTCCGGTATCGGCCATGGCCTATGTGGGATGCTTCGCATTTTATGCTGGGATTCCGGATAAAGCGCTTGTCAGCCATAAGCCCGAAGGCTTTGTTATCATGACGCCGCAGAATGAAGGATGGGCAGAATGTATTGAGGAGTGTTTCCCGGATGCGAAGAAGATAACTAGGTATGCAATCAAAAAGGGAACAAAGTTTGACAAAGACTTGTTGAATAGTTTTATAGACAGATTGCCGGAAGGCTATGAATTAAAAGATATTGATGAAAATATATATGATATGTGTTTGACTGATCCGGTAACGAGAGATTTTGTTTCATCATTTGAGAGTAAAGAAAAATATCTAGATATCGGTAGAGGCGTGGTTGTAATCAGGTCCGGGAGGATTGTCGCCGGAGCATCCTCTTATACAAGATATAATGAAGGTATCGAGATAGAGGTTGATACGGTAGAGGAAGAACGCAGAAAAGGACTGGCGACAATAGTTTGTGCAGCGCTGATCATACGATGCCTTGACGAAGGTTTGTATCCGAGTTGGGATGCCCAGAATAGAATATCTGTTCGTCTGGCGGAAAAACTGGGATATGAATTTGATCATGAATATACGGCATATGAGGTGTCGGGCGAGGATAGGACACATTGAATAAGATTTATTGGCAGTAAAGATATGTTATTGCCATAATGTCGTACTAAAGGTGGATAATAAATTATGATAATAGTACTGTTTGTATGTTGGGGCAGCATTTGCCGAAAGTCATAGAAGCCGCATAAATAGTACATTTATGAAGATTAAACAGGGTATTTTATACATTGCGTATACCTTTTGTGAGAGGTCCATTCGTGTTAAATAATTATACTATTGGTTCAATGACAACAAATAGAAAAGTGATGTATGATTTCAGTATCATTAAGTATTGGGAGGCTTTGCTGATGAAAAGTGAAATAATACTGTTTGAAACCCGAGACAAAGAAATATCCATTCCAGTATCTTTTGAGAAAGAAACGGTTTGGTTAAGTGCTAATCAAATGGCGTTATTATTTGATAGAGATGAAAAGACTATTCGTAAACATATCAATAATGTTTTTTCTGATGGAGAATTGTCCAAAGAGAACAACACGCAAAAAATGCGTGTTGATGGTGTAAAGCAAAAAGTTCCATTTTATACCCTTGATGTAATTATTTCTGTTGGATATAGAGTGAAATCTAAACGTGGAACAGAATTTAGACAGTGGGCTAATAGCGTATTGAAGCAGTATATTATTGAGGGATATGCTATAAACGAAAAGCGTTTAAAAGCTCTTGAGAGAACTGTTGATATTCAAACTAAAATGCTTGCAGATGCTTTGGATGTTGAAGAGGCAGATATCCTGAAAGCAGTAAATCAATACACAGATGCATTATTATTACTTGATCAATATGATCATCAGGTAGTTCCAAAACCAGATGGTTCAGAGCCAATTTACAGAATTACATATGAAGAGTGCTGCCAGATGGTTGATGCTATGAGAGATTCTTTTCAGACTGATGTTTTTGGTTTGGAGAAAGAAAAAGGTAAAGTTGAAGGCATCATTGCTGCAGTTTATCAAAGTGCATTTGGAGAGGATGCTTATCCTACGTTAGAGGAGAAAGCTGCAAATCTTCTATATTTCATGATAAAGGATCATCCATATGCAGATGGATGTAAGCGAATAGCAGCTTCTCTATTTCTTGAATTCCTTGGAAAAAACAATGCACTTATCAGGGATGGTAAAAAAGTAATCAGTGATGGTGCTCTAGTAGCTATAACATTAATGATTGCAGAATCAAGACCGGAAGAAAAAGACATAATGGTTGCGTTGGTTATGAATTTTCTGACTTTGTAGCAAAGGGAAAGCTAATATGAATGCAAGAGAATTTTTGGAAATATTACATGTGGCTGAGAAACTTAAAGATACTCCGCGTCACTGCACCACGAGAAAAAGAAGAATAGAGAGTGTTGCCGAGCATAGTTGGAGAGTATCACTTATGGCATTTCTTCTTAAGGATGAATTCCCTGAGGTCGATACTGGCAAAGTAGTTTGTATGTGTTTAATTCATGATCTTGGAGAATGCTTTACGGGAGATATTCCAACATTCGTTAAAACAGATAGTGACAGAAAAACTGAAGATGAGCTGCTTGGCGAGTGGGTGAAGAGCCTTCCTGAAGAAGTGTCAAAGTCTATGGCGGAACTATATGATGAAATGGAGAAACAGGAAACTCTTGAGGCGAAGCTGTATAAAGCTCTTGATAAACTCGAGGCTCTTATTCAACATAATGAATCACCTATAGACACCTGGTCTGAGAATGAATATGAATTAAATAAGACTTATGCATTTAATGTGGTTGATCATTCTGAATGGTTGCAGGAACTTAGGCAGGAAATTCTCAAAGATACACTTGAAAAAATAGAGATGGAAAAGCCGGATAGTAAGGAACTGCTTGATAATATAGAAAAGATTCATTCGACTGAAATGGGTATAGAGAGAATAAAGAAAAATCTAAGGCTCGATGAAGTGGATGTTATTGAATGGTGCAAGGAAAAGTTAAATGATCCAAATGCTGTTATAGAAAGACAAGGGAAAAACTGGTATGTTAGAATCGATGGCTGCGAGATTACTGTAAATGCGAAGAGTTATACGATAATCACGGCTCATAGAGGTAAGTAATTATGATAAAAGTACTGTTCGTCTTCTGGGGCAGTACAGATTAGGAGACATCTAAACAGGAGGGCTTATGAACAGATTTGTTTTTGGAAAACCAATGAATTTGAAAAAAGAGGATGCTTACTAGATGACTGATAGATATAAAAAAATCAAAATTATTTGACTACTTTATGTCTTAATTATATTTGTGTTTTCGCCGGTATTTAGCCTAATTGTAGAATTAATAGGTTTAGGGAAAAAGTATATTATGTTTCTTATTGATTTAAGAATATATTATATTCCGAATATAGTTTTTTTAGTACTAACAGTTCAATATGTGATATTGAAGAATCTTTAGAAGTCAGTATAAAAAATGTGACGGCAAATGATACGTGAAACATGGAACGTTTGGTAGAATCATGGAAAAGGAATAATATGAATGAGTAGAAGAGTTTTATGTATTGGTGGTTCTCCTTGTGCAGGGAAGAGTACTGTGGCTGAAAGAATTTCGAAGGAGTATGGAGCATATTATTATAAGGTTGATGATCATATTGATGAGTTTATCAATCTTGCAGCTGAGAAGGGGTATACCACATGTAAAAATTGTTTGGTAATGACGCCTGAAGAAAACTGGATGAGACCTCCTGCTATGCAGCGGGATGAAGAGTTTGATATATATGATGAGATGTCGGAATTTGTATTTGATTTCCTTGATAAAATAGATTCTGATTTTATCATAACTGAAGGTGCGGCATACACACCAAAGATAATAAAAAAATATGGGATACAGGAATATATTACGATAATACCGACACTTGAATTCCAGATATCACACTATAAAGAACGTGAATATGTACCGTATGTATTGAAAGGATGTTCAGATAAGCAGAAAGCTTTTGATAACTGGATGCAGCGTGATATCTTGTTTGCTGAATATGTAAGATCAGAGTGCGAGAAAAATGATATACCGTGCATAATCAATGACGGACTTATAAGTAAGGATGAAATATTTGAGAAAGTAAAAAAGTTATTTGGTATATAATAGATTGAAGTGATTTAAAATGGGTAAGAAAAAGGTTGAACATGTGGTGTTTGACGGAATGAGAAAGATAAAAAAGAAAGTCAATATCAACCAATATAACACGCAAACAAAAAAGATAATAATGGGACAGACGGATAAGCAGAGTGTCCAGCAACATCCGTTTCCCCCACTTTATGATAAGGATTCCAAGGTGTTGATACTAGGGAGTTTTCCATCTGTTAAATCCAGAGAAATGAAGTTTTTCTATGGCCATCCGCAAAACAGATTCTGGAAGGTAATCGCAAGTATTTTTGATCAGGAGAATCCGACTTCAATTGAAGAAAAGAAGAAATTGATTCTCGATAATAATCTTGCACTTTGGGATGTGATTGCTGAATGCGAAATATCGGGTTCATCTGATGCAAGCATTAAAAATGCAAAAGCTAATGATTTAAGTGAAATCTTAAATAATTCTCAGATTCAGAAGATAATCGTAAATGGGAAAACAGCTGAACGACTGTATATCAAGTATATTGAACCGGTGACGGGGATAAAAGCAGTAGTGCTTCCATCCACTAGTCCGGCAAATGCAGCGTGGAGTTTGGAAAGACTTGTGGATGTATGGAAATCCGAAATAAAGAATTAAAAATCGAGGAAAAAAACCAATGATAAAAGTATTGTTTGTATGCCACGGCATTACACTATCTATGGCTTAGAAACCTAGGAAATTAGCCGTTTTCCTAAATACGATACCTTAATTTACAACAGGTTTACAACAGCGGAAATGAGCTTTTTTGAAGCAAGAAAATAGAAGTATTTAGTAAGGATGAAAGCGATGATAAAAGTACTGTTTGTATGCTGGGGCATATAACTAACAGAATGCTACAATTGCAGTAAATCAGCGCTTTGAGTCTATTAGAGACTTCGATTTACAACAAATTTACAACAGATTATATAGAATAAGAAGAGAGAGTTTGAATCCAATAATAACTATTAGATTAAGGGACGTGAGATGCGTCTCTTTTTTTGTTGGTAGAAAGGAAAATATTATGCAGGAATATAAAATAAATGAAACAATAATAATTGGTATTGATCATGGTTACGGAAATATCAAGACAAGACATACAGTGACCAGAACAGATGTTAAGAAGCAGGATGGCAAGCCGGTATTCAGCAAGAACTATGTTGAGTATAATGGAGCATTTTATATCGTTGGAGAGGGGCATAAGAGTTTTATTCCGGATAAGCAGGACGATATGGACTATTATATTTTGACACTTGCTGCTATAGCTAAGGAACTTAGGCAGAGAGAACTGACGAATGCAAGGATTTTTCTTGCAGCGGGACTTCCATTAAAGTGGGTTCAGTCTCAGAGAGAATCATTCAGAGATTACCTTATGAGAGACAGACACATTCAGTTTAGGTTCGCCGATGTTGAATATGATGTGTATATAGAAGGATGTGAAGTGTTTCCTCAATGCTATTCAGCAGTGGCTGAGAATCTTAGAGAGTATACCGGAATAAATCTTCTTGTGGATGTGGGAAATGGAACTATGAATGTTCTGTATCTGAATAATGGCAAGGTGGCTGAAAGCAGAGCGTGGACAGAAAAGTTTGGAGTGTTCCAGTGTGCTCAGAGGATCAGGAATAAGATAATGGATAAAACCGGTGAGATGGTTCCTGATGATGTTATCGATGATTATCTTAAGACTGGGGCTACTGATATTGCTGAACCGTATGCGAGTCTTATGAAAACAGCAGCCACTGAATATGTTGATGAGATATTCCGGAGAATCAGACAATATGAATTTAACGATAAAATGATGAAACTTTATTTTATGGGAGGCGGAGCAAAGATAGTAAGAGCTGTAGGAACCTATGATGAAGATAGGACATTTTTTGATCATGATATCTGTTCCACAGCAAAAGGGTATGAATACTTCTGCTATATGAAGCTTCGTCATAACAATAAATAATATGATGAATTTGAAGAATGTAAGAATAAGCATTGTGGTGGTTTTACTGCCACAATGCGGAAAGGGGAAATATGGCAACGAGAAATCATAATTTTCGTTTCAATCTTGATCATGATGAAGAGAGAAGAGCCTGGGAGATCCTTCATTCCGAATGTGTGGAACAGGATTTCAAATCACAGAATAGATTTGTGGTAAAAGCCATTAATGATTATTATGAACGACATTTAAAGGAAAAGGCTGAGCCATATCTATCTTCATATGAAAAAGAGGAAGCGTTTGTTGAAAGAATAATAAAAGCGGTAAATAGTAGATTATTTGAAAATCTGCCACAGCTTATAGGGCAGTATATCTTAGTATCTGGATTATCAGGATTTAATGTGCGTACATCGCAAACTAATTCGAATACTATGCAGGAATCTGTACCTGAAAAATCTGATGTGCTGGAAGAAAATGATCTGCTTGATTTTGATGCGTTTTAATATTGAAGGAGGAATGTGTTATGTTTAAAAAGAAAGAAAGTTCTGGACTTGTTAAACAAATTAATATAAGACTAAATATTGATAATTACTATGATAATGAAATATGGGAAAAGCTTTCTGAAGAACTTGATAATTGTTATGGTTCAAAGAATGAACGTCTTAAGATGATACTATATAGAGGACTTACTGGGGAAAGAACATTTTATACAAATATAAGAAATCTCGAAGAGATAGCTGATAAGGCTGTTGATAAAGAGGAATTTGAGATGGAACTATTAGACTTTAAAAATGACATTAGAGAAATGGTGCGAGAGGAAATAAGAAAGGCTATAAAAGAATAAAAAGGTGGTGCCGGAAACGGCACAAGTTTAAAAGCCCGGAAACGGGCAGTTGAATATGGAACTGGAAATATTAGCGGTTTGTAGCTGATCAGAAAGAAGTGGATACATTATTCTGATTAAGTATAGCCTTGTAACATAAAAGAATTGCGATAATGGTGGTTCTGGAGCTGTTCAGGGCTTTTTTATATGGATTTGAAGTATAGGGGTTGGATGCTATGAAGAATTCATATGAAAACATAATAATAAAATGCTATGAAAATATTCTATGATTTATTACTAATAATATTCTATGAGAAAGTAATATGAAGAGTTAATAGTATATTTCTAGCAGAGGCCTCGCCGATTGAGAGCGAAATACACCCCTCGCACAAACCTGGCGGTTTATGCTCGCGGGTATTTCGCCCTGCCGGGAGCTGAAAGCTGTTCAGATACAGCTTCCAAATATCAAGACCTGTCACTGGCAGGTCTTTTTCTATTGCACCCACGATAAACGAATGCAGAGAGGAGGATGATAGCTATGCAGAGGCATTCATTTATACAGATGACGAAGCTCCCTAATGTGAAGGGGAGGATATCATATATTACAAGTAACAAGAAGCAGGAATACCTATATGCAACATATGATACTGCTGATGGGAGCTTCTGGAATAATCTCGCCAAATGCAACCAGACTGAATTTGCAAAGAATGGAACCAGTGGTAGGTGCATTGAGGCTCGAGAATTAATAATAGCTCTTCCCGAAAGCTTTACTTCTTATAAAGAGGATCAGCTGCTTAAATACTTTGTAGATAAGTTCAAGGACAAGTATAAAGTGGAGTGTGTTGCTGCGCTTCATCACAATAAGAGAAAAACAAATTATCATATCCATCTTATTTTTTCAGAGAGGCGTCTGCTTGACGAACCTATTGAGAAAACTGCTACTAGAAATATGTTTTATGATGAGACCGGAAAGCATGTCAGAACGAAAAAAGAAATAATGGATGAGGATGGCAATATACGAAAAAAATGCAAGATAGTAAAGAAGGGTGAGGTGTACGAGAGAATAATCTTTGATAAGAAGGATATACAGTTCAAGCAGGATGATTTTCTGGAAAAGGCAAAAGTTTTTATAACGGAAGAAATAAATATACTTGTTAAAAATCCTGATGAGAAGCTGAAGGTGTTTGACAGGAATGGGGTGTATCTTCCTATGAAGAAAATAGGGAAGAACAATCCAAAAGCTGAAGAAATCAAGCAGGACAATGAAGAGAGAACCAGGTGGAACAAAACTGTGGATCAGGCGCTTGTATCGGATATAACAGAAAAGGAAATACTTGAAATAAAGAAAGAGCATATAACTAAACCGGTAAAAGAATCAATAAAAGAGCGTGGGGAGCAACCGTCATTATTCAAAATAATTCTAGAGAAAGCAATCTCGGTTCTTGAAAAACTGATTATTAAAGTAAAAGAAGCAGCTGTGAAAGCTGCGGAAATCATAAAAGAAGCTGCAACAAAGACAGAGAAAATAGTTGAATCGGTAATAACAGAGGTGAAAGAAGAGATTGAAAATGTAACTTCTACAAAGAATGTGGAAGCTACTGAAGTTACAGATAAAACCTCGGAAAAAACTTTTGTGGAGCTAATAGAAGAACCTGAAAGGCCTGTTGCACCAATACTGGATTATGATATAAATCAGCTTTTGGCTATATATGACATTTTACAGGATAAGAATAAGGAAATATATGCGGCTCAGAAAAGAAAGAATGACAAAATGATTGAATTAGATGATACTTCTAAGTTCAACTTTGTTAAACGCAGTGGTTTGTCAGTGGAAATACAGAACCTTGAAAGAGCTATAGAAGAAATGCAGGGTGAGCTGTCTGAAACTGTTCAAAAGTATGGATTTAATACAGTCAGGGAGTTTATGAATGTATTAAGGAATGTCAAAAAGGCAGTGACTGATTATCAATTGGATATGAAGAATTGGAAAGAAATGAGCGAGATTATTAAGAATACCAATGCCATGATTCTATCACGTGAGTTAACTATAGATTTTGCGATCGAGCTCTTAGAACAGAGGGGATATAAGACTAAGATAATAAAGAAAGATATTCATGAAATCCCTAAGGATAGCAGTTTATTTGCAAAGCTTTCCAGAGCTAAGCAAAGAGCGGATGAGCGAAATGAAAACAGAAATGATAAGAGGCTGATTCGGGATAAGAAAATAAGATAATCAAGAGCGTGCATTAATTAAATATGTGCGCTTATTTTTTTGAACAACAGGAGGATATGTAATATGGGAAAAATATATGGTTATGCAAGGGTTAGCTCTAAGGACCAAAATGAAGATAGGCAGATAATAGCATTACATGAAATGGGAGTTAATGATTCTGAGATTTATATTGATAAGCAGTCAGGAAAGGATTTCAACCGTCCAAAATATAAGAAGCTGATACGAAAATTGAAAAAAGATGATCTGATCTATATTAAAAGTATCGATCGTCTCGGAAGAAATTATGAGGATATTATTGAACAGTGGAAGATTATTACTAAAGATAAGCAGGCCGACATAGTTGTGCTGGATATGCCAATCCTGGATACAAGGAGAGGCAAAGACCTTATGGGGACGTTCCTTGCGGATATTGTACTCGCGGTACTCAGCTATGTTGCGGAAAATGAAAGAACAAATATAAGGCAACGCCAAGCTGAGGGGATAGCGGCAGCTAAAGCAAGAGGCATCAGGTTTGGTCCGGCTCCTATGCCATTACCTGACAATTTCCATGATGTTTATCAAGACTGGAAACATAAAAAAATAAGTGTTGAAGAGGCGGCTAAGCTATGTAATATGGGTAGATCAACATTTTATAATAAAGCTAGACTATACGAAAAAGCCACTTCTAAAAACACATAAAAAATCCAAGGAAGTATACTTCCCTGGATTTTTCTTATTATTTTATATATTTAGATTTTATCATAATAATACACAAAAGTCTATATGAGCATCAAGTTTTTATGTATATATTGCACAATAAAGTTAGGGAGATATTTTATATCTTTAATTGTATACTTTCAAGTATTTTTCGGAAATTGGTATTTTGGTAGGAAGAGGGTGATGTGTGCTTGTATAGAGAGACTTCCTTTGAATCAAACATTAAATGGTTTTTGTTTGGAACAGCTGGTCTTTTTGCAGTGTGTCATTTTATTTTATTATTCACAGAGTTTAGTTTTTTTACAGGGATAGGAATGCTATTTAACGGACTTTATCATCTTGTTGCAGTAGGATGTTCCGTCCTTGTATTTTATTTGTTTTTTAAGAGGTTAGACAATAAAGAAGTATTGTCAAGTTATGCTTTGGGGTTATTTAATATTTTAGGGGCAATTGTAGATATATGTGTATTAGTAAAGTACATTCTACTGGTAAAGGATAACGAAGGATTTAAAATTTGGTTAGTCGTCCTAGGTTCTGTTTCGATAATTATTGGGGTGATTTATTCGATTTTATTAGTTCGATATGGTCTTGATAAAATCACAAGTGTTTTACCTTTGTTATGTACGATTATTGCTTGTCTAATAAGGGGAAGCTTTTTCAGTAATGTAGAATCAAAGTTAATGTCATATGCATATAATGAGGTTAATGGTTCTATTTTCTCTATTTGGATGTTTATGGGAACAATGTTCTATTTTATGTTTGTTGTTTTCATTTTCCTATATCTTGATTCAGGATTTCTTCTTGAATTATTACAAAATCCCAAAGATATATTCTCTTCAAATACTATAAAGGGTACATATACCAATTTGTATATGAATGATACTCCAAAGAATAACAAAATAAATCAAAATGAATCATCTATAGCAGATCAGATTATTAATACGCATAATCAGCAAGTTGTTCAGAATCAATATAACCAACAAAGTCAGCCTGTTCAGAATACTGGTAATTTTGGAGGTGTTCAAGAAGGAACTGGTGTACAAAATTCAAATTATGGTAAATGCCCTGATTGTGGCAGCTATGTTTTGATCACAGATAAAATCTGTAATAAGTGTGGTTGTCCTTTAAACTCTGATGATTTAGATGCGCATTATATTAAGTGTCCTGATTGTGGAGAAATACTGAATGAAAATACAAAAACATGTACCAAATGTGGATGTCCATTATAAAAAGGGGGGCTGAGTATGCCGTTAATTAAATGTCCTGGATGTGGAAATGATATATCAGATAGAGCGGAGAAGTGTATCCATTGTGGTTATATTCTAGGATCTCCAAAAACTTCAGAAATAAATAACGATAATGTGTCAATTAATACTGGAGTTGCAAATAACGAAACTATAGGTAGTGGTCCATTGACTGCATCAAGTTCAAGTGTCGTAGGCAGTGACCCGTTAAACTCACAAGGTGCTTCAGCTAAGACTATTTGTTCTAACTGTGGTGCAGAATTATCAGCTGATCAAGATTTCTGTCCGAAATGTGGTCAAGCAAAAGCTAAAAAAAGGATTTGTAGCAAGTGCGGAGCTGAATTACAGGAGGGACAGGATTTTTGTCCTAAATGTGGACAAAAAACAGACGTTTTAGTGAATTCAAGTGTTAATTCAGCGATAAACCAGTTTAATGCTGGAATAGAAAAACAAAATCAGAAGAAAAAGAAGACTCCGATTGTAATAGGTATTCTTGTGGCAATAATAGTACTAGGAGCAATAGCATTTAAAAAGATCGCACCTAAAATATTTATTGATACTGCGGGATATATTGAAAAAGGAGATTATGAAAAGGCTTATGAGAAAGCCAAAACTGATGAAGATAAGCAGATGGTAGTAGATGCATATTTGAATGATGGGGAATACAAAGAAGCTTATGATATTGCTTTGTCAGATCAAGATAAATTACAGATACAGATAGAAAATGCTGCTGCTGTGTATGGTCAATATTCAGCTGATAATCTAAAAGATCCATCTTCGTTTGTATTAAGAGATGCTTATTATTATGAAGGTGAAAAAGATGAAGATGGAAAGATTTCTAAAAGATTAGTTTTACAGGTAAGCGGAAATAACAGTTATGGTGCTAGTGTAAGTAGTTATTGGCTTTATACTTGGAGCTATGATAAGAATCAATTTAGTTATTTTTGTTCGGTTTCAGATCTTAGTGATGAGGAATATAGCAAATACGATGACGAAGATGAAACGATTGAGAAATTAGCAAATAATATTGGAAGATCATTTATAAAAACAACATTAAGTGATGGAACAAAACTGAATAAGGATTCGGTGAAAAGAATTAATAAAATGTTTGAAGATGATAAACTTGATAGAGTTGAACTGTTAGATGAACTATATTAATTATTACGATGGGGATTCCGGTTTACCGAATCCCCATTAATTTTATATTAAGGAGAAGATAGATGGGAAAAGTTAATGTGATAATAGTTGATGCAACAGGTAATAAGGAACAGAAAGTTGGACTTCCGGATGATATTAAGTGCGGGATTATTATGGTGAAACTGATTGAAAAAATAAAGCTTCCTTCAGTGGGACCAGACGGGAATCCAATTAGTTATAAATTCATTCATAAAGTAACTGGAAGACAATTGTTAGAAACACAAACATTATCTGAGGCGGGAATAAAAGATGGGGATGTTTTAAGATTGCAACCAGAAATAACTGCAGGTGGGAATTATGGCAAATGATATTGAATTTACTAATATGGATTTTGAAGAGGATAAATACAGTAGATTTAAACTTATATCATGGTGGGATCAGGATATTTTAAAAAATGCCAAAATAATGGTGGTCGGTGCAGGCGCACTTGGAAATGAATTGGTAAAGAACCTTGCCTTGTTAGGTGTGGGGAATGTTTTTGTGTTTGATATGGACAAGATAGAAAGCACAAATTTAACTCGTTCAGTATTATTTAGAATGTCTGATGTTGGGAAATATAAGGCTGAGGTGATATCTGAAAGGGCTGAAGAAATAAATCCTGATGTTAAGGTTATACCGTTTGTTGCAAATATAATAGATGATGTTGGCTTGGGCGTTTACAGGCGTATGGATGTAGTTTTAGGCGGTTTAGATAATAGGGAGGCTAGACTTTCTATTAATCAGAATTGCTATAGGGTCAATAAACCATGGATAGATGGGGCTATAGAAGTACTTAATGGGTTTGCGCGAGTTTTTGTTCCAGGACAAGGAGCTTGTTATGAGTGTACCATGACAGAAACAGATTGGATGCTGATTAATAAGAGAAAATCTTGTGCTTTGTTGTCCAATGAACAAATGAATGAGGGAAAGATTCCTACTACACCGACATCATCTTCGGTGATAGCTGGTATTCAAGTACAAGAAATGTTGAAATTGCTTCATTCTGAAAGAAAATTACCTATATTAGCTGGAAAGGGATATGTGTTTAATGGTTTAACACATGATTCGTATGTAGTTGAATATCAAGAAAAACCCGATTGTATGAGTCATGATATATATCCTGAAATAGAAGAAAAACAATGGTCAGTACATTCTGAAAGTATAAAAACGGTTGCTGATCAAATTAAAAGTGATATGGGAGAAAATGTAATTGTTGAAATAGATAGAGATATAGCGACAAATGCAGAATGTACTTGTGGCGAATCGAAGGTATTATTAGTTCCGGTTCATAAATTAAACGCTAGTATGTTGACCTGTTCAAAATGTGGAAAGCAAATGAGATTTAATAGTAAACATACATTTGATGGAACAGAAGACTATTCAGATAAAACTTTTGGGGAGATAGGAATTCCGCCGTTACATGTAGTAAAGGGAAGACAGGGTATTGAAACAAAATATTATGAATTTACTGCAGATTATGATTTAGTCTTCGGTAAAAAATAGGAGGGGTGTAGTGTGGATGCTAGGTTAAGAAGGATTGCTTCAGATTATGAGCAATTAAAAAAAGATTTTGCTGGTCATAAAAATATAGTTATTACACCAATTGGAGCAGAACCACCAGAAAAATATCATGTTACATACTATGTAAATGGTATTTATCTTCTGCCGGATGGAAGAATTGAAACATTAGGAAGACACGAGGTTGAAATAACTCTTCATGCGGATTATCCAAGATACAAGCCTATATGTAATATTCTTACACCTATATGGCATCCAAATTTTCGCGATGGACAAATCTGCATTGGTGATATATGGGGGGCGGGAGAATCGCTAACGGATATTATCATTAATATTGGTGACATGATTCAATACAAATCATGGAATTCTTTTAGTCCACTTTCAGCTGATGCTGCTGCATGGGCTATGGAGAACAAACACTTATTCCCAGTTGGTGATGTAAATTTATATGTGGCAGACTATGCATCTGCAAAAGATGATGTAGAAATTGATTTGTTTGATGAAAATGATGAGATTATAAATTCAGAAACTAATGAAGATAATGAACTAAAAGACGAATCAATTGAAACTAATATGGTATCAGATAATTCTCTGGTTAAAGAAAATCCGTTTGGTGGTTCAATGAATTATATAGAACCAAAGAAGGAAGGAAATGATTTTGAGATAACGGCTGAGGAATTAGAGGGAATAGAGTTTATTCCAACTGCTCAAAGAATGCAAGGAATGCCAGCATCTGGAGAGACTGTAAAGGTTAAGATAAATTTCAAAACAGTCCTGGTCAAAGGTATACTGTGGGCTCTTTTGGGAGCTCTTATCGGATTTGGTTTTGGTGAAATATGTGAAAAGATTTCTTCTAATTCAGATATTGCATCAATGTATGGTTATCGTGATTTAGCAAAATATTTTAAATACTCAGATAGGGCATCAGAATTGGAAAAACAAGTTTATTCAGCTTTTGAAAAGTATTGTGAAGATAATAATCTTGATAAAGATGATGAAAACGCATTTTCTGATTGGATAAAAAAGGCGGATGAATCTTCAACAAAGATTGCGTCAGAGTATTATGATGCTTATAAAAAATCCACAGAACAATTATATGAGGCATATCAGGATGATTTTGATTCAGATGAAAATGATATGAAAGAGGCTATTGCCAAAGTTACTAGGACATCTACAGCTATATGGTCTGCTGTGATAGCATTATTTATTGGTTTGTTCTTGGGATTAGGTGAAGGAATTTATTACGGATCAAAACAGAGTGCAATTAAATTTGCTGTTATTGGTGCAATTATTTCAGTTGTAATAGGTGGAATAAGCGGATATATGGCTCAGTGGATGTATTCTTCTATGCTGGGGGAGGATCCGTCTAAGATTGCTGCTTCATTTGTTAGAGCTTTAGGTTGGGCTATTATGGGACTTGGTATTGGATTAGCTGTAGGCTTGATAAAGCCAGAAATAAAAAGAATTATATCCTGTTCGCTAGGTGGCTTGATTGGCGCATTTATAGGAGGATTTTTATTTAACTATATTGCAGATGTTATTCCAAATGCAATAGCATCACGAGGTGTGGCTATTTTAGTTATGGGTATACTTATTGGTGTTGGAGTAGGCTTATTAGAGCAGTTTGCTAAATCCGCATGGTTAAAGGTTATTAGAGGAGAGTTTGAAGGAAAAGAATATTTAATATTCCCTGGAACAACAAGTATTGGAAATAATAGTGATAATACAATTGTTTTATTTAAAGATAAACTGGTTAGTCCACATCATTGCGATATTATTATGCAGGGAAGTAAATATATTTTGAAGGATTGTGAATCTCCTATGGGAACTGTTGTAAATGGAATTAGAGTTAATCAACATGTATTGCAACAAGGAGACGCAATTGCGGTCGGAAATTCTGTGTTGGTTTTCAATACTGTTAAATAATTTTTAAGATTTATGAAAACTGTATTATTTCTGCGTTTTTAAAGATTTGGAGCATAATATGAGTAAGAAATCTAAAGAAGAATTTAAAAAGATAAAATTTGATAATACACTTCCTCAGAATATACTACTTATTGGTGAACATATTGAAGAAGATAAAAATGTTTATATTTCACAGCAAGTATATAAAGAGATTCATGAATTTACAAAGGACAAGCTCACAAATGAAAGTGGGGGTATGTTGATTGGAGGTACAATAGAAGAGTTTGGTAAGACCAATATAGTTATATATGGCTTTATTGAAGCAAAATACACAGAAGCAACTCCGACAACACTTAAGTTTACTCATGAAACATGGGATTATGTTCATAAAGAAATTGATGAGAAATACGAGGATGGTAAAATTGTTGGCTGGATACATACTCATCCGGATTTTGGTATATTTTTATCAGAATATGATAAGTTTATTCAAAACAATTTCTTTAATGAAGAATATCAAATAGCTCATGTTGTGGATCCTATCAGGCACATAGAAGGCGTGTTCTGTTGGATAAATGGAAAAATAGAAAAAAGTAAGGGGTTTTATATCTATGATGAAGTGGGAGTGGATATTGAAATTCCTGTAGAAGAAGATTTACTTGTAGAAGAAGAGACAGTTAGTGGTGGATTATCTAGTAAGCTTTCATGGATATTAGGTGCATTAGGAATACTTGTTATTATTGAAATAATAGTATTTTCCGTTTTCAGCATGAATATGCTTAATAGAATGAAAATAATTGAAAATCAACAGGATAATTTGGCAAGTAGTAATTCGCAAAGTGTTTCGTACTTGCAACAACAAGTTGATTATATGGCTGAAGAAATCAGCGCTCTCAAAACAGATGTTACGGCTTTAGAGGAAGAGTTATCCGAAGTGAAAAATAAAATTGATAAAGCATCTGATACAGATGCTTCAGTTGGTACTCCTAGTGATGCCGTAGATAATTCTATAGATACTGATGGAGATGACTAGGATGAATAAATATATAAGTAAAATATGTCCATATTGTAAGGCTGAACTTCTTGATGGAGAGGATATTGTTGTATGTAGTGCATGTGAGATGCCACATCACAAAGAATGTTGGATTGATAATAAAGGGTGTACAACATTTGGGTGTCAAGGTACTATTCAGGGCATAACTTTTGAAGTGGATAATTCAATTAGTTCGGCTCCCAAGTATGATGTAAGGGATTCTTATAATAATGCAGTAGACCTTTTTTGTACTAAATGCGGTGCAAAAATAGAATCTGGTAGCTCTTTTTGCACTAAGTGTGGAGCGCCCCTTGGGGCAACCAATATGAAATATGGTTCATCAACTTCGAATCTTGTTTCTGATGTGACATCAAAAATATCTTCAGAAATAAAAGATGTAATGAAAGATTTTAAAACAAATGATTATTTTGATCCTGAGATAAAGAATTATATAGGTACCAAGCAGGAATATTATTTGATGGAGTTTTCTAAACTGAAAAATCTTAAACAGTATTATTCCTGGAATTGGATGGCATTTCTGTTTGGACCATTATGGTGCTTATATAGAAAGATGTATTTGCAAGGGGGAATAATTTTAGGATTAGATTTTATTCTTTCTCTGATAGGAGGAAAGTTTTCGATTTTACTTCAATTGATTATATCTATTGTAGTTGGTGTGTTTGCTAATTATTTTTACATGTATGATGTTGAACAAAGGATAAATAAGGGAAAACAGTTTCCGGAACCTATTAAAGCGCAGTATATTGCAAAGGTTGGAGGTACAACTTATTTGATTCCGATTCTTTCTGCTTTGTTTTATGCTCTTATATATATTATTTTTACCATTAAATGAAAAAAAGGATGAATGAAAAATATATCAATAAGATATTTCGTATAGAGTTAATCAAATGGCTTAGAATTTGCTGATGAATTAGTATTTGGTCAACTCTTGCTACTTCCTGTGTCGGGAGAATAAGGGGGGATTTGACATGGCATTAATACAATGTCCTAATTGTGGAAGAGAAATTTCTGATAAGGCTACTAAATGCATACATTGTAAATTAATCCTAAAAGATGATTATTCTAAAATTGATAATTCAATGGTCGTTCAGAATGGTAATTCCAAGGCGGCTAAATCAAGTTCCTCAATTGTTTTAATAATAGTAATAATTATTTTTTTGGTTTTTACTATGACAATGTGTTCGAACTCTGGAAACAGTTCATCGAGTTCTTCCAAAACATCTAGTTCATCAAAAGAATACTGTTCAATGTGTGGAGGGGAATTAAAGTGTGCTATATGCGGAAAAGATGGATTGTACTGTGAGTATGCATCATATGGAAAAGGATCTGATCATTATTGTGCAAAACATTGGGCAAATTGTGTTGAATGGCATGAAGGAAAATAGAATATAACTGGTGTATTTATTGCCGTTAATTAGCTGTGAACCAATAAAGTGGGAGGTGACTATGGCATTAATTAAATGTCCGGAATGTGGAAAAGATATATCGGATAAAGCAGAGCGTTGTATCGGCTGTGGATATGTCATAAATTCAAAAAATAAAATCAATGTAAATAAAAAGAACAAAAAGGCAAGTAGAATTATTATCATCATAACAGTTTTAGTTGTATTAGTGGGTGCTATCTCTGTGGGATCTGTAATGATTTATAAATCTTTCAATGATAAAAGTACAACTCAGGAAAAGGAAGAAGAAAGAAACTCAGAAGTAGAAGAAATCATAGCTGCTATTGATAGCTTAGGAGAAATAACTATAGATGATAAGGAGGATATTGAGAAACTCAATAATCTTTATGCAGCTCTGTCAGAAGAAGATAAAGCGCTTGTTACCAATCATGATGTATTGGTAACGGCAAATAATAAGATTGCTATGTTGGATCTAAGTAGTGAAAACTCTGATAAGAATGATAAAAATAAAAAGTCTCAGAATGATAAGCAAGATTTAGATTCTGTTTATAGTAGTATTAATGATGCGCTATGGGATGCTTCTGATAATACTGATGATTTTTTGGAGAGTTTAAATAACTCTAGTGATCCTATAAATTCATATAATTCTAATCTATCGAAAATGGATACGGCAAAAGACAGTTTGAATGATGCTTATGATTCATGTGGGGATTATAAGGAGTTACAATCGCTGAAAAAGAAAATTAAAAGTGCAATAGATAGTTTGCCTACAGGAAAAGTATATAATACAGATGATTTTAACAGCAAGTTAGAAGATTTTAAGGAGTTTTCTTATGATTTGTATGAAGCTCAAATGGAAGTTGCAAAGTATATAGATAGTAAGTAGAGTAACTGAATAATGATATAAATTGGCGTTAAGGCGTCTGTGAGTTGAAATTCTCATGGATGCCTTAACGCTTTTTTTATTGTATGTCGAAAAATAGATGTTTGTTTATATTTCTTTCGCTTTGATTTTTCTCCAGTATTCTTTCTTGAATTCATGCGAACCATGGAAAAAGGCGTCCTCTGTTTTAGAAAATAATCCGAGCTCAATTTTTGAAAGTGTCAGTTCAAGTGTACATATGAGATCTGCAACTTGAAAAAGTCTATAATCTGCAGGTGTTACCTTTCTTACCTCGACATCAGAGAATAGACTATTAAAAGTTATGTTTAATACACGCTTTAATGCTTTTTGGCCGTTATCATAATAAATGATGATTTTATCAAATGAATTCCAGTATTCTTCGGATTTCATTATTTCTGCTTTAATTGCCTTTGTTAGTTTTGCATCAAGTTCATCAGCATCTTTACATTCGGATTTTTTTACTTTGGCACAGAAAAAATGTATCGGTAGTTTTCTGGTAAAGTTGAATAGAAGATTGAACATTTTCTTTCTATCTTCCATGGTCAAATCTTCATAATCTGATTCTCTCCTGACAAGAGGACCTGCATGTATAGCATGATGGGGATATCCTAAGTCGGATAAATATCGTTCTAGTCCATTTAATTGATCCTCAATAGATATATCCTGATCATGAAGAACTGCAGTAACCATGTAGTAAGGACAATGAGGATCGTATTCTCCGAAATCTCCAGTTTCATCTATGAAACAACTAAGTATTTTAGGTGTTTTTGGTGGCATGTATATTTCTTCTCCTTAAGACAAAAAAATGGCGCCGGTTCCCAGCGCCTGTCGGTGGACCCGGACCTTTCGGTCAGCCCCTATCAGCATAGCTGATATTACAATTATAGTACAATGAAAATGGGTTATAGTCAAGGGTGATTTTTGGCTATTTCTCTGTATTTATTGGCATACTCAGCTGCCAAATCTATCCTTCCTAGTTGGCGGTGAAGTTTAGACTTTATTGCATATACTTCTCTTAGATATACTGAATCATTTCCCATAATACGAGCAATCATTTCTTCAGCTGTATCTAAATGTTTTTCTGATTCTTTATATTTTCTCGTTTGCAAATCAATTACACCATGCATCAGTTGGCATCTAGCGTAATCAAAGGTATCTGTACCTAGGTATTCGGTAATTATATTCTCATAGAAGTCTAGTATTTCTCTTGCGTTGGTATAGTCTTTTGCGAAAATAGATAATTCTACGAGGTTCATCATTTGCACAAGCAGATCGTGAGACTCCATAAGTCCCAGGTGTTCGTATTCTTTTCTAAGTTCAAATGCCTTCTTTAAATAATCTGTAGCAATGTCCAACTTCTTTTTATAAAGGTAAGTACTGGAAATGTTGCAGTAAATGTTTGACAGAAGACTCATTTCACGCATTGTTGCATCAGGAGTCTTTAGCTTCTCCATAATGCTAATAGCCTTTGATTGTCTCTTTATGGCGTTATCATAATCCTTTTTTTCTATAAAAAGATGAGCTTTATAATCAAATAGAAGTGCTCTGTCACAAGGTGTATCAATCTTTCCATCCATCATTATTTTTTCTATTCTAGCTACAAGCTTTGATAGCTCTTCGGTGTACCTGTATTTTTCGAGATGTGGAAATAAATCCTGTAAATACATAAGATATGCAGGTATATCGTCTATTATTATATTTTCCATAACAGATAACTGGCAGTTAATTGCATTAATAGGTCGAGCATACTCCATGCCATGAACTAGAGATACGAGATGGAGACTATCCATTATAAGACGGCAGTTACTTATGGATGGTTCCATAGTGCTTATTACAACATCTCTTATTAGTGGATGAAGACTGAACATCCGGTTTTCTGCATCGTCCTGAATTAGACCATGTTTAACAAGCTTGATAACCGGTTCAAGGTTATCTAACTTCATCCATTCCTTAAAATGCTGCTTAAGAACTCCGGATGAAGGAAGAAGAGCCATGCATCTCATAATAAGGGTTTCTTCCTCAGTCAGTTTATTAATGCTGAGTAGAGTTTTTAAGTGTTCTATCATTATGCCTTCTGCATATTCTCCATCCTTATAAATATCAACGGATTCTGCATCAGGCGTATCTAATCCATTTGTTTTTAATTCATATAATAAGTCTTCCGGCTCTAGGCCGCTTTCAGCAAGTGTAAGAGAAGCGAGAATTACTGTGAGAGTATGCGAATGGACAGTATTAATGATCTCTTTCACATTTTCTTTTTCTTCCTTGGCAGAAGGACAGTTTGAGATAAAGAGAGGAATTAGTTCCTTTTCAAGATTAAGAGTAAGTATTTCTTCCTTTCGCTCATCTGCAAGCTTTAGGTTGCATCTTGTTGTTATTAGTAGATGGAATCTATTGTTTCTGAATTCTTTGAAAAATGGTTCCTCTTTTGGGAGTACATTGAAATTATCAAGTATTATCAGACTGTCCTCATAAAGCTCTTGAAGCGTCTTATAATGAGTATTAAAAAGTTCTTCACTTGTCATATCTGATTTATCATTGCTGAATACCATATTTGTTATATCCTGCTTCAGATTGCCTGAGTAGTAAATATATATTATATTGGTATATTTCTTTCTATTCTTATCTGCGAAGTATTTTGCAAATTCACTTTTACCTATTCCGGCAATTCCACCTACAAAAAGTATCCCTTGATCGTTAAGCTTCTTGCTGCATATTTTCTCTTCCTGTTTTCTGCCGACAAATCCATCGGCTACGGATGGGAGTCTATTACTAAGAAGTGTATCTGTTAGCATTGGTGACAGAAGAGAAGCATTATCGTGACTGTTATATATAGAGTATCTTATAACGGAGGTAATGAATGCGGCATCATCTGATTCGGATGTTAACTCATCTGCTTTTTCTTGTCCTATAACATCAATACTGTTCTTAACTAGACTTATTATTTTCTCTTTAGCGCCAGATACATTTATCAGATTTGGGATTATAAGATCCTCAATATCACATTCCATATCTTTAATTCCGTTGGGCTCCTGATATTTATCAAGAATATCCTGTGGGATTGGACGTTCTCCCTTTACCCATCTACTGAATTTTATATTATCTTCGACAGCCTCATCAGCGTTACTTGCTGATGTTTTTAGGCATGATGAAAAAAGATCTCTTATCAATTGGTTCTGAGTATATGTTTTATTTTTATATTCAAGAAGTACCTGAATCACTTCAGGGAAAGTTAACCTGTTACGCATCTCAGTTCTCCGTATCTAATCTATTTCTTTTCTATGTCAACTTTTGGTCAACTAGGCGTCAATGTTTTAATCCCTAAATCATTAGTATCATTTGATCATAACAAGTGTAGCCGGAATCAAAAAAACGGCTACAGTCTCAAATGATTTTGAAATCATTTAAGGCAAGTATACCACGTAACATCGAAGGAGGTTACAGAAAATGAAAACATTTTAACAATTTACAAATATCTCGGAAACGGGATCATAAGCTGTAGGTGTGGAAGTCCACTCTGCCATGACAGCTGAAGGATAAAAGTGATTAATCCTTTGGAAAGAGCGGAGAATAAGAAGTCACGTAAAGTTGGGTACAGCTCGAGCAGGAGCAGCCCGGTGTACCGGAAAGTATCAATTCTAACAGATGAAACGTGGATGCCCTTCTAAAAAAATCTAGAAGGTAAGGAGTTGATATGAGTAAGGGCACGATGCAGCAGGAATGCTGCCGACATAACCTACGAGTGGAAGCTAAAAAGTTTATCTTTCCCTTGATAACGCTGAGAAGAAGAGACTGCAAAGGGGGCTGAGTGTATGGGTTATGAAGAATCTAAGAATGAAGCAATCCCGCCATGGAAAAGATATGTCTTAACGATAACAGAAGCAGCTGAATACTACCATATAGGTGAGAAGAAACTTCGTAGTATTGCAGAAGAGAATCTGAATTCAGACTTTATCATCATGAATGGCAATAGGGTGTTGTTTAAGCGAAGACAATTTGAAACCTTCTTGGATAATGCGACATGCATATAAAGAGGGCTTCAGAAATTAAGGAAAAATAAATGAAAATAATTATACGAGAGAGTTTAAACTGTGTTAAGATAGGACATGGATTTGAACTCTCTTCTTATCTATAAGAAAGAGAGGAATTTATGAGCGAAAAAAGGAGAGATAACAAAAACAGAATATTGCATGATGGAGAATTTCAGCAGAGTGATGGAAGATACAGATTCTCCTATAGAGATTTAAGAGGAGAGAGAAAATGTGTCTATAGCTGGAGACTTGATAAGAATG
Source organism: Lachnospiraceae bacterium (assembly GCA_900199595.1). Taxonomy (GTDB): domain Bacteria; phylum Bacillota; class Clostridia; order Lachnospirales; family Lachnospiraceae; genus Eubacterium_Q. The sequence continues at coordinate 8,643 of FZRB01000008.1, read as the reverse complement.
ATCCTACACCTAAAGGTAAGAAAAGAGATTTGTCTCTTAGAGAAAAAGAGCGTCAGGTAGAACAGGATCTTTTTGATGAGATAATACCTGAGGGCGGTCATTATACTGTCTTATCCCTATGTGAAAGGTATGTATCACTTAAGACTGGAGTGAGAAAGAGTACAAGAACCGGTTATAAAACAGTAATCAACATACTAAAAAAGGATAGCATGGGCAGTAGGAGAATTGATACAGTAAAGCTTTCAGATGCAAAAGCATGGCTGATAAAGCTTCAGCAGGTGGATGGTAGAAGCTATAGTTCCATCCATACTATAAGAGGTGTACTGAGGCCTGCCTTCCGTATGGCTCTTGAGGATGATTTGATCCGTAAGAATCCATTTGACTTTGAACTTTCTTCTGTAATTGTAAATGATAGTGTTACCAGAGAGGCAATTACCAGGGAGCAGGAAAGGAACCTTCTGAAATTCATAAAAGAAGACAGGCATTTTTGCAGATACTATGATGCAATTTATATCTTATTAAATACTGGTCTTCGTATTTCGGAATTCTGCGGTTTGACTAAGTCAGATATCAATTTCAAAGATATGACAATACGAGTGGAGAGGCAGCTTCAGCGTGGCAGTGATATGCAGTACATTATTGAGAAACCTAAGACGGAATGTGGTAACAGATTTGTTCCCATGACTCCTGAGGTAGCAGACTGCTTCAAGAATATCATTAAGAATAGGGAAACGCCAAGGGTTGAGCCTATGATTGATGGTGTTGTCGGTTTTCTTTGTCTTGATAAGAATGATATGCCGATGGTTTCACTTCACTGGGAAAAGTATATGCAGCACATTAGGGAAAAATACAACAGCATTTACAAAATTCAAATGCCACGTGTTACCCCTCATGTATGCAGACATACCTTCTGCAGCAAGATGGCAAAGTCAGGTATGAATCCCAAAACTCTTCAGTATATAATGGGACACTCAGACATCAGTGTTACGCTAAATGTCTACACTCATGTAAGTGTGGATGATGCAAAGGAAGAGATGAAGAGGGTAAGTTCTCTATAATAGTAGTATTCTTCGAGGCGTTAAAAAGGCCTGTTGTACGGACCTCCGATTTACAACAGATTTTACAACAGATGCCGACAAAAATATGCAAAAATATGCCGATATTTGCAAAAATACGGATTTTCGGAAAGGTTGAAAAATCTAATAAATTCAAGGGATTATGAGGAAAATAGCTAATGATAAAAGTACTATTCGTCTGCCACGGCAATATATGTAGATCGCCAATGGCTGAGTTTGTTTTTAAAGATATGGTTAAGAAAAGAGGTCTTGAGAGCGAGTTCCATATAGAGTCCCGTGCGACTCATACTGATGAGATATGGAATGGTCAGGGAAGTCCGGTTTATCCGCCTGCTAAGGCGAAGCTGGCTGAAGTAGGAATATCCTGTAAAGGAAAGCATGCTCAGCTTCTTGCAAAATCAGACTATAGGGATTATGATTACATAATTGGCATGGACAGTGAAAATGCTAGATGGATGCCAAGGATTCTAGGTGGAGATCCACAGGGCAAAATAAGTCTTTTGATGGACTATACTAATCGCCCAAGGAGCGTCGCTGATCCATGGTATACAGGAAATTTTGAGGCAACTTACAGCGATGTTGTTGAAGGTTGTACAGCATTTCTGGAGTATTTAAAAGGTGAGGGGAAATTATGAATGATAAGAGATTCAAGGTATAAAGTAATAAGAGGTTAACCGGTTCATTTGCGCTTCTGGGCGGGTTTATTTTCACACTCCTTATAGAAGGAACGGTGACCTCACATATTCGAATTATGAAAATTTGTGTAATACCATTGAGCTGTGGTGTATTGTAAATAAAATAAACTTTGTAAAGATTCTCGGATAACCCTGCCACTTAAAAGGGTGAAGAATCTTGGAGGAAAGATGATGGAAGTGGATATTATAGAGCAGATATATAATGATGCATCTCAGGTTATTAAAGAGGTGATAGAGAAAGCTAAGCTGGAGGAAGGGCAGCTCTTTATTATAGGATGTTCGTCAAGTGAGACTATTGGTGAACATATGGGAACAGCATCTAGCAAAGATGCAGCCCAGGCTATCTATTCTGCTGTTGTAAGTGAATTGCAGAGCCGAAAGATCAGAGTGGCTGTTCAGTGCTGTGAACACCTTAACCGTTCCGTTGTTGTAGAACGTGAAACTGCAGAACATTATGGATTTGAAGAGGTAAATGTTATCCCACAGCCCCATGCAGGTGGCGCATTTGCCGTCGAAACGTATAAGAATTTTAAGGATCCGATTGTTGTTGAAAGCATTGAAGCAAAGGCTGATGCCGGAATAGATATCGGTGGAGTTCTGATTGGAATGCACATTCATCCGGTTGTGGTTCCGCTCAGGATGGACCATAGAAATATCGGAAAGGCTGTTGTAGTAGCCGCCAGAAGAAGACCGAAATATGTAGGCGGAGTAAGAGCAGTATATAATGAAGCTTTAGAGTAAATCTTATCAGAGGGCCATATGCTATATGAAAATAAGGAAGAAATAGAATATGTGATTTTAGTCGCCGTGGATACATCGAACGGCGACGATTCTTTGAGTGGAGTTGAAAGCTCGCTGGACGAGCTGGCCGAACTTGCCGAAACAGCAGGAGCAGTGGTGGTTGGAAGGTTGACGCAGAAACTACCATCATTTAATCCCTCAACCTATATAGGAAGTGGAAAGCTTGAAGAATTAAGATATAAGATACTTGATAGAGGTGCAACAGGAATTATTACTGACGATGAGCTGTCACCTGCCCAGATGTACAACCTGAGTAAGGCTCTGGACATCAAGGTTATGGACAGAACTATGGTCATACTTGATATATTTGCCGCTCATGCAAGAACTGCAGAGGGTAAGCTGCAGGTTGAACTGGCACAGCTTCAATACAGATTATCCCGACTTACCGGAAAAGGTATATCCATGTCCAGACTTGGTGGTGGAATCGGAACCAGAGGCCCCGGAGAGAAGAAGCTGGAGCAGGACAGAAGAGTGATCAGAAACCGTGTGGCCCAGCTAAAGAGGGAGCTTGCTGATGTTGTTGAACATAGAGAACTGACAAGAAAAAACCGAGACCTGGGGACAGATCCGGTATTTGCAATCGTCGGTTATACAAATGTCGGCAAATCAACGCTGCTAAATGCACTTACGGGTGCTGACATTTTAGCTGAGAACAAGCTTTTTGCAACACTTGATACAACAACAAGAGTATACGAGTATTCAAGAGGGATGGGCGAGGATTCCGGTAACACCGGTAAACAAAAGGTTCTTCTTATTGATACAGTTGGTTTTATCAGGAAGCTTCCCCATAATCTCGTAGATGCATTTCGGAGTACGCTTGAGGAAACAGATTATGCAGATTATATTATTCACGTAGTGGATGCATCTAGTCCTGACCGGATCTCTGAGATGAAGGTTGTATACGATACACTTGATATGCTCAAGATAGAAAAAAAGAAAGTGATAACATTTTTCAATAAAATAGATAAAATAGAAGATCCTGATGACAGGCTCGGACTTATTGATAAAAGAGCTGTAAAAACACTTCTCATATCTGCTAAAAACGGCATAGGACTTGATAAGATTAACGTATGCATAGATGAAGTACTTCGTGAGGACAGAAAGCTTGTCGATGTAGTCCTTTCTTATAAGAAAATGTCTCTTCTTTCACAGATAAAGAATTCTTCTGAAATAATTGAGGAGGAGTATCTGGAGGAGGGAGTCAGAATAAAAGCTTTTGTATCTGAAGACATTTGTGGTAAGATAAACGCTATTCAAGATATATAAGAAGGATTTATCAAAATGAGTACATTGGTAGTATTGCAGCAGATGGGTGTTATTGTCATTCTTGTTGCAATAGGAATTATTCTTTATAAAAAACAGGTAGTAGATAATACGGTATCGCAGAAAATATCAGTTATTGTTATGGATATATGTAATCCCGCATTAATTCTCGCATCAATTCTTTCCGGAAATGTAACAGCAACTCACAAGGACTTGCTGACCTCGATTATTCTGGGAGCGATTTTCTATTTTGGATTGGTTATTCTTGGCTTTGTTATGCCGATTTTATTAAGAGCAGAGAAAGATATAAGAAGATTTTTTAACCTTATGACGGTTTATACGAATGTCGGATTTATAGGAATTCCTGTTGCCAGAGCTATTCTTCCGGAAAATGCAATACTTCATGTAATTGTGTGCAATGTAATGTATAGTCTTCTTTTCTATACACATGGAATAACCGTTCTCAGTAATGGAAAAGAGAAGATGAATCTGAAAAATGTATTCAGTCCGGGAACTATTATGGCAGTGATCAGTCTGATAGTATGTTGGTTTAAGCTTACACCACCACTTATTATCAGTAATAGTGTAAGTTATATAGGAAATGCTACTGTATTTCTTTCGATGGTTCTTCTTGGAGTATCTATAGCTAGATCAGATGTAGGAAAGGGATTCAGGGAAATAAGACTTTGGGGTTATATATTACTCAGACTTATACTGCTTCCGGTTGCCATGTTTATAATACTTAGAGCTCTGGGTTGTGAAAAAAATGCTGTTCTCGGCTTCTGTCTGATGGCAGCTATGCCGGTGGGTAATCTTCCGCTTATTCAATCTGAAAAAATCGGTGAAGATACTGAACTTCTTTCAAAAGCAATAACAGTAACGACTGTTGTTTCAATGATTACGATTACTATATTAATGATGGTATTCAGCTACTATTCCCAATAACTTCAAAAGCATTCAAAATATCTTGACATAGATTAGGTAAAATGCTATTATAATCTAGCGCTTTTGCAAAAGCGAAGCTGTTTATAATCAGTTTATGCCGCAACCGGCTTAGACTTGGTAGATGTATTTCAGCAAGGAGATGTACTCAAGTGGCTGAAGAGGTGCCCCTGCTAAGGGTATAGGTCGTTAATAGCGGCGCGAGGGTTCAAATCCCTCCATCTCCGATACATACAATTATAGTTTTGTATGATACTTACAACAGAGAACGCACAGCTCCGCTTTCAGTATCTCTTCGAGATACTTCAACCGTAGCAGGTGCTTCTACGCAAGCCTTACGGCTTGCTAATAACCTCGATTTGTAAACAAATCGAGCTTTTCCTCGATAGCTCAATGGTAGAGAACTGCGGCGAGTTCCCTGGACTCGTTGTTGGTATTTAAGAAATAATTATTAATCCTCGATAGCTCAATGGTAGAGAACTGCGGCGAGTTCCCTGGACTCGTTGTTGGTATTTAAGAAATAATTATTAATCCTCGATAGCTCAATGGTAGAGAACTGCGGCGAGTTCCCTGGACTCGTTGTTGGTATTTAAGAAATAATTATTAATCCTCGATAGCTCAATGGTAGAGCACTCGGCTGTTAACCGAGGGGTTGTTGGTTCGAGCCCAACTCGGGGAGCTTTGTGGCACAACAGTGTAAGCTGTGTGTCACCTTTCATATCACTTCGTGATATTACAGCTGCCACAGCAGCTACTAGAAACAATTGCTGAAGCAATTGTTTCAGCAAGATTACTTCGTAATCTTGGCCTTCGGCGACATAGCCAAGTGGTAAGGCATGGGACTGCAACTCCCTGATCGCTGGTTCGAATCCTGCTGTCGCCTCTCAAAAACTCTTAGATCCTGGATTTAAGAGTTTTTTTTATATAATAAGGAAACTGCGTTTCCTATTATATAAAAAAAGCTCCGCTATGGATGTGTCTTGGCGCACAAGGAAGATAGCTGCCTTTGGCAGCACGCGCCTCGCGCGGAGAGTGTCGCAAGCAACACTCTTTGTTCTTTAAATTTCCATAGATTTATTTTATATTAATGATGTGGGTGTCATATTAATATATTAAGAATATAAGCTAAAAGGAATTGTTATGTCTGAGAATAATAATGAAAAACAGCGTAGAACGCTGCGTGATTTGGATGAAGCTGTTCTTAAGAAAAACAGAGAAATGCATGAAGCGAAAGCAAACGAGAAGCAAAAAAGCTCTGAGAGAACTACCCTTGATTATTCTGAAAGGGTAAAGAGATACCAGGCTGATAAAAAGATCATTCAGGAAAACCGGCGTAATCGTGAAAAAAATGATATAAACAATCTCTTCAAAAAAAGAAAGGCTGTGACAATCGGTATCGGAGTTATCGGCCTTATTTTGCTGTTTATTATCATGCAGCTTGTTATGCCGGGTTCTCTTTTCAGAAGGAATAAAATGAAGGGACTCGGAACTGCAACTGCTTCTGATGCTGATGAGAAGACATCTGCCCTTATTAAAGATACGCTGAAGCCGAAAAGAGATTATTCAGATGCTGATGAAAGTAATGAACAGCTTCGTTTATGGAACCTTCTAATGAAACATTATGATGGAAATACGAATGCGGTTTTGGGAGTTATGTGTAATCTTTATTCGGAATCACATTTTGAAGCTTCAAATCTTGAGGACTACAACAACGATATCTGGGCTGTAGATGATTTTACATACACTGACAGCATTAACAGTGGAGAGATAAGTAAACAGGATTTTCTTGAGGCAAGAACCTATGATATGACGAATGGTTACTATAATGATTACTACCAGTGGGTAAATGTAGATGGTGGTTATGGCTATGCCCAGGTTACTGCTTATATAAAGAAAGAAGAGCTTTATCAGTTTGCTGAGCAATGGTTTGGCCCCAAAGGAGAAGGAGAAAACTATAGATTTGATATAGGAGATCCGGATATGCAGGCGCATTATCTGATACATTTGCTGGAAAGTGAAGATTTTGAAAATCTGGATTCAAAGCTGAGAAGTGCTGAAACTGTTGTGGATGCATGCTATTACTGGCTTGATATTTATGAAGTTCCTTACGATCCATATTGTGATAACTATTATACACTTGCGTTTGAGCGCGCTGAGTGTGCCGAAAAAATAGAGGCAGAGTGTATCGGTAAGGATGGTGGGGAATGATGAAATATTTAAAACTCTCTTTCATATGCATAATTATTTTATTAGAGTGCTTTTCTATATCTATGGGAAATGTAAATGCATCCTCAGAATATTCAACCTCTGATTTCGATAATGATGAAATGACCATCGGAGTTGTAGGAGGATTCATTTTTGGTGATCTTGTTAAGGAAAAGCTTCCGAATGCAAATATCAGATACTTTAATACCAGAGAGGCAGCCTTCAGGGCTCTCTCATATGGAGATGTTGATGGAGTAGTGGATGATGATGCCATTATAAGATCAGTCCTCAGAACAAAGGATGATTTTTATATGGCGGATGGATATCTGGAGGAATGTGACTACGCATATATATTTACCAGAAATGAAACCGGAGAAAAGCTGAGTGAAGCTTTCAGTGAATATGTCAGAAGCTTAAAATCCGATGGTACGCTGGCTGCTCTTGATGATAAATGGTTTGGAAACAGAACTGATAATAAGAAGAGTGATAATCTGCCGATAGCAGCTGAGGATAGTGACAAAACTATACGCCTTGCGCTCAGTGATGATGGGAGTATTCCTTTTGCATATATGTCAGCTGGAAAACCGGTGGGTTATGATATAGATATCATCATTGGATTTTGCAAAGAAAATGGCTACAGTGTTTCCGTGGAAATGATGGATTTTAGAGAAATGCAGCGAGGCGTTGCAGATGGTACATATGATCTTGGATGTGGTGGCATAACGGTTACAGAGGAAAGAAAGAAGGATTATAATTTTTGTGAACCAGTTTACTCAGGCGGAGTAGCTATATGTGCCAGAAAACAGGGGACTGGGGTAAAATCATCTAAAAATGTCAAATCAGCCTTCACAAAGGATGAAGTAAAAAGAAACAGTTTGAAAAGACATTTTAAAAATGCTTTCATAGATAGTAACAGATACCTTCTTTTTGTGCGAGGGATTTGTGTCACACTTATTGTTACTCTTTTTGCAGTACTTATTGGTTCGCCGATGGGATTTCTTCTTTATAAAGGCTCTAAGAGGGGGAATCTGATAATAAAATGTATATGTAGAGTTATCCTCTGGCTTGTTCAGGGAGTTCCTGCAGTAATGATTATTATATCCTTGTATTACGCATTTTACAGAAACATGTTTTTAGGAAGTGTTTTGGCATCTATTATGGGCTTTGCCTTTGCCTTTGCAGAGATGAGCTGCAGAAACATTGAAAGAAATGCAAAAAGAATTGACGAAGGAAAGCTGGCAGAGGATTACAGACTTGAATATTTTGACGATGTTCATTTCATAAAAAAACTGTTTAAGGCTTCAGGCGAGGATGTTATAGAGGATTTCAGAGACAATATCATTACAATAATAAAATCCAGTGCTGTTATCGGTTATGTTTCGGCACAGGATATGGTGAAGACCTTCGATAGTATCAGGATGGACAGTCTGGAGACAGTGATACCACTATTAGCGACAACGGTAGTATATATAATAATTATCAAGATAATAACAGGATTATTCAGAACGAAATAAAGTATGTTGTAGATTGCTGTTATTGGGACATTAAGATATAATGATGCCAAGGTCAGAAAGTATCAAGCCATTCATACTTGTATGAAAAGGCTTGATACCTTACTGACCGCTAAAACATGAGGGAGAAGCAATTTACTTGCAAAGCAA